>JBGAKG010000023.1:0-191605 GCA_044224495.1 Polyangiaceae bacterium | reverse complement strand
ACCCCGTTCACCGGAAGGACGCCGCCCTCTTCCTCTTCTCTCCTCTCGTCCCGCTGGCATCTCCTCGCTTGACGAAAGGCTTTCTGTACGTATTCTCCCGCTCCCCGTTCTCCCGAGACCGGGGAATTTGCAGTCAAAATCCACACACTCTTCTGCGCAAACCGCGGACCCGGTGCAAAATCGTTTCAAACGAAATTGCTGGTTCACGGAGAAGGGTGGAGGCCCAACCGAAAGGAACCGCGCACCATGACTCAGTCCATTGAAACGACCGCTCAGGGGCTCCCGAAGCTCGGCGGTGATCTCCCGCTCCCGATCAAGACCCTCCTCGACGCCGGCGTGCACTTCGGCCACCAGACCAAGCGCTGGAACCCGAAGATGCGCCCCTTCATCTACGGGTCGCGCAACGGCATCCACATCATCGACCTGGACCAGACGGCGCGCCTCTTCCAGCGCGCGTTCAACTTCATCCAGGAGACCGTGGCGCGTGGCGGGCACATCCTCTTCATCGGTACCAAGCGCCAGGCGCAGGAGATCGTGCAAGAGGAAGCGAGCCGCTCGGGCTCGTTCTACGTCGTCAACCGCTGGCTCGGTGGCACGCTCACGAACTTCCGCACGATCAAGCAGGGCCTCGAGCGCATGCGCCAGCTCGAGCGCATGAAGGACGACGGCACCTACCTCCAGCTCCCGAAGAAGGAAGTCTCGCGCCTCGAGAAGGAGCGTGAGCGCTTCGAGAAGTACGTCGGCGGTCTGAAGAACATGGGCGCCCTCCCGGCGGCCGTCTTCATCATCGACCCGTCGATGGAGACGATCGCGGTCCAGGAAGCCAAGAAGCTCCAGATCCCGATCATCGCCATCACCGACACGAACTGCGATCCGGACGTCATCGACTACGTCATCCCCGGCAACGACGACGCCATCCGCAGCATCAAGCTCATCACCGCCCGCGTCGCCGACGCGGTGCTCGAAGGCGCGCAGCGCCGCAAGGATCACGCTCCGCGCGAAGAGCGCGGTGGCGCCCCCCAGGCCGACGTCTACCGCGCTCGCGGCGGCGACCGGAACGCCGAGGCTGCTCCCGCGGCGCCGGAAGGCACCGGCGGCGGCGAGTCCAACTGAGTCATTCTCCGATGCGCACGCGCGTCGGTATCCACCACACAGGAGTAGTGTGTCATGGCTGAGATCAATGCATCGATGATCAAGGAGCTCCGGGAGCGCACCCAGGCCGGCATGAGCGACTGCAAGAACGCTCTCGTCGAAGCCGGTGGCGACATGGAGAAGGCCGTCGAGGTCATCCTCAAGAAGGGCATCGTCAAGGCGGCGGCGCGCGCCGGCAAGGTTGCGGCCGAGGGCGAAGTTCGCACCCTCGTCACCGGCAACCGCGGCACCATCATCGAGGTCAACTGCCAGACCGACTTCGTGGCGCGCGGCGACGCGTTCCGCGAGTTCGTCGGCAAGGTCCTCGACGTCGCGTCCAAGCTCGACAAGGGCGCGGAGATCGGGACCCAGAAGTACCCGGGCACCGATCAGACGATCGACGCCGTCCGTCAGGACATGGTCGCGAAGACGGGCGAGAACACCGTCATCCGCCGCTGGGACATGCTCGTCTGCAAGGAAGCGGGTGGCCTCGTCCACTCGTACATCCACGCCGGCGGCAAGCTCGCGGTCCTCGTCGAGGCGCACGCCCCGAACGCGGCCGCCGCGAAGGACCCGGCGTTCGTCGACTTCGTGGACAACACCGCGATGCAGATCGCGGCGATGACCCCGCTCGTCGTCTCCAAGGACAAGGTCTCCAAGGGCGAGATCGAGAAGCAGCGTGAGATCTTCCAGGCGCAGATGCAGGAAGAGAAGGCCGCCGGCACCCTCAAGGCGCCGGAAGCTGCGTGGCCCAAGATCCTCGACGGCAAGATCGAGAAGTGGTTCACGGAGATCACGCTCCTCGGCCAGGACAGCGTCACCGCGCCGGGCAACTCGGTCGACAAGCTCCGCCAGGAGCTCGGCAAGAAGCTCGGTGGCGAGGTCGTCATCTCGCAGTTCCTCCGCTTCGGCGTCGGCGACGGCATCGAGAAGGCGAAGGACGATCTCGCGGCGGAAGTCGCGAAGATGACCGGCGGCTGATCCAGTTCGTTTCGAACGAAGACAAGGCGGCGATTCCCTGCGAAATGCGCGCAAGGGTCGCCGCCTTTCTCTTTTGAAGCGAACCGTTCGGATCGAGATTCTTTCGAAAGAATCCTTGCGCCCCGCTTCAGGCACCCTTTCGAGACAGATTCCAAGTGAGGTCGTTTCAAACGATGTCGTCCATTGAAACGAAATTTCCCGCCGCCCCGCGCGGCGATCGTAGACTGAGCGGCATGCGCGCCGTCGCCCTCGCCGCGTTCACGATTGCCCTCGGCTGCTCGAGCTGCGGCTCGTCCGACGTCGCACCGGCGCCCCCCGATCCGAAGAACCACACCTTCGGCGGCGCGCGCCCCGTCCCGATCGTCCGCGCGCCCGAGAAGTACGACGCGAACAAGCCCGTGTCGCTCGTGCTCATGCTCCACGGCTACGGCTCCGACGCGCTCCAGACCAACGTGCTCTTCGGGCTCCAGTACCTCGTGGACGACGACAACCTGTTGCTCGCGCTCCCGGAAGGCACCGTCGACGCCGACGGCAAGAAGTTCTGGAACGCGACCGACGCGTGCTGCGACTTCGGCAAGACCGGAGTGGACGACGTGAAGTACCTCCTCGATCTCGTGAAGGAGCTCCGCCAGTGGTACGCGGTGGACCCGAAGCGGATCTGGGTCGTCGGCGTCTCGAACGGCGGCTTCATGGCGCTCCGCCTCGGCTGCGAAGCTGCCGACGTCTTCGCGGGCGTGATCAGCTACGCGGGCGCGGGGTGGCTCGACGCGTCGAAGTGCAACCCGACCGCGCCGGTGGCCGTCCTCCAGATCCACGGCACCGCCGACACGACCGTGCCGTACCAAGGTGGGACATTGAGCGTGGGCTCCGCGCCGATTCCATCGGCGATGAAGACGACGTCCGACTGGGCGCAGCGCAACGGCTGTGGCTCGTCCCCGGACGCGACGGCACCGCCGATCGATTTCGACGCAGACCAAGCCGGTGCGGAGACCAAGATCACGAGCTGGACGGGCTGCACCAAGAACGGTGCGACGCGCCTGCTCTCGATCGAGGGGAGCCCCCACGTCTCGCTCGGGATCACCAAGAATTTCCCGTCCTACGCGTGGACGTTCATGAGCGAACACGCGAAGCCGTGAGCTGCTAAGAACACCCTCTCCGCCCATGCGCCTCGCCGCCATCAGCGTCGACCTCGACGAGATCCCCAACTACCTCGCGATCCATGGCCTCGATGGCACGCTCGACGTCGGCGCCGGGCGGACCGCGGTCTACGACATCGCGCTGGACCGGCTGCTCGCGTTCGCCGACGAGATGCAGCTCCCGCTCACGCTCTTCGCGATCGGCAAAGACCTGGCGCGCCCGCAAGCGGCGGCCAAGCTCCGCGAGGCGGTCTTCCGTGGCCACGAGATCGCGAACCACACCCTCGACCATCGCTACGATCTCACGCGGCTCGGGCGCGAGGAGATCGAGAAGCAGATCCTCGGCGGCTCCGACGCAATCGCGGTCGCGACCGGCAAGACGCCCACGGGCTTCCGCGCGCCGGGCTACACGATCACGGACACCGTGATGGACGTGCTCCTCGACCACGGTTACGCGTACGACTCGTCGGTCTTTCCGTGCCCCGCGTACTGGGCGGCGAAGACGGCCGCGATCGGCGTCTACAAAGTGCAGGGGCGCGAGAGCCGCTCGATCGTCGACACGCCGAGCGTGCTCGGCGCACCGACGAGGCCGTACTTCGTCGGTCGCCCCTACTGGCGGCGCGGGACGGGGATGGCGCCAGGGCGCGCGTCGCCGCTCGTCGAGCTGCCGATCCAAGTGACGCCGCGCTTTCGTCTCCCCGTCTTCGGCACGCCGATCACGCTCGCCGGTCCCGAGGGCGCGCCACGGCTCGTCGGCATGTGCGTCGGCGAGCCGCTCGTGAACCTGCACATTCACGGCATCGACGTGCTCGACGAGTTCGACGGGCTCGCCGCGCTCCGCCCGCACCAGATCGACGTGCGGGTCGTGAAGCAGCGGAAACTCGCCGCCCTGCGCTCCGTCGTGAGCAAGCTCCGCGACGAGGGCTACCGCTTCGTTCGCCTGGACGAGGCGGCGACCAACTTCGTTTGAAACGAAATCAGAAGATCTCGTGCCCCGCGTCCTTCTTCGGGAGCGGGATGACGCCGGCGTCGGGGGACGCGAGGGGGGCCTTGGGCTTGTAGGTGCCCTTCACGAACGGACCGAGCACCGGCGCGATGTTGTCGGCGGTGTTGTCGCCCCACTCGTCCGCGCTGATCGCACCGAGCAGCTTGAGCGAGTCGTCGAAGCGGTAGAACCAGGGCACGCCCTTGTTGTCCATCCCGAGCCCGGCGAGCTCGCTCTTCCACTCGATCACGTCGATCCGGAGGATGTTCACGTTGGGCAGAGCTTTTTGAAGCTCGATCGAGCCGAGCTCGCCGAAGAACTCGTCGCAGGCGGGGCAGGTGGGGGAGACGGCGACGACGAGTAGCTTCGCGCCGTCGTCCTTGGCCTCGCCGAGCTCCAACGCGATCGCCGAGTGGAGCGAGCTGTGGCCGGAGCGGTGGGCGTCGTGCACCGCGATCGTCCCGGTCACGGGCGCGACCGGTGGCAGGCTCGAGGCGGTGGGCGCGGTGGTCGTGGTCCCCGTCGCGTACGGCGTGTACGTGGGCGGCGGGATGTACGGGGGCGGGGGAGGCGTGGCGGGCGCCGTCGCTGCGACCGCGCCGATCATGCCCACGTAGAACAGGAAGTAGAGGATGGACCCCACGACGGCGATGCCGCCCGTGACGATCCCACCGATGGCCATGCCTTCGCCGCCGAGCGCGCCCTGGGACTTCGCGATGTCCCGCCGCGACAGCGCGCCGAGGATGATCGCCGGGATGCCGGTGAGGATGCCCGTGCAGCAGACGATGCTCATGATCCCGAGGATCAGCGAGATCGTCGCCTTGCCGTCGGTCGACGTCGGGTACACGCCACCCGGATAAGCGGCGTTCGGCGGCCGGGGCGGGTAGGCGTACGGTGACATCCGGACTCTCTGACTACACTTCCTCCGGGGAGCGCGCCACCCGGCTCTGCACGTGCCGCATCTATCCCTTCACGCGTGGGACCACGTCCAACGCGACCCCGGATTGACGGAAGAAGTGCTTCGCCACGTCGCTGTCGCCGTAGGCGAGCTCCTCGGGCGTACCGCGCGCGACGATCTCGCCGCGGATCAGGAGGATCGCTTGGTGCGCGACGCGAAAGCAGCTCGCGATGTCGTGCGAGATCACGATGCTCGTCACGTTGAAGCGCTCGCGCATCTCGTCGATCATGTCGTCCACGACGCGGCTCGTGAGCGGATCGAGCCCGCTCGTCGGCTCGTCGTAGACCAAGATGGGGGGCTCCAGCATGAGCGCGCGCGCAAGCCCCACACGCTTGCGCATGCCGCCCGAGAGCTCGGCCGGGAACTTCCGGATCACGCCGGGATCGAGGCCGAGGAGGCGGAGCTTCTCCACCACCTTCGCCTCGATCTCCTTCGCCGAGAGCTTCGTGTGCTCCACGAGCGGGAACGCGACGTTCTCGAGCACCGAGCACGAGTCCAAGAGCGCGGCGTACTGGTAGACCATCCCGAACTTCTGCCGGACGCGGTTGAGCTCGCGCTCCCTCATCTTCACGATGTCTTCGCCGTCGATGAAGATCTTGCCGTGCGACGGACGCTCCAGCGCGACGATGTGGCGGAGGAGGGTGGTCTTCCCCGCGCCGGAACCGCCGATGATGACGGTCGTTTCGCCCTTCTTGCAGGTGAGGTCGATGCCCTTGAGGACGAGCTCCTCGCCGAACTGCTTCTTCACGTCCTCGAGGACGACGATCTCGTCGGGGGTCGGCATCGAACGTCCAGGCTCGCGCCCCCCCGAACGGGGGGTTTCCTACGCCCAGGAATTGTGTCACGAACGGGGTTGGAGGACGCCGTGAATCAGGAACACCTCGACGCGATTTTCAAGACCCTCGAGCTCAAGGCTGCTGGCAGCGATGGTTGGCGCGCTGCGCCGGAGGGCGTGCTCCTCTCGTTCCAGATCGCGCATGCGGGCGCTGCCCTGGGCGTCCCGCGCGTCGAAGCAGTGCGCGTCGACGGCCCGCTCGTCTGGACGCGCAGCTCGAAGAAGGAGCTCAGCGTCTTCGTCCGTGACGACGTGTTCGCCGTCGCGACCGACGGCGGCGCGTCGCAGCCGGCGCGTCGTCCCGGCTTCGGGTGATCGTCGCGCCGCGGTCGCCAGGCCCGCTCGCCTTGCTCGCTGGCGCGGCGGGCGCGCTCGCGTTCGCGGACCTTCCCGTCCTCGGGCGCGCGCTCGGTGCCTTCGTCGGGGGCGTGCTCCGGGTGCGGCGCGCGCACGTGGAAGCGGCGATGGCGCGCGCCGGGATCGCCGACCCCAGCGCGACCGCGGCGGAGATGTACCGCTCGCTCGGCGTCTCCTTCCTGGAGCTGCTCTGGCTCGGCGGCGCGCGCCGGCCCGAGCTCGAAGCGCGGGTCGCCATCGCCCCGCCGACGCGGCGCGCGATCGCCGAGCTCCTCGCGCCCGGGCGCGGGTTCGTGCTCGCCGCGTCGCACACGGGGAACTGGGACTTGGCCGCGGTGGCGACCGCGCACGTCCTCGGCCCGATCGCGGTCGTGACGAAGCGCCTCTCACTCGGGCCAGCGGATCGGCTGTGGCAGTGGACGCGGTCGCAGCTCGGCGTCTCGCTCGTCGAGGGCGGCGTCGGCGCGCTCGCGGGCGCGCGGGCCGCGCTCGCGGGCGGGCGCGCGGTGGCGATGATGATCGATCAGGTTCCCCCGAGCCGGGCGCACGCGCTCCCCTGTACCTTTTTGGGACAATCGGCCTGGGTCGACCGGGCGCCCGCGCTCGTGGCGCTCCGCGCTGGAGTTCCGCTCGTCGTCACGACGGCGGAGCGCCTGGACGACGGGCGCCAGCGCCTCTCGATCGCCGCCATCGACGCACCGCCTGCGCGTCGAAAGAGCGCCTGGGCCGACCAGGCGACCGAGCGCGCAACGGCTGCGCTCGACGCCTTCGTCCGGCGGCGGCCGACGGAGTGGCTCTGGATGCATCGGCGCTGGAAGGAGCCGGCGCCCCTTGCCCCCACCGAGACCGGTGCGCTAAGCCCCCGGGCATGAGCTCGGCAACGAAGTCGGCGGATGCGTTGGTCCTCGCGGGGAAGAGCTATGGGAGCCGGCTGATCGTCGGCACCGGCAAGTACAAGGACGCGGCCGAGACGGAGGCCGCGGTGGATGCTTCGGGCGCCGAGATCGTCACGGTCGCGCTTCGGCGCGTGGATCTGAAGGATCGCTCGGCGGGCTCGCTGATGGAGCTCCTCCTGCGGCGCGGGCAGATCGGCGGCGCGGCTGCGGGCGGTGCGCGGCGCTGGACCATCCTTCCGAACACGGCGGGCTGCTTCACCGCGGACGACGCGGTGCGCACCCTGCGCCTCGCGCGCGAGCTCGGCATCGGCGAGATCGTGAAGCTCGAGGTGATCGGCGACAAAGACACGCTCTACCCCGACAACGAGCAGACGCTCGAGGCGGCGAAGATCCTCGTGAAGGAGGGCTTCACCGTGCTCCCGTACTGCATCGACGATCCGATCGTCTGTCGCAAGCTCGAGGAGCTCGGGTGCGCGGCCGTGATGCCGCTCGCCGCGCCGATCGGCAGCGGCCTCGGGATCCGGAACCCGCACAACCTCTCGATCATCCTCGAGCGCGCGAAGGTACCCGTCATCGTCGACGCGGGCGTGGGCACCGCCAGCGACGCGGCGGTCGCGATGGAGCTCGGGTGCCACGGCGTGCTGATGAACACGGCGATCGCGCACGCGAAGAGCCCGGTCCTCATGGCCGAGGCGATGCGGCTCGCGGTCGACGCGGGGCGGAAGGCCTTCCTCGCCGGACGGATGGAGAAGACGCGCTACGCGAACGCCTCGAGCCCGACGAAGGGTCTCATCGAGTGATGGTGCGCGTGGCCGTCGGAGCGGCGCTGGTCGCCGTCGCGCTCGGGACCGCTCCGCTCCAGTGCACGAAGGACCCCGATCCGTCGCTGCGACGCGAGGAGACGGCGGACGAAGCGCTCTACCACTTGAGCGAAGACTTCAAGGCGCGCGGGGACGACGCGGCCGCTCGCCACACGCTGGAGGTCCTCGTGACGAAGTACCCGTCGAGCCGCTTCGCGCCCGGCGCGCGCGCGGAGCTCGGGGTGACCGACGCCGGGGCCGGCGGCGAGTGACCGTCCGCGCCTGGTACGTGACCGGCGATCTCGCGCGGGCGGCATCGGTCGCGCGGGAGGTCGCTCCCCTCGGCGTCGACGTCCAGCTGCGAGCGCCGCGCACCGCACACGACGACGACGTGCGCGCGCTCGCGCTCGAGCTCCGCGAGGTCACGCGCCGCGCGGGCGTTCGCTTCGTCGTGAACCGGCGGCTCGCGCTCGCGCGGGCGGTGGGGGCGGACGGCGTCCACGTGAGCTCGAACGACGTCGCGGACGTTCGAGCAGCGTGGCCGACCGCGCTCGTGAGCGCTCCGTGTCACGACGCGCGCGAGCTCGAGCAAGCGCTCGAAGGCGGGGCCGGCGTCGTGCTCGTGAGCCCCATCTTTGCGACGCCGGGCGAGGGGAAGGCTCCTCCGCGTGGGGTGGCTGCGCTCGCCGACGCGCGCGCAGCGATTGCGCGGCGCGCGTGGCACGTTGGTACGCCGCGGACGGAGCTCGTGGCGCTCGGGGGCATCACGCTCGAGAACGTGGCTTCCTGCCTCGTCCACGCCGACGGATTCGCCGCGATTCGCCTCTTCGAGCACGCGCTGGATGCGCCCGCAGTGCGTGCGCTGCTGGCCCGAACGGAGGGCTCCTGACGGGAGCCCGCATCTTTGCTATGACGGAGGGCGCGATGGCGTCGTACGAAGAGACGTTGAAGGCGACCCGCGAGATCATCGCCAAGCACGTGGAGCTCGATCGCCCGGTCGAGCCGGGGGACCACATCCAGAACGATCTGGGGCTCGACAGCCTCGCCGTGATGGAAGTCGTCGCCGACATCGAAGACCGGTTCGAGCTCCAGATTCCGACCGAAACGCTCAGCCAATTCTCCACCGTCGACGACGTCGCCAAGGCGTTGTCGCAACTCTCGGAAAGGTCGTAGCCATGCGAACGAGTTTGCGTCCTGGGTTCCTCACCGGCCTCGCGGCCCTCGCCCTCACGCTGTCCGCGTTCCAGGGTTGCACCTGCCAGAGCACGGTCGGCGGGAGCGCCGTCCACGACCCGAACGATCCGGGCTTCGTGTCGAACTCGGGCGCTCCTGCGGCCACGCAGGTGGGCGGCGGCTCCAATGCCCCTCCGGCGACGCAGGTCGGCGGCGGCTCCGACGCGCCCCCCGCCACGCAGGTGGGCGGTGGCACGGGCGCTCCTCCGGCGACGCAGGTCGGCGGCGGAGCCGGTGCGGGCGCGGGCGTCGGTGTCGGCGGCGCGCCTCCGGCGACGCCGGGCAACGGCGGCGGCAACAACGGTCAGGGCGTGGGCGTCGGCGCGAAGCCGAACCCGGGCAACGGCGGGGGCAACGGCAACAACGGCCAGGGCGTGGGCGTCGGCGCGAAGCCGAACCCGGGCAACGGCAACGGCGGCGCCTCCGCGAGCGCGCCGAACGCGAACCCCGGCAACGGCGGCGGGAACGGCAACGGCGGCGGGAACGGCAACAACGGCCAGGGCGTGGGCGTCGGCGCGAAGCCGAACCCGGGCAACGGCAACGGCGGCGCCTCCGCGAGCGCCCCGGCCGGCACGGCTGCCGGTGGCGGCAACGGCAACGGAAACGGTGGCGGCAATGGCAACGGTAACGGCAACGGCGGCGCCGGCAACGGTCCGAAGCCGGTCGCGACCGGAGCCGCGAGCATCAAGCCGACGCCGACGGCGACCGCGCCCGTGAAGCCGGGCGGCCCCGTGATGCAGCACTGATCAGCCGAGCGGTCCCGCGACCCGGCGCGACGCGCCCGTCGTGGGATCGACGTCGAAGAGGTACTCGCAGCGACCCTCGTAGTCGGGGTCGTCGACGTCGTGATCCAGATCGAGCAGGAAGCGGCGCACGAGCAGGTGAACGCCGCCCGGGCGCGCTTCCATCGCGTCGATCGTGCCGTCGACCACGAAGCGGGTGTGTCCGGTCGCGAGCTCGATCTCGTGGATCCCGACGCTCGTCGCCGCGCAGTCCGCGGTGACGAAGAGGCGCGCGCCATCCGGGGAGAACTTCGGGTCCGTCATCCCGACGAGCCGCTCGGCGCACCGCTCGCCGTCGCGCGTCTCGGTGAGCAACACGTCACGCTCGCTCGGTCGTCGGAGCCAGAGCGCTTGATGCGCGACGTCGTCGCCGCTCATGCCGGAGTAGGTGCGCGAAGCGTCCTCGGTGAAGTAGACGCAAGGTGACCCCGCCGCAGCACAAGTGAGTGTCTCACCGCCGTACGCCCGAGTGACGCGAGCGACCACCGGACGCACGGCAGCTGCGCCACCACCAACCGCGGCATCAGGAAGAGCGACCTGACGCTGCGCCGAAGGCGCCGCACAAGCAACCAACACGATCAGCGACCAACCGAACACGAATCGCATTGCCCGACAAACGCACGAGGCGCCCCCGCCGTTCCGCGCTCCCGTTCCCGTTCTCTACTCCGGATTCGTCTTTTCTTCTTCGCCGCTCAAGGGAGCTTCACCGGCACAGGCAGCGCGATCCCCCCACGCACGGCCGCAGTCACGGCCGCAGAGAGCGCCTCGTCCGCCTTCTGGCAGGCGAGGCTCACGTCACCGCTGGTGACGCCCTTGCACTCCTTGTTGCGCTTGTCGTTCGCGGTCTTCACCGCGGCGTCGTTGAGGAGCGCGTCCTTCGTCGGGTTCTCGAGGTAGCGCCACGTGATGCTGCTCGCCTTCGGCTTCGGCGGCGCCCGGAAGGAGAGCGTGCCTTCCTCGAGCGTGTAGCAGAAGCCGTCCCAGCGCATGACCTGGTAGCTGCCGGAGCCGCTCACCTGCATGCCGCCCTTGGCGGAGTCGCGCTTCTTGAGGAGCAGCACTTCCTCGTCGAAGAAGAGCTTCGCGCGCGCGCTCGCGCCGTCGGCGTTCCAGCCGTCCACGTCGCCCTTCAGCCACGCGCGGGTGAAGGGCATGCTCTTCTGCATCAGCACGAGCCCGACGTCGGGGAAGGAGCCGTTGCACAGCCGGGAGACGAACGCGGGATCAGGAACGCACGGGTCGGTCGCGCCGCCCGCGCACGTGGTCGGGATCCCCTTCGGAGCCGCAGTCGCCGCGCTCGGCGCCGCCGAGGCGCTCGGATCCGCGGTGGCGTCGCCGGAGGCGGAGGCGCTCGTGGTCGCCGGGTCGTTCGCGGGTTTGCCACCGCCGCACGCTGCCGCGACGGCGAGCGCGCTCGCGGTGCCGAGCGCGACGAGGGCCCGGCGCGCGCTCAATCGTCCTCCATCGGACCGAGGTCCTCGCCCGATTGGACGAAGAAGGCCTCGCCGTAGCTCTTCAGGAGGTCGAGCGCCTTGTCCATGTCCTCTTGCGAGTGGCCGCGCGTGATGTTCACGCGGAGGCGCTCCTCGCCGATCTTCACGCCCGGGTAGAGGATCGGGACCATGAGCACGCCGTTCTCGAGCAGCGCGACGTGCATGAACAGCGTCTTGCGCTCGTCGCGGCAGTAGACCGGCATGATGTGCGTGTTCGACGCGCCGAGATCGAACCCGGCCTCCTTGAGCTTGCCGCGGAAGTACCCGGCCTTCTCGTGGAGCTCGGCGACGAGCTTGGGACCGTCGGCCTCGAGCATGTCGAGGATGGTGCTCGCCGCGGCGACGATCGGGACGGGCAGGGTCGCGCTGAAGAGGAACGAGCGCGCGGTGGTCTTGATGAACTCCACGACCTCGGCCGTGCCGAGGAGGATCCCGCCGATGCCGCCGAACGTCTTCGAGAAGGTGCTGACGACGAGCGGGATGCGCCCCTCGAGCCCGGTCTCCTCGAGGAGGCCGCGCCCGTTCGTGCCGAGCGTGCCGGTGCCGTGCGCGTCGTCGAGGATGATGAACGCCTCGTAGCGCTCGCAGATCTCGACGATCTCCTTGAGCGGAGCCTTGTCGCCGTCGAGCGAGTAGACGCCCTCGATCAGGACGATCGCGTTCTTCCGCTCGCGCGTCTTCAGGATGCGCTCGAGGCTCTTCGCCGAGTTGTGGTTGAAGAAGCGGACCTCGGGCGCCTTGCCCGGCGTGCCGGCCGCGAGGAACGTGCCGTCGAGGATGCAGGCGTGGCTGTAGCTGTCGAGGACGAGGGTCGTGTCCTTGTCGGCGAGCGCCATGATCGCGCCGACCATCGCCTGGTAGCCGGTGGTGAAGACGAGGCAGTCCTCGAACTTGAACCACTTCGCGAGGCGCTTCTCGAGCGCGACGTGCTCGACGGTGGTCGCCTGCACGCGCGAGCTCGAGAGACCGCACGCGTACTTGTCGACGGCCTTCTTCGCCGCCTCCTTCACCTTCGGGTGGTTCGTGAGGCCGAGGTAGTCGTTCGAGCTGAAGTTGACGATCTCGTGACCGCCGATGGTGGTGTGGAGCCCGCCGGTCTCGAACTCACGGAAGTACGGGTAGAGCTGCTTCTCGCGCGCCTTGCGGATGCGCGCCAGCTCGGCGTGCGCTTTGTCGTCGACGAAACCCATGTCTCTCCAACCTCTTCAGCGTCGCATGACGACGCACGTCGCGTTGCCGTAGTACCCGAGCGCCGTGACGAGCACGGTCTCGATCTTCTTCGGCGCAGTGCCGCTCGTGATCGGCTGCGGCGCGACGCCGTGCAGGTAGGCGAGCGCAGCGGCCATGCCCATCGCTCCGCCGGCGCCGAGCGTCTCGCCGACGATCTGCTTGGGCGCGACGAACGTCTTGCCTTGGCCGAGCACGCGCTCCACGCCACCGACCTCGGCGACGTCGAACGGGCGGAGCCCCGAGACGCCGGTGACCACGAGGTCGATCGCGTCCGCGCTCGTGCCGGACTCGTCGAGCGCTTGGCGCACGGCGCGCTCCATCGCCTCGGTCGAAGCGTAGGTCATCTGGCGCGACTGCCCGGAGACCTCGAATCCGGTGGCGAAGCCGAGCATCGTGCCGAGGCGCGGTGCCTTGCGAGCGTCCGCGTGCGCCTCGTCCTCGAGGACGAGCAGCGCTGCGCCTTCGCCGAGCCACGTGCCGGCCTCGATCACGCCGAGGCGCTGGAACGCGAGAAAGAGCGCCTCGCTCGCGGCTTCGGCGCCGCCGACGAGCAACGCGTCCGCGCGCCCGCTCGCGAGGTAGATGTCGGCGCACGCGACGGCGTCGAGCGCGCCGCAGTTGCCGTCGCTGATGGCGACGTTCAGCGCGCGGAGATCCTCCCAGATGCTCGCGTACCCGCTCGCGCTGTTCGCGACCGTGTTCGGGAACTTCGCCGGGTTGATGTAGCGCGCGTCTTCGAGCACGGCGACGCGGTTGAGCTCCGTGATCGCCTCGAGGCTGCCGTAGGCGTTCGAGCAGACGACGCCGACGCGCTCGGCGCTCGACGACGCCCACGCGCCATCCTTCTTGAGGCCGCTGTCCTGGAGCGCGAGGCGCGAAGCCACGACGAGGAGCTTCGTGAGGCGGTCGAGCGTGCGGAGGCCCTTGTCGCCGAGGAACTTCGCCGGATCGAAATCGGGGACCTCGGCGAGGGCGGCGTTCTCGTACTTGGCGCCGTCGAAGGTGGCGACGGTCGGCTTCTTGTCCTTGAGCAGGGTGGGGGAGCGCAGGGCCTCGAAGAACGCGTCGCGGCCGATGCCGACGGCGCTGCAGATCCCGAGGCCGGTGATGGCGCGCGAAGCGAGCGTCGCGCTCACGAGTCGCCCCCTTCCGGCGCCGCGGGGACGGCCGCGCGCGAGGCCGCGCGGCGGTCGATCGTCGACGGATCGGGGAGCACGCCCGGCTTCGCGAAGCACGCGACGGCGTTGTAGCCGCCGAACGCGAGCGAGTTGTTGAGGAGGATGTTGGACGGCCCCTTGCGCGCGACGTTCTTGACGATCTCGAGGTCGCACTCCGGATCGGGCGTCTCGTAGTTCATCGTCGGCGGGTAGACGCCGGTCTCGATCGTCATCACGCAGCCGACCGCCTCGAGCGCGCTCGCCGCCCCCATGCAGTGGCCGAGCGTGCTCTTCATGCTGGAGATCGGGACGCGGCGATCGCCGAAGACCTCCTTCATCACCTTGGCTTCGGCGGCGTCGTTGGCCTTCGTGCCGGTGCCGTGCGCGTTGACGAAGTCGACGTCCAACGGACCGATGCCCGAGTGCGCGAGCGCGAGCTTCATCGCCGCGACGCTGCCGACGGCCTCCGGGTGAGGACGGGTGATGTGGTACGCGTCGCAGGTGAGCCCGTAGCCGCCGACCTCGGCGAGCGCGGTCGCGTTGCGGCGAACCGCGTGGGCTTCGGACTCGAGGATGAGGAGCCCCGCGCCTTCGCCGAGGATGAGGCCCTGGCGGTTGAGGTCGAACGGCTGACATCGCTCGGGTGCCATCGCCGAGAGGCGCACGAACCCGTAGAACTGGAGCTCCTGGATGATCTCGGTGGCGCCGGCGATCACGACGTCCGCGCGACCCGCGCGGATGAGGTCGGCACCGAAACCGATCGCGTAGTTGCCGGCGGCGCACGCGCCCGGGAGGGTGAGCGTCATGCCCTGCGCGCCGACGGCGCGCGCGACGTGGATCGGCAGGAGGGTGGAGCCGTACTTCGGGAGGAGCGTGCGGCTGACGCCCTTGGCGCCCTTGGCGATCCAACCGTGATCGAGGTCGGCGATCACGTCGGCCTCGCCCATCGTCGTGCCGAGCACGACGGACGTGCGCGGTCCGCGGAGCCCGTCCTCGGTCAGGCCCGCGTCCTTCAGCGCCATCCGCATCGCGGCGAGGGTCATCGCGGAGCAGCGCCCGGTGCGCTTCTGCTCGGCCAGCGTCAGGTGGTCTTCGGGCCGGAAACCCTTGATCTCGCCCGCCCACTCGCGCCCGACGGAGGAAGGGTCGAAGGACTCGATCTTCGAGACCCCGCTCTTGCCTTCCTGGAGGGCCCGGAAGTAGTCCGCGCGGCCGAGGCCGACGGAGCTGACGACTCCCACCCCGGTGATGAAGACGCGCGATTCCACGCGCTGCTTCTAACACCCGCCGTCGCCGGTCGGCAACGCGGTCCGGCGCGAATCCGCACGCGTCCGGCGTGACGCGACCGCGTATTTTCCTACGCGATCCGCGAAGGTTGCAGGCTCTTGCGGGCGCGGCGATCACGCTGTAAGCCGGCGCGCATGGCCTCCGAAAGCGAATCTCGCGATGGTTCTCGTCCTGGGCGCCTCGTGGCGCCGACGCTCGTCGACGCCGTGAAGGAGCTCCGTCACCAGACGGACAAGGGCTTCGTCTTCATGCGGAGCGACGGCTCGGAGCGCTTCTGCAGCTTCCACGAGATCGACGCCGAGGCGGCGCGCCGGGGCGCGCACTTCGCCGCGCGCGGGGTCGTGAAGGGCGATCGCGTCGCGATCGTCGTGCCGGACCCGGACGAGTTCGTGCTGAGCTTCCTCGGGGCGATCTACGCCGGCGGCGTGCCGGTCCCGATGTACCCGCAGCTCTCGTTCAAGAACGTCGAGACCTACCACGACACGGTCGCGCACATCGTGAACGCGTCGCAGGCGAAGCTCCTCCTCACCACCGCGTCGATGCGGCAGTTCATCGATCCGGTGCTCCCGCGGACGTCGTCGGTGCGCGAGGTGCTCGGCACCGATGCGCTGGCCGCGCCCGCGCCGGGCGTGCTGGACGTGAAGCTCTCGCCCGAGGACCTGTGCTTCCTGCAGTTCACGAGCGGCAGCACGTCGCGCCCCAAGGGCGTCGTCGTCACGCACGGCAACCTGTCGGCGAACTCCGAAGCGTTCATGATCCACGGCCTCGGGAAGGACTCGAAGGTCGACAAGGGCGTGAGCTGGCTCCCGCTCTTCCACGACATGGGCCTCATCGGCTTCGTGATCGGGCCGCTCTTCACCGACATCCCGGTCGTGTTCCTGCCGACCGCGAACTTCGTGCGTGCCCCGCGCGTGTGGCTCGACGCGATCCACCGCCACCGCGGCACGATCACGTACGCGCCGAACTTCGCGTACCAGCTCGTCGCGAAGCGCGTGAAGGAGAAGGACCTCCAGGGGCTCGACCTCTCGTGCATCCGGATCGCCGGCTGCGGCGCCGAGCCGATCCAGGCGCGCACGCTGCGCGAGTTCCAGGAGAAGCTCGCGCCGGCGAAGTTCAACCCCAAGGCGTACATCCCGTCGTACGGCATGGCCGAGGCCACGCTCGCGATCACGTTCGTGAACCACGGGACGGGGTTCAAGACCGAAAGCGTCGACTCGAAGGCGCTCACGCACGGCAAGGCGGAGCTGAAGCCGATGAGCGGCCCCGAAGACACCACGGCGCAGGAGCTGGTGTGCTGTGGGCACTCGTTCCCCGACCACGCGGTGGCGATCGTGGACGAGAACGGGAAGCGGCTCGGCGACGGGCAGGTCGGTCAGATCATCACGAGCGGTCCGAGCATCTGCCAGGGCTACTACCAGGAGCCGGAGCTCACCGCGGCGGCGTTCAAGAAGGAAGCCGACGGCAGGACGTGGCTCTACACGGGCGACCTCGGCTACATGCGGAACGGCGAGATCTTCATCTGCGGCCGCTTGAAGGACATCATCATCATCCGCGGGCGCAACTTCTACCCGAGCGACATCGAGTGGGTCGTCAGCGAGCTCGAGGGCGTGCGGCGCGGGAACGTGGTCGCGTTCGGCGTGACGGTCGACGCGAACGGAAACCACGTCGAGGACGGCACGGGCGAGGAGCACCTCGTGGTGTGCGCGGAGGCGTTCCAGAGCGACGCGGCGCACCTGGTCGAGGCGATCCAGAAGGCCGTGACCGACAAAATCGGGCTCGCGGTGTGGAAGGTCGAGATCGTGCCGCAGGGGTCCCTCCCGCGGACGTCGAGCGGCAAGCCCCAGCGGCGGAAGACGAAGCAGATGTTCGTCGAAGGGACGCTGCCGCGGCCGAAGGCGTCCTCGGCACCGGACGCGACGGATTCGGGCTGACGGACGTTCCTCTCGGCGAACTGCGAAGTTCCTTTCGCGGCGCGCTCGACTTTACGCGGCGAACAGTGCGCTTTCGTGCAGCATTTCGCTTTCGTTCGCGGGAAATTCGCGATATCGGAAGCGCGGGTTTCGGCACTCTTCTCGCAATACAGCGCGAGGGGATTGCCCCAACGAAGCGAGAGATAGAGACATGGCGACCAGCCGCACCGAGCTCCTGACGATGTTCAAGAAGACCGCCGCCGAAATCGCGGAGAAGGAGTTTCCGAACATCTCCGAAGGGACCGTGATCAGCGAGCTCGGGATCGACTCGCTCAACATGCTCGAGATCGTCGGAGCGATGGAGCGCGAGCTCAAGATCCAGATCCCGGACGAGTCGCTCGCGGGCATCCAGACCGTGAAGGACCTGCTCGAGCTGGTCGAGAAGCGGCAAGCGCTCGCCGGTTGAAGTGTTTGGCGGGGGAAGCAAGGAAGGCAGCATGGCGCACGAGACCCTCAAGGCAGATCTGAAGGCCCTCATCCTCGAGATCGCGGAGAAGGACGAGCTTCCCGACGACACGCACTTCAAGGAGATCGGCATCGACTCCATGATGGGCGTCGAGATCGTCGCGGCCATCGAGCGCCAGTACAAAATCAAGATCGAGGACAAGGAGCTTCAGGAAGTCTCGACGCTCAACAAGAGCTACGAGCTCGTGAAGTCCAAGTTGGACGCGGCGCAGGCGAAGGTCGCCTGAGCGCGGGGCGGCGCAGGCGCCGCCCGGTCACTCAGAGCGAAGAGTTCAGCGGGTCGTACTTGCTCCCGCCCGAGTGGAACGGGTCCTTCGAAGGACGCGCTTGCACCGGGTGCGGCCGCGAGAGCGCCTTCTTGCGCGCCTCGTCCTGCCGCTGCTGATCGGCCTGCAGGAGCGCCTTCTTCTGATCTTCGGTGAGCGTGCGGCCGGTGGTCGCCGTGTCGTCCGTGGTTGCCGTCGTCGCGGGCGTCGCATGGGCGAGGTCCGCTGCGACGGGCGGCGGCGCGACGGCACCAGCGCCGACGGACTTCTCGGCGTCGCCACCGACGCGCGCGACGAACACGCCCGCGAGCGCGACGACCGCGATCGCCGCACCGGCGATGATCGCGATCGACTTCTTCGACGACGCGCGGAGCGCGTTCTCGTCGACGTCGAGATCGAGATCGGTGGTGATCGCGGGCGGCGGTGCGCTCGGCGGCATGGTGGGTGGCGCGCTCGCGCCGGCGGGCTCGGTCGGCGGCGCGGCTTCGATGCCCGCGGCTTCGGCGAGCGTGATCCACGTGTCGGTGCCTTCACGGCGGACGAGCGTGCGCTCGTCGATCGCGCCTTGTGCGAACGCTTCGTCGAGTTGCTCGAGCGTGCCGCTGCGCACGTCACCGGTCGGAAGCTTGATCTGCCAGATCTCCTGCTCGCTCATCGGATCCTCCGCGCGTGTTCCGTCGTCGTGCTCGTCTCGGTCGCGCGCGCATCGTTGCGCTCGGCCCACGCGCGTCGCAAGCGAGATCGACCGTCGCAGCGCGCCAACACGGAGCGCCAACACGGAGCGTCAGATTGCACGAGTGGAAAGTTTCACCGGCGCGCGCCACCCCGCGCCATGGCGCGCCGGCCTGGCAGGCGGAAGAACCCCGGTCGATCGAGCGGACCGCGGTTTGCTAGGGTGCCTCCGAGATGAGCGCGCCCGAAGAGAGATTGCGTCCGCTGCTTCGGGAGCGGTTCGGGCACGACGACTTTCGCGCGCATCAGGAAGAGGCGTGCGTCGCGCTGGCGCGCGGAGAGGACGTGCTCCTCGTGATGCCGACGGGGGCGGGGAAGTCGCTCGTCTATCAGCTCCCCGGGCTCGCGCGTGAGGGCGTCACGTTGGTGGTGAGCCCGTTGCTCGCGCTGATCGAAGATCAGGTGCAGAAGCTCGCGTCGCTCGGGCTCCGCGCGGAGCGCATCCACTCCGGGCGCGCGCGCGAGGAGTCGCGTGCGGTGTGCCGGCGATACCTGGATCGCGACTTGGATTTCCTGTTCATCGCGCCGGAGCGGCTCGCGGTGCCGGGGTTCCCGGAGTTCCTCGCGAAGCGGCCGCTCTCCTTGCTCGCGATCGACGAAGCGCACTGCATCAGCTTCTGGGGGCACGACTTTCGGCCCGAGTACCGGATGCTCGGGCGCCGAATCGAACAGCTGCGGAGTGCGGGCGGCGTCGATGCACCGGTGGCGGCGCTGACGGCGACGGCCACGCCCGAAGTGCAGCGCGACATCGTTGCGCAGCTCCGGCTCCGGTCGCCTCAGCTCTGCGTGCACGGGTTCCGGCGCGACAACCTGATCGTCGAGGCGCAGTCGGTCCCGAAGAACCTCCGTGCCGAGGAGCTCCGTGCGCTCTTCGCGGACGCGGGCCGGCTCCCGGCGATCGTGTACGCGAACTCGCGCAAGGACACGGAGGCGTTCGCCGAGGCACTGTCGGGGCGCGTGCACGCGGCGGCGTACCACGCGGGCCTGTCGAAGGGTCGACGTGAAGAGGTGCAGAGCGCGTTCCTGAAGGGACGGATCGACGTCGTGGTGGCGACGGTGGCGTTCGGGATGGGCATCGACAAGGCGAACGTGCGCACGGTGGTGCATGCGGGCATGCCGGCCAACCTCGAGGGCTACTACCAGGAGATCGGGCGCGGCGGCCGCGACGGGCTGCCGGCGCGCGCGGTGCTGATGTACTCGTACGCGGATCGGAAGACGCACGAGTTCCTGCTCGAGAAGAGCTACCCCGAGCCGCCCGTCCTCGACGGCGTGTTCGCGCTCTTGGAGAAGGCGGGGCGCCCGTTGCCGCACGACGAGCTCGCGGATCGGGCGCGGCTCGAAGAAGAACAATTCGAGCGCGCGCTGGAGCAGCTCTGGGTGCACGGCGGCGTTCGCTTCGACGAGCGCGGCGACGTGGTGCTCGGCGCACCTGCGTTTCGCGAGACGTACGCGCGGCAGCGGCGCCACCGATTTGCCCAGCTCGAGGCGATGACCCGCTACTCGGAAGGGACGCGCTGCCGCATGGCGACGCTCGTGGCTCACTTCGGCGACGCGGCGGACGCGCAGCGGACGTGCGGCCAGTGCGACGTGTGCCGCGGTGCCGTCAAGAAGACCTTCGTGGTCTACGAGGAGACGGAGCGGAAGCGCGTGCGTGCGCCGCGGGAGAAGCGCGCGTTGGGCGGGGAAGGGGAGACGCCCCTCCACGGCGCGCTGCGGGTGTGGCGAGCGCAGATGGCCAAGAGCGACAAGGTGCCGGCGTTTCGCGTGCTGACGAACCGGACGCTGGATTCGATCGTGACGAATCGGCCGCGCTCGCACGCGGCGCTCTATGCGTGCAGCGGCGTGGGGAGCAAGCTGCTCGAGAAGTACGGGGACGCGATCCTGGCGATCGTGGAGCGCGTGGGATGAGCTTTTCGACCGAGGAGGTGCACCGCACCGCGCGGCGCTCGAGGGTCTTTCGTCAGCGAAAGTGACCACCCATGACGTCGGTCATGGGCGACGTGATGGCACGCTCGTAAGAACGACCTTGGAGGTCGAGGTGCTATCAAAATCAGCTGCTCGAGCGTTCTTCCTCGGCGGGACCGTCCTGTGCAGCGTGGCGTTCGTCGCGCTCACCGTCGACTCGTTCGCGAAGATCCCAGCCCAGACCAACGAGGCGGCCATCACCCCGGCGGTGGAGCGCGGCAAGGATCTCTGGGACCACAACAACTGCATGGGGTGCCACACGCTCCTCGGCGAAGGCGCGTACTACGCGCCCGAGCTCACGCGCGTCTACGAGCGCCGTGGACCCGAGTTCATCAAGGCGATGCTTCGCGATCCCGAGTCGATGTACCCGGGCCAGCGAAAGATGCGCAACTACGGCTTCTCGCCGCAGGAGATCGACGACCTGGTCGCCTTCCTCCAGTGGGTCGGGACCATGGATCTCAACGGGTTCCCGCCGCGCCCGAACCTCGCGCCCACGCCGCCGAAGGGCGTCGGCGTGGGCTTGGCGAAGCCGCAGACGTTCACCACCGTGTGCGTCGCGTGCCACCAGATCGGGGGCCAGGGTGGGCAGGTCGGGCCGGCGCTCGACACGGTCGGTGACAAGTACGACGAACCGTTCCTCCGGCGTTGGCTGGCCGACCCGCAGGCGATCAAGCCCGGAACGAAGATGCCCAAGCTGGGTCTGACGGACGCTCAGATCGACGAGCTCGCGGCGTACCTCGCGAAGCAGAAGGGAGCCACCCCGTGAAGTACAAGTCCCAAGCCGTCGCCTACTGGTTCTTTGCAACCTGCATGCTTCTGCTCTCGCTGCAGCTCGTCTACGGCTTCATCATGGGCTTCGCCCACGCCGGCTACGACTCGCTGCACTCCGTCGTTCCCTTCAACGCCGCGCGCGCCACCCACACGAACCTGCTCGTGATGTGGCTGCTCGCGGGGTTCATGGGCGCGGCGTACTACATCATCCCCGAGGAGACCGAGCGCGAGCTCGAGTGGCCGAAGCTCGCGTACGTGCAGCTCATCGCCCTCGTCGTCGTCGGCGTCACGGCCGTCATCGGCTTCCACTTCAACTGGTGGGAGGGGCGCAAGTTCCTCGAGATCCCTCGTCCGCTCGACTTCCTCGTCGTGATCGACGTGCTGCTGTTCATCGGCAACATCGGGATGACGGTGCTCAAGTCGAAGCGCCGCACGACGACGGCGTGGGTCCTGTTCTTCGGCTTGCTCACCGCGGCGCTCCTCTACCTGCCGGGCATGATCCCGACGAAGAACCAGACGATGGACTCGTACCTGCGCTGGTGGGTCGTCCACCTCTGGGTCGAGGGTGTGTGGGAGCTCATCCTCGGCAGCATCCTGAGCTTCCTCCTCATCAAGCTCACCGGCGTCGATCGCGAAGTGATCGAGAAGTGGCTCTACGTGATCGTCGGCTTCACGTTCCTCGCTGGAATCCTCGGGACCGGCCACCACTACTACTTCATCGGGACCCCCGGTTACTGGAAGTGGATCGGCGGCGTCTTCAGCGCGCTCGAGCCGATCGCGTTCCTCGCGATGGCGATCTACGCGGTCACGATGGCCCGGCGCGGGGGACGCAAGCACCCGAACCGGATCGCCCTCTCGTGGACGGTCGGGTGCGCGGTCATGAGCTTCGTGGGCGCCGGCTTCCTCGGGTTCGCGCACACGCTGCCCCAGGTGAACCAGTACACGCACGGCACCCTGGTCACGGCGATGCACGGCCACATGGCGTTCTGGGGGGCGTACGCGATGATCGTACTCGCCGTCATCAGCTACACGATGCCGCTCCTGACGGGGCGAAAGCTCCACGACACGGGCATGGCGACGTTCGCGTTCTGGACGTCGAACATCGGGATGATCGCGATGACCCTCGCGTTCGCCGTCGCCGGCATCAGTCAGGTCGTGCTCGAGCGCCGCGTGGGGCTCGACTTCCTCGTCGTCCAGAAGGAGATCGAGGTGCACTTCATCGGCCTCCTTCTCGCGGCCGCGCTGTTCACGCTCGGCATCGTCGCGTTCATCTGGAACTTCATCCGCTACGGCCTCCCGTCCGTGACGCCGCGGACCGAGGTCGTGGAGGCGGAGTCGCCGGCGGAGGAGCCCGCCGCCGCTCCGGCCGAATGATGGCGGACGCATCGGGGACCACCAGCGGGCCGTACTATCGGGCCGTCGCCGACGAACCCGCGGTCTTCACGCGGGCGTTCGCCGAGCGGTTGCCGTTGCTCCTGAAGGGGCCGACCGGCTCCGGGAAGTCGCGCTTCGTCGAGGCAATGGCGCACGCGGTCCGTCGCCCGCTCGTGACCGTCGCCTGCAACGACGAGACGACGGCGAGCGATCTCCTCGGCCGCTGGCTCGTGCGCGGCGGGGACACGGTCTGGCAGGACGGCCCCGCGACGCGGGCGGTCCGGACGGGGGCGATCCTGTACCTCGACGAGATCGCCGAAGCGCGCGAGGACGTGATCGTCGTCCTCCACGCGCTCGCCGACCACCGCCGGACGCTCTACCTCGATCGCTGCGACGAGACGCTCGTCGCGCCGCCCGAGTTCATGCTCGTCGCGAGCTTCAACCCCGGCTACCGCCATGGCGCGCGGGAGCTCAAGCCGTCGACGCGGCAGCGGTTCCTCACGCTCTCCTTCGGGTACCCGAGCGAGAGCGTCGAGCAGGAGATCGTCCGAACGGAGAGCGGGGTGGACGCGTCGACCGCGAAGCGCCTCGTCGCGTATGCGCGGAAGGTGCGCGCGCTCGAGGAGCTCGGGCTCGCCGAGACGGTCTCGACGCGTCTGCTCGTGGCGGCGGCCCGGCTCGTCGTCGCGAAGACCGCGCCGCGGCGCGCGTGCCGAATCGCGATCGTCGACGTGCTCACCGACGATCCTTCCACCGTCGAGGCGCTCCAGGACCTCGCCGACCTGCACTTCTGATGGGCCTCGACGAGACGATCTTCGGGGTCGTTTACCGTCAGCTCCGGTCGGCTCTCCGGCGGCGGCGCGAAGCGACCGAGCTGCGCGGCGCGGTCGAGCTCGAACCGCTCGCGCCGAAGCTCGCGCTCCTCGCGAGCGCGATGGCTGGGCGCCGGCTTCGGGTCCGACCCGCCGAGGGGATCGGCGGCGTCGTGGCCGACGACCTCCGTCTCCCCGCCCGACTCGCGATCTCGACCGATCCGGAGGTCAACGTCGAAGCATGGATCGTCCGCGCGCTCCTCTCCGGCGTCCTCGCGCGCCGTTCGGTGCATCTCCCGACGACCGCGACCGCGCCGTGGGAGATCACGCTCGCGACCGCGCTCGCGATGGCCGAGGCGCGACGGATCGCGGAGGACGAGCTCCCGGGCCTCGCGGAGCGCACGCGCGCCTACGAAGCCGCATGCGCCGCGCGCGGCGAGCTGCCGACGGCGCCCGCCGAGCGTGCCGCCGAAGCGATCGTGCGCGATGCGCTCGCGGGGACGGGCGTGCTCGGCCCCGCGGGGCTCGAGGCGCTCGACCCCACGTTCGAGCGGGTGCGAGGCGAGCTCCGCCGCCTCGGTCCCGTGCGCGCGCTCGCGCCGGTCGCGCTGTTCGGCGAGCTCTTGCCGCCCTCCGTACTGAGCGAACGTCCTCGCACGCGGACGCCCAAGGCGTCACGTCGCTCGCTCGCTCGGGGCACGGAGCGACGAGGCCGCCCGCGCGACACGGTCGAGCGCGTCGAGCTCCCTCAGGATCCCCTCGCGGAGAATCCGCTGGTCCACTCGTTCGAGAAGGTCCACACCGCGGAGGAGTACCGCGGCGGCTCCAAGCGGATCGACGGCGCCGACGAGCTCGATGCGCACGCCGACGCGCTCGACGAGCTCGACATGCGCCAGGTCGTTCGCACGTCGCAGGGCGCACACTCCGTCTACCGCGCCGATGCCGCGCTCGACGATCTCGCGGGCGAGGCGGAGGACGAGCCCGAAGACGGCGGACGGCGCTATCCGGAGTGGGACCAGGGGAAGCAGGCCTACCGTCCCGACTACTGCAGCGTGTTCGTCACGAGCCCGACCGCGCGCGCGGACGCGGCGGCCGTGCGCGAGATCCGGCGCTCGAAGCGGCGCACGATCGCCGAGCTTCGGCGCCGCTTCGCTGCGATCGAAGCGACGCGCCGCCCCCAGATGCGCCAGCTCGACGGCCCGGATCTCGACCTCGACGCGATCGTGCGTTGGAGGGCCGAGCTCCGCGCGGGCTCCGTCGGGGATCCGCGCCTCCACGCGTCGCGGCGCCCGCACGCGAAGGATGTCGCGTTCCTCGTGCTCCTCGACGCGAGCATGTCCACCGACGGGTGGGTCGACGATCGTCGCGTCATCGACGTCGAACGGGAAGCAATCGTCGTCCTGGGCGAAGCGCTGGCCGGGCTCCGGACCTCGATCGCCGTCGCAGCCTTCGCGAGCCACACTCGGAGAGACTGCCGCTTCCTGGCATTGAAGGGCTTCGACGAAAGTTGGGAAGCTTCGGCGGGGCGGCTCTTCGGCGTCGAGCCCGACGGCTACACGCGCATCGGACCCGCGCTGCGCCATGCCACCTCGGTCCTGGCGAACCGCCCCGAGCGGCACCGGGTGATCGTTCTCCTCAGTGACGGCAAGCCCACCGACTACGATCGCTACGAAGGTGCCTACGGCGTGGCCGACGTGCGGCAGGCCACGCGCGAGGCCGAAGCGGCCCAGATTCGAGTGCTCGCCCTCGCGGTGGACAAGTCGGCGCAGTCGCACCTCGGCGCCATGTTCGGGCGCGGACGCTGGGCGATCCTCCCGCGGACCAGCGCGCTGCCGCTCGCGTTGGGGGGCGTCACGGCGGGCTTCTTGCGCTGACGGGCGCAAAGCGCGCGCATGACCCCCGTCATGCCCCTACGGTCGAGCAAGTCGTAGCGTGCATCGCAACGGAGGTCTCGATGCGAGCACGTACCCCTCTCCTGATCGCGGTGGTCACTGCGTCCGCCGTTGCTGCTGCGAGCTGTGGGAATCAAAGCGGACCCGCCCCGGTCGCGAGCGCGAGCGCCAGCGCTTCGAGCGCCGAGCTCGGGCCGCCGGAGGGGCCGCCGATCGAAGCCGTTCTCACCGACGCTCCCGCGGTCCCGCCGCCGACCGGGCGCAAGAAGCCCGCCAAGGTCATCGTCCGGCTCGAGGTGAAGGAGGTCGAGCGCGAGATCTCGGCCGGTGTAAAATACACGTTTTGGACGTTCGGTGGCCGCGTGCCGGGGAAGTTCATCCGCGTGCGGCAAGGCGACTTCGTCGAGTTCCACCTCGCGAATCACCCCGACGACAAGATGCCGCACAACATCGATCTCCACGCCGTGACCGGACCCGGCGGCGGCGCGGCGAGCTCGTTCACGGCGCCCGGCCACGAGTCGCAGTTCAGCTTCAAGGCGATGAACCCGGGTCTCTACGTCTACCACTGCGCGACCGCGCCGGTGGGCATGCACGTCGCGAACGGCATGTACGGGCTCATCTACGTCGAGCCGCCGGAACCGCTCCCGCCGGTCGATCACGAGTACTACGTGATGGAGGGCGACTTCTACACGGTGGGCAAGTACCGCGAGAAGGGCACGCAGCCCTTCGACATGCAAAAGGCGATCGACGAGAACCCGACCTACGTCGTCTTCAACGGCGCCGAGGACTCGCTCGTGGGCGACAACGCTCTCAAGGCGAAGACGGGAGAATCGGTCCGCCTCTTCTTCGGGGTCGGGGGACCGAACCTCACGTCGAGCTTCCACGTCATCGGCGAGATCTTCGATCGCGTCTACACGGAGGGCGGGTCGAAGACCCAGGAGAACGTGCAGACGACGATGGTCCCCGCCGGCGGCTCGGCGATCACCGAGTTTCGCGCCGAGGTGCCCGGCACCTACATCCTCGTCGATCACTCGCTCTTCCGCGTCTTCAACAAGGGCGCGCTCGGCATGCTCAAGGTCGAGGGCCCGGAGCGAAAGGACCTCTACACCGGCAAGGAGGTGGACTCGGTCTACCTGAGCGACATCGCCGGACCGTCGCTCAAGGTGAGCGACCAACAGCTACCGAAGGAGCAGCAGATCGAGGCGGGGAAGACGCTCTACCTCGGGACCTGCTCGACGTGCCACCAGCTCGACGGCAACGGTACCGCGCGCGTGTTCCCTCCGCTCGCGAAGAGCGACTACGTCGCGGGCGACAAGAAGCGGGTCATCGAGACCGTGTTGAACGGGCTCAAGGGCGAGGTCACCGTGAACGGAGCGCTCTTCAACTCGGTGATGCCCTCGTGGAGCCATCTCCCCGACGATGCGATCGCCAACATCCTCACCTACGTCCTGAACTCGTTCGGCAACGCCGGCGGGCAGGTGACCACGGCCGAGGTCGCCGACGTGCGCGCGAAGACCAAGCGCCCGCCGGGGGCCGCGCCGTGAAGCTCCGCGCGCTCGGCCTGCTGCTCGCGCTCGGCGTACCGTCCTCCGCGGTCGCCGACGCGCCGGTGGCACCGATCGGCATGGCGCCGGTCGGGCCGGGCGCACTGCCCGTCTTCGATCCGGGGACGGGGCCGCCCACCGTCCCGGTGGCGCGCTTCTTCCTCGACAAGGCGCCCGTGACCAACGCGCAGTTCCTCGCGTTCGTCGCGCTCCACCCCGAGTGGCAGCGGGCCCGCATCTCGAAGCTCTTCGCCGACGACCACTACCTCGCGCACTGGGACGGTCCGCTCGCGCTGGGGGCACGCTCGGACCCGGACGGCCCCGTCGTCCGCGTGAGTTGGTTCGCGGCGCGCGCGTACTGCCAGTCGCGCGGCGCGAGGCTCCCGCTCGAGAACGAGTGGGAGCTCGCCGCTCGTGCCAGTGAGACGGCTGCACTCCCGGCGTCCGACCCGGCGACCGAGCAACTGATCCTCGCGTGGTACGGGAAGCCGACGCCGACGCGGCAGCCGAAGGTGATGCAACGGAAGCCGAACTTCTGGGGGATCTACGACCTGCACGGGCTGGTCTGGGAGTGGGTGCACGACTTCAACAGCCGGGTCGTCTCCGACGGTCGTCGCACCGACGAGGGCTTCGTCTGCGGGGGCGGAAGCCTGCGCGGGGCGGACCCCACGAAGTACGCGACGTTCATGCGACTCGCGTTTCGCGCTTCGCTCGGGGGGAGCTTCACGACCGCCGATCTCGGGTTTCGATGCGCCAAGGACGCGGTGCCACCCTCACCGAGGAGCCAGCCATGAACGTCACGAAGTGGAGCGTCCTCTTGGCCGTTCTGGTCGCGTGCTCGCGTCACGACGTGGGCCCGGATCAGTCGGGAGCAAGAGCAACGACGTCCGTCGCGGTGAAACCCATTCCGAGCGGCGAGTCGATTTACCAACTTGGTACGAAGCTCACGGATCAGGACGGTCGGACCGTCGGCCTCGATCTCTTTCGCGGGCATCCCGTCCTGGTGGCGATGTTCTACGGCACGTGTCCGGCGGCGTGCCCGACCCTCACCCGGGACATCAGGGCGATCGAGGAGGAGCTCACGGACGCCGAACGCGGCGATCTGCGCGTGCTCATGGTGAGCTTCGATCCCGACCGCGACACGCCCGAGCGGCTCTCGGCGCTCGCCAAGAAGCACTCGGTCGACGAAGCACGATGGCGCTTCACGAGCGGCGACGAGTCGGACGTCCGTGCGCTCGCCGCCGTCCTCGGCGTCCAGTACCGAAAGATGGACAACGGCGAGTTCAGTCACACGACCAAGATCGTCCTGCTCGATCGCGACGGAGCGATCGCGGGCCAGATCGACGGGCTCCGACAGCCCTCGGCCGGGCTCGTCGAGAAGCTCCACGCGCTCCCGCGTTAGCCCTCTTCGTCGTCTTCCAGGTCCCAGAGCCGGAGCTGCGTGATCCCGATCGCCGCGGCGCACGCGTCGCAGAGCCACGGCTCCTCGTACCGGACCTCGTCCCCGCGCGCGAAGACGAGCAGCCCGCGCCCGGAGACGCGCGTCCCTTCGTCCTCCGTGATCTCCGCGCGGCACGTGTCGCAACGGACCGTGGCGTCGGTCTCGAAGAGGATCTCGTGCCCGGCGCTTCGCACCGCGGGCTTCGCTTTGGAGGAGGGTTCTGCTGGCGCCATGACGACGACGACCTCTTCCTAGCATGGCGCCCCGGCGGGCGTCAGGTGCGTTCCGCGGCGGCCGGCGCGCTCGGAGGCTCGCGCACCTCCCACCAGCGCAGCCGCTGGTAGGCGAACACGTAGGCGACGGCGCTCACCACGTTCGTGACGGCCACGCAGCGGAAGAGCGCATCGATCGACCAGCCGGCGAGGACCCCGATCGCGCAGATCGGGACCTGAACCAGGAAGATGACGAGCGCATCCAGCGCGAGCGTCGTTCGCGTCGCTCCCGCACCCGTCATCGCGTTGCCGAGCGCGATCCCCACGCCGAGCGCGAGGTAGCTCGGCGCGACGACGTTCAGGTAGCGCAGCGCGATCCCGACCGGCGCGTCGTCGTCGTCGAACACGCGCATGACCCACTCGCCGAACCGCAGCACGAACAGGAAGAGCAGCGCGTTCGTGAGCGTGTCGTAGAGCGCGGTCCATAGCCCGCTCCGGCGCGCGCGAAGCTCGTTCTTCGCCCCCAGGTTCTGGCCCACGAACGTCTGCGCGGCGGAGCCCCAGCCCATCGCGACGAAGATCGCCATCGTGTCGAGGCGGAACACGAGCCCCATCGCCGTGGTCGCGGTCTGATCCGTGTCGGTCGTGAACGCGCGCGCGACCATCGACTGGACGAAGAGCCCGGCCGCGATGCGGAGCACGAACTGGACGCTCGACGGCCACGCGATCCCGATCATCGCGCGGAGCGCCCGCCCATCGGGCCCGCGCTCGCCCGCCGGCGGCAGGAGGTCGAACCGCCGCACGAGGATGATCACGTTCGGCACGAGCACGACGAGCCGCGCGATCACCGTCGCCCACGCCGCCCCGAGCATGCCCATGCGCGGTACGTGCAGAGCGCTCGCGACCCCCGTCATGAACGAGAGGTACTTGGGGGCCGGACCGGGCCCGAACACGAAGAGCACTGCGAGGAAGAAGTTGATCACGTTGCCCAGCACGAGGAGCGCGGCGGGCGTCTTCGCGGACCCGAGCGCGCGCTGGATGCTCGTGAGCTGGAGCAGGAAGAAGATCGTGAAGCTGCCCCCCACGATCACGCGCAGGTAGCTCGCGCCGACCTGGGCGACCTCGCCCTTGGCGCCGATGAGGTTGCGCATGATCGGTCCGGCGAGGAGCAGACCGATCACCGCGAAGATCGCGCCGAGCCCGGCCACGAGCAGGAGCGACTGCCACGCGGCGCGCCGCACGCCTTCGTCGTCCTTGGCGCCCTTGCGCTGCGAGATCGAGGCTGCCGACGCGGTCGAGACGCCGTAGCTCAGGATGGTGCCGATCGCGGCGACTTGGTCGCAGATCCCCAGCGCTCCGAGCGCGGGGCCGACCTCCGTCCGGGGGAGTTGGGCGAGCAAATACGCGTCGACGAGGTTGAATACGGTCTGGAGGGCCATCCCCAGGGCGATCGGCGCCCCGAACCGCAGGACTTCGAACGCCAGCGGCCCTTCCAGGATGCGCGTCGTTGCTCGGTCGGCGGCCGCCACGGTCGTCCTACATAGCACGCCATTTCGCCGCAAATTCTGCGCCGGCGAGTTGCCGCCCCCGGGAGAAGCAGGGTAAGAAACTCACGGTGAGCGAGGATCCCCGCAAAAAGTCGCCCGACGTCGCCCGGCCTGGCCGGCGCGAGATGCTCGTGCGCGTCGGCGCTGCTGCCGGCGTGCTCGGGGCGGCGGCGCTCGCGGCAAAACTTCGCCAGGATCGGGGCGGCTTCGGCGTCGCCGGCGGCGTCGGCGCGCGCCAAGTGCGCGACTACCGCGATCCCGAGGTCCGGAAGGACGCCCGCTTCGCCGAGCTCGCGGTCGCGAAGGGCGAGGTCGACGGGGACGGGAAGGCTCCCACCGCCGAGCAGCTCGTGAAGCGTGCCCTCGACGCGATGGGCGGGATGAACCGCTTCGTCTCCAAGGGAGACGTCGTCGTCATCAAGCCGAACATCGGCTGGGATCGGCTCCCCATCCACGCCGCGAACACCAACCCCGACGTGGTCGCCGCCGTCGCTCGCGCCGCGTGGGACGCCGGTGCGAAGCGCGTGGTCGTGGCCGACGGCTCCTGCAACGATCCGAACCGCTGCTTCCAGCGCTCGGGCATCTGGAACAAGGCGTACGACGCCGGGGCCGAGGTCGTTCTCCCGGCCGAGCACCGCTACCGCACGATGCGCCTCCAGGGGGACGTGCTCGACGAGTGGCCGATCTTCACGACGTTGGTGGACGCCGACAAGGTGATCAACGTCCCGGTCGCGAAGCACCACAACCTCGCGAAGTTCACGGCCGCGATGAAGAACTGGTACGGCGTCCTCGGCGGGCGCCGCAACCGGCTCCACCAGAACATCGACACGTCGATCGCCGATCTCGCGACGTTCATGCGCCCGTCGCTCACGATCGTCGACGCGATGCGCGTTCTCCTTCGCAACGGTCCGCAGGGCGGCAACATCGACGACACGCGCGAGCTCCACACGATCGTCGCGTCCGTCGATCAGGTCGCCGCCGACGCGTACGCGTGCACGCTCATCGGCCAGAAGCGCGAGAACCTCCCGTACCTCAAGATGGCGAACGATCGCGGGATCGGCACCATGTACTGGGAAAACCTCCGCGTGAAGGACGCGTGAGATGGCGAACACCTCGCAGTCGTCGCAGCGCTCGCACGCCGGCGTCGCTCTCGACCCCGCGCTGATCGGCGGGAAGCCCGAGCACGTGCACGCGCACGTGGAGCCGATCCCCTGGAAGACGGGGCGCGTCGGCGCCGTCGACGCGATCGATCAGCTCACGACGATCGCTCCGCCACCGAAGACGCTGGCTCCTGCGCCCGCTCCCGTTCTCCCGCCCGCGCCGAAGAAGGCGGAGAAGCCCGCGGGCGGTTGCGGTACGGGCGCGTGCGGGTGCAAGTCGAGCGCGGCACCGAGCGCTGGGTCGGACCGCGTCGCAGAGACCAAGGCCGCCGCGGAGAAGAAGCGCACGTCCGCGCTCGCGATGCTCCTCGGCATCGACGAGCAGAAGCAGCACGCCGCCGCCGATGGCAGCCCTGCCGCGCCGGGCGCCGGCGGCACCAAGCCGAAGAAGATCGATCCGAGCCTGCCGGGCTCCGGCATCCCCGCGCGCAAGTCGATCAAGGCGCTGATGTGGCTGCGGCGCGCCTCGCAGGTCGGGTTCTTCGCGCTCTTCTGCTGGTTCCTCTTCCAGACGGGGTTCCGCGGCTCGTTCGCCGCGTCCGCCGATCAGGCGGTGCGGTTGCCGTACCCGGTCGAGGCGTTCCTCCTCGCCGATCCGTTCGTCGCCGCGATGACGGCGCTGTCCACGCACACCGTCTACCGCGGGCTTCTCTGGAGCGTCGGTCTGCTCGCGCTCACGCTCGTCTTCGGGCGGGTGTTCTGCGGCTGGATCTGTCCGTTCGGCACGCTCCACCACTTCTTCGGCTGGATCCTCCCGTCGCGGCGCGGCCGCGGCGCCGCGCGCGTCGAGGCGAACAAGACACACAAGTACCAGCGCGCGAAGTACTACCTGATGTACGCGTTCATCGTCGCGTCGGTGTTCGGCAGCGCGATTGGCGGCATGTTCGATCCGATCTGCATCGCGGTGCGCTCGATCGGGCTCGGCGTGATTCCGGCCGCGCAGTACGTCACGGGTCGCACGGCGAGCGGCGTCTCCCAAGAGGTTCCCTCGCGCGCGGTGCAAGGCGCCGCCGATCACGGGCAGGACTTCTTCAGTCACACCGTCTGGCAGTCGCACCAGTTCTACTTCCACCAGACGTGGCTGATTCTGTTCCTGCTCGTCGCGGTGCTCTTCCTGAACCGGTTCATCCCGCGCTTCTGGTGCCGGGTCCTGTGCCCGCTCGGTGCGTTCCTCGGCATCTTCGCGCGCTTCGCGCTCTTCGGCATGGAGAAGGACCATGCAAAGTGCACGGACTGCAACCTGTGCCTCGTGAACTGCCAAGGCGCCGACAGCCCGCAGGGCGGCGTGAAGTGGCGGCAGGACGAGTGCCACATGTGCCTCAACTGCGAGAACGCGTGCCCCGAGGACGTGATCAAGTTCCGGTTCCTCCCGAACCGCGCGAGCGCGATCACGAAGCCGGACCTCGAGCGCCGCACCGCGCTCGCCGCGGCAGGCGCGGGCGCGCTCCTCTTGCCCGTCACGCGCGTGGCCGACTCGCTCGACGTGAACTACCACGCGAAGGTCATCCGGCCGCCGGGCTCGGTGGAGGAGCGCGCGTTCCTGGAGCGTTGCATCCGCTGCGCCGAGTGCATGAAGGTGTGCCCGAACAACGCGCTCCACCCAGCGTTCCTCGAAGCCGGTGTCGAGGGGATCTGGACGCCGATCCTGATCGCGCGCATCGGCTACTGCGAGCACTCGTGCGTGCTCTGCGGGCAGGTCTGCCCGACCGGAGCGATCCAGAAGATCACGGAGAAGGAGAAGCTGGGCATCGACCAGCCGCCGATCAAGATCGGCACCGCCTTCTACGATCACGGCCGCTGCCTGCCGTGGAGCATGGGCACGCCATGCATCGTGTGCGAAGAGTTCTGCCCGACGTCGCCGAAGGCGATCTGGGTGGAAGAAGTCGACCAGTCGGTGCGCGAGAAGACGCCGGGCCCGAACGGGGAGCCGCCGGCCTACAAGACGGTGCACCTGCAGAAGCCGCACGTGGACCCGTCACTCTGCATCGGCTGTGGCGCCTGCGAGAAGGTGTGCCCGGTGCAGGACCAGCCGGCGGTCTACATCACGAGCGTCGGAGAGACGCGGAGCAAGACCAATGTGATCCTGCTCGAGAACACGAGCTACAATCAGAAGAGCTAAAGACGAACAGGGAACACGGAACAGGAATGCGGAACGTAGAACGCGGAGCGAGAACCCGGAGCGAGAATCCGGATTCAGCTTCTCCGTTCCGCGCTCCGCGCTCCGCGTTCCCGATCCCGTTCCGTGTTTCGTATTCGGCTTTTTTCTGCCGTCAGTTCGGGCCCACCGGCGGCGGCGGCGGCGGCTGCTTGTCGTCCTGGATGCACGACGAGAGGTCGAACAGCAGGAACTCGAGCGCCTTCTCCTGCGGGGAGAGGTCCGTCGTCGTGCAGCCGTTCGGGAACGTGGCCCCGACCTGATCGCCCGACGAGACGTGCAGATCGCTGAAGACGACCTTGCCGCACTGGTTGTCCGGGTTCAGGCCGACCGGCGTGTTGAACGAGTAGTAGTAGGTCACGTTCTGCGACGTGTTGTAGACCCACCGCGTGGACGCGCTCGCGATCGTCGTCACGTCGCGGCGAGGATCCTTGATCGAGAAGATGGGCGGCGGGTTCGACTTCAACGGGCCGTTGAAGCTCATCCACTCCGCGAACGCCTTGCCCTTCGGGAACGTGTCGTCGATGTAGCCGTCCGACGGGTTCGGCGGGTTTCCCGGATGCGAGAACGTGGCGGTGCTCTTGAAGTCTTGGGGGCCGTTCTCGAGCCAGGTGTAGTGGAAGTGCGTACCGAAGACGCGGCCGCCCGCGTCTGCGTACGACTTCATCGCCGCGAACGCCGCCGGGCCCTTGTTCTCGTTGTGCTCGCCGCCTTCGCAGCCGAGGAGAACCATGTCGTACTTCTTCAGGTTCGCGTCGCTGTTCCAGAACGTGTTCACCGCGGTCGTCTGTCCGTTGAGCTGGCCACCGCCCACACCCTTGTAGAGGTGGATGGAACCAGTGCCGCCGCCGTTCGTGAACTCGGCGACGTCGATGCCCATCTTCTTCGGCAAGCACTCGAGCGGGTCCGCGCCACCGGTGGTGAGCGCGATGTACGGGATGTCGCCCTCGGACTTGTTGCGCGGCAGGTGCGTGTCCGCCTTCGCGAGCGGCGTGTCCTTGCAGGCATCGACCTGGGGGAGCACGAGCTGCCGGCGCCACTTGCCGACCTGAATGACGAGCGGGATGTTCTGCCCGACCGGGACGTTCTTGAGGACGAACTCGCCCTTCGTGTTCGTCAGCGTGCTCACGACCGGCGAGCCCGACACCTGCCCGCACTTGTCGCACGTCGCGCCGTGGACGATCGGGTCGACCGGCTTGTTCGGCACGTAGACGATGACGTTGTAGAGGGGGACCTTGCCGGCGGGGTCGTAGACGATGCCGCTGATCGAGGTCGTCCCACCACCGCCACACGTCACCTGCTTGCACTGGAGGTTGACGCACGGGCCCGTGTTCCCGCCGTCGCCGAGCGGGTTCGTCCCGCCGTCGATGTCCGGGTTGCAGAAGGGCTCGCACTGCGCGCTGGAGTCCTTGTCCCCGCTCTGACCACCGTCGAACTGCGAGCTGTCGTCCGAACCGCACCCCGTGAGGGCACCGAGGCTCACCAGAACGGCTGCACCTACTGCTGACGCGCTACGCATGCTCGACTCTCCTTTCTTCCCGTTTAAGTAGTGGCGAAAAGCACCGGCCAGACTGGAACTTTACGCCTTCGTGCGACGAGGTCCAACCGAATCTCTCGTCTCTACAAGCACTTACAGAAGCAGATAGTGGCGCCGCCGGGGACCCCTGTACGCGGGGTGCGCCCATGTGTGGCGGTGAGACGAAACCTGGACCCACGCTGGAAAGATGGCCGTTTCCGCCGGTTTCCGTCTCTTCGCGGTACGGCTTTCCGCTCCACAATCCTCGTACCCCGACGCACGCGGCGGCAGGCGTGCTAGCTCTCAGCTCCTCATGACGATGAAGAGCGATCGCTTCCTCCGCGCCTGCCGGCGCGAGCCCGTCGACGTCACTCCCGTGTGGTTCATGCGCCAGGCCGGTCGCTACATGCCGGAGTACCGCGCGCTCCGGGCGAAGCACTCGATGCTCGAGCTTTGCAAGAACCCCGAGCTCGCGTGCGAGGTCACGCTCCAACCGCTCGTGCACGACGTCGACGCCGCGATCCTCTTCGCCGACATCCTGCTCCCGCTCGAGCCGATGGGCGCGCCATTCGAGTTCGCCAAGGGCGAAGGCCCCGTCATCCACCGTCCCGTGAACACGCGCGCCGACATCGACGCGCTCCGCGTGATCGAGCCGGAGGAGCTCGCGTACGTGCTCGACGCGATCAAGCTGATCCGGCGCGAGCTGAACGGGCGCGTGCCGCTCATCGGCTTCGCGGGTGCGCCGTTCACGCTCGCGAGCTACTTGATCGAAGGCGGCAAGAGCGCGCACTTCGCGAAGACGAAGCGCCTCATGTACGCCGAGCCCGAGGCGTGGCATGCGCTGATGCAGAAGCTCGCCGAGGTCGTGCGCCGCTACCTCCGCGCGCAGGTGACGGCGGGGGCGCAGTGCCTCCAGCTCTTCGACTCGTGGGTGGGGCAGCTCTCGGTCGACGACTACCGCGAGTTCGTGTTCCCGCACGTGAAGCACATCCTGTCGGACGTGATGAACGCGGGCGTCCCCGTGATTCACTTCGGCACCGGGACGCACGCGCTCCTCGAGGCGCAGCGCGACGCGGGCGGGCACGTGATCGGGCTCGATTGGCGCACGCCGCTCGCCGAGGGCTGGTCGCGCGTCGGTCACGATCGTGCGGTCCAAGGCAACCTCGATCCGACGGTTCTCTTCGCCCCGGCCGCCGTGGCGAAGAAGCACGCGAAGCGGGTGCTGGACGCGGCGCAGAACCGCGTCGGGCACGTGTTCAACCTCGGTCACGGCATCCTGCCGGAGACGCCGGTCGACACGGTGAAGGCAGTCATCGATTTCGTCCACGAGACGAGCGGCCCGTCGCCGAAGGCATGACCGAAGCGGCCGTCCTCCTCATCACGCACGGCACCGTCGACGACCTCGCCGACCTGCCCGAGTTCGTGAAGAACATCCGGCGCGGCGCCCCGCCGCCGCCGGAGCTCGTCGCAGAGCTGCGTCACCGGTACGAGGCGATCGGGGGCTCGTCGCCGCTCTCGCGCATCACCGCGCGCGTCGCGGCCAAGCTCGAGGCGTCGCTCGGCATGCCCGTGCGAACGTGCGCGCGCCTCTGGAAGCCGCTCCCGGCGGAGGTCCTGCCCCAGCTCGACGCGCCGAAGGTCGTCGTGCTCGCGCTCGCGCAGCACTCGGCGAAGGTCTACGAAGATGCGGTCCGCGCGGCGGCGCGGGAGGTCGCTCCGACGAAGACGATCGTCGCCGTGCCCAACTGGGGACGCGAGCCCGCGCTCCTCGACGCGTTCGCCGCGCGCATCCGCGCCGTGGTCGGGGCCTGGGACGCCGCCGCGCGCGCGGAGACTGCGCTCGTCCTGTCCGCGCACTCGCTGCCGAAGGCGATCGTCGATGCGGGCGATCCCTACGAGCGGGAGGCACGCGCCGCCGCCGAGGGCGTCGCCGAGCGCGTGCGCGAGCTCGTCCCCGACGCGCGGATCGCGTTCCAGAGCCAGGGCCTCTCCAGCGGGCCCGGCGGGCGTCCGATCGCGTGGCTCGGCCCCGATCTGCCGTCGACGTTCGACGCGATCGCGCGCGATGGCCGCCGGCGCGTCGTCGTCGCGCCGATCGGGTTCCTCGCCGATCACGTCGAGATCCTCTACGACGTCGACGTCGAGGCCAAGGCGCTCGCCGCCGCGCGCGGCCTCGAGCTCTCGCGGACGCCGTCGCTCGACGACGGCGACGATTTCGTCGCACTCCTCGCTGCGCTCGTTCGGCGCACGCTCGGAGGTGGAGCGTGAAGCGCGTCGTCGTCGTCGGGGGAGGCATCACGGGGCTCACCGTCGCCCACCGCCTCGCCGAGCGCGCGGACGTGACGCTCCTCGAGGCGACTGCGTCCCTCGGCGGCAACATCACCACCGAACGAAGCGGGGGCTTCCTCCTCGACGTCGGCCCGGACTCCTGGGTCGCCGCGAAGCCCAAGGCGGCGGGGCTCGCAAAAGAGCTCGGCCTCGAGAGCGAGCTCATCGGGACGCGCCCCGACACGCGCAAGGTCTACGTCGCCTACCGCGGCAAGCTCCACCCGCTCCCGGAGGGGCTCGTGCTCGGCGTCCCCACGCGGATCGGTCCGATGGTGACGACCCGCCTCTTCTCGCTCCTCGGCAAGGCACGGATGGGGCTCGAGCCGCTCGTCGGCGCGCGCGACTGGAGCGACGCGGACGCGGACGAAGCCGTCTACGACTTCGTCGCGCGGCGTCTCGGGGACGAAGCCGCCTCGCGCCTCGCAGGGCCGCTCCTCGGCGGGATCTTCGCCGGCGATCCCAAGCTCCTGTCCGTGCGGGCGGCGTTCCCCCAGCTCGTCGAGATGGAGGCGAAGCACCGCTCGCTCGTCCGCGCCATGCGCGTGGCGCGCCGGCTCTCGCACGGCAGCACGGGTGGCTCGGCGAAGAGCGCGTTCCTGTCGCTCCGGCCCGGGGTCGGGGCGATGGTCGACCGGCTCGCCGCGCGGCTCGGAGAGCGCGCGCGGACGAACGCGCCCGTGCAGAGCATCGCGCGCGGGCCCGCGGGCGGCTTCGTGGTGCGCGCGAGCGGCGGCGAGCTCCCGTGCGACGAGCTCGTCGTCTGCGTTCCGCCGCCGCGCCTGGCCGCGCTCGCGAGCGCGCTCGACGGTGGCCTCGCGACCGACGTGTCGGGCATCCCGGTCACGTCGAGCGCGGTCGTCTTCCTCGGCTACGCGCGCGAGCAGGTGAGCCACTCGCTCGACGCGACCGGCTACATCGTTCCGCGCAGCGAAGGGCTCCGCGCGAGCGCTTCGACGTGGGTCTCGAGCAAGTGGGAGGGCAGGGCGCCCGAGGGACACGTGCTCCTCCGCGCGTTCTTCGGCGGCGCCGGCTACGAGGGCGACGTCGACAAGAGCGACGACGAGCTGGAGGCGCTCGCGATCGGCGAGATGACCCAGCTCATGGGTCGCTTCTCCGGTGCGCCGGTCCTTCGCCGCGTCGGGCGGTGGAAGAACACGCGCGCGCAACCGCACGTCGGCCACCTCGCGCGGATGAAGGAGCTCAAGGCGCGCCTCGCGCGCGTGCCGGGGCTCCACGTCGCGGGCGGCGGCTACGACGGCCACGCGATCCCCGACTGCATCGCGCAGGCGGACGCGGTGGCGGCGGCGATCCTGCGCTGACTCCGGACCCTCAGAACTCCGCGGGATCCGTGTAGGTGCCGAGCACGTCGCGCAGCACGTCGCAGATCTCCTGCTGCGTGCAGTACGCCTTCGCGGCGTCGACGATCGGGGGCATCAGGTTGGTGCCGCCCTTCGCCGCGGCGCGGACCGCCGCGAGCGCAGCGGTGACCTTCGCTGCATCGCGCGAGCTCTTCACCTGCTTCAGGTTCTCGACCTGCTTCCGCTGCACCTCTTCGTCGATGCGGAGGAGCGGGATGTTCGAGTCACCGGCGCCGGCGCCGTACTTGTTCACGCCGACCATCACGCGCTCGCCGAGCTCCAGCTGGCGCTGGAAGCGGTATGCACTCGCCGCGATCTCGCGCTGCGGGTAGCCCTTCTCGATCGCAGCGACCATCCCGCCCATCTCGTCGATGCGCTTGATGTAGTCGAGCGCCTCGCGCTCCATGCGATTCGTCAGCTCCTCGATGAACCATGCGCCACCGAGCGGATCGATCGTGCTCGCGACGCCGCTCTCCTCGGCGATGATCTGCTGCGTGCGCAGGGCGATCGTGACGGCCTCCTCGGTGGGGAGCGCGTACGTCTCGTCGAGGCTGTTCGTGTGGAGCGACTGCGTGCCGCCGAGCACCGCGGCGAGCGCTTGCAGCGCGACGCGCACGACGTTGTTGTACGGCTGCTGCGCAGTGAGCGAGACCCCCGCCGTCTGGGCGTGGGTGCGGAGCTTCATGCTGTCCGCCTTCTTCGCGCCGAAGCGGTCGCGCATGAGCCGCGCCCACATGCGACGGGCGGCGCGGAACTTCGCGATCTCCTCGAAGAAGTCGTTGTGGACGTCGAAGAAGAACGAGAGACGCGGCGCGAAGTCGTCGACCGCGAGCCCGCGCTCCACGCACGACTCCACGTAGGCGAGCCCGTCCGCGATCGTGAACGCGAGCTCCTGGGCGGCCGTCGCCCCGGCCTCGCGGATGTGGTAGCCGCTGATGCTGACCGTGTTCCAGCGCGGTACCTCTTTGGTACAGAACTCGATCATGTCGGTGACGATGCGCATCGCCGGGCGCGGCGGGACGAGCCACGCGTGCTGCGCGATGAACTCCTTGAGGCAGTCGTTCTGGACGGTGCCGCCGATCGCCGAGCGCGGGATCCCGCGCTTGTCGGCCAGCGCGACGTAGAACGCCAGGAGCACGATCGCGGGACCGTTGATGGTCATCGACGTGGTCACGTCGGCGAGCGGGATGCCGTCGAAGAGCACCTCCATGTCGCGGAGCGTGTCGACGGCGACGCCGCACATCCCGACCTCGCCGAGCGAGCGCGGCGAGTCGGAGTCGTAGCCCATGAGGGTGGGGAAATCGAAGGCGGTCGAGAGCCCGGTCTGGCCCTGCTCGAGCAGGTACTTGAAGCGCGTGTTCGTCTGCTCGGGCGTGCCGAAGCCCGCGAACATGCGCATCGTCCACAGGCGGCCGCGGTACATCGTCGGCTGCACACCGCGGGTGAAGGGGAACTCGCCGGGCAGGCCGAGGTCGCGCGCGTGATCGATCCGGACGTCGGCCGGCGTCATCACGTCCCCGACCGGGAGATCGCTCCAGGTGGTGAAGCGGGGCTTCCGCGGCGGGATCTTCGCCTCGGCCTTCGCGACCGGGCCTTTCTGCCACGCCTCTTTGGCGGCGCGCAGGGCAGCGAGATCGCCGGGGATTTCCCCGACGGCGTCGTCATCGGGGGCGCTGGTGGGGGCGGCGGGCGGTTGGTGGAGCGGCGTCTGCGCCATGCCATGACCTTAGCGCTTTTGCGCGCGGCGTGAAGCCGCACGAAGCGGGTCGATGGCGCAAAAGGGCGTTCAGCCTTCGGCTTCGTCGGCCTTGGCGGGAGGCGACTTCGACTCGGCCTTGGCCGGCGCCGAGGCGCGGCTGCGGAGGACGAGCATCACGACGTAGGCGAGCGTGAGCACGACGATGCCGATCACGATCGTGCCGATCTTCGCCTTCACGGCCTTGACCAGCGCCTCCGGATCGTTCGCGTGGATCATCTCCGGCGTGATCACCTGCGCGCCGTAGAGCGAGAGGATCGTGCACCAGAGCCCCGCGCCGACGGTCGTCGCGATGCTGAAGCGCCCGTACGGCATCCCGAGGATGCCAGCGGGGATGGAGACGAGGTGCCGCACCACCGGCAGGAGGCGCGCGAAGAAGATACCGCCCGCGCCGTAGCGCTGGACCCACGCCGTCGCCGCGTCGATCTTCTCCGGCTTGAGGAAGACGTACTTCCCGAAGCGCCGGATGACGGGGAGGCCGAGCCACTTGCTGAGCCAGTAGCTCACCGCCGAGCCGAAGTAGCTGCCCGCCGTGCCCGCGAGGATGACCGCAGCCATGTTCATCTGCCCCTGCGCCGCGAAGTAGGCGGCCGGAGGCATGACGATCTCGCTCGGGACGGGGACGATGGAGCTCTCGAGCGCCATCAAGAGGAAGATGCCGAGGTAGCCCCAGTTTTCGACCCACGAAAACCAGACCTGGAGCAGGTGATGCATGGGGGCGTGACATAGCCCCGATGGACCCGAAGGTCCACCGACTTGCTTCAGTCCTTCTTCTTGATCGCCGCGAGCTCTTTGCTCAGGTCGACGGCGGGGAGGGTGGGGTCCTCGCCGAACTGCTTCGCGAGCTCCGCCACCTTGTCGGTGGGCGGGGCGTCGGTCGGAGCGGCGGGCGTCGCCGCCGGGGTGTCGCCCGGTTGGGCGGGGGCGGCCGTCGCCGGCGCGGGTACCTGCACCGCGACCTTGCCCGCGAGATCGCGGACGTCGATCGCGGGGGCCGTGGGCTCGTCGGTGAACGACGGCGTCCGCATCCGGATCGTCGGGACCGCCACGTGGGCCCCGGCCGGCGGCATCTCCGTCTTCGCCTCGGACACTTCGTCGGGGACCGGGGTGTCCGACTCGCCGTCGAAGTCTTCGATCCGAATGACGACGGCGGTGATGTTGTCCTCGCCGCCGTTCTGGTTCGCGCGCTCGATGAGGCGCTTCGGGGCATCGCGCATCTCGCCCGACGACGACGAGATGATCTGGAGGATCTCCTCGTCCTTGATCATGCCGGACAGGCCGTCCGAGCAGAGGACGTAGACGTCGTTCACGAGGGCGTCGTCGTGCTGCAGATCGACCATCACCTGGTCCTGCATGCCGAGCGCACGCGTGATGACGTTCTTCGGGAGCTCGCGCCGCTGCTCCTCGGTGAGGTCCGGCATCGCGAGGAGGTAGTCGTTGAAGAGCGAGTGGTCGCGCGTGAGCTGCTCGATCGCGCCGTTGCGGATCCGGTAGCAGCGCGAGTCGCCGACGTGCCCGATGAACATCTTGCTCTTCTTCGGGCTGAACATCGCGCCCACCACGGTCGTCCCCATGCCGTGGAACTCGCGGGAGCGGCTGCTGCGATCGAAGATCTGGCGGTTCGCGACGCGGATGCCGGTGAGGAGGCGGTTCTCTTCCTCCGACAGGCTCGTGTCGAAGTGGAAGGGCCAGGTCACGTCCTCGTTGGCCGTCGAGCGGAAGAACTCCGAGATGGCTTCGGTCGCGAGCTTGGACGCGACGTCGCCCGCCCGATGGCCACCCATGCCGTCGGCAACCACGAACAAATCGAAGTCTTTGAGGACGACGAACGAGTCCTCGTTGTGCTCACGCTGGAGCCCAACGTCCGTAAGTCCCCACGCGACCGCCCGCATCAAGGGAAACGCTCCAGGATTTCGAGGCTTTCACCCCTCGGGTCGGGTGTCAAGGCGAGCACCTTCCTAGACCTCCAGGATGTCCTTCTCTTTGGCCGAGACGATCGCGTCGACTTGCTTCGCCGCGTCCGCCACAGCCTCCTCCGCGCGCTTCTTCCCACGGTCGACGTCGTCCGCGCTGGCCTCGCCCTCGCTCTCGATCGAGCTCAGCATGTCGAGAGCCTCGTGACGGGCCTTCCGGATGGTGACCTTGCACTCTTCGCCGTACTTCCGGGCGATCTTCACGAACTCCTTCCGGCGCTCTTCGGTGAGCGGGGGGAGAGGGATGCGGATGATGTCGCCGTCGGGCTGCGGGTTGAGGTTGAGCTCCGACTCGCGGAGCGCCTTCTCGACCGCCTTGATCTGGGTCTTGTCCCACGGCTTCACCGTGATGAGGCGCGGCTCGGGGACACTGATGTTCGCCATCTTCGAGAGCTGGGTCGGCGTGCCGTAGTAGTCGACCCGGATGCCGTCGAGCAGGTTTGCGTTGGCACGGCCTGCGCGGAGCTTTCCGAGCTCTCGCTTGAGGTTCTCGTGTGCCTTCCCCATCGCGGTGAGGAGTTCTTTGTGCACGTCATCGAGCATCGTGGCGGGGGACGGTAGCACCATTTTCGGCGGCCATGCGAGGCACTTGGTACAAGGGGCTCGTGGCGCGTTTTCGGCTCGTGTTCTCGCTGGTGGCGACGCTCGGCGCAATTTGCGCGGGCGCCGCGGGCTGCGATGGGTGCGGGTCGGCTTCACCACCCGTTGCCGCCAAAGAAGCCGCCGCGCCGCTCGCTGCCGTGCCGGCGCCGCCGGGGCTCCTGGCGGAGGTCGTCCTCGCGACGCCCGACGCGACGTGGAAGAGCGTGCAAGGAACGATCGGCGGGCTTCTCGCGCTCACCGCACCCACGTTCGCGGGGATGCTGGGCGCGACCGCCGGTGCGCCGGGTCTGAGCGGGCCGGTCGAGGCCGGCGCCCCCGCGTACGTCGTCGTCGGCGACGGCGCCAGCGGGCTGCACTGGGCCGTCGCGCTCCGCGCGAACGAAGCGGCCGCGCTCTCGTGGGCCGGCGCGGACGCCGGCACGTTCGTCCGCTCGGCGACCGACGAAGAGCAGATGAAGATCTTCGAGCCGGTGCGCCCCGACGGCTGCGCGGTCGGCGTCGCGCCGGGGAATTTCTTGGTGGTCGCGAGCTCGCGCGCCGACCTGGTGGCGCTCGGTCCGTACGCGTTCCGCACGCTGCCGACGCGTCCGCTGCCGAAGGACCCCGCTCGGATCGCGTTCACGCACGACGGCGTCGCGAAGCTCGTCGCGCTCGGCGCCAGCGAGTGGTCGACGACGAAGTCCGATCTGCTCGCCAAGGACGAGGAGCAACGGCAGGCCCACGGCGGGCGCGCGCCGGACCACGGCGATCCGAAGGCGCTCGTCGCCGCGGTCGACCGTTGGATCGGGGGGTGGCTCGACGCGGGGCGCGACGCGCGCTCGGGCGAGCTCGTGCTCGAAGCGCTCGAAGGGTCCGAGCGCGCGCTCGGGCTCGAGCTCCTGCTCACCGCGAACGGACCGACCGGCCCGGCGGCTTCGCTCGTGAACGCGATGCACCCGGGCGAGGTCCGCGCGCTCGAGGCGGCGCCCGGTGGCGCCTTCGTCGCGCTCGAGGTCCGCTCCGACACGGCCGAGCGCGCGCAGACCGCCGACGATCTCGGCGCCGGGAGCGAAGCCGTGCTGCGCCTCGGCGCCGCGGAGCGGAAGGACCTCACGGCCGATCTCGCGGCGTGGGCGGGAGCCCGCGGCGACGAGCTCGTGCTCGGCTTCGATCTCACGCCGTCGCGGGCGTTCTTCCTCCGCACGACCGTCCCCGACGAGGCACGCGCGACGAAGGCGTTCGACGGGCTCGTCCATCGCGCGGACACGGGGAGCCTCCGTGACCTCGTTCGCGGTGCGCTCGACATCGCGACGCTCCAGACCGCACCGGTCACCGCTCCCGGTGTCGGCAGCGGCACCCTCGTCACCGTCACGCGGCGCGCGCCGAAGCCCGCCGGGGACGCCGGGGCGGCGGGGTCGATGCTCCCGCCGAAGCTCGGTGTCTTCTATACCGCCCAGCGCGGCGAGCTCGTGGCGACCGCGGCCGAGGACGCGCCCGCCGCCGCCGCTGCGCTGCTCGGCGGCGGAAAGCGACTCGGCGACGACGCGCGGGTGAAGGAAGCGCTCGGGCGCGTGCACGGGCGCGGCGTGGTCGTCGGCGTCGCACGTCCGCTGCTCGCGAGCGCTGCGCCGCGGAGCGACGCGGCGATTTTCGCGGTCGGCCGCGACGGCGATCGTGCGATGCTGCGCCTCGAGGCGACGGGCACGATTCTTCGCGAGCTCATGCGCCGGCTCCAGACCGAAGGACCATGAACTTCTCGTTCGACTACCTCGGCATCCCGATGTTCCAGCACGCGCTCTTCGCGGGCGCGCTCCTCGCCGCGCTGCTCGCCGCGCTCGGCGTGCTCGTCACCGCGCGCGGCCTCGCGTACCTGGGCGACGGTCTGTCGCACGCGGCGTTCGGCGGCATCGCGCTCGGCATGTACCTCGGGCTCACCAGTCCGCTGTACGTCGCGATCCCGTTCACCGCGCTCGCGTCGATCGGCATCGGTGCGCTCCGCCGCCGCGGTGGGCTCCGCTCGGACGTCGCGATGGCGGCGCTCTTCGCCGTCTGCTTCGCGCTCGGGATCATCCTCCTCAAGAAGGCTCCCCGCACGACGGGCACGTTCGATCCGGAGTCGCTGCTCTTCGGCAACATCCTCCTCGTTGGCTCCGACGATCTCTACATCGTGATCGGCGTCGCCGTCGCGACGGCGCTCTTCCTCGCCGTCACCTGGTCGCATTTGGCCTACGCGACGTTCGACGAGGAGCTCGCGCGCCTCTCCGGCATCCACGTCGGGTGGCTCGAGAGCGCCCTCTTGGCGCTCCTGGCCGCCGTCGTCGTCGCCGCGATCCGCCTCGCCGGGGTCGTGCTCGTCAGTGCGTTCCTCGTCATCCCGCCGGCCACCGCGCGCTTCCTCGGGCGGTCGCTGGGGGGGCTGGTGGGGTGGGCGATGGGGTTCGGCGTGGCCGGCGTCGTCGTGGGGTTCATGGTCGGCCACATCGTGACGTGGCCCGTCGGCGCCTCCATCGTGCTGGTCCTCGCGTTCTTCCTGGTGGCGGGCTTCGGCATCCGTCGGCTGCGGGGCCACTGACGCGGCGACCGGCAACTCGGAAACCGTGATTTGCCGCAATCCGCGGCGCAGATTGCGTGCCATCGCGGAGCGACCGCGGTACCATGGGACTGCGGTTTTCCGTTCGTCCTCGACGGCGGTCCGCCCATGCCAAAGGCTCACGTATGTCCACCTTGTCCTTCGTTCGCGCTCTCGTCGTCGCCACCGCCGCTTGCGCCGTCGTTGCAGCCGCCGGCTGCGGGCGCTCCGGGCTCGACGACTATCTCCCCTCCGACGCCAGCGTCGACGTCGTGAACGATCAGAACACCGGCGACGGCGGGACCTGCAGCCCGCTCACGTGCCCGAACGGCTGTTGCGATGCGAGCGGCCAGTGCCGCGTGGGCAGCGACTTCAACGCGTGCGGCGTGGCCGGCGGCAAGTGCGAGGACTGCGGCGCGAGCGGCTTCGACTACTGCGACCCCAACCTGCGCCAATGCGCGAAGGATCTCCCCGGTTGCGATGCGTTGAGCTGTCCGTCGGGCTGCTGCTTCGACCTCAACGGGCAGGGCGTCTGCGTGAGCGGCGGCTCCTCCAACGCGTGCGGCACCGGCGGCATCAAGTGCGCCGACTGCTTCCAATCGGGCCAGATCTGCGATCAGACCACCAAGAAGTGCGCCGCCCCCAAGTGCGGCCCGCAGAACTGCAAGGGCTGCTGCCTCGGTGACACCTGCCTCGGCGGCACGGATGGGAAGGCATGCGGCAAGGGCGGTCTCCTCTGCACCGACTGCTCGTCCAAGGGCCAGACCTGCAACGCCACCTCCGGCGCCTGCGATGGCCCGCCCCCGACCTGCACCGCGCAGACGTGCCCCAACGGATGCTGCCAGGGCAACAACTGCCTGCCCTCGTCCGACACCACGTGCGGCATCCAGGGCAAGGCCTGCCAGAACTGCGCGCTGTCGAACGGCACGTGCCAGTCGGGCGCGTGCGTCGTCACGCCGACCTGCAACTCGTCGAACTGCGCGAGCGGCTGCTGCCAGAACAACACCTGCTTCGCCGGGTTCACGAACAACCGCTGCGGCTCCGGCGGCGCGGCGTGCGCGGACTGCACCGCGCAGAGCAGCTTCTGCAACACGAGCGCGAACCCGCGCGTCTGCAACAACCAGCAGTCGACGTGCCCGGCGGCCTACCCGAGCTGCCCGCTCAACGTGACGACGCCGCAGCTCGCGGTGACGAAGGGCCTCTGCTCGATCCAGGACCTCCAGGACGCGCAGAACGCCTGCAACAACGGCGGCCAAGGCTCGTTCTCCTGCAACCAGTTCTTCAGCACGATCAACTCGATCAAGCCGGCCTGTGGCAAGTGCCTCAACCCGTTCAACTACGGCTTCTTCGAGGGCACGGGCATCTACAACTGCGTCTCGCCGTTCGTGAGCCCGCAGTGCAACCGCAACACCGGCTGCGCCACGAACTGCCAGGACACGAGCTGCTCGCAGTGCCCGTCGAACACGGTGACGCAGTGCCGCACGCAGGTGCGCCAGGGCGGCCAGTGCCAGAGCTACTTCCTCCAGACCCAGTGCGCGATCCAGGCGCTCCAGCAGCCGCAGGCGAGCTTCTGCCAGCCGACCGGCAACTTCGGGAACTGGCTCCTGAACGTCGGGCAGCACTACTGCGGTCCGTGAAGCCCGAGACGTCGCTCCTCCTCGGCTTCCCGTCGTTCCGGGCGGCGCGCATCCTCGACGTCCTCCTCGACGACGCGCACGCGCCGGCGGGGAAGGGCGTTCGCGTCCATGCGATCGTGCACGAGAAGCTCCGCAGCGCGTGCGAGGACGCCCTCGCGCGCCTGCCGGAGCCGAAGCGAAGCGCGGTCAACGTGATCGCCGGTGATGCGGGCGCGATCGACATGGGGCTCTCCGGCGCGGAGTTCCGGATGCTCGCGCGCGAGGTGGACGTCATCCACCACGCCGCCCAAGTGAGCTACCCGGGCGCCGATCGGCGCGCGGCCGAGTACCTCAACGTGGGCGCGATGCGGGAGGTGCTCGAGCTCGCGGAAGCGGCCACGTCGCTCCGTGCGTGCGTGGTGCACTCGTCCGCGAGCGTCTCCGGCGATCGGGTGGGGCTCGTCCGGGAGGAGGAGCTCGACTGCGGGCAGCGGTTCCCGAGCGTCGTCGACGAGACCCTCGCGCGCGCGGAGCGCATGGCGCGCGCGGCGATGAGCAAGGTCCCGCTCGTCGTGCTCCGCCCCGGGTTCGTCGTCGGGGACTCGAAGACGGGCGAGGCCGAGCGGCTCGACGGCCCGTACCTGCTCTTCCTGCTCCTCCTCGCGGCGCCGCCCGGCGTCGTCCCGCCGGTCCCCACGCGCGCGGACGCGCGCCTCCACGTCGTGCCGGTCGATTGGCTCGCCGAGGTCTCCGTTCGGCTCTCGCGCGAGCCGCGCGCGATCGGGCGCACGATTCACCTTTGCGAGGAGAACCCGCCGAGCGTGCGGGACGTCGTCGATCTCGTCGCGCGCGCCGGCGGCCGGCGTGCCCCGCGCGGCTTCCTCCCCGCGAACTTGACGAAGGCACTGCTCCGCGCCCCGGGGCTCGAGCGCCTCGTGCGGTCGCCGCGGGCCTTCCTGGACGCGCTCGCGACGCCGGTCGTGTACGACCGCACCGCCGCGCGCGAGCTGCTCGCGGAGCAGCCGTGCCCGCCGTTCGCGTCGTACGTCGACGCGCTCGTCGGCCACGTGCGGCGGCGCATCGACGAGCGGCGTACGGCGACCGACGAAGCCGCAGCGGACCCGCTCTACTGATGGCGCGCAAAGCCGTGGCCCCGGTGGTGGGCGAAGGGATGGTTCTCCGGCGCGTGGTCTTGCGCGCCCCGGACGTCGTCTACTTCAAGGGCGTGATCGAAGCGTCCGACGGGCTCGCGCAGGTCTTCGCGGAGTCGGGTGGGGACCTCACCGTCGCTGCGCCGTCGGATCGGGAGGCCGAGCTCGATCGCGTGCTCGCGGACCTCGTCGCCGAGCTCGACGGGATCCTCGCGCCGGCGTGAGCTTCAGCCGTCGTCGTCGGTCGCGAGCTCGCCGCGGAGCGAGGCCGACGATGGGCGCATCACGTCCACGTCGGGGCCGCTCGACACGGGGCCGGACTGGGGCGGCATGCTCGACGGACCACCGAGCGCGTGCTTGCGCTCGAGCGCGAGGAGCGCGTCGGCGCCGCCGAAGCGCTCGAGCACCGAGCGAAGATCGCCCGGGACGGGGCAGTCGATCGTGAGGCGCCCCCCGCCGAGCCCGTCGGGGACGGTGAGCTCGACGCGGACGCAGTGAAGGAACGTGCGATCCAAGCCGTGCTTCTCCTCGAAGAAGCGGTTCGTCGGCGCGTGGCCGTAGCGCTCGTCGCCCAGCACGGCGTGCCCGATCGCCGCGAAGTGACGCCGGACCTGGTGCGTGCGTGCCTGCTCCGGGATGACGCGCACGATCGCGTGCCCCGAAGAGACGAGGAGCCGGCGGTAGCGCGTGCGGGCCTCCTCGCGCTCGCGATCCGGCTCGCGGAGCGGGCGCGCGATCGTGCCCTTCGCGGGGACGACGCCGCGCACCGCGGCGACGAAGATGCGGCGCGCATCCTCGCGCGCGAGCGCCCGCTGCCAGGTGGCGAGGTGCGCCTGGTGCTTCACGAACAGCGCCACGCCGCTCGTGCCGGCGTCGAGCTTCACGAGCGGCACGGCGGTGGCGCCGCCGGGGAGCGCGCGCACGCGGTCGAACAGGGACGTCTGGTAGCCACCCTCGGGCAGGGTCGGCTCGTGGGCCGCTTTCTCCACCGCCAAGAGCGTCTCGCTCTCGAACAGGACCTGCGGCCGCGGCGCCTGCGCGCGGCCGAGGATCACCACGGTCTCCACCTCTTCGGTGAGCGGGATCATGTCGAGCGGCTGCGCGCGGAGCGTCCGCCAGCCGAGGCGATCGAGGTGATCCAGGTCCCGCGCGAGCGTCTCCGGATCGCAGGAGACGTACGCGATGGTGGACGCATCGAGGCGCGCGAGCCCCTCGCGGGTCGCGGGCCCCAACCCGCGCCGAGGCGGGTTCACGACGACGGCGTCGAAGCGCGCACCGCGCTCGGCGAGCGTGCGGAGCGCATGGGCGCTCTCCGCGCAGAGCACGTCGGCCGTGAGGCCTTCCTCGCGTGCGGCGCGCTCGGCGCTGCGTGCCGCGGGTGCGAACGCCTCGACGACCGTCACGTGGGCCCCGCGCCGGGCGAGCGCGAGCGCGATCGCACCGGAGCCCGCGTAGAGGTCCAGGATCCGGGTGCCGCTCTCGATCCGCAGCGCATCGCCGAGGAGCCGATGGATCCGCGCGGCCTGGCTCCGGTGCGCCTGCACGAACGAGCCGAACGTTGCATAGTGCATCGATTCGCCGAGGTGATCGGCGGCCCCGTCGGCGCCGGCGACGTGGATCGTCTCGCCGCCGAGGATCTGAGGCCCTTCGCCCTGCACGTTCAGCGCGACGCCGAGGATCTCGGGGGCGGCCGTTCGCAGCGCGTCGGCCTCGGCGCAGAGCTCCGCGCGCTCGGCCTCGCCGTGCGCGCGCGCGACGAGCGTGACGAGGACGCGCCGCTCGCCGCCCTTGTCGACGATCTCGCGCAGATCCACCGCGCGCAGGAGGGCGCCGCGCGCATCACCCACCCCCACGAGCCCGGCCGCCGGACCCGCGAGGCGCGAGCGGAGGAGGGAAGCGACGCGGGCGAGGACGGGCGCGAGGACCCGGCACTCGGGGATGTCGACGACGAGGTGGCCCCCGCCCTTGGCGAAGAGCCCCACCTCGCCGCGCGGGCCGACGATGAGCTTCGCGCGCGTGCGGTAGCCGGTGATCGGATCGGCCGGGAGCGTCGCCTCGGTGTAGGTGAGCTCGAGCGCGCGATACCGGCCGATGGCCTGCACCACGCGCCCGCGCTTCAGCCCGAGCTGCGCGTCGTACCCGAGGCCGATCACGGGGCAGCCGCCGCAGCGCTCGGCGTGCGGGCATCCCACGACGGTGGTCGACTCGAGTCCCTGGGTCATCTCACCCAAGGATAGCGGGCCCAGCTCAGTTGCGCCGGACTTCGACCGGCCAGAAGTGCGTGGTCTGGCCCTGCCGCGAGATGATCGCGAAGCCGCCCTGGCTCGGCGGGGTCTTGGTCGCGGTGACCGTGACCACGGCGTGGGTGCCGTTGTTGACGGTCTTGTTGTCGATCGCGAAGCTCAGCGCCGAGCTCTGGCCCTGGAACTGGGCGAAGTCGATCGCCGAGAGCTGCCAGTCGGCGGTGGGGGCGTCGGAGAACGCATCGACGTCGACGGTGGCCGTGTCGCCCTGCGCCTTGAGGACGATCTTCTTCACGCGCGGCGCGGCGTTGAAATAGACCGAGCCCGCGGGGATGGGGACGCACGGGTCGTGGCTGGCGGCCGCGCTCAGGTTGGACCACGAGCGCTGGACCGTGAAGCCGGACTCTTGGATTTTGTCGTTCCCGCCCGCGAAGTCGACGCAGAGGTCACCGACTTCGCCGCCGGCCACCGCCCAGAGCGAGCTCGTCATGTAGTACGAGAGCAGGTTGAGGCCGACGTCCGGATCGGTGGCTGCCTCGACGAACTCGTGGCTCGCGGACGTGGTCGTCGTCGCTTCGCCCCCGCAGCGCGGCATGATCGCGTACGCGACCACGACCAGCTCGTTCTTGGCGTTCGTGAGCGACACCGTGTTGTGGTACGCGCCGAAGCTGTTGCAGCTCTGCGAGCCGTCGAGCGTGACGTTGACGCCCTTCGGGAAATACAGCGCGTAGAGCGTGTTGTCCGTCGGGTCGGGGAACGTCTTGTCGGCGACCTTGGCCTTGATGAGGTCCTTGATCGTCGACGGATCGGTCGACGACGAGTCGGTGTAGGCCGCCGCCGGTGCTTCGGTGATGGAGACGTGACCGCCGCCCGTCCCGGGGCCGACGCAGGGCGTGCCCTTGGGCTGCGCGCAGTACTCGGAGGTCGTCTCCTTCCACCACGGCGTCGACGTGATCGTGTCGCCGAACGTGTTGAGGCGACCGACGAGCGTCTGGTCGTCGCTCGCGAAGGTGACCGTGACGATCTTCATCGCGTCGAGCACGCGCCCGCCGTGGTAGTCGACCTGGGGCAGGGGCTGGTGATCGGCGGGGTACTTGGCCGGGCCCGCGTCGACCGCGGCATCCGGGTCCGCCGCGTCGGTGCCCGCGTCGTCCGTCGGCGGGGTGGGGTTGTCGGTGGTGGTGCCACCGCACGCGTAGATGAGAACCGAACCCGCGATGGAAAGAAAAAGAGCACGCTTCGTCATGGACCGCTCCAGATCGCGCCCGACGAGCTCCCCAGCTCTCCCCAGCGCGCGGGCGTAGCTAACGATCTGGCGTGCGAGCGTGCAAGCTCGATCAAGGCGGAAAAGAAAGAAAAAACGCGCGGTTCTCCAGCACGGGCGGAGCATTCGCTCCACACTGGCCAGGCCGCGCGTTTGCCTACAAAGTGGGTGTCAGTGGGCGAGGATTCGCGAGATCCCCGCCGCCGCCCGACCGAGCACGTCGGGGGTGTTGCTGGCGGAGCCGGACGCAAGCGCGCAGAGGAGAACGGTGTCCCCACCGACGTCGACGGTGTGCATCGTCACGCGGTCGCGGAGCTCCGCGATGCGTGCGCTCTCGCCGAACGAGCCGGCCTCGAGGAGGGGAGCGTAGGCGGCGAGCTCTTCGCAAGCGGCCCAGGAACCGGCCCCGGCGACGACGACACCCGCTCGGTCGGCGACCACGATCGTGTCGTAGGCGGCCTCGTTCCGCGCGTGGGACAGCTGGTAGTGAAGGGCGACGAGGGGGTCGGCACTTCGGCGGCGGCGGCGCTCCGGGATCTCTTGCATGAGCGAATTGTCCCGAGGTCCGAGGGATCCGGCCAACTTTTGTCGTGCCGCTTGACGTTCGGCCAGAGGACGCGAACAAATAGCGAAGCACTCATGCACGCCTGCCACCAAGAGCTCTACGCCCGCCGCCGTGCCCTCTTCATGGACGCGATGACCGCTCGCAGTGAAAATGCGATCGCCGTCCTCCCGTCCGCGCCGGTCTACATCCGGAACAACGACGTGGATCACGAGTATCGGCAGGACTCGGATCTGTTCTACCTGACCGGCTTCGACGAGCCGGGCAGCGTCCTCGTCCTCTCGGCGAAGGATCGGAAGGCCACGCTCTTCGTGCGCCCGCGCGATCCCGAGCGCGAGATCTGGGACGGCCCGCGCGCCGGTGTCGACGGCGCGAAGTCCATCTTCGGCGCAAACGATGCGTTCAAGATCAGCGAGCTCGCCGAGGAGCTCCCGAAGCTCCTCGGGAACCAGCGCACGCTCTTCTACCGCCTCGGGCGCGACCGCGCGTTCGACGACAAGGTGTTCGAGGCGCTCGACGCCACGCGCCGCCGCGGGCGCACGGGAATCACGTGGCCGATGGAGATCGTCGACCCGGCGACCATCCTCCACGAGATGCGTCTCATCAAGGGGTCCGAGGATCTCGATGCGATGAAGAAGGCGGCCGAGATCACGCGCGACGCGCACGTCCGTGCGATGGCGGCGGCGCGCCCCGGCATGTTCGAGTACGAAGTGGAAGCTCTCATTCTCGAGACGTTCCGCCGCCGCGGCTCCGAGCGGCCCGCTTATGGAAGCATCGTGGGCTCGGGCGTGAACGCGACGGTGCTCCACTACCGCCAGAACAACCGCAAGATGGAGGAGGGTGACCTGCTCCTCATCGATGCGGGGTGCGAGTACGGCTACTACGCGAGCGACGTGACGCGCACGTTCCCCGTGAGCGGCAAGTTCACGAAGGAGCAGGAAGCGATCTATCAGCTCGTGCTCGACGCGCAGCTCGCGAGCATCGAGAAGACGCGCGTGGGCGGTTCGATCGACGAAGTGCACACCGCGAGCGTCGAGGTGATCACGAAGGGGCTCGTCGCGCTCGGCCTGCTCGAGGGTGACGTGAAAACCCTAATCGAAAAGGAAGCTTACAAGCCGTTTTACATGCATCGCACGAGCCACTGGCTCGGCATGGATGTGCACGACGTGGGCTCCTATTTCGTCGACGGCAAGCCGCGCAAGCTCGAGGCCGGGATGGTGCTGACGGTGGAGCCGGGCATCTACATCGGCGAGGGTTACGACAAGGTGCCGAAGGAGTGGCGCGGGATCGGCGTTCGGATCGAGGACGACATCCTCGTCACGAACGACGGCCCGGTGAACCTCACGGCCGACATCCCGAAGACGGTGGAGGAGCTCCGCCAGGCCGTCGCCTGAGGCCTCCTGTTCCGACGTCTCTGGGCGCGGCTCAAGCAGCTCTGGATCCTCGCGAAGAACGAGCGCGGCTCGCCGCGTGAGCTCGCCTGGGCGATTGCGCTCGGCGTGTTCGCCGGGTGCACGCCCGCGGTGGGGTTTCACGGGCTCGTCGCGGTCGGGTTCGCGACGCTGTTCCGGAAGAACCGGCTGTTCTGTTGGCTCGGGTCGCGGGTCTCGAACTTTCTGATCCTTCCGTGGATCGTGCTCGCCGAGGTGCAGCTCTCGCATCGGCTGCGGACCGGGTCGTTCGCGCCGCTGACGAAGGAGCACGTCGTCGAGGAGGCGGGGGGGCTTCTGGTGGATTGGATCCTCGGGAGTATTCCGGTGGGGATCGTGGCGGGGGCGGTGCTTGGCGGGGTGGCTTACCGGGTGTTTGTGATTCGTGACCGGCGGCGGGAGGGGGAGAAGGAGCGGGAGGGGGAGAAGGAGCGGGAGGGGGAGAAGGAGCGGGAGGGGGAGAAGGAGGAGCGGGAGGGGAGAAGGAGCGGGAGGGAGAAGGAGCGGGAGGGGGAGCGGGAGGGGGAGCGGGAGGGGGAGCGGGAGGGGGAGCGGGAGGGGGAGCGGTGAGTTGGCCGTTCGTGGTTGGCGCTGCTAGTCCAGGAGCGTGCTGACCGTTCCCGAGGCCATCGAGGGGTTCGCCAGGTACCTCGAGTTCGAGAAGCGCGCTTCTCCGCACACCCGCGCCGCGTACCGGCGCGATCTCGGGACCCTCGCGCGGTTCCTCGACGAGCGGAAGAAGGGCGTCGCGCTCGACCGGATCGACGTCTACGCGCTGCGCGGGTGGCTCGGCGAGGTTGCGCGCGGGGTCAGCGCGACGACCGTCGCGCGCAAGCTCGCCGCCGTGCGATCGATGTTCCGCTGGGCGCGGCGCAAGGGGCACCTGAAGCGCGACCCCGCCGCCGAGCTCGCGAGCCCCAAGGTGCGGCGGCCGATGCCGACGCTCCTCTCCGCCGACGCTGCCGCGCGCGTCGTCGAGAGCCCCACGCCCGACGGGCGCGGGGACGTCGTCCCACTTCGGGACGCGGCGGTGCTCGAGCTCCTCTACGGCTCCGGGCTCCGCGTGAGCGAGCTCTGCGCGCTCGACCTCGGCGCGCTCGAGCGCGGGATGCGCCAGGTGCGCGTGATCGGCAAGGGCAACAAGGAGCGCATCGTCCCCCTGGGCTCCAAGTGCGAGGCCGCGCTGGATGCGTACCTCGCGCGGCGCGCGGAGCTCGCGCATCCGAAGACGCGCGCGCTCGATCCGAAGGCACTCTTCGTCTCGCGGCGCGGGCGGCGCATGCCCGTCCGCGAGATCCAGCGGCTCGTCACGCGCGCCGGCATGTCCGGCGCCGGCCGTGGCGATCTGCACCCGCACGCGATGCGCCACGCGTTCGCCACGCACTTGCTCGACGGCGGCGCGGACCTCCGCGCGATCCAGGAGCTCCTCGGGCACGCGTCGCTCTCGACGACGCAGCGCTATACGCACGTCTCGATCGACCACCTGCTCCGGGTCTACGACGGGGCCCACCCGCTCGCGAAGACCCCAACCCGGGGGTGATGGTGCTATGTCGCTGAGCGGCGAAGCGCGATGGCGACTGAAGGCGACGTGAACGGAGGGGATGCGCGCGGGGCACCGCCGCGCCTCGTCCGCTTTCCGCTCCAACGCGCGCTCTTCGCGCTCGCAGGCGCGGTCGTCGGGGCCGTCGTCGTCGCGTTCGTCGAGTCGCGCGGCGCCGCCGAGCAGGGCGGGGTGCCGTGGCTGGGTCTCGCGCTGGCCGATGCCTCGCTCCTCGTGGTGCCTGCCCTCTTCGTGGGGCTCGGAGTCGCCGTGTTCGGGCTCTTCCTCGAGCCCGGGGGCGCGGCGTCGCCCAGCGAGCACCTCGCGCGCCTGCGCCGGATGGACGTTCTTCCGCGCTCGCGCCTGGCCGCTGGCGCGCCAGTCGCCGCGCTGGCCGCGCTGGCCGCGCTCACCGCCATCGCCGCGCTCGCGCGCCGGCTCCTCGCCGACGGCGCGCCGCCCGCCGCGGGCTTGCTCCTCGGGCTCGCGACGATCGGCATCGTCGGCCTCGCGGTCGGTGTCGTGCTCGCCCTCGTCGGTCCGGTGCGGCGGGTGCTCGTCGCCGCGGCCGACGACCGACCAGGGCTCTTGGATCCGTCCCGCACGCTTCTCGGCGGCGTGGGCGTCGCGCTCGCGCTCTTCGCGCTCGGCTGCGCGGCGGGTGACACCGGGGGCGACGGTCCGACGCCGCTCGCGATCTTCGGCGTCCTCCGGCGCGGCGAGCTGGACCTCCGTCCCGTCGTCGATCTCGTCGCGATCGCGGCGTCCGCGCACCTCGTTCCGGTCGCCTTCGCGCAGCGGCCCAAGATCGCGCTCCGGGCGGTCCTCGCGCTCCTCGTGGTCGCGGCACCGCTCGCCGGGCTCACGCGCACGGCCAAGACGATGAACGACGACCGGAAGCTCACGCGCTCGGTCGAGGCCCACGCGCCGTTCGGCAAGATCGCGCTCGGCGTGCTGCGCAAGGCGACCGATCGCGATCACGACGGCGCGTCGCCCTGGTTCGGGGGCGGCGATTGCAACGATCGGGACAAGAGCATGTCGCCGCTCGCGATCGACGTGCCGGGCGACGGCATCGATCAGGATTGCGACGGCGCCGATCTTCCGCTCCCGCCGCCGCCGGTCGTTCGGCCTCCGCCGGCGAAGGTGCAGGCGGCGTTCCCGTCCAACCTGAACGTCGTGCTCATCACGATCGACACGCTCCGCCTCGACGCGGGGTTCGCCGGCTACGACAAGGCGACGACGCCGAACCTGGATCGGCTCGCCGAGCGCTCCACCGTCTTCGAGCGCGCGTACTCGCTCGCCTCGTACACGGGGAAGAGCGTCGGCCCGCTCCTGATCGGCAAGTACCCGAGCGAGACCCTGCGCGACGGCGGGCACTTCAACAAGTACGCGCCCGAGAACGTGTTCGTCGCCGAGCGCCTCAAGGCAGCGGGCGTGAAGACGTTCGGCGCGGCGGCGCACTGGTACTTCGCGCCGTGGAGCGGCTTGACCCAGGGCATCGACGAGTGGGACCTCTCGGCGAAGCCGGCGGACGGGCAGGGGGACAACGACACGTCGGTGACGAGCGCGCAGCTCTCCGACGCGGCGATCCGCATCTTGAAGAAGATGGTGCCCAAGGAAGCCGACGCCGACGCGGGAGCCGCTCTCGAAGCCGGGACGGACGCGGCCGCGGATGCTCCGAAGCCCGCGCGCTTCTTCATGTGGCTCCACTACGTCGACCCGCACGCGCAGTACATGCCGCACGACGGCGCGCCGGATTTCCTCGGCGACTCGCGCGGCGGCGTCGCGGCGGCGCGCGCCGCGTACGACGGCGAGGTGTGGTTCACCGACAAGCACGTCGGCCGCGTGATCGACATGCTCATGCAGCCGCCCTTCGCCGGCACGACCGCGATCGTCGTCACGAGCGATCACGGCGAGGCGTTCGGCGAGCACGGCATGAGCTGGCACGGGATCGAGATCTGGGAGCCGCTCGTGCGCGTTCCGCTCCTCGTCTACGTGCCCGAGGTCGCGCCGCACCGCGTGCCGGTGAAGCGGAGCGCGGTCGACGTCGTACCGACCCTTCTGGACTTGTTCGGCGTGAAGGCGCCCGACGGCGAGCTCTCGGGCCAGAGCATGGCGCCCGATCTGCTCGACGAGCACGGCCCCTGGCCGGAGCGGGACGTGTGGATCGACATGCCGGTCGGCCCCTACACGCTCATGCGGAAGGCGCTCATCACCGGCGACGGACCCGGCATGAAGCTCCTCTGGTCGGGCGGGAAGAACTACCAACTCTTCGATCTCGGGAGCGATCCCGACGAAGCCCACGACCTGGCGCTGGACGAGGCGCGATTTCAGCCCGTCTTCTCGGCGTTTCAGGCCCAACGGGCGAGGGTGAAGGAGATCGACGTTCCTGCGGATCCGCCCTAGCTTGGCTCGGGACGGGCGGGGACCCGTCGTCGTCCCCGAGACAGTTGTAAGGATTTCCGACAGCTCCGTGAGCGATTTGGTCCTCGGAAATGAGCGATTTCTCGGGGAATGAGCGGATTGAGCGGATGGCATGCCCTTCGCAATGGGCTTCGGCATGGCCTTCACCCCCGATCCGGTCCTCCTCGAGCGCGCTGCTTCGGGAAACCTCGACGCCCAATCCCAGCTCGTCGCCGCCATTCGCCCCCACGTGGAACGCCAGCTCCTGCGCTACCCGGTGAGCGACGAAGACCGGCGCGACCTCCTCCAGGCGACGCTGATGCAGGTGCTCCGCCGCATCGGCTCGTTCCGCGGCGAGTCGAACTTCTCGACCTGGCTCTTTCGCGTTACCGCCAACGAAGCGCTCATGCTGATGCGCTCGCAGCGCCGCCACAAGGCGCGCCTCGCGTTCGGGCTCGACGTCGAAGATCTCGACGCGCTCCCCACGGTCGCCGAGCAAGCGGACCGCGACCTCGAGCGCGGCGACGTCGGCGCCGAGCACCACGAGCGGGCGGCCAGTGTGCGCAACGCGCTCGCGGAGCTCCCCGACGACTACCGCGACGTGGTCGTCGCGCACTACCACCTCGATCTCGGGCTCCAGGAGATCGCCGATCGCTTCGCGATCACCGAGAGCGCGGTTCGCTCGCGGCTCCACCGCGCGCGCACGCGCCTGCGGGCGCTGCTCGAGGACACCGACGTCGGGCGCGAAGCCGCGCTCGCCTGAATCGAGCCCGCGCTCAGTGCGCGGCGAGCCACGCCGCCGCCGCGCTCGACTCTCGTGCGCGGAGCGCGACGCAGCGACGGCTCGTCTCGAGCCCTTCGTCGAAGCTGCGCTGCATGCCCTCGAAGGTGGCGAGCTTGGGCTGGAAGAACGCGACGGCCGCGGCCTGCTCGGTCGGATCGCACGCCCAGCCGATCGTGCCGGCGAGACCGGAGACCGCGCCGAGTACCTTCCGCAGCTCCTCGAAGTGCGCGCGGACGAACTTCGCGCCGAGCGCGCGTCCTTCGCGCGTTCGCCCGAGCGCGCCCCAGACGTAGCGGAACTCGCTCGGTTGGATGCCCCCGCCGGCCACGAGCTCGAAGGTTTCGCCGACGCAGCTCGGTGGCAGCGAGGCGAGCGCACCGAGGACGACCGTGCGCTGCGTAGCACCGAGGTGAGCCGCGGGGGCGAGGCGTGCGCGGAGCACGCCGAAGGTCGCGCAACCGCCCGCGGCGGCGGAGATGCGAACGGCGATCGGGGCGAGCTCGGGGTCCGCGCGAGCGGGATCGTCGAGCCACGTCTTCGCCAAGGGCTCGGCTGCCGCCGCGACCGCCGGATCGCGCCCGAGATCCCACAGCGCCCCGAAGAGTGACGCGCGAAGCAATCGGTCGTCGTCGCTCTCGCCAGCGCGCGTAGCGAAGCCGAGGGCTTTGAGGCGCGGGCCGAGCCAACGTCGCACGCTCCGCTGGAACGCGACGGTTGCCTCGTCCGAGACGGCCCGATCCATCACGACACCGAGCGTCGCGATCGCGCGGTCGAGGACGACGCGCGAGGGCTCGCCTTCGAGCCGTGCGCGCTGGGCCGCGTCGAGGAACGCGGACACGTCGCTCTTGCCGCGCTCGACGAGCGCCCACGCGCCGGAGAGCGCGGCCATCCGCTCGACGTCGGTCGCGGGTCGCGCGGCAGCGTCGCCGACGAAGCGGTAGTAGCCGGTTTCGGCAGCGTTCCCCCAGTACGCCCCGCAGGCCGGGAGCCGCAATGCTCCTGCGCCCGCCTGCACGAGCGCGCACTCGCGCGACGCGCCCGCGCTCGCGCAGACGGGGACGCTCCAGTCACTCGGATCGGCGCGGAGCGCGAGCTGGGTCACGTTCGTCTTCGCGTTGCACGTCGCCGTTGCGGTCACGGTCGGCACGCCCGTGCGATCGAAGTAGGCGGGGACGAACGCGCTCGGTTTGGCGGCTCCCGGCGCGGTCACGGCATCCAGCGCCGCGAACAGATCCGCCGCGACGGCGTTTCCGTGGCGGTGGGCCTCGAGGTAGCGGTGGAGCGCGTCGTCGAAGGTGGCCGACGTCATCCACGCCTCGAGCATCGCGAGGATGGAGGCCCCCTTCGAGTAGGCGCTCCACCCGCCCGCTTCGTGGATCGCGTCGCTCGTCTCGACGGGGAGCCGCACCGGCCGCGCCGAGGGGAGCTCGTCGGAGCCCATCGCATCGAGCTTCCAGCCGACGAGCTCGAGCCGCGCGCCGAAGCCGGGATGGACCGCGTCCGTCACGCGCGCGCCCATCCAGGTCGCGAACGACTCGTTGAGCCAGAGATCGTCCCACCACTTCATCGTGACGAGATCGCCGAACCAGAGGTGCGAGAGCTCGTGCGCGAGGATCCCCGAGCGCCGGCGGCGGACGGCAAGGGGGGCGTGATCGGAGAGCAAGAGCTCCTCGCGGAACGTGACGAGGCCCGGGTTCTCCATCGCGCCGGGACCGAAGTCGGGGACGGCGACGAGATCGAGCTTCGGGTAGGGGTGGGAGAGCCCCGTCGTGCGCGCGAGCCACCCGAGCATGGCGCGCGCCTCTTCGAGAACGGCGACGCCCTCCTGCGCGTGGTGGCGCGGCGCCAGGAGGCGAAGCGGTGGCCCACCCGGCTCTCCTTCGAACGGGATGGCGTCGAGGTTTCCGATCGCGAGCGCCACGAGGTACGAGGGGAGAGGGGCCGTCTTCTCGAAGACGTGGCGGACGAACCCGCCGGGCGCGGCTTCGGTCCGCACGAGCGGGGCGTTGCCGTACGCGCTCATCCCGGCCGGGACCTCCACCGCGATCGTCCAGGGCGCCTTGAAGCGCGGCTCGTCGAAGCTCGGGAACATGCGGCGTGCGTCGACCGCCTCGAGCTGCGTGAACGCATACCAGTCGTCGTCGACCTTCACGCGGTAGAGGCCGCGGAGCTTCGCGAACGGAGCCGTCCACGCGAGCTCGAGCGTGACCGCGCCGGCGAGCGGCCGCGGTACGTCGAGGACGAGCTCCTCGTCGGCTTCGCGCCCGCCCAGCGCGCGGCGCGTGCGGACGCGCGCGGTCACGACGCCCTTCGCATCACCGGCCGTCGCGCGCCCGAGCTCCAGGTCGCGCCCGTGGAGCACGAGCTGCGACGACGGCTCCGCGAGCGTCACGTGAATCACGGTCGATCCCGAGAACGTTTCCTCGCGCGGGTCGACGCGGAGCGAGAGCTCCTGGCCGTCCAACGTGATCGACGGCGACAGCCGAAGCGTCGTCGCCGCGGGCGGCGCGTCGTCGAGCGCGGGGACGGGCGGCGTCCGCGGGCGCGCGGGCTGCGCGCCGCACGCGAGCGCCAGCGACACCAGCACGAGCAGCCCGAGCGCATGGCGGAGGCGCACGCTTCATCGCTACGCGCCGTCGCTGCCCCCGTCAATCCGGCGATGCGCTAAGCTCCGCGCCGCATGGCCGCCGATCGCGAGCGAACGCTCCCCACCGGGATGCGGGACGTCCTCCCCGACGAGACCCGCGCTCGCCGCGCGCTCGTCCGCCGCCTCGAGAGCGCGGTCGCGCTGCATGGTTACGAGCTCGTCACGCTGCCGGCGTTCGAGTTCGAGTCCGTGCTCGAGCGGGGGCTCGGGCGCCTCGCGCGCGAAGAGCTCCTCCGCTTCGTCGAGCCGGAGACGGGCGGCGTCGTCGCGCTCCGCCCGGACATGACGCCGCAGGTGGCGCGCCTCGTCGCCACGCGCCTCCGCGAGCGGCCGCCTCCGATCCGCGTCGCGTACGAGGGAACGGTCCTCCGCCGCCAGGGCAACCGGGCGCTCGCGCTCGCGCAGTTCGGCGTGGAGCTCCTCGGGGGCGGCGATCTCGAGCTCCTCGACGTCGCTGCGGCGACGCTGCGCGCGGCGGGGATCGAGCGGTTCACGCTCGACATGGGCGACGCCGCGATCCTGCGCGCGCTCCTGGCGCCGCTCCCGCCGGCGGCGACCGAAGAGCTCGGTGATGCGTTCGCGCGCCGCGACGAGCCGGAGATCCGGCGAATATTGCAGACTGCAAATGGGGCGAGCTCGCCGCTCGCGGAGCTCGTCCACGTCGCGGGCGGCGACGAAGCTCTCGCGGCGGCGCGGAAGGCGCTCGCCGGTACGGCCGCGGCGCCCTTCGTCGAGCGCCTCGCGTCGCTGTTCGGCGCCGCGCGCGAGCGGGGGCTCCCGGTCGCCCTCGACTTCGGCGAGATCCGCGGCTGGTCCTACTACACGGGGCTCCGCTTCCACGTCTTCGCCGACGGCGCCCCGCGGGCGGTCGGCGGGGGCGGCCGCTACGACGAGCTGGTCGGCGCGTTCGGGCGGCCGCTCGGCGCGGTGGGGTTCTCCGTCGAGCTCGACGCCCTCCGCGCGGCCGTGGCACATCAGGCGGGTCCGGCGCTCCGGCCGGCGCGGGTGTTGGTCGCTGCGAGCGCGAGCGTGGCGCGCCCTGCGCTCGAGCTGCTCCGCGGGCGTGGGGTCCCCGCGGTCGCGCACGAAGGCTCCGATGCCGGCGCGTATGCGGCGGCGTGGGGCTTCTCCCACATTCTGGAGGGCGATTCGCTGCGCGAGCTTGCGACCGGCGCCCGGATCGCGTGGAATGCGGCCGCTGCTTCGTCGCTCGTCGCGAAGAACGGCACGAACGGTACGAACGAAAGCGGAGCGTGAGCGGATGTCGGCGGTCATCGTCGTAGGAGCGCAGTGGGGGGACGAAGGCAAGGGGAAGGTCGTCGACATCCTCACCGAGCACGCGGACTTCGTCGTCCGCTACGCCGGCGGTCCCAACGCAGGGCACACGCTCGTCGTCGGTGACGACAAGGTGATCGTCCGGCTCATCCCGAGCGGCATTCTCCGCCCGAAGACGACGTGCGTGCTCGCCCAAGGCATGGTCGTCGATCCGGCGCGGCTCGTCGGCGAGATCGAGGAGCTCGAGAAGCGCGGGCACGCCCACGTGCGCTCGCTCCGCGTCTCCGAGCGCGCTCACGCGATCCTCCCGTACCACATCCTCGTCGACGGCCTGCGCGAGCAGGGCAAAGGCGCGATCGGGACGACCAAGCGCGGCGTCGGTCCTTGCTACGAGGACAAGGCGGCCCGGCGCGGCATCCCGCTCGGTGCGCTCCGCGATCTCTCCGCGCTCGATGCGCTGGTCGAGGACGCCCTCGCGGCGTGGGCGCCCACGATCCGCGCGCTCGGGGGCACCGTCCCGAGCGTGAAGGAGGTTCACGAGCAGGTCGCGCCGCTCGCCGAGCAGATCGTCCCGCTCCTCGCGGACACGTCGCAGCTCGTCGGGCGTGCGATCGCCGAGAAGAAGCGCGTCGTGCTCGAGGGCGCGCAAGGCACCCTGCTCGACGTCGACCACGGGACCTACCCGTTCGTCACCTCCTCGAGCGCAGCGGCCGGTGGCGCGTGCACGGGCGCGGGCGTCGGTCCGTCGCGGATCGACGCGGTGATCGGCCTCGTGAAGGCGTACTGCACGCGCGTGGGTGGCGGTCCGTTCCCGACCGAGCTGGACGACGCGATCGGCGAGCGCCTCCGGAGCGTCGGCGCCGAGTACGGCTCGGTCACGGGGCGTCCGCGCCGCACGGGTTGGCTCGATCTCCCGGCGCTCCGCTACGCGGCTCGCATCAACGGGCTCGACGGCCTCGCGATCACCAAGCTCGACGTGCTCACGGGCATCCCCGAGCTCCAGGTCTGCGTCGCGTACGACACGCCGCACGGTCGCGTCGACGAGCTGCCGGCAGCGGAGCTCGGACGCGCCCGGCCGATCTACACGACCCTCCCAGGCTGGACCGAGGCCCTCGGTAACGCGCGGTCGCTCGCGGATCTTCCGACGGCGGCGCGCAAATACCTCGCGCTCATCGAAGAAGCGGCCGGATGCCCGGCGAACATCGTGAGCGTGGGCTACCGGCGCGAAGAGACGATCGTGACGAAGGATCCGTTCGGCTGACGGCGCGCTCCGCCCCCAAAAGGCGCTACGCTAGCTGAAGATGCTCTTTCCGCTCCTCGTCGTCCTCCAGCTCGGAACCGGTGGCCCGGCGCTCGCGCCCGAGTGCGGCTCGGGTGGGCGTGAAGGCACCAACGTCTGGGAGCGCGCGAAGCACCCGGAGCTCCGGCGCTATTGTGATCTCCTCGCGAGTGGCGCGGCGAAGCTCGCCGCGAACGCCAGCATGGCGCGCGAGGTCGTCGGGATCGCCAACGAGGCCGAGCGGACCAACCCGGGGCGCGCGGCGCCGCTCGTGCTGCGCGGGCGCGCGCAGATGAAGCTCCTCCAGTACGAGGAGAGCTACCAGTCCTTCATCGAGGCGAAGAAGCGCGACGCGAACGCGGTCGAAGACCCGGTCGCACTGCTCGCGTTCGCCCGCGCCGCGTCTCGGAGCGGGCACGAGCAAGACGCGCGGGACGCGTTCCGCGCGCTCCTGCCGCGCGCGTCGGCGCTGACGGCGAGCGACCGCGGGCTGGTCTATCTCGAGGCGGGGCTCCTCGCGATGGCGAAGGGGCCGACCGGGCTCGACGACGCGATCGTGGCGCTGCGCCAGGCACGGCGCGAGGCGCAGGACTACGCGGCCACGCTGACGACGCTCGCGTTGGCGCTCGCGCTCGATCGCTCGGGCAACCGGGACGAGGCGAAGGCCATCCTCGACGAGCGCGCCCGCGCCGACGCGCGGACGATCGTGAACGACGGCCGCGCGAAGGAAGCCTTGGGGCCGATGGCGATCGAGGTCGACGCGATGGTCGCGATCGGGCTCGAGCCGACGGACGCGCCGCGCGCGAAAGAGGCGTGGGCGCGCTACGCCGCTGCCGCCGGGAACGGCGCGTGGGTCGAGCACGCGAAGGGGCGTGCCGGCAACGCCGCGCCTCGACCCGGAGCGAGCGCGAGCGCGCGGCCGGCGGGCCCGGCCCAGCCGCCGCCGCCGCGGAGGTGAGGATGGGGAGGCTCCGCGCTCTCACCGCGCTCGCCTTCGGTGTCGTCGCGCTCGTGGGCGCGGGTGCTGCTCGAGCGGACACGCCCCCGAACGCGTGGGACAAGGTGAAGGACCCGACGCTCGGCGAGCGCTGGGAGCTGCACCTTCGCGTCCGGCAGGTGCTTGCGCTCGTCGAGCTCGAGAGGCGGGTGACCATCGTCGACCCGCGCGGCGTGAAGCGGCTCTACCTGGATGCGGCGTTGACCGAGCTCGCGCGTGCGCACGCCGAAACCGGCACCGACCCGATCCTCCAGAACGACCTCTTGGACGTCTACCGGGCGCGGCACGAGTACCTCCGCGAGGAGCGGGACTCCGAGATGCTGCCGCTCGCGAAGGCGCTCTGTGCCGACGCGCGCTTGGGGGACGCGAGCCGCGCTCGCGCGTGCTTCACGCTCGCGCTCGTCTACGCCAAGGCGGAGCGCACCGAGGACGAGATCGCCGCCTACGCGTTCGAGCTCCCGCTGGAGTCCGATCCCGAGCAGCGGGCCGTCGTGCTGATGAACCGCGCCGAGGGCTACATGCGGCTCGGTCGACTCACCGAAGCGATCGACGGCTACCGCGAGGTCATCTCGAACGCATCGGCGATCGCGGGCGCGGGTCGCACGGTCGCGTCGGCGTATTGGGGCCTCGCGGTGGCCCTCGACCGCTACCGCGATCCGCGCGGCGGGCTCGAGGCGGCGCGCTTCGCCCTCATGACCGACCCGGCGTTGATCCTCGTGACGCCCGAGATCAACGACGAAGTGTTCTTCGTGCCCAAGTTCGACGCTCACTGGTACCGGGCCGTCGGCTGGAGGCAGAAGGCGCTCTCGGCCACCGCACCGGGCGACGTCGCCCGCTACTACGGCCAGTCGGAGATCGAGTACGGGCTGTACGTCATCGAGGCGGAGCGCGCCGGCGACACGATGTACCTCCCGATTGCGCGCGAGCGCCTCGAGGTCGTGAAGAAGCTCCACGCCGAGGCGCTCCGGCGCGTGCCCGCGAAGAAAGCGACGCCGTCCGACCTCGATCTCTGAGTCGCCTCAGCTCCGGAGGCCGAGCCGCTGCTTCGCCGCAGCGAGCTGCTGCTCGAGCACCTGCGGCGAGAGGTTCAGCGCGGTGCACGCGCGCTGGAGCGTCTCCATCTCCTTCGCGTCCACGTTCCCGTCGACGAGCGCCGCGCCCACGAGCCCGGCGAGGAACCACTCGGGCGATGCGACGGGGCCCGCCTCGGCCAACGTGCCGAGCTTGCCGTCGAGCGCCTTCGCGAGGAGCGCGTCGTCGATGCTCCATCGCGCCGCGATGAGCGTGAGGAGCCGCTTCTCGTCGCGCTGGAGCCCGCCGCTCCGCGCCATGAGCTGCGCCATCTGCGTGAACAGCACCTTGCGCTCGCGCGGATCGCGCACGTCCGGAACGAACGCCTCCGAGAGCGCAGCTTGCGTCCCCCGGTGGCGCGGCTGCGCGGAGCCCGCGGGGAGCACGCCGTCGAGCGCCCACACGTTGCCGCTCGCGACGATCGGTTGGCTGCAGTGGGCGCACTTCGGATCGTCGGTCTCGGCGAGCGGGGCGCCGCAGTTCGGGCAGAGCACCGCCGACATCGAGAGCTTCGCGCTCGCACCGCTCTTCCGCGCGAGGCGCAGCATGTTCTGGCGCGGGAAGGGGGCTGCGTTGCCGCCGTAGCGCGCGGACCAGAAGACGTCGACGTACGCGTAGTCCTGGGCTTCGCCGCGAGCTTCGCCGAGCCCGAGATCGACGAAGCGCAGGTTCACCCCGCCGACGGCGATGTCGCGCGCTTGCGCGACCTGGTTGGCGCCGTCGCCCCCGCGCGCGACGATCGCGTCGGTCGCGGCTTTGCGGAGCGGCGCGGGGCTGCCGGTGCGGCCCGATTGGATCCACTTCCAGAAGAGGTAGCTCGCGCGATCTTCGAGCGTCTCGCGCGTCGTCCCGAGGTCGCTCTCGCGGAGCGACGCGAGCCCGAACACCGGCTCGGCCGACGTGGGGTGCCACTCCTCGAGCTGCGTGATCTCGGCGAGCACCCAGTCGAACTCGCCCGAGCACACGAGCGCCTTGCAGTGGGTGCAGGTGACGATCTCGCCGCCGACCTGGAACGGCGCCCCGCAGCTCGGGCACGCGCGCCCGACCTGGGACGGATCGAGCTTGGACTGCGCGCCCTGCTTGCGCACGAGCGTCCAGATCTCGGTGTACGGCGCGATCGGCGCGTTCGCGAGCTCGGCCTGGATCTGCTGCTGCGTCGCGTTCAGCGGCACCGTGACGTCGCGGGCCTGCGCGGTGAAGCGCACGTGGACGACGTCGAACGGCGGGTTCGACTCGACCGCCTCGACCGTGACGTAGAGGACCGCGGTGTCGCTCATCACGTTGCGTACGCCCTCTTGCTGCATGAGCGCGAGCTGTACTTGGAAGCGGCTGTAGACGCCGTCGGAGACGAAGGCGCGTGCCGGCCCCATGTTGCCGGCCATCCACGCGTCGCGCAGGAAGTCGCTCATGCGCCGCACGCGGTCGACGATGCTCGCCTCGGTCAAGTTGGGGTCGCGCTGGCGGAGCACGTCGATCGAGGCGCTCCGGCGGCTGCGCGCGGCCTGATCGAACTGGGCCGACAGGATCGCGGAGCGGACGGCGTTGTTCTGGCGCTTGCCCGAGTTCGCCGCGACCGAGACGATGATCACGACGACGGCGACGATGAAGAGCACGAACATCCCGCCGGCGCTCATGCTCCCGCCGCCGCCACCCGAGGAGGAGCCGGAGCGGTAGGAGCCGCCGCCGGAGTAGCCGCCGCCGGAGTAGCCGCCGCCGCCACCGGAGCGGCTGCCACCGCCCCCGCCGCCGCTGTAGTTCTGCCCGCCGCCCGGGCGGAGGACGTCGACGGCGGAGACGACCGCCGTGCGTTCCATCGCCACGGCGACCGCCGGCGCGACCGCGGTGAAGGCGAAGACGAGCGCGAAGACGAGCGCGAGGCGGCGGAGCAGCCGGTGCACCATGGCGCCGGTTTTACCCCAGAAGGCAGCCTACTTGATGGGGAAAAGCTGGCGGTTCTGCCACGAGGGCAGCTTCCGCATGTCGGCCCAGACCTCGCGCGCGGACGTGTAGCGGTACGCATCGCGCCGCCGCAGCATCTTCGAGATCAGATCGCCGAGCGGTGTCCCAATCGAGTCGGCGAGCTTCCGCGGCTGGCCGTCCGCCACGATCCGAACGATGTCGTCGTAGGGGATCCCCGCCGGGATCGCGGGGCTGCCGGTCACCATCCAGTAGAGCAGGAGCCCGCACTGGTAGATGTCGCTCTGCTTGCTCGTGTAGCCGCTCGCCACGACCTCGGGCGCCATGATGAGGTGGTGCACGACGTTCGGGCGGATGGCCGACATGCCGCGCAGCTCGTGGCTGATCCCGAAGTCCGAGATCTTCACGATCGGGCGATCGACCGAGTGCGAAATCAGGACGTTGCCCGGGTGGATGTCGTCGTGGACGATGTCGTTGTCGTGCAGGAACTGGACGGCGGCGAGCGTCTGCCGCGCGAGCTCGATGACGAGCCCCTCCTGCATCGGCGTGCCGAGCATGTCCTTGAGAGCGTGGTCGCACTTCTCGAGCGCCATGTAGAAGAGGTGCGAGAGCTCGAACGCGTCGTGGATGTAGACGATGTTCGGGTGGCGGAGCGACGTGAGGCGCTGCGTCTCGCGCGCCCACTCGGCGTAGACCTCGGCGTAAGGCCGGTTCGCCGGGCGAATGACCTTCACCGCGTAGACCTGATCGAAGGGGCCGATGCACTCGTAGACGGCGCCGAACTCGCCGGAGCCGAGCGTCCGCAGAACTTCGTACTCGCCCCGCTGGGTCGTGAGCTTCGTGCCGACCTGCGGGTACTGCACCGTGATGCGCTTTCCGCGCGGGGCGGTGTTGGTCGGCGCGAGCTGAGGCGACGGCGGGGCCGCGCTCACCGCCACCGGCGTGGGGATGGGGATCCCGGTCGGCGGCGTGGCGATTTGGTTCGCGGACAGCGCCGGGACCGGCCCCGACTGCGCGGCAGGCGGGAGTTGGGGCTGAGAAAGCGGCGCCATCGGCAGCGCGGGGGTGTTCATGCGCGGGCGCATCGGCCCGGGCTCCTCACGGGAGGCCTGCGGCGACGAAGGCGGCGAGGCGGGAGGCGTCGGCCCCGGCGGAAACGGAGGTCGTTCGGTCACGACCTTCTTTAGTACCATGCCTTCCCCATGATGCGGACCCGTACGGCCGAGCACCGTCGACTCGAAGAAGCGCGCGAAGGAAAGAAGTGGCGGCGCTGGGGTCCGTACCTCAGCGAACGCCAGTGGGGAACGGTGCGCGAGGACTACTCCGCGAGCGGGGACGCCTGGAACTACCTGCCGTTCGAGCACGCGCACCTCCGGACGTACCGCTGGGGGGAGGACGGTCTCCTCGGGCTCAGCGACAACCGCGGGCTCGTCCACTTCGCGCTCGCGCTGTGGAACGGGAAGGACCCGATCCTCAAGGAGCGGCTCTTCGGGCTCTCCAACCCGGAGGGGAACCACGGCGAGGACGTCAAGGAGCTCTACTACTATCTCGACGCGACGCCGACCCACTCCTACGGGCGTGCACTCTACAAGTATCCGCACGCGCGGTTCCCGTACGACGAGCTCCGCGAGCGCGCCCGCCAGACGGGGCGCGACGAGCCCGAGCCGGAGCTCGCGGACCTCGGTGTGTTCGCCGGGGACGCCTACTTCGACGTCGAGGTCGAGCACGCCAAGGGCGACACCGACGACGTCCTGTTCCGCGTCACGATCACGAACGCGGGGCCGAAGGCGACGATCGACGTGCTCCCCACGTTGTGGTTCCGCAACACGTGGGCCTTCGGCGGTACCGAGCCCAAACCCGCGCTCGAGCGCGCGGGCGAGGGGCTCGTGCGGCTCGAGCAGGAGCACCTCGGCGAGCGCTGGTTCGCCGGCGACGACCCGGGGCGGGTCGAGATGCTCTTCACCGAGAACGAGTCGAACAAGCGCGCGCTCTGGGACGCCCCCAACGACGCGCCCTTCGTGAAGGACGCGTTCCATCGCCACGTGATCGGGAAGGAAGCCGGCGCGGTGAATCCCGAAGGGAAGGGGACCAAGTGCGCGCTCCACTACCGGCTCACGCTCGATCAGGGCGAGTCGGTCACGCTGCGCTTGCGCCTCACCGATCGCCGCGCGACGACGGCGGCCGAAGCGCTCGCCGATCACGACACCGTCTTCGACCAGCGCATCGCCGAGGCCGACGCGTTCTGGGAGTCGACGATGCCGGAGAACCTCGGCGAGGACGAGCGGCGCGTCTACCGCCAAGCTTGCGCCGGGCTGCTCTTCTCGAAGCAGTTCTACCACTTCGACGTCGACCGCTGGCTCCGCGGCGATCCGAACCAGCCGCCGCCCCCCGCCGAGCGCAAGCGCGGCAAGAACGCGGAGTGGACGCACCTCTTCAACAGCGAGGTGCTCTCGATGCCGGACAAGTGGGAGTACCCCTGGTACGCGGCGTGGGACACCGCGTTCCACACGATCCCGATCGCGCTCTTCGACGCCGAGCTCGCGAAGGGCCAGCTGATGCTGCTCCTCCGCGAGTGGTACATGCACCCGAACGGGCAGATCCCTGCCTACGAGTGGGCGTTCGGCGACGTGAACCCACCCGTCCACGCGTGGGCGGCGCTCCGCGTCTACCAGATCGAGCGGCGTACGACGGGCCGCTCCGACCGCGCGTTCCTCGAGACCGTGTTCCACAAGCTGATGCTCAACTTCACCTGGTGGGTGAACCGGAAGGACGCGAACGGGCGCAACGTCTTCCAGGGCGGCTTCATGGGGCTCGACAACATCGGCGTCATCGATCGCCAGGCGAAGCTGCCGCCCGGTACGGTGCTCGAGCAAGCGGACGCGACGAGCTGGATGGGCATGTACTGCCTGAACCTGCTCGAGATCGCGCTCGAGCTCGCGCGCGAGAACCGGAGCTACCAGGACGTCGCGAACAAGTTCTTCGAGCACTTCCTCTACATCGCGAAGGCGATCAACTCCGCCGACGACGGGCCCGGGCTCTGGGACGAAGAGGACGGCTTCTACTACGACTGCCTCACCAACGCCGAGGCACGCCGCCGCACGCCGATGCGTGTCCGCTCGATGGTCGGCTTGGTGCCGCTCTTCGCGGTGAGCACGCTCGAGGCGGACTCGTTCGAGCGCTTCCCCGAGTTCGGGAAGCGCGTCCGCTGGTTCCTCCAGAACCGGCCTGAGCTCGGTGACGGGATCGCCTCGATCCACGACAAGGGCTCGGCCGCGCGCCGGCTGCTCGCGCTGGTCGATCGTCCCAGATTGGTACGAATTCTCGGCCGCTTGTTGGACGAGACCGAGTTCCTCTCGCCGTTCGGCATCCGCGGGCTGTCACGGGCGCACGCGCGGGAGCCGTTCGTCATCCGCGTCGACGGCTCGGTCCACCGGATCGGCTACGAGCCCGGCGACTCGGAGAGCGGCATGTTCGGCGGCAACTCGAACTGGCGCGGCCCGGTGTGGTTCCCGGTGAACTACCTCTTGATCGAGGCGCTCCAGCGGTTCCACCACTTCTACGGCGACTCGCTCCGCGTCGAGTGCCCGCGCGGCTCGGGCAACTTCATGAACCTGTGGGAGGTGTCGGCGGAGCTCTCGCGCCGGCTCGTGGCGCTCTTCCTCCGCGACGCGCACGGGCGCCGTCCCGCCTTCGGCGACTCGAAGCTGCTCCAGGAGCACCCGGGTTTCCGCGACAACGTCCTGTTCTACGAGTTCTTCCACGGCGACACCGGGCGCGGGCTCGGCGCGGCGCACCAGACGGGGTGGACCGCGTTGGTGGCGAAGCTCATTCAGCAGAGCCCGCTGTGGCGGGGGAAGTGGGACGAGGAGAGGTCGCGGATGATTCGCGGCTAGACGCTCCGGAAAAAGACGAATCCGGAACACGGAACGGGAACGGGAACGCGGAACGCGCTCGGTGCCGTTCGGGCAGCGCTCTCTTCGGTCGGTGGAATGGGAACGGAGGACGGGAATTCGGAACGGCGCTCGATCCGCGTTCCTGTTCCGCGATCCGCGTTCCCGTTCCGGTTCCTTATTTCGTATTCGTCTTTTGTCGCTTCGCGAGGAACGCCGCGACGGGAGCGAAGATTTTCTCTTGCGCGCCTTCCGACAGGAAGAGGTCCGCATGGGCGATGGGCCGGGGGCCTCCGCCGACGATCAGGAGCTCTTTGTCGGCGCTTCCGATCTCTTCGTAGACCGCTCTCGCCGTTCGCTCGGGCACGATGCCGTCGTCCTTCGCCACGACGCAGAGGAGCGGGTACTTCATCTGCGCGAGCTTCGCGGACACGTCGACGCCCCGAACGACCAGGCGCCGCTCCTTGATCCAATGCGCGATCTCGAGGTTGACCTGCGGGTTCGGGTCCTCGACCGTCTCGACCATCTCGTCCGAGCGCGTGAGATCGGTCGACTTCGCGTTGATGTAGATCGAGAGGAGCTGCGGAGCGACCTTCGCCACCCGCGGCAGCGCGAGCCGCGCGAGGTCGCGCGTGCGGCGCAGCTCCAGCTTCCCCGCGAGCCACGGCGAAGCGAACGCCACCCGCAGGAGCGGGTGAACGTCGACCCACGTGACCAGGCCGCCGTACGAGACCACCGAGCCGACGGGCGCGTCCTCGTTGTGGGCCAGGTAGATGAACGACAGCGCCGTGCCCAGGCTGCAACCGATCAGGTCGAGCGTGTCCGCCTTCGACTCGCGCTGCACGAACGCGAGCGCCGCCGGCAGATCCTCGAGCGCGAGCTCGGCGAGGCCGTGGCGCCCGGCGGCGCCGCGGCTCCGGCCCTGGCCGCGGAGCTCAACGCTCCACACCTCGAGCCCGTGCTCGGCGAGCGACGCCTCGAGCGAGGGGCCCTGCGGGTGGAACCCGAAGACGAACGCGTTCATGCCGTAGCCGGGCACGAGCACCACCGGGCGCCCGCGCCGCGGGACGCCGCGCAGCCGAACGCGCTTCAGCGCGAGCTCGTGGCCGAGCCCGTTCGCGACGTGGAAGCGCTGCTCTTCGATCGTGGGTTCGGGAGTTCGGCTCACCGGTTCGCTCCTCCGCTCGCGAGGACCACGAACTTCAAGTAGCGGCCTTCGGGCCACGCCGCGAGCGTCGGGTGGTCGGCAGGCGGCCCGTAGGCGTCGATGACGGAGAGCTCGAGCCCGAGCGACTCGTCGTCGAGCGTGGCGAGGAAGTCGTCCATCGCGACGTGGCTGGAGCACGACGCCGCGCAGAACGTGCCGCCCGGCGCGAGCACGGCCGCGCACGCGCGGTGGAGCGAGCGATACGCGGCGAGCGCGCGCGCGCGGCTCCGTTCGTTCGGCGCGAAGCTCGGCGGATCGCTCACGACGAGGTCGAACGCACGGCCGTTCTTCTTCGCGCTCTCGAGGAACGCGAATGCGTCCGCGGCGACGAACTCGTGGCCGGCGGGATCGACGCCCGCCGCGCGGAAGCTCTTCTGCGCCGTCGCGTGTGCGCGCGCAGCGACGTCGACGCTGGTCACGCGCGTCGCCCCGCCGAGCGCGGCGTGAAGCGAGAAGCCCCCGGCGTACGAGAAGAGGTTCAGCACGCGCTTGCCCTTCGCCATCGCGCCGACGCGGCGACGGTTCTCGCGCTGATCGAGGAACGCCCCCGTCTTCTGTCCCTTCGCGAGGTCGACGACGAACGGCACGCCATGCTCGCGCACGACGATCTCGGCCGGAGGCGCGGCGCCCGCGAGCACGTCGAAGCGCGGGCTCTCGCCCTTGGTGGCGACCCGATGCGCGATCGTCGCGAAGCGGTCGTCGTTGGCGGTACGGAGCGCGGCCGCGAACCGGGCGACGTTCGCCGCCGCCGCCGCGCCGTCGGTACGAACGACGGCAACGTCGCCGTAGACGTCGACGACGAAGCCGGGGAAGCGATCGCCTTCGCCGTGGACCAACCGATGCGCGGTCGTCGCGCCGTCGGCGAAGAGCACGTCGCGGAGCGCGCGTGCGGCGCGGAGCCGCCGCACGAAGAGCGCGTCGTCGATCGGGCGGTCGTCGTGGACGAAGAGCCGCGCGGCGATCGGCTCGTCGAGCGCGACCAGCGCGCGCCCGAGGAGCGTGCGATCGGGGCCGACCACCCGCGCTTCCGCACCCGCCACGGGGTTCCCGGTCGCCTTCACGATCTGTTCGCGATAGAGCCACGGGTGTCCCCGGCGGAGCGGCTCGGCGGCGTTGGGGCGGACGGTGATCTCGGGGAGCGGGCTCGACGGCAAAGCTCGATGTCCTACACGGTGGGATGGCGTCGCCATGTCGTTTGGCGTGAGGAGCTCACGCCAAAGGTGGATCGGCGCCGTTCGTGTGCCACCATGACACAACCCAGGACGATGTCGGGCAACGATGTCGTGCACACATTGACGAACGTCAGCAAGGGCGCTCGAATGTCCCGGGTTTTCGACATTGCACGCGTTTTGCTTCGTACCGCTTCATGGGTCGCCAGTGCTCCGCTCAAATGTTCATGAGCGAGCGTTGACCCCTTTCACGGATTCGATCCCACAGACGTAGACGGATGTTGCGGCAGCGAGCCATGCGTTCGCTGGAAGGGCTCTGGTTCGAGGACATGGAAAAGAAGCGGAAGAAGAAGTCGGGGGTCGACCTCTCCAAGACGCTGGCGAGCCCGAGTGGGCCCCCGCCGTCGACCGAGACGCCGCCGCCGGTCGCCGTCGAGGCCGCGAGCGCGACGCCTCCGCCCGTCGAGGCGAACGCGACGACCGATGCGACCACGACGAAGGTCGCGGAGGCGCCGCCGCCGCCGCCGCCCACGTCGACGCCCGCGCTGAGCGAGGCGAGCGCCGAGGCCGTGCTCGCGAAGGTCGATCTCGCGAAGGTCGCGGTGCCGCGCTCGTCGAGCAAGCTCGTCGCCGCGGTGGAGCTCCCGCCCGACCCGCCGCTCCGCCCCGAGCCGCGCTCGGAGCCGACCGAGGTGTCCGTGCCGCCGCCCGCAGCGCCCGCGCAGGTCGCGCAGGCTCCGGTCGAGATCGTCACCGCCACGCCCGCGCCGGTGGAAGCCGTCGCGACCGAGACGCCGCCGCCCGTGTCGGCCGCCGGCGGTCCGGTGTCGAAGAAGAAGTCGGGCAAGAAGAAGAAGAAGCCGGGCGATCGCCCGAGCGTCCTTCCCGAGACCACGCGCGAGCCCGCGCTCGATCGTGCGTCGAAGCGCAAGATCGCGAAGGCGCCGGACGCGACGTCGGTGCCGAAGGCGGAGCTCGATCAGAAGCTCGAGAAGCTCGATCAGAAGCTGCAGGAGAAGAAGGTCGAAGCGGAGAAGGCCGCGCGCGCCGGCTTCGCCAGCACGCCGGACGCGGACGACATCAGCGTGCCGCCGGTCGATCTCGAGGAGCACGATCACTTCTTCGCCGCGGGCGAAGGCGCGGCGCATCGCGCGTCGATGCCGGGTGCGAGCGGCAGCTACGACGCCGTCGATCCGCACCACGCGCGCAAGATGACGGCCGAGGCGAAGGCGCGCCGCGCGCACCTCTCGCGGTACGTGAAGGGTGCAGTCATCGCGTGCGCAGCGCTCCTGGCGCTCGGGCTCCTCGTGAGCAAGCTCCGCCAGAAGGACGAGCCGACGCCGACGGTGTCGGTCACGCACGCGCCGCTGCCCACGCCGCCGCCGCCGCTCCCGACGCCGACGAACGACACGCCGCCGCCGGACGACACGGCGATGGCCGCTCCCGACACGAGCGCGTCGGCCGCTGCGAGCGCGAGCGCCGCTCCGGACACGACGGCATCCGCTGCCGCGAGCGCGAGCGCGAGCGCGGCCCCCGACACGTCGGCGAAGCCGGCGAAGACGGCGCTGCAGGAGAAGCTCGACGCGAAGGCACTGCTCGAGCGCGAGGCCTACGGCGCCGCGGTAGCGGCAGGGGAGCGCTCGGTCGCGCTCGACGCGAGCGACGGCGAGACCTGGCTCATCCTCGGTGCGGCGTACCAAGGGATGGGCAACCAAGGTCAAGCGAAGCGCTGCTACCAGACCTGCACGAAGCAGAAGCGCGGTCCGATCGCGGACTGCCAGCAGATGCTCCAGCAGTAGCGGACGAAGGGAAAGCTCTCGGCCTCCGTTGACACAGCGCGGCGCCATGGGTAAGTGAGCGCCGCGCTTGCTCTTTGGCGAGCGCGGAGGCCGCGCCCATGTTCAAGAAGGTCTGCATCTTTTCGGGGAACGCCAACCCAGACCTCGCGGCGCGGATCGCCGGCTTCCTGGAGACGCCACTCGCGAAGTGCAAGACCACGCGCTTCAGCGACGGCGAGTCGTTCGTCGAGATCAACGAGAACGTCCGCGGCGTCGACGCCTTCGTGATTCAGCCGACGTGCAGCCCCGTCAACGACAACGTGATGGAGCTCCTGATCATGTGCGACGCGCTCCGCCGCGCGTCGGCCGGCTCCATCACCGCCGTCGTCCCGTACTACGGCTACGCGCGGCAGGATCGGAAGGTCGCTCCGCGCACGCCGATCACGTCGAAGCTGGTCGCGGATCTGATCCAAGCCGCGGGGGTCACGCGCCTCGTCTCGGTCGATCTCCACGCCGGCCAGATCCAGGGCTTCTTCAACATCCCCGTCGATCACCTCTACGCGATGCCGGTGATGCTCGAGGACTACCTGAAGAAGAACTTCGACTCGAGCGCGGTCTTCGTCTCGCCCGACGCGGGTGGCGTCGAGCGCGCGCGCGCGTACTCCAAGCGCCTCAACGCGCAGCTCGCCATCATCGACAAGCGGCGCGAGCGCGCGAACGTCAGCGAGGTGATGAACCTCATCGGCGACGTGAAGGGCAAGCCCTGCGTCATCCTCGACGACATGATCGACACCGCCGGCACCCTCGCCGGGGCGGCGAAGGCGCTCGTCGAGAAGGGCGCCACGAAGGTCGTCGCGTGCGCGACGCACGGCGTCTTCAGCGGCCCGGCCATCCAGCGCATCGTCGAGTCGCCGCTCAGCGAGGTTGTCGTGACCGACACCCTGCCGCTGTCCGAGCCGGCCAAGGCGTGCGGCAAGATCAAGCAGGTCAGCATCGCGAAGCTCCTCGGAGAGGCGATCAAGCGCATCCACTCGAGCGACTCGGTCTCGAGCCTGTTCGCCTGAGCCCCCTTTTTCGTGGCGGGCGCCCAACCTGTCTGCTAATAGGCTCGGCCCCGAGTTCGGTACCAGCCCGACCTCGCCGATTCTACGGAGAATTTCGATGACGACGACGATGACCCCCCTCACTGCGAAGGCTCGCACCACCGCCGGCAAGGGAGCCGCCCGCCGCATCCGCGCCGAAGGCAACATCCCTGCGGTCGCTTACGGGAAGGGCTTCGCTTCGACGCCGCTCGCGGTCGCCCCGAAGGACATCCTCGGGATCCTGAAGAGCGAGCGCGGCCAGAACTCCGTCATCCAGATGAAGCTCGAGGGCGGCAAGGCCTCGGACATCCTCGTGATGATCAAGGACTTCACCTACCACCCCGTCACCCGCTCGCTCGAGCACGTCGACTTCGTCGAAGTGAAGCTCGATCGCGAGGTCGACGTCGAGGTGAAGTTCGTCGTCACCGGCAAGCCGGTCGGCGTGACTGAGGGCGGTGTCCTCCGCCAGGTCTACCGCACGCTCCCCGTGCGCTGCCTGCCGGACCGCATCCCGCTCAAGCTCGAGACGGATGCCACGGCGCTCGCCCTCGGCGATCACATCGCCACCCAGCAGCTCTCCCTCCCCGAGGGCGTGAAGGTCCGCCTCCCGGCGGAGCAGACGCTCGTCGCCGTCGTGGCGCCGGAGAAGGAGAAGGAAGAGGCAACGGCGACCGAGGCAGCGCCGGGTGCACCGGGCGCGGCTCCGGCTGCGGGCGCGGCTCCGGCTGCGGGCGCGGCTCCGGCTGCGGGCGCGAAGGACGCGAAGGCGGCCGCTCCGGCCGCTGGCGCGAAGGACGCGAAGAAGAAGTAATCGCGCGTGCTCGTCGTCGGCCTGGGCAACCCGGGCAAGTCGTACGCCAAGAATCGTCACAACGTCGGGTTCATGGCGGTCGAACGCCTTCACGCGGAGCAGGGTTTTCCCGAGCTCCGCGCGAAGTTTTCGGGGCTCTTCGCGAAGGGCCCCGCGTTTGGGACCGACATCGCGGTGCTCTTGCCGCAGACCTTCATGAACGCCTCCGGCGACAGCGTTCAGCCGGCGGCGGCGTTCCTCAAGCTCACGCCGAAGCAGGTCGTCGTCATCCACGACGAGCTCGATCTGCCGTTCGGGGACGTGCGGCTGAAGGTCGGCGGTGGTCACGCCGGCCACAACGGGCTCCGCAGCATCATCGCGCGCCTCGGCACACCCGACTTCGTGCGCGTCAGGGTCGGCGTGGGGCGCCCGCCCGCGGACTTCCGCGGTGACGTGGCGGACTTCGTCCTCGGCGACTTCTCCGCGGCCGAGCGGGCCGAGCTGCCGCCCGTCCTCGAGCGCGCCGTCGCGGCGGTGCGGGCGACGGCCGAGCGCGGTCCGGACGGCGCGATGAACGTGGTCAACACGAAGCCGAAGGCAAGCGAGAAGCCCGCGAAGTAAATCCTTGAGAATCGGCGCCCCCGTGCTAGAACGCGCGCCCTCCGTCGTTTCGGCGGAGAAATCCTTGCTCGACGCACCGGCTCTCTCGAGAGGCGGAGGACGGCGGGCCGAAGGGGCGAGCAATCACCCCGAGTCCACGAGGAGATCGAAAGAATGGCAACGCAAGCGCAGGCACTGAGGGCGAAGGAGTACGAGACCATCTACATCCTTCGGTCCGACGTCGACGCAGACACGGCCGAGAAGGTCCAGGGTCGCGTCACGGAAGTCGTCGACAAGTCGAAGGGCAAGCTGGTCAAGGTCGAGGCGTGGGGCCGTCGCCGGCTCGCGTACCCGGTCGCGAAGCAGAAGAAGGGCGTCTACGTCTACGTGAAGTACGTGGGCTTCGGCGATCTCGTCACCGAGATCGAGCGCAACCTCAAGCTGCAGGACGCGGTCCTCAAGTTCCAGACGGTGCTCCTCAAGGAGCACGTCGACCTCGGCGACCTCAAGGTCGATCCGGAGGAGATCAAGTACCAGCGCCTCGAGCTCCCGCCCGAGGAAGAGAAGGAAGAGTCGCGTGAGCGCGCGCTCGGCCTCGTGGACATCGCCGAAGGCGGTCCGCGCTCGCGCCGGAGCGAGATGGATGACGACTTCGAAGCCGACGACATGGACGCGCCGGAGTCGACTGCGACCCCCGAGAAGGCCGAGACCAGCGGCGAAGGTGAGGGCTGAGCCATGACGAACCGAACTTCTGCATTCGATGACGACAAGGACTTCGGCCGCACGCCGGACCTGAACGCCGATGCCCCCGGCCGCCGCCGCACGGGCAAGAAGCGCGTCTGCAAGTTCTGCGCGGAGAAGGTCGAGTTCATCGACTACAAGGACCCGCAGGCGCTCAAGTACTTCGTGTCCGAGCGCGGCAAGGTCGTTCCCCGCCGCATCAGCGGCAACTGCGCGCTCCACCAGCGCAAGGTCACCCAGGCCATCAACCGGGCGCGCAACGTCGCGCTCCTGCCGTTCACCGTGACGGCCTGAGGAGAGAGTCATGCCCACCACGATCCAAGTCGTCCTCCAGCACGACGTCGACAACCTCGGCAAGTCGGGTGAGCTCGTGAAGGTCCGCCCGGGCTTCGCGCGCAACTACCTGATCCCGCGCTCGCTCGCCGTTCCGGCGACCACGGCCGCGGTCAACCGCATCAACCACGAGAAGGCCGTCGCCCTCGCGAAGATGGAGAAGCTCAAGAAGGAAGCACGCGAGCTCGCCTCCAAGATCGACGGGCTCAGCATCTCGATCGCGCGCCCCGTGGGCGAGGACGACCGCCTCTTCGGCGCCGTCACGCTCAAGGACATCCACGCCGCGGTCAAGGCGAAGGGCTTCGACGTCGACCGCAAGAAGATGCACCTCGCCGACCCGATCAAGGCGCTCGGCACCTTCGAAGTCCCCGTCAAGCTCCTCTCGGACGTGACGGCGACGGTGAAGGTCGAGGTCGTCAAGAAGTGACACGAGAGTTCGTTCGACAATCGTCGAACTGATCTAAACTGAGTCACGCGTACCGCCCCGGTGAGCTCGCTCCCCGGGGCGGTGACGTTTCGGAGGCCTGGGGAAAGGATGCGCGGAAACCGTGCCAAACCTGTCGAGACGCCGCCCGTGATCGAAGGGCGTGTACCTCCGCACGACCTCGACGCCGAGGCCGCGGTGCTCTCGGCCGTCATGCTCGATCCGTCGGCGCTCGACAAAATCCTCGAGTTCCTGAAGCCGGATCACTTCTACTCCGAGGCGCACCGCCGCATCTTCGAGGCGTGCGTGGAGCTCCGCACGGTGGGCCAGCCCGTCGACGTCGTCCAGGTCGGCAGCTGGCTCAAGAACCGCGACCGCATCGCCCAGATCGGCGGCATGCAGTACCTCTCGGAGATCCTGAACGCCGCCCCCGCCGTCGCGAACGTGGCGGCGTACGGCAAGACGATCAGCGAGAAGTATCGCGTCCGCCAGCTCATCGCGACCTGCCAGCGCGTCGCGGCCGAGGGGTACCTCGACTACGGCGAGGCGCAGGCCTTCATCGATGGCGCCGAGCAGTCGATCTACCAGCTCGCGCGCACCCCCGAGTCCTCGAGCGTCGAGCGCCTGCTCGACGTCATGAAGAAGTCGTTCAAGGCCCTGACCGAAGCGATGCAGCGCGGCGACCGCATCACCGGCACCGCCACCGGCTTCGAGCGCTACGACCGCCTCACGGCAGGCCTGCATCCGGGCGACCTCAGCATCGTCGCTGCGCGTCCCGGCATGGGCAAGACGAGCTTCGTCCTCAACGTGGCGACGAACGTCGCGAGCCCGAAGGGCAGGGAGTCCGCCTCGGATCCGAACCAGCGGTGGGAAGACCAAGGCGTCGGTGTCGCTGTCTTCTCGCTCGAAATGCCGCGCGAACAGATCGCGAACCGCATGGTGTGCTCCGAGGGCAAGGTCGACGTCGGCAAGCTGCGCCAAGGCTTCTTGAGCCCGCAGGATTGGAGCCGACTCACGCAAGCGGCGAGCTACCTCGGGAGCCTCCCGATCTGGATCGACGACACTCCGAGCCTGTCGATCCTCGAGCTTCGCGCGAAGGTGAGGCGTCTTCAGGCCGAGTACGATCGGGTCGACGACACGGGGAAGAAGATCCGCCGGATCGGTTTGGTCGTCGTCGACTACCTCCAGCTCATGCGCGGCCGCGATGGCGCGCAGTCGCGCGAGCAGGAGATCAGCGAGATCTCGCGTGGGCTCAAGGGCCTCGCGAAGGAGCTCTACCTCCCCGTGATCGCGCTCTCGCAGCTGAACCGCGCGGTGGAGACCCGGAGCGAGAAGTCGAAGCGCCCGCAGATCTCCGACCTGCGCGAGTCCGGCGCCATCGAGCAGGACGCCGACAACATCGTCTTCATCTACCGCGACGAGTACTACAACAAGGAAGCCACGACGGAGCCCAACGTCGCCGAGCTCATCATCGCGAAGCAGCGCAACGGGCCCACGGGCACGGCGAAGGTCCGCTTCGACCGCGAATACACCCGCTTCGACAACCTCGCCGAGGGCGAATACGAGGACGTCCCCGAGTGAAAATCTGCTAAAGGCGAGGCAGATGGCCCCCCCCGATCTCGGCGAGCTCCTGCGCACCCGGCGCGTCCTCGTCACGGTCGGCGCAGGCGGTGTCGGCAAGACGACGACCGCGGCGGCCCTCGCCGTCGCCGCCGCGTGCGCGGGGCGACGCGTGCTCTGCCTCACGATCGATCCGGCGAAGCGCCTCGCGCAGAGCCTGGGCTTCGAGAAGATCGATCAGGAGGCGGCCGTCGTCGATCGCGCGCGCTTCGCCGCCGCCGGGCTCGAGCTCAAGGGCTCGCTGACCGTGATGATGCTCGACACGAAGCGCACCTTCGACGAGCTCGTCGTGAAGTACTCGTCGACGCCGGAGAAGGCGAAGAAGCTCCTCGACAACCGCCTCTACCAGTACATGTCGGGCTCGCTCGCGGGCACGCAGGAGTACATGGCGGTCGAGAAGCTCGTCGCGGTCAAAGACGACCCGGCCTACGACCTCATCCTGCTCGACACGCCCCCCACGTCGAACGCGCTCGACTTCCTCGACGCGCCCGAGCGGCTGATGGACGCGCTCGACTCGTCGACGATGAAGTGGTTCGTCGAGGCCTTCGAGACCTCGGGAAAGTTCTCGCTCAACCTCCTCGCGAAGAGCGCCGAGGTCGTGCTCAAGGCGATGGGGCGCATCACCGGTGGGGGATTCCTCGAGGCGATGGCGGAGTTCATCGCGCAGCTCAACGAGCTCTTCGGCGGCTTCAAGCAGCGCGCGCAGATGGTTCAACGCGCGCTCCGCAGCAAGGACGTCGCGTTCGTCCTCGTGACGTCGCCGGCGCCGATGAGCCTGCGCGAGGTCGTCTACTTCGCGGAGCGGCTCGAGGAGCACGAGATGCCTCTCGGGGCGTTCGTCGTGAACCGGCTTCACGTGGTGCCGCCGGGGCCGAACCGGATCGCGAAGGAGCCCGAGATCGAGAAGGCCGTCGTGAAGGCGCGCGTGATGCTCGAGGACGAAGGCCCGAAGCGGCTCTCCCGCGCGCACAAAGAGGCGTTCCTCCTCGCTCAGCTCGACGAGCGTCACCTCCGCGCGCTGGGCGACGTCACGAAGAGCGGAGCCCCCGTCGTGCGCGTGCCGGAGCTCGCGTCCGACGTGCACGACGTGAAGCTCCTCGCGGAGATCGGCGACCTGCTCGTCGGGGGCGGCGTCGGTCCCACGCCGCCACCCCCGCCGATCTCGAAGCGCTCGGTCTGAGCGCTACTTGTCGCGGCTGCGGCGCCGGGTGAGGGAAGGGCGCTTCGGCTTCGCGGCCTCGCGCGCCTCGACCACACCGCTCCGCTTTTGCCTGTAGTGTACACGCACCGGGCAGGCCTGGAAGTCGAAGCGCGCGCGGAGCTGGTTCTGCACGTAGCGCTGGTAGGAGAAGTGGATCGAGTCCGGGGCGTTCGACATGATGACGAACGTCGGCGGAGCGACCTGCGCCTGCGTGATGTAGTAGAGGCGCGGGGCCTTCCCACCCTGCGTCGGCGGCGGGCGCGTCTCCAGCACCTCGGCGAAGAAGCGGTTCAGCTCGCCCGTGCCGACGCGGCGGAAGAACGCCGCGTACGCCCGGTCGATCGCCTCGTACAGGTCGCCGATGCCGCGCCCGGTCTTCGCGCTCAAGTGCACGAGCGGGGCGTGCGGAGCGAACGTGAGCTTGTCGCGGGCGCGTTCGTCCAGCTTCTTGAACTCGCTCGGGCCGTAGAGGTCGCTCTTGTTGAGCGCGACGACGAGACAGCGCGCGCGATCGTGCGCGAGCCCGAGGATCTTCGCGTCCTGCTCCGCGACGCCTTCGTTGCCGTCGCAGACGAGCACCACCACGTGGGCGCGCTCGATGCTCCGGATGGCGGAGAGGACGCTCATCGACTCGATCGCGTCCTCGGCCTTCTTGACCTTGCCCTTCCGGCGGATGCCGGCGGTGTCCATGAAGACGTAGCGCTTGCCGCCGTGGACGACCAACGTGTCGATCGAGTCGCGCGTGGTGCCGGGCTTGTCGTCGACGAGCATCCGGTCCTCGCCGAGGAGGCGGTTCATCAGGCTCGACTTGCCGGCGTTCGGCTTGCCGACGATGGCGACGCGACAGAGCTTCTCGTCGTCCTCCGGAGCGGGGGCGACCTCGGGCAGGGCGGCGACGATGGCGCCTTCGAGCTCGCCGATGCCGCGCCCGTGGAGCGCGCTGACCGGGAACACCTTCTCGACGCCGAGCCGGTACAGGTCGAACGCCTCCGCGTCCTTCCCCGGCGCGTCGGCCTTGTTGGCGGCGAAGAAGACCGGCTTCTTGCTCTGCCGGAGGAGCTGGACCGCCGCGCGATCGGCGGACGTGAGCTCGCCTTGCGCGTCGGTGACGAACACCGTGACGTCCGCCTCGCGGATCGCGTCCTTCACGTGGCGGGCGATGCCCGCCTTCATCGGGTCGTCGCTCTCGGGGTCGAAGCCGCCGGTGTCGATGAGGGTGTAGCCCTTCCCGAAGGCGGTCGTGTCGGCGTAGTGGCGATCGCGCGTGACGCCGGGCTCGTCGTGGACGATCGCGAGCCGGCGCCGGGCGAGGCGGTTGAACAGCGTCGACTTGCCGACGTTGGGTCGGCCGACGATCGCCACGATCGGTAGGCCACCCAGACCGGCGGGGAGCTCGCGCGTGAGGTGCGGCTTGTAGTGCTTCGTCACGACGCTTCGTCTCCTTCACCGTAACCGAGCTCGCGGAGGCGCTCGTTGCTCTCGTACCAGTCTTCGGTCACGCGCACCCAGAGCCGCAGCACGACCGGCTGGCCGAGCAGGCGCTCGACGCGGGCGCGCGCGCGCGTGCCGATGTCCTTCAACATTCCGCCCGCGCGCCCGACGAGGATCTTCTTGTGCGACTCCTTCGGCACGTGGATGGCGGCGTCGATCTCGGTCATCTTCTTGCGCTTGCCGGAGGGCTCGGCCCAGCCCTCGACGACGACGGCGACGCCGTGCGGGATCTCCGCGCGCGTCTTCGCGAGGACTTGCTCGCGGACGATCTCGGCGACGACCCAGCGGGCAGGGCGGTCGGTGAGCGTGTCGTCGTCGTAGAGCTTCGGCCCGACCGGGAGGTGCTTCTCGATCTCGGCGACGACGCGGCGAACCCCGTCCTTGCCGATCGCCGAGATGGGGACGAACGCGACGAAGTCGCGCGCCTTCGCCGCGGCTTCGAGGACGGGCACGAGGTTGGCCTTGTCCGGGATGCGGTCGATTTTGTTCACGACGCAGAGCACCGGAACGTTGGCGGGGAGCTTGGCGAGGATCGCGGCGTCGCCCGGGTGCAGCCCGGCCGGGGCGCGCCCCTGGTTGCTCTTGCCCACGTCGGTGACGAACACCACCAGATCCGCGCCGGCGATGGCTTCTTCCGCCTCGCGGTTCATGCGGGCGCCGAGGCGGTTCCGCGGCTCGTGGAGGCCCGGCGTGTCCAGGAACGCGATCTGCGCGCTCCCCGTCGTGAGGACCCCGAGGAGCCGATCGCGCGTCGTCTGCGGGTGATGGCTCACGATCGCGAGGCGCTCGCCGAGGGCGGCGTTCAAGAGCGTGCTCTTGCCCACGTTGGCCCGCCCGACGAGGGCGACGTGACCCGAGCGGAACTCGGGCGCCTTGGGCTTCTTGATGGGCTTTCGGGCGGCCATGGCGCGTGGTGTCTACCACCCCAAAACCGCGTTGTCGTTGACTTTCCTGGAGGACGGAATAGGACCATCCGGCGCATGGCCGAAAACCCCTCGCCGCAGGTGAACTCCCGCATCGTGATCGGCGTGCTCTTCCTTGCGGGGGGCATCATCGCGACGGCGCTGACCAACGGCATGGTCGTCTGGTACGGCGCGATCGCGTTCGGCGTGATCAGCATCGTCCGCGGCATCGTCCAGAACCGCGCCGAAGCGTCGGGGCTCGCTCCCGCGCCCAAGACCGAGGACGAGCCCGCTGCCGTCGCCGAGACGAAGGAGCCCAAGAAGCCGGCCCCCAAGGTCGTGGAGTCTTCCGAGAAGCCGATCACGATCGACATGAGCGATCTCCCGCGCGGCTTCGCGTTCCTGCTCGCGGCGATCATCGGCGTTCTGTTCCTCTTCGTGCTGCCGCCGCTGTCGAAGAGCGGGCTGTGGGATCCGTTCGAGCTGAACGTGGCGGATCTCGGGCGGCGCATCGCCCTCAACCTGTTCCACGCCGACGACCTCGCGCTCCAAGGGGCCGACAACTCGCTCCCGCACCTGAACGATCTGGGGCGGCCCGAGCTGCCGTTCACGTCGATCGCGCTCGGCTTCAAGCTCTTCGGCCTCCACGAGTGGGCGGGGCGCCTGCCGCTCGCGGTGTGGGGCCTCGTCGGCATTCTCGCCGCCTACGGCTTCCTCTCGCGCCTCACGGATCGCCGGACCGGCGTCTACGCCGCCGTCGTCCTCGCGACGATGCCGCTCTACCTCGTCCAGGCGCGCACCATGCTCGGTGACGTCGTGACGATGGCGTGCTTGATCGTCGCGTTCGGTGGCCTCGCGGTCGGCGCGTTCGAGCGCACGACGAAGGGGTGGGACCTCGGGCGCCTGCTCTGGACGATCGCCGGCCTCGCAGCGCTCGCGGGTGGCTACTACAGCCGCGGTCTGCTCCTCGGCGTCGCGATCCCGACGCTCGGCGTCGGCCTCGCGTGGGGCGTCACCTGGCTCGCGAGCGAGCGCAAGGTGGACGTCCTGGGCGACGTGGTGGGCGCGGTCGCGCTCGCCATCGGCCTCGTCGCCGTCTGGCGCACCCTCCGCATCACGGGCAACGCGACGGACCTCTCGATGCCGATCGGCGCGATGCTCCGCGTGCCGGGCAAGTACCCCACGTTCGACTTCTTCATCGGTCACCTCGGTCCGGCCGCGGCTCCGTGGAGCGCGTTCTACGTGGTGTCGATCGGGCGCCTCTTCGTCACGCCCGTCGGGCGCAAGGACAAGGCGCTCACGCAGGAGAGCTACCTGCGCCTCGCGCTCCTCGTCGGTGGCGCGGTCGCGTTCGTCGCGCACGGTTGGCTCGCGGCGCGCACGGACCTCGTCCCCTTCGTCGGCGTGGTCTTCCTCGCCGGCACGTGCGCCATCGCGATCCGCGACTACGAGCGCGGAGCGCACCCGTCGGTGGCGATGGGCGTCACGGCCCTCGTCTTCCTCGCGGTGATGCACCACGACTTCCACGAGCTTCCGGAGAAGGCGTACCAGGCGTTCGGCGTCGCGAACGCGCCGTTCCCGGAGAGCTTCAAGGAGCGCGCGCTGTCGCTCTGGACGTTCGCGCTGATCGGCTTCGCGATCCTCGGCATGCTCACCGTCGCGGAGCGTGATCCGAAGCGGAAGCCCTTCGACCCGGCCGCGTACGTCAAGGTGCTCCGCGAGCTCCGTCTCGCGTGGGACGGCCTCCTATCGCTCGGCTTCTTCGCGCTCGTCGCGGGGGCATCCCTCGCCGGGCTGATCGTCTACATCGGGATGCGCGCGAAGATGGGCTGGGTCGGCTCGATCGCGCTGCAGACGCGCGACGTCATCCTCAACCTCTGGTGGATCACGGCGTTCACGCCGCTCGGGGTCATCCTCGGGATCCTCTACGCGCTGGACGTCTGGGCGTGGACCTTCAACGGCGCGCGCCCCTTCACGCGGGCGTCGTTCTCGCGCGGCTTCGAGCCCTTCGAGGAGCTCTTCGGCCGAATCCGCGATCGGTTCGCGCAAAAGGAGCCATCGCCGTGGCGCGACTCGGAGTTCCTCGTCAGCGTGTTTGCGCTCGTCCCGTTCATGGTGCTCGCGTTGCCCGCCGGCATCTTTGCCTACCTCTCGACCCACGGCGTCCGGACGCCGATCGCGCTCGCGATCGCGGTGCCGTCGAGCATCGCGCTCTTCCTGGCGTTCGGCGCGCTCGGGGATCTCCTGAAGGGGAAGCGCGCGAGCGGCTTCGCCGTCTTCGCGTCGGCGGTGGGCTTGATCCTCGGCCTCGGCTACTTCCCGGCGCTGGCGAACCAGCTCTCGCCGAAGGAAGTGTTCGAGAGCTACCAGAAGGTCCACAAGCAGGGTGAGCCGCTCGCGTTGTTCGGGGTCGGCGGGCGCACCGCGGCCTATTACGCCGGCGGCCAGCCCGAGCAGCTCGCGGACACGCAGCACGCGTTCGACTGGCTCATCGGCGGCGGGAGCGGTCGCCGCTTCCTCGCGATCCGTGCCGAGGAGCTCGCGAAGCTCAACCAGCTCTACCGCGCGCGGAACCCCGGGCAGAACCTGCCCGTCCTGGACGCGCGCTCGAGCCAAATCTTGCTGGTCGCTTCCAGCCTCGAGGGCGACGAGAAGAACCAGAACCCGCTCTCCAAGATCATCCTCGACAAGCCGCCGACGCCGCAGCACGTGCTCAACGTGGACATGGAGGGGAAGCTGATCGTGATCGGCTACGACCTCACCGATCAGAACGGGCGCCTCGTGGACTCGGTGGCGCCGGGCCGCAAGTACCACTTCAAGACCTACTACAAGGTGCTCGCGCCGGTGACGACGGAGTGGGAAGGCTTCATCCACATCGACGGATACCGCCGCCGCCACAACGGCGACCACAAGCCGATGGACGGGAAGTACCCGTTCGGGCTCTGGCAGAAAGACGACATCCTGCTCGACGATCACGAGTTCAGCCTCGAGCCGAACTTCTCCCCGGGGACCTACACCATCTTCTTCGGGCTCTTCGTCGGCGACTCGCGCATGAAGGTGATCAGTGGCCCCAACGACGGCGACAACCGCATCAACGGCGGACCGCTGAAGGTGCAATGATGGACGACGAGCGCGACGAGAAGCCGCCTGCCAGCGGGAAAGATCGGCGCATCTACGACCGCGTGCCCGTGAGCTGGGAGGTCGATTGCACGGTGGAGGACACGTTCCTCTACGCGTCGATCGCGAACATCAGCGCGATGGGCATCTTCATCCGGACGGAGGAGCCGCTGGCGATCGGTACCGAGATGGACCTGGCCTTCCGCCCGCCCGGTCACGACGCGTTCCACCTCCGCGGCCAGGTCGCGTGGGTGAACCCCGTGCGTGCGGACGGCGACAACCCGAACCCCGGCATGGGGGTGCGGTTCCTCGAGCTCACGGCCGAGGATCGCGAGCGGCTCGTGGACGTCGTCCACGCGATCGCGTACCTGCGCGACCCGAACTGATCGAGGAGTCAGGGCACCGGGAAGCGGCGGACGAAGATGCCCTTGTAGGCACCCGGAGCGCCCGTGTCGTCCTGCCAACCCACCGCGACGAACGGGCCGGCGCCGCCGACGACGACCGCCGGGTTCGTGCGCTGGTGGCCGTCTTCGATGCTGGCCTGGAAGTCGGTCGACTGCCCGTTCACGGCGTTGAAGAGGAACCCGTTCGTACCATCGAGGTACCGCGCGCGAACGTGGCCGCTCGCGTTGTCCACCCACGCCGCCACGAAGTAGTTGCTGCCCGCGGCGACCGCCGGGACGGACTGGTCGGCGAGGTTCTGGGCGTTGATGCGCACCGTCTGATCGCCGGCGACCGGCTTCAGCGACGAATCGAAGCGCTGCACGAAGATGCCCGCGCCACCGGGCGCGCCCGTGTCGGCCCATACGACCGCCACTTTCCCGTCGGGGAGGACCGCGACGCCGGGGTGCTCCTGGTTGCCGGTGTGGCTGCCGTCGTTGACCTTCACTTCGGTGCCGGGGTTGCCGGAGGCGTCGAAGGGCTGGAGCTTGATGTCCGAGCCGGCCTGGTACGCGACCAGCCAGCCGCTGCTGGTGCCGACGACGAAGGCGTTCTTGCCCGCGCCGATCGTCTTCTGCGCGCTGCACGCGGCGCCGCAGTTTCCGCCGGCGAGGTTTCCAGACGTGTCGACCGTCTTCGCGACGAGGTTCGCGCCGTTCTCCCACGCGACGAGCAGCTTGCCGCTGCTCAGGCCCATCGAGGGATTCGCTTGCGCGACGCCGGCGGGGTCGCTGATCTTCACCGGGTTGCCGGCGCCCTGATCGCTCTTCACGAGCTCGGCGACGGTCTGCGTGCGGAGGTTGATCGCCGTCGTGCCGGCCTGATTGTCCTCGAACGCGATGTAGACCTTGCCGCCGGAGATGGCAGCGGTCGGGTTGAACTGGCTCCCGGGCTGGCCGACGGGCGGGAAATTGCCGGTGTTGTCGCCGGGGAGGAAGAACGACGCCGACTCGACGCCGGTGCCGAGCGCCGTGTACGGGTGGAGGTCGTCCGACATCACGCGGAGCGCCACCTGCGTGCGGCCCGAGGGAGAACGGTCCCCCCAATAGCCCAGGAACGGGCTCGACGCGGCCGCTGGCCAGACGAAGAACGGCTTCACCTTCTGCTTCGAGTCGCTCGTCGTCGTGAGGTCGCCCTTGGAGAGGTAGTTCTCCTTGCTCACGCAGTCGGCGCCACACACGACGTCGGTGTCGCTCCCGGGCGCTGCGCACTGGACCGGCACGGGGCTGACCTTCCCGCCGCACATGGACGGCGGCACGAAGCGCAGCATCTGGATCTTCACCGAGAGGCTGTCCTGATTGACGGTCGCGACGGCGCACCCCGTCGCGACGGGCGTGCTGCTCGCGGCGTTGAACGCTTGCGCCCCGAAGATGCGCGTGTCGTCCGATTTTTCGAGCTGCAGGTCGCCGCAGAATTTCGCGCCCGCTGCGCAGCCGGTGGTGCCGAGGTCCTTCGACGCGAGCGGTGAGCCGCCGCCGCTCGCGACGCCGGTCTTCGCATCGCACGAGGCGCCCGCGGCGCCGTCGAGCACGGTGACGCTGACGCGCGTCACGCCGTCGAGGAGCCCCTTCGGAAACGTGATCGTGGGGGCGACCCCGACGTGAATGCCGTCGCCGCTGGAGCAGGCGACGATCCCGACCCCGACACTGGCGAGGAGAACGGCAGGACGGAAGACACGGGCGGTCCGAAACCGAGCAAGCATGTCCCAGACTCTAAACCAAACGGGGCTCGACCGCGATCCCGGCGATGTCGAGCGCACTCACGAGGGCGGCCGGGGCCCGTTCGTCGAGGACCACCCGCCGGACCCGTGCCTTCGCCAGCTTGCGCGCGACCGCGTCGGACCAGGCGAGGAGCTCCTCGGGCTCGTCCGTCGGGATGCCGCACGCCACGGCCGCGCGACCCTCGCCGAGGAGGACGATGCAGCGCTCGGGGCTCCAGCTCGCCACGATGGCGCGGGCGGCCGCGTCCGCACGCTCGGCCGCGAAGCCCTCGGCGATCGCGGAGCGGGCGGCGGTCGCCCAAGGCGCCATGGCTCCGCCGTCACTGGCCAGCGCCGCGACGAGACCGTCGAGCGTGGCGGCGGCGAGGGTAGGTGAGGCGCCCGCGACGGCGAGCGCGCGCCCGTAGACGGCGAGCGCGTGGAACAGATCGCGCGAGGCATCGGCGCTGTGCTCGACGACCGCGGCGCGGGCGCCTTCGCAGGCGTCGATCGCGCGCCGGTCCTCTGCCGAGAGTGCAACGCCGAGGTCGTGCTCGCGCCAGCGCGCGCCGACGTCGACGCGCGGCATCAGTACGAGTCCGCCGAGACGGCGGACTTTCCGGTCGCCGCAGGTGGAGGCTTTGCCGCAGCCGTCGCCGTCGCCGTCGCCACCGGCTTCATCGGAGAAGGTGCGGACTTGGTCGCCGCGCGGGCGGCGGCCGTCGGCGTGATGGAGTCGAGCTCCGACTGCGCGCGCGCCGCATACGCAGGGACTCCGGCGAGCTTCGCGAAGCGGGCGCGCGCGAGGTCCGTCTGACCGAGCTGCTTGTAGCAGCGACCCGCGTCGAGCGTGGCCTCGTACGCGGTGGGGGTGTCGGGCGCCCGCTGCGCGATCTGATCGAAGCGACCGACCGCGGCAGCGCAACCGTTCGACTCGCGGATGCTCCGCGCGGCCCAGAGCGCGGAGTTCGGGTCCGTCGGTGCGAGCGTGTCGAAGCGACGCGCCGCTTCGTCGTAGTTCTTGGAGCGGTAGTCGTTCATCGCGGACTCGAAGACGGTGCCGCCGCCCGGCCCGTAGGCCTGCTGCGAGGCGCCCGTCTGCCCGCCGCCCCAGCCGGAGCCGGCGCCGGCGCCACCCAAGACCGTCGTCGTCTCCGGAACGCCGGCCGGGGGCGCGGCGTTCGCCACGAGCCCGCGATCGAGCTTCCCGTCCCCGTTGTAGGCGTTGGGATCGAGGCCCTGCTTCTCCTCTTCGAGCTTGTCCTTCGGCGTGAGATCGTCGGCGAAGCCGAGGCGGGGGCGCGCGAGGGTGGGGCTGCCGAGCGTTCCGTGCGCGTTGTCGGCGGCCGTGAACGCGCTCGCGGCGGCGCTCTCGTTCGGCGCGCGATCCTCGGCGACGGGCGAACCCTTGCCTTGGACGGCCGCGCTCGCCGGCGCAGCTTGATCGCGCGAGCGGTTGTTCATGAGCACGACGCTCGAGCCGATCGCGAGGAGGAAGACCGCGGCCATCGCGGTCTGCGGGCGCATCGCCCAGCCACCGGCGCGAGAGACCCACGTCGCGACGCGCGAGCGCATCGGCACGACCTTCTGCGCCTCCCGCGCCGCGGCGAGGATGCGATCCTCGAGCCCCTCCGGCACGGGCTCGAGCGGCAGCGTGGCGACCTTGCGCGTGGCGCGGAGCCCCCCCAGAAGCCCGGCGCACCGCGAGCAACCCCCGGCGTGGCGTTTCATCGCCGCGCTCGTGACGTCGTCGAGCTCTCCATAGAGCTCGTCGATCAGGTTGGCTTCGAACTTCTCGCAGTCCATCGGGGTGAGGCTTTCTCAGGAAATGTGGGGATTCTCGAGACCAATCGCAAGCGGTTCAGCGCAGGGCGCGGGCATACTCTTCGTAGTCGGACAAGGCTCCCTGGAGCCGCTCCAGGGCGTAGCGCATACGGCTCTTCACGGTGTTCTCGGGCACGCCGGTGATCTCGGCGATCTCTTTGAACGGTAGGTTCGCGACCTCGCGCATGAGGAAGACCTCGCGCTGCTCGTCGGGGAGCTCCTCGACCGCCGCGGCGATCTTCGCCTTGAGCTCGGTTCCCGTCGCTTCGCGCTCGACGCTCGCCTTCGAGTCCGGGAGCTGCTCGCCGAGCGAAGGGCCATCCCCATCGGCGCCCGGTCGGTTCTCTTCGAGCGAGGGATGCTTGCGCAAGGCGCCCTTCCGGAGGTGATCGATGCAGAGGTTGCGAGCGATGGTGTAGAGCCACGTCGAAAAGCGTGCCTCGTGCTTGAAATCGGCTGCGTTCTGTACGACGCGGACGAAGGTGTCCTGAACCACGTCCTCGGCCGCGGGCTTGAGGCGGAGCTGCCGCAGCGCGAAGTTGAAGACCGGCCCTTGATGCCGGCGCACCAAGGCGGCGAACGCGGCGCGATCGCCGCGTTGGAAGCGGATCATGAGCGCCTCGTCCGAGACGTTCGGCTCGATCACCCGCCCTCCATGCGCGACATTCGGCCCGTGACACCGCCCGTTTCCTTTCCTTGGGAAAGAAGACGTTCGAGCGGCGAAGAGGATCTTTTTTCCACGGGCTGCTCCACGGCGACCCTACCAGGCTCCAGCCTCCGCCCCAATAGAACAGCTGGGCCGGGGCGCGGGGAACGCGCTGGCGGGGTCGAACCGCCGTGCTAGGCTCTTCGGGTCTCCTGGCCGGGACGAGAGGTCGTCCTGCGCTCCCAGCTTCCCCCGATTTTCGTGTGCGCGACTCCAGTTGCGCCCAGGGCGGAACGCAAACTAGACTCCGCGCGTCATCCTCTGTTCTCGGGGCACGTCAGGCGTTTTCCAAAACGCTCGTCGGGTCATGCGTTCAAAGGTGACTTGCTTCGTCGGACCAGAATCGTTGAGCCACTTCGGCTCCTGTTTCGTACTGGAAGGATCAATCGACATGCGACGCTTCGGGATGACGCTTTTGGCCCTCGCGGTTCCGACCCTCTTCTCCGTCACGGTGCTCGCGCAAGCGGGCGGGAAGCCTGGGACGACGACGGCGAGCTCCGCTAGCGCGAGCGTGGCGAGCGGTGCTCCCTCGGGCAGCGCAGCGCCGGCGACTTCCGCGTCTGCAGCGACGAGCGCGACCGCAGCGTCTTCGGGGACGGCGACGGCGCCGACCGCACCCACGTCGTCCGCCGGAATGGACGGCGCGACCTACGCGGTGCGCCTCCGCGATCTCGAGGCGCGCGTCGACGAGCTCAAGGATCAGATTCGCCGCAGCCACACGCGCTTGGCGCTCTTGTCCGACACGATCCTCAGCGGTGGTGCCGCGGGCTCGCGAGCCGAAATCTCGTACCACAACGAGATGTCGAGCGCGTTCCGCCTCGTGAAGGCGCTCTTCGTCCTCGACGGTGCGGTTCAGTACAACCGCGCCGACGACACCGGCGCGCTCGCCGACCAGAAGGACATCCCGGTCTTCACGGGCTCGGTCCCGCCGGGCGATCACACCGTCAACGTCGTCCTCAACTTCCAGGGCAACGGCTACGGCGTCTTCACCTACCTCAAGGGCTACAAGTTCGAGGTGAAGTCGAGCCACTCGTTCACCGTCGTCGAGGGCAAGACGCTCTCGATCACCGCCACCTCGTACGAGGACGGCGGCGTGACGACCGCCCTCCAGGATCGCCCGAAGATCCAGTGGAAGGAGAAGGTCGCGGCGCTCGGTGCCGGTGCTGCCGCCGCGGGGAGCGCGGCCCCTGCTTCCTCGGGGGAGGCCAAGTGAAGCACCGCTCGCGCGTACTCCGCGCGCGCGTCGCGTTCGCTCTCGTCGTCTCGGCTTCGCTCGGTTGGGCGGGGCTCGCACAGGCGGGGAGTGACGACTCGATCACGCGCGCACAGAACGAGCTCTCCGCGGTCAGCCGGGAGAGCGGCAGCGTCCAGAGCGCCATCGACAAGGCGAAGGGCGAACAGCTGAGCGTCGAAGCGCGGCTCGCGAACGGCGAGCTGCTCTTCCGCTCGAAGGACTACGAGCACGCGCTCGTCGTCTTCAGCGAGATCATCGAGGGCTATCCCAACACGCCGTCCTACACCGACGCGCTGTGGCTGCGCGGCGAGACGTTCTACGCCTCCGGCGAGTACCTCTCGGCGCGGCGCGACTACCGCGCGATCGTCAAGCGCGGCACCGAGCCGCGGTTCCAGCCGTGGGTCGCGCGCGCGCTCGCGCGCCTGGTGGACGTCTCGATCCGGATCGGGGACATCGACTCGCTCGACGAGGTGTTCCAGAACCTCGGCCTCGTGCCGACGGGCACCGCGGACGCCGCGCTCACGTACGCGAAGGGCCGCGCCTATTACGCCAAGAAGAGCTTCGGGGACGCGAAGTCCGCGTTCTCGAGCGTGCCCCTCAACGCCGTCTTCACGCACCAGGCGAAGTACTACCTCGGCCTGATCGCGATGAAGGAAGCGCAGGCGGCCATCCCCGCCGCGCCGCCGAGCACCAACGGGACGCCGGCGCCGGTCCCCCTCGGGCAGTACAAGGGCGCGATCGACGTCTTCAAGCAGGTGACGGATCTCCCGCCCGACACCGAGGAGCACCGTCACGTCATCGACCTCGCGTGGATGGCGATCGGCCGCCTCTCGTACGAGATGGAGCAGTTCCAGCTCGCGAGCGAGGCGTACTCGAAGGTCGGGCGCGAGTCGCCCGAGTTCGACACGATGCTCTACGAGCTCGCGTGGGTGTACGTGCGCCTCGGCGACGTGCAGCGCGCCGAGCGCGCGCTCGAGGTCCTCTCGATCGCGAACCCGGACTCGAGCTTCATCGCGGACGGCACGCTCCTCCGCGCCGACCTCCTGCTCCGCGCGGGCGCGTTCGACAAGGCGCTCCAGCTCTACACGAGCGTGCGCGAGCAGTACGACCCGATGCGCCAGCGCGTGGACAGCTTCCTCGATTCGACGAAGGACCCCGCCGTCTACTACGAGAAGCTCTCTTCGCAGGAGCTCGACGCGCTCGACACGAAGGACTCGCTCCCGCCGGTCACGATCAAGTGGGCGCGCGAGATGGAAGACGGTCCGATGGCGTTCGCCGTCATCGACGACGTCAACCAGTGCAAGAAGCTCATCAAGGACTCGGAGCTCCTCATCGAGAAGCTCAACGCGCTCACGAGCGCGTCGAACCGCGTTCGCGCGTTTCCCGAGCTCCTCGCGGGCGAAGAGCTCGCGCTCGGTCTCATCAACCGTCTCTCCCAAGCTCGGCTCGACATCGCGAAGGGCCTCGACGCGGAGGAGCCGAGTGACTTGTCCGGCGAGATTGGCCAGGCGCGCGAACAGCGGCGCCGGGTGATGAACGACATCGGTGCGCTCCCGACGACCTCAGGCGCGTTCGCCGAGCGCGATCAAGCGGGCATGGCGCAGTGGAACACCGTCTCGCAGAACCTGAGCCGCGGCCAGCTCGAGATCGACCAGCTCCAGGCGGTCGTGAACGGCCTCCGCCGCATGCTGAAGGAAGACGCGCAGCGCGGCGTGGCGCGCGATCCGGAGACGCTCCGTCGCTTCAACGACGAGATCGACGCGAACGAGAAGCTCCTCAAGGACTACCGCGAGCAAGTCGGGACGTTGCGCCGCCAGATCGAGGTCGGGCGGGCGCAGGTCGGCCTCGGCGACGCGCGCTACCAGAACGACGCGTTCGTTCGCGGGCAGTTCCGCGATCTCCTCGAGCGCGAGGTCCAGCTCGCCGCGAGCGGGGCAGGGGGGCGTGACGCGCAGGCGTACGCGCAGCGCGTTCAAGGCATCCTCACCCAGATCCGCGCCCAAGAAGATCAGCTGAACGCTTCGTTCGGCCAGCTCGAAGCGCAGGTCGCAGCCCGCACCTCGGAGCTCAAGCAGAAGATCGACGCCGAGGCGGCGAACATCGCGAGCTACAAGACGCAGCTCGAGAAGCTCGACAACGAAGCGAAGGATCTCGTCGGCCAGGTCGCGCAGCGCAACTTCGGCATGGTGCGCGACAAGATTCGGAACATCGTCCTCCGCGCGGACGTCGGGATCACCGAGCAGGCGTGGGAGGTTCGCGAAGAGGAGCTCGATCGCGTGCGCAGTCTCCAGACGGAGCGCGCGCGCCAGGAGCAGCTGCTCGACGAGGAGCTGCGTGAGGTCCTCGACGACGCGAACGACGAAAAGGACAAGGCACAAGGAACGGGGTCGCAGAAATGAGCAGCATCCGGCGTTCCCGCCGCTCTTCGCTCTTGGCGCTCGGCGCAGCCGTCGCGGTGGTCGGTTACTCGTTCTCCGTCGGTGCGCAGGCGCCGACCGGCAGCGCGAGCGCGGCGCCCAGCGCGAGCGCCCCCACGTCGGCCTCGGCGGCTCCGAGCGGCAGCGCGGCTCCCGTCACGAGCGCCAGCGCGAGCGCGGCTCCGGCCGACTCGACCGCGGCACCTCCGACGACCACCGCGCGGCGCAGCCCGCCGCCGCCGCCGCCCACGCCCGCGCAGGTCGCGGCGCTCGAGGCCGCGCAGAAGGAAGCCGATGCGTACGCGGCCGGCGCGAAGGACTACCGCGACACGGTCACGACGATCATCAAGCTCCACTACGAGGAGAAGAAGCGGAACATCCTCACCGGCCTCGATCACGAGATCGGGATCGAGAAGGAAGAGCTCAAGAAGGCGCGCCAGATCGCGATTCAGCGGCTCGAGGAGTTCATCGCGAAGTACTCCGGTCCGAACTCGCAGCCCGAGGCGACCCCCGACGCGATGTTCCGCCTCGCGGCGCTCTACGAAGAGGTCGCGCGCGGCGAAGACGCGAAGGACGATCTCTCGATCGGCCTCCGTCCGGCGATTGCACTCTACAAGCGCGTGATCCGCGAGTTCCCGCAGTACAAGGAGCTGGCCGGCATCTACTACTACCTCGGTCACGCCTACAACGACTCGAGCCGGATCGAAGAGGCGCAGCAGGTCTGGCGCTCGCTCGTCTGCCACAACCACTACGCCTACCCCACGCCTGCCGACCCGAAGAACCCCGAGGTCGACACGATCATCGCGATGCCGCAGGATGCGCCGCCCGAGTTCTGGAAGAACTGGCGCATGCGGTACAACGATCCGAAGCGCGTCCACAAGGGACCGCCGGACACGACCTACACCGAGGTCTACCCGAGCGACTGCCAGACCATCCCGCAGCCCGGGCTGCGGCAGGGCGAGGACCCCAAGTACGTCGCCGAAGTCTGGTGGCAGATCGGCAACTGGGAGTTCGACCAACTCGACAACCGCGGCGGCGTCGTCGACGACGAGCCGATCGCGGTGTGGGACCTCAACCGCGCCGCGAGCGCGTACACGAAGTCCCTCGGTTGGAAGAAGCCGCCCCTCTACGGCGTCGCTCTCTACAAGTACTCGTGGACGCTCTTCAAGCAGCAGCGCTACGAGGCAGCGACCCGCGCCTTCGTGCAGCTCCTCCTCCACACGGACGAGCTCGAGAAGACGATGGGCGACACGAACGTCGGTGACTTCCGCAGCGAGGCGTACACGTACATCGCCGGCTCGCTCACCAACATCGACTTCACCGGTCCCGATCCGGACGAACCGTTCATCCAGCGGCCCGACATCGTCGACACGGAGCCGAAGCCCGAGGTCGCGGAGAAGAAGCTCCACATCGCGATCGATCGGGTGAAGGATCCCCAGCTCATCCCCCAGGACAAGCCCTGGACGATCGAGATCTACAAGGCGCTCGCGGGCGAGTTCCGCAGCCTGAACCAGTTCAACAACGCGATCGAGGTCTACGAGACGATCCTCAAGAAGTGGCCGATGGATCCGACGGCGCCGGACGTGCAGTTCGCGATCGCCGAGACCTACGACCAGATGAACGTCACGAAGAAGCAGGGCACGCCCGAGCACGACGCCATTGGCGCCAAGGCTCTCGAGGCGCGCACCGCGCTCGCGAACTACATCGGCAACACGCCCTGGGTCGACGCGAACAAGGAGAACCCGGCGGCGATCCAGAACGCAGAGCGCCTCGTGAAGGGCGGTCTGCGCCAAGCGGCTGCCGCGCACACGAACCTCGGCAAGCAGCTGCTCGTCGCGGCGACGCAGACGAGCAACCCGAAGGAGCAACTCGACTACCTGAACCGCGCGTCGGCGGAGTACCGCCTCGCCGTGGTCGGGTGGCAGGGCTACCTGAAGCAGGACGAGAACGCGCCCGACGCGTACGAGAGCCGCTTCTGGCTCGCGGACGCGCGCAACAAGCAGGTGCGCATCAACTTCATCCTTCACTCGATGAACCGGCAGAACCCGGAGCCGACGGCGAAGGAAGTCGACGAGGCGAAGACCGCCGCGATCGACGTGCGCGACTCGAACGAGGACGACAAGTACCTCGACGTCGCGGCGCAGTTCGTGATCGAGGAGGTCGATGTCCTCCGTGACCTCGACTACATGCGCTTCGACGACACGAAGGGCACGCAGGGCGTGGCCAAGCGCACTGCCGTCGAGCTCGAAGGCCCGACGCCGGACGAACAGAAGGTCAAGGTCGTCCCCATCCCGCCGAGCGTGAAGGCATCCATGGCCGCGCGCGACGACTACATCTCGCACGTACCGACCGACAAGGATCCAACGAACGACAAGGGCGTGAAGTCCGCGCTCATTTACGCGTTCGACACGGCCGACGTGTACTTCGTCTACGGCGACTTCGCGAACGCGAAGGCGCGCTTCGAGCCCATCTACAAGGAGCAGTGCGGGAAGAACGAGTATGGCTTCCGCGCGTGGGAGAAGCTCATCTCCATGGCGGCGAAGACGAAGAACACCGAGGAGTCCCGCCGGTTGGCGGAGGCGGAACGAGCCCACTCGTGCGCCGTCACCGCAGAGCAAACCAGCACGGCGAAGGGTGAGTCGGACTCGATCTTCAAGGTGGCGGCGTTCGTGGACGCCGACAAGAAGTTCATCCAGGCTTGCGGGCGCGATCTCGTCAAGGAAGAGGACAAGTGCGACCCCGTCACTCCGGACCGCGTCAAGGCATGGAGGGAGGCGGCGGATCTCTACAACGCCGCCCTCGAGAAGGACCCCGCGTACAAGGACGCACCGGGCGCGGCGATGCGCGCCGCCTTCAGCTACAAGCAGATCGGTGACATCAACAAGGCGATCACCGCGTACGACCGCTTCATCAGCGCGTACGGCAAGGAAGAGCTTCTTCGCGCCCTCGAGAAGGGCGACCCGAAGAACGGGAAGGCGCCGGATCCGAAGCAGTACAAGGAACGCATCAAGTACCTGACCCTCGCGTACGAGGAAGAAGGCACCACGTACTACGGCTTCTTCAGCTATCCGAAGGCGGCGGAGACCTACGAGAAGCTCGCGACCAACGTGCGGTTCGACAACGCGAAGCGCAAGGAAGCCGCGAAGAACGCGATGCTCCTCTACAACGCGATCGGGCAGCGCGAGAAGATGCTCGCGATGTACAAGATCGTCGTCGGCCTCGGCCCCACGCCGGAAGAGAAGGCGAACTACGACTACATCGTCGCGAGCTACGACTTCCAGCAGTGGAACCCGGATGGCGCCGACACCGGCTCCAACCAGAACTTCCGCAAGTCGTCGATCCTGGCGCTCCAGGGCTTCTACAACGCGAACAAGGGCAACGGCGTCGCAGCGAAGTACGTGCTCGAAGCCGCCTATCGCGTCGCGAAGATGAAGAAGGCCGGGAGCGATCCGGCGTACCGCGATTGGTTCAAGAACACGGTCGCGGCCTGGGACGCCTACCGCGCGCGCAGCGCGGAGGACGCGAAGAAGCTTCCGTTCGCCGACTACGGCGCCGAGGCGGATTTCACGCTGATTGACGAGGAGATCGCTCAGAAGTTCGACGGTCGCCCTGCGGCGTACGTGAAGCTCAACGGCGAAGGCATCTTCGGCAAGACCGACCCGAAGACGAACCAGTTCATCAGCAAGGGCAAGTTCAACGAGGACGCTGCCATTGCGGACGACTACGACAAGAAGCTCAACGAGATGGCGAACAAGTACGGCTCGCCGACGTGGCAGCCGGCGTTTATCGCTCGCGCCGGAACGCTGTACGATGCCCTCCGGACAGGTCTCTACAACTGTGGTGGCTCGGCGTTCAAGCTGTTCACGCCCGCTCAGGAAGCGAAGCTCAACCAGCTCCGCAATAGCGGTCGCGATGACCTCGTCGATCTCGCCGACAACATCGAAGGCGCGGTCAAGAAGGCGTGGCGCGATCGTCGTGACCGCGAGATCGACGCCTCGGACCAGATCATGGTGCGTGACTACGCGCGCGCCGTGCACCTCGGCAAGGTCTACAACGTCCGCAATCCGCTCATCGCTCGCGCACTGAACCGGCTGGCATACTTCACGACGTTGATCGGCGATGACAAGATGGGTTCCTACGTCCGTCAGACCAAGGACCCCACGGATCCGTCGGGCTCCAAGCTCCTGAGCTACAGCCCCTTCATGTACGTCCAGATGCGGCCCGGCTTGCCGGCTTCGCCGCCCCAGAACGGCGCGGGTGCTCCGCTGCCGCTCGCCCCGTGAGGATCATGCCGATGAAACGGATTCTCTTCTTCGGACCTGTTCTCGCGGCGGCCATCCTGGCGGGCGCCTGCGGTGGCGACGACAAGCCGCCGGCCAAATACCCGAACGGTGGCGGTGACGGCGGGACGTCGACGACGGACAACGGCACCAACACGACCGACAACGGCACGCCGACCGACACCCCGATCGAGCACGCCGATCTCTCCGAGGACGCGAAGTCGTCCTACGAGAAGGGCTACAAGCTCTGGTCGAGCGGCGATCTCGAGGGCGCGAAGGCGGCCTTCAAGGACGCGACGAGCAAGGACTCGAAGTCCGCCCCGGCGTTCTTCGCCCTCGGCTGCGTGCTCGAGCGGCTCGGCGACAACCTTGGCGCGCAGTCCGCCTACAAGTCGGCGATCGCGGCGAAGGCGGACTTCGAGCCGGCGATGGGTGCGTATGCGATCAACCTCGCGCGCATCGGGCGCGGGAGCGATGGCGACGCCTTCCTGGTCCAGCAGCGGACCAAGTTCCCGCAGTCGGCGCGCATCCTCACGTACCTCGCCGAGGTGAAGTCGCTCGGCAAGGACAGCGCCGGCGCGCAGCAGACCGCGGGCGAGGCGCTCAAGATCGATCCGAACCTCAAGGAGGCGATGGTCGTCATCGCGCGCGATCACTACCGCTCGGGTCGGATGGAGCTCGCGAAGTACGCGCTCCGCGCGATCCTCGAGGGCTTCGGCCAGGGAACGCCGGCACGCGATCCGGAGAACCCGGAGGCCCACCTCCTCCGCGGCCTCATCTATCGGGCCGCGGGCGATCGCGGTCCGGCGATGAAGGACTTCGAGGCCGCGCGCCAGAAGCGCCCCGACATGGTCGAGGCCCTCATTCAGCTCGGAGCCATGCGCCTCGAAGCGGGCAACGCACAGGAGTCGCAGCCGGTGCTCGAGCTCGCGATCAAGTTCTCCCCGCAGAACGCGCTCGCGCACATGAACCTCGGCGATTGCTATCGCCTGCTCACCCGCTACGCCGACGCGAAGAAGGAGCTCGACACCGCGCTCTCGCTCGACTCGTCGCTCGCTGCGGCGCACTACGACCTCGGGCTCATGTACCTGTTCGCGCAGAACTACCCGGGCATGAACGCGACGGACCAGGTCGCGGCAGCGCTCCGCGAGCTCAACACCTACAAGACGATGCGCGGTCCGAAGCCGGTGCCGGGCGTCAACGACGACATCGACGAGCTCATATCGTTCGGCACCCAGAAGCAGAAGGACCTCCAGATGGCTGCTGGTGGCGGTGGTGGTGCGACCCCCGCGGCGGCGCCGAAGGATGCGGGGAAGGGATGATGCGCTACGATCTCGGGAGTGACGGAGGTTTCGCCATGGTCCAGGTGAAGCGGGTGCTCAAGAAGGTTCTCGTCCCCGCGGCGGCCGCGGCAGCGTTGCTGTTCGCCGGCGGCGAGGCGCACGCCGAAGGACGCGTGATCACGCTCACCGAGGTCACGATCGTCGGGCGCGTCCAGAAGCCGATCGCTTCGGTCGACGTGAACAAGATCCAGCCGAAGCTCACGCTGGCCGAGCTCCGGCAGCCGTTCCTCGATCGGATCGAGGCGGCCACCCTCAAAGACCCGTTCTGAGTTGATCGTCGCGCTGCTTCTGGCCGTGCTCGTCGCCGGCGGCTGCGGCGCGGCGAGCTTGCGCCGGCTCTCGTTCGCCGTCGCACCGACCGCGTTCGATCCGAAGGTGATGCTCGGCGCTCTCCGCGGCGACGGAGCGCGCCGCAAGCTCGCGCGCCTGGAGCGCGCGGCGGAGCTCGAACCCACGGCTGACTGGGAGCGCGACCTCTTCGCCGCCGTCCGAGCGGAGCCCGAGTCGCGGGCGGGGCTCGTGAACGAGTCGCTGACGGAGCTCGACCACCGCATGAAGCGATGGGCGCGCGTACCGCGGGTGTGCGCGAGCATCGCATCGTCGGCGGCGTTCCTCCTCGCGAGCATGGCGCTCCGCGCGGGGCTGACCGCGGCGACGGCGCAGGACGACGTGACGAGCGACGCCATCAACGCCGCCGTGATCTCGGCGATCGACGTCGCGGCGATCGGGCTCGCGGGGGCGGCGATCTGCATCGCCGCGCAGATGCGAGCGACGCGGGCGGCAAAGGATCGCGCCGAGGCCGCCGACAAGCTCGTCGAGCGCCTCGAGCGGTTGCTCCAGCGCTGAGCTTTGGGGCGACGGCCGAGGGCGAAGGGAACGGAACTCGCCGAGCCAAGTCCGAAGCGGCGAAGCCGCGGAGGAGTTGGCCGCGAGCCTCGGCCAACCGAGGCCGAAGGCCGAGGGCGAACGGAACGGAACTTTCTCGCTCCGGCGCGGTCTGATCAGGGGAGCGGCACTTGCCGCACTTCGGAGGATCCCTTGAGCGTCACGCCGCAACTTCGCCCCACCGGTCAGATGACGCGCGCCATGCGCGCGGTCGGTCCGCGAGCCTTCACCGCTGCCGAGCGCGCGCTCCGGGTGGGCGTCGTGCGCGAGGGTAGGGTGGTGGAGGAGCGCCTCTTTCGCGAGCGGGTGCGCATCACGATCGGTGGCTCCGAGCGCGCGACGTTCGTCGTGCCGATGGGTGACGTGCGCGAGCACCTCCTCTTCGCCGGCACCGGCGACGGTTGGACGCTCCGGCTGCCGCGCGGCGCGACCGGGCGGGTCGCGCTCGCTCACGGGATGGTCGATGCAGCGACGCTGGGAGGGGAAATCTCCCTCGATCGCGACGCGCGTGGAAAGCTCGTCGTCGGCGCCACGACGTTCCTCTTCCAGCTCGTGGATCCGCCGCCGCCGAAGGCCGTCCCGCAGCTCCCGCTCGCCGTGCGGACCGGGAACGACGTGGACTGGACGCTCACGGTGATCGCGGCGTTCAGCTTCCTGCTCCATTTCGGGCTCGTCGGCGCGATGTACTCCGACTGGCTCGACGAGCCGGTGCCCGAGGTCTCCGTCGCGGGGCTCGTCGACCTCACGCGCACGCTGCCGCCGTCCGCGCCCACCGTCGACGTCGTGGACACGGCGACCGCGCCCACGACATCGGCGTCCGCGCCGGCCAACGCATCGAAGGCGCCCGCGAACGCGACATCGTCCCAACATGGTACGAGTACGAGCTCGTCCACGAGCGATGCCCACGCCGCTCTCGTCGCAGCCGAGGCGCGCTCGATGGGGATGGAGCTGATCGGCGCGATGGGCGGGTCGAGCGCCGTCGAGAACGCATTGAACCGAAGCGAGCTGCCGCTCACGGACCTCACCGGAGTAGCGCAGTCGGAGGCGGGCGTGAGTCCGACGGGCGAAGTGACCGTCGCGGACAACCACGCGCCGCTCGGCCAACGGCGCTCGCTCCAGGACCTCGGCAACGGTCGCATCGACCCGACGACCCCCGTCGGTACGCGCACGGTTGCGGGGCCCAAGGTGGACGGGGTGGTCGATCCGGGACCGGTCGTCGGTACGGTACCGGTCCCGAACCTCGAGGCCGTCATCGCCAAGCTCCGCCCGAGCTTCCGGTCCTGCTACCAGCAGAAGGGGCTGGCGATCGACCCGACGATGGCCGGCAAGCTGGTCATCCGGATCGACATCGCGCCCAACGGCGACGTACGCAGCGTCACCAAGGCGGGCGGGAGCGGGCTCTCGCAGCCCGTCGAGCAGTGCATCGTCCAGAAGGTCCAGAACGCGTCGTTCGACGCGCCGGGCGGCGGCGGGGCCAAGGTCGACGTCCCGATCAGCTTCTACAACGGCGCGAAGTGACTCGAGATTGACGGAGAGGCGTCGGGGGGTGGCGACGAGTAGGATGATGTCGCACCTCTCGTCGTCGAAGCGCCGACCTCTTCAGCCGGCGAGCGGATTGGTGTACGCTTGTGCAGAGCCGGGGAACTTTTTCGCTCCGCTGGCCACAGTAGCTTCAGAGCGTGAGCTCGTTCCTCGAGCTGGCGCGTACACCGAGAAGTTCCTTCAGCAAAGGTCACCGCAAGCATGAACCCGAACATGGGCCCGGGAGCCGGGCCGCAGGGACGCCCCGGACAGATGACCGCCGTCATGCGCGCAGTCGCGCAGCAGGCGGGTCCCAAGGTTCTCCGCATCGGCCTCGTGCAGTCGGGGCGCGTCATCGAAGAGCGCGTCATCAAGCAGCGCGGTCACGTGACGATCGGCCCGAGCGAGAAGTCGATGTTCGTCGTTCCGTCGGCGAACATCCCTCCGCAGTTCAAGCTCTTCGAGATCATCGGGAGCGACTACTACCTGAACTTCCTCGACGGGATGACGGGTCGCGTCGCGCTCGCGACCGGCATCAGCGATCTCGGTGCGCTGCGGGGGCAAGCGAAGCGCGTCGGCAACGCGTACCAAGTTCGTCTCACCGAAGACGCGCGCGGCAAGGTCGTGATCGGGGAGACCACGTTCCTCTTCCAGTTCGTCGCGCCGCCGCCTCCGCAGCCGCGCCCGCAGCTCCCGCTGTCCGTGAAGGGTGGCGTCGCGAGCCAGATCGACTGGACGCTCACCATCATCGCGGCGTTCAGCTTCATGTTCCACTTCGGCGTGATCGGCGCCATGTACTCGGACTGGATGGACCCGCCGGTCCACGACGACGGGATCGCAGGTCTCCTCGACCTCACGAAGAACCTCCCGCCGCCGCCTCCTCCCGAGGACAAGCCGGACACGACGCCGACCGCGACCTCGACCGCGACCTCGACCGCACCGGCGACGAAGTCGACGGCACCCGCGAACGCGAACAACTCGGGCCCGAGCAAGGTCAGCGACTCGAAGGCCGCCGCGCTCACGCAGGACGCACAGCAGATGCAGATGCAGATGCTCGCGGCGTTCGGCGGCACGAGCGCCGTCCAGGGTGCGCTCAACCGAAGCGACGTCCCCGTCACCGACCTCAGCAGCGCCGCGCAGTCCGGCGTCGGCGTGAGCAGCGCTGGCGGTGACCTCAAGCTCGCGGGCAACGGCGGCGCCATCGCGCAGCCGGGCGCTCACGGTGGTGGTCTCCAGGGCCTCGGTGTCTCGGGCGGCGGCGGCGGTGGAACCGCGGGCCCCGGCCGTGACGTGAAGGGCCCGACGGGTGACGCGCAGACGGGCACGCTCAACATGTCGGCGCCGGTCGCCAACGCGGAGCGCACGATTGCGCAGCTCCGGCCGAGCTTCAAGTCCTGCTACCAGAAGGGGCTCGCGAACGATCCCAGCATGGCCGGCAAGCTCATCATCCAGATCGACATCGCGCCCAACGGGGACGTGTCGAACGTCTCGAAGACGGGCGGCTCGGGTCTCTCCCCCGAGGTCGAGCAGTGCATCATGAACAAGGTCCGGTCGAAGTCGTTCGACGCGCCGGGCGGCGGCGGGTCGAAGATCAGCGTCCCCGTCACGTTCGTGAAGCAGTGATTCGCTAGCTCGTCCGTAGCGACGAGCGCCGAAACGCTCTGGACGCGCGGTGCCTCGGAAGAGCCACCGCGCGTCGTCGTTTCGGCTCCCGGCCCAGCCGTTCGCGCCCTTGGTGTGAATGGTTTGGGGAATGGCCGCATCGAACTGGAGAGACCGGGAAAGAACCACACCGTCCCCATCGTCCTCAAATTGCTGAAATTCCAGAAGAATTATCGCTCAACCCGGCGTTGACACTCTGCGACACGGTCGCTAGAGTGCTCAGGCTAACCGTCCGTTCAACCCCATCGGGGAGGGACTTGTCCGAATGCTTCGTTCGAAACTCAAGTGGGTGACCATCATTGCGCTCCTCGGCGCAGCTGCGCTGGCTGGCACCGCCGCCGCGCAGACTGGGAACACGCCGCCTCCGAGCGACGGTGGGACTGGCACGGTCGGGTTCCAGAAGAAGCAGCAGCTCTCCCCGCAGCAGCAAGTCGTCGAAGCGGACGCGCAGATTGGGCGGATGGAGCAGGCTGCCACGACGGTGCGCAAGCAGCTCGAACAGGCACGCGCCGCGCGTGACGTGGTGAAGACGCTCTGCTTGAACGACAAGCTCTCGCAGATCGACGTCGCGATTCGTTCGGCGAAGGATCGTCGCCAGTCGCTGCAGCTCGCTGCGGGCCGCAACGACGCCGAGATGTCGAACCACGAGTTCACGATCCTGACGGTGCTTCGTCAGCGGACGGAGCAGCTCACGGCCGAGGCGAATCAGTGCATCGGCGAGGAGGCGGTCTTGGTGGGTGAGTCCAAGATCACCACCACCATCGACCCGACCCTGCCGGACGATCCGGACACGGTCACCAATCCCAACGATCCTGGGGTCATCTCGATCCCACCCTCTTGCGTGTCCTGCTCCCGGTAGTGTAAGGGGCTATACGACCTTTTCCCGAGGCCATTCGCCCGCCCGCAGGCACGAATGCAACGTAGAAGACTAACTCCTTTCGTCGCCACACTTAGTGTCCTCGCTCCGCTCTTCGCGGCGAGCGAGGCTCATGCGCAAGGCTGGCTTGCCGATCGCAAGTACGCTCAGGGCGAGGGTATCCGGGTCGGGGACCTCGAGCTCCACCCTGGTGTCGGCGCGGAGGTCGGGTTCGATTCGAACTGGTTCCGCAGGAGTCATGTCGATGGTGCGAACGTGATCAACGCGTCGCCCAACGCGCCGATTCGTCCGGGCGGCATCTTCCGAATCACGCCTTCGCTCTACATCTCCACTCTGACCAATGCGCGGAAGGAGGGCGACCAGAACGCCGAGCCTCCGAAGGTCAGCTTCCGCGCCGGGATTAGCGCGACCTATCGTGCCTTCGTCGGACCGGAGATCGTGGACCAGAACGGCGTCGGCGGCTTGTCGGGCGACGCGGACATTCGCGTCGACGTTCTGCCGCAGCGCCCGTTCAGCTTCGGTGTCTCGGCTCGCTATACGCGTTCGGTCGCGCCGAACACCTCGGGTAACCCCGATGCTTCGTTCAACCGGAACCTGTTCAACCTCGGGGCCGACCTCACGATCCAACCGGGTAGCGGGACACTCGACTGGCGCCTCGGGTACCTGTTGGGCGCCACGCTCCTCGACACCCCGACGCTAGCTCCCTTCAACAGCGTCTCGCACACGATTCAGACTCGCGGGAGCTGGAAGTTCCGACCGAAGACCGCGATGATCATGGACGGCAGCTTTGCCTTCCAGACCTGGACGCAACAGGCGAACGCCGTCAACGGTCTCCTCAACTCGACCCCGTTGCACGCGCGCGTGGGTATGTCGGGCCTGATTACCCCGCGCTTCGCACTCACCGCGATGGTGGGCTACGGCGGGAGCTTCGTCGACACGTCCGCGAGCGCTGAGATCCAGCAGTACAACAGCGTGGTCGGGCAGCTCGAGGCGAAGTTCTTCCTCACCGCGAACCCCAACGGGGAGCAGAGCTCGTCGCTCTCCATCTCGTCGATCTCGATTGGATACAATCGAGATTTCTCGAACAGCTTCCTCGGCACCTTCTACGGGTCGGACCGCGGATATGTGAAGTTCCAGTACTTCTTCGGCGGGAGAGCCGTGGTTGGTATCGACGGTGGCGTCGGCGCGCTCGAGTACCCGAACATCTTTCAGAATAACGGCGGCACCATCTCGAAGATCTCCGACCCGTTCACCAACGTGGGGATCGATGCCGGACTCTTCGGCGAGTACCGGTTCAGCAATACCCTTGGGCTCAACACGACGCTCAAGTACTACCAAGAGATCAGCTCCAAGCAGCTCCCCGCCGGCGGCGCATTCGTCTACGACATGAACTATCGTCGCTTCGAGGCCTACCTCGGCTTCCGCTGGTTCATGTGAGCACGTCGAACGACGCCGCTTGAACGCCTGCGCTCGCCGCGCAACGATGAATCCATGTCGCGCCTGCGTCACGCCGCCGTTCTCTCTGCGCTCCTCCTCGGGTGCTCGGGGAGCCCGCCGTCGCCGCGCAACCTGCCTGCGCCCATCCTGAGCACCACGCTCGGGCCCGGGGACGTGCTGGAGATCACCGTCGTGGGCGAGAAGGAGCTCCCCAAGGAATTCAAGATCAACGGCGACGGAACGCTCGACTTCCCGTACGTGAAGCGTGTTTCCGTCAGCGGGATGGAGCCCCAGGAGCTCACCGACGAGCTCAAGAAGCGCCTTCGCGAGGGCCAGATCCTCAAGGACCCGCAGCTGACGCTCATCGTGAAGTCGTACGCGAGCAAGAAGGTCAGCGTCATCGGACAGGTCAACAAGCCCGGCAGCGTGCCCTGGACCGACGGCGTGAAGCTCGTCGAGGTCGTGTCCCAGTCGGGTGGCTTCACCTCGATCGCGGACAGCAAGCACGTGATCCTCACGCGCCAGACCGCGCCGGGGAAGAGCGTCACCGTCGTGATCAGCGTGGACGCCATCACCGATGGCGAGCAGCCCGACATCCCGCTCCAAGCGGGAGACACCATCAAGGTCGACGCGCGCGTATTCTGACCGCATGCCGAAGCGCGTCCTCGTCATCCTGACCGGTGGAACGTTGCTCATGCGGCCCTCGGGAGGCGAGGGGGGAGCGCTCGCCGTCGGCGTGGAGCCCGCGCGCGATCTCGTGGCGGAGGTGCCCGCGCTCGGCCGCGCCGCAGCGATCGAGACACGCCAACTCTTCGCGATGGACTCGGGCGACATGCAGCCGTCCGACTGGCTCGCGCTCGCGGCCAGCGTGCACGCCGGGCTGGCCGACCCTCGCTATGACGGGATCATCGTCGTCCACGGCACCGACACGATGGCGTACACCGCGAGCGCGCTCGGGCTTCTCCTCGGGCCCGTCCCGAAGCCCGTCGTCCTCACGGGCTCGCAGCGGCCGTTGGCCGACGTTCGGACCGACGCGCGCGAGAACCTCGTCGACGCCGCGCTCGTGGCGACGCTGCCCGTCCCCGAGGTGACGATTGCCTTCGCGTCGCGCGCGCTGCGGGGCGTTCGGGCCACCAAGCGCGATGCGTGGGCGTTCGATGCGTTCGACACCCCGAACTGCCCACCGCTCGTGGAGCTCGGCGTGGGCACCAGCGTCGCGAAGCACGTGCGCGCGGCGGGCCCACTCGGCGCGCTCGACGACCGCCTGGAGCCGCGCGTGCTCGCCGTGCGCGTGTTCCCCGGGCTCGACCCCGCGCTCGTCTCGGGCGCGCTCCGGGCCGGCGTTCGCGGGCTCGTGCTCGAGGCGTATGGAACCGGCAACCTCCCTCAGCTCGGGCGGTCGCTCATCCACGCGCTCCACGAGGCGCGGGAAGCGAACGTGCCCGTCGTCGTCGTCTCGCAGTGCCTCCGCGGCTTCGTCGAGCTCGGGCGCTACGCGGGCGGCGCCGCAGCGGCGCAGGCGGGCGCGATCTCGGGCGGCGACATGACGCCGGAAGCCGCGCTGGCCAAGCTCATGATCGGGCTCGGTCGCTTCGGCCCCGGCGACGAGCTCACGTCGTGGCTCGTCGCGGACGTCGCCGGGGAACGTTCCTGAGCAGGGGCGTCAGCTGCCGCGGAACGCGGGCTCGCGCCGCTGCATCCACGCCATGACGCCTTCCATCACGTCGGCGCTCCGGAGGAGCTTCAGTTGCTCCTCGCGCTCGCGCCGCAGCGCGGCCGCGACGTCGCCCCACGTCGCGTAGACCGAGCGCCGGATCGCGGCGTGCGCGAGCGGCGGACCCTTCGCGATCCGCGCCGCGAGCGCGGCCGTCGTCGCTTCGAGCTCCGCGCGGGGGACCACCCGATTCACGACCCCGAGCCGCTCCAGCGCCGCCGCATCGAGCTTGTCGCCGAGCAGGAACGCCTCCATCGCGCGCGCGGTCCCGATCAACCGCGGGAGCCAGAACGTTCCCCCGCCATCGGGCATCAGCCCGAGCGAGACGAACTTCTCTTGAAGGTAGGCTTCGGTCGAAGCGACGCGCAGATCGCAGGCGAGGGCCAGATCGGCGCCGAACCCGACTGCTGCGCCATCGAACTTGGCGATGACGGGGCGCGGACAGTCCACGATTGCGTGGATGACCGAGTGGAACTGGTCGAGGTAGGCGTCGAGCTTGGACATCAGGTCCGGGTCCTCGAAGTTCTTCTTCAGGTCGGCGCCGGCGCAGAAGTGCTCGCCCTTGCCGGCGAGGACCACGCAGCGCACGTCGGCCTCCGCCGCTTGCGCGAAGCCGCTCCGCAGGGCCTCGAGGACCGGGAGCGTCAGCGCGTTGCGGGCTTCGGGGCGGGCGATCGTCAGGCGCAGCACGGCGCCCGTGCGCTCGATCTCGACGTCGCTCATGTCGTCTCTTCCTTTCGCTTGTAGAAGTCCGAGGCCAGGTAGACCTTCACGAAGCGCTGGACGAGGATCTTCGTCACGGCGCCGAGCGGAACGGCCAAGAAGACGCCGACCGGTCCGAGGAGCGTCCCCGCCGCGGCCATCGTGATGAGCACCTCGAGCGGGGCCAGACCGACCGACCGCCCGACGATGCGCGGCGTGATGATCATCGCGTCGAGCACCTGCACGAAGCCCATGACCGCGATGACCCCGATGACGCGCGCCGAGCCGTGCCAGTCGAGGAGCGACATCGCCAACGCCAACGTGAGCCCGGTCCCGAAGCCGACGTAGGGCACGAAGGCGAGCAGGCCCGTCAGCACGCCGATCGGAACCGCGAGGCGGATGTCGACGATGCGGAGCCCGATCGCGTAGAGCGCGGCGAGGACGAAGCAGGCCGTGAGCTGGCCGCGAACGTAGCCGCCGAGGGTGCGGTGGATCTGGCTCGCGACCTCGGTCACGGGGCGGATCCAACGGCGCGGCATGAGCTGCGCCGTCCGCGCCACGATCCGGTCGAAGTCGATCAGGAGGTAGAGCGCGAAGACCGGGATGATCAGCGCGCTGAGCGCGACACCGACGTAGTCCAGCGTCCCGAAGAACGCGTTCTTGATCGTCTCCTTCATCGCCGGGAGCTGCGGGCCGAGCTTGTCCGCCCACTCGCTCCACGTGTGCGGGAGCTTGATCTTGAAGGTGGAGAGGAGCCAGGGCTCGACGCGCGCCTGCAGCTCCGCGAGTTGCGTCGGCAGCGCGGCGGTCGCGGCCCGGAACTCTTCGATGAACATCGGGACCACGAACATCAGGACGACGACCACCACCGTCGTCAGCCCGGTCATGACCAGGATGGCACCGAGCGGGCGGGGGATGCGCATCGACTCGAGCTTGTCGACGGCAGGGTCCAACGCGTACGCGAGCAGGAACGCGAAGAACAGCGGGAGGAGGACCCCGCGGAGCATGTAGCCGAGCCCGAGCGCAGCTGCGATCCCGAAGCCGATGAGGATGCGCCGGAACGTGGGGCTCGTCGTGGTGCTCGTGCTCGGCTCCGTCGCCATCCCACCCATGACTCTACCCCACTTGCGTCCCGCCCCGGAAACGGAGAAGGTCCGGCCACCATGCAGAACGACCGCGCTCGCACCCCGACCAAGCCGCGGCCCTCCCGCAGCGATGCGTTCGATCGGGCGTATTTCGACCGCTACTACGAGTCCCGGAGGACCCGCGTCCACGGGGCGGCCCAGGTCGGCCACCTCGCCCGGGCCATCACGGGGATGTTCGATTGGTGGGGGGTCCCCCTCGGGAGCGTCCTCGACGTCGGCGCCGGGCCGGGGCTCCTCCGCGACTGGTTCAAGAAGCACCGCCCCGCCGTGAAGTACCTGTCCACCGACGTGAGCGCGTACGCGTGCGAGCGCTACGGCCACGCGCAGCGCGACATCACCAGCTGGCGCGTCGCGCGGCGGTTCGACCTCGTGTTCTGCCAGGGCGTGCTGCCGTACCTCGACGACGCCGGCGCTGCGAGCGCGATCGAGAACCTCGCCGCCATGTGCGGGGGCTTCCTCTACCTCGAGGCGATCACCGCGCGCGATCTCGTCGAGGTCTGCGACACCAAGCTCACCGACGTCGCCGTCCACGAGCGACCGGGTGCGTTCTATCGCGCGCTGCTCGACCCCCACTTCGAGGCGGTCGGGTGCGGGCTGTACCACCGGCGCGGTGGGCCCGGCCTCTTCTACGAGCTCGAGCTGGGGAGCCCGCTCGCGACGAAGCCACGGGGCCAAGGTACGAAGGGGGTCGGCCGATGACCCTTCCGCGCTTCGACGATGCCGCCCCGCGCGAGGTCCCGGCGCTCGACCTCCAAGACGGAAAGACCCTCGCGCGTCTCGTCGCGGTCATGCAGCGGCTCCTCGCCGACGACGGGTGCCCGTGGGATCGAGAGCAGACGTTCGCCACGCTCCGGAAGTACGTGCTCGAAGAGGCGTGCGAGGTCATCGACGCGATCGACTCCGGCGACCGAAACGCACTCCGCGAAGAGCTCGGCGATCTGCTCCTCCAGGTCGTGTTCCAGGCCGAGCTCGCTCGCCGCGAGCGCGCCTTCGCGATCGACGACGTGGTCGAGGGGATCGTGAACAAGCTCGTCACGCGTCACCCGCACGTCTTCGGCGATGCTTCGGCCGAGGACGCGGACGAGGTGCTCCGGAACTGGGAGAAGCTGAAGGCGAAGGAGAAGGGGGAGCGCGGCATCCTCGCCGGGGTCCCGCGGAGCCTCCCCGCGCTCACGCGGGCCCAGCGCATCGGCGAGAAGGTGTCGCGCGTCGGCTTCGACTGGGCAGACGAGGGTGGCTCGCGCGCGAAGGTCCACGAGGAGCTCGCCGAGCTCGAGCGCGCGATCGGCGCCGGAGATTCGGCCGCGGTCGAAGAGGAGATGGGCGATGTCCTGTTCGCGCTCGTCAACCTCTCGCGGCACGTGAAGGTCGACGCGGAGGGCGCGCTGCGCGGGACGATCGACAAGTTCACGCGTCGCTTCGCGCACGTCGAGGCGCGCGTTCGGACGGAGCACGGCGGCTTTGGCTCGAGCGGGCCGATCCCGCTGGCCGTCCTCGATGGCTACTGGGAAGAGGCCAAGGCCGCGGAGCGTTCCGCGTCCAAAGCAGGTTCCGGGAAACCCTGATGTCGGAAGCGCGGCCGCTCGGGCGGGTCGAAGAGTGGTCGTCGCGAGCCCTCGGTCTGGCCGAGGGCGAGCTCCCGCGCGCGGTTCGCCTGATCGGGCTGATCTTCGTGATCTCGGCCTCGCTCGTGATCCTGAAGTCGGCCCAGAACGGGATCTTCCTCAACGCGTACCCGAAGACGATGATCCCGAAGGCGTTCTTCGCCTCGGCCGCGCTCCTGTCGACCACGTCGATGGCGCTCGTCCCGCTCGCGGGGCGGCTCGGTGCGGCGCGCCTCGCGATGCGCTCGATCCTCATGTGCGCGCTCGTCTGCCTGGGGCTCCGGGCGATGCTCTACTTCGAGGTGAAGCACGCAGCGTTCGTGCTGTACCCGATCATCGAGACGATGGCGGGCGTGCTCCTGATCCAGGGCTGGGCCGTCGTCTCGCAGGCGACGACGCCGCGCAGCGCGAAGCGGCTCCTCCCGATCGCCGGGGTCGGCGCGACGGTGGCGTGGGCGCTCTTCGGGCTCCTGGTCCCGGCGTTCGCGCATCGGCTCGGGGCGCCGACGCTGCTCTACATCGCGCCGGGCCTCCTCGGGGCGGCGGTGCTCCTCGTCTCGCTCATCCGCTCGAAGGATCTGCCGCGCGCGAGCACCGTGCCGCGCAAGCGCTCGATCGTCGGCGAGTGGAAGAGCGCGTTCGCGTTCGTCCGGCGCATGCCGCTCATGCGCGTGATGATGGCGCTCTCGGTGCTGGCGCTCCTCACCGAGCAGCTGATGGACCTGCTCCTCATGAGCGCGGCCCACGAGCGCTACCCGACCGAGGACACCTCGACCGCGTTCTTCGGCCGCTACTACGGCATCACGAGCGGCGTCACGCTCGTCTTCGTCCTCTTGTTCTCGAGCCGCATCCTGCTCGGGCTCGGCACCGCGCGCTCGCTCCTCCTCACGCCGGTCCTCACGCTCCTCGCGCTCGGCGGCGTGCTCGCCGTCCCCGGGTTCGTCGGCATCGTCGTGCTGCGCGGCGTGGACCGCGTGCTCAAGCAGTCGGTGTGGAGCTCGGCGAGCGAGCAGACGCAGACGCCGCTCCCGCCGATCGAGCGCGTCCAGTCGCGCGCGTTGATCCGTGGCGTGATCGCACCGGCGGCGTACGCGGCGATGGCGGTCGCGCTCGCGCTCATGCCGCACATCCCGGGGACGCGCGCCGTCGCCGGCGCGACGCTCGTGGGGATCGCGGTGATGGGGGCGGTCTGCGTGTGGGGCGTCCGTGGCGCCTATCGCGATGCGCTTCGGCGCGCGATCGACGAACGCACGTTCGACTTCGACACCGTGCCGACGGCGCGCCTCGACGACGAGATGCGGCGGGTGCTCGGCGCGGAGCTCGCGGGCGCCGATCCGCGGCGCGCGGGGCTGGCCGCGGAGCTCCTCTGCGAGGGCGACGTCGCCCCGTCGACGGTCGTGCTCGAGAAGGCGCTCGCGAGCCCGTTCGAGCACGTCCGCTTGGCCGCGCTCGACGCGATCGCGCGCCACCGCGTGGCGGCCTTCACGGAGGCGTGCGTGCGCGCGCTCGCGAGCGACTCGGATCCGGAGTGTCGGCGTCACGCCGCTCGCGCCCTCGGAGCGATCGAGGAGACGCGCGACGGGACGCGCGATGCGCTCGCGCGCGCAGCGGACGAGCAGGGGCACCCCGCGCAAGCGGCGGCGGCGGTCGCGCTCGCTCTCGTCGAGTCGCGCTCGAGCGGGCGCCCGATGGGCTTCCCGAGCCTCCTCGCGGGACCGGACGCGGTCGTCATCGAGGCGCTCGACGTCCTCCGGCGCGACGGCGCGCCCGAGGCGGAGCGCTCGGAGGTGATCCGCGCGCTCCGCGAGATCCTCGCGTCCGATGCGGACGACGGCCGCAAGCTCGCCGCCATCGAGACGGCTCAGAAGCTCCGCGCGAAGCAGCTCCTCCCCCAGATTGCGTCCCTCCTCGGTTCGCGGATCGGCCCCGACGTCGCCGAGCAGCTCGTGGCGTGGGGCGACGAAGCGCTCCGCTACGTCCGCGAGACCGTCGACGACGCCTCCGCCGAGAGCGTGCGCCACGTCGCGTCGGCGTTGGGCGCGCTCTCGATCGCGACGGCTCCCGGGACCGTCAACGGCGATGGTCCGCCGTCGAGCGCGCCGGCCGCCGGGACCGGGCCGCTCCTCGAGCGCCTGCTCTCGCACGAGGACCCCGAGGTCCGCGTGCGCGCCGCCCGTTCGCTCGCCTACGCGACGCAGAAGGGGCTCTTCCCGCGGCCGGCGGACACGCAGATCGCGCCGCTCCTCGAACGCGAGCTTGCGCTCGCATATCGGCTGTACGCGATCCTCGCCGGGCTGGCGCGCGACGACGGGATCCCGGACTGGAAGATCGATCCTCCCTTCGACGCGCTCGGCGCGGAGATCGAGCGCGAGGTCGCCCAAGCGCGACAGCGCGTGCTGCACCTGCTCGCGCTCACGGGTCGGCACCGGCTCGTCAGCGCGGTGGAGGCGGGGCTCCGGCGGCAGAGCGCCGAGGTCGACGCGAAGATCGCGGAGCTCGTCGACGCCACGCTCTCGCGCGAGCTGGCGCGGCGCGTGGTGCCGCTCTTCGAGCGCTTGTCGCTCCGCGAGAAGGCCGAGTGCGCGCGCCAGTTCGCCGATGGCGTCTCTCAGGTCGAGCGCGACCCGCTCGCGGCGATCGTCCAGCTCGGAAACGCGGAGCTCATCGGGAAGGCGCTTTTGGTGTATCAGGATCGCTTCCGCGAGCGTTATCCGCGCCTCGCCGAGGAGTACGCCCCCTTGCTCCCGCTCTTCGAACGAATGGCCTTCCTGCGCACGGTCCCGCTCTTCGCGGAGATGCCGGGTGGCGAGCTGCGGCGCGTGGCCGAGATGCTCTCGTCGGTCCAGGTGCGGGAGGGCGAGACCATCTTCAAGAAGGGCGACCCCGGGGACGACTTGTTCCTGGTCCGGAGCGGCCTCGTGTCGCTGCGGGACGGCGCGATCGAGCTCGGGACCGCGAAGTCGCAGGAGTTCTTCGGCGAGCTCGCCCTCCTCGACAACGAGCCTCGGAGCGCCGACGCGATCGCGCTCCAGCCGACCGAGCTGCTCCGGCTCCGGAGCGCCGACTTCCGCGAGCTCATGGCGCGCCGGCCCCAGATCCAGGAGCAGATCGTTCGGGTGCTCGTCCGCCGCGTCCGGGACGCGACCGGCCGGGTGACCAAGAACCCCTGACCCCGTGCTACAAAGGGCCGATGGCGTGGCCCGCGCTCGCACGAACCCCCGAGGATTGGACGGAGACCGTCTCCGCCTGGGGCAGTCGTGCGTTCCACGCCAGGCAGATCTTCCGTTGGATCCACGCGCGGGGCGTGACCTCGCCCGACGGGATGACCGACCTGCCCGCGCCGCTGCGGGAGCGGCTCCGCGCCGAAGGGGTGGGGGAGCGCCTGCGCCTCGCGACGGAGCGCCGGTCGGTCGACAACACGCGGAAGCTCCTCTTCACCCTGGAGGACGGCGCCAACATCGAGGCGGTGCTGATCCCGGGCGTGAGCGGGGCGGGCGCGCGGTCCGCCGAGCCGGAGGCCGAGGACGCGGACGCCGCCGCCGCCGTCGACGACGAGACCGCCGAGCCCGAGCCGGGGGCCGAGTCCTACGTCCGCGTGACCCAGTGCATCTCGACGCAGGTCGGCTGCGCGATGGGCTGCGTGTTCTGCGCGAGCGGCGTCGCGGGGTGGAAGCGCCACCTCGGCGCGGACGAGATCGTCGCCCAGGTCCTCGCCGGGCGCGCCCGGCTCGACGCGAACGAGCGGCTCCGCAACGTCGTCTACATGGGGATGGGGGAGCCGCTCCACAACTACGACGCGACGGTCCGCTCGCTCCGCCTGTTGACCCACCCCGACGGGATCGCGCTCTCGTCGCGCCGGATCACGGTGTCGACGAGCGGGCTCGTCCCGGAGATCGCGCGCCTCGGCGCCGACTTCAACGGTCAGATCGGGCTCGCGATCTCGCTCCACGCCGCCGACGACGAGACGCGCACGCGCCTCATGCCGATCAACAAGAAGTATCCGTTGAAGGAGCTGATGGATGGGCTCCGCGCCTATCCGCTCCCGGCGCGGCGCCGGATCACCATCGAGTACACGTTGGTGTCGGGCAAGAACGACGCTCCGAGCGAGGCGCAGAAGCTCGCGAAGCTCCTCCGCGGCATCCCGGTGAAGATCAACCTCATCCCGATGAACCCGATCGAGGCGAGCACGCTGGGCCCGCCCGATCTGACGTCGGTGCTCGCGTTCCAGAAGGTGCTCTGCGACGCGGGGTACTCGTGCTTCATCCGGCGCCGGCGCGGGGACGACGTGAGCGCCGCTTGCGGGCAGCTCGCGCTGCTCGGCGCGAAGCCGAAGGTCCGCGTGAACCGGTCGTGAAGCGCTTCGCGGCCTTCACCGCGGTGGCGTTGGGGGCGGCGCTCGGGGGCCTGGGTTCCCGGAGCGCGTCGGCCGAGGCGCCTCCGCCGTTCACCAAGGCCGCGCGCCCGCCGTTCGCGGTCGAGGTCACCGCGTTCGCGGGCGACGGCATCCGGTTCAACAACCCGTACCGGCTCTCGACCGTGCTCGGGAGCGACGCCGAGTCCGTCTCGCGCACGTCGGTCTACGTCGACCTCGGCGCGAGCGCCCTCTTCGGCGACCCGCGCTCGTTCCTCCACGGGCTCGCGCTGCGCACGACGATCGGGGTCGAAGGCGTCCGCGAGGTCGCGCTGACGCCGAGCTACGAGCTCTTCCGGCGCTTCGGCCCGACGGCGGCGTGGGTGCGACTCGGCACTCCAATCGTGCTCACCGCGCCCACCTGGGGCTTCGAGGGCGCGCTCGGGGGCGCGGTGTTCGTCCGGGCCGGCATCGGCATCACCGCCGAGCTCGTCTTCGACACGATCTTCGGCACGGGCACTCGTGCGTCGCGCATCACGACGTACCCGGTCGCGAGCGCGCAGCTCGGGCTGATCTTCCACTGGGAGGTGCTCCCGTGAAGCGCCGGCTCGCAGCCGTGGCCGTCGTGCTCCTCGGCGTCGCTTCGCTCGCGCCGACGACCGGCGACGTCGGCGGCTGCGGGGCGACCGTGACCGAGCTCGACGAGGCACGCTTCGCCCGGGCGCGGAAGCTCGTCGACTGCCAGCGCTGCACCGAGTGCGGGATCTCGTCCCAGCGCTGCGTGGCGGCGTGCGATCCGAAGGCCCCCAACGAGGTCGGCTTCCCGCCGCGGTGCTTCCCGCTGCTGCACGACGGCGAGGTCTGCCTCGACGCGCTCCTCGCCGCGTCGTGCGGCGACTACGCGCTGTACGTCGACGACTCCGTCCGCGCGATCCCGACCGAGTGCGAGTTCTGCCGTGGAGGCGACCAGTGAAGCGCACGCTCGCGCTAGTCTTGGCCCTCGTGCTCCCGACCACCCTCGGGTGCGCCGCGCTCCGCCCCGTCACGGCGTCGAGCGACGACCTCGCCGACTACCGCAAGACGCGGCTCGCGGCGACCGTCCCCGAGCACCTCGTCGCGTCGGCGGCGTACCTCGAGCGGCACCCCCGCGGCGCCTGGGCGGACGAGGTGCGCGCGAGCTGGGAGACCGAAGAGCTCGCTTACTTCGAGCGCTCGCAGAGCTCGCGCGAGCGCGCGCTGGAGTACCTCTCGTGGCTGCCCCACGGTCCCCACGCCGACGCGGCGCTCGCGGTCGTTCGTGCGTTCGACGGGCACGTGGCCGACGACGAGACTGCCCACCTCGTCGCCGCGGCGAAGAAGACGACCGCCGCGCTCGACGCCCAAGCCAACGAGCGCAAGGCGCTCGAAGACGAGCTCCTCGCCGCGATCGCCGCGATCGTGCGCGCTCCGCTCGGTGGTCCGTTCTCGGCGGCGCCGGACCTCGTTCGGGTGGTCCGTGGGGCGCGCGCGAGTACGTGGGGCGACGGCCTGGAGCGCGTCGAGCACGACGCCTTCGTCCTGCCATCACGCGACGGGCCGATCGCGCGGGAGCTCGAGCGCACGATTGTCGCCGACGAGCGCGAAGGGGTGCTCGTCGGGGCAGAGCTCCGCGGACTCCACCTGTTCGCGACGCTGCTCGAGCTCGCGTCGACGCGACCGTCCAGCGACGCCGATGCCCCTGCTGCGCTCGCGCACGTCGTCGACGTCGCCAAAGGCGCGCTGCCGCCGGCCGCTGCTGGCTGCTCCGACGACGCGAGCGACCGGGGCTGGGTGCGCCGGTGTCCCGGGGTCGTCGTGTACGTGCGCCCCGGCGAGCCCGGGGTGGCCGATTCTCCCGACCGCGTGGGAATTCGGCGCGCCCCTTGAGGGCTGAGCCCGGGCCCCGTTCTTTTCCCGTGCCGTGCTTGCCCAGGCGGTCTAAACCGGTCCCCCAGCGATGGTCCCCTACATCCACATCCCCGACCTCGGATTCATCCACCCGTTCGGGCTCCTCGTCGCGACGGGCGTGATCATCGGCACCTTCCTCGCCACGCGCCGCGCGCGGCGGCTCGGGTTCGACGTCGATCGCCTCAACAGCTTCATCACGTGGATGCTCCTCCTCGGCTTCGCCGGGGGCCACATGCTCGACGAGATCTTCTACCACCCGAAGGAGCTCGTGAAGGAGCCCCTCAAGCTCATCAAGCTCTGGGATGGGCTCAGCTCGTTCGGCGGGTTCGCGGGCGCGCTCATCGGCATCCTGCTCTGGAAGTTCTACGAGGCGAACAAGGTCCGCGAGCTCAAGACCAAGTCTCAGCCGATCGCCCTGATCTCGGGCGCGGCGGCTGGCGGCGCGCTCTACGGCTTCCTGACCAAGACCGAGCTCCTCGACTCCGTGCTCGGCGAGCGTGCGCTCCTCGGTCGCCTCGCCCTCTCGGCGATCGTGGCCTACAGCGTTCGCCAGGCGCTGCTCGACGAGGGCATCCCGATCTACCGCATCGTCCGGCGCGAGAAGCCCGTCTCGATCCTCGCGTTCGCGGACCTCATCTTGTCCGTGTTCCCGGTCGCGTGGATCTTCGGCCGCTCCGGCTGCGCCTCGGTGCACGATCACCCGGGCGCGCTCGCACCGAAGGGCGCGTTCCTCGCCGTCGAGTACGTGCGCGGGATGCCGGCGGACGCGAGCGCGGAGATGGTGGCGCGCTCGTTCACGGGGCCCCGTACCACCTGGGGACCGATCGAGTTCCTCCACGGCGATCTCCCGCGGTGGGATCTCGGGTTCCTCGAGCTCGTGTTCACGATCCTGCTCGCGGGGGCGTTCGCCCTGACGTGGCGGCGAAAGGTGCCGACCGGGACCTACGTCGCCGCGACGGCGTTCACCTACGCGCCGGTGCGCTTCGCGATGGACTACCTCCGCATCACGGAGGGCGTGAACGCGGACCCGCGCTACGCATCGCTCACGCCGGCCCAGTGGAGCTGCGTCGCGCTCTTCGTCTTCGGGCTCGCGATGGTGGCCGTGATCCGGCGCAACCAGGCGCGGGGCTACGATCCCGCGTCGCTCGTCATGCGCGACGGCGTCACGTTCGACGAACCGACCGCCAAGCCCGAGCCTCCCGCCGCGAGCGCCGTCTGATGCGCGCCCTCGTGCTCGAGGGCGTGAACCAACCGGTCGCCCTTCGGGACGTGCCGGACAAGGTCGCCGGCCCGGGCGAGGTCCTCGTCCGGATCGCGGCCGCCGCGCTGAACCACCGCGACGTGTGGATCCGCCAGGGAAAGTACGCCGGTCTCAAGTGGCCGATCATCGTCGGGTCCGACGGCGTCGGAACCGTCGCGGAGGTCGGGCCCGGCGTCGATGCGTCGTGGAAGGGGCGTCGCGTCGTGCTCGATCCCGGGACGCAGTGGGGCGACGACCCGCGCGCGCAAGGGAAGGACTACCGGATCCTCGGGCTGCCCGAGGACGGAACGCTTGCAGAATACACAAAAATCGGCGCCGCTCAGCTCGTGGCGTGCCCCGAGCATCTCACCGACGCCGAGGCGGCCGCGATTCCGCTCGCGGGCCTCACGGCCTATCGCGCCGCAGTGACTCAGGGCGAAGTGGGGCCCGGCCAGCGCGTGCTCGTGACCGGGATCGGTGGTGGCGTTGCGCTCGCCGCGCTCCAGATCGCGCTCGCGCGAGGGGCCGAGGTCCACGTGACGTCGGGCGATCCAGCGAAGCTCGAGCGTGCACGCGCCCTCGGCGCGCAGGTGGGTGCACTCTACACGGATGCGACTTGGGTCAAGACCCTCAAAGCGAGCGCGGGTGCCGGCTACGACGTCGTGATCGACAGCGCCGGGGGTGACGGATTCGCGTCGCTCGTGGACCTCGCCCGCCCCGGCGGTCGGATCGTCTTCTTCGGTGCGACGCTGGGGAACCCCAGCGGGGTCGATCTTCGCCGCCTGTTCTGGAAGCAGCTCCGGCTCCAAGGCACCACGATGGGGACTTCCGCCGAGTTCGGCGCGATGGTGGCGCTCTACGCCGAGAAGAAGCTGCGCCCGGTCGTCGATCGCACCTTCCCGTTCGCCGAGGGCGAAGACGCGTTCCGCCACATGGAGCAGGGGAAGCAGTTCGGAAAGATCGTGCTCGTCCCCTGACTCAGGCTCGGTGCCGTTCCAGGACCGCCCGCACGTCGTCCGGGATTGGGATGGCCTTCATCGCGTCGAGGTCGGTCACCGCGCAGGTGTGCTCGATCACGGCGGAGAGGACGCCGTCCTTCGCGCGAAAGAGCTCGTACCGGTATACGACGGACTTGTTCCCGATCCGCGGGATGGTGACGAGGATCCGCGCGACGTCACCGAAGCGGAGCGGCGCCTTGTAGTCGGCCGTCACGTGGACCGCCGGCATCCCGATCCGGCGCACCATCGTGAGGCCGTGGTACCCGCCTTCGAGCGCGTCGTAGAGGGACTCCATCGCCTCGTGGCCGTAGCCGAAGAAGCGCGCGAAGAAGACGATGCCGGCGGCGTCGACGTCCTCGAAGCGGACCGGCCGCTCGTACACGTGGGCGTTGGGGGCGGTCACGCGAAGTCTTCGGCCAGGCTGACGAGCACGCGCCGGTCGAGCGCAGCCCGCGAGCGATAGGCGTCGTGGTCGATCTCGATCTCGAGCACGTGGGCGCCCCCTCGAGCCGCAGCCCGAAGTGCGTCGATCGCATCGTCGTCGATCGGGAACTTCAAGTAGAGCACCGCCGAAGCCCGGTCCGCTTCGACTCGGCGCTCGTCCCACGAGGCCGGGTAGCGTTTGCCGTCGACGACGAGGGCGATGGTCTTCTCGACGCCGGCGAGGGCGAAGAGGAAGCGCTCGCGCTCCTCCTTGTCGTCGACGTTGATCATGATCGTGCAAGAGAGCTCGCGATCGCCGGGGATGAACTCGTTGTAGGTCTCGATCTCGTGGAGGATCGCCGCCTCGCGCGTGATGCGCTCGGTGCGCAGCATCTCCTGGATCTGGAGCAACGCCGTGTCGTGGTTCTCGAAGAGCGCCGTCGCGCGCTCGCCGATGGCGACGCGGCGCGCTTTCTTCTCCTCGATCACGCGGTTGCGGAACTGCGCGCGGACGGCTTCGTAGTCGCCGATGGAGAGGACCTCGTTGCGCTGGACCAACTTGCTGGGCATGACGAACCTCGCTTCACTCCAGCGCGATGCCGATCCCGTAGGCCTCGGCGAGCGCTTCGATCGGATGCCGCACGGGCATCCCAGTCTCTTTCTTCAAGCGGAGCCCGGCGAGCGGGCAATCGGACACGAGCACGTCGGCAGAGACGCCCTCGACGCCGCGGACGAGCTTCTGCGCGTACTTGCGGCCCATCTCGTAGTACTGCGCCTTCATTCCCCACGTGCCGTCGACGGCGGAGCACTCCTGCACCGTCTCGACCTCGGTGTCGGGGATCGTCCCGAGCACGCGCGCGGCGGGGAAGCCGACCTTCTGCGCCCGGAGGTGACAAGGCGCGTGGTACGCGACCTTGCCGAGCGGCTTCTTGAAGTCCTTGTTGAGCTTCTTCTCCTTGCGGAGCTTCTCGAGGAACTCCATGAGGTCGAAGGTGTGCTCGGCGACGCGCTTGGCGTCGGCCGTGCCGAGGAGCTCGGGGTACTCCTTCCGGATCGTGTAGGAGCACGACGGCCCGGGGACGACGACGTCGCGCCCGGCGTCGATCTCGCGGAGGAGCGACGCCACGTTCGTCCGCGCCTTCGCGCGCGCTTCGTCCAGATCGCCGCCGTCGATGTTGGGGATGCCGCAGCACACCTGCGCCGGGCGGACGACCTTGAAGCCGTTCTTCTCGAGCACGCGGACGGCGTTCGCCGGCGCGGCGGGGAGGTTGTAGTCGCCCTGGCACGTCGCGAAGATCGCGACCTCGCCGAGCGTGCCGGCCTCCGCGAGCGGCTCGTGGCGGTCCAGCCACTTCTGGAAGGTGGTGACCGCGAACGGCGGGAGCGGGAACTCGGCGCTGATCCCGGCCGTGGCCTCCATGACCTTTCGCACCAGCCGCTTCTCGTTCACGAAGTTCGCGACGCGCGCCGCCGGTCCGGAGCTGAGCCAGCCGAGCTGGCCGGGCTCGCCGAGCGCGCGGTCCTGGATCGAGAGGCCCTCGCGCCGCGTGCGCTGGGACTTCTCGCGCGTCATCAGGCGAGGGAAGTCGACCGCCCACTCGTGCCCTTCGTCGGGCGTGTAGGGGCACTTGATGTAACAGAGCTTGCACTGCCAGCAGAGCTCGGTCGCGCTGCGGAAGTCGTCTGCGCCGAGGCGCTCGGCGCCCTCGGCGCCGGCCTCGATGTCGCGGTCGACGCGCGCGAACACGTCCGGGAACGTGCCGCAGTAGTTCACGCACATGCGGCAGTTGTGACAAATCTCGAAGACGCGGCGGAGCTCGGTCTCGAGGTCCCGCGGATCCCAATAACGCTCTTCGTTCGGGTTCGTCGCGGGCGGCTTCGAGGGCTTCGGATCGATCTTCTTCATCGGACACCGTGAACCGCGCCGCGTGCCGGGAGCTCCGACGCGCGGCGCGGGCGGGGTTCACTTCACTTGAGGCTGTCGAGCATCTTCTGGAAACGACCGGCGTGGCTCTTCTCGGCCTTCGCCAGCGTCTCGAACCACTCGGCGATGTCGTCGAAGCCCTCTTCGCGCGCGGCCTTCGCCATGCTCGGGTACATGGTCTCGTACTCGTGGGTTTCGCCCGCGATCGAGGCCTTGAGGTTCTTCTCCGTCGAGCCGATCGGGAGGCCCGTCGCCGGGTCACCGACCTGCTTCAGGTAGTCGAGGTGACCGTGCGCGTGGCCGGTCTCGCCGTCGGCCGTCTCCTTGAAGTTGCCGGCGATCTCCGGGAGGCCCTCGACGTCCGCGACCTTTGCGAAATACAGGTAGCGGCGGTTCGCTTGCGACTCGCCCGCGAAGGCATCCTTCAGGTTCTGGTGCGTCTTGGTTCCGGATAGCGACTTGCCCATGTGGGTTCTCTCCTTTTCGTAGGCGAAGCGGGCACCGAGTTGCGATGCTCGCGGAGTCTTCTCAGCTGCACGATCCGCACGTGCCGCGGTACACGCGCTCGACCGCGCTGACGGCGAAGCCGGGCGCCGAGTGGCCCAGCGCCCGGGCGTCGCTCTTGTCGGGCGCGAGATCGCGCGCCGTCACGTCGACGTCGATGATGGCGCCGCAGCGGTCGCACACCGCGTGGTGGTGCGGCGCCGTGTTGGGGTCGAAGCGCGCTGCCGCGCCGAGGCGGAGGGTGCGGGACAGGCCCGCGCGCGCGAGCGCGTCGAGCGTGTTGTAGACGGTGGCGAAGCTCATCGTCGGAAACGACGGGCGGAGGCGATCGAAGAGCTCCTGCGCGGTGGGGTGCGTCAGGTCGGACGCGAACTGCTCCACGATGGCGAGGCGCTGCGGCGTCATCCGAAGGCCGCGCGCCCGGAGGTCCGCGATCATCGCTTGGGTGCGCGTCGGTCGCCGGTCCATGGCGTCACCATAATTAGAAAGATTCTCATCTGCAAGCCATTCTCGTTCGAGAAGCCGCCTACATCCCCTCGACGTCACCGTACGCCAGCGAGGGCGCCCCGTCATCGGGCGCGCACGCGAGGGGGAGAACCGCGCCGCCGGCGTTGGCGGCCGGGGCCATCTCGACGAGCAACGCGCGGGTGCCGCCGTCGAGTACGAGGAGGCTCGCGGTGGGGTGATCGAGCGGCACGGCGTCCCACCCGGTGACGCACGTGACGGCGCTGCCGCTCACCCGCACGCGCGCGCGGTCGGTGACGAAGAGGCGCTCGGTCCCCGCATCGACGACGCGGATCGCCCGGCGCGTTCCGACCGTCCACGGGAGATCGAGCGGGTCGCCCGGCGTCGTGGGGGCGCAGGACGCGACGCCGTCGAGCGAGCGTTGGGTCGGGAGCTCGAACGCCGGAGCACCGCCGGGGCGGAGCGCGACGGGGAACGCGAAGCTCCGGCCCGCGCGCCGATCGGTGGCGATCGCGAGCGGCTTGCCGCCGAGGGTCGCGAAGACGAGCGCGCGCTCCGCGTCGTCGACGCCGGGGAGCACCACCGTCGAGCGCTTCTCGGTGACCTCGGCGATGCCGAGGTCGCCGTCGTGGTCGGCGGCGAGCGTGGGCGCGTCGCGGTCGCCGCTCACGAACGCGTGCTTGCCGGCGAGGTCGAGCGCGAACGGGACCTTCTTCTCGCCGCCGCGGTCCATGAAGAATCGACCGATCGCGAGATCGCCGGTCGTCTCCGGCGCGCGCCAGTGAACGCCGTCCGGCGCGAGGGCGAGCACCTCGGGGAGCGTCGCCGACTCGCTCGCGCGGTCGAGGAACGCCGTGTCGGAGCGGTAGGGAGCGAGCGTCGTCGCGGCGCGATGCGGCGCGGGCTCGCCATCGCGGAGCCACCCCACCTCGAGCGCGATCGGGTTGAACGTGCCCGCGAAGCGGATCCGCTTCCACGTGTAGCGCGCGGCGACGACGCCGCCCGTCTGCGTGAGGAGCACGGCGCGCGTGCCGAACGCGGGGTACGGCTGCCCGGGGCCGAGCACGTCGGCCGAGGCGAAGCGGGACGGGGCGTCCGCCCACGCGCTGCGGAGCGCGCGGATGCCCCCGTCGCCGTCGCGCGAGGCGAGCACGATCCGGTACGGACCGTGATCGAGCGCGCTCGCGCGGGGAACGCTCGGGAACGAGCCGGTGGGCATGCGCGGGCCGGCGGCTTTGCAGCGGAGGCCCTTCGGCGTGGTGCCCGTGCGCGCGGCGCGGGCGAAGAACGGCGAGCCGCCGCTGGCGCCGTCCCATCCGACGCGGGCGCCGCGATCGGTCAAGCACCCCGCCGTGCTGCAACCGAGGACCCCGTGCGAGGCGGCAGGCGCGAGGACCTCGTGCCACGTCGACGCGCCGTCGTTCGTCTCGAACGCGCGGCCGCTCTCCGTGAGCACGAGCCCGTTCGCGCCAGCGAGCGCGCCGCCGTGCAAGCGGAGGGCGGGGACGGCGGCGGCCTTGAACGTGCTGCCGGAGGTGACGAAGGCGGCGACCTCTTCGCCCGCGCGCACGACGATGCCGGCGCTGCCGTCGGCGCCGATCCCGAGGGTCGCCGTCTGCGCCTCGCCCGGGAAGAGCACCCCGAGATCCTCGACGGTGGGAGCCGCACCCGCGCTCCGAGCGCCGATGCGGAGCAAGCGCGTGCGCTCGCGATCGGTCGCGACGACGAGGAACCCGGCGTGGGCGGGCTCCCAGGCTGCTGCGAGCGCGACGCCCTGCGGGATCGGGACGAACGGCCCGTCTTTCGCGACGCGCGCGACGGGGCGAGCGCACTCCGTGCTCCACTCGTCTTTGCACCGTTCGCCGACGAAGACGGCACCGTCGGGGCCGAGGGCCAACGCGGCGTGGTCGGTGTGGGTCGTGCCGCCCGGATCGAGCTTGGCGAGCGGCGCGAAGGCCCCGTTCGCGGCCCGCACGTAGACGAGCGTCGTGCCCGGCGCGTCGGCGGGGCCGTCGCAGCGCACGGCGACGGAGGTCGCGTCGGTCGCCGGCGTGAGCTGGGTGCACGGGGAGGGGAGCTCGAGCGCTTGGTACGTGGCCGGCGCGTCGAGCGCGTGAACGGCGAGCTCGGGCGTGGCGCCGCGCGCGAGGTCGACCTCGATCGCGCCCGCGAGCGCCTGCACGACGCCCGGCCGCGCGGGCCACTGGGGGCTCCACAGCCCGGGTCCCATCGCGGTGACGAAGCCCCCCGATGCTGTTGGGGCCGCGGGATCGAACCGCGCCCACCCGCTCGCGGTGCGCGCGAGGACGCTCTCCCGATCGACGACGACCCGACTCACCCCCGCGGGCGGGGCGGGCGCGAGCGCGAACGTCGCCCCGTCGTCGTGGGTGACGAAGAGCTGCGGTGGGACGGCCGTCACGACGCCATGCTTCCCCGCCATCGCGATGCTGGTCACGACCCCGGCGAGGCCGGGCAGCGTCACGTCGCTCCACGCCACCCCGTCGACGGAGCGGTGCAGCTTGCTCGCGCGGTCGAGGACGAAGAGCGCGCTCTCCGAGGCCGACGCCGCCCGCGCTCCGTCGAAGGGCGAGAGCTTGGCGGTGAACGGGCCGAGCGCGCTCGTGCCGAGGTAGAGCGTCCCGCTCGCCCCGAGGAGCCTCAGCTTGCCGGACTGGAGCTGGGCCGAGACGATCGTCTCGGGCAGGAGATCTTCGGCGGCGCGGAGGACCGTTCCGGTGCGGAGGAGGCGCTCGCCGTTGGCTCCGAAGAAGAGCTCGCCATCCTCCGTTCGCACATAAGAGGTTGCGCGGAAGTCATCGTAACCATGGAGGAACCAGCGGGCGTGATTCGGGGCGCTCCCCACGACGCCCGCGTTCGGTGGGGTGACGTTCCCGTGGGGCGGCCGCGGCCCCGGCCCGCCGCACGCGACCAGCGCGGCGAGCGCGACCACGACGCCGCTCACCCTCCGCGCCCGCCCCGCGCCCATTCAGTCCTTCGTCTTGCGCCCGCCGAGGACGGCGAGCTTGAAGTACGAGAGCTGACTCTTCGCCGCTTCCTTCATCACGTCGAGGCGGTTCACCTCGCGCGCGCTCTTCTGCGCGGTGAGGGCGCCGCCCTCGTAGAGCTCGCGCGTCTTCGCGCGCTGGAGCTTGCCGCTCGACGTCTTCGGCAGGACGCCGCTCGCGAGCGGCACCACGTCGTCCAGGGTGAGCTGCATGCCGGCCTGGACCGCCGCCCGGACCCGCTGGACGAGATCGCCGACGCGCTTCGGATCATCGAGCTCGCGGGCATCCTGCACCTCGAACGCGACGACCACGCGCTCGCGGTCGGTCTCGATGCGATCGCGCGCGCCGAAGGCGATGACGTTCCCCTTGCGCACGCCGGGGATCTTCCCGGCCTCCCACTCGATGTCCTGCGGGTAGTAGTTCCGCCCGTTGAGGATGATGACCTCCTTGGAGCGGCCGCAGATGTAGACCCGGCCGCCGTCCAGGAACCCGAGGTCCCCGGTGCGGAGGAAGTCGCCCGCGAACGCGTCCCGCGTGCGCTCCGCGTCCTCCCAGTAACCGGCCATCACGCTCGGCCCCTTGATCCGGATCTCGCCCACCGTGCGTTCGGGCAAGCGCGTGGCGCTCGTCGCGTCGTCGATGCCGAAGATCCCGATGTCGTGGCCGGTGAACGCAGGGCCGCACGACACGAGGCGGACCGCGCCCTCCGCGTCCTCCGGGACGACCTTCACCGTGCCATCCGCCCAGAGCGTGGGGCCGTCGACGGCGAGCGTCTTCGGGCCCTGGTCGCGCTCGCTGAAGCACACCGCGAGCGTCGACTCGGCCATCCCGTACGACGGGAGCAGCGCTTCCTTCCGGAAGCCCCAGCGCGCGAAGGTGTCGGCGAACGCCTCGAGCGTCTCGGGCCGGATCGGCTCCGCGCCGCAGCCGGCGACGCGCCACGACGACAGATCGATCCCCTCGAGCTCCTTCTCCTTCAGCCGCTTCACGCAGAGCGCGTAGGCGAAGTTGGGGCCGTAGCCGATCGTGCCGCGGTGACGCGAGAACGCCTGGAGCCACGACGCCGGCCGCTTGAGGAAGAGCAGCGGCGGGAGGAACACCGACGGGACCTTGTAGATCATCGGGGCCAGCACGAAGCCGATGAGCCCCATGTCGTGGTAGAGCGGCAGCCACGAGATCCCGACGTCGTCGTTGCCGACGCCGAGCCCCGCGCCCATGAACGCGTGCACATTCTCGGCGAGGTTCCGGTGCGTGAGGCTCACGCCCTTCGGGCGCGACGTGGAGCCGCTCGTGAACTGGAGGAAGGCGACGTCGTCGAGGCCGATGTCGACGGGCTTGAGCGCCTCGAGTGACTCGCGGATCGCCTCCACTGCGACGACCTCCGAGAGCTCCGGGCACGACGCCTGGACGGTCCCGAGCATCCGCTTGATCTTCGCGTCCGTGACGAGCACGCGCGCGCCGCACTTCTGGACGATGTGGCGCGTGTTGTCGAGGTAGCCCTGGAGCTGGCCCAGCCCGAGCGGCGGGTAGATGGGGACGGGGATGATGCCGGCGCGGAGGGCGCCGAAGAAGCAGAGGATGAAGTCCTCGTTGGCGGGGAGGATCAGCGCGACGCGATCCCCCTTCCGGAGCCCCAGCGCCTGGAGCGCGCCGCCGTAGCGGGCCGAGGCGCGCTCGATCGCGGTGTAGGAGAACGACGCCTCGCTCGCCTCGGTGGCTCCCGGCTCGGGGACGCCCGTCTCGGGGACGAAGCGAAAGCCACGCGTGGGCGCGACCTTGGCCGCGTCTTCGATGTGCTGGGCGAGCGTGCGGAACTCGGGCATGCGCCTCTAGCGATTAGCATCCTTCGCCGGGCGAAGAAACGACGGCCTTGCGGCGCGCGCCGCGTCCAGGTAGCGAAAGAGCGGTTCGCATGGCGACGACCTTCCGCCCCTCGACTGGACCGGCCGCGCCGACGCCCGTCCGCGTCATCCTGAACCCCGCCGCGGCCGGCGGCGCTGCTCTCGGCAGCGTCGAGGCGATCGGCGCTGCGCTGCGGTCGTTCGACGTTCGCCACGACATCCTCCTCACGCGCGCGCCCGGGCACGGCACCGAGCTCGCGCGCGCGGCGTTCGCCGACGGCGCGGAGATCATCGCCGTCGCGGGAGGGGACGGGACCTTGGCCGAGGTCGTCGCCGCCTACGTGGACGACCAGGGCCGCCCGGTCTTCCCGAACGGCGGCGGGCCGGAGCTCGCGCTCCTCCCGATCGGCGGCCCCGGCGACTTCGCGCGCACGCTCGGCCTGCAAGGCAGCCTGGCCGAGGCGGCCGCGCGCCTCAAGCACGGGAGCACGCGTCGGATCGACCTCGGCATCGTCGAGGCCCGCGTCTCGCCCGACGCGATGGCCCCGGCGAAGCGCGCGTTCCTGTCCGGCGCGTCGGTCGGCCTCCTGGGCGAGGCCCTCGCGCGGCTCGACGTCTGGGCGAGCGCCGGGACGGACGCACGCCGTTACGGCACGCGCTTCCTCGGCTCGCGCGGCAAGCTGCTCGTGGGTGCGGCGCGCGCGGTCGTCGATCAGCGCACCGTGATGGTCCGCGTCGTCGTCGACGGTGCCCCGGTGTTCGACGGCGCGGCGGTGGCGGTCGTCGTCGCGAACGGCCGCTACGTGGGGAGCGGCCTCATGATCGCGCCGCACGCGGATCCGGGCGACGGACGGCTCGAGGTCGTGATCGTCGGCGATCTGCCCGCAGCGCGGATCGCGCGACTCGTGCCGAAGCTCCTCCGCGGCTCGCACCTGACCGAGGAGGGCGTCGTGGTCGCGGCGGGCAAGAGCGTGGTCGTGGAGCCGCTCCGCCCGTGGGCCAGGGTGCTCGTCGAGGCGGATGGCGCGCAAGCGGGCACGCTCCCGCTCGCGGCCCAGCTCGTCGAGGGAGCGCTCAGGTTCCGCGTCTGAACGCGCGCGTCACTTGAAGTTCGGCAGGAACAGCGCGGGCGTCTGGACGAAGTCGTTCGCGATCGCGTTCTTGTGACAGAAGTTGCAGCTCGAGTTCGCGGCGCCGCCGTAGCCGGCGTCGGCGGGCGGGCCGATCCCGCGCCACTCGATCGTCGTGGTGCAGTCGGGGAGCACCGCGAGCCCGAACCACTCCCAGTCGAGCGCGCCGAGCAAGTTGTAGCTGCCGCCGCGCTTCACCATCGCGAAGACCTGCCACTGGTCGAGCGAGCCCGTCTCGACCGTCTTCACGATGATCGTGCCGATCGGGAAGGTCGTGGAGCCGGGCGGCGGCAGGTGGTTGATGAACACCGTCCGCGGGCCCGCGTTGTGGACGCCGACCGCCTCGGCCGCGTCCGAGATCCGGAACTTGTTCCAGCTGCAGAAACCGTCGAAGTCGTTGCCGAACGCGATGAACTCGCCCGCATCGGGGAGCGGCTTGACGTAGGCGTCGGCCACGGCGTCCGGGAGGCACGCGCTGCCGGTGCAGCCCGCGTCCGCGTTGGTGCTCGAGCTGCCGCACGCGGTCGCCGTCGCGGCGGCGAGCGCCCCCAGCGCCAAGGCGAAAGGCAAGACCATGGCGGCACGCTTCCCGAGCATGCGGCGGATTCTTCGCTCCAGGGCCCCCCGATGCAAGGCCTTTCGCCCCGAATTCCGAGGAGTTTGACGAAAGCGGAGCGCTGCAGCGATACTTCATTCCATGCCGCTCATCGAGACCGAGGAAGCTGCCCGCCGTCTCGCCCGCGCGATCGCGAGCGACCTCTCCCTCTACAACGAGGACAAGATCGTCCAGGGGATCACGAACGACAACCTGTTCGAGTCCCTTGCCGAGGAGATCGAGGAGGGCCGTGCGCTCTACAAGCGGCGTGTCTCGCCCGAGCTCTACCCGCGCAACTTCTACGATCGCGCCCTCGTCGACATCCTGATCAAGGCGAAGGGTCACATCAAGTCCAAGCTCTGGTAGCGCGCGCGCCGATTCGGCTCGAGGTCGCAGGAAGAGACGCGGGGCAGCGGCTCGACCGCTTTCTCGTGCATGCGCTCGCCGCGATGCTCGGCGACGAAGCGCCGTCGCGCGCGGAGATCGCGCGCTGGATCGACGCGGGTGCGGTGGTCGTCGAGGCGAACGGCGCGACCAAGTCGGCTCGCGCGAAGGACGTCGTCCGGGCACGGATGATCGTGTCGGTGACGCCGCTCGCGGCGGCGCGCACCGACCTCGTACCGGACGCGGGCGTCGCGTTCGACGTGCTCCACGTCGACGCCGATCTCGTCGTGCTCGTGAAGCCCGCCGGGCTCGTCGTGCATCCGGCAGCGGGGAACGAGACCGGCACCCTCGTCCACGGGCTCCTCGCGCGCGGGTGGTTCCGCGCGGAGGACCTCGCCGGCGTGATCGACGAGGCGGACGAAGGCGGCCACGCGCGCCCGGGCATCGTGCACCGGCTCGACAAAGGCACGAGCGGCGTGATGGTCGTCGCGCGGACCGCCTTCGCGCGCGAGCACCTCAAGGCGTCGTTCGCGACCCACGCGATCGAGCGCGCGTACGACGCGATCGTCGTCGGCGTCGCGGAGGCGCGCACGCACGCGACGCTCCATGGCCGTCACCCGACCGACCGCAAGCGCTTCACCACGAAGGTCGCGCGCGGGCGGCACGCCGTCACGCACGTCGCGGTCACCGAGCGCTTGGTGGGAGCGACGCTCGTTCGGTGCACGCTCGAGACGGGGCGGACGCATCAGATCCGCGTTCACCTCGCGGAGTCGGGCACGCCCGTGCTGGGCGATCCGGTCTACGGCCGTCCGCCGCGCGATCCTCGCGTCCGCGCGCTCGGGGAAGCGCTCGGTCATCAGGCGCTCCACGCGCGCGTGCTCGGCTTCGTGCACCCGCGGACGAAGAAGACCGTTCGCTTCGAGGCGCCGTGGCCGGCCGACTTCGAGCGCGCGCTCGGGGCGCTGCGGAAGCCGGAGAAGTGACTCAGCCGCCGGTCGGCGGGATCGGCCCGGGCGGATTGGTCACGATGATCCGTCCGACGTCGGCGCCGGCCCCGGGCATCCTGCCCGTCGCGGAGCCCTCGCTCCCGGAGCGCGAAGCAGCGCGCCCTTCGTCGACCTGACGCGCTTCACCGACGGTACGCTCCGCGCCGGCTCCCTCCGCGACGTTCGGTGCGGCGGGGGCTTTGCCCGCCGCGGAGGAGCAACCAGCGAGCACGAACGCGACGAGGCAGAGCCAACGAGAGATCATGACCTCAGGCTAGGAGTCGCGTCGGCGACTCGCCATGAGTATTGGCAGGACGAGAGCGACGCTCAGCGCGCCTTTTCGCGAAGACCCTGGAGCACGTCTTCCTCGTGCACGCCGTCGCTCTCCGCGCGGTAGCTGAGCACGAGGCGGTGGCGGAGGACGGGGACGTAGAGCGCCTCGACGTCCTCGACGTCGGCGGCGGCCTCGCCGTGGAGCGCCGCGCGCGCCTTCGCTGCGAGCACGAGCGCTTGCGAGCCGCGCGGGCCCGCGCCGAAGCGGACGTACTTCTCGACGCCCTCGGTCCCGGTCGTTCGCGTCGCGCGCGTGAGCGCGACGGCGAGCGCGACCGCTTCGTCGGTCACGGGCATGCGCGGCACGAGCCGCTGGAGCGCGCGCACGTCGTCCCCGCCGAGCACCCGCGGGACCTCGACGACCTCGCCGCTGGTGGTCCGCCGTGCGATCTCGCGCTCCTCGTCCTCGGACGGGTAGTCGACGTGGATCTCGAGGAGGAAGCGATCGAGCTGGGCCTCGGGGAGCGGGTAGGTGCCTTCCTGCTCGATCGGGTTCCGCGTGGCGAAGACGAGGAACGGATCGGGGAGAGCGTGCGTCTGCCCGAACGCGGTGACCTTCCGCTCCTGCATCGCCTGGAGGAGTGCCGCCTGCGTCTTCGGCGGCGTGCGGTTGATCTCGTCCGCGAGGACGAGGTTGTGGAAGATCGGACCTTCCTGGAAGCGCACGCGGCGGCGCGTGCGCCCGCTCTCGTCTTCTTCCTCGTGCAGCACGTCGGTGCCGGTGATGTCGGCGGGGAGGAGATCCGGCGTGAACTGCACGCGCCCGAACTCGAGGTCGAGCGCTTCGGCCAAGGTCGAGACGAGGAGCGTCTTCGCGAGGCCGGGCACGCCAACGAGCAGCGCGTGGCCACGGGCGAGGAGCGCGACGAGCATGAGCTCGATCACGTCCTCTTGCCCGACGACGCGGGTCGCGACCGCCTCCGCGAGCTTGGTACGGGCGGTCTTCGCCTTCTCGAGGAGGGATTCGTCGCGCTCTTCGGACATGGTGAGAGGCCCCTTTTCGCAGAAACGGGAGACGTTGGCCAGCGTCTGTGGTATCGCGCCGACGACGTCCATGCAGCAGCCCACGAACAGCGCCGCGCCGTCCGCGCTCCCGTCGGCGACCACGCCGGATGCTCCGGAAGGCCCGCGCGAGATCGTCATCCGCCCGGACGGGATGCGGAAGGGCGTGTGGGAGGCGTCGAACGCGTACTTCTACGTCGCCGCGAGCGTGCTCGGGGTCGTCGTGGTCGTCTGGTTGCTCTTCCGCTTCGGCGTGCTTCGCTTGCCGAAGCGCAAGTCGAAGGACGCAGCGGCGGAAACGAAGAAGTCGTGAACGAAGCCGACCTCGAAGCCGGTGCGGACCCGAGCGCGCCCAAGGCGCGGCCCGTCAACTTCGGGCGCATCCTCGTCGCGCTCTTTCTGTTCGTCGCGCTCTACGCGGTGTACGCGATGGTCACGGGCTTCTCGAAGCTCCGCGCTGGGCTCGAGGTCTTCCACTGGTCCGCGTTCGCAGCGGCGTGCGGGCTCGCGGCCGGCAACTACTTCCTCCGCTTCCTCAAGTGGGAGTTCTACCTCGCGAAGCTCCAGATCCGCGGCGTGAAGAAGGTCGACAGCCTGCTCACGTTCCTCAGCGGGTTCGTCCTCACGGTGAGCCCCGGCAAGGTCGGGGAGGTCTTCAAGTCGCTCGTCCTCCACGAGACCTACGAAGTGCCGATGCCGAAGACGGCGCCGATCGTCGTCGCGGAGCGAGTGACCGATCTCATCGGCATCATCGTGCTGATCGTCCTCGGTTCGCTCGGCTTCCACGGCGGGCTCTTCGTCGCCGCGCTCGGCGCCACGCTGGTGCTGAGCCTCCTCGGCGTCATCTCGTCGCGCAAGCTCTCGATGTGGATCATCGCGTTCGTCGGCCGCTTGCCGGGGCCGTTTCGGCGGATCGCGCCGAAGCTCGAGCAAGCGTACGAGAGCCTCACGATCCTGGTCGCGCCGAAGAACCTCGTCCTCCCGACGGTGCTCTCGATCGGCGCCTGGTCGCTCGAGTGCCTCGCGCTCTGGGTGATCCTGCGCGGCTTCGGCGAGAACGTCCCGGTGATGCTGTGCATCTTCTTCTACGCGACGAGCACGCTCGCGGGCGCCATCATCCCGGTGCCGGGCGGGCTCGGCATCACCGAGGAAGGGCTCCGCGAGCAGATGATGAACGTCGCGAAGGTCGGGGCAGGGGTGAGCACCGCGGCGATGATGTTGGTCCGCTTCGCGACTCTCTGGTTCGCGGTCCTGATCGGCTTCCTGGCGCTGGGGCTCCTGAAGCTCCGCTACCCGAAGCTGCTCCGCGCGCGGAGCCAACGTAGTCCGAGGTAGGTAACTGACACCCTTGCGGAGCGCTCGGGGTTTCGAAACTATCCATGCTGCGGATTCGTCCGCGCCCGATGTCCGAAGCCGCCCTCCTCCGCTGCTCCGAGTGCAACGATCCCGTGCCCGCGACGCAGCTCGTGTGCCCGCGTTGCTCGACGCGCAAGATGGCGACGATCTCGGAGAACGACGAGTCGGTGATCCGGCGCACGCCGGGGTCGAACTCGCTCGATGCGGCGCTCGCCGCGCTGGAGCTCCGTGCGGGCGAGCGCGCGCACTCGATCGACGTCGAGGTGAACGCGATCCTCGGCGGTCCCGGGCACGTGATCGTGCGCGTCGTGCTCGCGCCGGAAGGTCCCGACACGCCGCTCGAGGACGTGTGGGGCGAGCCCGAGGTTCTCTCCGACGACGCGGAGCTCGGGCCCGACGAGCGCGCGGCGCGCCTGGGCTGGGTCCAACGGATGACCGACGAGCGCGGCCTCCGGCCGGGCAAGCTCGAGGAGCGCTACCGGCTCGGGCTGCGGGACGACGCCGTCGACGCGGAGACGATCCCGCTCCTGCTCGGCGCGCGCTTGAAGAGCGCGACGCTCTTCCTCGAAGGCTTCACGCTCGATCACCTCTTCGTGGATGCGCCCGAGTCGCACCCCACGACCGCGCGGTGCACGGCGCTCTTCCGTCACGCGCGTGGGCGCGAGCTCAACGTCGAGCTGATCGCCGTGCCCGACGCGGACGACGCCGCGCGCGCGCTCCTCGATGCGTTCGTGACCGAGCCGCGCGGCTGAATCAGCGGGACGCGTGGGGTCCTTCGTCCGTGCGCTCGTCCTCGCGCTCGTGAAGCTCTACTACCCGGTGCGCACCGTCGAGGGGCTCGAGCGCCTCGGCTCCGGGCCGTTCGTCTTCGCGCCCAATCACCCCAACGCGCTCCTCGATCCGATCGTGCTCCGGCTCGCGGTGGCGCGCCCGGTCGCGTTCCTCGCGAAGAGCACGCTCTTCGCGACGCCGCTCGGTCGCTTCGTCCTCGGCGCCTTCGACGCGATCCCGGTGTGGCGCCAGCGCGACGAGGGGGCACCGGATGCAGGCGCACCGGCGCGGCAGGACAAGAACGAAGAGACGTTCGCGCGCTGTCGGGAGCTCCTCGCGCGGGAACCGCGAGACCAGCGCGCGCTCGCGCTCTTCCCGGAGGGCACGTCGCACTCGGATCCGACGCTCAAGCCGCTGCGCACCGGAGCTGCCCGGATCGCGCTGTCGGCCGAGGCCGCGCACGACTTCGCGCTGGGGCTGCGGATCGTGCCGGTCGGGCTCTTCTACGAGGCGAAGGCGACGTTTCGCTCGCGCGCCCACGTCGTCTTCGGCGCTCCGATCCCCGTCGCGCCCCTCCGCGCGCGGTGGGCGGAGGATCCGCGTGCGGCAGCCACCGAGCTGACCGCCGCGATCCGCGCCGCGATGGATGGCGTCGTCCTCCAAGCGGAGACGACCGAGCTCCTCGCCGGGGCGACGAAGATCGCGCAGGCGCTCGACCCCGAGGCGAGCGAGCTCGCAGCGCGGCAGGAGGGGGCGCAGCGCCTCCTCGCCGGTTACCGCGCGGCGGAGGCCTACGCGCCCGAGCGGCTCGCCGCGTTGGTCGCGCGCTGCCGAGCGTTCCTCGAGTCGCTGGCGCTGCTCGAGATCGACGACCCGTGGGCGCTGGAGCTCGCGCCACCGCGGAAGCGCACCTTGGTGCCGACGGCGCTCGCGCTCGCGTTGACGGCACCGTTCGCGCTCGCCGGGGCCGTGCTCGGGTTCGTCCCGTACCGGCTCGCCGGGCGCGTGGCCGCCCGCGTTACCCACGAAGAGGACGTCCTCGGGACCGTGAAGCTCCTCGGGGGTGCGCTCTTCCTCGTCCTCGCGTGGGCGCTCGAGGCGGCGTTCGTGGGGGCTCGGTGGGGCGCGCTCGCCGGCTTCGCGTTCTTCCCGCTCGCGGCGCTCCTCGGCTGGATCGCGCTGCGCTGGGACGAGAGCGCCACCCGCGCGCGCGGCGCGCTCCGCGTGCTCTTCGTCCGTGCCGAGCCTGCGGCGCGTGCGCTCACGGCCGAGCGGCGCGCGATCACGGACGAGGTAGCGGCGCTCCTGAAGGACGCTCGTTTGCACTCTGCACGCGACACCTCGTAGACTGTGGACGATGGGCGAGAAGGCGGACGACGACCGGAAGCCGACGGCGAAGGACCCCGAGCCGAAGCGCGCGCGGGAGCCCAAGGAGCGTGACGAGGCGCCCCCGAAGTCGGCGGAGCAGCTCGTCGAAGAGGACATGCCCTCGATCCCGCCGCCGCCGCCGGGCGGCCACTGGCGCACGTACAAGGAGGTCGTCGCCCAGCTCGCCGCTCGCATCGTCGAGACGCAGCGCCCGATCCGCGTGCTCCAGGCCGTGCGCTGGGACAACGGGATCGAAGAGCAGTTCGTCCGCTCGAAGTACCGCGAGATGCCGAAGATCGACGCCGCGTACTACGAGAAGCTCGAGCTCGGCTTCGACCCGAAAGCCAAGGCGGAGGAGTTCGAGGCCATCGCCCGCGACATCGACCGCGAGCTCGGCGAGACCGACGCGATCGGCCAGATCATGACGACGACCGCGCTCGAGTACCGCGACGTCGTCCGCATGCTCGCGAGCCGCGGCACGCCCACGTTCTACGGCTTCTCGCGCAAGCTCTACGGCTCGCCGAAGGACAAGTTCCCGGACGGGCGTTCCTCGGTCCGCGATCTCGGTCACCTCCTCTACGAGATCCTGACGAACGTGGACGACGGGTTGCTCGGTCCGACCTTCGAGCGATCGATCCGCGCCGAGGAGGCAGTCGCGATGCTGAACGAGCGCTTCGCGAGCTACTTCTCCGACACGACCGTGCGCGTCTCGGCCGACGACTCGATCGTCGCCGATGCGGCGGCCGGCAACGACTACGTGAAGGTGCGCACGGGGGCGATGTTCTCGCAGCGCGACATCGACATCCTCGAGGTCCACGAAGGCTGGGTCCACGTCGCGACGTCGTTGAACGGGCAACAGCAACCGGTGGCGAAGTGGCTCGCGAAGGGGCCGCCCCGCACGACGTCGGTCCAAGAGGGGCTCGCCGCGCTGCTCGAGATCTTCACGCTCCGCACGTACCCGCGCCGCGCGCGACGTCTCAACGATCGCGTGCTCGCGGTCGACAAGGCGGAGGACGGTGCGAGCTTCCTCGACGTCTTCGAGTGGTTCCGCACCGAGGGCTACGACGAAGAGGAGTGCTACCACAACACGCGCCGCATCTACCGCGGCGGCGTGCTCGACGGCGGCGCTCCGTTCACGAAGGACGCCTGCTACTGCAAGGGCATCGTCCTCAACTACGCCTTCATCCGGAGCGCGATTCAGCACAACCGCGCCGACCTGATTCCGTTCCTCTTCGTCGGCAAGGTCGCGCACGAGGACGTCCCGATCCTCGCCCAGCGCGTGCACGACGGCGTGGTCCGGCCGCCGCGCTACCTCCCGTCGATGTTCCGCGATCTCAACAGCCTCGCGGTGTGGATGGCGTACTCCGCGTTCTTCGCCCGCCTCGGTGGCGAGGCGATCGCGGATCACTACGGGAAGCTCTTCGCGCGGGCGGGCTGAGGCGACGTCGGATGGCGACGCGTCAGCGCGGGAGCACCAGCACGCCTTCGTTCGTGGTCACGAAGTAGCGCCGCTCGTCGAGCGCGATCTGGTTCGGGTTCGACGTCAGGCCGGCGTGCACGACCTCGGCTTTGGACGCGCCGTCCTTCCGGACGCGGAAGAGCGCCATGTCGGAGCCGCCGCTCGTCCAGTAGACGTACGACGCGTCGATCGCGGGTTGGTCGTGGTTGTGGGCGCCGACGGCGAGCACCTGCGCGGGCCCACCGCTCTTCGCGAAGCGGCGCACGGAGCCATCGGTCTCGCACGTGACGTAGACGAAGCCCTCGTCCACGACGAGCCCGACCGGGCGCGGGACGCTCGCGAGCGTGGTCGGCGAGCCCCCGGACTTGCGCACGCGCGAGACCGAGCTCGTCGCGTAGTCGGCGACGTAGAGCCACGCGTCGTCGACCGCGAGCGCACCGCTCTTGATGCCGGGGTGGATCGTGGTCGACGTTCCGCCCGCGACGGGGAGGCGCCGAATCGGCGTGCCGTCGAAGAGGGAGTAGAAGAACCACGTGCCGTCGGTCACGAGCGAGACGGGGTCCTCGTGCTCGGTCACGAGCGTCGTCTTCGGGCCACCGGCCTTGTCGACGCGCACGAGCGAGTGCCCGGACGCGTAGGTGACCGTGGTCGCCTCGACCACGAACGTGAGCGCGTGCTGGCCGATCTCGGTCGGCGGTGCGCTCGCGTCCTTCGGCGACGCCCAGAGGAAGCCGCGCGAATCAGTGTAGAATGCACGATTCGGATCGACGCCCACGAAGTGGACCGAGTCCATCGACGGGAACCCGCGCGGGAGCGGGGGCGTCGTCACGCCGGGCTTCAGGAGCCAGCTCGTCGCGGAGGGCGCGACGCTGGCGGTGGTCGTGGGCGCGGGCGCCGTGCCGGTCGCCGTGGGTGGCGGCAGCGTCACCGTCGGCGGCTCCGAAGCCGTCCGGCAGGCGAGGGGAGCAACCGCTGCGGCGGCGAGGCCGAGCGGCGCCAGGAGGCCGAGCGCGAGCGCGCGGCGCATGGGCTCAGCGCGCCTTGAAGACGGGCTTCCGCTTCTGCGTGTACGCGGTGAGCCCTTCCTTCGCATCGCCCGACGCGAAGAGCTCGGCCTGGAGCTCGCGCTCGAGGGCGAGCCCCTGCTCCATCGACATCTCCATCCCGCTGTGGACGGCGCGCTTGATGCGCCCCACCGCGAGGGACGCCTTGTGCGGCGGCGTGAAGCCGTGCGCGTAGTCGAGCGCCTTCTTCATGAAGGCGGCGTGGTTCTCGGTCTCCCACACCTTGTGGACGAGCCCGAAGCCCTGCGCGACCTCCATCGTGACGTTCGCGCCCTCGACCATCAGCTCCATGGCCTTCGCGCGCCCGACGATGCGCGACAGGCGCTGGGTCCCACCCGTCCCCGGGAGAACGCCGAGCGCGATCTCGGGCAGGCCGATCTGGAAGTTGCCCTTCCGGGCCACGCGGAGATCGGCTGCGAGCGCGATCTCGAGGCCGCCGCCGACGGTGTGGCCGTTCAGCGCGGCGATGCAGAGCTTGGGCGTGTTCTCGAGGCGGAGGAGCGTCTCGTTCGCGTGGAGGCAGAAGTAGTATTTGAAGGTCGAGTCGCTCTCCCGGAGCATGTTGATGTTGGCGCCCGCGCAGAAGAACTTCTCGCCGTGGCCGGTCACCAGGAGGACGTGGACGTCGTTGTCGAACCGCGCCTCGAGGATGGCGGAGTCGAGCTCCTTCAGCATCTCGTAGCTGTAGGCGTTGACCGGGGGGTCGTTGAGAGTGATGACCGCGACACCCTTGTCCGTCGAATAGTTGACGAGCGTTCCCATGACCGACCTGCCCCTCTCAAAAAAAGCGTGCCAACGGCCGGATATAGCCTCCGGGAGGCGGGGCGAGCAAGCCGCGCCTTTGGTTTCGGGGCGGCCCGGCGTTTGCTAAGGTCTTCCTCCTCGGAAGCTCGGACCCCCATGACCAGTGACCCTGCGATTACGGAATTGCGACGCGACATCAAGGCCCTCATCGTGAAGGAGCTGAACCTGGAGGGGCGGGATCCGAGCTCGATCGAGGACGAGGCCCCCCTCTTCGGCGAGGGGCTCGGGCTGGACTCCCTGGATGCCCTCCAGCTCGCGATGAGCATCGAGGAGCGCTTCGGCGTCCGCATCCCGGAGGGGGACGCCGCCCGCCCGATCTTCCGGTCGGTGGCTGCGCTGGCCGACCACATCGCGAGCTCGCCCACGAGGAAGTGACGCGATGCGGGTCTTCGTCACCGGGGTCGGTGTCGTCTGCTCGCTCGGGCTGACCGCGGACGAGACGTTCGGGCGCCTCGTGGCGGGCGAGCGCGGGCTCTCCCCGGTCGACGTCTTCGACACGAGCGACCAGCGCGCGAACCTGGGTGCCGTCGTCCGTGGGATCGACGTGCCGCGGGGCGACGATTGGTCCCGCGCCACGGCGTTCGCTGCGCGCGCCGCCGAAGAAGCGCTCACGCAGGCGGGGGTGGACCCCAAGCGGGACCGCGTCGGGCTCGTCGTGGGGGCGACCACCGCGGGCCTCTTCGAGCACGAGCTCGAGGTGGCTGCCATGTGGGCGGGGGAAGTCCCCCGCGAGCCCCACCGGCGCCTCCGGTCGCACCCGCTCACCTCCACGAGCGACGCGCTCGAGGCCACGCTCGGGCCTTTCGCGCGCGAACGCAACGTGGCATCCGCGTGCTCGAGTGGCGCAACGGCACTGGCGCTCGCGCTCGACTGGCTCGCGCTCGACCCGACGCTCGACGCCGTCCTCGCCGGTGGCACGGACGGGCTGTGCCGGCTCACGCTGAGCGGGTTCAACGCCCTCGGGGCCATCGACCCGGAGCCGTGCCGGCCGTTCGACCGCGCGCGGCGGGGGCTGAACCTCGGCGAGGGGTCAGGCTTCCTCGTCCTCGAGCGGAGCGAGCGCGTGCGGGCGCGCGGCGCGAAGCCGATCGCCGAGCTCGCCGCGTGCGTGCTCGGGGCCGAGGCGCACCACATCACGAACCCGGAGCCGGGGGGCCCGAGCGCGGCCCGGATCATCGGGGCCGCGCTCGCGCGGGCAGGCGTCGCCCCGGCCGACCTCGACTACGTGAACGCGCACGGGACCGCGACGCCGCTCAACGACAGCACGGAGTCGAGCGCGCTCGCGACCGTGCTCGGCGCGGAGCTCGCGCGGATCCCGGTCTCGAGCTCGAAGGGGCAGATCGGGCACACGCTCGGCGCGGCGGGCGCGATCGAGGCCGTGATCTCGGCGCTCGCGCTCGCGCGGAAGAAGCTCCCGCCGACCGCGGGGCTGCTCGATCCGGATCCGGCGTGCCCGCTCGTGCACGTGCCGGGCGTCGGGCGCGAGGCACAGCGCATCCAAGCGGTGCTCTCGAACTCGTTCGGCTTCGGAGGGATGGACAGCGCGGTCGTCGTCACGGAGCCGGAGCGCTTCGCGGAGCCGCAGTGGGCCCGGACCGAGGTCGTCGTCACGGGCGCTGCGCTCGCGACGGGCCGCGGGCTCGAGCGGGGCGACGCGACTCCCGACGCGCCGCCGCCGCCGACCGTCCCCGACGCGATCCTCGCGCTCGACGCAGGGAAAGCGCGCCGCTTCGACCGCTCGGCGAAGCTCTGCGTGGCCGTGGCCGCCGCCGCGTTGGCCGAGGCCGGGCTCGCCGGCGACGGCGCGCGCACCGGGATCGTCTTCGGGAGCGCGTTCAGCGCGGTCGACGAGTCGGCGGCGTTCGTCCAGCGCATCCGCGAGAAGGGCCCCCGCCTGGCGAGCCCCTTCGAGTTTCCCAATTTGGTACCGAGCTCGCCGATCGGGAACGCGTCGGTCTACCTCGGGCTCCGTGGTCCGGCGCTCGCCGTCGCGGATCTCCGGACGAGCGCCGAGTGCGCGTTCGCGACGGCGGTGGACCTCGTCGCTGCGGGCGAAGCCGAGGCGATGGTCGCCGGTGGGCTCGCGGTGAAGAGCGTCGTCATCGACGCCGTGTTCCACCGGATCTTCGACGGCGAGCTTTCGCCGCTGCCGCGCTCCGAGGGCGCGAGCGCGCTCGTCGTCGAGTCCGCCCCCGCGGCGGCGAAGCGCGGCGCGCGCGTGCTCGCGCGCGTCGGGGTCGTGGCGAGCGCGCGGGCGGGCGGGCCCGTCGCGCTGCCGGAGCCGCCGCCGGGCGCGGTCGTCGTCGCGCCGGTGCCGGATGCGGTCGCAGCGCGGGCGCTCGCGGGGACGCCGTGGGCCAAGGTGCCGCGAGCGTCGGTCGAGGCGCTCGGCGGCAATCACGAAGCGTCGGGCGGGTGCGCGCTGGCGGCGGCCGTTCGGCGCGTGGCGGCGGGAGCGCCGGCGGTGCTGGCGCTCGGCGTGCGGGAAGGCGCCGCCACGTACACGGTCCTCCTCGCGCCATGAGCCGCGTGGTGCTCCTCGTGCTCGCCCTCGGCGCGGCCGCGTGCGCGGGGAGCGCCTCGGTGCCGGTGCGCGAGCCGTCGCAGGTCGAGTGGACCGCGGCGCGCGCGCGCCTCGACGCGATGCGGGCGGCGCTCCCGAGCACGCCGTGGGTCGAGCAGGTCACGATCGCGTTTCGCGAGCCCGGCACCGGGAAGCTCTTCGAAGGGCGCGGAGCGATCGCCGTCCTCCCGCGCCGCGCGATGCGCATGATCCTCGTGGGGCCCGGCGGCGCGACCGCCCTCGATGCGTGGGTCACGCCCGAGGCCTGGCGCTTCGCGGTTCCGCCGATCCAGCTCGTGAAGCGGGGCGGGCGCGACGCGCCGGTGGCGCTGCCGATCGGCTTCTTCCGCTGGTGGTTCCTCGCTCCCTACGACGGGCGGCTCCGCACGATCGTGGGCAGCGATCTCGTCCTCGACGACGGCTCGGGCGTGGTGACGTTGAGCGAGCAACTCGACGGCGCGCTCCGGAGCGTGAGCGCGCGGCGGCGGCGCGGCGCGACGACCGAGCTCCTCGGGTTCCACGGCGCGAAAGACGGCCGGCCGGCGAAGGGCGATCGGGCGACGTACCGGAACGTCGCCACCGGGCTCACGGTGGAGGTGACCGTGGACGAGGTCGGCGAGGCTCCTCCGGATCCGGCCGCGTTCGAGGATCCAGGAGACGCAGCGCCATGAGCCGGATCGTCACGCTCGCGTGGGGAGCGCTCTCCGGGCTCGGCCGCGGCGCGGCGGCGGCGTCGGCCGGAGCTCCGGGGGAACCCGCGCGGATCGCGACGGTCCCGGACCCCGAGCTCCAAGCCGCGGGCCTCGCGCGGCCATGGGCGGCGCGCGCGGTCGGCATCGGGGCGGAGGCCACCGGCGATCGTGCGACCGAGATCCTCGGCGTGGCCTTGAGCGACGTGCTCGCCCGGCTGGACGAGGTCGCACCGGGCTGGCGCGCGAAGCGGATCGGTTTGGCGCTCGCGACGTCGAGCGGCGGCATGCGCTCGGCCGAAGAGCTCTTTCGCGTCCTCCACCGCGGCGAACGACCCACCCCCGCGCTCGCCCGCCGCGCGCAGTACTTCTCGCCGCTCGACGATGCCCTGCGCGGGGTCGAGCTGCGCTTCCGCCCGCTCACGCTGGTGCTCACCGCCTGCGCCGCGTCCACGATCGCGCTCGGGCTCGCGCAAGCGTGGCTGCGGGCAGGGGAGTGCGACGTCGCGCTCGCCGGTGGGTTCGATGGCGTGAGCGTGTTCGTGGCCTCGGGGTTCGAGGCGCTGCGCGCCACCACCGCCGCGCTGCCGTCGCGCCCGTTCACGACCGCGCGCGACGGCATGGCGCTCGGCGAGGGGGCCGCGATCCTCGCCCTCGCGCGCGAAGAGGACGCGCGTGCGCTCGCGGGCGACCGCGCCGACGCCGTCGTGCGCGTCGCGCTCGACGGGTTCGGCGCGAGCGGCGACGCCATCCACGTGACCGCGCCCGATCGCACCGGCGACGGCCTCGCGCGCGCGGCGCTCGGCGCGCTGGGCGACGTCGACCGCGCCGCGATCGCGCTCGTCAGCGCCCACGGCACGGCGACGCCGTTCAACGACGCCGCCGAGGCGAAGGCGATCGCGCGCGCGCTCGAGGGCGCGGCGAGCGGCGCCCTCGTCCACCCGTTCAAAGCCCAGATCGGTCACACGCTCGGCGCGGCGGGTGCGCTCGAATCGCTCGTCGTGCTCGACGCGCTCGAACGCGGCGTCGCGCCCGCTTCGGTCGTGAGCGGCGAGCGCGATCCCGAAGCGCCCGCGAACCTCCTCGCGACGGCAGAGGCGCGCCCCGTTCGGGTCGCGCTCAAGCTCAGCGCAGCCTTCGGCGGTGCGAACGCGTCGCTCCTCTGGAGCGCGGCGGGCGCGCGCTCGCCGCGGACGCCGCTCGTGGATGCGCGGCCCACCTTCGTCACGCGCGCGGTCGCCGTGGATGCGATCCCGACGCCGACTGCGCTCGCAGCGCTCGTCGGGCAACCCGCCGAGAAGCTCGCGCGCGCCGACGCGCCGTGCTTCCTCGCGCTCGGGGCGCTCGCGGAGCTCGCGAAGGCGGGCTTCGCGCTCGCGGGCGCGGGGATCGTCGTCGGGCACGCGTACGCGACGCTCGACGTGAACGAGCAGTACAACCGGCGGATCCTCGAGCGCGGCGCGCGCTTCGTCGAGCCGCGGCGCTTTCCGTACACGTCGCCGAACGCGGTGGGTGGCGAGTGCAGCCTCGCGTTCAAGCTCACGGGGCCGAACCTCGCCGTCGGCGCGGGCCTGCACGGTGCGCTCGAGGCGGTCGCGGCGGCGCGCACGCTCGTGGCGGGTGGCCACGCCGAGCGCATGGTGGTGGTCGCGGTGGATGCGCCGGAGCGCGCGGCGATCGCGTCGGCCGAAGCTTCCGGGTGGCCGCTCCCGCGCGTCGGCGCCGTGGCGCTCCTCGTCACGGCGGCGCCCGAAGGGGAAGGCGCGCGGCCGCTCCTCGAGGCCTGGGCGAGCTCGTGGAGCGAGGTCTCCGAGACTTCGCCGATGGCGTGCGGGCACGAGTCGCTGCTGCCGCTCCTGCACCCGCTCGGAGAGCTCGAGCGGCGCGAAATTTCCGTGCGCACGCCGAGCGGCGGGAGCGCGCGGATCGTGCTCGGGTGACACACGTTTCGGTTGTCAATTTGGCAGCCGAAGCGAAAGTTGACCCCGCTCCAGACGGACGTTAAGTACTGGGAATCCTGCGGCCGTCGCCGCGGTTCCGTGCGAGACGACCCGATGCAGAAAGCTCTCCTCCTCTTCGCTTTGCCGCTCGCGTTGTCGGCCTGTGCGACGACGGTGATCCCGAACACCGACGTGCCGGACAACGGCGCGAACCGGAAGGTGATCGCCTTCTGCGAGGACTACCGCCACGCGATGGAAGACAAGAACGTCGCGAAGCTCCTGTCGCTCGCGAGCCCGCGCTACCACGACGACCACGCCACGCCGCAAGGCACGGACGACACCGACTACGACTCGCTGAAGGAGACGCTCGCGCTCCTGTTCTCGAAGACGTCGCAGATCCGCTACGAGATCCGCTACCAGAAGGTGGTCTTCACCGAGAACAACCACGTGCTCGTGAACTACCGTTACTCGGCGAGCTACCGCACGGGGACGACGGACACGGAGCGCGGCGAGTGGCACCACAGCATCGCCGACAACCAGCTCGACCTCGTGCCGGACGGCGAGACCTTCAAGATCCTCGCAGGCATGTGATTGCCGTTTCGCGTCGCGCACGTCTCGGACCTGCACGCCTCGCTCTTCGGTGACACGTTCCACGACGCGACGCGGATCGTGAAGCGGAGCGCGTTCGTCGCGGACACGAGCGAGCACGACTGGACCGAGGTCTGGTCCGAAGCGAAGTGGCGCGTGCTCCGCGACAAGCGCGGGAAGAAGCTCGTCATCGTCGACCCCGACGGCTACGCGCACCCTGCTCCCGCGAAGAAGGAGCACCCGAGCCTGTTCGATCCGATCGAGCGCGCCGCCGCCAAGGCCTGTCAGCTCGAGGCGCGGCGCGCCCCGACGCTCGCCGCCGCGCCCCCGACCGACGGCGCGCTCGCCATCCTCGCCGAGGCGACGCCCAAGAGCTCGAACGTGCGCCTCCTCCGCGCCGCGCGCGCGGTCGAGCGGAGCGGCGTCGATGCGGTCGCGATGACCGGAGATCTCACCGACGACGGCGTCGGCTGGGAGCTCGTGGAGGCCGCGTTCGCGCGCTGGCGCGGGCGGCTCTACGCGGTCCCGGGCAACCACGATCGGTTCGTGTTCCCGCTCGGCAGCAGCGCGCGGCCGAAGCCCACCCTCGAGTCGAAGGCCGCCGCGTGGCGCGCGTTCGCCGAGCGGCTCGGGCTCGTCCTGGAAGGGCCGGGCGCGTGGCTCGCCGAGGTGCCGGAGGCGAGCGTCGTCTTCCTCGGGCTCGACAGCTGCGCGCGCGGGCAACGGCGCTTCTTCCGCCACAACGGTGCAATCGGCGAGGAGCAGCTGAAGCTCGCGAGCGCGATGGCCGAGCGGGAGAGCTGGAAGCGCGCGCGCCACCGGGTCGTGCTGCTCCACCACCACGTCGTGCCGTTGCCCCACGGCGTGGGGAAGCGCGCGCCGAGCGAGATCGGGATGCGCCTGGACGACGCGAAGGAAGCTGCGTCGCTCTTCGATCGGATCGGCGTCACGCTCGTGATGCACGGGCATCGACACGTCAGCGAGGAGCGGCAGCCCGCCGGGTGTCGCTTCCGTCTCCTCGCTGCGCCGTCGCTCACGCTCGGGTGCCGCAGCGGCGATGGCCCGAGCTTCTGGCGCGTGGAGCTGGGCGAGCACGTCCACGCCGAGCGCGTGCCGATCCCGTTCGACGCGATCGAAGGCGAGCCCGAGCCGGAGGTCTAGCGAGGGCGATTACTGCCCCGTCGCGTCCGTGGCCGCGTCGCTCGCCGCGTCGGTTCCTGCGTCGGTGCTGGGCTTGAGCCAGGCGCACGCGGCGGCGTTCTCCGGCGCCGTGACGATGTCGCACGAGGTCGCGTTGTGGATCGCCGTGGCGCACGTGTTCGTCTGCGTGTCGCTCGGGTCCTGCGTCAGGTACTGCATGCCGTGCATGCACGCGACGTCGTAATAGCGGATGCAGTCGTCGACGGGGCTCGACTCGTTGTTCCGCCGCACGCCCACGTCGATGCCGCACTGGACGACCCACCGGCAGCGCTCGGCCTCGATGGTTCGACAGGCTTCGATGCCGTAGCCGTCGTTCGCGCAGGCGACCACGGCCACGATCGCGACCGCAGCAGGCACGAGGAGAGCGAGGCGCCGGAGCATTCTCGTCCTCGCTACTACGCGTCTTCGGGCTTGGCCAACTTCCTTCCATCGATGCGTTTCTTTTCCGAGCGGGGGAGCGGTGGTACGAGGGGACCGTGCTCTCCGCCTTCGTCCTCGCGGCCGGGCTCGGGACGCGGCTCCGCCCGCTGTCGGACGAGCGCGCGAAGCCGACGGTGCCGGTGGGGGATCGCCCGCTCCTCGCGCACGTCGTGGCCGCGGTCCGCGCGGTCGGGGCGGAGCGCGTCGTCGCCAACGCGCATTTCCGCGCGGACGACGTGCGGGCGCTCGCGGCGGAGCTCGGCGTCTCCGTGGCGGACGAGCCGGAGCTCCTCGGAACGGCGGGTGGGCTCGCGAACGCGGGCGCGCTGCTCGGCGATGGCCCGGTGCTCCTCTACAACGGCGACATCTACGCACCGGAGCTCGACCTCGGCGGGCTGGTGGGCGCGCTCCTCGGAGCGCAGGACGCGTTCGCCGCGATGGCGGTTCGGCCGCGTCCGCGCGGCGAGGGGAACGTCGGGATCGGCGAAGGCAACCGGATTGTCCGCTTGCGGACGACCTCGTTCGGCGAGGAGCAGGAGGGCGGCGAGTTCCTCGGCATTCATGCGGTCTCCGCCGCGTTTCGCGCCCTCACGCCGAAGGCCGGCGGGCTCATCGAAGACGTCTACCTCCCCGCGATGGGGCGCGGCGCGCTCGTCACCGCCTTTCGCGTCGGCGTCGCCTTCCACGACGTCGGGACGCTCGCGGGCTACGCGGCCGCGAACGCCGCCTGGCTCGCCGTGCAGGGGCTCCGCGCGTGGGCGGACCCGACCGCCACCGTCGACCCTCGCGTGACGCTCGACGGCAGCCTGGTCGGCGCGGGTGCGCGCGTGACGGGGAGCGGCACTCTGGCGCGGTGCGTCGTCTGGCCGGGCGCCCGTGCCGAGGCACCGCTCGCGGACACGGCGGTGACGCCCACCCAACGCGTCGTGCTCGCGCCGGGCTCAGGATAGGATCCTCCCATGCAGCACCGAGCTTTGGGGCCTTTCTTCCTCACGGGCGGAGCCTTGCTCGCGCTCGCGGCGGCGAGCGAACGCAGCGCGCACGCCTACGCGGGACCCGACAGCGTCGCCGTCCTCGCCAACGCTGACGTGCCCGAGAGCGTCGCGCTCGCCAAGAAGTACATGGCCGCGCGCAACATCCCGGCGAAGCAGCTCTGCGCGCTGTCGATGCCGGTGAAGGACGATCTCACGCTCGCCGAGTACCAGACCAAGGTCGACGCTCCGTTCGAGGCCTGCCTGAAGAGCGCCGGAATCGACGCGCGGATCGAGGCCGTGCTCGTCGTGCGCGGCGTCCCGCTCCGTGTCGGCATCCCCGTCCAGAGCAGCACGCAGAACGTCGCGCTCACCGCGGCGCTCTCGGTCTGGCGCAGCTCGGATGGCACCGGCCCGATCCTCGGGCAGGCGTCGGGCGCCACGGTCGATTGCGGCGGCACCCCGTGCCTCGGCGCGAAGTGGCAGAACCCGTACCGAACGCTGACGGGCCCCGTCACGCCCGGCCTCACCGTGACCCAGAGCGGGACGACGTGGAAGCCGCTCCTCGTGACGATGCTCCACGGTCGGTCGTACGCCGATGCCGAGCTCCTCCTCACGAGCGCGCTCGACGCGGAGAAGAGCGGCGGCGCGCCGGGCACGTTCGTCTTGATGGACGGCGCCGATCCGGCGCGCGGCGCGCTCGACGGCGAGTTCCCGACCGTCCTCAGCCAGCTCAAGGCGGCCGGCTTCACCGACGCCGAGGAGGTCCCGTTCGACACGGCGTGGAAGGGCCCGCCCAAGATCGCCGCGTTCTTCGTCGGCACGGCGAGCCTCGGCACCACGATCGAGGGCAACGTCTACGCGCCGGGCGCGCTCGTCGACAACCTCACCAGCTTCGGCGCGGTGCCGCAGAATTTCGCCGCGTCGGGCGAGTCGCAGGTGTCGATCGCGCGCTGGGTGAAGATGGGCGTCGCGGGCGTGCACGGGACGGTCGACGAACCGCTCAACAACTGCTTCCCGTCGCGCAAGCTCGTCGTCGACTGGGTCTCGGGTGCGCCGCTCGCCGAGGCCTACTTCCGGCGCCTCCCGTACGCGTACTGGCGCAACCTCGTGCTCGGCGATCCGATGGCCGCGCCCTACGCCAAGCGCCCGACCGTGACGCTGACCGGGCTCCCGAGCGGCAGCGCCATGAGCGCGGTGAAGGTCACGGCGACCGCGGTCGACAAAGCGGGCAGCGGCATCGAGACGCTCCGGCTCTACGCCGACGGCGATCTCCTCGCCGAGGTGCAGGGGGACACGCTCACCGCGTGCGTCCCGATCAAAGCCGGGAAGACGGTGGAGCTCCTCGCCGTCGCGCAGAACAAGGTCGGGACCGGCGCGCTCGCGCGCTTTCCGCCGAAGGGCTGGAGCGCGGCGAGCGTCCAAGGCGGGATCGACATGCCGGGCTGCCCCGACGCGCCGCCGTCGGACGGAGGGATCACGCCTGGTCCCACGCCGCCGGCCGAGGAAGGTGGTTGCAGCTGCACCACCGCCGGCGCGCCGTCGTCACCGGCGACCGCGCTCGGCGCGCTCTCCGCGCTCGCGCTCGGCCTCGCGACGCGGCGACTGCGCCGCCGCCGTCAGGGGTAGTACGACTCGACGGTCGTGCTGCCGCCACCGACGAGGACGATGTTCCCCGTCGGCGCCACCGTTGCGCGGGCGCCGCGGCGCGGAATCTTCGTCGGGATCTCGGTCGCGGTCGTCGCGTCGAGGCGGAGCGTGTGCGTCGCGCCGCTCTCGTCGTCGGCGACGAGCATCGCGCTGTCGGTCCCGAGCGCGAAGAGCTGCGCGAAGGCGGGCTTGAAGGGCAGGGGAGCGCCCCACGCGACGGGCGCACACTTCGCGACGCAGCTCGGATCGACGATCCGCGAGGGGGCCGCGTTTCCGCCATCCGTCCCGCCAGCGAGGAGCACGCGCTTCTCGTCGAGCGCGACGGCCGCGGCGCCGTTCACGGTGTCCTTCGCGATGTCGATCGGGCTGCCCTGCGTCGTGCCCTTGAGGATGATCTCGGCGCCCTTGTCGGAGTCGCTCCCGCCGAACACCAGCAGACCGCGGTTCTTCACCCACGCCGCGGCGGCACCGACGCGAGCGGTGGCGAAGCTGAGGAACGTCGCGACCGCCTGGTTCTCCGACGTGCCCGGCGTGAGCTTGAGGACCCGCAGGGTGGGCGCGCCCGTCGCGCGGGCAGGGCCGACGATGTAGACCTCCCCGTCGTCACCGCGAATGGTGGGGCCGCCCGCGACCTCGTCGAACGTTCCGCCCCCCGGCGGGTCGAAGCTCGCGACGGTGCCGCCCGACAGGTCGAAGATGAGCCCGGTGATCTTCTGCGAGGCATCCTCACCAATGAGGAGCGCAGCGGCCTTGCTCGAGGCGATCGCCATCGACCGCGGCTTCTGGTTCACCCCGTACGCCCCGAGCGGCGCGAGTGACGGAAAGTCGTACCCGGTCAGAACCTGCGCCGCCGAGGTCCCGTCCCCGCCGCCCGCGACGAGCACCGTCCGCGACGTCGGGAGCAGGATCGGGTACGCGCGCCCGTCCGCCATCACCCTCGGCATCCGCGCCCACTCGCCGGTGCGTTGGACGAAGATCGGGAGCGTCCCGCCGTCCCCTGCTCCGAGCTGAAGAAGCACCGACCGCCCGAAGACGACCGCCTTCTTGTCGGCGTCGCGCCCGGTGACCTCGATCCGGAACAGGGTCGCGCGCGGCGCGTCGCTCAGATCGACGTCCGCCTGCGGGAGCGTCGCGGTCCCGAGCGTCGTTCGGGTGCCGGCCGTGTCCACGACGTCCACCGTGAGCGTCGTGACCGCGGGTGCGCGCTTGAGCGCGTCGGCCTCTTCACCGACGTTCAAGCCGAGCGTGACCTCGGAGCCGGAGCACGCGGCGACCAGAGCGGCGAGCACGATGCCCGGGGTTCGCAGGGGTCGGATGCGGCCGAAATTGCGCACGCCCGGGCTTTAGCAGGCTCGACGTCGCCGCGCACTCTGTTAGAGGAGCCGCGTGCGCCTCGAGACCCAGCTCGCGCCGGACGTCGTGGCCCTCGCGCGGCGGCTCCGCGCGCGTCCGGGGCTGGCGGTCCTCCGGTCCGACCCCCGCGGGGCGCTGCGACCCGACGACGCGGGGACGAGCTTCGTCGCGAGCGATCCCGTCGCGGTCGTGACGTCGCTCGCGCCGCCGATCGACGATGGCGTCAGCGTCACCAGCGGCTGGGCGGGGCGCGCTCCGGTCCCACGGTGGATCGGCTGGGCGCCCTACGAAGCGCGCCGGAGCCTCGAGCGGTCGGCCTGGACGCGCCCCGAGACCCGCCCCACGCCGTTCGTCTCCGAGCCGCGGTGGCACCGCTACGACGCCGTGCTCCGGATCGATCACGCGACCGGACGGGTCGTCGTCGAGGCCGACGACGGCCCCGCCGCCGAGCGCCTGCTCGCGCGCCTGGCGGAGGGAACGACGGCTCCGGGCGAGCTCGCGCTCGGTCCCATCGCCTCCACCGCCGACGACGCGCACGAAGCGGCGGTGCGGCGCGTGCTGGAGCTCATCGCGAGCGGCGATGCGTACCAGGTCAACCTTGCTCGCCGATTTTCCTCGTCATTTCATGGCTCCGAGCTCGAGCTCTTCGAGCGGTTGTTCAGCCGCGCTCCGGCGCCTTACGGCTTCTTCCTCGACGCGGGAGACGTGGTCGTCGTCGGCGCGAGCCCGGAGCTCGCGCTCGACGTCCGCGGGGAGCTCCTTCGCACCGGTCCGATCAAGGGGACGCGGCCGCGGGGCCTGGAGGCCGAAGAGGACGCTCGCCTCGCCGCCGAGCTCGACGCCAGCGCGAAGGAGCGCGCCGAGCTCACGATGGCGATCGATCTCCACCGCAACGATCTCGGGCGCGTCGCGCTCCCCGGCTCCGTTCGGGTGACCGCGCCCGGCGTGCTCCGCGCGTCGCGCTCCCTCTGGAGCCGCGTCGCGGAGGTCTGCGCGCGGCGGGCGCTCGGAGCGGACCTCGCGACCCTCTTCGAGGCGATGCTCCCGTGTGGAAGCGTCACCGGAGCTCCGAAGGTTCGCGCGATGGAAATCATTGCCGATCTCGAGCCCGCTCGCCGCGGGCTCTACACCGGCGCCTTCGGGTGGGTCGGACGGGGCGGCGACGCGACGCTCGCGGTCGCGATCCGCACCGCGGTCGTGCGCCGCTCGCGCGCTGGCGTGCCCGCCGAGCTCGAGTACTTCGCGGGGGGCGGGCTCGTGTGGGGGAGCGACCCGGCGCGTGAGACCGAAGAGACGCACTGGAAGGCCGCGGGGTTGTTCCACGTCGGTACCACCCAGAACTTGGCCGCGCCGCGGCCCATTCGATAACGAGAAGAGAGCGTATGAGCATCGTGAACCAGGTCGAGCGCGCACTTCGAGACAAGCTCGGAGAGCTCGCGCGGGCGAAGGCCCTCGGCGACGTCGAGCCCGCGCACGTGAGCGCGGCCACGTTCACCGTCGAGCGTCCCAAGCGTCCGGAGCACGGTGACTTCGCGACGAACGCGGCGATGGTGCTCGCGAAGAACGCGAAGAAGCCGCCGCGCGCCCTGGCCGACGCGCTCGTCGCCGCGCTCGCGGGAGACGCCGTCATCGCGAAGGCCGAGGTCGCGGGCCCCGGCTTCGTGAACCTGCGCCTCGCGCCGGGCGTGTTCCAAGAGCAAGTCCGCTCCGTGCTCGCGGCCGGCACCGGCTACGGCCGCGCGCCGGCGGGGACGGGCGAGCGGATCGACGTCGAGTTCGTCAGCGCGAACCCGACCGGCCCGATCACGATCGCGGCTGCCCGGAACGCGCTCTACGGCGACGCCGTGGCGACGCTCCTCGAGGCCGCCGGTCACCGCGTCACGCGCGAGTACTACGTCAACGACTTCGGCAACCAGGTCCGCCTGTTCGGCGACAGCGTCGCCGCGCTCGCCGAAGGCCGCCCCGTCCCCGAGGACGGCTACCAAGGCGCCTTCCCCCAAGAGCTTGCAGAGTACATCAAAGCGAACCACCCGACGGTCCTGAGCGATCCCGACAAGGGCGCGCGCGACCGCTTCCTGGTCGCCCACATGCTCGCCGGCGTGCCGGGCTCGAAGCTCCTCATCGGGATCAAGCGGTCGCTCGCGCTCCTCGGCGTGCACCACGACGTCTGGTTCAGCGAAGAGTCGCTCCACCGCTGGGGCCGCGTCGCGATGGCGCTCGCGAAGCTCGAGAGCGGCGGCTTCCTCGTGCGCCGCGACGGCGCGCTCTTCTTCGTCGGCAAGGGCGCCGACGACGACAAGGATCGCGTCGTCCAGAAGTCCGACGGGGCGTACACGTACTTCGCGAGCGACATCGCCTATCACGCCGACAAGGTCGAGCGCGGCTACGACCGCCTCATCAACGTGCTCGGCGTCGACCACCACGGCTACGTCGCGCGCGTGCGGAACGCGCTCGAGGCGCTCGGGCTCCCGAGCTCGCGCTTCGAGGGCCTGCTCTACAACCTCGTCTTCATCTACCGGAACGGCGAGGTCGTGAAATCCTCCAAGCGCGCGGGCAACGTGCTCACGCCGGAGGAGATCTGCGAGGAGATCGACGAAGCGGCCGGGCGCGAGGGCGCCGGTCGCGACGCCCTTCGATTCTTCTTCCTCTCGCGCACGGCGAACGTGAACGTCGAGTTCGACATCGAGCTCGCGAAGAAGAAGAGCCTCGACAACCCCGTCTTCTACGTCCAGTACGGGCACGCGCGGCTCTGTTCCATTCTGCGCAAGAGCAAGGAGATCGGCATCGGTCTGCTCGAGCCCGGCGATCTCGGCTCCCTGCTTCACCCCGACGAGCTCGCGCTCGCGTCGAAGACGGGTGACTTCCCCGCGCTCGTCGCCGCCGCCGCCGCGTCGCGCGAGCCGCACAAGATTGCGTTCTACGTGCAGGACCTCGCGCGCGACTTCCAGAGCTACTTCACGCGGCTCAAGGAAGACCCCGTCCTCCCGCAGGACTCCGTGCGCGCTCAGGCGGGCTGGGAAGCCACGTGGGACATGAAGAAGACGCGCGCGCGGCTCGCGTGGATCGAAGCGATCCGCGTGGTGTACGCGGCAGCGCTCGGTCTGCTCGGCGTCAGCGCGCCGGAGCGGATGGAGCGACCGGACAAGGAATCGAGCGGCGACGGCGCCGAGGAGAGCTAACGAGGCACGCCATGGCAGAAGGATCGCTCAGGAACATGGAACGCATCCAGGAGACCGACGAGGCGCCGAAGACGCCGAAGGTCGTCAGCGTCGCGCTCGTGATGCTCGGCGGCGCGTGCATCGTCTTCGCGGCGATGGCGCTCGGCGGTCGCCACGGCAATGCACCGGCGGCCAAGGCCGACCCGCTCGGCGATCTCGTCGCTGCGCGCGGCACGAAGCCTTCGCCGAGCGGCGCGAAGGCGACCGATCTGTCGCCGAGCGACGTCACGTTTCCGGGCATCCTCAGCGACGACGGCAAGCCGACGACCGCGCTCGCGGCGGTGAAGAACAACGGTCCGGCGGCTACGAGCACCGCGACCGCGATCGGCGTCGATCCGGTGGCACCGCCGCCGGCCGATCGGCTCGCGGTCGTGCCGCTCCCCGCGCAGAACGTCCTCGAGGCGACGCCGCTCGTCACGCGTCCGCGCGACGGGCTCACGAAGGCGGCCGCCGACGCGCAGACCGCACCGCTGCAAGCGGGCGGAGCGGCAAGCGCCGCGGCGGGGCCGGGGCACGACGGCGGCTATCAGCTCCAGGTCTCGAGCTTCCGCACGCAGGAGGAAGCGAGTGTCTTCGCGGATCAGCTCCGCGCGCGGGGCCACAAGGCATACGTGATCGAAGCGAAGGTCCCGGGTCGGGGGACGTGGTACCGCGTGCGCATCGGTCCGTTCCAGACGCAGCACGCGGCGGCGAGCTACCGCACGACGTTCGAGCAGCGCGAGCACGTCGTGCCGTTCATCGTGCCGCCCGCGTCGACGACCACGAAATAGTTGCGGGCTCGGCGCGGGGCTCGACCTTTCGCGCGAACTGGGGAAGGATCCGCACTCGATGCAGGTTCCGCTCTGGGCCGTTGCTCTCGCCGTCGCTGCGGTCGCGCCGTTCGGCGTCCGATTTTTTGCGGATGGGCTCGCCGAGCGCGTCAAGAAACGCACCGAGCGTGCGATCTCGACGCCGCGCGGTGTGGACGCGGACAAGGAGACTCCTTAGAGTTCATGCATGGCACGTCTCGTCGGGCTCATCGGGAACCGCTCGGACATCGCCGGTCGCATGCTCGCGGCCGAGAGCGATGTATTGCGCGCACGCCGTGACGCGCCGACGTCGAGCCCCGAAGGCCGGAGCACTCCGGTTTCGGGTGGCGTCGGGGGACCGCTCGGCTGGGGCATCGGATTCTGGCAGGGTGGGGAGGTGCTCATCCGTCGCCGCCCGTCGGACGACAGCGAGGTCGTGGACCTCGGCAAGCTCGGGGTGGACGTTCGCGGCGACGCAGTGCTCTGCCACGTTCGCAGCGCGACCGTGGGCGATCTGCGAACCGAGAACACGCACCCGTTCCGCTACCGCGAGTGGCTGTTCGCCCAGACCGGCACGGTGAGCGGCTTCGTCGGCCGCGCGGATCTGCGCGAGCGCATGCTCGCGAGCGTGCCCGACTTCCTGCGCTCCGGCATCCGCGGCGATACGGATGCGGAGATCGTGTTCCACATCTTCCTCTCGTTCCTGCACGACGCGGGCAAGCTGCGTTCGTCGGCGAGCCTGGAGCAGGTGTCGGAGGCGCTTCGTGCGTCGCTCGCGATGGTGGATGGGATGAGCGCGGAGTTCGGCGGCGAGCCGGCTCCGATCAACGTGCTCGTCGGGAACGGCGAGCTCTTCGTCGGCACGTCCCGCCGGAGCGAGATGGCGTACCGCGTGTTCGCGGGCAGGGAAGACGCGGAGGCGCTGCTCGGCGACGACCACGCCCTCCGTCGCCGTACCCCGGATCTGGAGCGTCTCCACGCGGTGCTGGTGGCCAGCGATTTCGACAACGGCGCCGTCCCGGGAGGCCGCTGGAAACGCGTCCCAAAGCGTGCGATGGTCACGCTGAGCCGCGATGCCGAGCCGAAGGTCACCCCGCTCTGAGGTCCTGATCGCGCTGTTCGCGGTGATGGGCCTCGGCTCGTCGCTCGGGGCGTGTGGGGGCAGCCACTTCGAGACCGCGCTCGCCGTTCCGACGACGCCGCGCCAACCGGACGGCGTGCTCGTGGAGCCGCCGCCGGTGCTGCCTCCGGCCGAGGATCGCGGCAACGCGAGCTCGGCGGTCGTCTCGCTTCGTCCGCCGATCTCGGACGACCAGATCGCCGCGGTCGTGAAGAGCTACGTGCGCGCGCTGGAGGACGGCTCGATCGACGCGGTCATGGGGCTCTTCCTCTCGGACGCGGCGCTCCTCAACGTCGTGCCGGGGACGCCGCGTCGCTCGGTGCGCGATTACTTCGGGGAGCGCTTCCGCCCGCCGGGTGGGGGGCGTGGCAACCCGTTCGCGGCGATCCGGGGTCTCATCGTGCCGCAGCTCGAGAAGCTGGAGCGCTACGACTGGGCGGATCTGTCGCGAACGTCGGACCCGCAGCGGCCGCCGGAGATGAAGGATGGCGACCTCTTGGTGAAGCTCCCGGTGTCGGCGCCGCTCGGGCCGCTCGGGGAGCACTTGGTCGGCGACTTCTTGTACCTGCTCTTCCGGCGGGATTTGGACGCGAAGAAGGTCGGGCTCGCAGGGATCGCGGAGACGAACCTGAACTAAGGCGGTGCCGCGGACGTGCACGAGGGACGTCCACGAGGACGGCGGATCGAGCACGGGCTACGGCGACGACTACGGCCACGAGGAGGAGGGACGTCGACGAGCGATCGAGGACGGTCTTCGAGCACGAGGATGGAGACGAGGTCCCGTGCCGGGTCACCCGTCGCGGTAGGCATCGAGATCGATGTTGTAGCGCTTGAGCCAGCGGTGGATCTGCATGCGCTCTTTGCCGAGCTCTCGGCCCACCGCGGCGACGTTCCCTCGGTGCCGCGCGAGGAGCTCGCGGAGCTCCGCCTCCGACGGCGTTCGCCCTGCGGCCGGGGCTGCGGGCGGCCGGATGGCCGATTTCTCGGTCTCCGGCGGGAGCGACGTGTCGCGCTCTTCGTCCGGCGGCGGTGGCGCCACGGGTCGCGCGGCCACCGGCGCCTTCGCGGCGCTCTTCCCGCCGTAGCTCTTCATGCGCTCGCTGATCGCGTCGGGCAGGTGCTTCGAGTCGAGCGCGCCCCCGGGGGCCAGCGCGAGGCCGCGCTTGATCGCGCTCTCGAGCTCGCGGACGTTGAAGGGCCAGTCGTAGTGGAGGAGCGCGAGCATGAACGAGAACGAGAACGTCGCGTTCGCGCGCCCGTAGCGCGCCGCGAACGCGCGGACGAGCTGGTAGACGTCCTCCTTGCGCTCGCGCAGCGGCGGTAGCCGCACCGAGTGCTCGTTCAGGCGCGCGAAGAGGTCGCCGCGGAACTTGCCCTCCTGCACGTGCCGCGCGAGATCGCGGTGCGTCGCGCAGACGACGCGGATGTCGACGTGCTCCGCGGCCTGCGCGCCGAGCGGGAAGACCTCCTTCGACTGCAGCACGCGGAGCAGCTTCGCCTGCGCTTCGAGCGGCATGTCGCCGATCTCGTCGAGGAAGAGCGTTCCGCCGTCGGCCAGCTTCACGAGCCCCGGCTTGTCCCGATCGGCGCCGGAGAACGCACCGCGGCGGTAGCCGAAGAGCTCGCTCTCGAGCAGGTTCTGCGGGATCGCGGCGCAGTTGATCGCCTGGAGCGTCCCGCGCCGGCCCGAGGCGCGGTGGAGCGCGCGCGCGACGACCTCCTTGCCGGTACCGGTCTCGCCGAGGACCACGCACGAGAGCTCGGTCGCGGCGATGTGCTCGACGTCTCCCGCGATCACGTCCATCCGGTACCCGCCGACGAGCTCGGGAACGTCCTTCGCGCGGCGCTCGCCGCGGACCATCCCGTCGATCCGGAACGGCACGTAGAAGTTCGCGTCCTCGGCGACGAACTTGAAGATCGCATCGCCGACGCGCACCTCGTCGCCCGGCGCGAGCGCGCGCTCGTCGACGTAGGTGCCGTTCACGAGCGTGCCGTTGCGACTCCCCAGATCCTTCACGAAGAACGCGCCGCCGTGCTCGTAGATTCGCGCGTGCTGGCGGCTCACGGCTTGCTCGGGGATGCACACCGAGCACGTGGCATCGCGGCCGAGCACGACCTCGCCGGTGTAGAGCGGGTACGCCGGCGCGAGCTGCTCGAAGTTGGGCGCGTAGAGGAGCACCAACCCCGGGAGCGACGTGTCCGTCGGGGCGGCGACGGCGTCGTCGTCCTCGTAGCTCGACGAAACTCCGGTCCGGAAGCGGTTCACCACGCGCGCGTCAGGTTAGCACGGGGGACGGTGCTCCACGCCGGCCGAAGAGCAACGTCCTTCTCCGAAGGGCGCTCGGCGTCGTCCCGTGACGAACGCCGTCACGGAACGATCACCATCGTCAACTCCACGGTTCCGCCGTCCGGCGTGGGGCGCACGACCTTGAGATCCGCCGTGTCGGCGCGGGCGCTGTACCTACTTGGTACGATCACCTCTTCGCAGTCGCGCGGGCTCTTCAGGCACGTCGTCTCGGCGCGGTCTTCGGGCATGGTGACGGCACGCGCGGGGACGCGGGCGCTCTTTTTCAACGAGGGGATGCCGTCGCCTTCGCTCATCGAGGGGTCGGTCGCCGAGGTCCAGACGCACATCACGAGCACGTCCTGCACCTGGGGATCGCTCTCGAGCGCGGTTCCGAGCGCGGGGTTGGGCGGGGGCGGCGGTGTCGAAGCCGTGATCGGCACGCGACCCTTCATCGAAGGGCAGAGCTTCGCGGCATCGAGCGCGACCGCTTCCGCGGTGGCACGCCGTGCATCGAGCACGGCCTTGGCAGCGGGGGGAACGGTGGCGTGGCGCTGACAGCCAGCGAGGGAGACGACGAAGAGAGCGATTCCCGAGACGGTAGCGAGGTGGCGCATGCCCGAGCGTCGTGCAACGCCGGTGCCACCATCGAACATGCGGAATTTGCGGATCGGCGAACGGCCATTGTGCGGCTTTTCGCGCGAATCGCGCGGAACGGTCGGCCGGACGTCCGCGCTGAACGCCCCGGCGCGCTCAGGTCGACACGGGGGAAAGGTGCGCCACGCCAGCGCGATCCGCGACGGCGTCGAGCGTGCGATCGGCGGCGGCGAGCAGCTCGGCGAGCGTCCCCGCGTTGTCGATCACGAAGTCCGCGACGGCGACCTTGTCGCTCAGCGGCTTCTGCGCGCGGATGCGGGCGCGGGCTTCGTCTTCGGTCGCGCCGTCGCGCTCGACGATCCGCGCGATCTGGAGCGCCTCCGGCGCGGCGACCACCACCAACGGCCGGAAGGCATCCGCGAGCCCGTTCTCCACCAACAGCGCCGCGTCGTAGCAGGCGAGGGGAGCCCCCGTCTCCGCGAGCGCGCCGAGCTTCGCCGCGCTGGCGGCGCCGATCCGAGGGTGCAGGATGGAGTTGAGCTGCTTCCGCTTCGCGTCGTCGCCGAAGACGACCGCGGCGAGCGCCTTGCGGTCGAGCGCGCCGTCCGGCCCGAGCACGCCCTCTCCGAACGCAGCGACGACGGCGCGCAGCCCTTCGCTGCCGGGCGCGACCACCTCGCGCGCGACCTCGTCGGCGTCGACGATGGGGAGACCACGCGCCCGAAAACGCGCGCTGACGGTGGATTTGCCGCTCGCGATCCCACCGGTGAGCCCGAACACGTGCATCCGCGAAAGGTCGCCTCCGGATCCGGCGCCGTCAAGATGGAGTAAGGTGCGTCGGGATGCGGCTCGGCCGGCGCCAGATCCTGCTCGCGGCCTCCGGTGCGCTCTTCGCCGCCGGGGGCGCCGTCGCGATCGTGCGCACGCGCGGCTATGCCGTGCCCGAGGGCACGGAGCTCACCATCCTCGCGCCGTGGCAGTACGTGGTCGTGCAGCACCTCGCGCGGCGGGTCTGCGCGGCGGATCGGGACGACGGCTCGGTCCCCACCCCCGACGACGTCGGCGTCGCCGCGTTCGTCGATCGGTACGTCGCCACAATGCCGGCCGCGCTCCGGCGCGATCTCCTGAGCCTGTTCGGCGTGGTCGAGCACGTGCTGCCCGTGCTCTCGAAGAAGAGCTCGCGCTTCACGCGGCTCGCGCCCGACGAGCAGGACGCCGTGCTCGCCAAGATGGAAGCGAGCGACCAGGACCTCCTCCGCGGCGCGTTCGCCGGCGTGAAGTCGCTCCTCTTCATGGGCTACTACCGCGACCCGCGGACCTGGAAGATCCTCGGCTACGAGGGCCCGTTCGTGAATCGGCCCGCGGGGGGGTGGACCGGATGACGATCGTCCGCGGACGCGAGCTCGCCGCCGACGTCGCGCTCGACGTCGATGCCGTGGTCATCGGCACCGGCGCCGGCGGCGGCATGATGCTGCGCGAGCTCGCGCGCGCCGGGCTGCGCGTCGTCGCGCTCGAAGAGGGCGGCTACCACACGTCCGCCGACTTCAATCAGCGCGAAGACGAGATGCTGCCGATGCTCTTCCAGGACGGTGGCGGGCGCACGACCGCCGACCTCGCGATCCGCGTCCTGCAGGGCCGCGGCGTGGGCGGGAGCACGGTCCACAACACGAACCTCTGCAAGCGCACGCCGGCCCCGATCCTCGAGCTCTGGCGCGACCGCTACCACGTGAGCGGCGCGGGTCCGTCGGAGATGCGGGGCGCGTTCGAGCAGGTCGAGAAAGACCTCTCGGTCAGCGAGATCCCGACGCCGATGCGGAACGCGAACAACGAGCTCCTGCGCCTCGGGGCGAAGGCGCTCGGTTGGAAGGCCGGCCCGCTCAAGCACAACCGGGTCGGGTGCCAGACGAGTGGCTTCTGCGAGCTCGGGTGCGCGTACGACGCGAAGCAGAACGCGCTGAAGGTCCTCGTCCCGGCCGCCATCGCCGCCGGCGCGACGGTCTACGCCGACGTCGAGGCCGTTCGGATCACGCACGCGGGGGGCCGCGCGACGGGTGTCGTCGGCGTCGCGCGCGACGCGGCAGGCGATCCGGTGGCGTGGGTGCGGATCCGCGCGAAGGTCGTCGTGCTCTCGGCGAGCGCGGTCGGGTCGGCGGCCCTCGCGCTGAAGAGCGGGCTCCCCGATCCCCACGCGCAGATCGGAAAGAAGCTCCGCATCCATCCGGGCGCCGTCGTGGCGGGTCGCTTCGATCGGACGCTGAACTCGCACTACGGCATCCCGCAGTCGTACGAGTGCACGGAGCACCTCTCCTTCGAGGAGGGGAGTGACTCCCGCGTTTGGATCGTCCCCGCGTTCGCCCACCCGATCGGCACCGCCGCCGCGCTCCCGGGCTTCGGTGCCGCGCACATGAGCGCGATGCGGAACTACGGCAAGCTCGCCGTTCTCACCGCGATGGTCCACGACGAGACCGAGGGCCGCGTCACGATCGACGGCGACGGGCGCCCGAAGCTCACCTACCCGATGACAGAGGGGGATCGCCGCCAGATGGCGAAGGGCCTTGTCGCCTGCGCGCGGCTCCTGCTCGCGGCAGGCGCGGCCGAGGTCACCATCCCCGCGATCCCACCCGTGACGGTCAAGACGGCGAGCGAGCTCGACGCGCTCGACACGTCGTTCGTGCGCCCGCACGGGGTGCCCATCACGGCCGTGCACCCGATGGGGACGATGCGCATGGGCGACGACCCCACGACGAGCGTCGTGAGCTCGACCGGGGAGCACCACTTCGTGAAGGGGCTCTTCGTGGCCGATGGCTCGCTCTTTCCGACGAGCCTCGGTGGTCCGCCGCAGATCAGCATCTACACGTTCGCGCTGCACGTGGCGCCGAACGCGATCGCGGCGGCCCGCGCCTGAACCCAGGCGCCACAAAACACGAAGGCCCGGGCTTTCGCCCAGGCCTTCGCTTCAGGTCAGGTGACGAGGCTCAGCCGCCGCCGCCCGAGTCCTTCGAGCCGCTGTCGGTGCCCGCGTCGGCCGGCGTGGTGCACGGGTCCGGCGGAGCCGTGCCCTGGTCCTTCGCGACCTTGGTCGGGTTCTGGACGAGGACGCCGTCGAAGCCGAGGCCGATCGAGATGCCCGAGCAGTCCTTGCCCGCGGCGTTCGTGCCGTCGCTCATGATGTCCGACGCCTGACGAATCTGCTGCGCGATGCCGTCGAACTGGCTGCCGCAGAGGGTCGTCGAGATGCGGCCGGCGACCTTCTTGAGGCCGGTGATGAGCTCCTCGGTGTCGATGATGCCGGCGATCGTGCCGTTCGTGATCGCGTTCGGCGACTTGTGGTCGAACGTGAGGACGGCCTTCTTGACGCTGAGGTCGAGCGCGACGCCCTGGAACGCGAGGCTCAGGGTGATCGTGGCGCCGCCGGTGCCGTTCACGAACGTGCCGTTCACGACGTACGCGTCCTGGAAGTTGACCTTGGAGCCGCTCGCGACGGTGTTGCCGTCGTTGACGAGCTCGGCGCGCACCGGCCAGTCGATCTGGCTGGGGTTGTCGAAGCCGGGGAAGGTGACCGGCGTCGGCGAGTCGCCCTGGTACGCGCCCGAGGCGAAGAGGTCGCCCTTGAGGCCCGTGTTGGTCTGGGTCGCCGAGTCCGTGAGGCCCTTGATCGAGAGCTGGATCGTGAACGAGCCCTTGGCGACGGTGTCCGAGATCGTCTTCGACGGCTCGGTGAGGCTCGCCGCGCTCTTGATGAGCGGGAGGATGACCGCGCCGAACGAGTTGTCGACGCCGTTGGTGCCGTCGGCCTGGTTGCTCGACGGGGCGCCCTTGGCGCGCGTGCACACGTCGGTCGACGTGCCGGTCGTGACCTTGCCGTCGAGGTTGTAGCCGAAGCTCTTCCACGCGGTGTCGCTGGCCGCGCCCGTACGGGAGGCCTCACCGAGGTAGAGCTTGCTGATGGCGAACGTCTTGGTCGACGTGTCGGTCGTGGCGCCCGCGCTCGGCTTGCCCGGAGGCACGCCGACGGGGTTTCCCCCGGTCGTGTCATCGCCACCACCGCAACCCGCCGCGTAGACGGAGAATCCAAGGGCCATCGCGAACAGAGAGACGACGGACCCAACTTTCCAAGGCTTCATTCTGATGTCCTCCTGGGCGGCGACGCGACGCACGTACGCCGTACGAAATACGGGCTGTACCTTACGGGTCACGCAGTTCCTTCGCAAGCAAAAGGGCGCTAACGCGCCGCGTCAACCGCGTGAGCTCGTGATGACGAAGCGCCGGAGAACGCACTCGAATCGGAGTGTCGCCGGAGTCGCGATGGAGTCTGGCGCCGTTGACGCGCGGCGACCTGATCTCACGCCGCGCGTTGACGCGCGGCGACCTGATCTCACGCCGCGCGTTGACGCGCGGCGATGGACGTGGCTCTTCCATCCCTCCCTTCACCCATGACCACGCCCGAGTTCGTCCACCTCCACGTCCACACCCAGTACTCGATGCTGGACGGCGCGGTGAAGGTGAAAGACCTCGTGAAGCGCGTCTCGAAGGCCGGGATGAAGGCCGTCGCCGTGACCGATCACGGCAACATGTTCGGCGCCATCTCCTTCTACAAGGCGGCGAAGGAAGCGGGCGTGCAGGCGATCCTCGGCTGCGAAGTCGAGGTCGCCGAGAACGGTCGCTCGCGTCACCTCCCGCTTCTTGCGTCCTCGCTCGAGGGCTACAAGAACCTGATCGCGCTCGTCACCGAGGGGCAGATCCGACCCGATCCGAGCGGACCGCCGGGCACGCCGACGGTGACGCTCGCGAAGGTCGCCGAGCGCGCGCACGGGCTCGTCGCGACCACCGGCTGCATGGGCGGCGTCGTCGCGCAGACGATCCTCGAGCAGGGTGAAGAAGCGGGACGGCGCCGGCTCGCGGAGCTGCGCGACATGTTCGGGCGCGGCAACCTCTTCGTCGAGCTCCAGGATCACGGGCTCGTCGAGCAGCCGGTCCTGAACGAGATCCTGGTGCGGCTCGCGCGGGACCTCGAGCTCCCGCTCGTCGCCACGAACGACGTGCACTACGGCGCCCGCGACGACGCCGAGGCGCAGCTCTACCTGAAGTGCATCCAGACCGGCCGCACCTACGCGGAAGAGAAAGAGCGCGACCACGGATCGCGCGAGATGTTCCTGAAGTCGCCGCTCGAGATGGCGGAGCTCTTCGGCTCCTACCCCGAGGCACTCAAGAACACGCTGCTGGTCGCCGAGAAGTGCGCGGTGAAGCTCAAGCTCGGCGAGCCGATGCTCCCGAGCTTCCCTGTCCCAGAAGGGTACGACACGGAGGGCTACTTCCGGCACGTGTCGCGCGAGGGGCTCGAGGCCCGCTTCCGCGAGCTCGAAGCTTCCGGCAAGACGATCGATCGCGACGCGTACCGCGCGCGGCTCGCGATGGAGCTCGACGTCATCGCGAAGATGAAGTTCCCGGGCTACTTCCTGATCGTCTGGGACTTCATCCGCTACGGAAAAGAGAACGGCGTGCCGGTCGGGCCGGGCCGCGGCTCCGGCGCCGGTTCGCTCGTGGCGTACGCGCTCCGGATCACCGACCTCGATCCGATCCCGTACAACCTGCTCTTCGAGCGCTTCCTGAACCCCGAGCGCGTCTCCATGCCCGACTTCGACGTCGACTTCTGCATGGACAAGCGCGACCAGGTCATCGCGTACGTGCAGCGCAAGTACGGCGAGGAGAGCGTCGGTCAGATCGCGACGTTCGCGGAGCTCAAGGCGAAGAGCGTCATCAAGGACGTCGCGCGCGCGGTCGGCATCACGCCGATCGAGGGGCAAGCGGTCGCGAACCTCATTCCGCGCAAGAACCCGGCCGAGACGTACACGATCGCGGAGAGCCTCGAGCTCGAGCCCAAGCTCAAGGCGCGCTACGAGACCGAGCCCCAAATCCGCGAGCTCCTGACCCAAGCGGGCAAGCTCGAAGGCCTCACGCGCCACGCGGGCAAGCACGCGGCCGGCATCGTCATCAGCGAAGGCGCGCTCTGGGATCACGTCCCGGTCTTCCGCGACGAGAAGTCGGGCGCCTACGTCACCCAGTACTACAAGGACGACGTCGAGCAGGCGGGCCTCGTCAAGTTCGACTTCCTCGGGCTCAAGACGCTCACCGTGATCGACATCGCGGAGCGCTTGATCAACGCGCGCCCCGATCTCGTGCGCGCAGAGAAGAAGTTCAGCGTCGCGAACATCCCGCTCGACGACAAGCCGACGTACGCGCTGCTCGGCTCGGGCGAAACCAAAGGCGTGTTCCAGCTCGAGTCGAGCGGCATGCAGCAGCTCTTCAAGGACCTGCGCGCCGACAACTTCGAAGACATCGTCGCCGCCGTCGCGCTCTACCGCCCGGGTCCGCTCGGGTCGGGCATGGTCGCCGACTTCGTCAACCGCAAGCACGGCCGCGCCAAGGTCGAGAGTCTGCATCCGCTCGTCGATGCGCTCCTGGTCCCCACCTACGGCGTCATCGTCTACCAAGAGCAGGTCATGCAGATCGCGCAGGCGCTCGCGGGCTACACGCTCGGTGGCGCCGATCTCCTCCGCCGCGCGATGGGCAAGAAGAAGCCCGAGGAGATGGCGAAGCAGAAGAGCATCTTCGTCGAGGGGTCGCTCAAGAAGGGCGTCACCCAAGAAGACGCGGATCGCATCTTCGGTCTGCTCGAGTACTTCGCCGGCTACGGCTTCAACAAGAGCCACTCCGCGGCGTACGCGCTCATCACGTACCAGACCGCGTACCTGAAGGCGCACTACCCGGTCGAGCTCCTGTGCGGCATCCTGACGAGCGACAAGGAGCGCATCGACAAGGTCGTCCGCACGATCGCCGACGCGCGCGCGATGGGCGTGACGGTGCTGCCGCCCGACATCAACGAGAGCGACACCGACTTCAAGGTCGTCTACACGCACGAAGACGGCAGTCGCCGGCCGAAGAAGGGCGAGCGCGTGAAGGACGCGCTCGGCCCGCAGATCCGGTTCGGCCTCGGGGCCGTGCGCGGCGTCGGCGGGGCGGCGCTCGAGGCCATCTTCGAGGCGCGCGCCGCGGGCGGTCCGTTCCACGACCTGTTCGACTTCGCCGCGCGCGTGGACGCGAAGAAGCTCAACAAGGCCGTCTTCGAGGCGCTCGTCCAGTGCGGTGCGTTCGATCGCACGCTCGCCGCGCAGGGCGTCTCTCGCGCGCGTGCGTTCGCCTCGATCGACGTGGCGCTCGAGCGCTCGCGCTCGGCGAGCCGCGATCGCGAGCGCGGCCAGACGAACCTGTTCGGGCTCTTCGACGCGGCGGCGCAGGCGAGCGGCGGCGCGCCGACGACGAGCACGGCCGGCGACTACGGCGAGTGCCCGCCGTGGGATCGAAAAGAGATGCTCGTCCGCGAGCGGCAGTCGCTCGGGTTCTACGTCTCGGGGCACCCGCTCGAGCGCTACATGAAGGGCGGCGCGTCGATGGCGCGGCTCGAGGCGCTCCCCGTGAGCGAGTGCAACGGCCAGGACGACTGGAGCGTCGTACGGCTCGCCGGCATGGTCGAGGGCTACCGCGAGCGCATCTTCAAGGACGGCGGCGGCAAGATCGCGTTCTTCGAGCTCGAGGATCTCGGCGGCCGCGTGAACGTGAAGGTGCGCGGCAACCAGATCGAGTCGTTCGCGCACGTGCTGACGAGCGGCGAGCCGATCCTGGTCACGGGGAAGGTGAGCTTCCCGCGCCGCGACGAGGATGCGCCGGAGGAAGACGCCGAGGTCCCGCGCGAGGCGACGATCCTGCTCAACGAAGCGGTGCTCCTGTCGGACGCGGTCGCGCGCGATACGCGCCAGATCGTGCTGCGGCTGAAGGAGTCCGAGCTGTCGTTCAAGTCCGAGCGCCGCGTGGAGCGGATGCGCGACGTGCTCCGAGCGGCGAAGGGCGACTGCCCCGTGCAGCTCTGGGTCACGCTCGACGGAGGAGCGGAAGCCCTCTTCTCACTCCCCGATCGCGTCGCGGTGGGCGACGTCCTCCTCTCGGGCCTGGAGCGAATCTTCGGAGCGCAAGTGGCCGAGCTTCGCTAGCCTCAAGCCACCACCGCAAGGTACCGAACCAAGTCGAACCCACTCGCGACGCCGTACAGCTTCTTGTGCTCCACCACCAGGATGCGGCGCACGCTGGTCGCGCGCGCGTGGCCCGCGACGCGGTAGAGCGGGGTGGCCGCGTCCATGCAGATCGTCTCGTAGCTCATCACGTCTTCGACCGGGCGCGACCGGAACGACGGCGGGAGCGCCTTGGCGCGGAGCGCTTCGAGCTGGGTGAACACGCCGACCGGCCAATCGCCGTCGACGACGACGAGCCCGCGCACGTTCGCGCTCTCGAGCTCCGCGAGCGCTTCGTCGATCGAGTCGCCCACGTCCACCGTCATCACCGGCGTCGTCGTCACGTCCGCGACGGGCGCGAGCACCTTGGCTTCGACGAGCGCCTTCATCGCGTCCCGCGTGGAGACGACGCCGACCGGCTTCCCACCGTCGGTCACGACGAGGCGGTGCACACGGTGCTCCGCCATCGCCCGCGCCGCGTCGGAGAGCGGAGCGCTCGCGTCCACGGTGAGCGCGGGCTTCCGGAGAACGTGGGCGGCGAGGACGGGCGCCGTCGCATCGTCCGGCGCGCGCAACAGATCGGTCATCGAGACGATGCCGCGAAGCGCACCTTCGCCGTCGACGACGGGGACGGCGGAGATGCCGCGCTGCTCGAGCAGCGTCCGGATCTCGGCGGCCGTCGCCGTCGGGAGGACGGCGACGAGCTTCGCGCTCATGTAGTCGCGAACGGGCTTCTCGAAAGGGGCGCGATCCATCTCCGCCATCGTACGCCGCTCGCCGCCCGTGTGCGATGCAGCGCATGAAAGTGCTAGATGGGGACCGATGAGCCGGACGCAATCCCATCGCTTCGACGTGCTCGTCATCGGCGGCGGTCACAACGGCCTGGTCTGTGCGGGATTGCTCGCGAAGCGTGGGCGCAAAGTCTGCGTGCTCGAACGGCGGCCGGTCGTCGGCGGTGCCGCGATCACGGAGCAGCCGTGGGGCCCCGACTTCAAGATGACCGCGCTCTCGTACGTGGTCTCGCTGATGCCACCGGCCGTGTCGACCGAGCTCCAGCTCGAGCGCTTCGGCTACCGGGTCCACCCGCAGCACGGCTACTTCGTCGCGCACCGCGACGGGCGGTACCTGATGATGCACCACGACCGCGAGCGTCGGCGCGCCGAGGTGAGGAAGTTCTCCGAGTCCGACGCCGTTGCGCTCGATCGCTGGGACGACTGGCTCGCCGATCTCGCGCGCATCCTCGGTCCCATCCTCACGCAGGTGCCGCCGCGCGTCGGCTCGAAGAGCCTCGGCGACCTCGTCGACCAAGCGCGCTTCGCGCTCCGCATGCGCGACGTCACGCCGACGCAGGTCGCCGACGCGACGCGCCTCATGTCGATGAGCATCGCCGATCTGCTCGACGAGCACTTCGAGTCGCCCGCGCTCAAGGGCGTGCTCGCCGTGAGCGGCATCATCGGCACGTGGGCCGGGCCGCGCTCGCCCGGCACGGCCTACGTGATGGCCCACCACAAAATCGGGGACGTCGGGCTGGGACAGATGGGGGCGTGGGGCTTCCCCGAGGGCGGGATGGGCGGCGTCACGCAGGCGATGCGCGCGGCGGCCGAGGCGTTCGGCGCGGAGATCCGGACCGACGCCGAGGTGAAGAAGATCCTCGTCCACGGCGGGCGCGCGACCGGCGTCGCGCTCGCGAACGGCGACGAGCTCGAGGCCGACGTGGTGGTGACCACGACGCACCCGCAGGTCGCGTTCCTCGAGCACCTCGACCCGACGGAGCTCCCCGACGAGTTCGTCCGCGCGATCCGTCGCTGGCGAACGCGCAGCGGCACGGTGAAGGTGAACCTCGCCGTCGATCGCTTGCCCGAGTTCCGCGCGAAGCCGGGCTTCGATCCGGAGGTGCACGGCGGCACGATCGTGCTCGCCGAGTCGCTCGACGAGATCGAAGGTGCGTTCCAAGACGCCGTCGCCGGGCGCCCCGCGGCCTCACCGTTCGCCGACATCTGCATCCCGAGCGTGTTCGATCCGACGCTGGCGCCGAAGGGCAAGCACGTCGTCTCGATGTTCACGCAGTGGGTTCCTCACGAGTTCGCGCGCGCCCCGCACGCGGCCGAGCTCGACGCCTACGCGGATCGCGTGATCGCGCGGGTCGAGGAGCTCGCCCCCGGTTTCACGAGCTCCATCCTCCACCGGCAAGTCATCGGCCCGCACGAGATGGAGACGAAGTACGGCCTGCGTGGGGGCAACATCTTCCACGGCGAGCTCTCGGTCGATCAGCTGTTCTTCCTGCGCCCGGCGCCGGGCTACGCCGATTTCACGACGCCGATCCGGGGGCTCTACCAAGCGTCGAGCGCGACCCACGGAGGAGGCGGAGTCACGGGCATCCCGGCGCTGCAGGTGGTGAAGAAGATCCTCCGCGGCTGATCAGCGACGCGCCAATGCGCGAACGGAACGACCCCCAATGCGCCCCTTTCAAAACGACCCCCGATGCCTGGAGGCCGGGGGGACAGGGGGGCGGCAGCCCCCGTTGAGCCTTTCGAGGAGCCGAAGGCGACGAAGGAAGGCCGTGGGGTGAGAACGCGAAGCGTTCGAGGGGCCGTCAGGGCCCCTTTCAATTCGGCGGCGGCGGCGGCGGGATCTTGAACTCGTCCCACGCCGGCGTGTGGTTGTTCTCCGCCGCCGGTTGGTTCCAGAGGTAGAGCGCGTGGTACGTCGTGATGGTCCCGTTCTGCACCATCACCGGCGACACGTAGAGCTGCGGGTTGCCGCCCGGGCTGCGGGTGGAGCTGAAGACCATCCAGTAGAACGTGCGCCCGTTACTCGCGGTGCCTGCGCTCGGTGACCACTTCGGCCACGAGTTGGTGACGCCGGGTGACTTCTTGCCCGTGCACGCCGGCGGATCGTTCGCCTCGAGGCGCGTCGCGGTGCCGCCTGCGCTCGGGATCACGTAGAGCTCGGCCGGCGTCGCGTTGTACATGTTCGTGCCGCCGGGGATTTTGTCGAACGCGAGGAGCGCATCGTCGGGCGAGTACGCCGGGTAGTACTCGTTCTGGCCTTGCACGGACGCGCCGGGCACCGGCGTCGCCGCGCCGCCGGCGCGGTTCGCGTACGGGATCGTGTAGAGGTCGGCCTCGCCGTTGTCGAGGCGACCGTCGACGATCGCGTTGGTGGAGACGTAGGTGAGCTTCGTCCCATCGTGGGACCACGTCGGCGCGGCGCCCTTGCGGGTGTCGCCCGTGCGGGCGAGCAGGCCGGTCGCGGGCCCGTTCTGGGCCTCGAGATCGATCCATGCGACGCCGCTGTTCGCGGAGGTGGTGACGATCACGCGGTCACCGTTGGTCCAGTGCGCCTTCGAGAACGAAGCGATGCCCTTCGGCGCCGCCTGGAGCGCGGCCTTTCCGGCGGCGCCGTACCACGGCGGCGCGGTGCCTTGCTTGCCCGACTCGACCGACGCGATCGAGTTGTTCCAGCCGTTGCTCGTCGTGACCTGCGCGAACAAGCCATCGGGCGTGGACGTGTGGCACCCGATGCAGCTCGCGTTCTGATCTTTCACCTGCGACGGCACCAGTACCGGCCCCACGGTCTCGTCGCCGATCGAGAAGCCCTTGAGCGCGGAGCCGCCGCTCGTGGTCCAGTAGACGATCGCGCCCGGCGCCTCGACCGGCGCGATGCCGAGCGGACCGCTGGAGCCGATCGCGAGCTGCGCGAGCGTGGAGCCGTTGTAAACGCCGCCGCGAACGGTGACGGTCATCGGCACGTCGTTCGAGTTGCCGCGGAGCCCGTCCCACATCGCCTTCGGCATCGTCCACGACGTCTGCGCGGTGTAGACGACGAGGTCGTTCACTTGGTTCTGCGCGTGCACGCGCAGCTCGAAGAGGTTCTGTCCGTTCGCCGCGAGCCAACGGAAGCGCGGGCGCAGCCAGTTCTTCGGATAGAGCGAGCCGACCTCCGGCTCGATGAGACAAGGTCCGCCCGATGCGCCTGCGTCGGGATCGCCGAAGAGGGTGGGCGAGTTCCCGGGCGCGCCCTGACCACCGTCGGGCGCCTCGATGATCGGCGCCTTCGGGAAGTCGTTGAACGGACCGTTGTTGGAGTCGGGGAACGACGGAGAGTCGTCGGGCACGGTCACGTCGGACGTGATCGAACCGTCGCTCGCGTCGCCGCCATCGGGGAACGTCGAGCCCGAGTCGTCGCTGCCGCAGCCCGCGAAGCTCGCGATCGCCGCCGCCGTGACCATCACCCCCGCCACCCACCCGAGTTGGGATCCGCGCATGGCGGAAAATTACGATGCCTCGCGGTAAACCGCAAAGGATACCCGCACTTACATTGGTGCCTAGAGCTGCGAGGCTCGCTCGCGGTCTTCTTGGTGCTTCAGCAGCGCGCCGAGGGTGGCGTTGCGCAGCTCGCGGTCGAGCGCGCTCGCGCCCATCGTCAGCACCGCCCGCGCCCAGTCGATCGTCTCGGCGATCGACGGCGGCTTGCGGAGCTCCATCGTGCGCACCTTTTGCGCGAAGGCGACCAGCTCCGCGGCGAGCGCGTGCGCGATGCCGGGGACGCGCGACTCGACGATGGCGAGCTCGCGCGACGGGGTGGGGTAGTCGAGCGCGGCGTGGAGGCAGCGGCGGCGGAGCGCGTCGGTCATGTCGCGCGTGGCGTTGGTGGTGAGGACGACGAGGGGCGCGTGCTTCGCGCGGATCGTGCCGAGCTCGGGGATCGTGATCTGGCGCTCGGCGAGCACCTCGAGGAGCAGCGCTTCGAACTCGGGCTCGGCGCGATCGACCTCGTCGACGAGGAGCACGACCGGCGTGTCCGCGCGAAGGGCACGGAGGAGCGGACGTGCGACGAGGAATCGCTCCGAGAAGAACGCGTCGTCTTCCTCGGCGAGGCGCGCGGCGGCTTCACCGAGCGAGGCAGCCCCTTCCACCTTGCGCTGCGCGGCATCGCGGAGGAGCTGCGTGTAGAGCATCTGCTTCGCGTAGTCCCACTCGTAGAGGGCTTTCGCTTCGTCGAGCCCCTCGTAACATTGGAGACGCACCAGCTCGCGCCCGAGCGCCGCCGCGGCCGAACGCGCGAGCTCGGTCTTGCCGACGCCCGCGGGTCCCTCCAAGAGGAGCGGCCGATCCAGCTCGAGCGCGAGAAACAGCGCGAGGACCGCTTCGGCGTCGGCGAGGTAGCCCACCTTGGCGAGCGCACTCTCGAGCTCCGTCGCGCGCGGCGGCAGGCGGAGCGCGCTCGCGTTGGAGCTTGCTGTGGCAGGATGGTGGGATGAGCCGGACACGATCTTTCTTCCGAAAGCTTGGGTTTCTGGAATCTCCTCGGTATCTTACGAGAAATGGACGGCCGTGACGACCTCCTCCGCGTGGACGTGACGGGAACCGTCCATCCCGTGGGTCGCACGGCGAGCCAAGAGCTTCGCGCGCGCGCGGGCGAGTGGCGCCTCGCACCGAGCACCGCGGCGGTGCTCGTGCTGCGTCGTCCCGAGCGCGGCGCAGCGGCTGTGTTGAAGCTCGCGGGCGAGGTGAAGATCCCGGGCGGGCTCTCGGACATCGTCGCGCTCATCGCGCAGTCGAACTGGAAGGGCGAGCTCGTCGTGATCGAGGAGCGGCGCGTGCGCTCGCTCTTCTTCGATTCGGGCAACGTGATCGGCGCGCACACGAACGTGCCCGAGGAGCGGCTCGGCGAGACGCTGTACCGCTTCGGCGTCGTGACGCGCGATCAGCTCGAGAAGGCCGTGGCCGCGTCGACGACATCGGGCAAGCGGCTCGGTGAAGCGGCGATCGAGCTCGATTTCGTGAGCCGCGAGCAGCTGTACCCGATGATGGCGCGCCAGGTGGAAGAGGTCTTCTACGCCGCGCTCCACGTCGGCGACGGGATGTTCTACTTCTTCGATCGCTTCGACGAGTCCGCGCTCGGTCGGCGTCACAACTTGAACGCCGGGATGCTCCTCATGGAGGGCGCGCGCAGGATGGACGAGCTCGCGTACTTCCGCGAGCGCATCCCGAACGAGAACTACGTGCCCGTCCCGAAGGACACGGCGAAGAAGGTCCCCGATGCGCTCGCGGCGATCTACGCCGAGTGCGACGGCAAGCGATCGATCGCGCAGATCGGGCGGCGCATCGGTCAGCTCGAGTTCGAGGTCACGAAGGCCGTCTTCCAGCTCGTGAGCGGTGGCTTCCTCACCGTGAGCGCGCCGCGCCCGCAGGGTGCGGAGGCGATCGTCGAAGGGTTCAACCCGGCGCTGATCGAGATCCACGCGCGCTGCGACGAAGCGAGCAAAGGCGCCGAGCTCCGCGATGGGCTTGCGCGCTTCGCGACCGGTGGCGGCGTCTACGATCCGCTCTTCCAAGGCGCGGGTCCGCTGCCCGACGGATCGTTCCGGCCCGATCGGGTGGAGAAGAACCTGGCTGCGCTCGCGGGGGAGGATCCCGACGCGTGGCTCATGCAACTGATGCACGACTACATCGGCTTCGCGCTGTTCCAAGCGGGCTCGCTGCTCCCACGCGACAAGGAAGCGAAGCTCACCCAATCGGTCGCCGAGATGCTCAAGCCGCTCCGCCCGGCCGAAGCGCCCCCGACGTCCCGCCGCAACCCCTGAGGTGAGGCAAAGTGTCTCGCCACGCAAGTTTTGCGTGCGGGCTCGCGAGTTTCGAGCTAGTGCAATCGGACCGTGAGCCGCCGTGACCACATCCTCGCCGCCGCTACCCGACTGTTCGCCGAGAAGGGCTACGAAGGCGCCAGTATGTCGGACCTCGCCGACCACGTCGGCCTGAGAAAGGCCTCGCTCTTCCACCACTTCGCCAGCAAGGAGGAGCTCCGAGAGGCGGTCCTCGCCCGGTTGGTCGAGGACGTCGGCACCGCCATCACGGGCGCCGCGATGGGGGACGGATCGATGGTCGAGCGCCTCGATGCGCTGAGCGCCGCCATCCCCCGCGTGCTCGCCCAGCACCCCTACGCCGCCCGCGTGCTCTTTCGCGAGGCGATGGAGTGGCGGGCCGGCGAGGAGCGCCCCGTCGCCCAGGGCGTTCACCGCGTCCTCGGTGCGGCCGAGGAGTTCGTCCGCGCCGGTCAGCGCGCGGGCGTCTTCCGCGCCGGCGATCCGAAGCACTTCGTGATCTCGATCACGGGCATCCACTTCTTCCCGTTCGTCGTCGCGGGCGTGGTCGAAGGTCTCGGCGGCGTCGCGCCCTTCAGTGACACCTACGTCGAAGAGCGCATCCGCGAGGTGCAGGCGCAGGTTCGCGCGCTGCTCGTCGTCGAGAGCTGAACGCGCTCACGCGCCGCGTTGGCGCACGACCTCGTAGAGGGCGACGGCTCCGGCCGCCGACACGTTGAGCGAACCGAGCGTCCGCGTCATCGGCAGGCGCGCGAGCACGTCGCAGGAGGCCTTCACCGGCTTCCGCAGGCCTTTGCCTTCGGCGCCGAGCACGAGCGCGGTGGGTCCCTTCAGATCGACCTCGGCCAGCGTGACCGTTCCGGCGGCATCGAGCCCGACGCGCTGGAAGCCGCGCTCGCCGAGCTCGTCGAGCGTGGTGACCACGCTCTTCGTGCGACACAGGCGCGCGTGCTCGACCGCACCGGCCGATGCCCGGAACGTCGCGCTCGTCAGCGGCGCCGCGTGGTGCTCGGGGAACACGATCGCGCTCGCGCCGAACGCGACGGAGCTGCGGACGATCGCGCCGAAGTTCTGCGGGTCTTCGATCTCGTCGAGGACGACGACGAGCGCGTTCTCGCCGAGCTCGAGCGACGCGAGCTCGTGGAGCGTGAGCTCCGGGGCGAAGGCGAGCGCACCCTGGTGGCGCGCGCCGCGGCTCATGCGATCGAGCTCGCCGCGCCGTGCGCGCGTCACCGACGCGCCGCGCCCCTCGGCGAAGCGGACGAGCGCCGCGAGCTGCGGGACGTCGCGATCTTCGACGACGACGCGGAGCGCGGCGCCGTGCGCGGCGATCGCCTCCCGCACGGGTTGGAGGCCGCAGACGAGCCGCTCGCCGTTCTCGCGCCCGCTCACGCGACACTCCGTAGCTCGTGCGCGATCGCGCTCGCGGCGACTGCAGGATCGGCGGCGTCGCGGATCGGGCGACCGACGACGATGGCCCACGCGCCGGCGCGCGCAGCGTCGGCCGGGGTGGCGACGCGCTTCTGATCGCCGTGCGCGGCGCCCGCGGGGCGCACGCCCGGCGTGATGAGGCGCGCGGTGTCGCCGAGGTCGGCGCGCAGCGTGGCGGCTTCCGCCGGTGAGCACACGAACGCGCGTGCGCCGGCATCGAACGCGAGCCGTGCGAGCGCGCGGGCGTGCGTGCGAGCGTCGCGATCGACGCCGAGCGCGCGAACGTCGGCGTCGTCGAGCGACGTGAGCACCGTGACCGCGGCGATGACGAGGCCGGTGCCTTCTTTCTCCGCGCGCGTGACGGCGCGCTCGATCATCGCGCGCCCGCCTTGGGCGTGGATGGTGAGCACGCTCGCGCCGAGCGCCGCGGCGCGCGCGACGGCGCGTTCGACGGTCTCGGGGATGTCGTGGAGCTTGAGGTCGAGGAAGACGGGGAGCTTCGCCTCGCGACCGAGGGCGAGCGCCTCCGGACCGGCCTCGACGAAGAGCTCGAGACCGACCTTGAGCATGTCGACGTGGGGCGCGACGGCGAGCGCGAGCCGCCGCGCCGCGGCGAGGTCAGGCTCGTCGAGCGCGACGATCAGGCGGGTGGACACCGAACGGCGATCGCGATCAGAGGCAGGAGCAGAGCGGGTCGCCCGGCGTGCAGTTGCAGGCCGGCTTGGTGACCGTCGGCTTCGTGCCGGTGTTGCCGCCCGTGTTGGCGCGGACCGTCGGCTTCGCCGTGGGGGGCGGCGCCGGCTGGTTGTTCTTGAGCGCCTGCATCGCGGCTTCCTTGTCCGCGATCTGCTGCTCGAGCGCCTGACGCTCTTCCGGCGTCGTCGCGTTCTTCAGCTTGCGATCGAGCTCTTCCTTGTCGGAGTTGAGCGAGTTGAGCTGCCCCTCGAGCTCCTTCTGCTTGTCGATCTGGCCCTTGATGACGATGCCACCGACGACGAGGCCGATCAGCAGCACGACGCCGGAGAGGGCGGCGATGAGCGTGAGGCGCTTCTTCGACTTGTCCTGCGTGAGCGCGGCGAGCTGGCGCTCGTGCTCCTGCTGGCGCTTGATCTGCTCCATGCGCGCGGCGTTCTCCGCCTCGACACGGGCACGCTCGACCTCGGCCTGGCGGATCGCATCGACCTTGGCTTGCTCTTCGCGGGCGCGCTGCTCTTCCTGGCGGCGCTTCTCCTCCGCAGCGCGCATCTGCGCCTCTTGCTCTTCCTGCTGCTTCCGCGCGGCTTCGGCGCGGGCGCGTGCGGCCTCGTCCTCGGCACGCTTCTTCGCGTCCTCTTCCTGCTTGATGCGATCCTCTTCGAGGCTCATGAGCTCTTTGAGGGAGAAGAGAACCGAGCTTTCCTTCTGTTCCGCCATGATCTGTTCCTTCAGCGTGTCACACGGGGAAGCCCACTGTCACTAGCGTCCGCTAGGCGTCGGGTTTCGCGCCGACAAAAAGTTACCGGCTTCCTTCAAACTACGCAAACGCTTGTCGGGCGAAATGGCATGGAAAATCGCGCGGAGCGTGTCGCACCTTTCGTGCACGCGCGTGCGGCGAAGGGGCGAGCCGAAGCTCAGAGGCACGGGTTCAGCGGATCGTAGTCCTTCGTGCACGGCGGCTTCGTCGACGTGGGGGTCGCCGTGGGACGCGCGGTCGCGGTCGCTCGCGCCGTCACGGTGGACGTCGCGGTGGGGTGCGAGTTCGCCTGACTCTGGTAGGCCCGGATCTGGGCGTTCTTCGCATCGAGCTCGGCTTGAAGCTCTGCCCGCTGCTCGGGTGTGGTTGCGATGTCGATCTTGTGTTGGAGGTCGGCGCGCTCCGATTCCATGCCGGCGAGCTGACCTTCGAGCGCGCGCTGCTGCTCCGCTTGGTGATGGATGACGAAGCCGCCGGCTGCCGCTGCGACGACGAAGAGAGCCACCGTCCCGAAGACGATCCCGCGGAGGCGCTTCTTCCCGCGGTCCTGGTTCAAGCGCGCGAGATCCGCTTCGTGCTCCTGCTGGCGCTTCATCTGCGCGAGCCGGGCCGCGTTCTCGGCGTCGAGCCGCGCGCGCTCGATCTCGGCTTGATGAATCGCGTCGAGCCGCGCGTTCTCCTCGCGCATGCGCTGCTCGGCGGCGCGGCGCGTCTCTTCCTCGGCGCGGAGGCGCGCCTCCGCTTCGCGGAGCTTGCGCTCGCGCTCCGCACGCTCGTGTTCCGCGCGCGCTTCGAGCTGCCGCCGCTCCGACTCTTCCTCCTGGCGGACCCGATCCTCTTCGAGGTTCATCAGCTCCTTGAGGGAGAAGAGAACCGAGCTTTCCTTTGCGTCTTGCTTCTGCTTGGTGGTCATCGTCTCTCCAGTCGGCCTGCAATTTGCCGCTTTCACTGGAACACGAGCGAGCCGGCCGAGCTTGGGTGCGATGCGCTTTCTGGAGCCCGCTTTTTCACGGGCTTTCTGGAGCCCGTTCTTGCTAGCGTCCCGGCGCATGGCGACCAACGTCACTGCGCACATCACCGGCACCGTTTGGAAAATCGAGGTCAAGGAGGGCGACACCGTCTCCGAGGGACAGGTCCTCGTGATCCTCGAGTCGATGAAGATGGAGATGCCGGTCGAAGCGCCGAGCGCCGGAAAGGTCGAAAAAATCGCCTGTTCCGAGGCGCAGGCCGTGAACGAGGGCGACGTCCTCGTCGTGCTCGCCTGACGCGCCGGACTTGACCTCTCGCGTGCGCCACGTACCGTGAAGCACGTGAGGAAGCTCTTCGCTTTGGTTCCGATCGTGCTCGGCATCGCCGGCCCGCTCTCGATGGGAGCGTGTAGTTCTGCCTCACTCGTCCCCGCCGGGGGCGAGTGTCTTCAGGCGACGGACTGCGAGCCCGGCTTGGTCTGCATCCCGAGCGGCGGGAAGCGCGTGTGCTCGGCCGACCTGAGCACGATCGCCACGGTCCCCGAGGCGGGTGGCAACGACGCGGCGCCGCGCGATGGCGGGCTCGACGTCATCACCTACGACGCCGACGCGGCTCCGCCCCCGAAGGACACGGGCGTGCCCGACAACAACCCGCCCCCTCCGGACTCTGGACCGGACACGGGCGGTGGTCAGGACTCGGGCAGCCAGGACTCCGGCGGCGGCGGCTGATCAGTTCTTCCAGAAGAACTTCCACGGGTTGTGCTTGAGGTCGCGCGACATCTCCTGGAGATCGTCGTAGAGCGCCTCGTCCATCACGAGCGCGCCCACGGTGCCTTCGCCCTTCTTGATGTGCGCGACGATGTCCTGCGTGTCCTTCGCGATCGCGTTGGCGCGTGAGGCGACCTCGGCCACGTCCGCGAGGATCTTCTTCAGCTTCGCCTGACCTTCGGCGTCGCCCACCGTGGCCGATGCGCTCTTGATGTTCGCGAGCGCTTCCTTCGCGTCCTTGAGCAACGGGCCCGAGTCGTTCGCGAGCGCCGCGGACAGCTTGTCGATGTTGTCGATCGTGCGGTCGATCTTCGGGTTGTTCACGTACTTCGCGTGCGCGTCGTGCGTGAGCGAGTCCGCCTCGTGGGTGAGATCCTCGAGGTTCTGCATGATCCGGTCGATCCGCTCGCGGTTGCCGGTGACGGCGCCGTTGAGGCCGGCGAGCAGCCCCGCCGTGTTCTGCACGATCTCCTTCACGAGCTCCTTGTTGTTGTTGAGACCCGTGACCGTCATGTCGAGGAGCTCGTAGGCCTTCGCGAAGAACAGATCCAAGCGCGGGGGACCGATGCCGTGCGGGATCGTCGTCGCCGGATCGAGCACGGGCTTCGTCGGCGTGCCGGGCTCGATCTCGAGGAACTGTTCGCCGAGGACGCCCTGCGTGGTGACGTAGAAGTCGGCGTCCTCGTGGATGGAGTCGCGGTACTTCTGCTTCACGTCGAGCTTGGCGCGCACCATCGTCCGCCGTCCCGTCTTGGGATCGAGCTGGCCGCCGCGGAACTGGAGCTCGTCGACCTTGCCCACCGTCACGCCCGCGATCTTCACCGGGGCGCCGGTCTGAAGCCCGCCCGGGTTGTCGAAGTCGACGTAGATCGCGTAGGTCCGCTCGAAGCTCAACCCGCCCATCAAGAGGACGAAGCCGCCGAGGATCCCCAAGGCGACGAGGATGAGGAGGCCGACCTTGACCTCGATGGACCGCTCCTTCGACATGACGGAAAGTCTACTACTCCATCGGGCCGTCGGCGCGGCCCTCGATGAACTGGCGGACGATCGGATCGTCCGAGCGCTTGAACTCCTCGGGCTTGCCGAGGAGCTTCACCTTGCCCTTGTAGAGCATCACGATCCGGTCGGCGATCGAGAAGATGCTCGCGAGATCGTGGCTCACCACGATCGACGTGACGCCGAGCTCGCGCGAGAGCTCCGAGATGAGCGCGTCGACCCGGCGCGCGCTGACCGGATCGAGCGAGGTCGTCGGCTCGTCGAAGAGGACGTAGCGCGGGTCGAGGGTGAGCGCGCGCGCGATCGCGACGCGCTTACGCATGCCGTCGCCGAGCTCGGGGGGATAGCGATCGGCGAACTCGGCCATGTGCACGACCTCGAGTCGCTCGCGCGCGGCGGCGAGAGCGGCGCTCGGCCCGAGGCCCTTGTGCTTGCGGAGGGGGAGCGCGACGTTCTCCGCGCACGTCATCGAGTCGAAGAGCGTCGAGTGCTGGAAGACCATCGCGCACTTCTGGCGGACGGGCATGAAGCCCTCTTCGTCGAGCTGGGCGATCTCTTCGCCGTCGAGCCAGATCTCGCCGGCGTCGGGCGAGAGCAGGCCGACGAGGTGCTTGATGAGCACGCTCTTGCCGACGCCCGAGGCGCCGATGATGAAGAAGACCTCGCCCGCGGCGACGTCGAAGCTGACGCCGTCGAGCACGGTCTTGCCGCTGAAGGCCTTCCTGACGTTCTTGAAGGAGATCATTTCTCGGTCGCGTGCCAGGCGCCGTCCCACGGCTCGTTCGGAGGGTCCTTCGCGTAGGCGGCGCAGCGGTCGCGCAGGACTTCGGCCGCGCGATCGCCGGGGCGAAGGGCGAGGAGCTCGTCGTAGAGCGCGCGCGCGGCCTCGAACTCGCGGGCGAGGTAGGTCGCGAGCGCCTTCGTCGCGAGAGCGGCGAACGCGCGCTCGGCTTCGGTCGCACGCGCGGTGAGCGCGAGCGGCTCGTAGACCTTGATCCCCTTGGATTTGCCCTTCACGGCGAGCACGTCGACCGGGCGTGCGAGGATCTCGTCCTTGCATCGCTCCAGGGTGGACTCCGCCACGAGCACCGCGAGCGCGTACTGCTTCCCGGCGCCCTCGAGCCGCGCGGCGAGGTTCGCCGTGTCGCCGATGACGGTGTAGTTCAGACGCTCGCGCGAGCCGATGTTGCCGACGACGACGTCGCCGGTCGCGATCCCGATCCGCATCTGGAGCTTCTCCAGCCCGCCGCCGCGGGCGCGCAGCTTCTCCAGCTCTTCGCGCGAGGCGAGCGCGCACGTCACCGCGCGGAGCGCGTGGTCGTCGAGCGGCTTCGGCGCGCCCCAGAACGCCATGATGCCGTCGCCGATGAACTTGTCGACGGTTCCTTGCTGCTCGGCGATGACGCGGGTCATCGCGTCGAGGTAGTCGCCGAGGAGCTCCACCAGATCCGCGGGCTTCATCGACTCCGCGATCGTGGTGAACCCCGCGAGGTCGGAGAAGAAGACCGTGAGCGTCCGGGTGCGGCCGCCGAGCACGGCTTCCTCTCCGGACGCGAGCACGGCCCGCACGAGATCGCGCGGGACGTACGACGCGAAGCTCCGGAGACCCTTCTTCATCGACTGGAGCGAGCGATCCATCGAGTCGATCTCGCGGAACACGCTCCGCGTGCCGGCGTCGCCGCCGAGGTCGAAGCGGCCGACGCGCTCCATGTCCTCCGACAGCTTCGCGAGCGGGACCGCGATCCGGCGCGCGAGCGCGGTCCCGAGCAGGACCGCGAGCGCGACCGCCGCGAGCGAGATCGCGAGGGCGATCCGGTTCGCGCGCTCCACGTCGCCGAGGAAGTCGCTCTCGGGGGCGTAGGCACCGACCTGCCACGCGACACCTTCGTCGACCTCGAAGCGGACGCGCGTCGCGACCATGCGTTGGCCGGCGTCGTCGAAGGCGAAGCGCGTCGAGCGCGCGCCCAGCTCGGCGGGCGCGGCGGCGAAGAACGCGCGGACGGTGGGATCGGCGACGTTGTCCTTCGTGACGAGCTCGCCCTCGGCGCCCTTGCCGGTGGCGTGGACGACGCCCAAGCGCGGGTGGGCGAGCAAGACCCCGTCGTCGGTGGCGACGAAGACGGTGGCGTGGGGCGAGAGGTGCACGTCCTTCACGAAGTCGGAGAGGACGACGAGATCGAAGTCGACGGTGACGACGCCGCGGAGCGCGCCGGACGGGTCGAGCACGGGCTCGGCGCACGTGATGCCGGGGACGCCTTGGTCGAAGAAGACGTAGGGGGCGGTCCAGACGCGCTTCTTCCGGGTCGTCGCGAGCGTCCAGAACGGCCGTGTCCGCGGGTCGTAGCCGGTGTCGGCGACGGAGCGCAGGGTGGTGCGGGCGCGGGTGCCGGGATCGATCCGCTCCTCGAGGAGCGCCGTCTTGCCGCCTTCGATGTGGCTCCGGTTCCAACGGAGCTCGCCGCCCGGAGCTCGGTACGCGCCGGTGAACGTGCCGTGGACGTCGCTGAAGCTCACCCACGCGAACCCCGGGTTCGCGCGGAGGACGTCCTCGAAGCGCGCGGCGAGCGACTCCGTGTCTTCCAGGTTCGCGGTCTTGAGGAGCGCGGCCACGAGGTCGACCGCGGGCATCGCTTGCGCGACGTGCGCGCGGGAGACGCTGGCCGTCTGCTGGGCGGCTTCGCCGAAGAGGTTGCCGGTGAGATCGGCGACCGTGGCGCGCGTCGTGAGGTAGGAGTTCGTCGCGATCAGCGCGCCGGTGACCACGATCAAGAGCGGGATCGCGAGGACGAGGCTCAGTCGGTAGCTGATCGTGGTGCGGCGCGACCGCGGGGGAGGGGCGATCGAGCTCACTTGGGGAAGACGACGAACGCCGCGCCGCTGATGAAGAAGTTGAGGATGATGATCGCGAGCGACGAGTTCACGACCGCGCGCGTGGTGGCCCAACCGACGCCCTCGGAGCCGCCGTGGGTCGAGAGCCCGCACCACGCCGAGACGATCGGGATCGCGGCGCCGTACGCGACGCACTTCGTGAGGCCGGTGATGATGTCCCCCGAGTCGACGAGCCGGGTGGTGAAGAACGTGCGCCAGGGGACGTCGTAGGCGAAGTGCGCGATCGCGCCGCCCGCGACGAACGCGACGAACCCGCCCCAGACGATGAGCGCGCCGGTCATCACCATGCTCGCGAGGAAGCGGGGCTTCACCAGGTAGTCGACGGGATCGGCCGCGCTCATGCGGAGCGCATCGACCTGCTCCGTCACCACCATCGAGCCGATCTCGGCCGCGATGCCGGCGCCGACGCGCGTGGCGAGCATGAGCGCCGTGATGCTCGCGGCGAGGTCGCGCGTGAGGAGCTCGAGGTAGGTCGCGCCGAGCTGCGAGAAGTCGGGGAGGATGCGCTTGGTCTGGAGCCCCGACTGGTAGACGAGGATCATGCCGATGAACCCCATCGTGATCGTCACGAAGAGCATGCTCTTGTTGCCGATCTCGTACATCTGGCGGACCACCGCGCCCTTCTCGCGCCGGCCGCGGACGCAGAAATAGAGAGTGCGGACGAAGATGGAGTAGAGGCCCTGCGCGCCGCGCGCGGCGTCGAAGGTGGCGGCACCCAGATCGGCCGCGAGCGACGGCGGGTCGGGCGGGGCCAGCGGTGCGGAGGGGAGGGGCTTCGTCGCCATCGATCAGCCGAGGAGGAAGCTCACGAGGTAATCGAGGACGAAGATGCCCGCGGCGCTCGCGACCACGGTGGCGTTCACGGAGCGGCCGACGCCGGGCGCGCCGCCCTTGGTCGAGAGGCCGAAGTGACAGCTCGCGAGCGCGATGAGGGCGCCGAAGACGACGCTCTTCACGAGGCCGTTCGCGACGTCCCCGAAGCCGAGGAGCCCGCCCGTGAGCCCGTGGAGGAAGCTCGCCGGCTCGACGCCGAGGAGGGCCTTCGAGCAGTAGGTCGCGCCGAGGAGCGCCAGGGCGTCCGCGTAGAGCGTCATGAAGAACAACGTGGCCGTGATGGCGAGGAAGCGCGGCACGACGAGGAACGCGATCGGATCGATCGCGAGCACGCGGAGCGCGTCGATCTGCTCGGTGACGGTCATCGTGCCGAGCTCGGCGGTGTTGTTGGCGCCGACGCGGCCCGAGATCATCAGCGCGGTGAGGAGCGGCGCGATCTCGCGGAGCGTGCCGAAGCCGGCGGCCCACCCGACGAGGCCCTCCGCGCCGAGGCGCTTCACGATCGGTGCAGCCTGGATGACCATGATCGCGCCGGTGAAGAGGGCGGTGACGATGACGATCGGGAGCGACTTCACGCTCATCTTGTAGAGGTTGCGGCGGAGCTCGGCGCCGTCGAGCGCGGTGACGGCGCCGCCGCGCTTCTTCCCGAGGGGCAGCAGGCGGACGACGATCCGGCCGAAGAGCACGCCCATGCCGCCGGCGACTGCCGCGACCTCGAAGAGGCCACGCCCGAGATCACCGGCGAGGGCGTAGATGCCGCGCTCTTCCGCGCTGTCCGGTTGTGATGATTCCAAGAACGACTCCTGACGACGCGGGCGCGCCGTGGGCTGGGATGATTCCACAAGCCGCGCGCTACATCCTGGAGATTCTCGTCGTCTCAGTGAGGCAGCGGGTAGCCCGCGGCCTCGCAGGCGACCTCCACGAGCGTCAGCGGAAGGAGCGAGAGCACCAACCAGGCAAGGCCGACCAAGAGACCGACGAACGAATACCGGCGACTCTTCCAGAAGTGCACCGCGACCGAAAACGGCGCAAACGCGACGAGCGCGGCGTTCCGGCTCACGGGCGGCCACGAGCGCTCGAGGTGGAGGGGGGAGTAGGCGCGCAGGTCGAAGAAGAGCGCGATGCACGACGCCAGGCCGGCGACGGCGACGAGCACCGCGCCGCCCCGCGAGACCTGGGCGGTCAACGGGTCGGTGTGAGGCTCGACGTTCCAGAGGTCGTACGCGAGCGCCAGAAACATCCCGAACGCGGCGGTGGTCAGGGCGGCTGCCGTCGCCAGGCTCCAAGCGCGATCGCGGCGCTCGTCGAGGATGACGATGAGGAAGCACGTCGCCGTCGAGATCGTCCACGAGAGAACGACGGCGGCGACGTCGTTCAAGGCGTCACTTTCCCGTCGCGCCGCGGCGCATCCCGCTCCGGAAGCGGTCGAGCTCGCCGATCTCCACGTCGGGCACGGCTTCCATCGGCCAGTACGCGACCGGCTTGTCGTTCAGCGTGAAGACGATGTCGTAGTTGCCGACCTTCGGCACGAGCGGCGGCGGGTGCGACTCGAAGCCACCTTTGTAGAGGACGTTCCACGCGAGCTCGGGGCGCATCTCCGTCTCGAAGCCGCCGTCGACGTGGCCCACCACGTGGCCCGTGTCGTCGAGGACGTAGGCGGTGATCATGACGTTCTTGCCGCTGAACCCGCGCGTTCCTCGCGCGTAGAACACGAACGGAACCCGGCGCGGGTACGTCTTCTGTGCCCAGAACGAGCCGATGCCGGCGACGAGGACGGGTTCCTCCTTCGCGAGCATCCCCACCACCACGTCGACGTCGGGGCCTTCTTCGCCGTCGACGTCGTGCGTGTGGAGGGCTTCGTCTTGGTCTTCGTCCTCGACCATGACGTTCGCGCGGCCGATGACCTTGCCCTGCGCGTGGACCAGGATCGAGTACTTGCCTTCGTCGGCGCCGCTGAGCTGCAGCTTCGCGCTCGCGAACCCGACGCGCTGCTTGTTGTCGACGGTCGCGACCGTCTTGGCGGTCGCGACGACGACGCCCTTGGCGTCGCGCGCCTCGAAGCGGATGTCCGTCTTGCCGGGCGCGAGGCCGAAGAGGAGAGCGACGACCGGGATGTCGGCCGTGTGGTCGTCGTCGAGCTGGACGCTGTCCGTCATGCCCATCATGTGCGCCATCGGGCGGCCGCCGGGGTCGGTCGTCGTCACGAACTTCTCGGTGACGAACACGTCGGCGTAGGTGCGCTGGCGTTGGGCGTTCGCGAAGTCGGAGAGTGTCTTCTCGATCGGGAGCGGCTTTCCGTCCACCACGGCGTGGAGCTCGGAGACCGCGACCGCGCTGAAGATGGGGGACGCTCCGTGCTCGCTCATCCCCGTGTAGAGGATGGCGTGGTTCACGCCGGCGACCTCGGCCTTGCCGTGATCGTGGAACGTCACGACCGGGCCGCCGCTGAAGCCCGGGTAGACCGCGGCGTCGAAGAGGAGGAGCTTCGCCGCGCCCATGTCGACGACGCCGGAGGCGATGCCCTCGGACATGCCCCACGACAGCGCCCACGATGCACGCCCGGTGTGGCCGAGCGCCCAGACCGGCTCGCCGACGGTGAGGTCGTGCTCTTCGAGCTTGAGCGGCGGGACCCCCTCGAGCGGAGTCTTGGGCTTGAGGATGGCGACGTCCCGGACGTCGTCGATCCGGAACAGGTCGGCGTCGACCGTCTTGCCCGCGCGCGTCGTGATCTTGAGGTGGTTCGGCGAGCTGACGACGTGCGCCGCGGTGACGACGAGGCCGCCGTCGATCATGAAGCCGGTGCCATCGGGCGGGTTCGTCCGCTGGTAGGACACGTCGACCACGCGCTTCGGTGCGTTCGGGTCGCGCCCCATCTTCGTCTCGATCTCGCGGATCCGCTCTTCGCGCTCCTGGCTGTCGTCGTTCACGATCGCGACGACCGAAGGCGCGACGGCGTCGAACACCACCTCGGCCGTCGGGCGCTCGGGGGATTTGGCAGGACCGCAGGCGAGGGCGGCGAGGCTTGCGGCGAGAACCAGGAGAAGGGGGCGGCGGGGCATGGGGGACCACGCCACGCTAGCAAGAAAATGGGGGCGCGGAATGCGCGGATACCGTCAGCCTCCCTTCACTCGCGGGTGCTCCTTCCACGCCGGCATCGTCGCCATGTAAGCCAGCGTCTTCTTCGCGAGCTCCGCCCGACTCGCGTCCGGCGTTCGCCGCGCTTGCCACTGGATCATGCGCTCGAAGCGCTCGTCGAACGGCTGCAGCGCTCCGTCCGCCGTCGTGCAGTGGGTGCAGTACGGGCCATGCTCGATCGGCATCCCGCAGCTCTCGCAGGGTACGTTGCTCATCGTCGTTCTCCTCTCGGGGTTCTGCGCGCCGTTCCGACGAGGGCGCGCATGCCCCCGACCAGCGCCGTGCGTTCTCGTTTCGTCATCCGCTCGAGCGCGTGCTCGAGCTCGGTCACGTCCAACACCTCGCGGGACGTCTCCATCTCGCGGAGGCCCGCATCGCTCAGCCACACCAGCGTGCGGCGCTTGTCCCGCGCGTCGCGCATCCGCTCGAGCAGGCCCCGACGCTCGAGGCCGAGGACGAGCTCGCTGACGACGCTCTGCGCGCGCCCGAAGTGACGCGCCGCCTCGCCGACCGTCAGCGGACCGCTGAGCGAGAGGTGAGAGAGCACCGCCCACTGCTGGGCCGTGAGTCGCGTGGTGCGCCGCTTCGCGAAGCGGAGGTAGATCGCGGGGAAGAGCTCCGCGACGGCGCGTGCGTCGTCCATGCGTGCACCGTGCGCGCGCCGAGATCCATCGTCAATCCCGATGCATCTCGCTCGCGTGCAGGTCAGGGCACCAAGACGAGCTTCCCCGTCGTACGGCCCGATTCGAGATCCGCGTGCGCGCGCGCGACGTCGGCGAGCGGGTACGTGGTGACGGGCGGCGGCGCGAGCTTGCCCTCGGCGAACCAGCGCTCCACCGCGCCGAGCCCGTCGTCGATCAGATCCTGCCGATCGAAGAGGTAGCTGAGGTTGAACGCCAGCACGCTCTTGCTCGAGCCCGTCATCTCCAGCGGATCGAAGCGCGGCGTCCGGAGCCAGTCGAGCGCGAGCTTCGGCCAGTTCGGACGCCCGCCCGCGCGAGGCATCATGGAGTGGAAACCGTAGACGACGAGCTTCCCGGTCCGGCGGAGGTGGGCGTAGCTCTCGCGCAGGGTGGAGACGCCGTTCGCGTCGAGGACGACGTCGTACCCGTCGGGCGCGAAGCGGCGGGCGGCGCGCCAGAGATCTCCCTGGCTCTTGTCGATCACGACGTCGGCGCCGAGGCGCTCCACGAGCGGCACTTTGTGCGCGGACCCGACCACGCCGGCGACGTGCGCGCCCGCGAGCTTCGCCATCTGGACGAGCACCGTGCCGACGCCGCCCGCGGCGGAGTGCACGAGCACCCGGGCCCCGGGCCGCGGGTGGGCGAGCTCGAAGAGGGCGTACCACGCCGTCAGGTGGACCGACGGCATCGCTGCGGCCTCCACCTCGGTGAGCGCGGACGGCCGGCGGAAGACGAGCCGGCGGTCGACCACGACGTGCGTCGCGTAGCCGCCGAAGCGGGTGACGGCGTAGACCTCGTCGCCGGGGCGCAGGTCGACGCCGTCGCCGACGGCATCGACGATGCCGGCGACCTCGAAGCCGGGCGTGATCGGCCAGCCGACGTAGTACCGAGCGGACTCGTAGAGGCCCATCCGGACGATGGTGTCGGCGAAGTTCACGCCGATCGCGCGCACCGCGACCCGAACCTCGCCGCGCTCGGGCGCGGCGGGCGTGAACCGCTCGAGCTTCAGCCGATCGTGGCCGCCCGGACGGTGGACGACGACCTTGGTGCCCCGCGTCACAGCGGGCCCTCGGTCAGCCCGTGCACGAACTGGCGTACGCGCGGTTCGCGGCTCGCGCGCGCTTCCTCGGTCGTGCCGTCGAAGATGATCTCGCCGCGGTAGAGCATCGCCACGCGATCCGTCACGGTGAGCAAGCGATCGAGATCGCTCGAGACCATGAGCACCGCTGCTCCGGTCGCACGCTGCTCCGCCCGGAGCAGGTCGAAGATGCGCTGGCTGGTCACCGGGTCGAGCCCTGCCGCCGGCTCGTCGTAGAGCACGATCGGCGCTTGGAGGATCGTCGCGCGCGCCACGCCGACGCGCTTCTTCTGCCCGCCGGACAGGTTCGGCGGGAGCCGGTCCTCGAAGCCCGGGAGCGAGACCGCCTTCATGCGCTCGCGGACGCGGACGTCGATCTCCTTCTCCGTCAGCGACGTGAGTCGGCGCAGCGGGAAGGCAACGTTGTCGAACACCGTCATGTGATCGAAGAGCGCGTTGTTCTGGAAGAGCATCCCGATCGACGCGCGGACGGTCGCGAGGCGGATCTCGCTCGCCTCCGTCACGTCCTCGCCCGACACGTGGACCTCTCCGCGGTCCGGCCGGATCAGCGTCGAGGCGATCTTGAGGAGCACGCTCTTCCCCGCGGCGCCCGGACCGATCAACCCGTAGAGGGTGCCCGGCTCCACGCGGAGGCTCACGTCGCGGAGGACCACGTTGTCGGTCGCTCCTGCGCCGCGGAAGCGCTTGCTGACGCCGCGGAGCTCGATCGCGGGCGTCGGTCCCGTCATTTCTTCGGTTCGCGCGCTTCGTCGCGCTCGGCGCGGGCGCGTGAGAGCCGCGACACGAGCGAGAGCGTCAGACCGGAGAGCAGCGCGAGCGCGGCGACGGCGATGCCGAGGACGATCTTCAGCGTGGTCGCCGAGCCGCGCGCGACGGCGATCGGACCGACGTGCGCGAGCTGGGCCTCGGCGTGCGCGGCGGGCGCAGGGCGAGCGATCGTGACGACGTTCACGTCGGCGGGGGCGAGGTTCGGGACGCCGCCCGCGACGAGGCGCTGGATCGCGTCGTTCGTGAGCGGCGGGGCGGTGCCGCGGTGCTCGAGGAGCACGCTCGCCGTCGTCTTGGGCGGGTTCTTCGCGTCGCCGAGCGGATCGGGAGGAGGAACGTTGAGGTGCACGCGCGCGACGAGCACGCCGTCGACGCCCTCGAGCGTGCGCTGGAGGTCGCCGGAGAGCCCGGCGACGTACTGCGCGTGCTCGGCCTGGGCGCTCGGGACGAGGGAGCCTTTGTCCATCGCGTCCAGCACGGAGGTGGCGCGAGGGCGGGGGAGCTCCTCGTCCTTCATCGTCGCGAGCGCGTGCGCGACGTCGTCGCGGGGCACGAGAACGCGGAATTTGCCCTCGGCCTGAGGGTCGGGCTCCTTCGCGCCGTCCACGCCCTCGTGATCGAGCGCGACGACGATCCGGTTCGCGTCGTCCTCATCGAGGGCAGCGGCGACCGGAACGTTGCACGCCGCGAGCAAGAGAGGAAACAGGAGCGCGAGACGCTTCACGTGGTTGTCCTATCAAGACTCCAGCGAGAGAAGAAGAACTTGAATCGCCAGGACGAGAATTGAACCGCCGATCCGGGGACCGGGGTGGGGGGGGGGGTCGGGGAGAAGAACGCTGGCCTCTCTGACCCCGACCCCGACCCCCACCCCGTTCACCGGAAGGACGCCGCAATCACTGTCCCGACCCCAACCCCCACCCCGTCCACCGGAAGGACG
>JBGAKG010000022.1:0-192464 GCA_044224495.1 Polyangiaceae bacterium | reverse complement strand
AGCGAAGCAACGCGACGCACGAATCGACGACGGACCCGGACGCGAAGCTGGCGCGCAAGGGCAAGGGCAAGGAAGCAAAGCTCGCGTATTCGGCGCACGCGTTGATGGAGAATCGCAACGGTTTGCTGGTCGGCTTCGAGCTCGACAGCGCCGACGGCTACGCAGAGCGGCGGTCCGCGCTCGACCTCGTCGACAACTTCTTGCCGGGCACGAAACGGATCACGCTCGGCGCCGACAAGGGCTACGACACCCGCGACTTCGTCGCCGCATGCCGCGACCGCAACATCACGCCGCACGTGGCGCAGAAGACGAGATACTCGGCGCTCGACGCGCGGACGACGAAGGCGAGCGGTTACGAGATCAGTCAGCGCATCCGGAAGAGGATCGAAGAGGTCTTCGGATGGATGAAGACGGTGGGCGGGTATCGGAAGACGAGGTACGTGGGATTCGGAGCGAACCAGGTGGTCGCGATGCTCACCGCGGCGGCCTACAACTTGGTCCGCATGGCCAAGCTGCTGGAGCAGCCCGCGTGAACGGGACGATCGGGCGCCGCGGATCACGCGGTGCGGACAGCGAGCCGCTGCCGGAGCCGAGGCGCCATCGCGCTACGCTGCGTTTTGCAGCAGCCTGCTAGGGCAGCTCCTTGGTCTTCTTTCCGTATGACGTGACCAAATGAAGAAGCTCCTCCTCACCTTCGTCCTCGGCATCGGCCTCACCGCATCTCTCCTCGCCGCAGCTCCCTCCGCCCGCGCCGGCGAGTACGGGAAGTGCAACTTCGACAGCGAATGCCGCGGCGGCGCCAAGTGTCACAGCGGCACCTGCTCCGACGCCCCCGGCGGGAAGTGCAACTTCGACAGCGAGTGCAACGGAAAGAAGTGCAGCGGCGGCACCTGCAAGTAAGCTCGTGAGATGCTCGCGCCCGGCGCCGTCCCCCCGCTGACGTTGGGCGCGGGTGTCGTCGGCGCAGGGCTCGTCGTCGTGGGCGCTGTGATGGCGCTCGCGTCGCTCGTCTCGTTGCTCCGCCACTACGACAACGTCCGCCGCATCACGCCGCCACGCGTGCAGTGGGCCGGCCACCCCAGCGTGGGGGCGGAGTCGTTCCGCACGCGGGTGCTCGCCGACGAACCCTCGGTCTGGGGCGAGATCGAGGTCCTCCGACCGGAGGGCGAAGGCCGCGCGAGAAACGAGGTGAAGATCCTCAGCGCGCGCTGGAGCATCCCCTTTCGGATCGAAGTCGCCGGAGAACGCGTCGACGTCGATCCCAGCGCTGCCACCGTCGAGCCTCAAGTCGAGCGGCGCGCGGTCGACGAGCTCGATGCCGAAGCGCGCGAACGCTTGAGCGCGCTGGTCGTCCTCCCCGAAGCGACCGACACCCTCTCCGTCGTCGAGCGCTGGATCCCCGCCGCCGCGCTCCTCCACGTCACCCTCACCCGCCCGAACGCGGCGCGCCCGGCCGGTGCCTATCGCGAGGAGCACCGCGCGCCCGTGAAGGCGCACATCGGCGTCGGCTCGCGCGGACAGTACCTGCTCCTGTTCACCGTCACCTCGCTGTTGGGCGCCGCCTTGACCCTGTACGGCGGCTCGCTCGTCCTGCGCTGGCTGTTCGCGTATTGAAGATCGCGGCGCCGCGGATGAGGTAGGCTCGGACCGTGCGCCTTCGGTTCACCCTTCTGCCCGCGCTCTTCTTCGTCGTCGCGTGCCGCCAGGCACCTCCGGACGCTCCGCCGCCTGCGCCGCTCCACGCGGAGCCCATCGGCGACGCGGGCGCCACGCCGCCCTCCGCGCACGTCGCGATCCAGCCGAACGCGAAGTGCGAGATCCATCCGGGCTACTGCAACTTCCGCTGTCGTTCGTTCGGCGAGCGTCAGTCGAGCCATCACGCGCAGCGGATCGGCGAGCCCGTCCGCTGGGGCCTCGGTACGTGCGGCCCGTACAAGGCGTTCGCCGAAGAGGGCAAGGACGGCTCCGGCATCCTCGAGCTCTTCGACGGCGAGGAGCTCGTCGGCGCGCAGTACACGAAGCCGCAGGACGAGTGCGCGGCGTTCCTCCAGAACGGGCGCAGCTCCGCCATCGAGTGCGACCCCAAGATCGAGTGGCACCCCGCGGACGGGGGCTGACGTGTTCTCCCGACGCAGCGGCGACGACGCGGGCGAGAACGCGCTCACGTACGCGCTCACCCAGCGGCGCAAGCGCGGCGACGAAGTCCTGGACCTCACCGAGTCCAACCCGACGCGCGCCGGCATCGCCTACGCCGAGGACGCCATCCTCCAAGCGCTCGCCCCGAAGGAGGCCCTCGTCTACGAGCCGGCGCCGCTCGGGCTGCGCGTCGCCCGCGAAGCCGTCGCCGAGACCTACGGCGTCTCGCCCGACAACGTCGTCATCACCGCGAGCACGAGCGAAGCGTACTCGTTCCTCTTCAAGCTCCTCTGCGATCCCGGGGACGAGCTCCTCGCGCCACGCCCGAGCTACCCGTTGTTCGAGCACCTCGCCCTGCTCGAGGGCGTGACCCTGCGCTCGTACCGCCTGGCGTACGACGGCGCGTGGCACGTCGACGTTCCGTCGCTCCAGCGCGCCCGCCGCGAGCGTTGCTGCGCCGTGCTCGCAGTCAGCCCGAACAACCCGACGGGCTCGCTCCTGCGCGTGCCCGAGCTGCGCGCGATGGAGGACCTCGGGCTCCCCGTCGTCTGCGACGAAGTGTTTGCATCTTACATGCACCGGGACGTCCCCGCCGACGGGGTCGTCTGCGCGGCCAAGGCGGCCGGCAAGGGCCTCGTCGTGAGCCTCGGCGGGCTCTCGAAGCTCGCCGGGCTGCCGCAGCTCAAGCTCGCGTGGATGATCCTCGGCGGTCACCCCGCGAAGGTCAGCGAAGCGCGGCGGCGGATCGAAGGGATCGCCGACGCGTTCCTCTCGGTCGCGGCGCCGGTCCAGCACGCGCTCCCCGAGCTCCTCCGGACGCGTGGCTCGGCCGAAGAAAAGATCGCCGAGCGCACCCGCGCGAACCTGGCGCGCGCCCGCGAGCTCACGGCGGGAACGCCCGTGACCGTCCTCGACGTGGAGGCGGGCTGGTACGCCACGCTGCGCGTCCCCCGGGGGTCGAGCGAGGAAGAGATGGCGCTCGCCCTCCTGGAGGCGGGTGTGCTCGTCCACCCCGGCTACTTCTTCGACTTCGAGGACGAGGCCCACTTCATCGTCAGCCTCATCACCCCCGAGGACGTCTTCGCCGAAGGCCTGAAGCGGATCGTGGAGCGCTCGCGCTGAGGCGTTCGCGCTGACGCGGCCCGGCGGGGTCGCTTCGCGCGCGCGCCGTGGTACCTTGCCCGCCGCGATGGCAAAGGAATTCCAGGTCCCCCCTCAGCTCGACGGTAGCCGGCTCGACAAAGCCGCGGTCGCGCTCGTCACCGGCCTCTCGCGCGCACGCGTGAAGAAGGCGATCGAGGACGGCGCCGTCCGCGTGAATGGTCGCCATCGCGCCAAGGGCGAGCTCGTGAAGGCGGGCGACGTGCTCACGATCGACGAGACGAAGATCGCCGATCCCGAGGCGCCCGCAGTGCCCACGCCCGACGCTCCGCTCCAGGTCGTGTTCGAGCGCGAAGATCTCCTCGTCGTCGACAAGCCCGCCGGGCAGCAGACTGCGCCCCTCCGGCCGGGCGAGACCGGAACGCTCGCCAACGCGCTCGTCGGGCACTACCCGGAGCTCGCCGGTGTCGGCTACGGGCCGCGCGAGCCCGGGCTCGTCCATCGGATCGACGAAGGCACCTCGGGCCTCGTGCTCGTCGCGCGCTCGAAGGTCGCGTTCGAAGCGCTCCGCGACGTGCTCCAGAGCGGTCGCATGGAGAAGCGCTACGAGCTCGTGACGAAGAGCGACGGCCTCCCGGACGAAGGCACGATCGAGTACCCGATCACGAACCACCCGAAGGACCAGCGCCGCCGCTACGCGTGCGTCCACCCGCGCGACGTCATGCGCTACTCGCCGCAGCCCGCCCACACCGAGTTCAAGGTGCTCCGGCGCGGCGGCGGGTGGGCCCACGTGGAGGTCCGCGTCGCGAAGGCGCTCCGCCACCAGATTCGCGTGCACTTTGCAGCTTTCGGCTTCCCGCTCGCGGGGGACGTGCTCTACGGCGCAGAGCCGATCGAAGGGCTCGAGCGCCATGCGCTCCACGCTTCTCGGATTGCCCTCGCCGAGGACGCCCCGAGCGACGAAGGCGTCATCGCCAAATTCACGGCGACGAGCCCCCTACCCGCCGAGCTCGCCGCGCTCCTCGTCGGCTGAGTCCGCGAGGATCGGCGCCGCCGGCGTACCGGTCGCGATCCACTGCTCGAGCGCGGTGACGTCCGCCTCGTGCAGGAAGTGGGCGATCTCGTCGATCCGGCCCGTTCGTGCCGCGGGCACGCCGATCCGCTGCGCGGCCGCGCGCGCGACCGCGGCGACCACGGGGTGCGGCGACTGTACGAGACGCAGGAGATCCGGGACGAGCTCGCGCGCGTGCAAGAGCGCTGCGAGCGCGCACGCGAGAGGCCGCCGATCGGGATCGTGCGCGGTTCGATCGCGGAGGATCTCGCGGAGGAACTTCACCGTCTCGGGCGATGCTCCGCGGATCGGCACGCCGCGATAGCCGGCGTGCGGAACGGAGAGGCGGGACGACGTCGGCGGTGCGTGGAGCGCGTCCTCCGCCGCGGCGAGGAGCGGTCCGACGTCGGGCTCGATCGGTCCTTCGCCGGCCTGATCGCCGTCGAGGTCGAGCGCGATCTTCGCGGTCGCCTCGCGCGTGTACGCGGCCAGGTTCGCGAGCAGCCCTTCGAGCGGCACCGCGCCCGCCGCGCGACCGGACCAACGCTCGGAGGTCGTCTCGACGTCGATGAAGCTCCACAGCGTCGACGGCGTGCCTTGATCGCGCCCGTAGATGCTCTGCAGGTGCACGCGCGAGACGGCCGCCCAGCGGAGCACGCGCGGGGCGTCGTCGTCCTCGATCAGGATGCCCCACGGCACCACCGCGATCGGCGTCGACGAGCCGAGCGTCCGCCGCGAGGGACCACCGAAGCTGCGGAGCGCGTAGAGCAGGCCCGACGAGACGAGCAACGCGCCGAGCACCGAGTGCGACAAGCTCACGTCGCCGAGCCACGCGAGCGCCGCGCTCGCGCCGGCGCCGAGCGCGCTGACCACGACCCGCTTCCGCAAGCTCGGACCGGGACCGAACCCGACGTACCGAAACTCCGGCGGCGGTGCGAGCTCCACCCTTCCAGTGTACGTCAGCGGCGGAAGGTGAGCATCAACAGCTTGAGCTCGTTCTGGGCTTCACGATGCGCGGGATCGTCCTCCAACGCGCGCTCGAGCTCGACCTTGGCTTCCTGGAGCTTGTTCTCGCGCTTGAGCAACTTCGCCCGGTAGACACGCGCGCGCACGCACGTCGCGTCCGTCGCGACGATCGTCGCGAGCTCGGCCAGGGCGGCGATCGGCTTGAGCGACCCTTCGAGGACTTGCGCCCAGATGGCCAGCGCGTTGACGTCCGGCACGGTCGCGTCGATCGACTGGGCCTTGCGGGCGTGGCGGAGTGCTGCCTTCGAGTCCTTCGCCGCGAGCGCGACCTCGGCCGGCTTGAGCGCCGCGAGCGCCTCTTGCTGGCGCGCGGTGAGCGGCGGCCGAACCGCAGGCGGCTTCGTCGCGACGACGGCGGGCGGGCTCTTCTTCACCGCCTGCATCCCGGGCTTCGACGGCTTGCGCGGCGCGGTGAGCTGCGACCACGAGATGCGCTTCCCGGGCGGCGGCGACGCGGAGCGGCCCGGCCGCTCGGAGATCGGGGGGCCGGGGATCGGTTGCGAGATCGGCGCAGGCGGAACGGGGTTCGAGGGCGGCGCGACCACGCGTTGGGAGAGCGGCGGCTCGGGGACGCGCGTGGCGGCGGCGTCCGGCGACGGCGAAGGACGCTGCGCGGCGAGCGGAGCGGCGGAGCGGCGCTCCGCCTCGGGCGGGCTCGGGCTGCGCGGGATGGCCGAGATCCGCTCCGGCACCGGCGACGAGAGCCCGGTGCGCGGGCGCGGGCGAACGCCCATCGGCGGCTTCGGCTGATTGGGGACGAGGAACTGACGCGTGACGAGCGCGCCGAAGACGAAGGCGGCGACGACCTCGGTCGGGAACTGACGCCGCCCGGCGAGCTCGCCGAACGTGCACGGCAAGCTGCGGAGATCGGCGAGGAGCGCACGCTCCGCCGGATCGAGCTCGACGAGATCGAGCGTGGACTCCGGGTGCAGCTGGAGGACGAGCGCCGCGACGCGGTCCAGCGTCTTGCGAACGCGATCGTGGTCACCCCACGCGCGGGACACGCCGAGGACCGCGCGCAGCGGATCGATCTCCATCGGCTGCTCTTCCGAGGGGAAGAAGTCGACGTCGCGGAAGAACGAGTAGACCGACGTGGGATCGACGTTCGCGAGCGTCTCGAGCTTGCGATGGACCTGGAGCTCGAGCTGGCGCAGGAGATCGAGCCGCGCGAGGAGCTCGCGCCGAACGAGGAACTCGCCGAGCCGCACGCCGGCGTTGCGCGCCGTACCGACCGCTTCTGCCGCCTCTGCGTCCCCGATCAGGCCGGCGGCGACGAGCTGCGCGCCGAGCGGAGCGACCACGCGCCCCGTGCGAACGTTCACCGGCACGCCCCGGACGAACCGCACGTGGTGCGCGGTCTGATCGGGCTCGTTGATCTCGACCGTCCCCGTCAGCGCGTGGTCGAGCATGTACACGAGCACGTGCGCGAGCGGCGTGGTCCCGAGGACACCGCTCGCCGACGGTGCCACGCCGACCGGGCGCGGGAGCGGTGCGACGGCGCTCGGCGGACGCGCGGGCGGCGGCGACGAGACGACCGGCGGCGAAGGGACCGGCGTGGGGACGCGTGCCGTGCTCGGGAGCGCCTCGGGCTCCGCGCTCATGAGCGGACGCCGTGAGCCGGTCAGCGGCTCCGAATCGAGGGACCCCGCCCGGCCGGTGAAGCCCGAGCCCGCCGGCGGTCGCGAGATGACGCGCGCGGGTCCGCGCCGCCACTGGTCGACGTTGATGACCTTGACCACGCGCATCGAGTCGTCGCCCGGGAGGAGCTCGACCTCGAACGGATCGGAGTACTCCTCGCCGTGCTCGTCCATGACGATGCGCGCGGTCGCGCCGCGGCCTTCGCCGCGATTCGAGGCGATGACCTCTGCCACCTCGCCCGAGCCGAGCTTCACGACCGTGCCCGCCGGGAGGAACGCGAGCGACGCGACGAGGAGCCGCAGGAGGAGCTTGTCGGCCGGGTCCGTGTAGCGCGCCGCGAGCTGGGCGACGATCTGCTCCGGCGTCGCAGCGGCGACGGACGAGCGATCGGTGAGGAGCTCGAAGTAGCTGCGCGCGACGTGGACGGCGCGCGAGTGGAGGAGCGGAGCACGCGCACCGGCGGCCCGCCCGCCGCGGAGCGCGATGGCTTCGTGCGCGACGGTGGCGGCGGCGAGCACCGCGGGGACACCGCGCTCGACGCCGACGAGCGGGAGCGTCGCGTTCTCGGGAGCACCACTGCCGGCGCGAGCGAGCGCGACGTCGGCCAAGAGCGCGGCGAGGATTGCATCCGCCACGCGGTGCCGATCGTCGACGAGGAGCGAGACCATCGACCCCGCGAGGAGCGCGGTCGCGACGGCAATCTCGTCCGGATCGGTCGCGGGCTCGAGGAGCGACGCGAGGAGCCAGGGCGACGACGGCAAGAGCGACGCGAGCTCGTTGACCGCGCGGATCACGGAGCGCGGCAGGGCGTACCGCTTCGCGAGGACCGCCTCGCGGTATGCACGGAGCGCGATCGTCGTCGATGCGAACGCGCGCACCGCGCGCGGCTCCGCGGCGAGCCGCTCGACGTCGACGCCACGCGTGCGCAGCACGTCGCTGACGGGGAGGAGCCGGATCTTGTTCGTGGCGGCGGAGAAGCTCCCGTCGTCCTTGCCGAGCGAGGTGGAGACGGCCTCGATGAACGCGCGCACGTCGGTCGCTGTCGCGCCCGGATCGACCTCGAGGAACGCGCCGCCGCAGCGGGCGAGCAAGCCGCCGAGCGAGAGCACGGCGTCCTCTTCGTCGCGCATGCCGAAGAGCGCGCGCCGCCCGACGAAGGTGGCGCCGTAGACGAAGAGCGCCTCGAGCGGGGTCGTGCGACCGGCGAGCTCGTGGGCGGCGTACGCGAGAGCGTCCTCGAACGCGTGCGAGCGCACGTCCCGCGCCTCGGCGAAGCGCACGACGCCAGCGAGCGCGACGAGCGCGCGCGCGTCTTCGGCGGCCGCCGGATCGCGCTGCGCGACGACCGGCGGTGCGTTCATCGCGTGCTCGGCGCTGGTGCGCGCGCGCGCTTCGGCGTCGGGCCCACCGAGCCGCGCGACGTGACCGAGGAGGACGTCCCGCAGGCGCGGCGGGAGCCCGGGACGCTCGAGGGTCGTGAGGAGCACGGGGAGCTCGCTCATCGGCAGATCCGCGAGGACCTTCGCGAGCGCATCGGGGACGTGCTCGCCCGCGCGGCCACCCGCGTGGAGGAGCGCGGCGAGCGCGTCCTTCCCGTAGAGCGCCGAGCGCACCGCCGCGATGAGCTTCGGCGCGTCCTTCGGCGGCAGGCGCTGCGCGAGGCTCTCGGCGACCGACTTCTCGAGGCGGAGCACGTCGCTCTCGTGGCCGGTGCCGTGGAGCTCGGCGCCGGTGCGCCGGAGCGCGTTGAGCACGGCGGGGATCTCGCGCTCGCGTGCCGCGGCGAGGAGCGCCGCGGTCACGACGTCGCCGTAGCGCTCGAACGAGCGGCTCAGATCCAGCTGCGACGCATAGACGGCACGGACGACGTCCTCCGGAGCGAGCGGAGAGGCCTCGGTCGGGAACGCCTTCCGCCCCGCGTGCGTGCGCTGGATCAAGCGCAGCTCGAGCGCCACGCTCTCCTCGAAGAAGCGCTCGCGCTCGCGCAGGCTGCCCTCGGCGATCACGAGCGCCGTGTCGACGCGGATCGGATCGGGCAAGAGCGTCCACAGCGTCGCGCCCAGGTCGAGCGACTCCGGTGTGTCGGCCATCGCGGCGAGGAACACGCCGAGGTTCTGCTCGTTGGTGCCCTGGAGGAAGCGAATCGTCCGCCCGCCCGAGTCGAAGAGGCGATGCAGCGCGACGTTGAACGGCGCGTCCGCTTCGACGACGACGTGCCCGAACGCCGTGAGCCCGTACGGGCGCACCCCGAGCTGGACGGTGCCGCGCCCGTCGAGGACGGACTGCACCTGGCGCGCGAGCGCGCGCATCGCGGAGGCGGCGGCGGGGTCCTTCGTCCCGCGCGCGGCGGCCGCGGCGTAGGCCTCCTGCAAGAGCGACCCGACCCGCTCGAGCTCGGCGACGCGCGGATCCGTGCGTTCGACGGGCTCGTGGACGGGCGTGCGTTCGTCGCCTTCTTCGGCGTACGGGGCGGCGTCGTCGGCGACGTCGCCCATGCGGTCCACGGCGGCCATCGCGTTCAGGGTCGCGCTCTGCATCGCGCGCGCATCGGCCCAGCGATCGCGCGGCTCCCACGCGAGCGCCTTGTCGATCAAGCGCTGCACCTCGGGCGGAAGATCGGGGGCGAGACCGGCGACGGCGGGAACCGGCTGCGACGCGGCGAGCTTGAGCGACTCTTGCTCGGTGCGCCCGCGGTGGATGCGCCGCCCGGTGATGAGCGCGTGGAGGAGCGCGCCGACGGAGAACAGATCGCTGCGGCCATCGATTTTGTCGACGAGGCCCTTCGCCTGCTCGGGTGACATGTACGCCGGCGTGCCGAGCGCGAGGCCCGCCCCACCGCGCTCCGCGCTGACCTGACGCTCGCGGGCGACGCCGAAGTCGAGGAGCCGCACGTCCCCGCGCTTCGTCACGAAGACGTTCGCGGGCTTGAGATCGCGGTGGACGATGCCGGCGGCGTGGCAGGCCGCGAGGCAGTCGAGGACGCGCTCGGCGATGTGGAGCGCATCCTTGATCGGGACGCGCCCGGTGCGGCGCCAGAGGTCCTTGACGGTCTCGCCCTCGAGCAGCTCCATGACGAGGAACGGCTCTTCGGCCTCGGTGACGTCGTCGTCGATGACGCGCGCGATGGCCGGGTGGCCGACCTTGTTTGCGACGTACGCCTCGCGGAGGAAGCGGTCCACCACGCCCGCGTCGCGCGCGAGATCGAGGTGCATGATCTTCAGCGCCGCGCGCTGGCCGTTGCGGTGCGTGCCCGCGTAGACGGCGGCCATGCCCCCGACGCCGAGCAGGGCGTCGATGCGCCACTTGCCCTTGATCGTGGTCCCCACCCGTTGCGCGGCAGCGCTCTCTTGGGGGCTCGCGGCGGGGGAGTTCTCGACCATGGAAAAAGAGCGAATGGGTGGCGCGGGGCTGGGGAACCCGCGGCCATCGGGAATGTGGGAGCTTACTCGTTCTCGGCCTCGAAGCGAATACGCCACTGACCTCCAAAAGTGAACCCAACCCCTTGAAATGTCAGGCCGCGTGGGGGAACCTTGATCCATGCGCACCATCACCTTCTCCATCACCGGCATGACGTGCGGCGGGTGCGTTGCAGCGGTCCGGAACGTCCTCGGGCGGCAGGCCGGGGTGTCGGACATCAAGGTCGACGTCGGCAGCGCGACGCTCACCTACGACGAGACCAAGGTCGACGTGACGGCCATCGTCGCCGCCATCGAGCGAGCAGGGTTCGCGGCGGCTGCCGCGTGAGTCACGCGCGCGAGCAGTGAAGATCGGCGGCCTTGGGCACCCCGGACTGAAGCCTTGGGCACCCCGGACTAAAGTCCGGGGCAGCAGAAGCGCTACCCGACTCGGTTGAAGTCCGCCTTCGGCGGACTCGAGAGGTGCACCGGCCCCGATGGCACGGTTCCGTGCGCAACGCGGAGTCCGCCGAAGGCGGACTTTGATCGAGTCAGCATTGCTTCTGCTGCCCCGGACTTTAGTCCGGGGTGCCCAACTTCAGTCCGGAGCCCCCTTCACTCCTTCGCGTAGAGGATCGCCAGCGACGCTCCCAGGAGCAGCGCCAGCGGCGCCACCGCCGGTGACAGGAGCCCGAACGAGAGCGCCAGCGCGTAGCCGACGCCGGGCGCGATGCCGAGGGCGAGCGCGGTGCGGCTCCGCTCGCGCGCGATCTTCGGGAGGACCAGCGCGAGGACGGCGTCGCGGACGTCCGCGCTCGCGAGCACGACCGCGCCCTCTGCCGCTTGGCCTGCCGCGCCGATGGCGACGCCCACGTCCGCCGCGCCGAGCGCTTCTTCGTCGAGCGCGGGCGTCCCGAGGACCGCGACCACGTCCCCACCTTCGCCGAGCGAGCGCACCGCCTGGGCGCGCTCGCCGCGCGCGACGTCGGGGCGGAGGTTGTCGATGTCGAGCGAGCGGCCGAGCATCTCGCAGGTCTCGCGCGATTCGCCGCTGAGGAGGACCGGCTCGACGTCCGCGTCGTGGAGGCGCTGAATCGCCGCGCGCGCGCCAGCGCGGAGGCCGTCCTGCATCGCGACGATGCCCACGAGCCGATCGCCGCGCGCGAGGAGGAGCACGCTGCGGCCCTGCTCTTCGTGCGCGGTCACCGCGGCGTCCGCGACGGCGACGCTGATCTTCTCGCTGAGGAGGAACGGCCGGCGGCCGAGCACGACGCGCGCGCCGCCGGAGTCGACACCGACCGCGCCCGAGCCTTGGTGCATCACGGATCGGAACGCGGGCGTCTTCACCCCGCGCTCGCGCGCGTGGTGCAGGAGCGCGATCCCGAACGGGTGCGTCCAGCCCGTCGCGATCGCCGAAGCGAGCGCGAGCACGTCGCTCTCGCTCGCACCACCGAGCGGCTCGACGGAGAGGATCTCGGGCTCGCCGAGCAAGAGCGTTCCGCGCGCGCACACGACCGCGCGCGAGACGGAGCCCGCGAGCTCGAACGCCTCGGCGTCGCGGTGGAGCACGCCGTGCGAGAGCGCGCGGAGGTGCGCGCGCGCATGCTCGACCGCGACGGCCGCGGCGACGCCACCGGCGCCGAGCGCGAGCATCGCCGCGAAGCCGTTGCCGATCGCGGACGGGAGTGGCGCCCCCGTGCCGTACGTCGCGAGCGCGACGAGAACGAAGACGACGAGCGCGCCTTCACGCGCGCCACGCGCCGCGAGCCGCACGAGCGGAGCGCCGACGTCGGGCCGCACCGCGTCGGTCAGGGCGCGCGCGTAGGCGCGCTCGTTGCCGCCCGCCGTCGCGGTCACGCGCAGCGTGCCCTCGAGCACACGCGCGCCCGCGACGACGACGTCGCCCTCGCGCTTGGGGACGTCGACCGTCGCGTCCACGAACGGGCTGACGACCCCTTCCCCACCGGCGACGATGCCGTCGGCCGGGATGACCGCACCATCGGCGACGACGAAGACGTCTCCCGCGCGCACGGAGCTCCCCGCGACGTGCGTCCCGTCGGCGAGCGAGGCGGTCGACTCGAGTGCGTCGTGGATGCGCTCGCGCTTCGCGCGGAGCTGCGCCTTCGCGGCGACGACCACGCGCTCGACGAGGAGCATCGCCGCGGCACCGACGCCGCACGCGACGAGGTGCGCACCACCACCACCGAACGTCACGTACGCGTAGACCGCGACTGCGAAGGAGCCGTAGAGCGGGAGCAACCGAGCCGGTCGCCAAGCGTCGGACGCATCCGACGGGACGAGGAACGCGTGCGCGGTCGTCGCCGCGACGGCGACGCCAGCGAGCGCGAGGCGCACCGCGTTGCCGCTCCCGAGGAGCGCGGCGCCGAGCGACAACAGGCCCGACGCGACGCCACCCGCGAGCACCACGGCCGGGAGCGACCGCGGCGTGCGACCGCGCTCGGTGGCGGTCGTCGAGAGCGGAGCGGTCTCGGTGAGCGCGCGGTTGGACCACGCGCGGAGCGGCATGGAGCGCGGCGCCTCTTCTTCGACGACGGGCGGTGGATCGGAGCTCGGCGTTCGGAGCGTCGCGGGCGGAGGATCGTCGGAAGCGACTTCGGCGCGCTCGGGCGCGATCCGCACGACGACCGGTGGCGGCGCGGGCGTGACCGCGAGCGCGACCGGCGGCGGTAGCTCCAGCTCGGGCTCGCGCTCCGGCGCGGGCTCCGGCTCGGGCGCGATCGCAACGGGCGGCGGCTCCGCGATCACCGGTGCGAGCGCGACCGGCGGTGGCTCGGCGGTCGCGATCTCGGTCGAGATCACCGGCCCGGACGAGCGCGCCGGATCGGCGAAGTACGCCGTCTTGCAGCGCTGATCGCAGAAGTACAGGAACCGCACGCCGAGCAACGCGACGCGCCCCGCGCGGAGCGGATCGACCGCGGCATCGCAGGCAGGGCAGCGATACGCGGCGACGGCGGGGCTCCCGCGCTCGACCATCAGAGGGTGATCGGAACCGTCGACTCGGTCATCGGCGCGGCGAGCTCGACGAGCGCGTCCCGAACGATCGCGGTCCCCTCCTCCAGCTCGTCGACCGTGACGACGAGCGGCGGGCAGAATCGAAGGGTGCGCTCCCCCGACGCGGTCACGAGGACGCCCATCTCCTGCGCGCGCGTGCACACGTCGCGCGCGAGGACGCCGGGCCGCAGGACCAACCCGCGGAGCAGGCCGTCGCCGCGGGTGCCCTCGACGACCGACGGGAGCTCCATCGCGATCCGCGACAGCATCTTGCCGAGCGCCTCGCCCTTGGTCTTCGCGCCTTCGACGAGCTTCTCTTCGTCGAGCACGCGGAGCACGCAGAGCGCGGCCGCTGCGGCGAGCGGGCTGCCGCCGAACGTCGAGCCGTGCGTGCCCGGAGGCAGCGCGCCCGCGAGCTTCTCGCTCGTGAGCATCGCGCCGATCGGGACGCCGCCGGCGAGACCCTTCGCGAGCGCGATCGCATCGGCGCGAACGCCCCAGCCGTCGTGGCCGAGGAAGCGACCGAGCCGCCCGACGCCACACTGCACCTCGTCGACGAAGAAGAGCGCACCGTGCTCGTCGGCGAGCTTGCGGAGCCCGACGAAGAACTCGGGCGACGCGACGTTGACGCCGCCTTCGCCTTGGATCGGCTCCGCGATGATCGCGGCGACGTCGGGTCCCATCGCCTTGGCGACCGCCGCGAGATCCCCGAACGGGACGTGCGTCACGGGCCCGAGGTCGCCGAACCCTTCGCGGTACTTCGGCGTGCCCGTCATCGAGAGCGCGCCGAGCGTGCGCCCGTGGAACGCGTTCTGGAACGCGATCACCCGCAGGCGCTTCGTGTCACCGAGCCCGAAGAAGTGGTGACGCGCCGCCTTGAGCAGCGCTTCGTTCGCCTCCGCCCCGGAGTTGCAGAAGAAGACGCGGTCGAAGCCGGTGCGGCGGCAGAGCTCGTCGGCGAGCCGCGTCGCGGGCTCGTTGTGGAAGTAGTTCGAGACGTGGATGATCTTGCCCGCTTGCTCCGCGATGGCGGCGACGAGCTTCGGGTGCGCGTGACCGAGCGCGGAGACGGCGACGCCCGCCATCAAGTCGAGCGCGCGCTTGCCGTCGACGTCGAAGACCTCGCACCCCTTGCCGCGCTCGACCATGAAGGGAGCCGGTTTGTAGTTTCCGTAGAGCCGCTTCTTCGCAATCGCCAAGAGCTCGGGCGCCTTCTGCATGGGGGCATTTGTAGCACCTTCCACGGGCCCGGGGGCGCATGGCCCAACGTCAAACCGACGGCTTGGCCGCGCGAAGGAGCCGGGCCGCCGACAGCCCACACCCGAGCGCGAGGAACCCCCACAAGCCCATCATCGGGCCCGCGCCGGGGATCCCCGCCCGGTGCTGGACGAACGAGCCGCCGAGCAGCACCAGGTCGTAGAGCGCTGCCGAGACGTTCAGGGCGACCCCGATCACGTATCCCCAAGGCCGCCCGCGCCAGAGCCACCACGCGCCGGGCGCGAAGAAGCCGACCATCATCGACAGATCCATCGCCGCGACGAGGCGGACGAACTCCGGAGTCTCGTCGAAGCGCGGCGCGGGGCTCGGGTGCAGCAAGACCGTGCACCACTTGATCGTCCAGATCGCGGTGAGACCGAGCGCCATGAACGACATCCACGCCGCCACCCCGCGCTGTGGCCCGGCCGCGGCCGCTTGCGCTCGCGCGTCGATCCGCGCGGCCAGGTGAACCAGCGACCAGAACGCCGCCACGACCGTCGCCGCGTAGACCGGGAAGAGCGCATTCAGCGTCGCGCCGAGCAGATAGAACGCCGCGTCGTAGACGAGGTAGTGGAGCGCGCCGAGCCAGACGAGCTCGGCCCCCCGCGAACCGCGGAGCGCACGGGCGCGCGCGGCGACGAGCGTCGGCGCAGCCACCCCCAGCGTGACCAGATCGTTGGGGAACCACCCGTCACGGATGATGCCGTCGTCGCGGTAGACGTGCGGCCAGACGGCGCCCACTCCGGCTGCCACCACCGCGAGCGCGACGGCGACGAGCGACCCCCACGAGGCAGGGCCGAAGCGCGCCGGCCCCGCACCGTTCATCGCGCCCGGGTGCGCGCCGCCAGGAGCGCTCGCGCGATCTCCACGAAGCCCGCGCCGCGCTCGCCTTCCGCGACGTAGCGCGGCGGAACCGCGAGCCCGCCCAGGCTCGCCCGCACGTTGGCGACGCCGAAGGTCGTCCGAAACGCCGAAAAACACGGGCGATCGTTGCCGCTGTCGCCCGCAAACGCCCAGCGGAAGCGCGCCGCGCCGGGGTCCTCGCCGAACGCGTCGGCGACGAACCGCACCGCGCCCGACGCCTTGTCGTCGCCGTCGAACGTCGCGTGCACGTGCACGCTCGAGCGCGACGTCCACGCGCCGTGCTCGACGATGACGCGCTGGAGGAGCGCGACCCGATCGTCGGGCACGCGCACCGTCTCGCCGACGTCCCACGTGACGTCCGCGCGGCGACCGCCCATGTCGTCGGTGAGACGCACCTCGGGCACCGCCGTCTGTGCGGCGTCGATGATGGCAGCGAGGCGGATGCGCCGCCGGCGCCGCTCCTCGGGCGACGCGCGATCGAGCGCGCGCACGACGGAGCCTTCGCGCACGAGGACGATTGCCCCGTTCTCGGTGACGGCGGCGTCGATCGGCCACTGGCGCGCGAGGACCTCGCCCCAACCCGACGGTCGGCCCGTGACGGCGACGAGCTTGAGCCCCGCGTCGTGCAGATCCCAGATCGCGCCGTAGGCGTCGCGGCCGAGGCGCCCGTGCGAGAGCACGGTGTCGTCGAGGTCGAAGAAGAGCCCGACGATGCCGCGTGCTTCTTCCGCTCCGAGCGCGGAGAGCGGCCTCACCCGCGCCTCTCGATCCGAGCGATCACGCTCTTGAGGTAGAGCGCCTCGCCGTGGGCGGCGAGCGTCGGGTGATCGGGGCCTTGAAAGCTGCGCTCGACGACGATGGCCTGGCGGTTCGCGCGGAGCGCTCCCGTCGCGAGCGCGCGCGTGAGCGCGACGAGATCGACCGCGGCCGAGCACGACGAGAAGACCACCATTCCGCCCGGCTTCGTCGCGCGACATCCCGCTTCGGCCACGCGCGCGTAGGCGACGAGCGCGTTCTCGCGCGCGCCGCGCGAAGGTGCGAGCCGCGGCGGATCGAGGAGGACGAGCTCGCGCCCGCCCGCCTTGGCGACGTCCGCGAGCGCTTGCTTCGCGTCTTCGCGCACGTACTGGATCTTCCCCTCGAGCCCGTTGAGCCGCGCGCACTCGGCGCCGACCTCGAGCGCGAGCGCGCTCTGATCGACGGCGAGGACGTCTTTCGCACCACCGCGGGCGGCGGCGAGCGAGAACGAGCCGACGAAGCTGTACGCGTCGAGCACGCTCTTGCCGTTCGCGAGCTCTTCGACCCGCGCGCGCAGCCCGCGTTGGTCGAAGTAGTACCCGGTCTTCTGCCCCAGATCGATCGGCAGGCGGTACCGGAAGCGGCGCTCGAGGAAGGTGAGCTCGGTGGGCTCGTCGCCGAGCACGACGCCCTTGCCGGGATCGAACCGCTCGAGCTTCTTCACCGTCTCGGGTGTGCGATCGAGGATCGTCTTCGGCTTCAGCACGTCGACGAGCGCCTGGAGGATCAGGCTCTCGCGCACCTTCATGCCGAACGTCAGAAGCTGGATGACGAGCACGTCGTCGAAGCGATCGACGATGAGGCCGGGGAGCTCGTCGCCCTCGGAGTGGATGACGCGGTAGGCGTTCGTCTCCGGTCCGGGCAGACCGAACGCACGGCGTGCGGCATCGGCGCGAGCGATGCGGGCGTGGAAGAAGTGCCCGTCGAAGCGCGACGACTCGTCACGCGCCAGGATCCGGACCGGGATCGCCGACCCCGGCGAGTAGAAGCCCCGCCCCAGGAAGTTTCCGCGCGGATCGAGGACGCGCACCTCGTCGCCTGCCGTCGCCCCACCCTCCACGCGGTCGACCGCCTGGGCGTACACCCAGGGATGACCCGCCCAGACGGGTTGGACGTGGCCTGCTTTCAGGCGCACGATCGGGCTGCTTCCGGCGGCCGCCGGGAACCGGTTCACACCCCGTCCTATACCTCATTGCCCGTTCAGGTGTGGGGGCCGGTTGCCAAGGGGGCGTGAACGAATGCTTACACCCCCGGACCGACCCCTCGTTTTCCATGGAGTTCCATTCGATGGCCGATGGCACTCGGGTTGCTTAGAATCATGGTGCGTGCTTGGAGGCACTCTGGACATGACGACGCTCCGCAAGATCCTTCCCCTCTCCTCCGCCTTCGCGCTGACCCTCGCCGTCGCCTCGACGTACAGCAGCGTGGCTGCGGCGCAGACCTGTCCCCCGGGCAGCTGGTTCTGTGCCGACGCGCAGATCCAGGGAAGCGCGACGGTGACCGTCGGTGGTGGTGCGGTGCTGCAACCGCTTCCTCCGCCCGTCCCGGTCGCGCCCCCGCCCGTCGTGATCCAGCAGGCGCCGCCGCCCGTCGTCGCGCCGCCCGTGATCAACACGGCGCCGCCGCCCCCGCCGGTCGTCATCTACCAGCCGTCGCCGCCGCCCACGTACTACGTGCCGCGTCCGGTCTACGTGCCGACGTACCAGCGCCAGGCGCTCCCGTACCGGAAGAGCGAGTGGGGCATCAACCTCCGCCTCGACGCAGCGGCCTTCGGTGGCGCGCGGAACGGCGGCGGCATGGGCGGTCTCGGTGCAGGCCTTCGCTACAAGCCGCTCCCGTGGCTCGGTGTGGAAGGCGGCGTCGACTTCCTCTTCGGCCGTGACTACAACGGCTACGCCCGCAACGAGACGGCGTTCAGCCTCGCGGGCCTCGTCTTCGTGAACCCCGGCTCGCGCGCCCAGTTCTACTTCCTCGGCGGCATGGGCTGGTCGCTCGCCAACGTGACGAACGACTACTGGGACTCGTCCTGGACGGACAAGCGCTACACGTACTTCGGCGGCATGGCCGGCGTCGGTCTCGAGTACCGCGCGTCGCGCACCATCGCGTTCAACGTCGACGTTCGCGGCTTCATCCGCGGCCGTACCGACGCGGACAAGGACGCCGATCCGGAGTTCCGCGACGCGACCGGTCGCACGACGAACACGTCGGGCGGCGCGCTCGTGACCGCCGGCATGACGTTCTACTTCTGATCTTACTTCTCTCTCGTTTCTCTCTCTCCTCCGCATCTCGTCATCTCGTCCAACGAAGGGAGCCCCGGGTGGTCCGTGGCTCCCTTCGGCTTTTTGTGCGTTTCATTGAGGCTGACATCGATCGTGCGCGACGGTGACGATCACGCTCGCGTCGTCGCAATCGCACGAGCCGACCGGCGCGCTGAAGGTGCTCGTGACCTTTCCCCCAACGACGCAAGCACCCTGCACGGTGTAGCCGCCGCCGTCCGACGCTTCGCACCACCCCGACGTGCCGGACACGACCTCTCCGTTGCAGCCGACGCCGACGAAGAACTTGCATCCTGCACTCGCATCGGCCGTGTCGCGCAGGCCGATCTGCGTCGCCGGCCCACAGGCGTCGACGCCGACATCGGGGAGTGAGCTCGCCGAACCGTCCCCAAAGGGGTCCAACGACGCGTTGGTCGCGTCGAGCCCTCCGTCGCTTGCGTGGTCCATCGGGACACTGCCGCACGCGGCGAGAGTGAGCGCGGTCGTCATCAGCCCAAAGCGCCGGCGAGCTGTCATCACCACCCGATGACCAACCGCGGCGGATTCCGTCACGCACGAGATGCCGCCGATGGAAGCCCGAGGCCGATTGGACCGGCGGCGACGCGGCGCGTGGTAGAATCGGAAGATGCACAATCCCCCCTTCGCGCGCGCTTGGTACGCCCAGCGCGTCGCCGCCGAAGCGGCGCTCGCCAAGGTTGCGGCGCAGGAGCTGGGGACCTTGAGCGACGAAGAGGCCCTCCGACGTTCGGACGCGCTTCTTTCGATTCGCATCGAGGTGAGCCCTTCGCGACTGGCCTCGTCGGGTTTCGTCGCGCAGCAAGCGCTGTTTGCGCGCGCGCGTCGGTGACATGAACCCGCTCTTCGTGGCCGCTCTCGAGGTTCAGCGCGTTTGCGAAGCGGCCGGCTTCTCGTTCTGCTTCATCGGCGGGCTCGCGGTCCAGCGGTGGGGCGAACCGCGTATGACGGCAGACGTCGACCTCACGTTGCTCACTGGCTTCGGCGGCGAGGCTCCCTACGTGGATGAGCTTCTGCGCGCATTCCAAGGTCGACTCCCGGACGCTCGAAGCTTCGCCCTGGAGCATCGCACGCTGCTGTTGGTCTCTCGCGAAGGTACGCCGCTCGACGTCTCGCTCGGCGCGATGCCCTTCGAGGAGCGCACCGTCGAACGAAGCTCTCTCTTTGCCATCTCGGCGGCCGAGTCGCTGCGCACCTGCAGCGCGGAAGATCTCGTAGTCCACAAGGCGTTCGCGGCGCGAGAGAAGGACTGGCTCGACATTCGCGGGATCGTCGGCCGCCAAGGCCGACGTCTGGACCGAGATCTCGTGTGGGAAGAGCTTCGCCCGTTGCTCGAGCTGAAGGACGACCCAACCATCGAGGACCGGCTGCGCAAGTTGCTCGGGGAGTGAATCGTACTCCCACTGGGCTCCGGCCTACTTCTTCGCCCTTCGCTTCGTCACGGAGACCTGCCGACGTAGGTCGGCGATTTCGCGATCGCGCGCAGCGAGCTCGCGGTCCCGCGCCTCCAGCTCTCGGGTGCGCTGCTCCAGCGCCGTCAGGACGAGCTCGCCCTTCTTTTCTGCCCGCAGCACGTCGCCGAGCTCGGCGTCCTTCGTGACCATGTACGACATGCCCTCGAGCACCGTGCTCGGCGCCGACTCACGCAGCACCACGCGCTCGATGAAGTCGTCGCGAACGCGATCCCAGACCCGAAGGCGCTTGCCGCGCTTGGCATCCGCGTTGAACACGACCAGCTCTCGCGTGCCCAGTGCGGCGTAGCGACGCAGCTTCTCGGCGAACGTCAGCTTCTCGGCCGAGTCGCTCGGACTCAGGATCTCCACGCAGACCTCGGGCGCGCCTTGCTGCCACGCGCGCCACACGTCGGGGTGATGGGCCGGGACGCCGAGCTTCACGAACGCGTCGGGCGCGAGGCAGCGACGCGGTGAGCTCGCATCGTAGTAGACGAACTGATCGCCACCGACCGTGTGTGCGGGCCCGACGGCGGCGACGAGCACCTGGTACATCAGCTCGCACATGCGATGGTGACGTCCGGACTGCGGCATGTCCCACTCCGAGTTCGAGGAGGGGAACCGCAGTGGCTTCACCGGACGGACGTGGCGCAACTCCACGGCCATCAGTTTAGCGGCACGGCTTCCCATGCGCAGCTGTTCTGCACGAGCGGGGCCAATGCGCGATCCGTCAAATCGCCGAGGGATCGACGATGCGAGGGGTGGGGCGCGCCACTTGCTTCCGGCGCGGCGTTCTGATGAGCCATCACACGAGGGCAACGAGCAGCTCACCGTAGCCGTAGAAGGGGAACCGCAGTGGACTCACCGAGCGGCGAACGGTGGCGCTGCGCGCTTCGAAGTCCCGCTTCCGCTTTGGCGTTCCCTTCCGCTCACGGAAACGGGTCGCAGGTGCGAGGGATGGCGCGCGCCACTGGGTACCGGCGCGGCGCCACCGGCTCGGTGAGCCGAGGGCGGCCCAGAAGCGGCCGCCACGACGTTCGTCCGCCTCGATGGACTCGCCGTGGATGGACGTCGAGATGGCGTCAGCTTCGTCCATGCTGAGGGTCAATGCATGGCCACGGACTACGGGAGCCGTTCCAAGAACGATTCGAGCTCAGGACAGAGAAACACCCCTTTCCCATTGGCCGGCAAGCCCGCGAATGCTTCCTCACCTTCTTCCTGCGAAAGCTGAACCACGCCTGTAGTCAAGGACTCCGCTCGACCGTACTTGCTGACCACCCCATCGGCGCTCGTGCCAGGCCGATACAGCATCCGGGGTTCGAAGAAGAGCGCGACGAGGTCGGGGCGGTTTCCAACGATCGGCCACCTGCCATTTGCAACAAACTCATCATGAACGAAGAGCGGAAATCGTCGCACACGCGCAGGTGCCCAACCTGGCGAAACCTCGTGGATCGTGTGCTTCCCGTGGAAGAGCCCATAGGCGTCGCCAAATCGGCCAAAGCGCCCAAGATGGAGCATGGCCGACGAATGGGAGCCGTCTGCGGCCGGCACCAGGACGAGATCGCCAACCTTGAGCTCCTGTCGCGACGCCTTCGCACGCGAAGAGAGCACTATGCTGGAAAAGATTGGTGTCCCCTCGATATGCGAACGGTTCGTTCGCAGGCCCCACGTCAGAAGCTCGGTGATTTCCTCCAAACTTGGTTTCCGCCCGAGCTCATCGTGGAGGCTGGCCACCAGTTCGGCGACAGCAGTCGCGGATAAGGCGTAGAGAGCATCTGGGAGGGATTCGGCTACTTTTCGCATGGTCCACAGCTATTGTGAGCGCGGTCAGTCGATCGGCCAGAACGGTTGGCCCGTCGGAGGCCGACTCCGATCATGTCCGCAAGCTCCGCCAACCTCACTGCACGGCTCGAGTCGCGCTCGATCGACATCGGTTCGTTCACCACGCCCAGAGCCGCGCGTGGTGCCGCGGGACCGTGACCTCCACCTTGCCGTTCGCTGGCGCGCGGGTCGTCGGTCCCGGTGTCTTCGGCGGGACGATCTCGTAGGCGCCAGGCGGCAGCTCGAACTCCGCCGCGTAGGACTCCACCTCCCACCCGAAGACGGCGAGCGCGCCGTGCTGCGCGTCCCGCGAGAGCTTCTTCCACACGTGGGGAACATTCGTGTCGTGGTTGCCCAGGAAGAGCGGGCTCGGCGCCGACTGCGGATCGATCCCGCGGGCCAGGTCGACCGGGCGCGCCGCCACGCCGTCGCGGACGAGCGCGAGCACGTCCGGAGCGAGCGCGAACCCACGCCGCAGGTCCCCCGCCTGCTTCGGATCGCCGAGGAGGTAGTTCCCACCGGCGAGCGCGGAGAAGACGACGACGGTCCACGCCTCGGCGTCGTCGATGTTCGTACCGCGTAGCAGCACGACATCGGGATCGAGCGCCCACCATGCGTCCGTGTGCGCGCGGAACGCGACGTGGCGCGCCTGCGTCACCAGGAACCCGTACTGCGGCGCCGGGCTCGTCGTGAACGCGACGTCCGGCCCGATCCGCATGCTGTCGACGTGCCCCACCGAAGGCAGCGTCGGTGCGCCGCACCCGATGAGATGGACGTCCGGCGCCGCTTCACGCAGCGTCTTCATCCACAGCGCGTACGACTCGAGCGCGGTGATCGGCTGCTGCCGGACGCCCTCGATCGCGCCGCCGAAGAGGAAGTCGATCTTGAGCGTACGAAAGCCCCACGCACGCAGCGCTTGGACCTGCTGCGTGATGAACGCGCGCGCGTCCGGATTCGTGACGTCGAGCGCCGCATAGTCCGGCCCGATGTTGTTGTAGGCGCGGAGTGCACCGCCCCGCGCGTGGACGAACCACTCGGGGTGCTGAGTGACCATGGGATCGACGACGTCGACGTAGAGCGGCGCGAGCCAGATCGCCGACGTGAGCCCGGCGCCTTGATGCTCCTGGGCGAGCGTCGCGAGATCGGCGCCGAAGGCCGGCGCTGCGCTCCACGACCCCCAGTGCGCTTCGTAGCCATCGTCGAGGAGGAAGTCGGTGAGCCCGACCGGCGCGAGGGTCGCTTTGGCGAAGGTCGCCTCGTCGCGGAGGTCCTGCGCCTTGATGTTTGCATAGTACATGTTCCACGAGCCCCAACCACCGAGTGCGGGCTTCCGCGGCGCAGGCGGGGGGTGCTTCGCGGCGACGGTCTTCGTGTAGCGCTCCAGGTTGGGTTGGACGTCGCCGAGGGCGAGGAACAGCCCGTCGATCGCCCGCTTCTCTCCGGGCGCGAGGGTCAACGCTTCACCGGTCATCCCCTGGACGATCCGCATCCGCGTCGTCGCTCCGCTCCGGTCGAACGCGATGAAGGTCTTCAGGATCGTGCCGCCATCGGCCCCGACGACGACCCCCGTGCCGCTCGCGTCCGCCGCCGCCGACCACCACCACGAGACGCCCTGCTCCTCGCCGAGCAGATCCTCCGAGTCGCCGCCGTGTGGCGCAGTGCCGAGGACGTCGGTGAGGGTGGACGGAATCGCCTCGATCCCGGTGTACGTCCAGCTCTGGTAACCCTCGTGGAGCATGCGATCGGTCGCGAGACCGAGACCGGCCGCGTCGGTCGACCACTCGAGCCCGACGACGGTCACCGGTTGCGTCGCGCTCGAGTTGACGAGGACGACGTCGCGGACGAGAGCGTCACCGTCGCGCCTCCACGTTCCGTCGACGCGCACGGGCGACCCCGCTTCGAGCGCGTTGGCCCACTTCGGCGCGTCGATCGAGTCGGTGGCGACGCGCAGACCGAGGTGGAGCGTCGTCGCACATGCGCCCGCACCGCTGACGGCGAGGTCGAAGCCGGACGATGGCGCGAGCGTGAAGGTGCAGGGCGCTAGGGGCGCGGGCTCCGGCGGCGATGAGCAAGCTCCGAAGGCAGCACACGCGAGCCCGAGGGCGAAGACGAAGAGCGGGGAGCGATCCACGCCGTCATGAGAACCGAGCGGAGCGCCCAGAGCCAGCGTTTCTCGTGAACCCAGAGGTGAAAGGCCAAGAGCAATTCACCGCGTGCCTCTCGCATCCAGCATCGTTCCTCGACCGTGTACGTCTCCTCGGATCGACCGCTACCAGAACGGCTTGGCCCGCTGGACGAGCGCTTCGTCCGGGTTGAGCACCTGAAAGGCCTCCCATCCGAGACGTCGCGTCGACTCACATGGATCCGTACTGTCCACGAAGAGAACGACACCGGGCTCCACGGCAGCGCATTGCCTCACCATGGTCATCGCGCTCACGAACGCCGCGAACGCGGCCGCCTGAGTGGCCTCCATGTCCGTCCGTGGTGCGAACAGGTTCTTCACGCAGGGACCAATCGCGCCGAGCTCGGGCGACGTCAGCTCGTCCGACCAGTCGACGAACATGAACAGGGTGTCGTCCTCCGGATCGGGCTCGTTCGCGCGGAGAGAGAGGATGGGAAAGTACACGGTGGAGATGTCGTCATCGGTCGCCAACGCGACGCCGAGGATGCGGCGGTCGTCACGCGCGCGGCGCTCGACGAGTGCGGACGCGAGGGCCGTCGCGATCATGGCGGGTAGCATCGCTGGTGTCACGGTCACCTCAGCGCGTGAACCGCTCCGCTGGGCGATACTCCGCCGGGCGGTCCCCGGCGTGCTTCGCGAGCCACTTCGCTCGGGCGCGCCGGCTCCTCGCGTCGGCGACGTCGTCCAACGCGGGGATGGCTCGCCGCAGCGTCTCCGCCGTGAACAGGAACGGAAAGTACCAAAGTGGTACGAGCGAGAAGAGCCCCGCGCTCGGCAGGCGATTCCGCCGCACCACGCTCCGCGGAAGGAAGAAATGGGCAAATCCGCGGTGGACCCAGTGCTCCAGCTCCGCCGAGACGCGGTCGACGATCGAGCCACCCCCGTCCGGCGCGAACATGTCGGCATACGATCGGCACAGGCGCTCGCCGTCTTCTCCGGCGGTCTCCGCACGCTTCCAGTGATTCACGAGCGCGAGCCGAAGCGCGTCCTCGATCGTGCTCGGGTACCACCGCGGCGTCACGCCCATCAGGTGGCCGACGTAGCGCCAGAAATGAAGCGTGGCCTCGATGTCCCGCCGCGAAGGGCGATACCCCATCGCCGACAGCGCGAGCCCCGGCGCCACGCTCCCTCCCATGAGCGTCAGCAGCGCGTCGCCCTGACTGATCGGCGTGCCCCACGCAGCCTCGTTCCACTCCGGATGCTCGCTCAGACGCTGCCGCACGAACACGTGCATCACGCGGACGCGAATCGCGGACGCGCGCCCCGGCATGCCCGGCCGCAGGCCCCGCGGCTCGCTGATCGCGATCCAGAACGCGGCCGTCTCGAGGAAGCGCTTCTTCGCCGACGCGCCCGCGTACGCGCCCGTGAGGGCGAGCGGCTTCGCGACGGACGACTCGGCGTACGCCGCGAGCGTGATGGAGCCCGCGAACCGAAAGACGTGCGTCCCCCAGCGACGGAAGACCTTCGCGCCGTGCTCGACGAGCTCCCAATCGAGCCACGGCGGGTCCTCCTCGACCGCGTCGAACAGCCGCAAGAGCGACTCCGGGGCGTCGGGGATCGAGCGGGCTCCCCCCGCGATCGCGCGCTCGAGGAGCTCGCGCCCCTGCTTCGAGCCGTTCGCGTACGCGTCGCGCACGAACGCTTCGGCGAGCGGGTCGGCGTCGTAGTACATCGCGCCGAGCGCCTCGACGACGTCGTCGGGGAGCGTCGGGTCGAAGCCGAGCACGCGGCCGACGGCGCGCAGGCGCTTCACCGCGCGCTGGCGCTCGGGGGCGAAGTAGCGGAACTCGGAAGGGATGCGCACGCCCGATGGAGTATCGGGCGTGGCCCCGTCGCGGGGCAAGAGCGCCGGCTAGAGCTTCAGCGTGTCCGCCTTCACGGCGTTCTTCACCGGCGGCACCTTCCGGAGCGCGCCGACGAGCGCACGCACGTCCTCGTCGGTCATCCCGGCGTAGTGCGGCCACGGCATGCCGTAGAGCGCGCGGTCCGACTTCGTCTTCGAGATGCCGTGCTTGATCGCCTCGAACACCTCGGCATCCGTCCACGCGCCGATCCCCGTCTCCGGATCGTTCGTGATGTTTGCAACATACACATTGCCCTTCGTCCCGATCGGAAAAGCATTCCCGCCCGCCATGTACATCCCCGGGAGCGGCTGGTGGCGCTCGTCGTAGGTGCTGTGGCAGTCGGTGCAGTTGCAGGCGACGAGCAGGAAGTCGCCGCGCTTCGGATCGCCGGGCGCCACCGGAGCCGGCGCGGCGGCGAGCGGCTTCGGCGCCGCGCGGACGAACATGGAGAGCGGAAAGTCGAGCTGCATCCGACCAGGGTCGTTCGCGCTGGTGGGCAAGCTCCTCAGGTAGGCGACGATCGCGAGAGCGTCCTCGTCGGACATCACCTTGGCGTAGGTGGGGTACGGCATCATGGGGAACAGTGCGCGGCCGTCCTTGTCGACGCCCTCGCGCATCGCGCGGACGACCTCGCCATCGCTCCACGCACCGATGCCGGCGCTCTTGTCGTTGGTGAGGTTCCGAGCGCGCGGGTGGCCGGGGAAGCCCGGGAGCTCGCCGAAGTCGCGCCCGAAGCCGAGCTTGTCTTCGTACAGAGGTTCGCCGGGAAGCTCGTCGTGCACGGGCGAGTGACACCCCGTGCAGACGTACACGTAGCGCGCGAGGTACTCGCCACGCTCGACCGTCGCGCGGTCGGACGTCGCCGTGACGGCCTTCGCGGGCGCGGTCTTCGGGCTCAGCACGTAGAACTTCACGACGACGGCGCCCACCGCCAGTACGAAGAGCGAAAGCAGCACCTGCCCGAGCCGTTTCAGGATTCGCATGCGCCTTCCCAGGGTGCCGAACGTATCGGGACTCCGGCACCCGCTCAACCGCGGTGCGTCGACCTTGGCCTCTCCCGCGAACCACGCGCTATCCTAGGGGAAAGTGCGCCCCGCACATCGCCTTCTTCTCGCCTTCGGCTCCGGCGCTTTCTTCGCTCTCGCCGCCCCTCCCACGAGCTTCTACCCCTCGCTCTGGATCGGCACCGCCGCCTACGCCGTCGCCCTGCACGAGGACGTCCCAGAATGGGACAAGGGCCGCGGCCGTTTTCGCAGGGCAATGCGAGGAGCGCTCCGCGGCATCCTCTTCGGCGCCGGCGCCAACATCGTCGCCCTCCGCTTCGTCCCCGACGTCATCGCGCGGTTCACGCCCCTCGGCTTCGGGCTCGGCATCCTCGCTCTCGTTCTCCTTGGGCTCTTCCAGGGCTGGCGCTTCGCCGTCGGCGCCGTGCTCCAGGGCTGGCTCGAGCGCGCACGCGTCCCGCGCTGGCTCGCCTTCGCGCTCGGCATCTACGCCTCCACGTTCGTCCCCGTCGTCTTCCCCTGGAGCGCCGCCGGCGGCGTGACCCCTTGGCCGGTCATGGTGCAGCTCGCCGACATCGTCGGCGAGCGCGGCGTCACCCTCCTCATGGCCCTCTCCTCCGCGCTCCTCGCCGAGGCGTGGTTGCGGCGCGCCGAGCGCTCGGTCCCTCCGAGCGCGTCGTGGTGGCGGCGTCCCGCGCTCTCACTCGCCGTCGCAGCGCTCCTCCTCCCTCTCCTCACCGCCGCCCACGGCGCGCTCCGGATGGCGCGCGTCGACGCGATCCGCGATGGCGCGCCGCGCGCGCGCGTCACGCTCGTCCAGCCCTCGACCGAAGCGAAGGAGCGCTGGGATCCGGCGCGGGCCGAGGGCATCGTCGAGCGCCTCGGCAACCTCACGCGCGCGGCCGAGGCGAAGAAGCCACCGCCCGATCTCGTGGTCTGGCCCGAGGCCGCCTTCCCCTACGCGCTCAGCGACACGGCCGGGGGCACCGCCGATCTCTACGGCGGCTACGCCGTCCTGCAACCGGGCGTGCACGGGCCCGTGCTCACCGGCGTCATGGTGCGCGCGCGTGGCGGCGGCTCCTACAACTCGGCGGTCCTCGCCCAGAACAGCCACCTCTCGCCGCCGTACCACAAGATGCACCTGCTCGCGTTCGGCGAAGAGGTGCCGTTCTCCGAGACGTTCCCCGCCCTCCGCAAGACGTTCGCCCAGTCCGGGTTCCTGCTCCCCGGCAAGGAGCAGCGCCTCTTCGAGACGGGGCCGATCCGCGCCGCCGTGCTGATCTGCTTCGAGGACAACCTCCCGGCGGCCGGACGCGAGGCGGCGGCACTCGAGCCGAACCTCTTCGTGAACATCACGAACGACGCGTGGTTCTTCGGGAGCGAGGAGAGCGAGCTCCACCTGCGCCTCGCCGTCCTCCGCTCGGTCGAGCACCGGCGCGACATGGTGCGCGCGGTCAACCGCGGTCCGACGTCCTGGGTCGACGCCGCCGGGCGCGTCCGCGCGCGGTGGCCGGCGGAGCTCGCCGGCTCGCTCGTCACCGAGCCCGCGCTCATCGACGCGTCCCCCACCCTCTACGGTCGCTTCGGCGACCTACCCGTCGCCTTGCTCGGCGGTGCGATCGCGCTCGCGCTGGCGGTGCGCCGGCGACAAAAACACGAAGGGCGCCGGCCGTGACGGCCGACGCCCAATGTTCGTGTTTCGTGTCTTCAGGCTGACCGGCGGCGCCGATCAGGCCCGAGGCCTCACTGGATGAGGTCCTTGAGCGCCTTGAGGGCGGTCGCGCGGATCTTCTTCGAAGCCGGCTTGCCCTTGATCGTGATCGGCTGCTTGGTGAACGGGTTGATGCCGGGGCGATCCTTCGTCGCCGGCTTCTTCACCGACTTGAGCTTGATGAGGCCCGGGATCACGAACTCGCCGTTGGGCGACTTGAGCTGCTTCTTGATGAGCTCCGTCAGTCCCTCAAACACGCGGTTGACGCTCTTCTTGTCGAGCTCCGCCGAGTCCGCAATCTCCGAAATGACCTGAGCCTTGGTGAGACGCTTACCAGCCATGTGGACATCCTCCTACTTGAACGAATCGTTCTTTTGGCACCTCACTCTTACGCTGAGCCGCCCAGCGTTCCAGAACGCGTGGCCTCTGGCGTAACAGCTCGCCCCCATGGGCTGTGCCTGGAAAAGAGGGGTATCACTCGCTCTCAGAGCTTCGCAAGCGAAAAAAATAGGGGGATCGCAAATCGATCGCCCGAATCCCCTGGGAATCCCCGGCAAAGAAGGGGCCAGCGATCGGTGCACCGCCAAAAACGTGGGTGGTTACGAGCCCGTTTGGCGCATTCTCGCGACCGATTTATCGCGTTTGCCGCCGGGCGCGCTTGCGGGGTTGAGGGATGGGTCGCCCTGCCGCAGCGAGGCACAGGCGGTCGGTCTCCGCGCGCATGCGGCGGTCCTTCGCCAGGGTGTCGTGGTCCCAGCCGCAGAGATGAAGGAGGCCGTGGGCCAGGAGCATCGTGAGCTCGTCCAGGACGGGCCGGCGGGCGGCAGCGGCCTGGCGCACGGTGGTCGGGATGGACACGATGACGTCACCTAGGAGCTCGGGGTGTAGCGCGGCGAAGTCGCCCTCGCCTTGCGCGAAAGCGAGCACGTCGGTTGCCTTGTCTTTGTGACGATAGATTTTGTTGAGTTCGTGGATTTGATCGTCGTCGACAATGACGATTGAAAGCTCCGCAGACGGGCGCTTGATCGCGCGGAGCATCGCGCCTGCGCGCCGGCGAATTTCGCGGGCGGTGATCCCGCGCGGCAACGTCGTGTTCACCGTCAGCTTCGCGACCATGGCTCGCGAGAGGATTGTGCTAAGCCTCCCTGGCCGTCAACGCCCATGCGCGCCTGCATCCTCGTCCCTGCCTACCAGGCGAAGAACCTCCTCCCCGCCGTGCTCGACGGCCTCACGCGCGAGCTCGTGGCGCGCGGCGCCGCGGAGCGCATCTACGTCGTCGACGACGGCTCCACCGACGGCACGGCGGACGTGGCCCGCGCGGGCGGGGCGACGGTCCTCGTCCACCCGCGGAACCTCGGCAAAGGGGCCGCGCTCCGGACCGGCATGGAGCGCGCCTGGCGCGATGGCTTCGACGTCGCGCTCACCGTCGACGCCGACGGCCAGCACCCCGCCACCGCCGCGCGCGAGCTGCTCGAGTGCGGAGCGCCGAGGGGCGCGCTCGTCCTCGGCGTCCGGGACATGGACTCCGCCGGCGCGCCGAAGGCGAACCGCATGTCCAACCGCATCTCCAACTTCTTCATCTCCGGCTTCGCGCGGAAGACGTTCGCCGACACGCAGTGTGGCCTTCGGCGCTACCCGCTCCCGGAGTCGCTCGAGCTCGACGGCAAGGGCATGGGCTACGCGTACGAAGCGGAGATGCTCCTCCGCGCGACCGCGGCCGGCGTGCCGATCATCGAGGTGCCGATCGCGGTGTACTACCCGCCGGAGGAAGAGCGCCTGACGCACTTCCACAGCGTGCGTGACCCGGCCCGGATCGTGGCGACGGTGGTGAAGACCCTCGCCGACATCCACGTCCTCCGTCGCGGCGGGATCGCCGTCGCACCACGGGAGACCCCCGGCGGCTCATGAGCTTCTTCGCGCGCCACAAGAAGAAGCTCATCGCGCTCGGCGTGATCGTCGGACTTCCGATCGGCGCGCACTTCGTCGTCTCGGCCACGACCGGCATGACCGCGCCCGCGGTCCAGGCCAAGTCGGAGACGAAGATCGACGCGGGCGACGTCACGCGCGTCGGGCCCGCGTGGGCGCGCATGAGCGGCGGCGTCCGCGAGGTGTACCTGGAAGGTACGCCCGAGGAGCTCGGCGAGCGCCACGTCGCGCTGCTCCGGGATCGGATGGTGAACAACGAGAAGGAGCTCTGGGGCACCTTCGAGCACTTCGTGCCGCTCGGATTCATCCGCACGCTGATCATGGACATCAGCCGCGTGCAGTACCGGCACGTGGACACGAACATCCCCGAGCCGCGGAAGCGCGAGCTCGCTGCGCAGGCGCAGACGTTCCAGCCCGACCCTTACGACGGCAAGCTCCCGACCTACCAGCGGATCGTCTTCCTCCACACCGTCTACGACATCGCGCTCTCGTTCGAGCACTCGCCGCTCATCGGCTGCTCCGCGTTCGCGGTCGGGGGACCGTGGACGAAAGACGGGCACGTGCTCGTGGGGCGCGCGTTCGACTTCGAGGCGGGCGACGTCTTCGACGTCGACAAAGCCGTCTTCTTCGTCCGCGAGAACGGGCGCATCCCGTACGCGAGCGTCGGTTGGCCCGGTCTCACCGGCGTGCTCACCGGCATGAACCTCGAGGGCGTGATGGTCCTCGTGAACGGCGGGCGCGCCCACGATCCCAAGACCACCGGCATCCCCGTCGTCTTCAGCCTGCGGGAGGTGCTCCAGAGCGCGCACGACACCGACGAAGCGGTCTCGCTCCTCGCCAAGCAGGACGTGATGGTGTCGCACATCGTCTTCGTCGCCGACGCGAAGGGAAACTTCGCCGTCGTCGAGCGCGCGCCCGGGGCCGAGGCGACGGTGCGGCGCACCTTCGCCGATCCGACGCGGGTCGCCGTGACGAACCACTTCGAGGGTCCGCTCGCCGACGATCCCCGCAACGTCACGGTGAAGAACACGACGACCACTCTCCCGCGCCGCGCGCGGCTGGACGAGATGCTCGGCGCGCTCGCTCCCGCGAGCGTGGATGCCGCCGCGATGGTGGGCATGCTGCGCGACCACCAGTGCTCGGGGGGCACCGCCTGCTCGCTCGGCGACCGGCGCTCGATCGACGCGCTGATCGCGACCCACGGCGTCGTCGCCGACACGACTGCGCGCACGCTCTGGGTCAGCAAGGGCCCGCACCTCTCCGGCCAGTTCGTGAAGTTCGACCTCGCCGCGATCTTCGCGCCCGGGCACGACCCCGCCGCGGATCCTCCGCCCGAGATCGTCCCGCCCGACCCGATCCTGGCCGACGGCCGCTACGACGAGGGGCGGAAACACGCGGGCGGCCCGAAGATCGGCGGAGACGGCAAGTGATGCACCGTTTTCGGCCCCGCTCCGTCCAACGGGGGGTGAAACGCCCCCCCTCGCGCCGTGCGTTCCTCGGTCTCGGGCTCGGCGTGGCCGCCCTTGCGCTCGCCCCGCGCTCCGCTTTCGCGGACGCCCCGGCGATCGACGATCGGCTCGCGGCGATCACGAAGGCACGCGCCGCGATGACGACGCTCCAAGGCCCCTTCACGCAGGTGAAGACGCTCGGCTTGATGGCGACGCAGCTCCGCTCCACCGGCACGATGTGGCTCGAGCGCCCGGCCAAGCTCCGCTGGGAGCTCGCCGCGCCCGACTCCGTGACCTACTGGATGCTCCCGAACGGGCTCGCCTACAAAGGCAAGAACGGCCAGGGCACGCTCCCCGTCACCGACAAGATGGCGCCGCAGCTCGCCGACATGAAGGCGTTCTTGGCCGGCGACCTCACCGCGCTCAAAGAACGCTACGCGCTCCGCGAGCTCCCCGATCCGACCGGCGCCGGGCTCGTCACGATCGAGGCGACGCCGAAGACGCCGGACGCCGCGCGCTTCAAGCAGGTCGTCCTCACGCTCGATCCCGATTTGGTACGGCCGCGCAAGATCGTCCTCCTCGAGGGCGCGCGCGACAAGACCGAGATCTCGTTCGGCGAGCTCAAGAAGAACGTCCCGATCGAGCCGGCGCTGCTCACCGGTCCCTGACCCATCCTGCCGCCCGCGAGCGGAGGTGAGCGGTTCGGCGCAACGCAGGCGCCGAACGCATCGCACCTGCCATGGAGCGGGAGCCCGTCGTCGTCGTCGGTGGTGGTCTGGCGGGCTTGGCGGCGGCGACCGTCCTCGCCGAGCGCGGAGTCCGGGTGGCGGTCGTCGAGCGCGAGCGTTTCCTCGGCGGGCGCGCGGGCTCGTGGACCGACACGCTCGCCGACGGCACCTCCTTCGAGATGGAGCGCGGCTTCCACGCGTTCTTCCGCCAGTACTACAACGTGCGGTCGCTCCTCCGCCGGGTCGATCCCGAGCTGTCGTGCCTGGTGCCGCTGAACGACTACCCGCTCCTCGGGCCCAACGGTTGGGTCGAGTCGTTCGCGGGGCTCCCGCGCCGCGCACCGCTCAACCTGATGACGCTGATGTGGCGCACGCCGTCGATGCGGCTCACCGACGTGCTCAAGCTCCACATGCGCGCGGCGCAGGAGATGGTCGCGTTCGATCCCAGCCACACCTACGCGCGCTGGGACGACGTGACGGCGAAGACCTACCTCGACTCGCTCCGCTTCCCCGCGCGCGCGCGCCGCATGCTCTTCGACGTGTTCGCGCACTCGTTCTTCAACCCCGAGGAGGAGTACTCGGCGGCCGAGCTCCTCGCGATGTTCCACTTCTACTTCCTGGGCAACCCGGAAGGGCTCGTGTTCGACGTGATGCGCCGCCCGTTCGGCAAGGCGCTCTTCGAGCCGCTGCAGGCGTGGCTCGAGGAGCGCGGCGTCGCGTTCCGGCTCGGAGCGAGCGTGGAGCGGATCGAACGCACCGAGCGCGGCCATCGCGTGCACGTGCAGGGTGGGCCCCCGCTCGACGCGAGCGCGCTCGTCCTCGCCACCGCGGTCCCCGCGCTCCAGGGCATCGTCGAGCGCTCGGCCGAGCTCGGCTCCGCGCGCTTCCGCGAGGAGATCGCGTCGCTCGGCGTCACGAACCGCTTCGCCGTGCTCCGGCTCTGGCTCGATCGCCCGCTCCGCGCCGACCGCGCGCCGTTCGCCGGGACGAGCGGCATCGGCCTCCTCGACAACGTCTCCATCTACGAGAAGCTCGAGGACGAGAGCGCCGCCTGGGCGGCCCGCACCGGGGGGACGGTCGTCGAGCTCCATGCCTATGCGCTCGACGGCGCGACGAGCGACGACGAAGCGCGACGCCAGTTGCTCGACGACCTGTACGCGGTCTACCCCGAGGCGCGGGAGGCGAAGATCCTGGAGGAGCGCTTCCTGGTCCGCCAGGACTGCCCGTCGTTCGCTCCGGGGTCGCACGCGAAGCGGCCCGGCGTCGTGACCGACGTCCCCGACCTCGTGTTGGCGGGCGACTTCGTCAAGCTCCCCTTCCCGAGCGCGCTGATGGAGCGCGCCGTCACGAGCGGCTTCATGGCCGCGAACGCGCTGTTGCGCAAGCGCGGCCTGCGCGAGGAAGACGTGCGGACGATCCCGCCGCGCGGGATGCTGGCCAAGTCGGCCTGAGTCAGTTCGGGATGCTGCTCACGTCGAACACGTCCCAACTCGGGATGTGGTTGTTCGCCGACTGATCCTGGGCCGTGACGTAGACCGCCGGGTAGTCGGCGAAGAGCGTCTCGCCGTTCCCCGTCACCTTCGTGACGATCGCGGCGACGTACAGCTGCGGGCGCCCCTGCGTCGCCGCCCGCCGCACCGACGAGAAGACGACCCAGTAGAAGCGCTTGTCCTCCGAAGCGCCCGCCTTCGGCGCCCAGCGCGGCCACGAGTTCACGAGGCCGGGGCTCGTCTTGCCCGTGCACGCCGGCGGATCGTTCGCGCGCAGGCGCAGTGCGCTCCCGCCGCCCCCGGCGACCACTGCGAGCTCGGCGCTCGCTTGGTTGTAGGAGCTCACGGGTTGGTTCGTGCGGTTGAACGCGAGCAGCACGTCCCCCGGGGAGTAGATCGGATAGAACTCGCGGTAGCTCGGATCGCTCGCGCCGGCGAGGGGCGTCGCCGCGCCGCCCTGCCGGTTCGCGTACGGGATCGTGTAGATGTCCATCGTCGGGTCGGCGCCCGTCACGTCGGCGATGACGCCCTCGCCGCCGGCCGCGGCCGACACGTACGCGATCGCAGTCCCGTCGTGGCGCCACGACGGCGTGTACGCGTTCCGCGCGTCGCCGTTGCGCGCGAGGATCCCCCAGCCGTTCGCGTCGGGGGTGTGGAGATCGGTCCAGGCGAGGTTGTAGGTCGGGCCCTGCTGGAGCACGGTGACGACCACCGCGTCGTTCGCGGCGTAGTGCGCGGCCGAGAGCGTCGGCGCGAACTGGCGGTTGCGGCCGAGGAGCGCGAGCGCGCTCGCCGACACGTCGCTCGGATCGGGTGGGACGGGGCTCGCGACCTTGCGCGCATCGACCGCGCGCGTGCCGTTGTCGGCGTCGCGCGTGTAGAAGACGACCTTCCCGTCGACCGACGACGTGTGACACGAGATGCAGTTCGTCGTGCCACCGGTGGACGTCGTGGCCGCGGTGCCCGGCGTGAGCACGGTCTTCGACTTGATGTCGCCGATCGTGAAGCCCTTGAAGGCGGTGCCGCCGCTCGAGCTCCAGTAGACGACGGAGCCGGGAGCGTCGACGGGCGCGATGTGCACCGTCGCCTTGATCGCGCTCGAAGGGCTGCCGACGATCTTGCCGCTCGCGACCTCGGCCGTGCGGAGCGAGATCACCACGTCGTGCCCGGCCGAGTGCGTGGCGAGCCCCGCCCACATGTTCGCGTCGAGCGTGAACTCGCGGCCCGGCACGTAGCCGACGTACGGGTTCTTCTGGTTGTCGACCTCGAGCCGAATCTCGGTGACGGTCTGCTTGCCGTCGGCGGACCACTCGAGGAAGAGCGGCGTCCAGTTCTTCGGGATCATCGCGTCGGCCGTGGGCTCCGCGAGGCAGGGCGAAGGTCCGCTGCCCGCGTCGGGTGCACCGAACTGCTGATCGATGTCGCCCGGGAGCGACAAGTCGATGACCGGCTTCGCGGGGAAGTCGCTGAACGTGCTCGAGGCATCGCCGAACGGGTCGGGCGCGTCGCTCCCGCCCCCGTCACTGGGCGTCACCGCGTCGCTCCCGCCATCGGGGAAGCCCGAGTCGTCCGACGAGCTCCCGCAATCGATCGCGGCGAACGCCGCCGCCAAGCCCACCGCACCCACCAGCCAAGCAAGACCCGACCGTGCCTGCATGCGGCACATGTTGCGCTGCCTGGCTTCGCCCGGCAAACGGATCCGAGGGTTCGGCGGGGGGTCGGGCGGAAACTTGGCCCTCCACTCCGGCCCGCGCCAAGGTCGACCCACCATGACCACCAGCAGCGCCAAGAAGTCCTTTGCCGGTCACGACCGTCGCCGCCACCGCGTCTACGTCACGAAGAACACCGAGTATCACTTCCGGGACGGCTTCTGCGTCGCCGTGCGGGACCGCCGCACCGGCGAGTTCCTTCATGGGCACCTCGCGCTCCGCCGCCGCATGCACGGTGGCGTGAAGTTCTTCCTCAATGGGGGCGTCCTGCCCAACCCGGGCGAGCCCAACGTGGGCGAGGCGCTCTACTTCGCGACCGATGGGCGCGATCTCATCACGAGCCCGCTCGAGTCCGTCGAGCGCCCGTCCAAGGAGCTCGTGTCCGCCTACCCGACGCCGGCCCAGACCGCGAAGAAGTAGCCGCGACCGAGCGTCGGGATTGGGCTGCCCCAACGCCGTGTTAGCCTACGCCCGAATGCTCGCCGTCCCTCCGCGCCTCGAGCTCGCGCGCCGGCCCCTCGAAACCGATCGCCTCGCCCTCCACGCCATGGGCGTCGAAGACGCGCCCGAGCTCTGGCTCGCGGTCGAAGGCTCGCGCAACGAGCTCCTGCCCTGGCTGCCCTGGGTGCCGTTCAACACCGATCAAGACGCGAGCTACCGCTACGCCGAAGCGAGCTCGCAGGACTGGGATCACGCGCGCGCTTGCCGCTTCGCGATCCGCGACCGGAAGAGCCGCCGGCTCCTCGGGGTCGTCGGGCTCGAGGCGTTCGCCCACCTGCACCAGAGCGTCGAGCTCGGCTACTGGCTCCGCAGCGATGCCACCGGCCAGGGCTACATGACCGAGGCCGCCCGCGCGACGATCACGTGGGCGTTCCACTCGCTCCGCGCTCACCGGATCCGCGTCGCCGCTGCGACCGACAACCACGCCTCGCTCTCGGTGATCGCGCGCTTGGGCTTTCGCTTCGAGGGGATCGCACGCCAAGCCGAGCGCGTGAACGGCCGCTGGCTCGATCACGCCGTGTGGGCGCTCCTCGCGACCGACCCACGGGGGCGATGAAGCAGGCCCGGGGGCTCTTCTTACCGGTCGCGGCGATCTTCGGGTGGTGGGCGGTGCTCTTCGTGCTGCGCCGTCACCAGATGATCGGCGACGAGACGGTGCACACGGTCGTCGTGGACCAGATGGTGCATGGGAACTGGTCGCGCCCGGCGAACCTGCCGATGCTCCCCATCTACCACGGTGCGGTCGCGCTCTTCGTGCGCGTGGTCGGGGTCTCGCTCGCGCGGGAGCGCTTCGCGTCCGCGCTGATCGGGAGTGCGTTCGTCGCCGTCGGTTGGGTGTACGCGCGCCGGCGGCCCGCGGCCGAGCTCGGCGCCGCGACGGCGCAGCTCGCGTTCCTTCCGTTCCTCTTCCCGTTCGTCGTCCTCGTCTACTCGGACACGTTCTCGCTCCTGTTCCTCGCGGTCGCGGTGCTCGCGTTCGACCGCAAGCAGTTCGTCGCGAGCGGCGTCGCGTTCGCCGCCGCGAGCGCGGTGCGCCAAGCGAACGTCGTGTGGGCGCTCTTCTTCGCGCTCTGGGCGCTGCTCGGCGCGCGCGCGGAGCAGCCGAACGCCCCCTGGTCGGCGCACGTCGAGCCCGTGCTCCGGCGCGCGGGTGCGCACGCGGTGGTCCTCGGAACGGCGTTCGTGCTCGCGCTCGCGGGGAGCAGCCTCTTCATCAGCCCGACCGCGGGGAACGAGCCGCGCTTCAACCTCGCGCAGTACTGGATGCTCGCGTGGTGCGCCGCGGTCGTGTTCGCTCCGGTGCTGCTCGCGCGGACCGCCGCCGACGTGCGGGCGCTCGTCGACTTCCTGCGCCGGCGACCCGAGCTCGGGTTCGGCGCTCTCGCCGTCGTGGTGCTCGGGATCGCGCTCGCGTCGATCGGGTACGAGAACCAGCACCTCTGGAACCGCGGCCGGGGCGCGCTCCAGAACTATCCGCTCGTCGCGATGACGCGCCACGCGCTCCTGCGCCCGCCTGCGATCGCGGTGGCGCTGTGGATCTACTACGCGCTCGGGCGGATGCTCCACGCGCAGCCCACGCGCGTGCCGCTCGCGGCCCTGGGGGTGGGCCTCGTCGCCGTCGCGCCGATGGGCCTCGTCGAGCCGCGCTACTACCTACCGGCGTTCGTCGTGCTGGCGCTGGTGATGGAGCACGACCTCGTCACCCGGCGGCGGCTCGCGGTCTGGTCGGCGGGGGTGAGCGCGGCGTCGTGCCTGCCGCTCCTCCGCGGGCTCATTTGGTAGTCTCGACGTCGCCGTGGCGAAGCTGATCCTCTTGAGCGTGGTGATCGGGACGTTCGCGATCCCGCTCTTCTTCGCGCGCGACAAAATCGGTCGGCGCGGGCTGCGCCGCACCGTGATCGGGTTTGCCGTCTTCATGGCGCTGTACGTCTTTGCGGTTCTGGTCGTCTACCCGCGCCTCGGGTGACGCCGGAGCACGCGCGGGCGGCTTCGGCTTGACCCAGGTCCCCGCCATGACCGGGAGCCTCATCGCCACCGCCAGCGACGCGCCGAAGAGCACGTCGCTCGTGATCGTCCCCATGCCCATGTCGCCCCACATCTGGAGCACGAAGACGACGAGACCGACGATGCCCGCCATGCTCGCCATCCGAACGCGCGGGTCCGTCGTCGCCCGGTGCGTGTGCGCGAGGAAGAAGGTGGAGACCGGGAAGATCTGCCAGATGCCGGTGAACCCCGCGAGGCCCGTGAACGCGAGCACGCCGAGCACGCTGTTGTGCGGGATGTACCGGTACTGCTCGAAGAACTCCTTGATGCTGTAGGCGACGGAGACCTCTTCGTACTCGTGCCCCCAGCCGGACCCGAGGATCGGGTTCGACTTCAGCGTCATGATCAGGTTGTAGTTCTCGATGTTGCGCGTCTCGCTCGACGAGTCCTCGTGCTCGCCCATCATGGTCGAGATGGCGTGGACGGGCTTGAAGATGCCCTCCGACCGGCCCCACCCGACCGCGACGTAGACGACGGCGAGCGGCGCCGCGATCGCGAGGAGCGTGTTCACGCGGCGCCGAAGCTTTCCCTTCGGGAGCATGAGGTAGACGATCCCCATGCCGACGAGGAGCGACAGCCACGCGAGGCGGCGATTGTTGTACTTGATCGCGAGCGCCACCGGCAGCGCCGAGCCGACCGCCCAGAGGATCGCGCGCGTGGTGCGGCGCTCCATTGCGTTGATGCCGAGGAGCAGGAGCCCGCTCACGAAGAGCGTCGTGTCCGCGTGCGTGGTCTGGGTCGGGAGCTGCGGGTCGAGGTACTTGCCGATGCTGAACCAGAACACGAGCAGGATGCCGGCGCGGTAGAGGGTCGCGGCGACGATCACCTTGCCCAGCGTCAGGTAGTGCTCGAGCGTGGTGCACGTGGCGGCGAGCATCTGCGCCGTCATGAAGCCCATCAAGAAGCCGTGGAGCTGCCACGTGGTCTGGCGGAGGTCGCCGCCGCGGACGGCGCCCCAGACGACCATCAGCGCAATCGAAGCGAACGTGACCTTGAGCGACGTGGCGACGGGCTCGAGACGGCCACGGCGCGCGGGCTTCTGCGACATCGCCCAGCCCCAGGTCGCGATCACGAGCACGTACCACGGCGGGAATTTGAGCCCTGCGAGCGGCGTGAACAGGAAGGTGCCGATCGGCGTGTACGGGGTCTCCCACTTGCCGCCGAAGCAATCGCCGGCCATCTCGGCCGTGAGGGCGAGCCAGACGAGCAGATAGGAGACGCGCCGCGCCACGATGCTCGTGACCATGGCACACGGGGCCGTGCTATCCAAGCGATCGTGAGGGCCGTCCTTTACGAAGACCGCGCCAGCGACGTCGTCGCGGTGAAGATCCTGGTCGCGAGCATCCGGCGCCATGCGCCCACGGTCGAGATCGACCTGACGCTCCCTCCCGCGACGGCGGCCGACGCCGAGTGGCTCCGGGCGCAGGGCAACGTCACGCTCCGGACGGATGCGTCGGGGCTCGGCGCCAAGTACGACGTGAAGCCCGCCGTGCTCGCGCGCGCCCTGCGCGAGGGCGCGGACGAAGCGGTCTGGATCGACTCCGACATCGTCGTGGTCCGCGACTTTCGCCCGTTGTTCGCCGGCCTCGGGCCGGAGCACGTGGGCGTGGTCGAGGAGACGTTCGGCGTCCCGTACCAAGGTGGTACATCGCGCACGACCGGCCTCGGCTGGAACGTCGGGCGCCGCATGCGGCTCACGGCGAACTCCTGCGTGACCCGGGTCACGGCGGCGCACCATGCGCTGCTCTCCGCGTGGGAGAAGCGCCTCCGCGAGCCCGACTACATCGCCGCGCAGGCGCAGCCGCTGAACGACCGCGCCCAGTGGTTCAAGGGCGACCAGGACGTACTGACCGGGCTGCTCGGGAGCGAGGAGTTCGCGCACCTGCCGATCCACTGGCTGCGGCGCGGGCGCGACGTGGCGCACTGCTTCCAACTCGGGGGCGTGGGCTACAACGTGCACGAGCGCGTGCGGAACATGGCGCGCGGCGTCCCGCCGATCTTCGCGCACAGCTGCGGTGATCGCCCGTGGCGCCCGCCGGAGGGCCGCCCCACCCTGCACCTGGAGACTTCGCCCTACACGCTGGAGGCCGCGCACTACGCGAGCGCGGTCGGCGAGCCGCTGCCGTGGACCGAGCCCACGCTCCCCGCCGCGCGGGCGCTGCGGCGCGTGTTCAAGGACGACCTGAACACGAGCGGGCTCTTGCCCGCAATCGCCCGCGAGCTGCGCGATCAGCGCGTGCTCAAGACGTTGCTCCGCCCCATGCTCAAGCGGAACGAGTGAAGGAGAGACGACGAAGATGAAGACGTTCACCCTCGTGCACGAGATCGCCACCGACGTGGAAGGGTTCTGGAAGACCTTCTTCGACCGCGCCTACAACGAGGCGCTGTACGCGAAGGGCCTGCAGTTCCCGAAGTACGAGATCCTCAAGCACGAGGAGAACGACAAGACGATCGTCCGCAGCGTGCGCGTGACGCCCAAGCTCGACGTGCCGGGGCCGATCGCGAAGATGCTCGGCGACGGCTTCGCCTACCTCGAGGAGGGGACCTGGGACCGCGCGACGAAGGTCTGGAAGTGGAAGAACTCCCCGTCCGACAAGCTCTCGACCGAGGGGACCATCCGCTGCGAGCCCGTCGGCGAAGGGAAGTGCCGCCGCGTCGGGGAGATCAAGATCGAGGGGAAGGTCTTCGGGCTCGGCGGGATGCTCGAGTCCACGCTGGAGAAGAACCTGCGCGCCGGGTGGGAGAAGAGCGCCGTCTTCCTCAACGAGTGGGTCGCCGGCAAGCACCACTGATTCAAGAGATCGTCTTCAGCCGGCGCTCCAGGAGCGCGCGCTCCGGGGTCGTCGGCGCGGCGGCGAGCGCGCGCTTCGTGTGCACGAGCGCGTTGTCGCGATCCCCGCGCCGGCGGTGGAGCTCCCCGAGCGTCGCGTCCCAGAGGTAGTAGCTCTGGAGCCAGCTCGGCGCCTCCAGCGCCCGAAGCGCGGCGAGTCCCGCCTCCGGCCCCTTCCACTCTGCGAGCGCGATCGCGCGGTTCATCACGTTGAGCGGCGACGGCGCGAGCCGCTCGAGCGTGTCGTAGAGGGCCACGATCGCCTCCCAGTCCGTCGCCGCGACCGACGGCGCGAGGCAGTGCTCGGCCGCGATCCCCGCCTCGGCGTGGTAGCGCGACGGTGACGAGCCGCGCGCCGACTGCGCGAGGTGCCGGACGCCGCGCTCGATCAGCTCGGCATCCCAGCGCGAGCGGTCCTGCTCTTCGAGGAGCAAGAGACCACCCTCCCCGTCGACGCGCGCATCGAAGCGCGCCCCGTGGAAGCACATGAGCGCGATGAGCGCGTCCGTCTCGGGCCGCGCTCCCTCGGGGTTCTCGCGCAGCATGAGCGCGAGGCGAAGCGCTTCGTCGCAGAGCTCGCGCCGGATCACGCGGTCGGGTTGGGACGAGCTGTAGCCCTCGTTGAAGAGCAAATAGAGCATGTGGAGCACGCTCTCCACGCGCTCGGGCGCGATCGTCTGGACCTCCGCGTGCTCGCGCAGGGCGGCGCGCGCGCGCTGGAGCCGCTTGTGGACCGCATCGGCGCTCTGGAAGAGCCGGAGCGCGATCTCCTCGGTGCTGAAGCCGCACAACGTCTTCAGCGCGAGGACGAGCTGCGACTCGGGCGCGATCGCGGGATCGGCGCAGACGAAGAGGAGCCGCAGCACGTCGTCCTCGACGCTCTGCTCGGAGTGCGTGAGCTGTGGCTCCGCTTGGTAGCGCTCGTCGCGCTTCTCGCGCCGCAGCTCGTCGAGCACGTGGTTCTGCGCGACGCGGTAGAGCCAGGCGCCCGGATCGTCGGGCATCTGCGCCGCCCACGCCTGGACGGATTGGAGCAGCGCGGTCTGCGCGGCGTCTTCGCAGAGCTCGAGCCGATGGACGCCGAAGCGGCGCGAGAGGATGGAGACGATGCGCCCGAGCTCGCGCCGAAAGAAGTGCTCGGGGAGCCCGGGCGCCGCCATCGTCAGAAGCTCGTGATCTCGAGGATCTCGACGCTCGCGAACATCGGCACCTCCTTCGCGATCTCGCCGGCGGCCGCGAGAGACTCGGCTTCGATGAAGGACCAGCCGGCGACGATCTCCTTGCCCTCGACGAAGGGGCCGTCCGTCAACGCCCCGCCCCGAACCACGGCGGAGACGCCCCCCGGCTTCGGACCCGAACGCGGCGGCGGCTGCTCGATGATCTCCTTCGCGTACTTGGTCATCCAGTTCTTCCACTGGACATAGCCCGCCTGCATCTCGGCGGCGGAGGGCTGGGAGCGAGGGTCGGCGGGCTTTCGATACAGGAACAGGAATTTCACGATGGAACCTCCGAAACGACCTGCGACGGTGCAGGTTCTGCCGGGACGACGCCGGGGCCCACCGAAATGGACATGGCCGCCAAAAATAATCGAGCCCGGTGTACGAAATGCGCAAGCGCGGTCAAGTCGACGGCCATCGGCAGGCCTAGACTCCGTCTCCACCATGAACGTCGTCATCGAAGCTCGCCCGCGGCTCCGTCTCGCCACCGTCCGCCACGTCGGCCCGTACCCGGAGATTGGCGAGGCGTTCCATCGCCTCGGCGCGATCGCGGGCGCGGCGGGACTGTACGCGCACGCGAAGCCCGCGATGCTGGCGCTCTACCACGACGATCCCGAGACCACGGCGCCGAGCGAGCTCCGCTCCGACGCTGCGCTCGTCGTCACCGACGACGCCGAGCTCCCGGCGGGGGTCACCGAAGCGACGCTGCCTGCCGGGCGCTACGCGAAGACCACCCACCACGGGACGTACGCGCACCTCGCCGACACGTGGGCGAAGCTCATGGGCGATTGGCTCCCGAAGAGCGGCCACCGCGTCGGCGAAGGGCCGTCGTACGAGGTCTACGTGAACGACCCGCGGTCGACGCCGACGGCCGAGCTCCTGACGGAGCTCTACCTGCCGATCGCGGACTGACCGATCAGCGCACCAGGTCCCGAACGCGCGCGATCCCCTCGACGCTCCGCGCGCCGTACCAGCAGAGATCCTTCCCGCTCACGAACCGGACCGCGGTCGGCTTTCCGGCGAAGCGCGCGAGCGCGCGGAAGACCTTCGCGTCGTCCTCCGTGAACGGGTGTGGCTCGTCCGGAAGGAGCACCACGTCGGGCGCGCGCGCATCGACCTCTTCCAGCGTGACGCGCGGGTAGCGGACGTCGCGTTCTTCGGTGCGCTCCTTCGGGAGCGGCTCCGCGCGACCCAAATCCGCGGCGAGCGGGTAGCGCCGCTCGCGATCGGCGAACACGTTGTCGGCGCCCGCCACGCGCAGCATGTCCGAGATGAACGTCGAGCCGTGGATCGTCATCAGCGGCTCCATCCAGATCGGGCAGAAGACGCGGACGCGGGTGGGCGGCGGGTGCGCTTCCGCCTCGGCCAGGGCGTCGTAGCCGTGCTTCACGAGCTCGCGCACGTTCGCATCCCGCTCCACGCCGAAGACGCGCGCGAGACGCGCGAGGTGCGCGAGCCCTTCGACGACGCGCTTGGGGAAAGCGACGACGAGCTTCACGCCGGCCTGCGCGAGCTCCTCGAGATCCTTGCGCGTGTTCTCCTCTTGATTCGCGAGCACCAGATCGGGCGCGAGATCGAGGATGTCCTTCACGCGCGGGTTCTTGGTTCCCCCGACGCTCGGAATCTTCGCGACGACGTCGGCGGGGAGATCGCAGTAGTCGGTGCGACCCACGAGCGCGCTCGCGCCGCCCAACGCGCACACGTTGAGCGTGTCGCTCGGGACGAGCGACACGACGCGCCGCGGCGGCCCCGGCAGGTGGACCACGCGATTGCGATCGTCGCGGATGCGAATCGGCACGTCACTCCTCCGGCGGGGGCGGCGGAGCACCCGGACCGCCGTCGGCGTGCACGCCGATCCGCGCGGCGCAGTCGGCCCACGCTTTGTCGTCGCACTCCTTCGCCGATTTCATGCAGGCGAGGACGTTGTCGCCCTCGTTCTCCACCAGGCGATCGAGGACGAACAGACAGCCACGCTCGCACGCCTTGTCGTCACACTTGGGCGCGAGATCCTTCTCGCACTTGGCGCTGCACACGGACTCCGGCGTCTTCGGCTCCGGGCACGCCGAGAGGGCGAGCGCGACGAACGCGAGAGCGGCGGGAAAGGCTAGCTTCGAGGCCAGGCGCATGCGAGGCGGCGGAGCATAGCAAAAACTACTCGCCGAACTCGCGCTTGAAGGCGTTCTTGTAGGCGTCCGCTTCCTGCGCACCCTCGAGCCGTTGCGTGTTCACGAAGATCGTGGGGAGCCCGTGGGCGCCGGTCGTCTTGAACGCCGCGCGATCGGCCTCGATCCGAGCTGCGATCGCGGGGTCGTCGAGGCAGGCGCGGAACGCGGCGCGATCCATCCCGAGCTGCGCCGCGAGGTCGCTGCAACCGTCGGGCGTGAGCTGGTCGAGGGGCGCGGTGAACAACGCGTCGGCCATGTCGTCGGAGTGGCCCATCCGCTCCGCGCAGCAGGCTGCCTTCGCCGCGTCGAGCGCGTGCGGGTGGATGTGCGAGAGCGGCACGTGCTTCCGCACGACGCGCACGCGCGGTCCGTACGCCGCGACGAGCGGCTGGACGTTCGCGTGCGTCTTGCGACAGAAGGGGCACTCGAAGTCCGCGAAGTCGACGACGGTGACGCGGCCCGGTCCGGTCTCGCGGATCTCGTCCGCCACGACCAGCGGGAGCTTCGGCTTGTTCGCGACGTGGAGGGCGAAGGGAGCGGCGAGCGCGGCAAGGTACGCGAGCGCGAGCGCGCCGGCTTTCTGGGGCTCGGCCGGACCGTCCACGTCGTTCCGGAGCCGCGCGAGCGCGAGGCCGACGAGGACGATCATCGAGACGTCGGTGACCATGCAGTAGGGGCAGATGTGCCCGAGCGTGATCTGCAGGAAGATCAGATAGGCGGCGAAGCACCCGCCCGCGGTCGCCACGACCAGGTTCACGAAGCGGACGATCTCGCCGCGCAGGAGCGCGAGCACCCCGAGCACCAAGAAGCCGACCACGCCGAAGACCGGGGTGGGGATGCCGAACCAAGCGGCCCAATCGGAGTGCTTCAGCGCGCCGCACCCGCCGCCCTCGCCACAGAAGAGCGGCGCGGGACGGAGGTAGTCGATGAGCAGCGCGGTGCTGGCGGCGAGGCCAGCCGCCGTGAAGAACACCATGCCACCGAGGACGGCGCGCTTGAACGCCGGGCTGGCGTCGTCTTCGTCCGGTGGGGTCGCGGGGGCGGCGGCTTCGGGGCTGTTCACGCGTTCCTACGGAGAGATAGCGCAAAGCCCCGCGACTTTGTTCCCACACTCTCTCCACCTGCGCATGCCCCTGCGCCTGCCCATGCCCGCCGACGGTCCGCGCAAACGTCAGCGACGTCAGCAATCACGCACCCGGACCGTCGGTCGGGCCGCTTGATTCATGACTAACGATTGTTTCCCGTCTCGCGGAGTTCTCCGCTACGAACGGAGGCGCATGGCCTCCGGCCTCCCCAAGAAGAACGAAATCCTGGACCTCCTCGCCAAGGACGGCGCTCCGCAGAAGCTGCGTGACATCGCCGGCCGGCTCGGTCGTCACGACAAAATCGGCGCCATCGGGCGGATGCTCGACGACTTGAGCCACGAAGGGCTCGTCGTCGCCCTCCCGGGTGACGCCTACAAACTCCGCCGCCGTGAGCCGAAGGGCCTCCCGAAGCGCGAAGATGCGCCCCGGTCGCACGGCCCCAAGTCGCACGACGCCAAGTCGCACAGCCCCAAGTCGCACGGCCCCAAGTCGCACGGCCCCAAGTCGCACGACGCCAAGTCGCACGACACCCGGTCGCACGGCCCCAAGTCGCGCCGCACGGAGCACGCCGAGCCCGCCCACGCGCCGCGCTCGCGCCGCAGTGAGCCCGAGCTGCTCGAGGGCGTCCTCACCGTCAATCAGCGTGGCTTCGGCTTCGTCGCGACGGGCACCGGCAACGACGTGTTCGTCCCGCGCGAAGCCTTGAGCGGAGCGCTCCACGGCGACCGCGTGAAGGTCTCCGTCGTCGGGCGCAACGCGCGCGGCCTCGAAGGCGCGATCGCCGAGATCGTCCAACGCCAGACCAAGCGCGTCGCAGGCGTGCTCCGTCGCCGCGGCAAGAGCGCCTGGCTCGAGCCAGACGACACGCGGGTCCGCGGTCCGATCGTGCTCACCGCGTCGATGGACGTGACCGGCCCCGAGGGCAACAGCGGCAACGACGGCGACGCTGCCGTCGTCACGATCACGCGGTTCCCCACGTCGCCGGAGGAGAACCCCGAGGGTCGCCTCGACGCCGTGCTCGGCCGCCCCGGCGAGCTCAACGTCGAGGTCCAGAAGATCCTCGTCACCGAGCAGATCGAAGAGCTCCACGGCGAGGCCGCCGTGGCCGAGGCCGAGGCCTACGGTCTCGAGGTCCCGGTCGCGATGCTCGAAGGCCGCGAGGACCTCACCCACATCCCGCTCCCGACGATCGACCCGGAGGACGCGCGCGATCACGACGACGCTGTCTGGGTCGAGCGCCTGCCGGACGGCGGCTACCGCGCCTGGATCGCGATCGCCGACGTGAGCTCGTACGTGCGCCCGGGCACCAAGCTCGACGAAGAGGCGCGCGCCCGCGGCTGCAGCGTCTACCTCCCGAGCCGCGCGATCCCGATGCTGCCGCGAGCGCTGTCGTCGAACCTCTGCTCGCTCTTGCCGGACGTGATTCGGCTCTGCCTCTGCGCGGTCGTCGAGCTCGACGCGGGCGCCAACATCAAGAAGACGCGGCTCGTCCGCGGCTTCATGAAGAGCGCCGCGAAGCTCACCTACGGCGGCGTCGCGCGCGCGCTCGGCTTCACCGATGCTCCGCCGCGCGAGCCCAAGGCCGACGCGATGGTCGAAGGCCTGCGCATCGCCAACGACCTCTCGCGCTTGCTCCGCGGCAAGCGCATGAAGCGCGGCGCGCTCGACTTCGAGCTGCCGGAAGCGAAGATCGTCCTCGACGAGGACGGCAAGCCGATCGACGTCAAGAAGCGCACGCAGGACCCGGGGGTCACGAAGGCGTACCAGCTCATCGAAGAGCTGATGCTCCTCGCGAACGAGGTCGTCGCGCAGACGCTGTCGGGCGACGCGATCCCCACCATCTACCGAATCCACCAGCCGCCCGATCAGGAGAAGATCGTCCGGTTCCTCGACATGTGCGCCCAGCTCGGCATCGCGGCCGATGCCGAGGCCACGCAGGATCCGCGCGCGTTGTCCGAGCTCCTCAAGAGCTTCAAGGGCCACGAGAGCGAAGCCGTGCTCAACATGCTGCTCCTCCGCAGCATGAAGCAGGCGACGTACGACACCGCGAACCTCGGGCACTTCGGGCTCGCGTCGAAGGCGTACGTGCACTTCACGTCGCCGATCCGCCGCTACCCGGACTTGGTGGTCCACCGCGCGGTGCACGCCCGCGCGCTCGGGCAGAAGATCGACAAGAGCCAGCAGGCGGTCACCGATCTGCAGACCGCCGCCGTGATGGCGTCCACCAACGAGCGCAAGGCGATGGAGGTCGAGCGCTCGGTCTCGGACCTCTATCGCGCGGCGCTCATGCGCGACAAGGTCGGGAGCTTCTTCGAGGGCTCGGTCACCGCGATGGTCGGCTCGGGCGTGTTCGTCGCGCTCGACTCGCCGTTCGTCGACGTGCTGCTCCGCTGGGAGGATCTCGGCGCCGATCGGTACGAGCTCGACGACTCCGGGCTCCGCGCCGTCGGCCAGCGCTCGGGCAACTCGATCGCGCTCGGCGATCGGCTCATGGTCGAGGTCATCGACGTCTCGATCATCCGGCGCACGGTCTATGGCAAGCGCGCGGCCTCGGCCGACGGCGAAGACGGACCGCGCGAGAGCCGCGGCGGTCGGCGCGGGAACGGGAAGCCGCAGAAGCACGCCCCGCGCGGCAAGCACGAGCCTGCACGCGGGCGCGAGCGGCCCGGTGCGCGCGCGCACGACGGCCAGGGCCCCAAACGGGACGGCGGCAAGAAGAAGCACAAGAACGCCGCTCGCCAGGTCCAGAAGAAGCAGAAGAAGTTCGGGAAAAAGCGCCGCTGACGAGCGTCTGGCATCCGGGACCAATGTCCGGTATAACGCCGCCATGCGGGGCCAACCTCTCGGTAGGGCGATTGGGATCGTAGTTGCCGTCCTCTTCGGCTGCTCGTCGGGTCCACCTGACGAGACGCCGATCGATCCCTACGCGGGGATCGCGGAAGGCTGCGATCCGATCCAACCGGAGCACTGCGGCTATCCCTTTCCGAACGATCTCTGGCGCGTGAAGGGCAGCGACGGCGTCACGCGACTCCAGCTCGGGCCGATGCTCCCGGTCCCGCAGAGCGCGGCCGCGATCGATCCGCTCCCGTTCGCGGAGCACGATGGCTTCTCGCCGGGCGAAGAGGCGCTCGCGTTCTTCCCCCGCCTCGCGTCCACCGGGCTCTCCGACGAGGACCACATCGCCGACACGATCGTGCCGTCGTCGAAGACGATCCTGCTCGACGCCGAGACCGGAGAGCTGGTCCCGCACTTCGCCGAGATCGACGCGGCGACCTTCAAGGAAGACGATCGCGCGTTGATGATTCGGCCCGTCGTCCGCTTGAAGGACGCACACCGCTACATCGTCGCGGTGCGCGGGCTCGTCGACGTGGACGGCGCTCCGATCACGCCGAGCCCCGCTTTCCGTGCGCTCCGCGACGGCAAGACCACTACGAGCGCCAAGTTCGAGGCGCGTCGCGCCGCGTTCGAGGACGTCTTCGCGAAGTTGAAGAGCGCGGGCATCGAGCGCTCGTCACTCCTGCTCGCGTGGGACTACACGACGGCGAGCCGCGACAACACGACGCGCGATCTGGTCGCCATGCGCGACGACGCGCTCGCGTTCGTCGGCGATCAAGGCCCCGAGTACACGCTCACCGAGGTCAAAGCCGACCCGAACCCCGAGCTCGCGCTGCGGCTCCGCGGGATGATGAAAGTGCCGCTCTACCTCGACAAACCCGATCCGGGCGGCGTGATCGTGCGCGGCCCCGACGGCAAGCCGAAGCGCAATGGGACCGCCGAGTATCCCTTCGTCGTCCTCGTCCCGAAGAGCGCGACGCCGGATGCTCCCGCTGCGATCCTGCAGAACGGCCACGGCCTGCTCGGGAGCCGCAACGAAGGCATCGACGGCTACTTCGCCAAAATTTGCAATCTACACGATTACGTCGGGATCGCCGTCGACTGGGTCGGGATGGCCAGCGCCGACGTCGACACCGTCACGGCGGCGGCGACGCAGGATCTGAACCTCTTCCGCCACGCCGTCGACCGCCAGCACCAAGGCATCATCAACTCGCTCCTCGCGATGCGCATGATGTCCGGGCGAATGGTCGGCGATCCGAACCTGCAGGTCGGCGGCAAGCCGATCATCGACCCGACGAAGCGCTACTACCGCGGCGACAGCCAAGGCGGCATCTTCGGCACGACCTACATGGCGCTCACGACCGACGTCACGCGCGGGCTCCTCGGCGAGCCGGGCATGCCGTACACGCTCCTCCTCGACCGCAGCGCCGACTTCAGCGGGTTCCGCTTCCTACTCAAGGGCGGCTTCCCGAACGGACTCGATCTCCGGCTCGTCGAGGCACTGCTGCAGATCACGTGGGATCGCACCGAGCCCGACGGCTACGCGCCCTACCTCGCGAAGGACACGCTCCCGAACACGCCGGCCCACCGCGTGCTCATCCACGCCGCGATCGGCGACCACCAGGTCACGCCGCTCGGGGCCCACGTCATCGCGCGAACGGTCGGCGCGAAGAACCTCTCGCCGACGAACCGCACCGTCTTCGGCGTGCCCAGTGTGGACGGCCCCTTCACCGACGAGTCGGTCCTCGTCGAGTACGAGTTCGGGTTGCCGCCGGCGCCGAAGGCCAACCTCCCGATGAAGGAGGGCGAAGACCCGCACGACACGGTGCGAGAGCTTCCGCCGAGCATCGAGCAGTCCAACGAGTTCTTCCGCACGGGCGTCGTGAAGGCGTACTGCAGCGGACCGTGTGACCCGCAATGAGCCGCCACGTCTCACTCGCCGTCCTGGGCGGCGTCGTCGCCTCGCTGAGCTGCTCGTTCTCCGAGCCGCCGCCGGTCTCGTCGTTCCCGACCGCGGACGTGCGGCTCGTGCGCGACGACCTGGGCATCACGCACGTGTACGCCGAAAGCGAAGCGGACGCGTTCTTCGGCGCCGGCTACGCGATGGCGCGCGATCGGCTCTTCCAGATGGAGCTCTCGCGGCGGCAAGCGCTCGGGCGCTCGGCCGAGCTCTTCGGCGCGGCGAGCAAGAAGGCGGACGTCGGCGCACGCACGTTCGGCTTCGCGCGGCTCGGCGAGCAGGACGAAGCGCGCATCCGCGCCGAGCGGCCCGCCGATGCGCGCGACGCCGACGCGTGGGTCGCGGGCGTCAACGCGCGCATCGCCGAGATCGCGCGCGGCGAGGTCCCCCGCCCCTACGGGTTCGGTCCCGACGAGCTCGATTTCGTCCCCGAGCCGTGGAAGGTCAGTCACGCGTTCGCGATCGGCAAAGTCCTCGCGTTCGGGCTCTCGAGCTCGCTCGACGCGGAGATCCTCGCGACGGCGATCCTGAACCTGGCCCCCGACTTCGCGAAGAAGGTGCCGTTCGTCCAGCCCGCGTACGACGTCTTCCCGATGAAGCCCTTCACCGGCGGCAAGGCCCCGCTCCCGAAGGTACCTCCGCCCGCGCCGGGCACGAGCGCACCGCTCCCCGCCGGCGCCTTCCGCGGCCCGCGCGCGTGGCCCGATCGCCCGCTCGGCTCGAACAACTGGGGCGTCACCGCAGCGAAGAGCGCGAACGGCAAGCCGTGGGTCTGCGGCGATCCGCACCAAGCGCTCACGAACCCGACGCGCCTCTACCCGCTCCACCTCCACGGCGGCGCCGTCGACGTGTTCGGCTTCAGCTTCGTCGGCACGCCTGCGGTCGAGCTCGGGCAGACCGAGCGCGTCGGATGGACCGCGACGAACAACTTCGCCGACGTCATGGATCTGTGGGACGTCGACGCCGACCCCGACTTCAAGTCGATCACACTCGGGGGGAGCGTCCGCCCCGTCGTCACGCGGACCGAGAAGATCCTCGTGCGCGACGACGGAAAGGTCGGCACCGGCACCGTGGAAGACGTGGACGTCCACGAGGTGCCCGGCTTCGGCGTGCTCCTGCCCGACGTGATCCTCCCCGTCCCGCGTTCGTTCCTCGTGAAGGGCAACGCGATCCTGTTCCAGTGGGTGGGGTTCCGCCCGACGCGGGAGCTCTCCGCCTACCTCGCGATGGACCGGGCGCAGACGGTCGCCGACTTCCAAGCGGCGGCCGATCTCATCGACGTGGGCGCGCAGAACTTCCTCGCCGCCGACGCGACCGATCTCCTGCACCACGTCCACGCGGCGATCCCCGATCGTGGTGATCCGGCGAGCCACCCGATGCCGTGGCACATCCTCGACGGGAAGGACGCGTCCACGCTGTGGACGGGCGTCGATCTCGACGCGAGCCGCCTCCCGCACCTCGCGAACCCGGCGGTGGGTTGGTTCGGCTCGGCGAACACGGATCCGTGGGGGCACACCGCGGACGGGAACGTCGAGAACGATCCCTTCTACTACGGCACCTACTTCGCGAACGGGTTCCGGCTCCAGCGCATCGACGAAGAGCTCGACGCGCTCGTGAAGGCCGGCACGCCGATCGGGCGCCCGGAGCTCGAGCGCATCCAGCGCGACGTTCAGAGCCCGCTCGCAGCGACGTTCCTCCCCGAGATCGCCGCGGCGGTGAAGGCGATCGCGACGGAGCCGGCGCTCGCCGCGTACGCGAACCGAACCGACGTGACCGCGCTCGCCGCGGCGCTCGGCGCGTGGGACGGGCGGATGCTCCACGACCGCGGGGAGCCCCTCGTCTTCACCGCCGTCGTCTGGTTCGCGGCGCGGCGCGTGTTCGAGCCCCTCGCGACGAAGACGTTGTTCGAGGCGGTCGCGGAGAAGTCACCGCCGTTCTGGCCCGGGCTCCTGCGCAACGTGACGGAGGCGCGCTTCACGGGCAGCGACGCGCTCCTCCCCGCGCCGGGCGGGAGGAACCTGCTCTTCCTGCAAGCGCTCGACGACACGCTCGGTTGGCTCACGACGCGGTTCCAGACCACGGACGTCGGCAAGCTCCGCTGGGACGATCAGATGCGCGCGCTCTTCCCGAACGCGTACGGGAAGAAGCTCCTCCTCGACCCGACCCCGATCGAAGGCGGGCTCGACACGATCTCGGTCGCGAACGCCCCCTTCTTCGACGGCGCGAGCCCGGCGCAGCAAGCGCACCCGGACGACGCGCCGCTGTACCGGATGGTGATGGGGTTCGACGACCAAGGTCGGGTCGTGACCACGTTCGATCTGGCGCTCGGGACGAGCGAGACGCCCGGCGATCCGTTCTACGGGAACCTCCAATCGTCGTGGGCGAAGGCGGAGCATCTCCCGCTGGCGTTCCGCGACGACGAGGTGGCGCAACGCACGCACGACGTTCGCGTGCTCGCGGCGGCGCGCTGAGCGAACGCCGCCGTTCAGCGCGGCATGACGCCGCCCGCGAGCACCTCGACGACCTCGCGCACGAAGCTCTTCGTCACGGGTCGGCGCTCGAGCAGCGCCTTGTGGAGGAGCGCGCCGACGAGCGCCGCGAGCACCGCCTCGGGACCGACGCCCGCTCGCCACTCCCCGCGGGCGCGCGCGCGCTCGACCATCGCGAGGGCGGCCGCACGCGGCCCTTCCATCTCGCGCGTGGCGAGCGCGGAGAGCGGCGACGGTCGCGGTTCGCTCAGCGCGGCGCGCGCGAGGCTCGCTCCGATCGGCGACGCGAGGAGCGCCGCGACGCGCTCGGCGACGAGCATCAGGTCGCCGCGGAGCGAGCCCTGATCGGTGAGCTGCTCGCTCACGTCGCCCGCGACGCGCTGGAGCGCGGCTGCGACGAGCGCTTCGCGCGTCCCGAAGCGCCGATAGACGCTCGTCTTGTTCACCTTCGCGGCACGCGCGATCCGGTCGACGCTCACGCCATCGATCCCGTGCGCGGCGAGCTCCGCGAGGGTCTCGGTCAGCATCGCGTCCTCGATCGGCTTGCCGCGCGGGCGGCCCGCGTCCCGCCGCGGTCGTTTCGTTCCGGGCTTCTTCACGCTCGGCGCCGAGCTTACCCGATCGCGACGGCGACGGATTGACATTGCAACTTGTGTTGCAATAATGGACGCATGCAGCACGGTGAGACTTCGGCCCTCGCGCATGCCCTCGCTCTCACGCCGGAGCAAGCTCGGGCGGCGATGGGCTGCGCCGAGCGCATCGCACGAGCCGGTGGGCTGCCGATCGACGAGCGCACGGCAGAGCTCCTCGCGGTCCTCGCCCCGGCGCTCGGCGTGGGGGTCTATCGCAGCTCGGTGGACCCGAGCGCGGCATTCCCGGAGCCGCGCGAGCGCCGCGCGTTGGTCGATGCGCTCGTGATCGTGGCCTGCATGCCGGGCGAGGTCCCCCTCCCGCGCGAGCGCGAGGTCCTCGCGATCGCGCGCGAGCTCGGTGTGCGCTCGCCGTTCGTGGAGCTCCTCCCTGCCCTCCGCAAGCGGCGAACGGGCGCGGTGAAGCGCGCGCTCGCGACGCGCTCGCCCGACGCGCGGCGGATGTTTCGGAGGATCTGGCAGGAAGAAGGCATCGCCGGAGTGGGCTACGTGCTCTCGTTCCTGCTCGGCCTGCACCGCGATCCCGAGCTCGCAGCGCGCTTCCGCGCGCTGGCCGACGCTCCTCCGGGATCGTACGGGCGCGCTGTCACCGAGCACTTCGCGTCTCGCGGGCTCCGCTTCCCCGGCGAGAAGGGCGGCCTGCCCGAGCGCATGGTGCACCACGATCTCATGCACGTCTTGAATGGGTACGACACGGACCCGGCGGGCGAGTGCGAGCTCGGCGCGTTCTACGCCGCGTGCGCGGACGGGGAGTCGTTCACCTTCTTCGTGACCGTGCTCGCGACGTTCCACCTCGGGCTCGCGGTGAGCCCCGCCGTCGTGATGCCCGCGCGCGGGGCGTTCGATCCGGCGCGCGCAGTGGCCGCGTTCGTTCGGGGCCGCCGCGTCCGCGTCGACGTGATGGGGAAATGGGACTACTGGGAGCTGATGCCGCTCCCGCTGGAGGAAGCGAGGATCCGGCTGGGAATCGCGACCTCATGATCCCGCTCGGTCACTTCGACCGCGCGAGGATCTCCGGCGGCATGTTCGGGAGGTCGGCTTCGAGTGGCGGCGCGCCGAGTGACGCCAGCGCGGTAAAGAGTGCATGCGTGCCGCGCTCGAGGAAGTCGCGCCGCACGCCCTCGTCGCCGCTCGTGTACACGAGCTCGCTCGACTCGAACGCGAGCCGCGCCCTGCACCGAGCGGTCTTCGCCTTGCGGTCGACCAGCACCAACGCGCCGACGAACGATCCGCTCTCGAAGTGATGGTTCAACCCGAGCACCGGCTCGACGTAGCTCGACGGCTCGACGACGAAGACCCAGGCCGCCGCGTCGAGCGCCCACGCCTTCCCGGGGTCGGTTTCCAGATCCGCGAGGAACGGGACGGGGCGCCATCCCCCGAGCGCGTGCCTCGGTCCGACGGGCCCCACGAGGTCGTCGTGGAGCACGACCGGGATCGGCGTCCCCCGCGCAGCCTGCACGACGTCGGCCGAGCACTTCCACGGCGCGCTCGCGGTGGACACGGCAGCCAGCTCGCGGCGGAGACCCTCCACTGCCGCGCGTGCGTCGGCCGGAGATCGACCGACGGGCCAGCTCGCCGTGACCGTCCACGTGAAGCGGGTGGACGAGCTGCCCTTCGGCGAGACGTAGACGCAGAGCTCCTTCGTCTCGGGCGCCATCGGCGTCCACGTGACCTTGCCGTCGCGAGTGACGTCGTAGCCCGCTTGGGACCCATTGCACGAGAGGAAGTTCGCCGGCTGGCTCGCGTGGAGGTTCGTCGTGTACGTCTCGCGCACGACGGCCGTCGTCGCGACCGATCCCCGGTCCACGGTCACCGGCGTGGGCTTCCGGCAACCCACGAACGACGCCACGAGAGGGAGGACGAGCGCCAACCAGCGTATCCTGGGGGCGCGATGCTTCACCTGCGCCGCGAAGTGCGTCTGCTCGGGACGGTGCGCCGACGGAGCCACCATGCGGTGCTCGGCGCCGGCGTCCGCGCCTACGTGATCGCGCTCGACGGACTCGGCTTCGATCGCGCGCTCCTCGACGGAGCCTGCGCACCGCTGACGCCCGAAGGAGTGAGCGGCCAACTCGTCGTCCCGCTCGACGGGGCGTACCTGTTGCGAGGCACGCGCGAGCTCGTGCTCGAACCAGGCACGGCGTTGACCGACGACGCGGGACCGAAGCATGAACGCTGGTGCGGGCGTTCGTTCCGCGCGTTCGTCGTCGAGTGGGCCGCCGATCGCGGTGCGGCGTGCGCGACGGCCGACCTCCCGCTGTCCCGCCGCGACCTCGCGCGCGCGCGAAGCCTTGCCGAGCGCGTCGAACGCGACGAGCCCGAGCCCGCGTTGCTCGCCGACGTCGCGCAATGGACGCGCGGGTTGGGGATCGCCGTCTCTGCGTGGTCGCCGGGCGAAGTCGCCGTCGACCGCACCCACCAGCGCGTCGCCGACGCCCTTTCGTCGACCTTCTCGCAGCTCTCCACCCGCCCCAATTGGCCCGAGTTCGCGGCGCGCCTCGGCGCGAGCGAACGGCAGGCCCGCGTCCGGCTGGAGCGCTACCTTCGTGCCGTCCGCATGCCCCCGACCTCCTTCCGAAGCACCCTGCGTCACGTCCGCGTGAACGCCGCCGTCTCGCTCCTCGGCGCGCCGGATGCAACGGTCGCGCAGGTCGCGGCATCGCTCGGCTACGGGAGCGACCGCGCCCTCATCCTCGCGCTTCAGGAGGAGGGGCTGCCCGCTCCGAGCGAGATCCGGCGAGCACTTCGGGACGACGCGGCGCGATGACGATGGCATGGGCGTTCAACTACGGAAGCAGCGGCGGGCTCGCCATTCATATTTCGGGCGCTCGGGCGCGCGTGCCGCGATTCGCGACGGTGCCGAGGATCGCAACATCGCGCATGCGCTCGCCGCTCCGCTTCGCGCCGAAATCGCCGACTCCGTAGCTGGCACGTGACGTGCTGACTCCATCGTCGATGGAGGTCCCCATGCACGCACACGAAGCTCTCGGACACGATTGGGAAGACGAAGCGCCGACCGAGCCGCGCCGGAGCCCCGGCGTCGCCCGCGTCCTCGTCGTGGAGGACGACGACGAGCTCCGAAGCTCGCTCGCCTCCGTGCTGCTCGAGGAAGGCTACGCCGTCGAAGAAGCCCGAAACGGCCTCGATGCGCTCCGCGTCCTCGGAAGCGACCCGGGAGGCGCGGCCTTCGATCTGATCGTGACGGACCATCGCATGCCCGTCGGCCTCGGGTTGGACCTGGTCGAGCTCCTTCGCCGCAGCGGGATCGACGTCCCGGTCATCCTCATCACCGCGTTTCCCGACGCGCACCTGCACGAACGCGCGCGGAGGCTCGGCGCGCTCGTCCTCGCCAAACCGTTTCGCGTCGAGACGCTGACCCGCTCGGCGATCGACCTTCTCCTCGTTCGCGCCGATTCCCGGCAGGGCGACGCCTGACGAAGTTGCTCCGGAGGTCCCGATGAAGAATCTCACGCGTCGTTCGTTCTTCGCGTTGTCCGCGGCTGTGCTCCTCGCGGTCAGCGGGTGTGGTCACGCTCCTGCGCGCGCTGCCGCGAGCGCACCTGCGCACAAAGCACGGATCGTGCTCGGCCTCGGCGAAGCGCCGGGCACGAGCGTCATCCTCTTCGACGGAGCGCGGCGCCTGGGCTCGCTCGACCCCGGCGAGTGGACGTCCTTCGACGTGGCGGCGGGGAAGCACCACCTGTTCGCCCGCGCGGCGGACGAAGCGTCCTGCATCCGCGCTGCGGACGACGAGCCCTGCGCGAGCGTCGGCGTCCTCGCGGCCGAGGTCGAAGCGGGGCGCGTCTACTACGCGAACGTCGTGGTCGCGCCCGACGACCGGATCGAGCTGGTCCGCGCCGACGCCGCGACGACGGCGGGCACGCGCCAGCGGCGCTTCGCGATCGGGCCGCTCGACGAGACCGACCGCCTCGCCGTCGTGAAGGGACGCGCACGCACGGAGTCGGACGAGAGCTGGAGCGCGTCGGCGAGCTCGGTCGCGCGCTGGCACGGAGAGACCTCCCTCGCGATGGAGCAGTGGATGGTCACGCCCTGAGGGCGCGGTTCGTGCTCAGGCGTCGCGCGCGCCGAGCCGAATCAGCTCCGCCACCTTGCGGTGCTTCTCGACCGGGTGGCGCAAGGGGAGCGTGCCGCGCACCCGATAGACGTTACGGCGCCCGTCGCGCTCGTGCGTCAGGTACCCGCCCTCCTCCAAGTCGGCGACGATCCGCTGCACCGCTCGCTCGGTGATGCCCACCTGTTCGGCGAGGTCCCGGAGCCGAATTTGCGGCTCGCGAGCGATGCAGATGAGCACGTGGGCGTGGTTGGTCAGGAAGGTCCAGTTCATTTTGCTTGCGCGGACACACGAACGGCGTTACACGACACTAAATACGCGACACACATGTCGTGTATCAGATGTCAGCTGAATCCTACCAAGGAGCGACGCCATGCACCATCGAGTGGACGGAGAGGGACGGAAGCGCGTCACGTTGATCCCGGGCGACGGGATCGGACCCGAGGTGGTCGCCGCCACCCGCGCGATCATCGACGCGACGGGCGTCCGAATCGCCTGGGAAGAGCGGGAGGCCGGAGCGGAGGTCTTCAAGCGCGGGCTCCCGAGCGGCGTGCCCCCGGAGACCATCGCCTCGATCGCCGAGACGCGCGTCGCCCTGAAGGGGCCGCTCGAGACGCCCGTCGGCTTCGGCGAGAAGAGCGCCAACGTCACCCTCCGCAAGCTGTTCGAGACCTACGCCAACATCCGGCCGGTCCGCGAGATGCCGGGCGTGCCCACCCGCTTCGCCGGCGCCGGGATCGACCTCGTGATCGTGCGCGAGAACGTCGAGGACCTCTACGCCGGGATCGAGCACGGGCAGACCCCGGGCGTCGCGCAGTGCCTGAAGCTCATGTCGCGCAAGGGCTGCGAGAAGATCGTGCGGATCGCGTTCGAGCTCGCCCGCGCGGAGGGTCGGCGCAAGGTCCACTGCGCGACGAAGGCGAACATCATGAAGCTCACCGAAGGCCTGTTGAAGGCAACCTTCGAGGAGATCGCGCCGGAGTACCCCGAGATCGAGGCGAACCACATCATCATCGACAACTGCGCCCACCAGCTCGTCCGCGCCCCGGAGCAGTTCGACGTCATCGTCACGTCGAACATGAACGGCGACATCATCTCGGACCTGGCGTCCGGGCTCATCGGCGGCCTCGGCTTCGCGCCGGGCGCCAACGTCGGGAGCGAGGTCTCGATCTTCGAGGCGGTCCACGGAAGCGCTCCGAAGTACGCGGGCAAGAACGTCATCAACCCGACGGCGGTCCTGCTCTCCGGGGTGATGATGCTTCGTCACCTCGACGAGTTCGCGGCGGCCACCCAGATCGAGCAAGCGCTCCTCGTGACGCTCGAGCAAGGGATCTACACGCGCGACATCCGCCAAGACGGCAGCGTCTCGACGACCACGTTCACCGAGAAGGTCATCGCGAACCTCGGACGGCGGCCGGAGCGCTGGAAGGTGCGCGAGCACCGGCAGCTCGCGATCCCCGTCGTCGACGCGGCGCCCGACTTCGTGCGGCCCAAGTCGCGCCGCACGCTCGGAGCCGACGTCTTCGTCGAGTCGGCGCTCCCGGTGGCCCAGCTCGGCGAGAGTCTGATGGCCATCGCCGGGCCCACGCCGCTCCGCCTGAAGATGATCTCGAACCGCGGGACGAAGGTGTTCCCGTCGACGGGCGCGATGCCCGACTGCATCGACCACTACCGCTGCCGCTTCGTGCTCCGCGAGGAGAACCGCGACCTCGACGACGCCACGCTCCTCGAGCTCCTGAAGCGGGTTGCCGCCACCCATCGCTGGATGCACGTCGAGAAGCTGCAGGAGTTCGACGGGAAGGCCGCGTACACCCGCGCCCAAGGGGAGGACTGACCATGAGCCGATGGCACGACGCGCTCCGCGCCTATCGCCGGAGCGAGCTACGCCCGAGCCCCGAGCTCGTCTTCGTGCTCTGCGCCGAAGACCACCACGGCGCGGCGTTGGCCGCCGCCTGCGGCGCGGCCGTCGTCCTCCAGGGCGACCCGAAGAGCGATGGATGGATGCGGCGCATGCTCGACCGCGCCATCCGCCGCGGCGCACGCCGCATCGTCGTGTGTGGTCACGATCACTGCGACGGAACGCCGGACGACGTCGGGGGCGCGCGCGCCACCCTCGGTCGCGCCGCCCGCCTGCGCACGGACCCCGAGCTCGGCGAGCTGATTCGAGCCCACCGCGTCGCGGTGGTCCCGCTCTACCTCCACGCCGAGGAAGGCGACGTCTACCTCTGCGATCCCGAGGGCCGCAGCAAGCTCCTCTCGGACGTCGGCTTCGCCCAGGTGGTCGGGCTCCCGCTCGACAGCGTCGATCTCGGGGAGCTCCGGCGCCGCCTCAACTGACGCGCCGGCGTCGCGTTCCGCGACGTCGCTTCGTTTCGCGACAGTGGCCCCGCGGAAAACCCGCGGGGCCGCGCGGGATCGCGGCTTGCAGTGGCGCGGACGAGGAGGCGGTTGCATGAGGTTCGCGACCATCGGAGTGCACACCCACACCGGTCGCGTCGGGCGTTGGGTCGCGCGGACGCTGCTCGATCGCGGGACGAGCATTCGGGTCCTCGGGCCCCGGGATCGCGCGTGGCAACAGCTCGAAGCGGAGCGCATGCGGGTTCGGGCGCCCTCCCTTCGGCCGCCGTCACTCCACTCGGTGTTCCTCGCACCGCCACCGGCCGACTCCCCCGCCGACATGGAGCGCGAGTTCGGGGTCGTCCTCGAGCTGCTCCGGCTCTCGTCGGCGCTCCGGCACGTCGTGCTCCTCAGCTCGATCGGCGCGCACGGCATGGACGGCGGACCTGGGCTCGTCGGGCGCGCGGGTCGCTTCGAGTCCGGCCTCGTGTGGGCCGGGCTCCAGACGACCTGCGTGCGACCCGCGTTCTTCTTCGAGAACTGGCGGCTCCCCTTCGCGATCGCGACGCGCACCGGCTACCTCCCGTCCATCGTCGGCCCCATCGCTCGACCGACACCGATGGTCTCTCTCCGCGACGTCGGGGAGCGCGTCGTCGCCGCTCTCCTCGCGCCCGACGACGAACCCGACGTGATCGAGGTCGAGGGCCCGAACCGCCCGACCGCGATCGACGTCGCCACGGTGCTCGGGGAAGCGCTCGGACGGACGATCCGTCCGCTCCCGATGAGCGACGGCGTGGTCGAGCGCTGGGTTCGCTCGCGCTATCGTGACGAGGCGCACGCCGAGGAGTGGACGGGCATGCTCACGGCCCTCCGCGCGGGCACGCTCGTCTTCGAGCGCGCGGTCGGCGTGATGCGCGGTCCGACCAGCCTCGCCGACGCGGTTCGACAGCTGCAGGGTCAGTGACCACGCCGCTTCGACGGCGCGACACCTTCCCAGCGCCGGAACGCGCGGCGAAAGTTCGCCACGTCGGTGTAGCCGAGCGCGTACGCGATCTCTTCGATCGTGCGCTCCTTCGAGCGAACGAGCTCCACCGCGAGCGCGCGGCGCGTCGCCTCGACGACGGCGCGGAACGACGTCTCCTCGTCGAGGAGGCGCCGGTGGAGCGTCCGCGGCGACACGCCGAGCGAGCGAGCGACCACGCGGAGCGAAGGAAACCCGGCCGTGCTCTGGAGCAGCACCTCGCGGACGCGTCCGGCGGTCGTCGCCCGCGCGTGGAGCTTCGCGAGCTCGCGCTCGCACAGCGCCTTCGCCGCCTCGAACGCGGAGGCGTCCGCGAGGTGCAGCGGCACGTCGAGGATTGCGCTCTCGAACGCGATCGTCGTCTGACGGCTCCCCCACCGCACCGTCGTCCCGAGGACCTCGCGCGCCAGCGAGGCGTACGACGGCTTCGGGAACGCGAACCCGACCTCGACGACGCGTGAGGCCCCCGCGGTGATGGTGTCGAGCAGCAACTTCGTGCTCACCACGACGGCCTCGAGGAGCGGGCGCCGAAGCGAGCCGAGCGGGCGCGCCTCGTCGACACGCAGGCGAACGACGTCGCGACCGATGGTGGCGCGGATCGTCACGAACGACGTGCGCAGCGCGGTGAAGCGCTCCACGACCCCCACCGCCTCGCGCACGGTCGTGCTGCTGGTGACGGCGAAGCCGAGGACGCCGTGCGTCGTGGCGACGAGGTGCCGGCCGACGACGATCCCGAGCGCGGGTTCCTTCGTCGTCTCGACCGCCAGCTCCACGAGCTTCGCGAAGGTGGCCGCATCCAGAGCGACCCGGTCCAGCTCGGACTCCTTCAGATCGCACGCGGCGAGCCAGCGCGCGACGTCGCCGCCGCTGCTGCGCACCTGCTCGGCCACGTGGCGCAGGTAGTGGTTCGCGAGGACGAAGGATGCAGTGGCCAACGGCTCCATGTTGGCGGCGAAGGACCTCTCCTTGTCAACGCATGGCGCAGAGGGGAGAAATGACCATTGTTCGGTTGCCCTCCCGACGCCAGATTGCCTCAACCCACGAAGGAGGGCCCGTGCACCTACGCGCAACCAGCATCCTTTCGGCACTGTTGTTGTTTACGGCATGCGTCGGCGATTCCGTCTCCGGCAACGACGCAGGCAGCGCCGACGCAGCCAGCGGAACCGACGCACAACAGTCCAAGGACGCTGGCCCGGATGCGCCGGGCTGGCTCAAGTTGGACTGGAATTGGGTCTCGTCACCGCAGACGACGGACCTCAACACCTGCGTCAACAAGGCCGACTCGGCGTTCAACTCGCTCGCTTCGAACGGCTTCTCGAAGACGAACGCGACGAACCAGTCCGCGCGCGATGGCTCGCGTCACGGCGCGTGGGCGGGCGCGTTCTGCATGGGGAACTACAAGATCGCGATCGCCGTGGATGCCAACCAGGCCGCGACGCCGATCACGAAGCAGCTCCAAGCGCTCTTCGACAGCGGACAGGGCGCGACGATCCCCGCCGAGTCCACGACGTACGCGGTCCCGCAGTCGGACTGGAACTTCAAGCCGCGCGCCAACACGCCGATGAGCACGTGCCTCAACCAGTCGAAGCAGGCGATCTCGAACATCCTCAGCAAGATCACGAACGCGCCGTCGAAGAGGGACGAGTTCAGCGGCACGTACACGCACACCGCGGAGTACGAGATCCTCTTCGACGGTGCCATCGTCGGCGTGCTCTGCACGGACGACGGTGAGTTCGTCATCTTCGCATCGTCCGTGAACCCGGCGCTCAAGACGACGGGCGCGCCGCTGGCGATCCAACAGGAGATCGGGAGCCAGTTCTACGGCGGTCCGAACAACTGATCGGCGACGGCTTCGGCCAACGGCGCCACCCGTTGGCGACAAATGACCCCTCTTTGTCAACGCCGGACCTCACCCGTCTTCCGGGCGCAACGTACGCTCTGAATCGAGGAGAGCAGCATGGCGCGCCGGCATCTCATTCAGATCGAAGGGCGAACCGTCGAAGCGAGCGGTGACGAGACGCTCTTGGACGCCGCGGCCCGCGGCGGAGTCACGATCCCTTCGAGCTGCCGCGTCGGCGCCTGTGGGACGTGCCGCTGCCGCGTCCGCGAGGGCGAGGTCCGCGAGCTGACGGACACGAGCTACCTCCTCACGCGCGAGGAGCTCGCGGAGCGGACCATCCTCGCGTGCCAGTCGGTGGCGCTCGGCGACGTGCGGCTCGAGATTGTCGCCCCGCTCGAAGCGACGGCGACCGCGAAGAGGGTCGGTGGCGTCGTCGTCGCCCGCGAGCAGCTCACGCACGACATCGTCCGCCTCGCCGTGAAGCTCGACGAGCCGCTCGCCTATCGCGCGGGTCAGCACGCCGACGTCTCGATCGAAGGGCTCCCCGGCGTCGCGCGCTCGTATTCGTTTGCTTCACCGTCCGACGCGAACGGTCGGATCGAGCTCTTCGTGCGCCGCGTGCCCGGGGGTGCCTTCTCGACCTTCGTCCACGACGCCGATCCGACGGGGAAGCGCGTCGCGATCGACGGTCCGCGCGGCGACTTCTGGCTTCGCCCGGGGACCGAGCCGCTCCTCTTCGTCGCCGGCGGAAGCGGGCTCGCACCCATCCTGGCGATGCTCCGCGAGGCGAGCGCGCGCGGGGACGAACGCCCGGTGACGCTGCTCTTCGGCGCGCGCGAAGAGCGCGACCTCTACGCGCTCGCCGAGCTCGAGGAGCTGCGCCAGGCGTGGCGCGGACGCTTCGAGCTCGTCCCCGTGCTGTCGGAGGCCGCCGCCGACGCGCCGTGGTCCGGCGCGCGCGGGATGGTGACCTCGAAGCTCGCCGACGTCGCCACGCCGGCCGCCACCGCGTACCTGTGCGGGCCACCGGCAATGGTGGATCGTGCGCACGAAGTGCTCGCTTCGCTCGGCGTGACGAACGCCCACGTCGATCGCTTCACCACCCGCGCTGACGTGAGCGCGCCACGCTCCGCCGCCGGCGTGCTCGACTACCTGAAGTTCTTCACGTTCCACGGCGTGGGGCTGTGGGCGCTCTTCGCGCTGATCCGCGGCGAGGCGTGGACCACGGTCGGTTTGCTCAGCGTGCTCGGGCTGTACGTCCTGGGAGATGCGCTGCTCGGCGACGACACGTCGACGCCACGCTTCCTGCACCCGAAGATCCTGACCGTGCAGCTCTGGCTCGCGCTCCCGCTCCTCGCGACGATCGTGTTCGCAGCGGTCTGGAGCGTCTGCCCCGGCGATCCCCTCGCCTTCGGGCGCACGATCCAGGCGCTCACCGGCTTCGACGCGCTCGCCGCGCGCGAGGCGACCGGGTGGGGTCATCACGTCTCGGGGTGGATCGTGACCGGCCTCATGATCGGCATGGTCGGCACGATCCCCGGCCACGAGCTCACGCACCGGACGTGGGATCGCGCCTCCGTGTTCGTCGGCCGTTGGCTCCTCGCCTTCAGCTTCGACACCATCTTCGCGATCGAGCACGTCTACGGCCACCACCGCTACGTCGCGACGACGGAGGATCCCGCCACCGCGCCGCGCGGCCGCAACGTGTGGGCGCACGTCGTCATCTCCACGCTGCGCGGGAACGTGAGCGCGTGGAAGATCGAGGTCGAGCGGCTGCGCAAGCGCGGGCGCGGCGTGCTTTCGCCCTCGAACGCCTTCCTGCGCGGTCACCTCATGAGCGTCGCGCTCGTCGCCGGGGCTTGGGCGATGGGCGGCGCGCGGGCGGCGCTCTTCTTCGTCGCGTGCGCGCTCTGGGGCAAGGCGCTCCTCGAGATCGTCAACTACATGGAGCACTACGGCATCGTGCGCGACCCGACGACGCCGGTGCAGCCGCGCCACTCGTGGAACACGAACCGTCGCGTCAGCTCGTGGGCGATGTTCAACCTCACGCGCCACTCGCACCACCACGCGCAGGGCGAGGTCGCCTACCAGGACCTGCGCCCCTACCCGGACGCACCGATGATGTTGAACGGGTACCTCACGACGCTCGTCATCGCGATGATCCCGCCGCTCTGGCATGCGCTGATGAAGCCGCGCGTCCTCGCGTGGGATCGTAAGTACGCGACCGCGCGGGAGCGAGCGCTCGCGGCGGAGGCGAATGCGCGGGCGGGGTGGACGGACGAGCGCTCCGCCACGTCGTTCACGTTGCAGGCCTGAGGCGGCGCAATATGCCACGCCGGGAGACGCGATTCCTTACGTCGTAGCGCTGCGCGCGCGTGCGACGATGGGGGATCATGCCTGCTTCTCGCGCGCTGCTCGTCGGTGTCGCCGAACTGCTCGAATCGGCGACGAACGAGATCGTGGTCGTCGTCGATCGGGACGACGTCGTGCAGCACTGGTCCAAGCGCGCGGAGGCGGAGTTCCGCACGCCGTCACGCAAAGCCAAAGGACAGCAGGCGGCGGACCTCCTTCCGCTCCCGCGTCGCGCGCTCGACGGGGGAAGCCCGTTCGAGCGCTTGCGTCGCGGAGAGAGTTGGGCCGCGGCGCCGGACCCCACGACCGAGGGCGAGCACTACACGTGGCTCGCGACCCCCATCCTGGATGGCGCGAAGTTCCAGGGCGCGATCTACCGCGCGCGACGCATCACGCGCGAAGCAGCGGACGCGCGGGTCGAGACCCGAAGCTCGCTCGCCGAGCAGGCCTTCGAGCACGCGCTGGAGAACCTCGCGGTGATCGATCGCGAGCGGCGCGTCGTCGTCGCGAACGCGGCGTTCCGCGGCGCGGCGGAGAGGGCGCTCGGGGCGCCGCTGAAGAACGACGTCGACGCGCTCGCGCTCTCGGCGCCCGGCGCCGAGCTCGGGTTCCTCGACGGGCTCGCGCAGGCACGGGCCGGCCAGCGCGTACGCCGGCACCGCATGGTGCGCTTTCCGAACGGTGAGGAGTTCTCGCACCACGTCGAGTACACGCCACTCCCCGACTCGCCTGGAGCGATCCTCTTCGGGTCGGTGCTCGTCGACGTCGAGCGCCAAGCTGCGGTCGCGCGCGAGCTCCTGGAGAACTCGCTCGATCACGCGCCCTTCAGCCTCCTCATCGCCCACGCCGGCTCGCCCGACCTCCCGCTGATCTACGCCTCGCGCTCGGTCGAGCGGATCACCGGGTATGCCCCCGAGGAGCTCGTCGGCCAGAACGCACGCGTCCTCCAGGGCCGCCATCGCGACCAGCCGGCGCTCGCGATCGTACGGCGCGCGATCGCGACTGCGACGACGTGCAGCGTCGTGCTCAAGAACCAACGCAAGGACGGCTCGACGTTCTGGAACCGCATGACGCTCGCCCCGGTGCGGGACGCCGACGGTGCGGTGACGCACTTCGTGGCGATCCAAGAGGACGTGAGCGAGAGCGAAGACCTTCGTCGGCGCATCCAGCTCGCGCAGGCCGCGGAGACGAGCTTGGCGATGGCGAGCGGGACCGCGCACGACCTGCGGAACATGCTCACCGTGATCGGGATCCAACTCGGGTTCATCGCCGCGGACGCGTCCGATCGACCCGAGGTCGCCGAGTCGCTCGTGGAGGCGCGCGAAGCGCTGGAGAAGGCGACGAGCCTGACGCGGGCGATGCTCTCGCCGATCCCGAAGGAGAACGGGCTCGTCCAGACGTTCGCCGCCGTGGATCTCATTCGAACGGTCACGACGATCGCCAAGTACGTCTTGCCGCCGCACGTGGAGCTCGAGGTGGTCATGCCGCCCCCGGATCTGCGGGCGATCGGCGACGTAGGTGCGCTCGAGCAAGTCGTGCTGAACTTGGTGCTGAACGCACGCGATGCGATGCCGGACAGCGGCGGCGTGGTGAAGCTGAGCGCGCTCGAAGGCCTCCCCGCGGGCCTCACGCCGGAGCCGAAGACGGCACCCGCGGTCACGATCGTGGTCGAGGACACGGGGACCGGCATGTCGCCCGCCACCGTCGCCCGCATCTTCGAGCCCTTCTTCACGACGAAGGAGCGCGGCGGCACCGGCTTGGGGCTCGCGACGAGCCACACGATCGTGAAGGGGCTGGGAGGTTCGATGCACGTGACCTCGACGCTCGGGAAGGGGTCGACGTTCTTCGTCGTGCTCCCCCAGTCGTCCGTCGCGACGGCCCGCCTCTCCTCGCGTCCCCCGCCGCGTACGCTCGTCGGCGTCGAGCTCTTGATCGTCGAGCCCGACACCGGTGTCCGGGCGAACCTCGCCGCCGTCCTCCGAAGGTGCGGGGCGAGGGTCGACGTCGCCGGCGATCGCGCGGTGGCCCAACGCAAGATGGCGCGGCAGTCGAAGACGGGCGTGCTCCTCCTCGTCGACGCGAAGCAGCCGATGACCAGCGAGCTCCTCGCCCATTGGTTCGAAGGAGGGCGCGACCGCCGGGCGGTGGTCCTCGGCGAGCCCGACGGCAGACTCGACGCGCGGACGTCGTTCATCGCCGACCCCTACGACGTCGAAGACCTGATCCGCGCGCTGCAGGACCGTCAGGCCGCGCCGCGCTCCACGTAGCCCTTCAACGTGGAGGCGAGGTGCTCGAACACCATCCGCACGCGCCGGACGCGGCGAAGATCCTCGTGCATCACGACCCACGCCTCGAGGGGAACCGTGAGCTTCGGGAACAGCCGCACGAGCTCCTTCGTGCGCTCCCCGAGGGGGACCTGACACGCGCCGATGCCGAGTCCGGCGCGAATCGCAGCGAGCTGCGCGACGTCGTCGTCCGTGCGGAACGCGAAGTCGCGTGGCGCAAGCTCGACGCCCATCGCCGCGAGCGCGCCGATGAGTCCCCGCTCGTGATCGGACCCGACGAGCGCGTGCTCCGCGAGCTCCGCCAGCTTCGTCGGCGTGCGGCGGCCGTGGAGGTAGGTCCGGTGCGCGAAGAACCCGATCGGGATCGCGCCCGCGCGGCGCGCGACGAGCGCGGCCTGCGTGGGCGCCGCCATGCGAACGGCGACGTCGGCGTCGCGCCGCAAGAGGTCGGCGAGGCGATTGCTCGTCACGAGCTCCACCTGGAGCCCCGGGTTCGCCGCGAGCAGCGGCGCGAGGAGACCGGGGAGCACCTCCGCGCCCATCACTCGGCTCGCGGTGATCCGGACGGTCCCCTTCGGATCGTCCAGCGCCCCGGACGCGGAGCGGACGACGGCGCGAGCGGCGGACTCCATCGCCTCGGCCGCGGCGCGGGTGAGCTCGGCGGCGTCGGTGGGGACGAGCCCGTTGGCCGCCCGCGTGAAGAGGACCGTCCCGAGCGTGGCCTCCAGCGCCTCGATCCGGCGGCGCACGGTCGGCTGCGCGACGTCGAGCTCGCGAGAAGCTGCCGAGAGGCTCCCGCTCCGCAGAACGACGAGGAACGTCTCGAGGAGCTCCCACGATGGGCTGGCTGCGCTCATCAAAAAAGTATGAGCGGATGAACGAATTCATACAATCGTAATGAGCACGCGGAGGGTGCATCTTCGAGGCGTGGTTGGCGAACGAAGCCAGCCGAACCAAGGAGCCCACCATGTCGCACGTCGTCACCGCCGCCCTCGCCTCCACCTCGACCGCCTCGACCGCTTCGACCGCCTCGACCACGAACGAAGCCGCTCCGAGCGCCGTCTCCGGTAGTCACCGCACCCTCCTCCGAATCGAGGGCGGGATCATGCTGTTCGCGGCCGTCGGCATCTACGCCGCGCTCGGGGGCGCTTGGTCGACGTTCGCCCTCCTGTTCCTCGTGCCCGACCTGTCGTTGCTCGGGTATCTGGCCGGTCCGCGCGTGGGCGCGATCGCCTACAACCTCGGCCACTCCCTCGCCGGTCCTGCGCTCGTCGGGGCGGCCGGCATGCTGATGGGGGCGCCGTTCGCGCTGCTCGTCGCGTGCATCTGGGTCGCGCACATCGGCTTCGATCGCATGCTCGGCTACGGGCTCAAGGCGACGTCGGCGTTCGGCGACACGCACCTCGGCCGGGTCGGGAAGTCGGCGCGGGGTTGATGCTCGATGTCAGGAAGAGCGCGATCGCTGCGCGGTCGCAGTGACCATTCGCACGATCTGCTCACCCGTCCGAGCCGCGGTCTCCTCGAGGTCGGTCGCGCCGAGCGGCGCGAGGGCGCCATCCATCGAGAGCATCACGACCCCGTGAGCGAGCGCCCACGCGAACATCGCGAGCCCGTGGGCGTCCGCCTTCGACGGCGCCGCGTCCGCGACCGCGCGCTCGAGCTCGCCGAACGCAGCCAAGGCCGCCTCGCCGAGCGGGCTCGGTTCGGCCGTCGCGAGGAGGGGACCGACCATCACCCGGTAGTGCGACCGATGCTCGAGCGCGAACGTGACGTAACGGGTCGCCATCCGCGCGAGCCGCGCCTCGGGCGTTCGCGCCCCCTTCGCGGCGTCAGCGAGCGCCTGCGAGAGCGCGACGAACCCTTCCTCGGCGACCGCGGCGAGGAGCGCCGCTCGGTCCCGGAAATGGTGGTACGGCGCGGCGGGGCTCACCCCCGCGCGGCGCGCGATCTCGCGAAGGGTGAGACTCTCGTCTTCGCCGCGCTCCAGCATCTCGAGCGCCGCCCGGATCAACGCGGGGCGCAGATCGCCGTGATGCTGCCCGACCGTTCGTCGTCGCGAAGGCACTGGCGTGAGGTTGACAGTGTTCAACAGCGATCGCAAGTTGAACACTGTTCATCTCGGAGGTCGACCCATGCCCTGGCTCACGCTCTCCCTCGTGCTCAACGTCCTCGTGCTCGTCCCCGTCTGCGCGGGTCTCCTCCGCGACGGCGAGCGGATGCGAGCGGTCTTCGGCCCGCGCACCCAGGCGCGCGGGATCCTGCTCTCGATCTACCTCGCGATCCTGGTCGGCTCGATCGTGCTCCTCGTGCGCGGCGACGCGAAGCTCGTCCCGGTGCTCCTCGGACTGCAGATCTTCTACAAGGTGACCACGCCGTTCACGGTGGGCACGGTCCGGAACCCCGTCGTCCTCAGCAACCTCGGCATCGCAGCCTTCCACGCCGTCGCGCTCTTCCTCTCGTGATCGGACGAAGATGCGAAACCGCGACCCGGGCCGAGCGTACGGGTCGATGATGGAGCCGAGTGGAACCCTCGAGCGATGGATCGTCGAGATGGTCGACCAGGGCTCGGTGTCGCCCGAAGACGTGGCGCGCTCGCTCGCGGGACCGAACTTCGAGGACCTCGTCCCGGCCGTCTGCGCAGCGGCGCTCCGCCTGGAGAGCCGGGGACTCGTCCACTGGGTGCAGGACGGTCGGCGGGTGAACCCCTACAAAGTCGTCGGAGCGTTCCGCCTCTCACGAAGCACGTGAGGGGAAACGCTCCGACGGTTCCTTCGGCGAAGAGAGCGCGCGCGCTCAGGGCATGAGCACGGTGTCGATCACGTGGATCACGCCGTTCGAGCAGTCGATGTCCGGCGTCACGACCTTGGCCTTGTCGATCATCACGCCGCTCTTGTCGGCGGTGACTTTCACTTCCTTGCCGTTCACCGTCTTCGCCGTCTTCAGCTTCACGACGTCCGCCGCCATCACGCGCCCGGCGACCACGTGATACTTGAGCACCGCGGCGAGCTTGTTCTTGTCGGCGGCGAGCGCGGCGAGCGTCTTCTTGTCGATCTTCGCGAACGCCTCGTCGGTCGGCGCGAAGATCGTGAACGGTCCCGGCCCCTTCAGGGTGTCGGCGAGACCCGAGTCGACGACGAGCTTCGCGAGCGTCTTGAAGTTGCCCGCCTTCTCCGCCGTCCCGAGCAGATCGAGCTTGGCGGGCGGAGCCGCTGCGCTCTTGTCGTCCGGCATGAGCACGGTGTCGATCACGTGGATCACGCCGTTCGAGCACTCGATGTCGGTCTGAACGACCTTCGCGTTGCCGATCATCACGCCGTCCGCCGACGCCTTCACCGGGAAGCTGCCGTTGAGCGTGCTCGCCGAGGTGAGCTTCGTCACGTCCGCCGCCATCACCTTGCCGCTCACGACGTGCGCCTTGAGGACCGCGCCGAGCGCCGCCTTGTCCTTGAGCAGAGCGTCGAGCTTGTCCGCGGGGATCTTCGCGAACGCGTCATCGGAGGGCGCGAAGACCGTGAACGGCCCGGGGCCCTTCAACGTGTCGACGAGGCCCGCCGCCTGCAGCGCGGCCGCGAGCTTCGTGAACTTCCCGGCGCCGACGGCGGTGTCGACGATGTCCTTCTTGGCCGTCGCACCGGTGGTCTCGGTGTTGTTGGTCGGAGTGTTGAGCGGAGTCTGGGTATCTCCCCCACCACAGGCAGCGGCGAGGGGAAGAGCGAGCACGAAGATGGGGAGCGAAAGGAAACGCTTCATGGTGGACCTCATGTTGCGTCGATCGATGCGGCCCGAACGACGCGCGTTGTGGCGCGAGCGCTTTTCCGTTCGCGCGGCTCAGCGTGCGTCGAGCTCGAGCAAACGCTCGGCGAGCGCCCAGCCGCTCTCCACCGCGCCCTCCACGCGTCCGCCCGATGCCCAGTCGCCGCCGACCGCGATCCGCGCATCGGCATCGACCCAGGCGCGGTCCGATGACTCGGCACCGGGGCGCGCATAGGCCCAACGCTGGTACGCAGTCGCGACCGGCCGCAAGGTGCCGACCCCGAGAACGCCCGCGAGCTCCGCGAGCAGCGCGCGCGTCGCATCTTCCGGTGCGTCGCCGAAGTGCGCCGCCGACCAGGACGCGCTCGCGTGCGCGACCCACGCTTCGCCGCGCGGGCGCCCGGGCTTGCTGGAGTCGCGCGCGACCCACGAGAGCGCGTGCCGGTCCTCGCGCCCGACGAACAGCGCATCGAACGGGAGCTGCGAAGGGCCCTCGCCCTCCGGCAACGCGACGCCCAACGCGAGACACGGTTCCATGACGGCGGCCGCAGCGATGCTCTCGAGGGACGGGCTCACCTCGCCGAGCAGCGCGCGCGCCTGCGCCGGAGGGATCGCGATCACCACCGCGTCGAACTCGCCGAGCTCGTCGCCGGAGCGCTCGCGCGCCGGGGCGAGCGTGGAGCCCGTGGGTCCGACCGTCCCGTAGAGGCGGAGCCGTCCCCGGAGCGGCTCGATTCGTTCGACGCGCGTGCTGGTTCGCACCACGAGATCGCGCGCGAGGTGCCGCGCGAGCGCGCTCATCCCGGGTGTACCGACGAAGCGCTCGCTCGGTTCGACCGGAGCAGGAGCTTCGCCCGGCGCGGCGACCGCGCCGACGCGGCCGCTCCACCGAGCGCACGTCCCCGCCCGAAGCCACTCGTCGACGAGCCGCGCGAAGCGCTCGCTTCGCACGGTGAAGTACTGCGCACCGAGGTCGAAGGTGAACGGCGGGACCCGGCGCGTCGCGAGCCTGCCCCCGGCGGAGCGACCCTTGTCGAGGACGATGGTCTCCACGCCGCGCTCGGCGAGCGAGCCCGCGCACGCGAGCCCCGTGAGACCACCACCGATCACGGCGACGCGACGGGGAGAGTGAGGCGACGAGTGCGACATGACACTACGTGGTCTCGATGCCGCAGCGGCGAACGGGTCGCACGCGCGCGCGAAGATGAGCGCTTCCGCACGTTCCAGGCAAGCCGCTCGAAAACGCTCGCCGAGAGCGCGTCCGAGAAACTCGTGGTTCGACGGCATCATCGACTTGGGACATGGCGCTCCCCGACTCCGATGCACGCGACCTCCGCGGTACGACGCTCGCGGGGCGCTACCGCCTGCAGGACGTGATCGGCGCAGGCGGGATGGGCACCGTCTGGCGCGCTACGCAGCTCGCGCTCTCGCGTGACGTCGCGGTGAAGATGCTCGACGTGCCAGAGGACGTGGTGAACCGCTTGCGCACCGAGGCCCTCGCGCTCGCCGCTCTCCGGCACCCGAACATCGTCGGCGTCATCGACTTCGCCGAGGACGCGAACCACGGCCCGTTCATCGCGATGGAGCTCGTGGATGGGGAGAACCTCGAGCAGATGCTCACGGCGCGAGGCCCCCTCGCGCCGGCGATGGCGGTCGCCCTGACGATCCCGATCGTCGAAGCACTCGCATATGCGCATCGGCGCGGCGTGATCCACCGCGATCTGAAGCCCGCGAACGTGCTCCTCGAGCGCAGCGACGGAAGCTTCGCGCCGAAGCTCGTCGACTTCGGGATCGCGGTCAGGGCCGCGGACGGCGGAGGCTCGCGTGCGGCCGCCGGGACCCCCGCGTACATGGCGCCCGAGCAGATCCGGGGCGAGCCGGTCGATGCCCGAACCGACGTTTGGGGCGTCGCCGCGCTGCTCTACGAAGCCGTGGAAGGCGTCCCGCCCTTCGGCGAAGGCGAGAGCTTCGCGGTGATGGCGAGCATCCTGAACGAGCCCCCGCGCCCGACCCGCCAGGCGAGCCCGTCGCTCGAGCAGCTGCTCGTCCGCGCGCTCGCGAAGGATCCGCTGAGGCGCACGCCCTCCGCGCAGGCGCTCCTCGCCGAGCTCCGCGCCTCGGAGCCGGGGACGAAGGCTTCGACGGCGGCGCTGGCCCGCACCCTGCCGTCGCCCGCATCCGCCGCTCGCCCGCCGAGCGACTCTCTCGATGCGCTCGTCCGCGCCCGATTCGGAGGCTCCTGATGTTCGAAGACGTCGCTCCCAGCACCGAGTCGCCGATTCGGCGGGACACGATCCACACGCTGACCGACGAGCAGCTCGACGCGCTGTCCTACGGCGTCATCGCGCTCGACGAACAATCGCGCGTGCTCCGCTACAACCTGTACGAGTCGCGGCTCGCGCGCTTGGACCGAAACGACGTCCTCGGCCGCAACTTCTTCGACGAGATCGCGCGCTGCACGAAGACGCCGGAGTTCGAAGGGCGCTATCGCGCGCTCCTCGCCGAGGCACCGGGCAAGACCGCTCGCTTCGACTACCTCTTCGACTTCGCGTTCGGTGCGCAGTCGGTGGGCGTGGAGATGGTGCGAGCTCCCGCAGCCGTCTACGTCCTGGTCAACCGCAAGAAGATCGCTCCGCCGCGGCCGGAGTTCCCGCGCGATCTCCTCGCCGTGCGCCAGACCGAGCTCGCACCCGACGAGGCGACGCGCGGCGTCCGGCGCGACGCACGCGAGCGCCGCGTGGTGGAAGCTCCCTACACGTTCCTCGCCGCGCTCCGCGCCACCTGCGACCGGCTCGCGCCCGAGACGTGGCCGCTGTTCGCGAACGAGTGGGGCGTGCAGTGGGGCCGGAGGTTGGCGGTCGACCTCGAGGCCACCACGCTGGAGCGCGCGTCGACGTCACTCGGCGATTTGCCGATGCGCGAAGCGGCCCACGAGATCGCCGAGCAGCTGAAGACGCTCGGGTTCGGCGCGCTCGCGTTCGACTTCGCGCTCTCGACCGAGGGGCTCATCCGGGTCGACCTCGGGAGGAGCGCTCTGGCGGAGGCGACGCGGAGGAGCCACCCCGATCCGAGCGCCCTCTCCTGTCACTTGATCGCGGGATGTCTCGCGGGCGTCCTGTCCTCCCTCGCGGGGCGGCGGCTCGCGGGGCGCGAGATCGCCTGTGTCTCGGGGCGCCCCGGGGCGACGTGCACCCTCGTCGTCGTCGGCTACGAGCGACGCGCGCTCGTCGACGAGGCGATCGGCCGCGGCGCACGCGAGATCGAGACCATCCGGGCGGCGCTCCGCAACCGGCGCGCGGAGGAGCGCTCATGACCGAGGCGAAGGCGCGCACGCTGGTCTGGAACGAGAGCGCCGCGGCGCCGGCGTCGCTGGCGCATCGCGAACGTGCGCTGTCGTTCGCGGAGCTCGATCGGCGCGCGTCCGAGTTCCTGGCGCTGGTCCCGTGGGACGGACCCGCGCCCGATCCCGAAGCGATGTCCGCGCGCGAGTTCCTCGCGTGGCTCTGAGCGACGTCGTGAAGCTCCGCGCCGCTTCGCTGCCGTTCGTCCTCGCCGCGTTCGCGAGCTCCCCCGCCTACGCGGCGGTGGCTCCGGTCCGCGTCACCGCCCATCACGACGGCTCGAACGGGCCCACCGTCGAGCCCATCCACCGCTTCTTCACCCTCGGGGAGCCGCTCGCCTACGTGGACTGGCTGTGCCTCGAGACCGACCGCGACCTCGGCGCGACGATCGAAGAGGAGCTCGCCCGCTTCTCCGTCGTCGACGAGTCCGGCATGCGTTTGGGCGCGTTCACCTCCGCGAGCGGCGCACGCCATGTCTTCCGCGCGTACCACGTGGCGCTCGGCAACGGAGCGACGCGCTTTCGCTACTGCACGCGGGTCCTGCCGCGCGCGTGGACCGAGGAATCCCTGCGCTTCGTCGCCGAGCGTGACGCGACGCGAACGACCGGCCTCGCGTTCGCGGTGGATGGCGACACGCGCTGCAACGGCGTCGCGTGCGGCACGCTCGAGCCGAAGTGGGCGGGGTTCACCTACGGCGCGAGCGCGACCCGGTTCTCCTGGGCCGGAGCCGGCTTCTGGCCCTCCACCGAGCTCGTCGGCGGGAGCTTCTCCGCGAACGCGACGAGGTTTCGCGTCGCCGCCTTCGTCCCGCTGCTCTACATCGCCGCCGGACATCCCAAGGTGGTACGGCTCTCGGCGCAGGCGGGCCTGGCTCTCCCGCTGACGCTCGCCTCCACCGCGAAGGACGGCGGCTCCGCGCTCGGCACGGCAGTGGGCGCCTACTGGGCGCAGTGCCTCGAGCTACGCCTGCCCGTCACGCCGCAGCTCTGCCTGGGCACGGAGATCGACGCCGCCGTCGAGGGCGTCGTGCGGAGCGGCGCGCTCGACGACCTGCAGCCACGCCTCGTGATGTCGTGGTGGCTCGCGCTCGGAATCCAAGGCTGACGCCCATGCCCGAAGGCCACACCATCCACCGGCTCGCGCTGGACCTCGGGCGCGACTTCGCCGGGAAGCTCGTCGCCGCGTCCTCGCCCCAGGGCCGCTTTCGCGACGCCGCTCGGATCGACGGGACCGAGCTCACGCGCGCGCACGCGCTCGGCAAGCACCTGTTCCTCGACTTCGGCGAGCGCTGCGTGCACGTGCACCTCGGGCTCTTCGGCAAGTTCAAGCGGCGCCGCCTCGGGGAGCCACCGCGTCCGACGGTCCGCCTCCGCCTCGCGACGGAGAGCGCGGTCTGGGATCTGACCGGACCGACGGCGTGCGAGCTCGTCGACGCGAAGGAGCTCGCCGCCCTTCGCGCCCGCATCGGCGGTGATCCGCTCGCCGAGGGCACGCGCCCCGCAGCGACGTGGAAGCGCGTCTCGCGCTCGAAGCGCGCGATCGGGGCGCTCCTGCTCGATCAGTCCATCTACGCCGGCATCGGCAACGTGTACCGAGCGGAGATCCTGTTCCTGGCGGGCGTGAATCCGCTCGTCCCCGGTACCGAATTGGGACGATCGGCGTGAAGGCCAACCGGATCGTGACGGTCGCCTCGAACGAGCGACGCGGCCGGCCGCGGCGCGAGCAGCTGTACGTGTACAAGCACCCGAACTGTCGACGGTGCAGCGGCGAGATCGGGAAGATCACGTTGGCGGCGCGAGCGCTCTACTACTGCCCGCGCTGCCAACCGCTCCCGCGCGCTCAGGCCGGCGGCAGGTCTCGCAAGGGGACGTTCCCCAAGAAGTCCGATTTGCCCAACGTCACGCCGTTGTGACGCAAGATCGCGTACGCGGTCGTCACGTGGAAGAAGAAGTTCGGCACCACGAAGCGGTCGCGGTACTCCGCGCCGGTCAACCCTTTGCCCTTCGCGAACGCGAGCGGAATCATGCGCGTGTCGGAGTCCGCGAAGTCGGCCTCGGTGAAGCTGCGCACGTACTCGATCACGGAGCGAATGCGCTGACGGATCTCGTCGACCTTGGTCTCGTTGTCGTCGTGCTTCGGCGGCTCCTTGCCCGCCAAGCGCGAGGCGCAGAACTTCGCGCCGTCCGCCGCGGATTGGAGCTGCTTCATCAGCGGGAACTGATCGGGCGCCAGGCGCGTGTGGAGAACGAACGCGTCGAAGTCGAACTTCTTCTCCTTCGCGTGCGCCTCTCCCCGGTCGAGCCAGGTGAGCACGTTCTCGAGCATGTTCGCGAGCTGAAGCGCGGAGGTGTAGCTGGACATGGGTCGACCTCTAGCACTCGCGCCGGAGCGCGTCAGCTCTCGGAGCGCGCTCGTCACGGGCTGATCTCGATCGGAGTGAGCGTGCCCTCCGCGTCGATGCGGGCGAGGTAGTAGTTCCCGTGGATGTCGAGCTCGACGACGGCGAAGCCCGCGCGCGAAGCGACGACCCACGCCGAGAACGCGCTGGCCTCCGGGCCGAACAGCGCGACGCCGCGCGGCGCCCGCAGGCGCCAGAACCCCGCGCTGTCGTCGACGGCGACGTCCAGCGGCGGCGGACAGCGCTCGGCCTCGCGCCACGCACCGTCGAAGCGGAGGCGCCGTACGTCTCCGTCGTCGGCGCACCGTCCGTAGCCGGGACACGCGAGGACGACGAGTCGGTCCTCGCACGAATCCAGTCCGACGCCCTTGCCCGCGGCGATCACGATCGGCTTCGCCGCCGAGCCGCTGCGGAAGTCGATCCCTCGCACCTCGCCTTCGTCCGTCGCGAAGAAGACCCAGCCTTCGCCGAGCACCCACGGGCGCATCGCGGCATCGAGCGCGCCGACGGGCGTGCGGCTCGCGACACCGTTGCGCCACGTCGCGAGCTCGACGTTCTCCCCGTCGTCGTCGATCGCGTCGATGGTCCCGTCGGCGCGGGCAGACGCTTCGGTGCCCCGAGGGACCTCGGCCTCGCGGCACCGGAGCGCCGTGCCCTCGAGGCGACACGCACGCTCGTCGTCGGTCAGCCAAGTGCCCGCGCCGGAGAGCTCCCTCCACGAGTGTCCGCTCGGACGCAGCGCGGTGAACGACGAAGGTGCCCACGTCCGGTACGGAGCCGGAGGCGGCTCGACCCCCCCGTGCTCTCCGCTCGGCCGGTAACCGGCGCGGGCTGCCGCGTCGACGAAGGCCGCCGTCGCGAGCGGCAACGTCCGATACGGCGGGAGCCCGGGCTGCTCCAACGCGAGCGCGAGATCGCTCGTCGCCAGCGCGACCTCGCCGCCGCGCTCCACCAGCGCGCCGAACGCGGTCACGTGCGCCTCGCATCGCTCCGGCCACCCCGAGCCTGCGCGCGCAGCATCGCTCGCGAGCTCGAGCTCGATCGTGGACGAAGGGTGCTCCGTCGTCGACCCGAGCAGACACTGGACGATCCGATCGAACGCGCGCGCCCGATCGCGCGCCTCGACGTGAGCCTGCCAAGCGCCGCCGCCACCGACTCCGGCGGCGACGACGATCCCACCGCCGACGATCCAGAACGATGCGCGCGCGTGCACGCGCTTTCGCCGCTCGACGCCGGCCCCCTCGTCCAGCAGCTTCTGCTCGATCTCGCTCTCCGCCTTGGCCGGTGCGAGCGCCGTCGGCTCGAACGCCGGGTCCAACCACCGCGCCGGCGCCTCGCGTCGCGCGAGCGCACCGAGGTCGGCGGCACCTCCGAGCTCCCCCGTGCTGGCGAGCTCGGACAACGCCGCGCGCATCGCCGCCGCCGACGGAAAGCGGTCTTCGCGCTGGAACGCGAGCGCCCGATCGACGACGGCGACGAGCCCGTCCGGCGCGCCCGGTGCGACATCGCGGAGCGAGCGCGGAGCGCGCGTCGCCGCAAAGATCGAGCGCTCCTCGATCGTCTCCGCTTCGTGCGGGTAATCCCCCGTCAAGAGATGGAACATGGTCGCGCCGAGCGCCCAAATGTCGGTCCGGCCGTCGATCTCGGCCACGAGCCCGAGCTCCTGCTCGCGTGGCTTGAACCCCGGTGTCCCGAAGCTCTCGCCCACGCGCGTCAGCGCGACGTTCTCGGCGTCGTGCAAGCGCGCGATCCCGAAGTCGAGGAGCTTCACCCGTCCCTTCCGCGTCAGGAACAGGTTCTGGGGCTTCAGGTCGCGGTGGATGACCCCCTTCGCGTGCGCGGCGACGAGCACGTCGAGAACCTCGAGCGCGACCGCGACCACGTCCCTCGCGGCGAGGTTCCCGTGGCGGGCCTGGAGCCCGTCGAGGGTGCTCCCATCGAGCAACTCCATCACGAGGAACGGCACGCCCTCGTCGGTGATCTCGTCGTCGACGATGGTGACCGCGCCGGGGTGCCCGATCGTGTTCGCCACCAAGCCCTCGCGCACGAACCGGGCGCGGAGATCGGAGCGCGCCACGAGCTCGGGCGCGAGGAACTTGAGCGCGAACCGGCGCCGGTTCTGGTGCGTGGCGGCGAACACGGCGCTCATTCCGCCGACGCCGATGAGCGCGTCGACCCGGTAGCGCCGAAACTCGCGCCCGACCAGCGCTTCCCAACGAGCCGTGCTCACGGGGTCGCCACCACGAGCGCGGCGATGATGATGAAGAAGAACGCGAGCACGCCGACGATGACGAGCGGCACCACCCACACGACGAGCGGCGTCGTCGGTGCGAGCTGCTGGCGCGTCGCGCAGCCCACGCACACGGTCCTACCATCGGGTGCATAGCCGCTGCGCACGCGCGACATCGGCGCGCCACAGATCGGGCAGGGTGCGATCTGGGGAGCGACGACGCAGCTGGCGCAGATGGGTCCGTCGAACATCGGCCCCGGTGGGTGAAGCTCCGCGCGCGGAAAGCCGAGCCCGCACGACGCGCAGGGAGCGAGGAGCTCCGCGCGTGGCGCGGGCGCGTCGTGGCGGGTCTCCGCGGACTGCGCGGTGGCCGACGCTGCAACGGGTCGCCGCGCGACGAGACGAGCGAGCTCTTCGTCGCCTCGCGCACCGACCTCGGCGACGGCGGCTGCGAGCGCCGCTTGCATCGCGCGCGCGTCGGCGAATCGGTCGGCTTGGGCCAGGGACAACGCCCGATCGATCACGGCGACGAGCGAGGGCGTGGCGCCCGGAAGCGCGGTGGCGAGCGACCGCGCGGGCTTCGTCGGGATCGCGTAGACGATCTCCATCGGTGCGCCGACGTGGGTGAACTCTCCCGTCGTCAAATGGAAGAACGTCGCGGCCGCCGCCCAGAGATCGGTCCGCCCGTCGACCTCGCGCGTCCGCCCGCGCGCCTGCTCCGGCGCCATGAACAACGGGGTCCCCGCCGCAGAGCCAGTCCGCGTGCGCACGGTCTCGGTGCCGTCACGCAGCCGCGCGATCCCGAAGTCGAGCACCCGCAGCTTCCCGTCGCGGCAGAGGAAGAGGTTTCCCGGCTTCAGATCGCGGTGGACGATGCCCTTGTCGTTCGCCGCGGCGAGCACGTCGAGCAAGCGGCGAAGGATCTCGACCGCCTCGGGGATCGGCAAGACGCCGAGCCTCCCCTGGATCGAATCGAGCGATTCGCCGTCGAGGAGCTCCATCACGAGGAACGGCGTCCCATCCTGCGTCTGGCCGTCGCCGAGGACGCCCACGGTCCCGTCGTGGCCGACCGTGTTCGCGACGAGCCCCTCGCGCAGGAAGCGCTCGCGCATCTCCGGCACGGCGACGAGTTGGGGCGCGAGGAACTTGAGCGCTGCGCGGCTCTTGTTCTCGTGCGTCGCGGCGAACACCGCCGCCATCCCCCCGGCGCCGATCCGCGCGTCGATCCGATAGCGCCCGACCTTCGTCCCGACGAGACGGTCCCACTCGTCTCCCATGATCGCGAAGATATCACCCACCGACATCGCTGAACTAGAATCGCAGCCACGTCCACGTCCGATGACGACCATCCTCGGACGCGAGGCCGAGCTCGAGGCGCTCGCATCGATGCTCGTCCCGGCCCGCGTCGCGACAGTCGTACGCGCTTGGACCACGGCCTCGACGATGACCGATCGGGCTACGGAAGGCGCGGCGCCGCTCGGCGAGGCGCGCTCCGATGCGAGCGCAGCTCCCCCGGCGTCACGCCGAGCCGCGCCGTCACGTGCCGCGCGAGGTGGCCCCGACCGTTCATGCCGACGCGGAGCGCGACGTCGTCCACGTCGGCCCCCTCGCTCAAGAGCCGCGCGGCTTCGTTGACCCGCGCCTCGATCACGTACGCATGGGGCGGCAACCCCGTCGCGCGCTGGAACTGCCGCGCGAAGTGGAACCGACTCGTCCCGGCGAGCGCAGCCAGCTCCACGAGCGAGTGCCGCTCCGCGAGCGCGCCGTGGATCCGATCGAGCACGCGCCGCAGCCGCACCGGGGCGAGCCCACCGCGTGGCTCGCTCGCTCGCGCACCGCCACGCTCCGCCAACCGCTCGCTCGCGGCGAGCACGAGCGCCTCGAGCGCGAGCGGCTCCGCTCGGCGGCCCAGCGCCGCACGCGCGAGCGCGACGATGGCGTCGCGGAGCTCCGGCGCATCCCGTGCGAACGCGCCGACGAGCGGAGGCTCGACGAGCGCGCGCTCGAACGCGACGTCGACGAAGACGGTGGGCCGATCCCAGCGCATCGCCGTCCGCTCGCCGGCGGCGGTGACGACGACGTGCCCGCGCCGATGCGGACCGTCGCGCCGAGCGCCGTCCCGCGCCTCCCAGAGCCGATGCGGCGGACCGAGGTGGACGGCGACGTGGTGCTGGGTGGAGGGCTCGAGCACGCCCGCACCCGCCGGCAAGAGGACCCACGCGACGCGCGCGCCGTCGAGGGCGACCTCGATCCGCCGTCCCGTCGGTGGCCTCGAGGTGCGTTCCGTCCGGCTCACCTCCGAAGCATTGCACGCTGGGCCGGATCGTAGAAGTAGCGCTCCGCCTGGATTCGCTCTCCCCGCCAGCGCTGGAGCGCGACCTCCTCGAGCACCATCCGGCCCCCGGCGACGCTCATCTCGAAGCGCCATTGGATCGCCACGAGGTCACCGTCGACCGCGACGCTCTCCGCCCGCGCCGACTCGAACGTCACGCGCGCGAGCGTGCGCTTCTCGTTCTCGAGCTGCGCCGCGCGCCCGATCCGAGGCGGCTCCTGGTTCTCCTGGGCGGTCATGTCCTCGGCGTAGAACTCGGGGATGCTCTCGAGGAACTCTCCCCGTTCGATCGCCGCGATGAAGGCGCGCACGCGCTCGTGGGTGGGCATGCCCGAAACCTAGGGCCGCCGCGAGCGCGCGCGTGATCACGTTCTTGCGCTTTTCGCGTCAGGAGGTCGCGGTCGGCAGCCCCGCCGCGACCCACGCATCCAGGCCGCCCTTCACGCTCTTCACGTCCTTGTAGCCGCGCGCCTTGAGCAGCAGCATGCCGGTGAGCGAGCGCTCGCCGACCTTGCATACTGCAAGGATCGGCGCGTCCTTGTCCTCGGGCAGGACCGAAGGCGCACCGCTCGCGATGTCCGCCAGCGGCACGTTGAACGCCCCATCCGGGTGGAGCTTCGTGTACTCGTCGAGCCCGCGGACGTCGACGAGGGTCGCGTTCGGGTGCGTGTCGAGGAACGCCTTCGCCGCCGGCGCGTCGATCACGTCGGGCGACTTGCGCGCGATGTCCACGATGTCCGCCAGCGGACCCCCGAGCGACTTCTGCGCCGGCGCGTTCGGGAAGAGCTGCGGCAGGTGCTTCCGCAACGACGAGACGTACTTGAAGACGTCGTCCGGGAAGATCACGACCGCGACGACGCCGGGCTCGTCCGGGATTCGGCTGAGCGCACCGGCGAGCGCCATGCCCGAGCTCGGGCCGGCGATGATGCTCTCCTCCTGGTTGAGGCGCCGGCACATCTCGTACGCGACCTCGTTCCCGATCTCGACCAGGCCGTCGTACTCCTTCGGTGCGAAGAGCGCCGTCTGCTCGAGCTGCTTCAGGCTGCGCACACCCGGGATGTCGTGCCCGATCGCCGGGTGCACGCCGATCACCTTGATCGAGCGGTTCTTCTCCTTCAGGAACCGACCGGTCCCCGTGATCGTCCCGCACGTGCCGAGGCCGGCGAAGAAGTGCGTCACCTTCCCGTCCGTCTGGCGCCAGATCTCGGGGCCGGTCGTCCGATAGTGCGCCTCGGGGTTCGCGGGGTTCTTGTACTGGTTCAGGTGATGGCTGCCGGGCTCTTCGCCGAGCACGGCGGCCTTGGCGATCGCGCCTTCGGGCGCCCCTGGTGCAGGGCACAGCTCGTCTTCGAGCTCGATCAGGTCGGTCCCGAACATCCGCAAGGCCGACCGCTTCTCGAGCGGGACCTTGTTCGACATCGTCGCCATGAACTTGTAGCCCTTGGCGTTCGAGATCATCGCGAGCGCCATCCCGGTGTTCCCGGACGTGGGCTCCACCAAGCGCGTGGGGGGGGCGAGCCTCCCCTTCTCCTCGGCGTCCCGCACGAGGTTCCACGCCACGCGATCCTTCACCGCGCCGAACGGGTTGAACCACTCGAGCTTGCCGTACACCTTCGCGTGCTTGAACGGGATCACCCGGTTCAGCCGCACGAGAGGCGTCGGGTTCTCCACGTTGGCGGCGAGCTCCAGGATCGATTCGTAGACGCGGGTCTGGTGGTTCATCGCGATTTCCTCGAGGCAGCCCCTTGCGCGGGCGCCATTGTCCTTTATAGTGAACACGCGTCCGTTAGGATGCAAACTTTCACGGAGCCTGCCGGATGACCCACTTTACCCCGATCGCCGCGCTGGCCGGCGGCGTCCTCATCGGCGCGGCAGCGTCGGTGCTCTTCTTCTGGCAGGGCCGCATCGCCGGGATCAGCGGGATCCTGGACGCGTCGCTCGCCGAGCCGGTGAAGAACCTTCGCTGGCGCATCCCGTTCCTCCTCGGGCTGCTCGTGACGGGCGGCATCGTCGGGGCGCTCTTCCCGAGCGGGTTCGGGGCTGCCGTCCTCTCCGGCATCCCGCTCGTCGTCGCGGGCGTGCTCGTCGGGTTCGGCACGCGCCTCGCGAACGGCTGCACGAGCGGCCATGGCATCTCCGGGCTCGCGCGGTTGTCGCCGCGCAGCCTCGCCGCCACGGTCACCTTCGTCGGCGTCGGCATGCTCACGACGTTCGTCGCGCTCCACGTCCTCCACCTCGGCGGTGGCACATGAAGAAGCACGTCTTCTCCGCGCTCGTGGCGTTCGGTGCCGGCGCGCTCTTCGCCGTCGGCCTCGTGCTCTCGGGCATGACGGATCCGGCCAAGGTGCGCGGCTTCCTGGACGTGACGGGCGACTGGGATCCGAGCCTCGCGCTCGTGATGGTGGGCGGCATCGGAACCCACTTCGTTCTGCGCCGGCTGATCCTGAAGCGCGCGGCACCGGTCGCATCCCCCACGTTCGCGGAGCCGCCGAAGACGCCGATCGACGCGAAGCTCATCGTCGGCTCCGTGATCTTCGGCGTCGGCTGGGGCCTCGCCGGGTACTGCCCGGGTCCGGCCGTCCTCACCGCGGGCACCGGTGGGCGTGAAGGGTTGCTCTTCCTCCTCGCGATGGGTGGGGGCGTCCTCCTCCATCGGCTCGTGCGGACGCGCACCGTCCGTCCCGAGCCGGCATCCAGCCCGGACGTCGCAGCCCCGCTCGCACCGTCGAAGTCGATCGACGGCTGATCGGGATGCTCCGGGTCACGTCCCGCTGGCGCAGGGGATCCCGGTGCGGCTCCTGACGTAGAATGCAGCCGCATGAGCTACGGAAACCCTCCTGGCGGGTACGGTCCGCCGCCCGGCGTCCATCCTCCGTGGGGATACGGCGCGCCCGGGATGCCGCCCAACCCGTACGCCATGTACGGTGGGCCCCAGCTCGGCTTCATGCCGCCCGCGGGGCCCCCGAATCTGTGGCTGAAGTGGCTCTACTTCGGGTGCGTGGCGGGCATGGGGGTCCTCTTCGCGATCGCCTTCGGCATCTCGTCGGCGCTCGATGACTGGCGGACCTACAGCACGGTGGATCACACGCTCCGTGACTGGCAGGGCATCTGCATCATGCTCGGCGCCCTCCTCTGGTTGGGGCGCGCCATCGTCGGCCTGGTCTGGCTCGGGTCCGCCTGGGGCTCGGTGCCGGCCGATCAGCGCATCATCACGCCGGGCGAAGCGGTCGGGAAGATGTTCATCCCGTTCTACAACCTCTTCTGGATCTTCCGCGTGAACAACGCGCTGTGCACGGCGCTCGACATGTCCCTCGCTGGGATGGGCTCGATGGCGCGTGCTCCGCGAGGGCTCGCCGTGGCGGCAGGGGTCACGCAGGTCATCCCGTACGTGAACCTCGCGATCGCGCCGTTCATGTGGCTCTACTTCATGTTCTCGGCCGATGCGGCGCGCAAGGAGCTCTGGGATCGCGCGCAAGCCCAACCCGCGCGCGCGTGAGAGCTCACGGCGCGGCGATCGTTCGTCGACGAACGTCGAGCCGATCGAGATCGACCCAGTACAACGTGGACCCGTCGAACGCGTACGCACCGACCGACTCGGCGAGCGTCTGCGGTGCGCCCCCGTCGAGCGAGACGCGGTGGAGCCGATGCCGTTCGTCCCCATCCCTCCACGTGACGCCGTTCGCGCCGATCGAAGCACCCTCGTAGTCCCCGGCGGGGAGCGTCACGATCCGCGGCGCTCCCCCCGCGCGGGGGATGCGAAAGAGGCGCCGCGGGTGGGTCGTCGCATCGAGACCGACGAGCTCGTCGCCGACGATCGCGACCGACGTCAGCATCACCGGCAGCTCGGCCAGCTTGGCACCGGGCACCAGGTTCGCGTCGACCGCGTACGCCGCGTGCGATCCGACGACGACGCCGCCGCGCGCATCGAACGCCGCACACGCGAGATCGGGATCGAGCGTGGTCGGCCCGAGCTTCCAGTCGGGTGCGGTCGCCGTGCGGAGCTCACCGCGATCACGCAGGAGAACCCGACCGCCTCCGAACGCGACGAGCTGGACGGTGTCGCCCTCGACGACGGTCGTCGCAGCGCCCCCGGCGAGCGGCGCGATCCGGAACGACCTCCAGCCCGGGTGAGCGAACGACCGCACGGCCCAGAGGACCCACGGCCCGTCCGCCTCGAGCGCGATGACGTCCGCCGTCTCCGTGATCCGCGCCGGCGCCGCGCCCGGATCGAAGCGCTGCAGCACCGCGAGCTCGGTCGGGTACTCGGGCTGCTCGCGCGCGAGATCGTGGCACGCCGCGACGAGCGTGTGGCCGCTGACGGCGAGGTGCGAGCACTCCGCGTCGGTCACCTGCCCGATCTTCGTCCACGGCCGGAGCACGACGAGCGCCGCGACCACGGCTCCCGCCCCCAGGACCCCGCCCACGAACCATGGCCACCGGCGCTTCGACACGGCCCGCAGCATAGCGCGTGCGGCCGAAGGGCCGCTTCGTTCAGCGGCCCGCGTTGCTGGCGCGTGCCGCCCCGAGCTCGCTCAACAGCGCCTCGAAGCGGGAGATCCCGATGCCACGCATCAGGATCGGCGAGCGTCCGCGCGACCGCATGTGCGCCCGGGCGAACCTGACGGCGCCGTGGCTGTTCACGTCGGTCACGACGATGACCACGTCGGCTTTGTCGATCGCCTGCGCAATCCCATGCGTGCCGCGCCCACCGATGTGTCCGGGGTTGAAGTCGACCTCGTGCCCGTGCTCTCGCGCGACGCGCTCGTAGTGCTGCTCCGCTCGCTCGACTCCACCGATGATGGCGATCCGCATGGGCTGTCCCTTCGTGCTGCGCTCTCTGATAACGAACGCACGTCTATCATAATGGATATTGCTCTTTCGTCAACCCACGGGACCGAGCTTCACCCTGGCACGACCGTCATTTCCTGAGACACAGGTCCAGGATGACGTAGGACTCCGCGATATCGACAGTTTGCTCTTGCCGGACGCGATCGACGTCGGTATCGTCGCCTTCGAACTCATCGAGACCGGCAGAGGGATTGGGCCCGACGAAGCCGGGGCAACCGCGCGAGCAACCACTCGCGAAAGGTGCCAACTCCCCCGGTCACGCCGCGTACTCGGCGTCACCGAAAGATGAGCCGCCGACGAAGCCCGTCGGTCCGGGCACCGGGAGATCGGTGAGTTCGCTCTGAAGAAGGAGACGAACCATGACTCATCCCGTTCACGAAGGCGCCACCGACTCGTTCCTCACGTCGGGCAGCTCGCCGCCGGCGCGCGCTCCGCAGACGACCGCGGTCCGCGCCGCGATCGCGACCGACCCGACCCACGGCGCCGTCACCCCGCCGCTCTTCTTGTCTTCCAACTACACGTTCGCCGGCCTCGGCGAGAAGCGCCGCTACGACTACACCCGCTCCGGCAACCCCACGCGCGACGATCTGGGGCGCGCGCTCGCCGACCTCGAAGGCGGCGCAGGCGGTGTCGTGTGCAGCACCGGAATGTCGGCGGTGCTCCTCGCCCTCCAGCTCGTCGGGACCGGCGAGCTCGTGATCGCACCGCACGACTGCTACGGCGGGACGTACCGCCTGCTCTCCAAGCTCGCCGAGCGCGGACTGTTTGCCGTCGAGTTCGTGAATCAGAGCGATCCGGTCGCCGTCGCGCGTGCGCTCGCCGAGAAGCCGCGCCTCTTCTGGATCGAGACGCCGAGCAATCCCCTGCTTCGCGTGTACGACGTCCAGCACCTCGCCGGGCTCGCGCACGACGCGGGCGCGACCGTCGTCGTCGACAACACGTTTCTGTCCCCCGCCCTGCAGACCCCGATCGCGCTCGGCGCCGATCTCGTCGTCCACTCGACGACGAAGTACATCAACGGCCACAGCGACGTGGTCGGCGGCGCGGTGATCGCGGCCACCGACGAATTGTTTGCAGAGCTCACGTATTGGGCCAACTGCCTCGGGCTGACGGGGGCACCGTTCGACTCCTTTCTGACCCTGCGCGGGCTCCGCACGCTCCACGCGCGCCTCGCGGTGCACCAGGCGAACGCGTGGGCCGTGGTCGCGCTCTTGACGTCGCACCCCGCCGTCGCGCGCGTACACTTCCCCGGCCTTCCGAACCACCCGGGCCACGAGACCGCGAAGCGCCAGCAGTCCGGCTTCGGTGCGATGGTCTCCTTCGAAGTCCACGGCGGCCTCGACGGCGTGCGCGCCTTCGTCGACGGGCTGTCCCTGTTCACGCTCGCGGAGTCGCTCGGGGGCGTCGAGAGCTTGGTCGCTCACCCCGCGACGATGACGCACGCGGCGATGGATCCGGACGCGCGGCGGCGCGCCGGCATCGACGACGGGCTCGTACGGCTGTCGGTCGGGATCGAAGCCGAGGCCGACCTGGTCGGTGATCTGGCGCGCGCGCTCGATCGCGTGCTCGCCGCCACCCCCTCGCGCGTCACTTCTGCGCCCGTTCGGCGCGCCGGTTGAGGAGGCCCACCATGCAGACCTTCGAACCGACCTTCGCGTCGCACGCCACCGATCCGCGCTCCCCCCGCCTCCAGGTGGCGAAGCTGGCCGCGCTCACGATCGACGAGCGCACCGTCACCGACGTCACCCTCGCCGGCCATGCCTACGGTCCCCCGCTGGGATCGGCGCCGGTCCTCGTCGTCGTCGGCGGCATCACCGCCTCGGCGCTACCGTTCGGCAAAGCGAACGGAGCCGACGACGGTTCGACGACCGCCGCCCAGGGGTGGTGGTCCGCGCTCGACGATCCCGAGCTCGTCGATCTCGAGCACACCACCGTCCTCTGCCCCGCGTGGCCCGGGAGCGGCTCCTCGTGGGCCGACTTCGGCGCCGTCCCCGGTGGGCTCTCGGTCCTCGGCCTCGCCGACCTGATCGCCGCTTGGCTCGATGGGATCGGCTGCGACGCGCCGGTCGACTTCCTCGGGGCGAGCCTCGGCGGTCTCGTCGCGCTCGCCTTTGCCGCGCGCCACCCCGCGCGCTGCAGCAAGGTCGTCTCGATCTCCGCCGGCCTGCGCCCCGACGGCTGGGGCACCGCCGTCCGCCACCTCCAACGCGAGCTGGTGCGCGATGCGATTCGCCGCGGCGACGCCGCGAGCGGGATGAGCCACGCGCGTCAGCTCGGCATGCTGACGTACCGCAGTCGCGACGAGCTCGAGACGCGCTTCGGCAAGCTCGTGCCGCACCTCGAACGTCCGCCCGTGGCGAGCTACCTCGAGCACCACGGCCAGCGCTTCGCGCGCGAGTTCTCCGCCGAGACGTTTCTGCTCCTCAGCGAGGCGATCGATCGTTGTCAGCTCGGCGCGACCGACGCCGAGGTGGCGAGCGCGCTCGCTCGCATCCAGGCCGAGGTCGTCGTGGTCGGCGTGCCGGGGGACATGCTCTTTCCCTGGCCGCTCCAAGTGGAGCTTCACCGCGCCCTGCGCGCCTCCGGCGTGCGCTCGTCGCTCTGGCGGCTCGACTCGCAGCTCGGGCACGACGCGTTCCTCGCCGACCAGCGCAAGCTCGCCGAGCTCCTTCGCACCGCGCGTGCGTTCGCCGGCAGCTCACCCGCCTCGTCGCCGCGCCTCCGCGAAGCACGCGAGCCGCTCCGCGAGGTGCGGGTCGGCATGATCGGTTGTGGGACCGTCGGCACGGGCTTGCTCGAGCTCCTCGAGCGCCAGCGCGCGTCGATTGGCGACCGCTTCGGGGTCGACTTCCGCGTGACGCGGATCGCCGTCCGCGACGTCGGCAAGCCGCGCACCCCACTCGCGGGATCGATCCCGATCACGGACGATCCCCTCGCGCTCGTCACCGATCCCGAGGTCGACGTGCTGGTCGAGGTCGCCGGCGGCGAAGCGATGGATCCGATCCTGCGGAGCGCGCTCGCGGCCGGCAAACCGGTGGTCACGGCGAACAAGCTCGTGCTCGCGACCAAGCTCACCGAGCTGTCGACCCTGGCGACGCGCGCCGAGACGCCGCTCTACTGCGAAGCGGCCGCCGCCGCGGCGATCCCGATCCTGCGTCACTTGAGTCACCGCGCCGACGAGATCGACGGGTTCTCCGCGATCCTCAACGGAACGACCAACTACGTGCTCACGCGGATGGAGCAGGACGAGCTGCCGCTGGCCGAGGCGGTACGGCGCGCGCAGGAGCTCGGGTTCGCCGAAGCCGATCCACGCGCCGATCTTCAGGGGGACGACGCCGCCGCCAAGCTCTCGATCCTCGCGTATCGCGCCTTCGGGGTGTGGCATCGCCCGGGCTCGTTTCCGGTGCGCGGCATCACCGAGCTCGAACCGGTCGACTTCGAGCTGGCCGCGGCGATGGGCTTTCGAATCCGGAGCATCGCGCGCGCGCGCCGGCGTGCGGAGCGGTTGGAGCTGGCCGTCGAGCCGATGCTCCTTCCGGCGTGGCACCTGCTCGCCTCGGTCGAAGAGGAGTACAACGCCGTCTACCTCGAGTGCCGCGCATCGGGCGATCTCAGCCTGTTCGGCAAGGGTGCGGGCGGGCTTCCGACGGCGACCGCAGTGCTCGGTGACCTCGTCGATCTCGCGCAGGGGAACTCGGTCGCCTGGCCCGCCCCGGAGCTCGCCACCGAGACGGTCTCGTCGCCGCGGCGGCGCTACGTCCGGATCACGGTCGATGCGCACGGCGCGGCCGAGCGTTCTCCCGAAGCCCATCTGCGACGCCATGGGCTCGACGTGCTGAACCGCGCCTTTCACCGCGAGGGCGAGCACGACCACTTCGCGTTCGTGACCGCAGCTTGCGACGACGCCGCGGCGGGGGCGATCGAACGCGCGCTGGAGCAGCTCGGGAGAGTGCGCCGCGTGCGGGTGATCTCGGTGGCGGACGGTTCGATCTGAGCCGCGAGCTCAGTGAAGCGCCCGCACCGCCAAGACGATCGAGAACGCAGCGCACCCCGCCAGGAAAAGCGCGCTCGCGACGCCGACCCGGTCCATCCGCTCGCGCACCCGCTCGCGAAGCGCGTGCGCGAGCACGGACAGCGCCGCGTACCAGCCCCCCGAGCCCACGAGCACGCCGAGCGGCACCCACGCCGGCGTCGCCATGGCGGTCCCGCCGAAGCTCGCGAGGGCGACCGCGAAGGTGACGATCGTGACCGGGCTGCTCGCCGTGAGCAGGAACCCGCTCCCGAGCGCGGACGCCATCGCCCCGCCCGACGCGCCCGCCGCGGCGCGGAACACGAGCGCGTGGCGCTTGCGCCACGCGTTCACCGCGAGCGCCGTCAGCACCACGGCTCCGAGGACGCGGAGGTGGACCTCGTGCGCGCGCACCCAGTCCGTCACCCAACCCACGCCGAACGCAGCGACCGCACCGAAGGCGGCGTCCGCCAACCCGGCGCCGAGCGCGGTCACGAGCCCCACCACGAGCCCGCGCGCGAACACGCGCTCGATGCAGAGCGCCGCGACCGGGCCCACCGGCGCTGCGATCGCCACGCCCATCGCGGCACCGAAGCCCAGCGCCGCGAGCGCAGCTACCACGGGAGCACGACGTGCCGCCCGAGCACGTTGCGGAACAGGATCGCGTGGCGGGCCAGCGCGATCGGGCGCGCGATCGCCGTCGGGATCGCCCCCACCATCAGGAACGCGTCTCCGCGCCCGCGCGGATCGAAGCCCGACGGCGTGGGCAGGTGAGGTACGTCCGGCTCGGCCGCGTGGAGCCCACCGGGAAACGCACCCCGCACCCAGAAGCTCGACGCGCCGAGCGGCGAGAGCCCGCGCCGCTCGAGGTACCCCGCCGCCGCCCGCTCGAGCCACGCCTTCCCGGAGAAGGAGTGGTCCGGCAGGAGGAACCGGTACTTGTAAAATGCAGCGATCAGACGCGGGCTCGACGTGAGCGCGAAGAACACGATCCGCCGCACGCCACACGACGAAGCCAGCCCCGTCACGCCGCACGCCGCGCTCCAGAAGATGCGCGAGACGACGTGCTGACCGACGAACCGCGGGTCGACCATCGCTTCGTCGATCGAGAACCCGAGGGCGTCCCCGCTCACGGGCGCGGGAGACACGAGGACGAAGCCGCGGACGTCGTCGCCGCGAGCGGCCCAGAGGAGGTGCTCGGAGCGACGGTGGGCGATCGCGAACGGTTCGCGCGGAGTCCACGCCCGCGCCTCGATCGCGGCGCACTGCTGGACGACGGGATCGTCCTCCGCGAGCGCGTCGGTCCGGGCGGACCAGAGCTCCTCTCCGGCGCCCGCGAAGAAGCGGGTTCGCGCCCCGGTCGCGCGCGCAGACGCTGCGGGTGCGGCGGGTGCGGCGGGCGCGGCGGGGGCGTCGGAGGGCGAGCCCCCCACGGTCTCGCTCATGCGGCTTCGAGCCGACTGAAGAGCTGCGCGAGCTCGGGCCGACGGCGGAGCGGCTCGCAGAGCGTCGCCCCGAGGTGCAGGAGGAGCTCTTCGGTCGCATCGACCTCGGCCGTGAGCTGGCTGACGAGCGCTTCGCACGCCTCGCGTTCCGCCTCGATGTCCTGCTCGTGCTGTTGGAGCGACTCGCGCAGCTTCGTGATCTGGAACTCCAGATCGCGCACGGCCTGCTCGAGCCCTTCGATGCTCCGCTCCGCGACCCCGAGCTTCCCGCGCGCCACGTGCCAGCCGTCGACGACGTCGGCCGCGTCGCGGTAGGCGTTCGCGAGATCTTCGTAGGGCTCGGCGAAGCCGGAGCGCCCCTCCCAACGGGTGATCTCCTTGTGCACCTCGAGGAAGCGCTTGCGTGCGGCCTCGCACTGGCGCTTCTCGAACGTGACCTCGTCCTGCGCCACGCGGAGCTCTTCGCGCGCGCGCGACGTGTCGGCGCCGAGCGCATCGACCGCGTAGCCGAGCCGGGTCCGGCCTTCGCGCCCGCGGCGCGCGATCTCCTCGAGCTTGTTCTGCTCCTCGACGCTGCGCTCCCGCACCTCGAGCAGCTTGGTGACCTGCGCCTCGATCTGCTGGAGGAGCGCGGCCTGCTGCGGCGGCACGGTGTCCGAGTAGGCCTGGGTGAGCATGTCGTGGAAGACGGCCACGCGGCGGCCCCAGCGTGCGCCACCGCCCTCGGAGACGGGGATCGTGTTGCCGCGCAGACTCGCGGGGTCGGCTTGCGGCTCGACCGGGACCGGAGCGCCGATCTGCTTCGCGACGTCGACGAGATCGGCGGCGACTTTGTGCGCGTCGGCAGGGCGCTGCTTCGGGTCTTTGAGGAGGAGCCGGTCGATGAGATCGGCGAGTCCTTCGGGGACGCCCTCGCAGTGCTTCCGGATCGGGAGCGGAGGATCCTTCAGGTGCCGGACGAAGAAGGTGGCGACGTCCGGTGCGTCGAACGGGAGGCGCCCCGTGAGCATCTCGAAGAAGATGACGCCGAGCGCGTAGAGATCGGCGCTCGCGCCGGCGTCCATCGTGGAGATGCGCTCGGGCGCCATGTACTGCGGCGTGCCGAAGAGCTCGCCGGTGCCGGTCAAGCGCGAGTCCTGCTTCGACAGCGCGATGCCGAAGTCCAGGAGCTTGATGAGGTCCGTCCCGTCCTCGCGCCGGCAGACGAAGATGTTCTCGGGCTTGAGGTCGCGGTGGATGACGTCGAGGTCGTGCGCGCGCGCGATGCCGCGCGCCATCTGGATCGCGAGCCCCACGACGCGCTTGGCGGGGATGGGTCCGCGCGCGATCAGGTCGGCGAGGGACTCGCCGTCCAGGAACTCCATCACCATGTAGGCGGTGCCGTCGCCGGTGTCGCCCTCTTCGAAGATCTCGATGATGTTGGGGTGCGAGATCTTCTTGGCGCTCTTCGCTTCGCGCCGGAAGCGCTCGCGCACGATCGGGTCGCGCGCGAGGAGCGGGTTCATGAGCTTCACCGCGAACGGTTGCTCGACCACCTTGTGCTTGGCCCGGTAGACGGTCGCCATCCCGCCTTCGCCGATGACGCTCTCGAGCGTGTAGCGGCCGGCGATGGATGACCCGATCCTGGGATCGGCGAGGACCTCGAGCGACGTGCCGTCGATGAAGCAGAAGGTTCGGTCGTCACCGAACCTGAGCTCGCACTTCGGGCAGCGCTTCACGGTCCGGCATTCTAGCGAAAGTTCGCCAGGAGCGCGGCCATTTCCCGGGGCGCTGGCGAGGGCGCCAACTCCGGTGCGGCGGCCTCACGGCGCCATGATCCGCCCCGGAGCGTTCTGCGTTCCGCTCTGCGTGTGGCAGGAGTTGCAGTCGCCGCTCGGCGCCTTCGCCGTCATCGCGCGCGTCTTGGAGCCCGAGGTGACGGACACCGTGAACGGGGCCTTGAGGGTCGAGCCGTAGTAGAAGTTCCCCGCCGAGTTGACGGTGAGGTTCACCGTCTTGTTCGCCGCATCGGTCACGACGACCGTGGCGCCCGCCGGGATGCCCAGACAGTTCGTCGGCTCGTGCGCGGTCGGGTACACGGTTCCGGCGATGCTGAAGCTCGAGTGGCAGCGCTTGCAGTTGTCGCCCGGGCGCATCGTGCTTCCGGTGCCGGTCTTCCACGTCTTGTTGCTCGTGCACTGCACCGGCGTGTTGTAGGGGTTCGGAGGCGGCGCGGCGTCCTCCGGAATCGCGCCGCCGTCGGAGCCGGTCCCACCGCACTTCGCGCCTTGCGGCGTCTGCGCCGAGACCCACGCGCTGAAGGTGGCGATCTCGTTCGCGGTCGGCTTCGGACCGCTGGGCGGCATCGGTCCCGTCGACGCCTGCATGCGCGCGAGCGCCTCGCTCGCTTCACTGACGTTCTTGTTGGTCGCCGACGGGCCGGTGAGGTCGGAGTACGTCACCAAGCGCGTGGGCGCGGACGGCGTCACGCCGTGGCACGACCAGCAGTACTTCGAGAGGATGGTCTCGACCGCGCACGGCACGCCGGTGGCAACCGGGTTGCCTGCGTCGTCGAGCGGCGGCGCCGCATCGGGATCGGTGCTCGGGGTGTTTCCATTCCCGTTCCCGTCGTCGCCGAAGCTGCCTGCGGTCTCGACGTAGCAGGCCATGCCGGCGGAGCCGGCGACGGCGACGAGGAGGAGCGTGAGGAGGGCGCGCTGGCGCATGGTCGTACCACCTTGGGATCGACGAAGAGTCGTCGGCGCCCAAGGAGCCGTGGGCATGCGCGAAGCAGGCAGCGCGGAGACGATTTCTGCGCGCTTTCAGCGCGACAGAAACTTTCACGATCGGGTGGACGCAAACTTCGCGCGGGGGGACCGATTGCCTCGCGAGCCATCGCGAACGAGGCGACGACGATGGATCGCCGACGAACCAATCGCGGTCACGCGCGAGTCGCGATGAGGCCCACGATCGCGCCGTAGATCGTCGCGGTCCACCAGCGCGCGGTGATCATGCACGTCCCGGTGCGGCAACCGACGAAGCGCTGGTACGCGAAGCCCAGGGCGGCCCCCAGCGCGACGCCGAGGATCGTCTTCAGGATCGGGTTCATGCGCTTCACGAGAGCCCGCAGCCACCCGTGCCGCAGGCTCCACCGGCGCACGGCGAAGACCAGGCAGGCGAAGCGCTCGAGCTGCTGCTCGAACCGCCGACCGAGAAGCGCGAGAGCTGCTTCTCCACCGCGGCGGAGGCGCACTTCGGACAGCGCGCGTCCGCGAGGTCGCGCACCAGATCCTCGAACTCGCAGCCGCAGGCGCTGCAGTGGAAGTCGTAGAGCTTCATCGCGTCACCGGCCGAAGATCTTGTCCAAGATCGAGGCGGAGCCCTCTTGCTTGCCCTTGGCCTTCTCTTCGCGGCACTTGCAGCGCTCGCTCTTCGGGACGTCGCCGAGCACCATCTCGACGTGGGCGCCGCAGCCGGCGTAGGAGGGCTTGTTGCAGGTGTCGCACGTGATTCGAGAGCACATGGTTCGAGCTTCCTTTCGGTTCTGACCGTGGGAGCCGGCATCCCCGGGAAAGGGTTCGCCGATTTTCAGGCGGGGGCGCGAGCGACGCCTTCGTAGGTGAAGCTGAGCCACTTCGCGCCGTCCCCGTGCTCGGCGCGGAGCTCGTCGAGCGCGAACCCCGCGCCGCGGAGCTCCTCGGCGACGTTGCGATCCAGGTGACACCCGCCCCCCACGGCGCTCCACGCCGGCGTGAGGCGATGCTGCCAGCGCTGGGTGCGCGGTTCGTCGCTGAGCCCGTGCTCGACGAAGAAGAGCTCTCCGCCGGGTCGCAACACGCGCTTCACCTCGGCCAACGCGCGCGCGGGATCGTCGACGCTGCAGAGCGTGTACGTAACCACCGCGGAGTCGAACGAAGCATCGCCGAACGGGAGTTTCTCCGCCGAAGCCACCGCGAGCTCGATCGGGACTTTGGCAAGGACGGCGCGCGGGCGCGCCATCTCGAGGAGCTCGGGCGAGGGATCGAAGGCGACGACGCGCTCGGCGCGGTGCGCGTCGTAGTAGCGCAGGTTCAGGCCGGACCCGACGCCGATCTCGAGCACCCTGCCGTAGGCGCGCGGGACGAGCCGCTCGCGCTCCTCGGCGACCGCCGAGCCGCGACAGGCGAGCTCGACGAGGTGCGGGAGAACGTGCTTGGCCCAGAGACCCATCGGGAGCTCACTTCACCGGTATCACGAGGTACCGCGTTCCGTTCGCGTGCGGGGGCGGCAGGCGCCCCGCGTCCATGTTCACCTGCACGCTCGGGTACAGGAGGCGCGGTGCCGCGAGCGTCGCATCGCGGCCCTTTCGCATCCGGACGAAGTCGGGCTTCTGGGTCGACGCGCGGAGGTGCACGTTCGTCTCCTTCGACGCGCCGATCGTCGTCTCGAAGCGGAGCGCGCGCCCATTCGGCAGGTAGTCGTGACCGGGGAACACGCGCGTCGCATCCGGGAGCGTGTAGAGCTTCTCGTGGATCGAGTCGTACATCTCGTCCGCGCTCCCGTTGGGGAAGTCGCACCGGCCCGTGCCGTAGTCCTCGACGAAGAGCGCATCGCCGGTGAAGACGGCGTCGCCGACTTTGTAGCTCATGCAGGCCGGCGTGTGGCCCGGCGTGGCGATGCACTCGATCCGCAGCGTGCCGGCTTCGGCGATCTCGCCGTCGGCGAGGAGCCGGTCGAACTGGCTGCCGTCGGTCGGCATGTCGCCGCGATCGAAGATGGGACCGAACGTCTTCTGCACCGCCGTCACGCCGTCCCCGATCGCCACCTTCGCGCCGTGCTTCTGTTTGAGCCACTGGCCCCCCGAGAGGTGGTCCGCGTGGGGGTGCGTCTCGAGCGCGAAGTGGACCTTCAGCCCTTCCTCGGCGATGACGGCGGAGAGCTTCTCGAGCGAGGCGGTGCTCGTCCGCGCCGAGGCGGGATCGTAGTCGAGCACGGGATCGATGACGATCGCGTCCTTGGTCGCCGGATCGTCGACGAGGAAGGTGAGCGTCCAGGTGGCCGGGTCGAAGAACTCGCGTACGCGGGGGTGGTTCATGGGTCTCTCCTCAGGCTTTGGCGGGAGCGGCAGGGCGGAGCGCGTCGTTGGGGACGGCCTGGGTGCGCGCGATCGGGCGACCGGCGGCGTTCCACGCGATCATTCCACCGCGCAAGTTGACGACCTTGCGGAAGCCCATCTGCACGAGCTGGCGCGCGGCAGCACCCGAGCGCCCGCCGGAGCGACAGACGAGCGCGATCGGCTTGTCGGGGTCCCACGTCCGCGCCTCGGCCGGGATGGTGGAGAGGGGAACGAGGTGCGCTCCGGAGATGTGGCCGAGCTGGCCACCGAACTCGTCGGGCTCGCGGACGTCCACGACGTGGACGTTGGCGAGGTACTCCTCGAGAAGCAGCGGATCGGCGTCTCGGAATCCGTCGGCGTGAGCAGCGGCTTTTCGGAAGATGTCGTCGGTCATGGTGTTGCTAGTTCAGAGCCATCGACGACGCGGGAGGGTTCGCTCCGCCATCGATTGCGCGACGGGCGCCGTGAGGGGGCGAATTTCGATGGTCGGCGAGTGAGGCGCGGAGCGGGTGACGTGAAGTAACCTGGCCTGGATGCGACTCGCGCCGGCCCTCTCGCTGCTCTGCGCCTTCGGCTGCGCCGCCGCGCCGGCTCCGAGCGGCGTCGCGCTCCCGCCCGTGCCCGCGCCGACCGCTTCGTCCACGCCGGCCGCCCCGTGCGTGATCCGGGGCGGCGGTGAGCTCGTCGAAGGCGAAGCGAAGCCGCTCCTCCTCTACGCGAGCGTTCGCGAGAGCGTCCCCGGGCTCGAGCTCGTGAGGCCAGCGCACGTGAGTGCGACCTGGAGCGAGCTCCCGTCGGTCGGGAGCGGAGACCGCGCCTCGATCGAGCTCGGCGGTCAGAAGCTCCTCCGCGTGCACGCGCATGCCTCGCTCGCGGAGCGCGGCTTCCAGCTCCGCGCCCGCGCGGATGCCGTGCGCGACCATCTCTGGCTCGACGGCGGCCACGTGGTGGAGCTCCTGGGCTTGGACCACGGCGCGGTGGTGGTGCGGCGCCCGACGACCTTCGCGAAGCCGGCGTTCGTCGAGGCGCGCGTCGGGTGCGACGTCGTGGCGTGGGAGCCCAGCGCGCTCGTCGCAGCGCCCGCCGAAGACGACGGTGACCGGGTCCAGCCGAGCCGGGGAGCGCTCCAACTCTACGGCGCGCCCGGCGGGTCCCCGTTCCTCGAGCTCGTCGTGGGCGAGCGCGCCGTCTCCTTCCTTCAGCGCGAGCGCCGCGAGGGCTGGGTGCGCATCGGCTTCCACGAGCGGGGCATCGGCCTCGATGCTTGGGTTCGCGACGCCGACGTCCGCGAGGCCCCCGAGCGCACGATCGATCTGGGAAACATCCACACGATCGCGCGCGACGGCATCGCCCCGAAGAAGATGCGCGTGCGGCGCGAGTCGCCCGTGCTGGTGGGGAAGACCCGCGCGCAGTTCGCGGACGCCGTCTTCGAGGAGGGCGCCCTGCTCGACGCGTGGGTGAACGACGGCGGGCTCCTCGAAGTGACCTTCGAGAGCCGCGCGATCCGGGCACCGGACGGGATGTGGATCGCGGCGGATGACGCCGAGCCTCGGTGAAGGAGAGACCCGCTCAGCTCCACTCGTGCGAGAGGTCCGATGTCGCCGCGATCTCGGCTTCGAGCTGGGAGGCGGCCTCCGCGTCGTCGCCAGGCGCCGCGCCATGCTTGCAGAAGGCGACGTAGGCGAGATCGAGTCGCTTCATCGCGCCGCGCATCGCGGTCACCTTCGCGACGTCACTCGGGGCGCCGACGAACCGTGACGACGCGAGCCGATCGGCGACACCGAGCCGAGTGACGAGCATCGTGCGCGCGGTCGCCAGCGGCTCGGGAACCGGTTCGCTCTCGGCCCAGCGCGAAAGTCGAACGTGGGCGTCGAGCGACTCGATCAGTTGGTCCAACGCCGTACGGAACACTTGGAGGCGCTGATCCTTCATCGCTTCACCTCGCCCGACGCCACGGCGCCGTCTTCCTCGAGGAGCCGTCTCGCGACGTCCAATGCAGCGCGCCCCTTCTTGAGTCGCGAGAACGCGGCCTCGACCGCAGATGTGATGGTGACCTTCTCGGCACGGATGCCCGCCCCGAGTCGTTGGAGCAGCTCATCGAGCTCGCGCTAGGCCGCCGCGACCTCTGCGATCGCGGCATCGAGCTCCTTGCGCAGCAAGCGCGTGGAGGTATCCCCAGGGGTGCTCATTCAATCGTCGCTCTCTCCGGCTGTGGCCGGGCCGTGAATCACAACGAGGCTTCGCAGCGCGAGGCGCGATCCCGACGGTCGAGACGAGCGATCTGAAATGCGACGGAACGAGTGTGAACGGACGACGCTACATGCGCGCGCTGGCCGAAGCAAGCTCGCCTTCGACATTCGGCGCGCCACGCGTCGTCCCCATCACGGTGGTGCCGGCGGGGAACGAGGCGCCGGTGCCGGGCGTAGAAGAACCATGTCCTCGGCGTCGATCGGTGGGTGGACGGGTCGTCGCGTCGCGGGCGCGGCGATGCTCGTGTCCTCCGCCCTGGCGAGCGCGGCGTTCGTCGCCTCCATCCTCTCGAGCAGCTACCGCCGCGCGCGCCTCCTGCGCATCCTCCACGATCCCGCGGTCGCGTTCACCGCGAGCCCGGTGCTCGTGTTCGCCATGGTCTTCGCGTTCGCCATCCTCGTGACGGGGCTTGCGCTCGTGGTGCTGCCACCAGGCGACCTCGCACGCGAGCCTCGCGCGTAGTCGCCGGACTACGACCCGAAGCGGAGGAACGCGGCGACGGGCGCCGCTTCGGCGTGCGCGCGGTTCACGAGTGACGTGGTCCCGCAGAACCGGCAGCGCGCCTGATCCGAGCCTGCCTCGACGTCGAGCGCGGCTTTGCACGACGGGCACGTGAGCGCGACGAGCATCGGACGGTCCGCGCGCTTGCCCCCGGTGACGACGATCGTCCGGAGCGCGCGGTTCACCTTCCGCGCGATGGCGGAGTCGAGGATGCGCGCAGGGGCGCTGCACTTCGGGCAGCTGCCATCGTCCGCGAGGGGCGCCCGGCAACCGTCGCACAGGGGATGACCGGGCCCGGCCCAGAAGTCGACCGGGAGATCGTCGTCGTCGCGGACGCGTTCGCCCTCGACCTCCGCCAACTCGGAGCCCACGCCGTCTCGCGCCCAGATCTTCTGCGCGTGGGCGAGGAGCGCGCGCCAGTACATGATCGGGTGCTCGGCCTCCGCGTTGCACCGACCACACCGCTCCGCGAACGGGACCAGCGCTTTGCATTGGGTGCACGGGTACGCGCAGCGCACCCGAACCCAGAACGAGCCGTCGGTGCGGGCCGGCAGCACGATGGGTTGTACCTTGCACGCATCACACGCAGCGAGGACGCTCGGGACGACGAGACCGCAGTGACCGCAGACGCGGAGCTCCGTCGTCGGCGAGACCGGAGCTCGGAGCGCGGTGCGCGTCGGCAGCGCAGCCTCCGCTTCCCCTTCCGCCGACGGGAGGTCGCGCCCGCAGTTTCGACAGATCCGCACGGCACCGCTGTAGCGCGTCTCGCACTTCGGACACGAAGGCATCCATCGACGGTATCCCCGATCGGAGCCCAACGCAGCGGTCAAGTCGACCGATCCTGGCTCGGGAGAGCCTTCCATTCGAGCAGCGGCAGCGTGATGACCGCGGCGGGACCGCCGCCCTGCACCTCGAAGCCCGCGAGCGACGCGTTCACGCGAGGAAGGCCGAAGGTAAGTAGGTCCTCGCAGGTCCGGCAGGCTCGCATCGAGCGGTCACCGTGTTAGGTCTCGCGCATGGCCCGAACGCGACGACACTCCGAGCATCACACCGGCGAACGCATGGGGTGGCTGCGCGCCGCCGTGCTCGGCTCGAACGACGCGGTCGTGTCGACGTCGAGCCTCATGCTGGGTGTGGCGGCCTCGCACGCCTCGACCCACGCGATCCTGGTCGCCGGCATGGCGGGGCTCGTCGGCGGAGCGACGTCGATGGCAGCCGGCGAGTACGTCTCCGTCGCCTCGCAGCGCGACGCGGAAGAGGCGGACATCGCGAAGGAGAAGGCGGAGCTCGCGACCCAGCCCGAGGCCGAGCTCGACGAGCTCGTCGGCATCTACGTCAAGCGCGGGCTCGATCGCGAGCTCGCGCGGAAGGTGGCCGAGCAGCTCAGTGCCCGCGATCGGCTCGGAGCCCATCTGCGCGACGAGCTCGGGATCGAGCGGCACAGGCTCGCCAACCCGATCCAGGCGGCGCTCGCCTCGGCGGCGAGCTTCGCGATCGCGGCCGCGCTGCCGGTGCTCGCGCTGCTCGTCGCGCCGCAGGCGCTGCAGCGCGTGGTCGTCGGGGTCACGTCGCTCGTGGCGCTCGGCGTACTGGGCGCGCTGGGTGCCCATCTGGGAAACGCGCCGAAGCTGAAGCCCGCGCTTCGCGTCGTCGTGGGGGGCGCGCTGGCGATGGGTCTGAGCTCGCTCATCGGGTGGGCCTTCGGCGTCGAGGTGTGACTGCGACCCGGACGATGGGCGATACTCCCTCCCCATGAACCGCACGCTCGCCCTCTTCCTCGGAGGCCTCGCCCTCGTCGCTTGCTCCGCTCACGACAGCATCGGCTCTTCGACGAGCGCGTTGGCCGGAGACGTCTCCGTCGAGAAGGTCGGCATGGGAACGATCGTGTCGCTCTCGAGCGACGGGATCCTCTGCTCCACCGGGTGTCTGTCGGCGACCTACAACTTCGCGACCCCGACCGTCACGCTGCGCGGCGAAGCCGCCGTCGGGTGGCTGTTCGATCATTGGGAAGGCGACTGCACCGGCACGGGCGAGATCTGCGAGCTCACCCCGACCACGGGGAGCTTCGCGCGCGCGGTCTTCGTTCCATCGACGGCGCAGCTGTGTCCGGCGTCGTGGCAGGTCAAGGACCTCTTCACGACGTCGCCGATCGCCAAGACGTCGATCGCGCGCGCGCGGACCTTCGGTGTGAGCCCTCCCGATCACACGTTCCCGAACTGGCACATGTTCCTCGACGCCAACGGCTTCGTCCCGGTCGTGTCGCCCGGCAAGGTCAAGGTCACGTCGGTGATGCGCCAGGGCGACGACTACTACTTTCGACTCTCCCCTTGTCGCGACGTGGAGATGCTCGTCGCGCTCGTCCAGAACCCCACCTTCACCATCACGCGCGCCTTGGGGACGCCCGACGCGACGTACGGGCCCGCCGAGTTCTGGTCGCATCCTTCGCTCGAGCTCTCGGCCGGTCAGACGCTCGGCACCGTGAAAGCCGGTCCGAACATGATCGCGCTGGAGCTCTACGACGATCGGCAGCCCGTCGCCGCGTGGGCGCACCCGACGAACTACCGCGCCGTCCACTGGCACATCCAGTGCCCAATCGACTACTTCTCGCTCTCGATCCGCACCTACTTGATGGGGAAGTTCAGCGACGGTCAGTGTCATCGGCCGGATCAGGATCTCGCCCCGTACCTCCGCGGCAACTGGTTCGCCGACACCGCGCCGCGTGGCACGAGCCAACAGAAGGACCTCGCGTTCGTGAACGACATGGTGCAGCTCGGCACGACACCGGCGACGTGGTCGCCCGTCATCTCGATCGGCGACGAGTTCGGCCCCGACCTCGGAGCCGGAAGCTACCCCGTCACGACCGGCGCACCGTTCGACCTCGCGCTGCCCCAGCCCGCCGTCTACTGCTGGCCGGTCGGCACGAAGTCGCTGATCGTCAGCTTCGACGACGTCGATCACCTGCGGGCGAAGGTGGTTCCGACGAGCTGCGCGGCGATCGCGCCCGGACCGATCGAGACGGTGTCACCGAGCATCCCGAGCGTCGCGTTCCATCGGTGAGGCCTCGCGCCGATCCGTAGCGCACCGTCGCGCGTAGCGTCGGTGAGCACCTTGATTCCGGTAGCACGATCTGAATCGAACGTGCTACCACGGCGACCGATGCGTCTCCACGCCCGGCCGCTCGCTCTCTCGCTCGCAGCGCTCCTCGCGCTCGTCGCGCGGACGGCCGGCGCGCACGATGCGCACGACGCCGATCACGACGAGAAGCACGACGACAAGACCGACGCGCCACCACCGCCGCCGAAGGAGGCGGAGCCACCGCCCCCCGAGCAGGTCACGGTCCGCGCCGAGAAGCCCGCGTCCGAGTCGGGCTCGCGCGTGAACGTCGGCGGCGCCGACCTCGCGCTCCGGCCCCGCATGCGCCCCGCCGACGTGCTCGAAGCAACGCCCGGGCTCTTTGCCGTCCAGCACGCGGGCGGCGGCAAGGCGAACCAGTACTTCCTACGCGGCTTCGACGCGGACCACGGCACCGACGTCGCGTTCTTCGTCGATGGCGTCCCCGTCAACATGCCGAGCCACGGCCACGGCCAGGGCTACAGCGACTTCCACTTCCTGATCCCCGAGCTCGTGCTCTCGCTCGATGCGTACAAGGGTCCCTACTTCGCGCAGTACGGCGACTTCGCGACCGCAGGCGCGATCAACCTGCGGCTCGTCGAGTCGGTCCCGGAGAGCTCGGCCTCGATGCAGATCGGGCAGTACGGCGTCGCGCGTGGCGTCGTCATCGCGTCGCCGCGGCTCGACGACCACACGCGCGCGACGTTCGCGGTGGAGCTCGCCAAGCAGGACGGGCCGTGGCTGAACCCGGAGCGGCTCGGGCGCGTGAACGTCTTCGCGCGCGTCGCGCACGACTTCGGCAAGAGCAAGCTCGTCGCGACGTGGATGTCGTACGGCTCGAGGTGGTACGGCTCGGGGCAGATCCCCGCCCGCGCCGTGTGCGGCGAAGGCGAACCGGGGGTACCGCCGCCGAGCACGTACGGCGGGTCGTGCATCGATCACTTCGGCTACGTGGACCCGACCGAGGGCGGCGCTTCGCAGCGCCACCTCGCGTCCGTCGCTTGGTCGTGGGCGAACAAGGCCGTCGACGTGAACGTGATGGGCTACGCGATGTACTACCAGTTCGGGCTCTACTCGAACTTCACGTTCTTCGATCGCGACCCCGTGAACGGCGACGAGATCGAGCAGACCGACGAGCGCCTGCACACCGGGCTCGACGTGCGCGTCCGACAGCACACGCACGTCGGGAAGTCCGTCTTCCAGACCACGGTCGGCGCCCAGACGCGCGTCGATCTGATCGACGCGGGCCTCTTCCACGACGTGGCGCGCTCGCGCCTCTCCACGACGGTCGACGCCGGGATCGTCGAAGCGCAGACGGGGGCGTGGATCGAGGAAGACGCGCGGCTCCTCCCGTGGCTCCGCGCGATCGCGGGTCTGCGATTCCAACGCGCCGACGTCTCGGTGAAGGATCGGGTGGGCGATGCGTCCGGCGCGAGCGGCGCGTTTGCGGTGCTGCCCAAGCTCCTCTTCTCCGTCACGCCCGAGAAGCACTTCACGCTCTTCGCGAGCTGGGGCCGCGGGTTCCACACGAACGACGCGCGCGGCGTCGTCCAGCGGACCGATCCCGCGGACTTGATCACGCCCGTGAACGGGTGGGAGGTCGGCGCACGCGTCACGCCGGTGAAGAACCTGCAGCTCTCGGCGGTCGGGTTCCTCGTCGACGTCGCATCGGAGCAGGTTTGGGTCGGTGACGAAGGCACGACGGAGCCCTCGGGGCGGACCCGCCGGCTCGGGCTCGAGCTCGACGCCCGCTATCGCCTCACCGATTGGCTCTACGCCGACGCGTCGTTCACGCTCACGAGCGCGAAGTACCGTGATCTCCCGAGCGGCGAAGACGAGGTCCCGCTCGCGCCGCGGCGTACGTTCTCCGCCGGCATCGGCGTGCGGCGCAAGGTGGGCGACTTCACCCCGTTCTTCGGCTTCCGCGTGAAGTCGATCGCCGACCGACCGGCGAACGAGGACGGCTCGCTCGTCGCGCAGGGCTTCACCGTCGCGGACGTCGACGGTGGGGTGCGGTGGAAGAACGTGGAGCTCGGCGTCGACGCGCAGAACCTGTTCGACGCACGCTGGCGCGAGGTGAGCTTCGCGACGACGTCGCGCCTCGCCGGGGAGCCCGCGCCGGTGAACGGCATCCACTACACGCCGGGCTGGCCGCTCACCGTGACGGGGAAGGCGACCGTCTACTGGGAGTGAGCCGTCACTTCCGCGACCAGCTCGTCCCGTCGCTGCACGTGTACTTGTCGACGTGCGCGAGCGCCATGTTCGCGAGCTTCGCGAAGTGGACCTCCTGCGCGACGTACCCCTTCGCGCCCGGCGCCAGCTTGAGCTCCTTGCCCGAGAACGCGACGTAGCTCTCGCCCGCCTTGTTGACGGCCGTCGGGCGGCCCCAGGCGTCGAAGCCGTAGGCGACGCCCTCGACCGAGGTGACCTCGCACGCGGCGCCGTTCTTCAGGTTCAGGTGCAGCTCCGTCGAGTCGTCGTTGCGCCCGAACGTGCCGAGCGTGACCTTCACCGGATCGGCGTCGGTGAGCTCCTGGAGCGCCACGCGCGAGCGGTTGATCGGCATGTCCCGCACGACCTTGGTCCCCGCCTTCGGCGTCGGATCCGCGCCCTCGATCGCCGAGCGCGCGGCTTCGCTTTCGGAGACGGGCTGAACGCCGGCACGCCACTTCGCCTCGAGCGTCGCCCGGCCGAGGTAGAAGCCGGGGGTGATGCCGATCACGAAAGCGAGGAGCGAGACGAAGATGGTGACGCGGTGACGCAAGAGCTCCCGCCTACGGTAGAAGCTCTCCGCGCCCGATGCCAGCGCAAGCGGCGTTCAGGGGCCCAAGATCGCGCCATCGGTCCGGATCACGAAGGTCCCGTCGTCGTAGCCTCCCCAGACGATCGCCTCGGTGCCGGTCCAGACCACGACCGGCGCCGCCCGCTTCACCGGCGCGTTCAGCGTGGGCATCGGCGCCCAAACCTTCGCCGCGAAGTCGTAGGACCACCCGTCGCCGAGCGCGTTGTCGGCGAAGCTCGCGTTGCTCGCGTTCGAGCCGCCCCAGATCCAGAGCCGCCCGTGCGAGTACCATGCGCCGCTCCCCCACCGCGCGACGGTGGGTGGGGGCGCCGCGATCTGCGAGAGGGCGCCCTTCGCGTCGATCACCAACCCGTCGGTGAACGGCGAAGGGGTACCCCCGCTGCGGCCGCCCCAGAACAGGGCGCCGGCGGGCGTTGCGACGGACACGAGCTCGCTCCGGATCGGATAGGCGGTGGTGACGTCGGGGGTCGTCCAGCGATCGGCGACCGGATCGTAGACCGCGTACGTCGCCTTGTCGGCGCCGTCGTACTGCATCCCGCCGAAGCGAACGATCCGACCGTCGATCGGGACGAGCCCGACGTCGAAGAAGCCGACCGTCTGCGGCGGGTCCACCGGGAGAAGTCGCCACGCGTTCTTCTCCGGGCTGTAGGCGCCACCGCGATGGGTCGCACGGTTCGTGGCGTCGAGCCCGCCCCACACGATGACCTCGCGCGTCGCGGGCGACCAGACGCCGGTGCTCCCGATGAAGCCGTCGAGCTCCGGCGGCGACGCAGGCGCGTAGGTCCACGCGCCGGAGCCCGGATCCCACAGCCCCGCGATGCTGGGATCGGACCCGGACTGGCCGCCCCAGACGAAGACCTTGCCGACGGTCGGCATCCACACCGTCACGGGCCCGCGCGTCGGAGGCAGCGTGGCGCCGGTGATGCAGCGCCATTTGTCGGTGCTCGGACGGTAGGCTGCACCGAGCGCGGTTCCACCGCCCCACACGATCATCTCGGCGCCGGTCCAGGCCGACGACCGGAACCCCGAGGTGAACGGCGTCCCGCAATCCGGGAGCGCGGCCATCGGTCTCCAGCGGGTGGGGAGCGGGCCCTCGTTCGGCGTGCACGTGTCGTCGGTGCAGTCGGACGTCGCGGGGATGCAGCGACCCGCGGCGCACGTCGTGTCGGGGCTGCAGACGACACCCCGACAGGAGTCCTCGAGCTTGATCGGGACGTCCAACCGGCGACCCGACAAGTACCGCAGCGCGCGTCGCGCGACGACGCACCCGGCGTAGCCCGCAGCGGCGCACGTCTCCGCGGGACGCGTGATGCCCATCACCACGCGAATGTTCACGAGCCCGTTCCGCGCCTCGCTCGGCGTGAGCACGACGCTGCCGACGCGTCCGGACGTGCACTGGGAAGACGTCGTGCTCGGTGCGCGCGCCTCCGCCTCGGCGCTCGTCTCGGCGACGCTGACGGCCGTCCGAACCGACGAGGTGCACGCGACGTCGGTCGTGACCGTCACGACGATCTCGGTCGGTGGCGCGCACGCCACGGAAGAGGTTGCGCCCAGCATTCCCACGAGGGCAGAGGCGACGAGGATCCGACGCACGGTGAGCTCGAGAGCACGCCCCGTGCCGCACGAAACCCTACGAAAGACGCTGGATCAGCGTGCGTGAATCACGCAACGGTTGCACGATTCGCGCAGCTCAGCGACGACCGCCGCCGCCGCTGCACGGGATGTTCACGAGCTCGTACACGAAGTTGAAGCCGCCGCTCATGCTCGACGGTGCCGAACGCAGGAAGTAGTCCACCTTCTCGTCCGTGAGCGGGTAGACGTTCTTGTCGCGGAACACGCTGCGGTGGCTGCCCCCGCCCGGTGTCGTGCTGTAGACGACGCCCTCGTAGGAGTAGCAGGCGTCGGACTTGGTCGTGACGAACACGCCGTGCGTCTTGAGGCCGGCGTGGAACGTCGGGATCACGCCAAGGTCTCGGCTCCCCGCCCGGATCGTGACGGGCGACGTGCACTCGTAGTCGTAGATCCGGGTGGAGCCGCGGCGCACCTCGAGCGTGCCCACGTCGAGCTTCTCGGTGGCGTCGGCGTCGACCCAGATGGTGGCCGAGCCCGGCAGCGTCTCCGCCGGCGTCACGTCCACGATGACCGCGCTCCCGTACTTCTTCGCGCGCTCTTCGGCGGCGGCGTCGGGCGTGAACTTCAGCGCGACCTTCTTCGTTCCGCACGGCGTCGGGAGCTCGAGCCCGATCGTGCCGAGCGGGCTCGGCGTCGCGATCGGGAGCGTGACGGATGCCTCGACGATGTCGTTGTACGAGGACCACGTCCGCTTCTGGAAGACGCCCGACTTCCCGCCGACCGTGGCCGTGGCCCCATCGAGGCTGAGGTCCTTCGAGTGGAGCTGGTAGGTGATCGTCGTGGGCGGAGCCGGCTTCTTCTTGCAACCCGTGCTCGCTCCTCCCAGCGCGACGACGACGACGAGGGCGGAGACGAGCTTGGGGGATCCTTGCATCGGGTCCTTCAGGTACGTGGGGGGAGCCGGAACCTTCCCGTCGACTACATCGCCTCCAGCACCAGCGAGATCCCCTGCCCTCCGCCGATGCACATCGTGACGAGGCCGTAGCGGGCCTTGGACGCGCGCGCGCGCCGCAGCGCGTACGCGCACGTCAGCGAGAGGATCGCGCCGGTCGCTCCGAGCGGGTGCCCCAGCGCGATCGCTCCACCGAGCGGGTTCACCTTCTCGGGATCGATCCCCATCTTCTCGAAGTCGCGGATGCACGCGAGCGCCTGCGGCGCGAACGCCTCGTTGATCTCGACGTGATCGATGTCCTTGCCGGAGATGCCAGCAGCGGCGAGCGCGCGCTCGGTCGCCGGGACGGGTCCCCAGCCCATGATCTTCGGATCGCACGCCGCCACGCCCATGCCGGCGATGCGCGCGAGCGGACGGCCACCGTGCTTCGCGACGTCCGCCTCGCGCCCGATCACCATCGACCCCGCGCCGTCGACGACCGCGCTCGCGTTCCCCGCCGTGACGATGCCGCCCGGCTCGAACGCCGGCGGCAGGCGCGCCATCTTCGAGAGCTGCGCGTCCTCGAGGATGTGCGTGTCGTGCTCGACCGTGAACGACGCATCCTGCGTCTCGACCGGAACGGGGACGATCTCCTCCTTGAACGCACCAGCGTCACGCGCCTTCTTCGCGAGCACGTGCGAGCGGTGGCCGAACGCGTCGGCCTGCTCGCGCGTGATCTGGTAACGCCGCGCGAGCTCTTCGGCCGTGTTTGCCATCGCGAGGTTCGCCGACGGATCGTAGAGGCTCATCAGCAGCATGTCCTGCAGGTATGTGCCCGCCGGGAGCGACTTCGCGTCGATCGGACCGTACTTCTGCACGGCCTCTCCGATCTTCTTCCCGCGCACGCCGTAGAGCGAGAACGGGTACTGCATCGACTCCGCGCCGCCGACGACCAAGAAGGGACGCTCCGGCTCGACGCGCAGCCCGGCGACCAGCATCTCGGCGCCGACCGCGATCGCTTCGGCGCCGCTGCCGCAGATGCGCGCGACCGTGAGCGCGGGCACCGTCTTGTCGAGCCCGCCGCGCCACGCCATGCCCTTCGCGCCGTAGATGCTGTCGCGGTGGCTGTGCTGCGCCATGCCCATCACGACGTGCCCGACGAGCGCCTTGTCGATCTTGCTCGCGCCGAGCGTGGCGCGGATCGCCATGCCGCCGAGCTGGGTCGTCGAGAAGCGCGCGAAGAGCCCCGCTTCCTTGTTGTCTTTGAGGATGTCGGCGCGCGGAGTGCGGCGCCCGCCTTCGAGGATGACGATCGAGGTCATGACTTTCTTCTCACTCCTTCTCACTCGTGAAGGAACGCGGCGGGGACCCGCGGACCGTTCTGGACGAAGTTCTTCATGCCGATGTCCATGTCGACGGTGTCGCGACAGCGCGCGAAGCCCTCGGCTTCGACGACGAGCCCCTCGGCGAGCGGGAGCACGAGGCCCCGCTTCACGACGTCGACGAGGATGGCGTCGATCGCGAGCGAACGATGCCCGATGTCGACCTTGGGCCATGCGTCCAACGCGGCCTTCGGCATCGGCTCCGCGCTCACCGGCGCGAGCTTCACCTCGCCCGCGATCGCGCGGCGCAGGAGCGCCTTCGCGGCGGCGAGCGGATCGCTCGCGGGCTCGCCGGTCGCCCAGCCCCACGCGCAGGCTTCCTTCGCGCCGATCGAGCGCGCGGTACGGAGGAGCGCGACCGCGCGCTCCACGCCAATCAGGCGCGGCAGGCGCTGCGTCCCACCGTAGCCGGGGATGATGCCCAGGTTGACCTCGGGCTGACCGAGCGCGAGCGACGGACCGACCACGCGCGCGTGACAGGCCATCGAGAGCTCCGCGCCGCCACCCATCACCGGGCCGTCGACCGCGGCGACGATCGGCTTCTTCGCGCTCGAGATGCGCGCGAAGATCGGGTGCGACTCGAGGCACGTCTTCCGACACGCCTCGGCGTTCGGCAGCACGCTGAGCTCGCCGATGTCGGCGCCCGCGAGCGCGCCGCCCTCGCCCGTGAGCACGATCCCCTTCACGGCCGCGTTCGCGGAGAGCTCGATGACCGCTTCGTCGATCTCCTGGAGCGTGCGCTTGCTGAGCGCGTTCTTCACCTCGGGCCGGAACACGCGGACCACCGCGAGCTCGCCGTCGAGCTCGACCTTCACGTTGCGGCGGAGCGGCGGGAGCTTGCCCTCGGCGACCATCTTCGGGACCGGGAAGCCGGCGTGGAGCTCGGCGTAGCGGACGCAGAGCTCGCGCACCTTGGCGGCGCCGAGCTCCTCGCCCACCTCGAGGATGCCCTTCGTGAAGCCGAGCGCCATGCGCGTGAGCCAGTTGGTGTCGATCGGCGTCGCGATGTTCTGCTCGACGACGAAGTACGTGCGACCGAGCAGCACGGCGAGGATGCGATCCATCACCTTCTCGGCGAGCGCCGGATCGTGCGCGCCGCTCTGCGGGTTCTTGCGATCGTGCCAGGGAGCATCGCCCTGCTTCTTCAGGATCGCGGGGGGCGCGAACCACGGCGTGCCCGTCTTCGCCTCCTGCATGAGGAGCTGGCACTTGTGGGTGAGCAGGTTGCCCTTCGTCAGATCCATCACGTTGAACGGACCGCCGCCGCCGATCGCGGCGTTGACGATCGCGTCGACCTGAGCCGGCGTCGCGAGCCCTTCCTCGACGATGCGCGCCGCCTCGGAGATGTAGTTGCAGAAGATGTCGTCGGCGGCGAAGCACTCGACGTCGGCCGTGACGACCGGGACCTTCCCGAGCTTCTCGATCGTCGCGATCATCTTCGCGCCGAGCGCGGCGTCGCCGCTGAGGACGATCTCGATCGGGAGCGCGCGCCACGCCGGGTAGAACGGGTGGTTCACGAAGCAGCGCTCCGGGTGCTTGGCTTCGCGCGCGATCTCGCGGCGCGGCAGGCCGCTCGTGGCGAAGCCGATGAGGCAGTCGCTCCGGACGATGCCCTCGAGCGAAGCGAGGATCTTGCGCTTCACCGGGAGGTCCTCGCTCGCGGCTTCGAGCACGTAGTCGCACGGCGCGAGATCGCCGAGCTCGCGCGTCGGCACGAGCGCGCCGAGGAGCGCCTTCGCGGGGCCTTCCGCCATCTTGCCGCGCGCGACCGCCTTCTCGACGTAGCCGCGGATGCGGGCGACGCCGGCGTCGAGCGCCTCTTGCTTGATGTCGACGAGGAAGACCTTCGAGCCGGGCTCGCGAGCGAGCGCCGAAAGAAACCCGTATGCGAGGTCGGGGCCGATGGCGCCCGAGCCGATGACACCGACGATCATGAGAGCCTCTCTGGAGGGGGAGAGGCATAGTTCCGGAGCGGTCGCGCGTCGACAGGGAACCGAGCCCGCAGCCAACCGAGGGCCGAACGGCCTCCGGCTCAGCCGCTGCGCTTCCGGAGCTCTTCTTCGAGCTCGGCCACCCGGGCGTCGGCTGCGCGCCGGGCTTCCGCCTCCGCGTGGGCGAGCTGGAGGTGCGTCGGAACGGGCCGCAACGCGCCCGCATCCGCGGCCAGAAACAGCGCCACCGGCTCCGCGTCGACGCCTCCCACGTGGAACCAGAGCCCCAACGTCACGCACGGGCTCCGATCCTCGCGCACGACGCGCTCGACCAAGTCACCGTCGACCCAGTCCCACGCCCGGAGCCGCTTGCCTGGCGCTCCGTCCGGATCGAAGAACACCACCTCGCGGACGCCCATCGCGTGGAACCGCGCCAGCTTCTCGCTCTGCGTCAGCTTCTCCGCGTCGCTCGCGCTCACGATCTCCACGCAGAGCTCCGGGGTCCCCTTCTCCCACGTCTTCCAGGACTCGAACGACGTCTGCGCCACCCCGAGCTTCACGAACGCATCCGGCGCGCACTTCTTCGTGTCGTCCGAGGCATCCCAATAGACGAGCTGATCGCAGCCGACCGTCGAGGAGAGCGCCACGCGCCCGAGCATCTCTCTCAGGTACGTGCACAGGTTCAGATGGCGCGTGGACTGCCCCATGTCCCACTCCGGATCGCTTGCTGCGAACCGGAGCGGCCGCGGGGGTCGCACGTGCTCGATCTGAAACGCCATCGTCGTCATTGTAGATCGCTTCCGTCGTGACCGCCGCGGCCGCCCGGGCCGCTGCACCTCCCCTTTGCAGGCGCGGTGCCATCCCCGCCCCCGAGGATTTGCCGACGATCCGCACCGTCCGAGGTGGCGCGCGCCACCTGCTGCCGGCGCCGCGCCACCTCTCCCTCTCCCTCTCCTCCTCCCCTCTCCTCTCCGAGCCCCTCTTCCTTTCCCCACCCCCACGTTTCACGCTAGATCCAAGCTCGTGAAGCCCGCATCCAAGCTCAAAGTCGGCATCCTCGGCGGCACCGGCATGGTCGGCCAACGCTTCGTCGCCCTGCTCGAGAACCACCCTTGGTTCGAGGTGACCCTCGTCGCCGCGAGCCCCTCGTCCGCCGGCAAGTCCTACGCGGACGCCGTCGCCGGCCGCTGGTCGCTCGCGAGCGCCATCCCTGCGAAGACGAGCGGGCTCGTCGTGAAGGACGCGAGCGACGTCGCGCGGATCGCACCCGAGGTCGACTTCGTCTTCTGCGCGACCGACTTGAGCAAGCAAGAGACCGTCGCGCTCGAAGACGCCTACGCGAAGGCCGAGACGCCGCTCGTCTCGAACAACAGCGCGCACCGCTGGACGCCCGACGTCCCGGTGATGATCCCCGAGCTCAACTCCGGCCACGCCCGCATCATCGAAGCGCAGCGCAAGCGCCTGGGCACGAAGCGCGGCTTCGTCGCCGCGAAGCCGAACTGCTCGCTCCAGAGCTTCGTCCCCGCGATCCACCCGCTCCTGGACTTCGGTCCCAAGAAGATGGCGGTCAGCACGTACCAAGCGATCTCCGGCGCCGGGAAGACGTTCGCGAGCTGGCCCGAGATGACCGACAACGTCATCCCTTTCATCAGCGGCGAAGAAGAGAAGACCGAGCGCGAGCCGATGAAGATCTGGGGTGCGATCGACGGCGGAAAGATCGTCGAGCGTCGCGAGCCGATCATCTCGGCCCAGTGCCTGCGCGTGCCCACCGCCGACGGCCACATGGCCGCCGTGTTCGTGAGCTTCGAGAAGAAGCCGACCGCGGAAGAGATCCTCGCGCGCTGGAAGGCGTATCGCGGCCGCCCGCAAGAGCTGGAGCTCCCGAGCGCGCCGAAGCAGTTCCTCACCTACTTCGACGATCCGGCGCGGCCGCAGACGCGGCTCGATCGCGACGCCGAGAACGGCATGGGCATCACGCTCGGGCGGCTTCGCCCAGACGCGCTGTTCGACTATCGCTTCGTCGGTCTCTCGCACAACACGGTCCGCGGAGCGGCCGGTGGTGCGGTGCTGACGGCGGAGCTGCTCGTCGCCGAAGACTGGATCACGCCGCGCTGAACACAAATGACCATGGTCGGTGCGTGGGGGGAGGGCTCATCCTCCGACCATGAAGCTCGTCGGCGCCTCCCTCGTCCTCGTCGTCGGTCTGGTCGCGTGCGGCCACTCGGACGGTCCTGCTCCCGAAACGCAATCGACGGCAACGGCAACGTCGGCGTCGACCACGACGGCCACGCCGCCCGATTGCGGCGAGCGCGACGACGGGGACCCGCCGTGCAAGGCCCCTCCCGCGGCGGCGCTCCCCGCGCGCGGCGCGAAGTGCTTCTCGAACCAGGTGATGATGGGGCGGATGATGTGCGACTCGTCCGAGCACACGTGCGAAGAGCTTCGCGAAGCGGCGCGGCGCCTGCTCGCGTCGCAGGGCAACTCGGCCGAAGACATCAAGGGCGCGATTGGAACGTGCGTCTCGACCTACTGGTGCGCGGCGGGTGTCGTCGACGGCAAGTCGCAGACGGCGTGCTTCGCCGAGCGCGAGGCGTGTGTCTCCAACCGCGACGTCATGTTGGGCCCCGAAGCGTCCGGGTGCGTTCGCGCCGGGGCGAGCGGGGCGACCGCGGACCCGTACTGACCGTCACACCGGGAACACGTAGTGGAAGAACTCCGCGCGTGAGGACACCCCGCACTTCGCGTAGATGCGCGAGATGTGCTGCCGGATCGTCTTGTCGCTGTTGTTCTCGAGCGTGGCGATCTCTTCCGACGTGAGCCCCTTCAGCACGTGGCGCGCCACCGCCAGCTCCTTGCCCGTCAGCCCCACGCGGCCCAGCGCGCGCTCCACGAACGGGCTAACGTCGTCGGCGTTGCGGAGCAGATCGTCGATGACGCGAACGAGCGCGTCCGCGCGGAACGGCTTCTCGAGCAGATAGGCCGCGCCGCCGTTCAGCGCCCGCTTCGTCTTCGCCACGTCGGCGAACGCCGTGATGACGACGATCGGCGCCGCGATCCCGGTGCGCCGGAGCGCGTCGATCAGATCGAGCCCGCCCTCGCCGCGATCGCCGAGCACCACGTCCGTCACCACCACGTCGAAGAACTTCTTCGCTTCGGCGTGCGCGAGCCCCTCTTCGACCGAAGCTGCGGCGCTCACCGCGAAGCCACGCCGTTCGAGCGCACGCGCGAGCGCCTCGCGCGCGGTGTCCTCGTCCTCGACGAGGAGGAGCGAGCGCGCTTCCGTCATGCGGGCGCCCCCGGCAGCTCGAGTCGAAACGTGGAGCCTTCCCCGCACGTCAGCTCGCCCTCCATCGCCCGCGCGAGCGCGCGCGCGATCGAGAGGCCCAGCCCGAGCCCTCGCTCCTTCGCGGAGACCACCGGCTCGAAGAGCGTCTTCCGCGCCTCGGGATCGGGTCCCGGCCCGTCGTCCTCCACCGCGAGCTCGACCCGATCGCCCTTCCGGCGAACGCTCACCTGGATCGCGCCGCCCTTCCCGCGCGCGCGGAGCGACTCGAGCGCGTTCTGGACCAGGTTCTCGACGATCACGCGCACGTAGGCCGCATCGGCGAGCGCGATCGCACTGGGATCGCCGCGGTGCGAGAGCGCGATCCCGCTCCGCTCCGCCACGGCGGCCCAACTCTTCGTCACGCCCGCGACCAGCTCGTCGAGCGGCACCGGCGCCGCGCGCGTCGCCGCGCCCGAGGGCAGCCGACGCAGCTCGCCGATCCGAAGATCGATCTTGGAGAGCTCTTCCTCGGCGCGCAAGAGGAGCGTCGCGCGCTCGGCATCGGTCGCGCCGCCGAGCTCGTCGAGCACCAGCCCGAGCGCGTGGAGAGGGTTCCTCACCTCGTGGAGGACGGAGGCCGCGAGCACCCACGCCGCCTGATCGCGCTCCACCCCGCGGAGCCGCGCCTCCAGCTCTTCCACGCGCGCGCGTTCGTCGCGCGCCAACGCGGCCCGCAGGCGCACGTAGTGGGCGGCGAGCCCCAACAGCGCCCCCGCGATGAGCGGCAAGACCTGATCGACGAACGCGTGCACCGGGGCGAGCGGGCTCGGGAGCGTCCCGTACGCCGTGCGAACGTCGAAGACGCGGTTGATCACCGCGTAGGCCACCCCCGCCAGGAGCCCTACGGCCAGCGCGAGCGTGGCGCGAGGTCGAGCCATGGCCTCATCTCAGCACAGCCGACCCTGTCCCGGCCATGGCGTGCGCCTCGGACATTTGTCGGATGGGACCCCGGGCGCCGGGGCGGTACGACCAAGGCGATGCGGCGAGACGTCTCTCTCCCGTCCCACGCGCGCCCCCTGCGGCGGGTGCTCACGGCTGCGTTCGCGCTGCTCGCGGCGATGGTCGCGACGCCGTCGCGCGCCGACGAGCCGCTCGATCTCCCGCACGCGGTCGCCCTCGGCGGAGAGCACGGGCCGGGCGTTCGCGCCGCCGCCGCCCCGCGCGCCGACTACGAAGCCGCGCGCGAGGCATCGCGTGTATTCTTCACGCTTCCGCCGCGCCTCTCCGTGCAGGCCGGTCCTCGCTTCATCGACGGCGTGGCGCGGCCCGAGGTCGTCGCCGGACTCTGGCAGGACGTACCGCTCGCAGGGCTCGGGCGCGCGCGCGCCGCGACGGCGGACGCTCTCGTCGCCGCGACCGACGCCGCCACCGACCGCGCGCGCCTCGATGCCGAGCTCCGCGCGGGGCTCGCCTGGATCGGCGTACGCGAGGCCGAAGACGTCCTCGCGCTCCGCCGCACCGCCGGCGAGGGCGCGCGCGAGCTCGCGCGCATCATCGCCGCGCGCGCGAAGGTCGGCACCGCCACCCCGGCCGAGGCCGCGATCGCCGAGGCCGAGGTCGCGCTCGCCACGACGTCCGAGCTCGATGCCGAGGGCGCGCTCGTCGAGGCACGCGCCGAGCTCCGAATCGCGCTCGCCGCGACCACCGACCGCGTCCTCGTCGGCAGCCTCGAGCTCACCGACGACACCCCGGCCGAGGAAGCCGCCGCGATCGCGCTCGCCACGACGAGCCACCCGACGCTGGTCGCGCTCCGCCGCCGCGCCATCGTCTACGATCGCGACGCCGGCGTTCAGCGCGGATACCAAGCACCGATCGTGACGCTCGGCGTGACCTGGGCGCGCGAAGGCACCGGCGAGCAGACCCTCCTGGGATCGCTGACGATCCCGTTCCCCGTGTCGCGCTCGGGCGACTACGAGGCCGCGCGCTCGCACGCGTACGCGGCGGCCGAGCGCGAGACCGAAGCGACCGAGCGCGCGCGCGTCGAAGAGGCCGTGCGCCTCGCGCTCCACGAGCGCGCCCACACCCGCGAGGTGCGCCGCGCCGCCATCACCGCAGCGAAGGCGTTCGCCGAGGCCGAGCGGCTCGCGCGCGTCGCGATCGAGACCGGCACCGAGAGCTTGCCGGTCCTGCTCCTCGCCCGCTCGCGCCGGATCGTGGGCGACGAGCGACTCGTGAAGGCCTACGCGGACGTCCTCCGCGCCGACCTGAGGTTCGGGCACGCGATCGGCCGGATCCCGTGGAGGCTCCCGTGATCCGCTCCGCTCGAAGCGCGGCGCTCGTCGCCGCCGCCCTCGTCCTCCTCGCGGCGTGCCAGAAGCCCCCGAAGACGGACGCGACCAACGCGAGCACGGCGCCGACGACGAGCGCGACCACGCCGAGCGCCGCGGCGCAGGAGGTCACGATCGATCCCGCGCTCCTCGAAGAGCACCGGATCGTCCTCCAGACCGCCGAAGCACGCACGCCGGCGAGCGAGACGCTCCTCCCGGCGACGGTCGAGCCGGGCGAGGGCGGCACCGCCGAGGTGACGTCGCTCGCCGCCGGGCGCGTCGCCTCGCTTCCGGTCGCGGTGGGCGACGCGGTGACCAAGGGCCAAGCGCTCGCGTGGGTCGAGTCGCCCGCGGCCGGGCGGGCGCAAGCCGATCTGCTCCGCGCGCGCGGTCGCGCCACCCTCGCCGCACGTGCGCTCGCGCGCCAGGTCGAGCTCGAGGGCCAAGCCGCGACGAGCAAGGCCGCGCTCGACGAAGCGCGCGCCGAAGACGAGGCCGCGCGCGCCGATCTCGCGGCCGCGCGCACGGTCCTCGCCGGCATCGGCGCCGCGCCCGCCGCGGATCCGTCCTCCGCCTCGTCCACGATCGTGCTCCGCGCGCCGATCGCGGGCGTGGTCGTCGAGCGCGCGGCGGTGCTCGGCGGTCCGGTCAGCGAGAACCAAGTGCTCTTCCGCCTCGTCGCGCAGGACAAGCTCGTCGTCGTCGCGCACGTACCGGAGACCTCGACGCTCGTGCCGCAGCTCGGCGATGCCGTCGCGCTCAGCGCGCGCGGGGACCCCGATCGGCGCGTGTCCTGCACGGGGACGGTCGCGGCGATGCTCCCCTGGGTGGACGCGGCGCGGACCCGTTCGCTCCGGATCGCTCCGGCGGCCGGCTGCGCGCTCGTCCCGGGCGCCTTCGTCGAAGCGCGCGTCCACGATCGCGGCATCGCGACCGACGGCGGCGCGAAGATCTGGGTCCCGACGAACGCGCTCATCGAGGTCCACGGCGTCAGCGGCGTCTTCGTCCCCGCCCCCAGCGGCGCCGCCGGTGCGTTCGTCCTCCGCCCGCTCCGCCTCGGCGCGACGAGCGGCGACGACACCGAGGTCCTCTCCGGCCTCGCCGCCGGCGAGCGCTTCGTCGGCACCGGCTCGCTCCTGCTCAAGGGCGAGGCGCTCCGGAAGGAGCTCCAGTGATCCGGAGGATCGTCGAGCTCTCGCTCGAGAACCGCGTCCTCGTCACGCTCGCGGTCCTGCTCCTCGTGATCGTCGGCTTGCGCGGCTACCGCTTCCTCCCGATCGACGCAGTGCCCGACGTCACCAACGTGCAGGTGCAGGTCCTCACGAACGCGCCCGGCCTCTCGCCGCTCGAGACCGAGCAGCTCGTCTCGCGCCCGATCGAGCTCGCGATGGCGGGCATCCCGGGTGCACGGACCGTACGCTCGGTCTCGCGCGCCGGAGTCTCCGCCGTCACGATCGTCTTCGACGACGACGTGGAGCTCGCGAGCGCGCGCACGCTCGTCGACCAGCGGCTCGTCTCCGCGCGCGAGGTCGTCCCGCGCTCCGCCTCTCGTCCCGAAATGGGACCACTCTCGACCGGTCTCGGCGAGGTCTACCACTTCACCGTCCGCTGGCCCGGGCACGACGCGCGCGACATCCGCACCCTCCTCGACTGGGAGATCGCGCGCCCGCTCCGCTCCGTCCCCGGCGTCGTCGAGGTGAACGCGTGGGGCGGCGAGCTCGCCCAGCTCGAGGTACGCCTCCGCCCCGCCGACATGCTCGCCCAAGGCGTCGACGTCCACGACGTCGAGGAGGTCGTCGCCGCGAGCGGCGGCGCGGCCGGTGGAGGCGCGCTCGCCCGCGGCGGCGAGCAGGCGATCATCCGCGTCGACGCGCAGTACCGCTCCCCGAGCGACGTTGCCGCGCTCGTCGTGCGCGCGCGCCCGAACGGCACCTTCGTCACCGTCGGCGACGTGGCCACCGTGCGGATCGGCTCCGCGTTCCGCCAATCGTCCGCCTCGGCCGACGCTCGGGGCGAGACCGTCTACGCGATGGTGCAGATGGTCGCCGGCGGCAACGCCAAGGACATCGTGGCCGACGTCCGCACGCGGATCGACGAGATCCAGCGCCGCCTCCCCGAGGGCGCCACGATCGAGCCGTTCTACGACCGCACAGCGCTCGTCGATCGCGTGCTCGGCACCGTCGCGCACTCGCTCGCGTTCGGCGGGCTCATCGTGACCGTCGTCCTCCTCGTCCTCCTCGGCGATCTCCGCGCCGGGCTCGTCGTCGCGAGCGCGATCCCCCTCGCGATGCTCGGCGCGTTCGCCCTCATGCGCGCGGCCGGGCTCACCGGCAACCTCATGAGCCTCGGCGCGATCGACTTCGGGCTCGTCGTCGATGGTGCCGTCGTCGTGGTCGAGGGCACGCTCGCCGCGGTAGCCCTCCACCAGATGGAGGTGAAGGACGCGATCCTCCACGAGGCGAAGACCGTCGGCCGCCCCGTCGTCTTCGGCGTCCTCATCATCGGGTTGGTCTACGTGCCGGTCCTCACCCTCGAGGGCGTCGAGGGTAAGATGTTCCGCCCGATGGCGCTCACGGTGCTCTTCGCGCTCGTGACGGCGCTCGTCCTCACCTTCACCTGGGTCCCGGTCCTCGCGTCGCTCGTGCTCCGCCCCTCGAAGTCCGGCGAGCCCTTCGTCGTGCGCACGCTGCGCCGGGGTTACGCGCCGATGCTCCGCGCGTGCCTCGCGCGGCCGCGCCTCGCCGCGGTCTTCGCGCTCGGCCTCGCGCTGGTCGGAGCGATCGCGCTGCGCGGGCGCGGCGCGGAGTTCGTCCCCCGCCTCGAAGAGGGCGACCTCGTCGTGCAGGTCACGCGCCCGCCGAGCGTCTCGCTCGAAGAAGCAGGGCTCGGCAACACGGCGATCCAACGCGCGCTCCTCGGCTTCCCCGAGGTGAAGCGCGTCGTCGCGCGCACCGGCAGCCCCGACGTCGCGACCGACATCATGGGCATCGAGCAGAGCGACGTCTTCGTCATCCTCCACCCGAAGGCGGAGTGGCCGAACGGCGAAACCACCGAGGAGCTCGTCGGCAAGATGGACGCCGCGCTCCGCCGCGCGCTCCCGGGCGCCGCTTACGGCTTCACGCAGCCGATCGAGATGCGCGTCCAGGAGCTCCTCGGCGGCGTGAAGAGCGACGTCGGGATCAAGATCTACGGCGACGATCTCGCGACGCTCCGCGCGCTCGAGGCGAACGTCGTGGCCGAGGTCGCGCGGATCCCGGGCGCGGCCGACGTTCGCGCCGAACAGCTCGAGGGGCTCTCCGCGATCACGGTTCGTCCCGATCCGGTACGACTGGGACGCCTCGGGCTCGTCCCCGACGACGTACGCGCGTCGGTCGAGCTCCTCCGCTCCGGGCGCTCGGTCGCGCTCTGGGTCGACGGCGAGCGCCGCTTCGACGTCGTGCTCAAGCTCGACACGCCGCCACCTCCCGACGCGCGCGCGCTCGCCGCGCTCCCGCTCCTCTCGCACGACGGGCGCGCGGTCCCGCTCGGGGACGCGGCGATGATCGTCCCCGGCGACGGCCCCGCGATCATCGGGCGCGAGGACGGCAAGCGCCGCGTGCTCGTCGAGTGCAACGTGCGCGGGCGCGACCTCGCGTCGTTCGTCGCCGACCTCGGGCCGCGCCTCGAGCGCATCCCGCGCCAGCCGGGCTACTACACGCGAATCACGGGCTCCTGGGAGAACCTCGTCCGCGCGACGCAGCGCCTCGCGATCGTCGTGCCGCTCACGCTCGCCGCGATCTTCGTGATGCTCTACCTGACCTTCGGCGACGTGAAGGCGGCGCTGCTCATCTTCTTGAACGTCCCGATCGCCGCGAGCGGTGGCATCGTCGCGCTCGCGTTGCGTGGGCTACCGTTCTCCATCTCCGCGGCCGTCGGGATGATCGCGCTCTTCGGTGTCGCCACGCTGAACGGCGTCGTCCTCGTGAGCGCGGTCGCGCGACGGCGCGACGACGCCACGCCGAACGACTCGGCGCTCGGTTCTCCCGAGCGCCTGTTGGAGGCGCTCGAGGCCGGCGCGATGGAGAGGTTCCGGCCCGTGATCACGACGGCGACCGTCGCCGCGTTGGGCTTCCTCCCGATGGCGCTCGCGACCGGGACCGGCTCGGAGGTCCAACGCCCGCTCGCGACGGTCGTGATCGGCGGGCTCGTGAGCGCCACGCTTCTCACTCTCCTGATCCTTCCGTCGCTGGGCCGCTTCGCGCTCGCCAAGAAGGCGCCGCGCTGACGCAGTCGGTCCCACCGTCACCACGTTTCGGGACCCAGATGTGCACGCTGAGCTCGCACTGGGACAGCACGCTCTGCCAGTGCGTGTCGAACGTCACCTGCAAGACCCTCACCTGCTCGTCGGGCTACCACTGCGAGATGAAGGGCCTCAACGGCGGTTCGACCGCCACCTGCATCAAGAACTGAGCGACAGCTTCACGTCACTCACCGCGCCCGCGCGGACGATCTTCAGCGAGACGTCGACATCGACCTTCCCGCGGAGGACCTGCGCGAGCGCGAACGGGTGATTCACCTCGGTACCATCGAGAGACAAGATCACGTCGCCCAAGTGCAGCCCGCCCTTCTCGGCGGGCGAGTCGGGAGCGACCGCGTTCACGAGCAGCCCGATCGCTTGCCCGGCCGACTTCGCGACCGCGTCGGGCAAACGCACCGGGTGCACGCCGACGCCGAGGAACCCACGCCGCACCTTGCCGTGCGCGGCGAGCTCCGCGATCACGCGCTCCAACGTCACCTTCGGGAGCGCGACCGCTGCGCCGCGCACGAGCCCGCGGTGCGTGACGCCGAGCGCCTTGCCGTCGAGGTCGACGAGCACGCCCCCCGACCAGCCCGGCGGAACGTCCGCGTCGGACTCGAGGTAGCGCTCGACCGTCCCGCCGTGACCGGTCCGGTACTCCGCGCCGAGCGTGCTGACGATCCCGAACGACGCCCGAAGCGACTTGCCCGGGCGCCCGAGCGAGACGACGAAGTGACCGACGCGGAGCTCGTCCAGCGTGCGGAACGGCGCCGGGGAGAGAGATTTCTTGTCGGTGCGGAGGAGCGCGAGCCCGGTCGAAGGGTCGCGCCCGACGACGCTCGCGCCGAGGGTGGACCCGTCGGCCAAGCCGAGCTCGATGTTCTCGTCGCGCTCGACGACGTGGTTCGCGGTGACGACGAGGTCGTCCGCCCAGACGGTGCCGCTGCCGCCCCAGCGATGGCCGCCGTCCACCCGCACGACGTGGGGGGCGAGGCGCTCGACGAGATCGGCGACGTGGTTCGGAGAGAGGATGTTGGTGGTGCTGCTGGTCATGGCATGAACCTAATTGGCGCCCCCGCGGCGCACATCGGCCGGACCAACGGATCGTGCTCCCTCGGAAGCCGAGCCGCACCTAGCTGGATGGATAGGCTTGCGCACGGAGTGCAGGAGCCGCACCTTGGCCGATACCTTGGAGCACGCTCAGCCCCTCGATCCCGAAGTGGTCATCGTCGGCGACGATCCCCTCGCCCGCTCGGGCCTGGCGACCCTGCTCGCGAGCCAGGGCCTGTCGGTCGCGCAGGCCAAGACCCCGCGCGAAGCGGCGGACGCCAAGGCGGACGTCGCGGTGTGGGACTTCGGCGCCGACCGCATGGGCGTACCCGCGTTGGTCCCCGAGCTCGAGGGTCAAGACGTTCCGGTCGTCGCGCTGCTCCCGGACTCCACCCACGCCGCGGCCGTCCATGGGGCAGGCGCCAAAGGCGTGCTCCTCCGCGCGACGAGCGGCGGTGCGTTGCTGGCCGCCGTGCGCGCGGTCCACGTCGGGCTGTCGGTGTTCGATCCGGATCCGCTCGCGCGCCTGGCGCCGACGCGCGAGCCGCTGGGCCCGGCCGAAGAGCTCACCGTGCGCGAGCGCGAGGTGCTCGGCGAGCTGTCGCTCGGGCTCTCCAACAAAGAGATCGCGAACAAGATGAAGATCAGCGATCACACGGTGAAGTTCCACGTGAACGCGATCCTCCAGAAGCTCGGCGTCACGAGCCGGACGGAAGCCGTGGTGCAGGCGGCGCGGCGCGGTTGGGTCATCCTCTGACCGCTCACTTGCGCGCCAACACCGCCGCTTCGAACTGATCCAACTTGTTCCAGGCGCCCATGACGAAGCGGCACTCGTGCGCGCCCACCGCCACGCAGCGAACCTCGCGCGCGTGGAGCTCGAGCCGGAACGCTTCGCTGCACCACCCCGCCGAGTAGCCGGCGGAGAAGACGCACACCGGCCGCGCCGAGCGCTGCTTCGAAGCGACCCACGACGCCGACTCGAACGTGTTCGGGTGCGTGTACTCGAGGTAGTAGGCCTCGTCGCTCGTCGGCTTCGAGCGATCGTCGATCTCGACGCGCGCCCAGCCCGTGTAGGCGAAGTGCACCGGACCGGTGGAGAGCCGCTCGGGTGCGCTCTCGAGGCCGCGCGCCTCGCAGAACGCGCGCGCGTCCTCCTCGCCGATGAGGCGCGCCATCCGGTACCAGAACTTGAGCGCCTCGTCGTCGCCGATCATCTCGCGCATGGCGTTGAAGAAGCCCACCGTCAGGCTCTTCGCGCGAACGAGGACGTAGCGCTCCCCGGCGACGTGAATCGTTCCTTCCTCCGGTGAGCGGCGCAGCTCTTCGAAGTGCTTCGCCACGTAACCTTCGGCCTGTTCGAACAGCGGCTCCAAACCCGCCGGCACGCGAACCGTCTTGACCATCGACCCCCCCAGAACCTCGGACGGACCTCGAACGGACCCCCAGCGTACCTCAGAGCGGGCGAGAGGAAAGCCCTGCCTGCCAGGCGGCGCGGTAGAGCGCCGCGTACGCTCGAGCCGACGCGGCGAGCGAGAGGTGCTCGTCGACCCACGCGCGCGGCCGAAACGTGCCCCGCTCCGCTTGGCCCCCGCGATGCGCGAGGAACCGATCGAGCGCGGACGAAAAGCCCCCCGCGTCGCGGAAGCGCTCGCCGGTGATCCCATCCGCGAAGTAGGGGACCGAGCTCGCGGGGACGACGTCGTCGCCGAACTCGAAGCGGAGCGGGTCGTGCCAGACACCGGAGTCCCACGCGAGGACGGGCACGTTCGCGGTCATCGCCTCTTGGTACGCGAGCCCCTGCGTCTCGTGCTCGCACAGGAAGATGAGCCCGCGCGCGCGGCGCAGGAGCGCGCGGTACTGCGCGTGATCGTAGTGCCGGTAGACGAGCCGCTCCCAGCGGAGCCCGCGCCGGTCGAGCTCTTCCTCGATCGGCGTGCGGAGCTTCGCGCGCATCGGCTCCACGTCCCACCGAAGCTTGTCGTAGACGATGAAGTCGAGGTCCTTCGGACCCGCCGACAGATCGGGCCACGCATCCAGGTCGAGCCCCGCGAACCACACGCCGCAGCGATCGCCGTAGGTCTTCGCGAACAGCTCCATCATCCAACCGCAGGGCACGATGTAGCGGACGAACCGCGGATCGCGCATCAGGTCGGGGCGGAGCTTCGGGTGATCGAAGAGACCCGGCCCCAGCACGGCGGGGTTCGGGAGCGCCCAGCGATCGAGGACGTGCGTGTAGCCAGCGACACCGACCGGATAGTGCGGGTTCGCGCGGGCGAGCGCGTGATCGTTCTCGACGACGCGCCAGCCGTCGTTCGTGAGCGCGTGGACGAGCGCCTCGTACGCGACGCGAAAGCCGGTGGTCTTCTGCTTGCGCCGCGTCGCGCGGACGAGCGAGCGCGCAGCGCGGACGACGTGACGGTCGCCGCGGACGACGCGATCGCGATCGAAGTCTTCGTAGAAGAGGAGCGCCACGCGATCGCGCTCGAGGTCGAGCGGCCGCGCCCAGAGGCCGCGCCGGAGCACGCGCTCCGCCGGGCGGACCACGGCGCGCCGCGCAGCGAGCGTCGAGAGGGACTTGAGGACGCCGAGCGTCGCCTCGATTTCGGGTCTCATCGGCAATCGGCGTCGACCATAGCCGAGCCGATCAGGGTGGGATCACGAAATAGTAGACCACCGGGTACGGCTTCCCGAGAAACGGGGCCATCTGCGCCGTCTTGATTTTGTCCTCGACGCACTTGCCCTGCGACGTGCCGGTGTAGGGGCTCGCGATGTAGACGTCCTTCACGGTGCCGTCGTTGAGGAAGTTCACGGTGGCGGCGCTCTGGCCCCACCGCCCCTTCTTGTCGCGGCAGTCGTGGAGATCCTTGGCGACCTTGTCGATCGCGCGCGTCGCCAGGTTCTTGAAGAACTTCGGCTGGGTCGGGAGCTTCGGTGCGCTCGAGCTGGTGCTCGGGACCGCGTGCGCGCTCGCGCTCGCGGAGGCGCTGGGCGCGACGCTCGCGGACGCCGAAGCCGTCGCGGGAGCGCTCGCGGTCGCGCTGGGCGGCGGAGCTGCGCTCGTGGTCGCGCTCGTCGTCGCGCTCGTCGTCGCGTCGACCGGCGTGCCCCCGTGCGAGGCCATGCGAACCACGACCGCGATCCCGATCGTCAGCACGACCGCGAACGACACGATCGCGGCGATCATCCCGCGGCGGCGGCGCCGATCGAGATCGGTGATCACGGTCTCCGACGCGGGCGGCGGAGGGATTGCGCCGAACGGCTGCGGAGCCGCGCGCGCGACGGGGAGCGCCGGCGGACCGGTCACGGCCATCGGATCGGACACGGCCTCCGGCGGAAGCGGCGCCGGAGCAGGCTGCGCGGGGGCGGGAGGCGGAAACGCGAGCGGCGTGGGCGTCGACGCGAAGTGCGGCGACGCCGCTTCACCGACGGCGCCAGGTGCATCCGCCTTCTTCCCGGGGGACGACGACGGGGCCGCCGGCGGCACGGGAACGGGAGCGGCTTCCATCCCCTCGAGGGCGGAGAGCACGTCCGCCGGGGGCGGCGGCGGCAACGGCTTCGCGGGCTCGGCCGGCGGCGGCGGCGGCGCGGCCGAGATCGCGGGGACGGGTGGCGCCGAGGTCACGGGCGCCGCGGGCGTCGGGATCGGCGGCGGCGCGGCGGGAGGCTCCGCAGCGTTCGGCGCTGCGGCCGCCGGGTCCGCGAGCCCCGGCGACGACGGTGACGACGTGCGCGCGGCGGCGGTCACGTCGACGCCGTGCTCGAACATGACGAGCGTGGGCTGGCGCTTCGGGGGAGGCGCCATCCCGGGCTTGTGGGGGATGGGCGGCTTCGGCGGCTCGGGCTTCGGAGCGGCCTTCGGCGGCTCGGGGGCCTTCGGCGGCTCCGGCGCCTTCGGCGGCTCGGGGGCTTTCGGCGGCTCCGGCGCTTTCGCGAGGGGCTTCGGCGAATCGACGGGCTTCGGAACGACCGGCTTCGGCTTCGGAGGCTCGGCCTTCCCGAGCTTCGGCGGCTCGAACTTGGCGGGCTTCGGAGGTTCGAGCTTCGCGGGCTCGACCTTGGCGGGCTCGACCTTGGCGGGCTCGATCTTCTTCTCGGGCTCCGGCTTCGCGGCCGGTGGTGGCGCGGCCTTGAAGTCGATCTTCGGAGGCGGTGCGGGCTTCGCCGGTTCGTCGGCGGAGGGCGGCACGTCGAGGGCGTCGTCGCCGAAGCCACCCCCGGCGGCAGCCACCGCGCTCGCCGCGGGCGGAGTGGTCGGGCGCGTCGCGCTCGAGGCGTCCGGCGCAGAGCCGATCCGATGCGGCTTCACGTTCGGATCGAGCGGCGCCGGATGCCACGACGGGATCGCGGGCGCGCGCGGCGGCGCAGGCACGAGCGCGGGCGACGGCGAGCTCGTCGGGCCCGGCGTCACGCTGATCGCGGGAGGCAGCGAGATCGGCCCCTCCTCGCGCTCGGCCTCGGCCGCGGCCGTCTTGCCCTTCATGCCGAGCGTGCGCCAATGGCGGAGCCGGCGGAACAGCGAAGGACCGCGGATCCGCGCCGTGGCGCTCGAGGACGGCTCCCAGTCGTGGGACGAGTGCGGATCGCGCGCGAACTTCGACGCTTCGAGCATCTCCATCGGCATCTCGGCCGTGGGCTCCTCTTCGTCGAAGTTGGGCGGTGGGAGCGACGGGTCGCGCGACGACGAGGTGATCTCCACGTCCGCGTGGAGCAGCTCTTCCCAGAGCTCGCCGACGTCGGCAAAGCGCTCGCCCGGATCGACCGCGAGCGCGCGCTCGAAGATGGACTCGACCTGCGGCGGCAGCGAGATCGGGAGGTCCTTCGGGCCCGGACGCGTCTTGCGATCGAGCGCGCGCGCCACGATCTGGCCGGTGTCCTTCCCCTCCATCACCATCCGATCGGAGAGGGCTTCGAGGAGGACGAGCGCGAACACGTAGACGTCGCTGGCGGGTCCCGGCACGCCGATGTGCGCGCTGAGCTGCTCGGGGGCGGCGTACGCGGGCGTGAGCAGGTGGAGACCCGGCGACGGGGTGGCGCTCTTGCGGAGGTCGGACGCGGTCACGTCGAGCGCGCGGCCGACGCCGAAGTCGAGCACCTTGATCGAGAGGCGGGGTCCGGCGGGCGAAGGCAGCCGGGTGAGGAAGAAGTTGCTCGGCGTGAGCGACAGGTGCGGGATGCCCTGCGAGTGCGCATATCGAAGTGCGTCGGCGGCGCCCTGGAAGAGGTCGAGCACCTCCTCGAGCGTGCGCCCGGCGCGGCTCTCGTCACGGCGCTGCTGGAAGTCCTTGGCGAGCGACTCGCCCTCGAACCACTCGCGAACCATGTACGGAACGACGCCGCCGGTCCGGGGTGCGATGGTGGTCCCGCTCGCGATGGTCTGTGCGATATGCAGGTTTCCCCGCGCCAGCCGGTAATGCAGCCGGACGGCCTGACGAAAGCCCTCCGCCACGGGCGCGGCGAGTGCTTCGTCCATCGTCGGGGGGAGGTTCAGGCACTTGACCGCAACGTCGGCGTCGACGCCGAGGTGGCGCCCACGGTAGACGACGCTGAGCACGCCCTCCCCCGCGCATTCGTCGATTCGGTATTGGTCGTCGAGAACGTCCCCCACGAGATCGAAGGGGTCCATCGGCGTCCATCTTGCCTGAACTGGTGGGGAAACCGGAAGCTTTCGGCGCCCTTCTGGCCCGCCACCGGAATCGGCGATACGCTGGCGGGCGTTCTCTTCTCGTGGCTACGATGTCGCACTCCTACCGCGCCCGCTTCGCGATCCTCTTCGGGCTCGCGGCCCTCACCGTGGCCGGGGGCGCCTGGGCGCGTGGCCATTGGCTGCCCCAGGACCGGGGCGGGCTCCTCCCCGGCCTCCGCGTGGACGGCCAGGAGGTCACCGCCCCGGACGACGTGAAGGTGGTGGTCCAGGCCCACGCCGACGCGCTCCTCGACCGGCGCGTCCAGCTCGAGGCCGAGGGCGGCAAGCCGCTCGGCGAGCACACCCTCCGCGAGCTCGGTCTCCACGTCGACGTCGATGCCATCACTGCGCAGGCGCTCGCCGCCGGCCACGAGCCGGACGTGCTGTCGCGGATGGAGACGGCCGACCGCGCGCGGAAGGGGCTCGTCGATCTGCCGCTCCGTCTCACCGTCGACGACGCGGCGCTGTCCGCCGTCATCGTCCACTACAAGGAGTCGTTCGACTCGCCGCCGACGAGCGCGCGGCTCGACCTCGAGCACCGCACCGTCATCCCGGAGAAGGACGGGCACTACCTGGACGCGTGGGGCGCGTCGGCGGCGGTGCTCGCGAGCGCGCGCGTGGCTGCGGCCGACGCGAGCGGCGCGAAGATCACCGTGCCGGTGCTCGCGGTCCCGCCGCGCGTGACGAGCGACTTCGTGCGCTCGCTCGACATCCACACCGTGCTCGGCGAGTTCGAGACCTACTTCTCGCGCTCGGGCGATCAGAAGCGGCGCGGGCAGAACATCGACGTCGCGGCGGCCAAGCTCGACGGCGTGGTGCTGAGCCCCGGCGAAGTGGTGAGCTTCAACGCGATCGTCGGCGACCGCAGCGAAGAGAACGGCTTCCAGAAGAGCTGGGAGATCTTCAAGGGCGAGATGGTGGAAGGCGTGGGCGGCGGCACCTGCCAGGTCGCGTCCACGCTCCATGCGACCGCGGTCTTCGCCGGGCTCGACGTGCTCGAGCGTCTGCCGCACTCGCGCCCGAGCGCCTACATCCCGATGGGTCTCGACTCGACCGTCGTGTACCCGATCGTCGATCTGAAGCTCCGGAACCCGCACGCGTTCCCGATCGTGCTGCACGCCAAGACCGACGGGAACAAGCTCACCATGCAGCTCCTCGGCGCGGGCAAGCCGGTGAAGGTCGCGTTCACGCGCGAGGTGCTGAAGACCACGCCGTACGGGCGCAAGGTCAACGAGGATCCGAAGCTCACCGGCACCCACGTGCTCGTGAAGCAGCACGGCATCCGCGGCTACACGATCAAGCGCACGCGCACCGTCACCTTCGAGGACGGGCGCAAGAAGGTCGAGACGAGCACCGACGCCTACCCGCCGACGACCGAGATCTACGCGGTGCCGGTCGGGTTCGACGAGAGCAAGCTCCCGCCGCTGCCCGAGGACACGGGCGACGACGACGGTACGCCCCCGCCGAGCACGGCCGGGACGGTCGCGGCGAACACGACGACCAACGCGGCGCCGACGGACGGAACGGCGCCTCCGAGCGACGTGACCTTCGTCGATGCGCCGGGCGCGCACGCGCCGACCGCGGCGCAGTCGAAGCCGGTGAAGAACCTGACGCTGAGCCGATGAGGTCGGCGGGCGCCTGGAGCTTCGGGGCGATGCTCGTCGGCGCGATGGCGAGCGGCTGCGGCTCCGGCGGCACCACGACCCCCTCCGACGCCGGCGCGGATGCTTTGGGTCCGCGCCCCGCGAGCGGCGGCACCGTCAGCATCACCGCCGGGCTCTACACGCTGCAGGAGAAGACCTACGCGACGACCACGTTGTCGGCCGCGTTCGCCGCGGCCCGCGATCCCGCGTGCACGACGACCACGAGCGGTGCCTGCACCACGACGACGTGCCCGACCGCGCCGGCCCCGGCCGCGCGGAGCGCGGGGGCGATCACGATCGAGGGCCTCGCCGACGGAACTGCGACGCTCGTGCCCTCCGGTTCGAGCTACGCCCCCGACACGACGCCGACGCAGCGCTTCCTCGGTGGCGAGACCCTGCGCGCGCGCGCCGCCGGCGCCGACGTCCCCGCCTTCGACCGCAGCGCCGTCGCGCCTCCGTTCTTGACCTTGACCGCACCCTCGTGGGCGCCCGCGAGCACCCTCGTCATCGCGCGCGCGAACGATCTCGCGCTCGCCTGGGATGGCGGGAGCGCCGGCGCATCCACCGCGTTCGTTCGGATCACGGGCGGCAGCGTCGACCTCGTGTGCGAGGTCGGCGCGAAGGCCGGCGCGCTCGTCGTGCCCAAGAGCGCGCTCGCCACGTTGCCCAAGGACGTCGGGTTCCGCTTCGGCGCGCTCACGCGCGCGCTCGGCGTCGCGGGGAGCGACCGCGCCGATCTGGAGATCGTCGCGATCGCGAGCCGCGGGGGAGCGACGGCCGAGGGCGCCGCGAGCGTGGAGTAGGAAACGCGCTCAGAGGTTCACGGTCACCGCAATCGGGGTCGTCGCGAAGTTGGGCGCGCGGACCTCGAGCTTGTACGGGACGACCATCTCGCCGTAGTCGCACTCCTTGTGCGGCTTCGTGCACGGCGGCGGGTTGCAGGTCCCCGGCACCCAGGTGCACACCGTCCCCATCTGGGTCGTGAACGTGACGGTCACCGCCTGGCCCAGATCGCCGATCTTCACGCCGTTGAAGTAGACGGCGCCGCCGGGGACGGGCCCACCGAACGCGTCGGTCGCGTTCACGACGAACGTCTGCGGGATGCGCGCGGTGAGCACCGTCGGGCTCGCGGACGGACGGATCCGGCGCGCGCCGTACGCGGCGCGCACGCCTTGGATGTCGCCGACCGAGAGCTTCTCGGCGCCCTTGTAGCCGAGCTGGTAGGGGAGCGGAGCCGTGCCGTCCCACCCGCGGCAGTAGTTCATGATCGAGTCCGCGTCGTAGGTCGGCGTGAGGAACGTCCCCGTCGGGAGCGCGGTGTTGTTGCCGTCGTTCATGTCGAGCGGGCAGCTCGGCGTCGCGTCGGTGCGCTGCTGTTCGTGCGCGAACCCGAGCACGTGACCGAGCTCGTGGACGACGACCGAGCGAAAGGACTCTTCGTAGTCCGCATCCCGGCTCTGGCCCGGCAAGCAGCCTTGCGGGTTCGTGGGGCCGCAGAACCAGACGTTCACGACGTTCGGAGCCGCGGGTCCGAAGCCCGCGTTCCCGCGGCTCCCCCAGTTGGCGTCGTCCAGCTCGACGAAGTTGAGCTGCACCCACGACGCCTGGCTCGGGTAGGGACACGTGTTCGAGTAGAAGAAGCCGACGTTCGCGACGTCGGCCCAGGACTTCGCGAGCGCGTCCTTCACCCAACCGGCCTCGCGCGACGTGGCGCGCGACGAGAAGCAGATCGGGACGATGCCGTTGGGCCACCGCGCCACGCCGGGCGCGCCCAACAAGGGGGCTTCGCTCGACGCGACGGGATCGGTGGCCGGCGCGCTGCAACCGGAGAGCGCTCCGGTGACGGCGACGAGAGCAATGCAAGCGAGGTGACGTACGTTCATCGATGACTCCTTCTCGCGCGAGCCCCTTGCAGTTCCCGGGCCGCGCGAAGATCGCGGCACGGGAGCAGCTCTCGCCGCGGTGCTTGCTCGGCGTCGCGCAGCGTCTGCTCAGGCGTCGAGCAGGATCGGCGCAATCGAGCGCATCACTTGGCCTCGTCTCCATCCGCGCATTGGCTCTACCCACGAACGCGGAGCGGCCTCAGGGTTCGGGCGCATGTCGTTCGAAGCACTGCTCTCGGGCCGCGGGTTCGTCCGCGCGGCCGGTGAAGGCGCCGCGCTGGAGCTCCCCGGCGGCTGGTCGATGCGGATCAAGGTCGGCGCCGCCGACACGGGTGGCGCGCTCACGCTCGTCGAAGGCACGATGGCCGGCGGCCACGCGGGCCCGATGGAGCACGTGCACGTCGGTCACGACGAGTCCTTCTTCGTCATCGAGGGCTCGCTCCGCTTTCGCGTCGGCGCATCTCACCGCGTCGCGACGACGGGGGAGACCGTCTTCGCGGGCCGCGGCTTGGCCCACGGGTTCTCGAACCCGGCGGACACCCCCGCGCGCTACCTGGTCGCGCTGACGCCCTCCGGCTACGAGGTCTACTTCGCGCGCCTCGTCGAGCTGATCCGGCGTGAAGGCGCGATGCCGTCCCGCGAGCGCCTGGTCGCGCTGATGGCCGAGCACGGCACGTTCCCCGCGTGACTCTTTTGCCGGGTCACCGCGTCCCGCGTATGATTCGGGGCAAGATGGCTTTTCCCGTTCGCCCTTTCGTCCTCGCCTTCGCGCTCCTCGCCACCGCCGTCGTCTCCGCCGAGGTCGCGTGCACCGGCGAACAAGCCACCCCGCCGGCCGACATCAGCTGCCCCAAGTACTGCGGCGAGCTCATGGCGGGCTGCACCGGCGACGATCTGCAGTTTCCCGACATCGACACGTGCAACCGCTTCTGCGCCACGTACGCCGTCAAGGGGCTCGGGCAGAACACGATCGAGTGCCGTCTGACCGCGCTCAGCAACCTGAAGGAAGCGCAGACGCCGGCCGAGAAGCACCTCGACTGCGGCAACGCCGGCCTCGCCTCGCCGCTGTGCCCGAACCGGTGCGAGGGTTTCTGCACCGCGAACGTCGCGCTCTGCGGCACGAAGTCGGCCTCCGCCCCGGAGCGCTACACCGACGTTGCGGCCTGCAAGACGGCCTGCGCCGGGTTCCCGGACTCGGTCTCGTCCACGTTCCCCGGCGCCCTGATCGGGTCCGGGGGCGACAACCTGCAGTGCCGCACGTACCACCTCGAGCTGTCCCAAACTGGTAAGTCGACGGACCTCGTCACGCACTGCCCGCACACGATCCCCGAGAACAAGGCCAAGTGCTTCAACGCGACCCCGGGGGACGCCGGGACCGACAGCGGCAGCGCGGACGCCGCGAGCGAGTGAGCGCAGCTCAGGTGTGAACGATCACGCGGGTGCCGGGGTTCGCGTCCGTCGCTTTGACGCCGTGCCACCCCGTCGGTAGCCGTGGACCGACCCACTTGAAGAGGTTCTTCGCGTCGAACGGGGTCAGGTTCACGCAGCCGTGGCTGCGCTCGCGCCCGAAGCTCGAGTGCCAGAACGCGCCGTGCAGCGCGAGGCTGCCGTGGAAGTACATGATCCACGGCACGTCCTGGATCGAGTAGGGGCCGTCGGCCGCGCTGTCGTCGTCCATCGTCGCCGCCACGTGCTTCTCGCGGATGAAGAAGCTCCCCGTCTTGGTCTTGTGATCCTTGCTGGGATCCTTGTCGTCGCTGCGGCCGCTCGAGACGAGCGTCGCGTAGACCGGCTTGTCGCCTTCGAACGCGACGAGGCTCTCGGTGGTGATGTTGACGTCGATCCACTTCTCGCCCGGCTTCAGATCGGCCGGCGCGGGATCGGGCTTCGTGACCGTGCCCTCGACGTCCTTGAGCCACCAGCCCTCTTTGGTCTCCCAGTAGGTCCGGTTCTCGAGCACCATCTTCTTGCCCGTGAGCTCGACGATCGTGAAGCGCGTCGCGTTGTCGTGCCGCTTCATCTTCGCGCCGTCCTCGGACAGCTCGTACTTCCAAGCCTTCGGGTTGAGCACCCAGCCGAGCGGGAGCTTGCGCGTCTCGCCCGCCTTCTGGAAGTCGACGCCCTCGAACTCGGTCACCGACTTGTGGACGATGATGTGCTCGGCCGGCGCGAAGTCGCCGCTCGTCGTCTTCCAGAGCTTGCCGGCGCGACCCGACGCCTCGCGATCGAGCGCGAGGTAGAAGCCCTTGATCATGCGGACCGTGATGAGCCCGCTCTCGCCCTTCATGTCGCCGAAGCTGACCAGCGGGCGCTGACCCTTGTGGTCCTGCAGGTACCACGGGACGGTCCCGTCCTCGGCGGCGACCGCTTGCTGCTTCGCGGCGAGATCGCCGGGACGCGACTTTCCGACGAGGAGCCCCTTCTCGTACTTCTCGCGCTCCTGCTTCGTCGGGTAGCGCCGGTAGAGGGGCGCTCCGTTCGTGAGGTTCAGCCCGTACTTGTAGGGGAGCGGACCGTCGTCGAGCGGGGGATGCAGCGCGGCGCCTTCCTTCAGCGCCGGGTTGTTCGGATCGTCGCTGACGAACTTGCCGCAGATGAAGCCGCCCTCGATGAGCTCCCACCACCCTTCGGCGCAGTTCGCCTTCTTGATGACGTCGGGCTTCACCGCGACCGACTCGCCGTTGCGGATGTAGCCCAGGCGCACGACGCCCTTGCGATCCTCTTCGGCCTTGTCGGGATCCTTCGGCGGGAACTCGGTCGCGCTGAAGATGGGTGCGGGCGAGACGATGCCGGTGACCTGCTTCGCGGCGGCGAGCGTGGCGGCGTCGACCGCGACCGCGCCGGGACCTTCGCTCTGGGCGATGTCGGCGTCGCTCGTCGCGTCGGGATCGCCGCCGTCGGCGCTCGCCGACGCGCCCCCGTCGTGCTTGCACGCCATCGCCAGGACGGCGGAGCAGGCGAAGAGCGCGATGCGGGTACTGCGGTACATCGAGAGAGCGGAGTTAGGCCAACCGGCGCCGGGAGGCAAGATCCCGGTGGACCGGTCACGCGCTCTGGAGGAGCGCAACGTCACGGAGCACCTCGCTGACGAAGATCGGATCGACGTCCCCGATCGGCACGGCCTTCCCCTTCACGCGAAAGCTCGCGGACTCGAGCTCCAACGTCTCCTTGTCTTCGATGTAGCCCATGCCCACGGCGCCGGCGTACGTCACGACGACGGAAACGTCCGTGCCGCGAAAGCTCTTCCCGTGCTCCGAAAATGCTCCGCCGTCGCTCGCGCCGCCCCGCTGCCACCCCAGCCGCTCGAGCCCGAAGACGAGCTTCGGCGCGGGGAGCGCGACGTCCTCGAAGACGAGCGCCTCGCTCGCCCCGGCCGGGACGGCAAACACCTCCCGCGTGAGCTGGGGGAACGGCTGGAGGAGCTCGTAGTCGGCGAAGATCTGGTTCCAGGCGTCGAGCACCTCCGGCGAGAGGTCCCGCGGGTGCGGCAGCTGCACGAACGTGCCGAGCGCGATCGGCCGATCGCTCGCATCGACGAAGCCACCGGACTCGTCGACCCGGAGCGTCCCCGCCTCCGTCTGCCAGAGCAAGCGGCGGGTCAGGTGCAGGACGATCGGGCGCTGGACGAAGAACGCGAGGAAGTCGGCGGCCGCGAAGCGCGTCCGAGCGATCATCGCGCTCTCCAGCCGCGCCAGGCGGGACTTCGCGATCGCGCTCACGTCCTTCTTCAGCCCGCGCAGGCGGGCCGCTGCGTCCTTCGCCTTCGCGGCGTCGTCCGTCTTGCCCGGCTTCGGCAGCGCTCCGATCCTCGTCCCATCTTGGGACAATACGATCGGCTCGAGGTGCTCGTCGAAGCTCACCCGAAACGACCGCGGTCCGTAGTCCAGGACCAGCTCGCCGCGAGCGTCGAGGCCCAGGTCGGGCACGAGCCGGTCGGCCAGCTCGTCCAATCCCAGGCCTCGCGCCTCGGCCACGACGTCGATCTTCGCCTTCGCCGCCGCCTTCAGGCTGTCGAACTTGGCGCCCTCGGCCAGGTCCGACAGGACCATCAGGGCAAGGTCCGTCCCAAGAAGGGACAACATGGTCGTCGCCTCCTGGGCGCGCGCCACCGCGCGCTCGCCGGGCCAGGCACGGATCTTCGGCGCGAGCCGGCGCACGATCTCGTCGTCGCCCAGGTGCCCCAGCGCGTGGAGGATCCACATCTCCTTCGGCGGCGCCCCCACCGTCATCCAGCGCTCGTACAGCGCGAACGCCCACTCCCGCAGGCTCTCGCGCGTGCACGCCTCCTTCACCTCCGCCAACCCCGCGTAGGGGCTCTCGGGCGTGCTGAAGGCGAGCATGGTCGCGAGCGCGAGCACCGCCCCGTCGGGGAGCGTCCCGCCGCCCTTCAGCGCGATCGGCGGGAGCGCCGACGGAACGACGAGCTCGGGCAGCTTCGGGAGCTTCGGCGGCAACCAGTCGAGCGGCGACGCACCGACGACGGCGGCGAGCGAGCCCGCGACGTCCTTGCCCGAGGCGCTCGCGTACAGGGCGACGGCTTCGTCCAATGTCGCACGGTGGGACGAGGCGAGCGCGCGCAGGAACGCCACCGCCCCCGCGCTCGGCGCGGTCGCCAGCGCCTTCGGGATCGCCGCGAGCGCCATCGTCTTCGGGTGCCGGCGCGCCCACGCTTCGGCGGCCGCTCGGACGCGCTTCCCCGAGAGCCCGACGTCGATCCACGCGTCCGCGATCGCCGTCCCGTCGAACGCCCCGAGCACCTTCCCGATCGCATCGATCGGCATGCGGTCGACGCCGGCCGGATCACGACGAACGAGGGTGAGCAGGCCGGGCACGAGCTCCACGCCGCGCCGCAGGATCGCCGAGAGGATCGACATCCCGTAGTAGGGGTTCGGGTAGTAGCCGGGCGGCCCCTTCTCCTCCCACGCGGCCCGCGCCAGGTCGATCGGGGCGCAGTGCATGATCGAGAGCTCGATCGAGCTCCGCGAGCGACCCTCCTCGATGACGCGCGCCCACTCTTCGCGCGAGAGCTTCACCTGCTTCCGGTATTCGGCGGCGGCGATGCCCCACTTCTCGTAGTCGGCCCAGGCCTCGAGCTCGGGCTCCGTGACGACGTGCGCGAGGGGTACCAAAATGGGATCCAGCGCCAGCGGCCGAAGCTCCGGACGCGGACGCTCCCACGGCGGGTTCGCCAGCACCGCGGGGACGTCGGTCGCGGCCGCCGCCGCGCGAGGCGCGCTCGCCTGCGGCGCGGGAACGCCCAGCATCGAAGCCACGACCTCGGCCGCGGCCCGATCCGGGTGCTTCGCCGCCGCGAGCACGGGCGCGATCGCCGGCGCGGTGACCGCAGGGTGGGCGGCGAGGAGCTTCAGCACGGACTTCCCTTCCGCCTTGCTCCCCACGAAGCGCAGGAGCGCGCGGAACGACGCGGGCGTCGCGATCCGGCGCAAGTACGCGACCGCCCCTTCGCTCGCGGCGTCCGTCGTGGCGGCGAGCACGGACCCGGCCGGCGCGCCCATCCGAGCGATCAGGGTCCAGAGGAGCTCGTCGCCGGCTCCGACGTCGATCGGACGCGCCTTCACGAGCTCGACCGCGACGTCGCGCGCGCCCAGCCCCGCGAGGAGCAAGCGCGTGCCGAACGCGTGGACGAGACCGGACTTCGGAGGGAGCGCGATCCGCGCCGCCTTCGTCGCGAGCGGATCGTCCGTCGAGACGACGAACGCGATCGCTGCTCCACCGGCCGCCGTGACGTGACCCGCATCGAGCAACGCATGGCCCTTCGCGACGAGCGCCCGATACGCGTCCTCGGGTGCAGCGGATGCGAGCGCACGGAGCCCGACGAGCGCCGGCTTCGCTCGCCGGGCGAAGTCGTCGCGGAGCCCCTCGACCGTGACCGCCTCCGAGGCGTGCTCGGCGAGCGGCACGATCCCGTCGAGCGCGCGGCGCGGCCACGCGTCGTGGTCGATCCGCGGGCCTCGATCGAGCCCGAGCACGAGCGCCTCGAGCGCGAACGGGAGCCCCTTCGCCGCGACGAAGAGCTTCATCAGCGTCTCCAGCCCGGCCTTGGCCCACGCGAACGCCGCCACCAGGTTCGCGCCCGTCTCGACGTCGAGTGCGTCGAGCGAGGCAAACGACGCGACGGACGCACGCCGCGCTGCGGCCGCGTCGGAGATCGGGCCCGGCGGGTCGTCCAGGCCCCGTACCACGTTGGGAAGGACGAGCTTGAGCTGCGCGAGCAGCTTGCCGGCGAGCGGCTCCGTCCACGCCGGCACCGCCGGGTGACCGCGCCAGGGAATCACGGCGCCGAGCTCGTCGGCCTCGAGCTTCACGGTCCCCTCGTCGTCGGCGCTCGCGCCCGCCGCCGCGGCAGCGATCGCCCCCGCCGGTGCCGGAGCCGCGACCTCCACCGGCGCGGCCACTGCGACCTCGCGATAGCCCTTCTTGGTCTTCTCGCGGACGAGCTTGTCGTGCTCGGCCTCGGCCTTCGCGAGCGCGCCGTGGTCCTTCACCGAGGTCTGGCCGTCGGTCCCGATCCGTCCGTAGCGCACGGTGACGACGGAGCCCTCGCGCGCGATCTCCCAGAACTTCGACGACGTGCCCTCGACGAGCTCGAACCGACGCATGGTCGTTCAGGCTACCATCGCTCCCCATGTCTTCTCCGATCGAGGACGCGTGGGCCCACCTCTCCGACCTGGCGGCGATTCGCGCGGCCTACGAAGCGGCTGCGGACGAGCGCTTCGGGCTCGCGCTCGCGCGGACGGCCCACCCTTCACCGGCGACGGCGATGGCCATCACCGAGGAGCAGATGGGACCGCTCGTGGAGCCGCTCGTCCTCGCGCGGATCCTCGCCGAGCCCGAGGCCGCGAAACGAGCGCAGCTCTTCTCGATCTTTCGCCCGGCGTGCTCGCCGCGATCGATCCCCACGCTGCGCGAGATCCTCGCCGCCGCCGAGACCGAGAAGAACGCCATCCTCAAGAAGGGCAAGGACCCGTGGGGGGCGCGTCGCTGGCAGAACGTGGCCGCGTACGCCGCGGCGTTCCTCGCGCGCGCCGGCGAGCCGAGTGAAGCGTCGCTCCGCGTGAAGGAAGACGCGGGCCTCTTCGCGCCGCTCCTCTCGGTGCACGCCGGGATCGCCGACGCCATCGCCGCGCTGAAGGTGACCGACGCGGACGGCGAGGGACCGCTCCGATTCGCGGTGCAGCTCTGCGAGGGTCTCGCCGACGCGGGCGCGAAGGACGCGGTCCCCGCGATCCTCTCGTTGCTCCGCTCCGGCATCGCGCCGCACGCGCTCGCAGCGCTGGGCAAGCTCGGCGATCCCCGCGCGGTCGAGCCGGCGCGCGCCATTCATCGCGAGACGCACGGCGACCTGATCGAGGTCGCGCTCTTTCGCCTGTCCGCCGAGTCCGTGCTCGTGCGCCACGGCGGCGCGTGGTCGATCGACCTCGCGCGCCAGGCGATGCAGATTCGCCAACCTCGCTACGGCCGTCCCAAGGCGCCGGAGCTCCTCCTCCTCCGGCGCCTGGCCGGCGAAGCGCTGCTCGGGACCGGAGACGCCGCCGACCGCGCCCTCGTCGCCGAGCTCGTCCACACGCGGGACAAGGCGCTCCGCGATCTGGCGCGCCGCGCTGGCTTCCCCGCCGACGTCACGGTCTGGGATCCCGGTCGCATCGCGTGGACGGCGGCGCGCGCGGGCTCTTCGGCGGCGTTCACGAACGCGCTCCGCGATCCGAAGGCCTTGCTCCAAGGCGAGGTCGCGATGCACCTGGCCGAGCACGGCGACGACGCCGAGAAGCTCGCCGCCGCCGAGTGGGCCAGGGCTCGCCTCGAGCGCGAGACCGGTCCGTACGTCGACTCGCAGCACGAGGCGGATCCCGAGCTCCACGCGGCGCTGCGTACGGCCGAGACGCTCGCGCAGGCCACGGCGCCGCGGGCGGTCCTCGCCGGCTGCAAGAACCCTTGGATGACGATCGGCGGGCTCTCGCTCGCGAAGGAGACCTATCGGAACGTCGCGCCCACGAAGAGCGCGCGGCCCTACGAAGCGAAGTGCTTCGACGAGCCCGCCTTCTTCTTCCCCGAAGGCATCCTGTCGCTCGCGCTCGCGAGCGACGCGGAGCGAATGCTCGTCGTGACGCCGAAGCGGTGCGTGCTCTTCGACCCGCAGGAGTCGAAGCGGCTCGCGACGATCGAAGGCTCCGCCGAGACCGCGGCGCTCGCGAGCGACGGCTCCATCCTCGCGCTCGCGCGAGCCGAAGCGATCGCGCTCTACTCCGCCGAAGGCGCTCCTCGCGCGACGCTCCCGATGCCGAAGGGCGCACGCTCCATGGCGTTCTCGGCGGACGGCAAGTGGCTCGCCGCCGGGGGCGATGGCGGCATGCTCCGCGTGTTCGACGTCGCGTCCGGCAAAGAAGTCGTCGCCATCGAGACGGGCGGCATCGTCCGCGGGCTCGGGTGGGGCGGACCGAAGCGCGTCGTCGCTCTCGCCGACGATGGCTCGTCGTCGCGCGTGTTCGATCTCGACGTCGGGAAGAAGAAGAGCACGAACGTCGAGCTCCCCGCGCGGTGCCTGCACCTCGCCACGTTCAAGAAGCTCACGCTCGTCGCCGGGGGCACGAACGTCGGCATCCTCGACGCGAAGCTCGCACCGAAGCACTCGTTCCAAGCGGAGCAGGAGATCTTGGGTGCCGCGCTCGAGAGCGAGAAGACGGCGCTCCTTCGCGTCTCCGGGGCCGTGTCGCGTGCGCACTTCGCCGGGAAGGCCCTCAAGTGGTCGTTCGGGTGTCGCGCCGCGGTCGATGCGTTCGTGGCGACGGCGACGCGCTTGTACGCCGCCGCCGACGGCACGGTGATGCGGTACCACGAAGATCCCGCCGGCAAGGTCGCGGAAGGTGCACATTACAAGCATCCGTCGGCGATCGTCCCCCTCCCCGACGGCACGATCGCGACGGCCGCCTGGGACGGCCGGGTGCTCGTGTGGCCGCGCACCGGCGGCGCCGGCAAGACGCTGTCGACCCAGAGCCGGATCGACGATCTCGGCTTCGACGGCAAGCACCTCTACGTCGGGCACGAGCACACCGTCTGGCGGATCGCCCTCGCGACGGGCGCGAGCGACGCAATCGTCGGCGGCGACGACGTCGAAGAAGACCTGAAGAAGCTCATGCCCAAGGTCGAGTCGCTCGCTGCGAGCGGCGAGCGACTCGCCTGGGGCGAGAAGTCGGGCGTCGTCCACGTGGTGCGCGTCTCCGACGGAACGGAGCTCTTCGCGCCCAAGCTCACCGAGGCCGAGCTCGAAGCGCTCGCGTTCGACGACGAGGGCAACGTGTACGGTGCGTCCGAGCGCGGCGAGATCGCGCGCCTGAACGCGGACGGCACGGTGGCGTGGTCGCATCTGGAGCACGGCATCGACGTCGTGGACGGGCGCCTGCTCGGGAACCCCCACCGCACCGCGGCCGCGATCGCGACCGGGCACGGCCGGGTGGCGTCGCTCGCGTCGGATCACACGGTGCGCGTCTTCGATGCGAAGACGGGCGCACGCACGCTCCGCATCTTCCGCCCGGTGGGCATCTTCGATCACCTCGCGTTCTCGCCCGACGGGGCGAAGCTCGCGTTCACGTGGGGTGGCTACGTGGAGATCGTCGATGCGAGCAGCGGCGCGCCGGTCGCGTTCGTCGATGGGCACGCGCTGACGGGCGCGCGCGGCGGCTCGTACTACGCGACGCTGATGACGGTCGCATGGCTCGACGACCAGACGTTGCTCGTCGGGTCCGAGACGGGACGCCACTTCGAGGTGAAACTCGGCTGAGGTCCGGCGCGCCTCAGCGAGCGGAGTCGACGCTCATCGCGACGGCCGTCGCGTAGTAGGGACCGTCTTCGTGATGGAGGGTGCCGACCACGGTCTTCTTCCCATCGCTCACGTCGGGCCCCTCGCGTAGTTGGATGTCCTCGATCGAATCGACGCGCAGGTCCATCTCGCCCTTCCCTGCGCGGACGCAGATCGGTCGCTCGAGGCGCAGCAGGACGGACTTCCACTCCTGGTCGTTCACGAGATAGGCAGAGTGTTGCACCGTTCCGGTCAGCGTGACGGGGATGCCGTAGTCGAAGCACGTCGGCGGGATGGCGTCCGACTGCACGTCGCTCTCCTCGATGATCGACCACTTCTTCCCCGTCGAGCTCTGGACGAGGAGATAGCCCAGCGTCTCGTGCTTGGCGTCCTTCTTGCGGAACGAGACCTTCACGTTGGTCGGGTTCCTCCACTCGACGTTCGTGAACGTGATCGTCTGGTGGAAGGTCGGGTCGGCGTCCAGGGCCGCCTTGATCCGCTTCACGTAGTCGGCGTTGCTGATCCGTGAGCCGTAGAACCGAACTTCGTCCGCGTGCATCTCGCCGAGCGCCTTCACGTCGCGTGCGTTGAGCGCTTCGGTCCAACGCAGGGCGAGCGCCTTCGGCGGGCTGGTCTCGGGCGGTACCGTCGCCGACGACACGACCGAAGCGCTCGGCGTCGCGGACGCGACGGGCGAGACCGCCGGGATCGAGCTCGCGGAGGGCGCCGGCGCGGTCGACGAATCACGCCGACATCCGAGGAGGAGAACGAGGAGGACCGCTGACGATGCGCGAGACATGAGCCGAACGTATCGCGAGTCAGCGCGATCTAGGGCCGCTGGCGATCGACATCGCACTCCGCCGGCGTGTGACAGACCCAGTCGCACCCTTGGATCCCGCACGGGTAGCAACACGAGAGGCCCGGCCCGCAGGAGTAGACGGGACCCGACGCGCCCGCACCTCGACTACGCTCGCCGCGCTGACAGACGTCGCCGCGCTTGCCCATCGGGCCCATCTCGTCGGCGGCGGCGCTCGCCTTGCCCGTCGGCACGACCGCGACCACCTTCGGCCGCGCATCGGCTCCCGCGTCCGCACCGGCATCCGTGCGCGCTCCCGCCTCGCTCGCGTCCGGTGGGACCTCGACGAGCCGCGCGGCATCGACCGCTACCGATGCGTCCTCCACCGCGGTCGTCACGTCGCGCGCCGCATCCGGCGTGGGAGCCGGAGCCACTCCGCCGCGGCACGCCGCGAGCGCCGAAAGCGCCGAGAGGCCGAGCATCGACGAAAAGCGAGCGAGCGAAGCCATGGATCCCATGGACGGACGACCCTCGAAAACGGTCCAACCGATCGCTTTGGCGGAGTTTACGCGGTAAGCTCGACCGATGGAGATCCCCAAGCAAGGCGCCGCCAAGGCCGACGTCCTCGACCGGCTCGCTGCCGCACGCGACAAGGACGCCGATTGGAAGAAGGGCCGAACCTTCAGCCTCGTGTACTACGCGGGCGAAGAGCTCCTCTCGGTCCTCAAGGAAGCTTCTCTCGCCTACTTCTCCGAGAACGCGCTGAACCCGATGGCGTTCCCGTCGCTCCGTCGCTTCGAGACCGAGGTGGTGTCGATGGCGTGCGCCATGGTGAACAACCCGAGCGGCTGCGGCTCGATGACGTCGGGCGGCACGGAGAGCATCCTCATGGCGGTGAAGTCCGCCCGCGAGTGGGGGCGCGCGAAGGGCATCACCGCGCCGGAGATGATCCTCCCGATCACGGTGCACCCTGCCTTCGAGAAGGCCGCTTCCTACTTCGACGTGAAGCCGGTCCACATCCCCGTCGACGGATCCTTCCGCGCCGACCTCGACGCGATGAAGAAGGCCATCGGCAAGAACACCGTGTTGCTCGTCGGCAGCGCGCCGCAGTACCCGCAGGGCGTCGTCGATCCGATCGAGCGCATCGCCGCGCTCGCGCAGGAGCACGGCCTCCTGTGCCACGTCGACGCGTGCGTCGGCGGTTTCATGCTCCCGTGGATCGAGAAGCTCGGCCACGCCGTACCACTTTGGGACTTCCGGGTCCCCGGCGTCACGAGCATGTCGGCCGACATCCACAAGTACGGCTTCGCCGCCAAGGGCGCATCGCTCGTCCTGTATCGCTCGCGCGAGCTCCGCCGGCACCAGTTCTGCGCCTACGGCGATTGGCCCGGCGGGCTCTGGGTCTCGCCCACCGCTGCCGGCACGCGCGCGGGCGGACCGATCGCCGCCGCGTGGGCGGTGATGAACTACCTCGGACAGGACGGCTACCTCCGGATCGCGAAGCAGAGCTTCGAGACGGCGCGCGCGATCATGGCCGGCATCCGCGACATCCCGGGGCTCGGCGTGCTCGGGGAGCCGCACGGCAGCATCTTCGCCTTCGCGCCGCTCGAGGGCTCCGGCATCGACGCGTACGTCCTCGGCGACGCGATGACCGCCCGCGGGTGGAACGTCGACCGGCAACAGCTCCCGCCGAGCCTCCACATGATGATCACGCCCGCGCACGCGCCGCACGTCGGGCAACTCCTCGCCGATCTCCGCGCCAGCGCCGGCGAGGTAAAGGGCAAGATCGCGACCGAGGGCTCCGCCGCGATGTATGGGATGATGGGCACCCTCCCCGACCGCGCGCAGGTGCGCGAGTTCCTGCTGCAGTTCCTCGACAGCCTCGACGCGAGTTGAGCCCATGAAATTCAACAGCCTCTACGATCTCGCCCGCCTCCCCTACTTCGAGGTGAAGGACGGCCGGCTGGTGCTCGCCGACAAGAAGCTCGGGCCCGTCTGCGACGTCCACACGCACCTCGCGCTCGCGTACGGGCGCAAGGTCCGCGTCGATCTCACGCGCGCCACCGACGCCGCAGAGCTCTACCTGCGCGCCGACAAGGCGATCGACTTCGACGTCTACATGAACAAGAACTACGCGCCGCACGACCTGGTCGCGATCGAGCGCGACCTCACGCGCGAGACGCTTGGCCCCGGCGGCATGCGCGCGACCCACACGATCCCGAACCTCCTCCGCGACATGGACGACGTGGGCGTCACGCGGAGCGTCCTCCTGCCGATCGATTTTCCGATCCTGTCGAAGAACTCGGAGACGTGGCTCGATCTGACCAAGAGCGAGCCCAACTTCGTGTGCTTCGGCAGCGTGCACCCGTACCGTTTTGGGATGGAGGCTCAGCTCGACGCGCTCGTGAAGATGGGCGCGCGCGGGCTCAAGTACCACCCGGCGGTGCAGATGGTCGGCCCCGACGACGATCGCGCGATCAAGCTGTTCCGCATGGCCGGCGAGCGGAAGCTCCCGATCCTGTTCCACTGCGGCCCGGTCGACATCGAGACCAAAATGGGACGACGCCTCTCCCAGGTGAAGCGCTACGAGCGCGCGCTCGCGGAGTGCCCCGACACCACGTTCGTCCTCGGCCACTCGGGCGCGCTCCAGATGGACGAAGCGATCGCGTTCGCGAACAAGTACCCGAACGTCTACTACGAGATCGCGAGCCAGGGTCTGCCGGCGGTCCAGAAGCTCGTCGAGACGCTTCCGCCGGGCCGCTTGATGTGCGGCTCCGATTGGCCCTTCTACCACCTGGCGATCCCGATCGCGAAGGTGCTGCTCGCGACCGAGAAGGACGAAGCCGCACGGCGCGCGGTGCTCTACGACAACGCCGCACGTCTCTTCCGCCTCCCCGCCCGCGCCTGAAACTCCCGCGCGGCTTCGCGGTCGTCGATGCAGCCGCACGGCGGGTCTACGCGTAGCTCTCTCCGTGAAGGCGAGCGCGATGGTGCGGGCATGTGGGTTCACGGCGTCGGTGCTCCTCCTCGCGTGCAGCGCGGAGGAGTTCGCGGCTACGCCGACGAGCGACGGCGGCGCGGCTGACGCAGCGGCCGATGCAGCGCCGAACGTCGATGACGGCGGAAGCTCCGGCGATGCCGCCCTGGAAGCAGCGCCGAGCGACGGTGGAGCGTGCAACCCCCAAGCGCCCTTCGGCGCGCCCGAGCTCGTCCCGGGCGTAGCGGGCGTGGTCGGGAGCATGTACCTCGATGGGACGGGGTCGACGCTCTACGTCGGCATCAGCGGCGACCTCTTCGAGCAGCAGCTCGCGAACGGCGGCTTCGGCGCGCCGGCGCCGCTCTCGACCATCATCGCGGTCTCCGCGAACGACGTCCACGCGTCGCTCAGCGCCGACCGGAAGCTCATCGCGTTCGGGAGCGATCGCTCGACGACGAGCAAGATTTGGATCGCGAGCCGTAGCTCGCCGAGCGTCGCGTTCGACCCGCCGACGGCGGGCGGCCCGATGGCAGCCGTCAACGCGAACGCGCCCGCGATCCTGGATCCCTACCTGTCCCCCGATGGGACGACGCTGTACTTCACCGCGTTCGATCCCGAAGCCGGGCAATACATGCTCTCCCTCGCGAGCCGCGGCGACACTTCCCAAGCGTTCGGCGGCATCAAGTCCTTCCTCACCGACGCGCGCTCGGCCGTGCTCAGCGCAGACGGCCTCACGCTCTACTATGCGAACGTCACCTCGCGCGAGCGCATCTTCGTCACGAAGCGCGCGCAGCTCGGTGCCCCGTTCTCCGCCGGAGCGCTCGTCGCCGAGCTCGACACGAGCGAGGCGGCAGTGCTGAACCAGATGCCGTCGGCGGTCTCGGCGGACGGCTGCACGCTCTACTTCGTCAGCACACGTGGCGGGAAGGCGTACGGCGCCTACCGGGCGACGCGGGGGAAGTGAGCCGCGTCACGCGGCCGTCGACGCCGTACGCGCCGAGATGCGTTGGACGACGGCGCGGACCTCGTCCCCCGTGAACGGCTTCTGGACGATGTCGACCTTGGCATGCTCCAGGAACTCCGCCGCCCGCGGAGTGAACGCGCCGCCCGTGACGAAGGCCATCCGTGCCGCCTGCTCCGGAGCGACCTTCGTGACCTCGGCGTGGACCTCCGCGCCGTCCATGTCGAGCAACATCATGTCGCAGAGGATCACGTCGTAGCGCTCTCCGCGCTGGACGCGTTCGATCGCGGTTCTCCCGTTCGTCTCCGTCACCACGTCGTGCTCCTTGAGGAGCCGCTTCAGCGAGCGGCAAACTGGCTCCTCGTCGTCGACGACGAGCACCCGCACCGGGCGGAGCGCGCCGCTCGGCGCCGGCGAGCTCGGCTTCGTTCTCTCCACGTCTTGGCCCGGCGGGAGCGTCACGCGCACGTCCGTCCCGCGACCGAGCGCGCTGTCGAGCACGATGTCGCCGCCGAGCTTCCGCACGGTGTCGCGACAGATCGCGAGACCGAGGCCGGTGCCGATGCCGCGCTTCGTCGTGAAGAACGGCTCGAACACGCGCCGTTGCGTCTCCGCCGACATCCCCGGCCCGCGGTCGCACACGTCGACGACGGCGTTTCCCGCGCCGTCGGTCCCGAGGCGCACCGTGATCTCGCTCTCGGGTCCGTGGCCCTGCGGCATCGATTGGGCAGCGTTCACGAGCAGGTTCAGGAAGACCTGCCCGACCCGAGCTCCGTTGCCGACCACCCGCGGCGCGGCGTGGTACTCGCGCACGACGCGCCCGCGATGACGGAGCTCGTTGCCCGCCATGGCGATCGCCGAATCGAGGAGGGCGCGGAGGTCCAGCAACTCCTGCTCCTCGCGCTCGGGACGCGAGAACGTCTTGAGGTCGCGGACGATCGAGCGCACGCGGAGAGCGCCTTCGCGTGCGTCGGAGAGCGCCTCACGTGCCTCCGCGAGCTCCGCGGGCGCGAAGGAGGGTCGCCCCGGAGCGAGGAGCTCGTCGAGCGCCTCGAGCGCGCTGCTCAGGTACGCGAGCGGGTTGTTGATCTCGTGGGCGACGCCGGCCGCGAGCGTCCCGAGCGTCGCGAGCCGATCGCTCTGCATCACCTGCGCTTGCATCGATCGGAGCTGCGTCAGGTCGCGGCAGACCCAGAGCTGCGCGGCGCGGCCCCCGAACTCGAGCTCGCGTGAGGTCGAACACTCCAACGTCGAAGTCGTACCGTCCTTGTCGACGAGCCATTCTTCTCCCGCTTGGGGCAGCTTTCCTTCGCGCCCGAGGTCCGCCAATGATCGGCCGACGATTTGGGTCGCGTCGTCCCGTCCCAGGTACCCGACGAAAGCGGGGTTTGCGTAGACGATCCGGGCGTCGTGGGTCAGGAACACCCCGACCGGGAGCTTCTCCACGAGGTCCAGAAGCTCGGCGCGGGAGCGTTCGACCCGCTGAGCGGCAGCGTGGCGCTCGTTCACGATCACGGAGAACAGGATGATGCCCCCGATCGTTCCGTCGGTGGCACGCCACGGACGAATCTCCCAGTCGACCCAGTCGGTCGATCCGTCGCTCCGAGAGAACGGATCGTCCGTCGCTAGCGCGGTCTCGCCCGCGAGGCATCGCTGGTGGGCTTCCCTCCAACGCTTCGGAAGGTCAGGAAAGACTTCGTAATGGCTCTTCCCAACGAGCTCCGCCGTCCCGAGCCGATAGTCCTGGTGAAAGCGCCGACTGACGGCAACGTAGCGCATCTCGCGATCGAACATCGCGACGGCCGCTGGCGTGTGCTCGACGAGTAGACGGAGACGCTCCTCGTTCTGCGCAATCACGAGCGCGTGGCGGCGGTGCTCCGTCACGTCGATCGCGACGCGCTCGAGGACGTCAGCCTCGATCCGAAAGGTCTTGATGAAGAGCGTACGCTCTCCGAGCGTCACCTCCTCGACCGATGGCTCGCCGGTCGCAAGTGCGGTTCGGAGCTGCTCTTCGAGCGGACGGAGGCGCTCGCGCGCAGCTACTTCGACCAACGGTCGACCGACGACGTCTTCCACCCGTCGACCCAAGAGCCGCGCGCCAGCCTCGTTCATCGTGCGAATCGTGAACTCGCGCACGGTGCCGTCGCTGGCCCGATGCGCATCGAAGATCGCGACCCCGTCTTGCACGTTCTCGAACGCCGCACGGTACGTGTGCTCGCTCTTCGCGAGCTCGACGCGTGCCGCCCATCGATCCGTCACGTCGAGTGTCACCACCATGGCCCTGCGACGGCCGGCAGCGGCAGGGATCGGGAGCGCACTCGCTTCGAGGACCCGCCATGACCCATCGGCCCGGCGCGCGTGGACGACCCTCTCGCGAACCGGCTGACCTGTTCGAATCGCCTTCGGTCCAGGCCAATCGCTCATCGGGATTGGGGTGCGCCGATCGGCCTCGAACAGCTCGTACGAGGGGTCGGTGGCCCCCATCGCGTCAGGGAGACCGAGCAAACGCCGATGCACGGGGTTGGTCGCCACGAGACGCACGATCCCCGGCGGCACGAGCTCGATGACGAGGATCCCGTACGGGAGCAAGTCGACCGCAGCGTGGAGAGGATCGTCGGCGTGCTCGGCGTCGGGGGTGGCCTCGAGCAGGAGCGCCGGCCCAGACGCGAGACGGACGACGGTGCCACGCTCGGTCCACCGCCTCCCCGTGGGATCCGCGCGCGTGGGGAGCTCCGTGCACGTCGTTTGCGGGGCAGCCGATGCACTTCGGAGCGCAGCGCCGCGTTCGGTGTCGAGCGCGAAGATGCTGGCCCCCGGGAGCGACTCCCCGCTCATCCCGGCCGAGGATAGCCACGTTCGCGTCGCTCGAACTACATGCCCATCCCCGTCGAGCAGACAGAGCGCGGCGCTCGGGGACGCGAAGAGCGCGTCGAGAAGCACGTCGAAGTGAGCGCTGTCGTCCATCTCCGCCCCCGTCTCGCTCGATCTTCTCACGGACCAGTGCGAAGACCATCCTCAATCCGTGCAGCGCAGACTTTGCGCGACAGTCCGAGCTCTACCGTTGCGGCGACACGAGCGGCAGCCGGCGCTTCTCCGGCTGCTCGGCCCCCTCGTCCTTCGGCTCCACGACGATCTCGAACTGCCCATGATCGAACGGCTTCCCTGGCGCTGGAGCGATCCTCACCACCCGCTCTCGCATCCCTCGCGCGTCGTGCTCGAGCGCACGGTGATGGCAGTAGGGGTTGTTCCCCGGACGCCCGAAGAAGACGTGGCTCGTCCACGTGCAGCCCGCGCGGCAGTCGTCTGCGTAGTAGCAATCCTTGCAGAATCCCCACAAATCGTCGGTGGTTCGGTCGCGTGTGTAGCGGAGCTCCTTCGTCTCGTCCCAGATCGCGCGGAGCGTCTTCTCGCGCGAGCTCCCGCCCCCCCAAGCCGCTGTCGGGAGCGACGGACATCCCTTGATGGTACCGTCGCTCTCGATCCCGAGCGCGCGCGTGCCCGCCGGGCAACCGGTCCAGTGCAAGTCGGTCTCGACCCCGCGCCCGCGGAGCACCGCTTCGTGGGGTCCGAAGTAGCCGATGTTGTTCGCGGGCCAAATGAGCACGCCGGACTCGGCCGCCCGCTCGGCGAGCTTCGCGAGCCGCGGGTAGAGCTCGAGCAGCTCGAAGGGTTGGAAGAGCCACTCGGGTCGATCGGCGGCACGCCCCATCGGCACGGTGAGCTGCACCTGCCAACCGCGCACGCGCTCCGCGACGAGGAGCTCGACGAGCGCATCCAGGTCGGGCGACGAGATGCGATTGAGCTGCGTGTTCACGTCGATCGTCACGCCCGCCGCACGCAGGTTGGCGAGCGCAGCGAGCGCGGCGTCGAAGCTGCCGGAGAGACCGCGCTGGCGATCGTGAGCGTCACGCAGACCATCGAGCGAAACGGAGACCGCGGAGAGCCCAGCCTCCTTCGCCTGTCGCGCGCGCTCGGCGGTCATGCCGCGCCCGCCGGTCGTCATGCTGCAGCGCATCCCCGCATCCACGATGGCACGCGCAATCACCGGCCAGTCGTCGCGCAGGTACGCTTCGCCGCCGATGAGCGTGACCTCGCGCGAGCCCATCTCCGCGAGTTGGCGCACGACGTCGAGCGCCTCGTCGGTGGAGAGCTCTTCGCTCCGCGGCTTCCCCGCGCGCGAGCCGCAATGGCCGCAGGCGAGGTCACAACGGAGCGTGATCTCCCAGACGACGTAGATGGGGCGCGGCGTACGATCGCCGCTCACGGTCAGCCCCCGTCCGGAGCGTCGAGCGCGGCGTCCTTCGCATCGCCCCCGACATCGGCGCTGGCGTCGACCGGAGCATCCGTCGGAGCGTCGCTCGGGGAGTCCCCCGGAGCGTCCCGTGAGCCGTCGCTCACGCTCACGTCGGGCGTGTTCACGTCGCGCGAGGCGTCACGATCGTAGTAGTCGGGCGGGAGTCCGTACGCGCAGCCGAGCGTGGCGCCCATCGCGGCGATCGCAGCCGCGACGGCGACGCCGTTCTTTCCCGGCGCCCGCGCCTTGGAGAGCGTGACGTGCCCGCAGAACGGGCAGCTCGCGGTGCGGACGTGACGTGAGCAAGAAGTGCAACGACTAAGCATGAAGTTCCTGACCCCGGCTCCATGAAGGTAGCACGGGGCTCGGACCGCGAAATTACCTAATCGGCCATCGTCACGCGGAGGATCTCCTCCGTCGTCGTCACGCCAGCGAGCACCTTCTGGATTCCGCTCATGCGGAGGGTCGCCATGCCGTTCTTGATCGCGGCCATCTTGAGCTCCGCCGCCGACGAGCCGCCGAGCACCATCTCCTTCAGCACGTCGTTGAAGCGCATGACCTCGTAGAGCGCGACGCGGCCCTTGTAGCCGCTGTTGTTGCACGTACGACAGCCCGCGCCCTTCATCAGCTTCCCGCCCTTGATCTGCTCTTCGTTGAAGCCGAGATCGCGGAGCGCCTGCTCCTCGACCTGCGTCGGAGCCTTGCAGTCTGCACAGATTTTTCGCGCAAGGCGCTGGGCGAGGACGAGGTTGACCGACGCCGTGATGAGGAACGGCTCGACGCCCATGTTGAGGAGGCGGAAGATCGTTGCCGGCGCGTCGTTCGTGTGGAGCGTCGAGAGGACCATGTGGCCCGTGAGCGCCGCCTTGACCGCGATTTCCGCGGTCTCGAAGTCACGAATCTCGCCGACCATGATGATGTCCGGATCCTGGCGCAGGAACGACCGGAGGGACGCGGCGAAGTTCAGGCCGATCTCGTCGTGGATCTGCACCTGGTTGATGCCGTGGAGGTTGTACTCGACCGGATCTTCCGCCGTGCTGATGTTGTGGCCGGGCTTGTTGAGATCGCTGAGCGCCGAGTAGAGCGTCGTGGTCTTTCCCGAACCGGTGGGACCGGTGACGAGCACCATGCCCCACGGCTGGTGGATCGCCCAGAGGAAGTCCTCGAGCGGCTTCGGGTCGAAGCCGAGCTTCGCCATGTCGAGCTGGAGGTTGCCCTTGTCGAGCAGACGAAGGACGATCTTCTCGCCCCAAATCGTCGGGAGGACGCTGACGCGGAAGTCCATCTCCCGCCCCTTGCCGAGCTTGAGCTTGATGCGGCCGTCCTGCGGGAGCCGGCGCTCGGCGATGTCGAGCTGGCTCATGATCTTGATGCGCGACGCGATCGCCGCCTTCCACTTGAGCGGCGGCTGCATCTCTTCCAGGAGCACGCCGTCGACGCGGTAGCGCACGCGGAGCTTCTTCTCGTACGGCTCGATGTGGATGTCGCTCGCGCCCTTCTTGATCGCGTTGAGAAGGATCATCGTGCAGAGCTTGACGACCGGTGCGTCCTCGCTCTGCTTCTCGAGCTCGAGGACGTTGACGTCGTCCGCTTCGGCGGAGAAATCGATCTCGTTCTCGTCGAACCCGGCGAGCACCTCGTCGTAGGACGGCCCGACGTTGTAGTACTTCTCGATCGCCGCGAGGATCGCCGTCTCGCTCGCGATGACGGGCTCGACGTTGAAGCCGGTGAGGAACTTCAAGTCGTCGATCGCGTTCAGGTTCGTCGGGTCCGCCATCGCGACGACGAGCGAGCTGCCCGCGCGCGATACCGGGAGGACCTTGTGCTTCTCGCACTGCTCCTTCGCGACGAGCTTCAAGATGTCCGAGTCGATCTCGTACTCGTCCAGGTTGATCGTCGGGACGCGGTACTGCTGCGAGAGAAACGTCGTGATCTCGGTGTCGGAGATGTATCCGAGCTTCGCGAGCGTGTAGCCCAGGTTCTGCCCCGAACGTTGCTGCTCTTCCTGCGCCTGCCGGAGCTGCGCGAGGCTAATCAACTTTTCGCGGACGAGGAGCTCACCCAGCCGATGGTTCGCCATGAAACTTCAATCCACACCCTCTTTTGAGGTCCGTCAAGCTCAGGGGTGGCGGCTCGGGGGCGACCGGAAGAGTGCGGGGACCGCGCACCTCGACGCACCTCCGCCTGTTCCTAGTGTTGCGCCGGCGCCTGCGCCGGCGCCGTCGGTGCCACGACGGGCATGTGTCGTGTCCGGCCGGAAGCCGAGCCTCTCGAGCGCGCCGAGCTCAGCCATGCCCTCGGGCGAAGGGACGGGCTCCACCTTGCCGCTCGGTCGCACGATGGGGGCGCGGGCGACGGCGCCGGACGCCGAGGTCCACACGATCTCCTTCTCGCCGACCTCGAAGCTCCACGTCGCGTCCGCGTTCGACGGCTCGAGCGGCGCCTTCTCGACGACGAGCATCGTGAGGTCGATCGGCTCGTGCCGCACCCACCAGAGCGCCTCGCGGAGCCAAGTGGGGTCGCCGCGGATGATGATCTTCATCGTCGCGAGGCGGTGCTCGCGCAGCGCCAGCGCATGGAGCGCCCGAACGTCGGCGGCGGGCGCGTCGACCGCACAGACCTGGTTGTCGGCGAGCTCCACCAGCGTCTGGACGTGCTCGTCGATCAGCTTCACCGAGGCATCGTTCTTCGCCTCCGCCTTGCGCGCCCGCTCGGCGAAGATCGCCAAGAGCGAGTTCGAGTGAAGGATGCGATCGTCGTCGGCCGCCACGACCTCGGCTGCGCAGAGTCGCTCCTCTTCCTGCTCGAGCGTGCACTTCCCCGCCGCGTCGCGCAGCGCGCAGCGCTCGCGCGTCTCGATCCGGGCGTAGTCGGTGCACGCGCGGTGAAGATCGCGGAGCGCCACCGTCGCCGCGTTCGTCCCGGCGAACTCGGTCGTCACGCGCGCGAGCTCGACCACCTTGCCATTCGCGTGCTGGCGGGCGGCCTCGGCGAGATCCTCCCGCGCCTCGGTTCGGTGGCGCGTCCCGTTCGCCAAGTACGTGAGGTAGGCGCTCTCGCTGTCGCGCGCGCGCGCGGTCGCGAAGAGCGCGTCGTCCTCGAGCACGCACCGGAGCTCCCACCCCGCGAACCCGAGCGCGGCCCCGACGAGGGCTGCGCCGGCTAGGATGGAGAATCCGCCCTTCGGCGCGGGGCCTTCGGGGGCGAGCTCGTCCCACGGGAAGTGCGCGCGGAGCTCGCCGAGCACGTCCTGCGTCGACTTCTCGGCGGCGGTGGCGTCCTCGAGATCGTGCTGGGCCGCGATCATCTCGGTGAGGAGGCTCGCCTGCGAGTGGCGCCGTCCCCGCAGGCTGATCTTCTCGCCATCGCCGTACTCGATCGTCAGCGCGCTGCCCTCCGCATCCACGTAGCGCGCGTCCCCGAACGACCGAATCCGAACGCGTCGCCCTTCGATTTGGAGAAGGTCCAGCGGGTAGACGAGCGTCCCCTGCGGAAAGCGTACGAACCCGTCGCGGCGCACCGAGCGCGCGAAGACGGCGATCCCGAGCGCGACGACCATGGCGGCCGCGACGTAGGGAGCCGCCCACGGGAGCGCCAGCTGCGAGTCCTGCGCCAGATCTCCGAACCCTTCTTTCGCGACCCAGGTCGCGCCGGCACCACCGGCGAGGACGAGCGCCACCGCGACGAGACGCTCCAACGAGCCCGTCTTCGTCAAGATCGGGCGCGGCTTCCCCCGCTCGAGGCGCTCGCGAAGTGCATCCCGCGCCCCGTCGGGGAGGCGACGCAGATCGATCGTGCGCTGACCCGTGAACGGGCCGCTCTCGACGCCGAACTTCCGCCGCGAGTCGTGGACGCGATACGCCACGCCGCAAACGTAGCAGAGATCACCCGCCTCGCTCCGACTCGCTCCCAGCGTTGATCCATGCGAACCTCGGACACGAGCCGCGAACGATGGGCGTGTTCGATTTCCTCAAGAAGAAGGTCGATGTCGCGGGCGCCCACAAGGCCGAGCTCCACGGCGATCTGGTGAAGGCCACCGAGCTGTACGTGCAAGCGGGTGCTCCGCACGAGGCCGCGCGGGTGATGCTCCTCCGCGGCGACGCCGAGACCGACGATCGCAAGCGACTCCAACTCTACGTGCAAGCCGTCGGGCTCGCGCCGGAGGGGCACGCGATCGCGGCCGAGGCGCGGAAGAAGCGCGCGTCGCTCCTGGTCGCGCAGCTCTCCGCGACGGGCGGTGGCCCGGCGTCCGCGGCGGCGAAGCGCGAGCTCGTGTTCGCCGCCAAGGAGCTGCTCGACGTCGGCGAAGCCACCGCCGCGGCCGAGGCGTTTCGCCTCGCGGGCGATCGCGACGGCGAAGCGAAGGCGCTCGCACAATCGGGGGACGTGGAGCGACTCGAGTTCCTCCTCACCGAGGATCAAGCAGCCGGGCGCGCCCAGCGCGAGCGGAAGGAGCTCGCGGCCGAGATCGAGCTCGCGATCCAATCGGGCCGCCGGCGCGATGCGCTCGATCGGGCCGACGCGTGGCTTCGCCTCCACGAGGACGACGCGCCGATCCGCGAGCGCGCGAACGGGCTCCGCTCGCGGCGCGCGCTCGGTCCGATCGCGCAGCTCCGCCTCCACGGCGAAAAGACGCCGCTCGTCCTCGGGAGCGAGGTCGTCATCGGTCGCACCGAGGGCACGCTCCGCGTCGCGTCGTCGGCCGTCAGCCGCACGCACGTGCGCATCGCGCGCGAGGGCGGCGCGATCGTCGTTCGGGATCTCGGGAGCCGCAACGGCACCCAGCTGCGCGGGATGAACATCGTCGGTGCGCTGCCGATCGGCGAGGGGCTCGAGCTCACGCTCGGCAAGGAGGTGCGGGTGCGCCTCTCGCCCGCCCCGTCGTTCGAGGGAGCGATCTTCATCGAGCTGAGCGGCGAGCGCTACGTGGCGCCGATCGGTCCCGCGAAGCTCCTCGTGGCGAACGGGCGCACGTGGGAGCTCACGGAGGGCGCCGGCGCGTGGATCGAGCTCCATGCCCCCGAGGAGACGGCCTTCCTCGGCGGAGTGAGCCTGGTCCCGGTGACGACGCTGCTGATCGGGGACGTCGTCGCCGCCGAGCGCGGCGGCGCAGAGGTGCTGCGGGTCGTCGGAGAGTGAGCTATCCTCGGAGGGCACTGCCTGGGAGGGCCCTTTGAACATTCGCTTTCGACCCGGTCGCAAACTCCTCGTCGCGTCGCTCGGCGTCGCCGCCATCTCGTACGTCGCGTGCGGGACCGACGGAACGAGCGGCAACCTCGCGCCTCCCCCGAGCGACGGCGGGAAGGACGTCGTCGCCGACGCGATCGACGAGATGATCACGGGCAACCTCGCGCCCCCGCCCGACGCAGGAGCCGATGCTGCGGACGGCAGCACGACGGACGCCGGCGATGCGGGCCTCAAGGGCGATGGCGGCATCATCATCGTCGACGGCGGCCCCAAGAAAGACGGCGGTCAGTGACCCGATGAGTCGCGGCGAGCTCTTCGAGCTCGAGCTCTTCGGGGACGGCATCGAGCGGCGCTACCGCAAGATGCGCCCCGAGGTCGAAGCCATGCCGTGGGGCACGCTCGATGCGAGCAAGATCCCCGCGGACGCGCTCGTCCTCGCCCGCAAGGCGTGGACCGGCGCCGCCTATCAAGAGCACCGCACCGGCGTCGGTTGCTGCGCCACGCTCCGCGCGCTCATGGAGTGCCGCGCGCCGCTCGATCTGATCGCGATGGCGTCGCGCTTCCCGCTCGACGAGCTGGTCCACGTCGAGCTGTGCGCGCGCATGGCGATGGAGCTCGGCGGCGGGACCGAGATCGTGCACGACCCGGACGAGATGATCATCGACGCCGATCCGGCGCTGCCTCCGCTCGTGCGCGCGGCCGATCTGGTCGTGCGCTTCTTCTGCGTCGGGGAGTCGCTGTCGATTCCGCTCCTCCGCGGCACGTGGAAGGCGGCGCGCCACCCGCTCCCGCGCGCGATCCTCGGTCGCATCGTCAAGGACGAGGCCGCCCACGGCACCTTCGGCTTCTCGTTCCTCGATTGGGCGCTGCCCCAGCTCGACGACGAAGCGAAGGCTCACCTCGGGCGCCAGGCCGACCGCGCGATCCGGGGGGTGAAGCGGAACTGGGCGCACGTCGAGAAGACGCGCCACCGCACGCTCTGGAAGGAAGCGGGGGACGCGCTCATGTGGATGCGGTCGGACGCCTACCTCGAGCTCGCCGCGCGCTCGCTCGAGGAGCGGGTCCGCAAGCCGCTCCGAGAGCGCGGCCTGGTCCTCGCGGAGTAGTCACGGGCGGAAGCGGTGGAGCTCGTGCTCCGCCACGATCGCGCCGCCGTCCTCGGGCACGACGGAGCGGTCGACGCGAACGAAGCGCACCTCGAGCGGCTTCGGGTCGACGCCCATCTCGTTGTAGTATGCAACGAGTCGCTCGGGGACGACCGGCGCGGTGACGCCCGCGAGCGCCCAGATCGCCCCCCACTGCCGCTGGGTGCGATGCGTGCGCGGCGGATCGGGGAGGACGTGCTCGCCGCTCGCGTCGCGGACGCGAACCTCGAGATCGGGGATCGCTGTCCCGGGGTCGTGCTCGAACGTCGGATAGCACGCGAACGGGAAGCTCGAGCTCTGCCCGCGCGCGCCCTGCCCGATCGCGGCGGCGAGGAGCGCGCCACCGACGACCCACGCGGAGAGCGCACCGCGCCCGGCGCGGCGAGGCCCGTCCCCGCGGGCGAAGCGCGCGAGCGCCGGCACGCGCCGCAGGATGCCCGCGACGTCGACGAGGACCACGTAGCAAGCCCACAGCGAGACGAAGGGAATGCCGAAGACGAGCTGCGCCGACAGATGGAAGAGGAGCCCCGCGATCGCAGCCGCGCGCCGGAGACGCGGGTGCAGGAACACGAGCGGCGCCGAGAGCTCGAACGCGAGCACGCCGAGCCCCCCCAGCGCGAGGAGGGTGGGGTGCTGATCGAGGCGGAGCGCGCCGACCTCGCCGTGCTCGAACCACTTCCAGAGGAGCTGGTTCCGCAGGTTGTCTCCGAGCGCCCACGCGAGCCCCTGCGCCGCGACCTTGTGGACGCCCGGGAAGAAGTACACGCACCCGAGGAGCGCGCGCGCGAGCTGGAGCGGCACGCCGTACGCGAGCGCGGGCGGCGACGCGCGGGCGGCATCGATCGCGAGCGCGTGATCGCACGGGCTCGCCGCGAGGAGCGCGCCGAGCCAGAGCAGGTGCATCTCGTGCCAGACGAAGCCGCCGAGCGCCGCGAGCGCGAAGAGGTACGTCGCGCCCGCGGTCATCACCGCGAGCGCGGGGCGCGCGCGGACGCCGACGAGCGCGAGGAGCGCGGCGAAGACGGTGACGACCTCGACGCCGAGCGCGAGCCGCGGCCCAATCGGCGCGTGCGCGACGAAGAACGCGAGCCCCTCGGGGACGACCCAGCGCGCGGGGTCGAGCGCAGCGATGCGGGGTCCCTCGCGAAGACTCGACGAGAGCAGCACCATCGCAGTGACGACGATGCGGAGCGCGGCGAGCGCGTGCGGTGGCTCGGGGCGAGCCAGCGCCTTCAGCCGAAGCACGGGCGCAGCCGCGCCGCAGCGCGAGCAATCGCGCCCGGCGCCGGCAGCCCGGCGTGCTTGAGGGCGTGGCAGAGACCCGCCGGAGACGCGAAGCCCGCGGCGCGAGCGACGGCCCCGGTCCGCGCGCCGTCGAGCGAGAGCGCGAGGACGGTCCCGGTGAGGACGAACGACTGGCGGAGCTCTCGCCAATGCGCGAACGGCATCCGATGGCGCGCGAGGAAGCCGTCGACGCGACGCCGCGCCTGCCGGGTCGAAACCGGCATGCCCGCGCGCTCCAGGTCGACGAGCGTCGGACGATCGCCGTCGAACGTGAGCGCGCGCCCGAGCGCACGCGCCACGCTCGCGTCGGCGGCGTTCATCGCCACCGGTGCCTCGAGGTCGCCGCCGACGAGCACCCCCTCGCGCTCGAGCACCCGCGCGAGCTCCGCGAGCGGCGGCGGCTCCCCGCGCCGGATCGCCTCGAACGCCGCCCCGGCGAGCGCGCTGGGCACCCCGACGACGAGCGGCTCGGCGAGCGGACGCACCAGCGCCCGATCGATCCGGAGCGCGAGCGCACGATGCGGAGACGCGACGACCACGCTCTCGTCGAAGCTCGCAGCGGCAGAGCCGAACACGACCGCCTGCCCCGGACGCGCGACGATGCCACGCGCGAGGACGTGCACGTCACCGACGACCGGGAGCACGAAATACGCGCGGTGATCCTCGGGCGGGCGCGGGAGCGCGTCCCCATCCCACAAGAACCCGTCCATCGTGACCGCCGAAGCACGCACCCGTGCCCCGAGCCACGACTGGTTGACGATGCGACCCGGCACGCCGCGCGGAGCGAACGCACGGACGAGGAACGAGCTCTGCTCCGCAGGCAGCGGCACCATCGGGCACAGGATATCCGATGTCCCCAAAAAGCAATGGGCGCGCCGCGGCCACCACGCCACCCTGACCGGATGCGTGCGCTCGCACTCCTGTCGCTCGTCGTGCTCGGCTGCTCGACCGAGCCGTTCAGCGATCCTTCGGCCGACGCGGGAGCCGCGGACGGCGACGCGGACCGCAGCGTCGACGGCGCGGTCGATGCCGCGACCGATGCGCGCGTGGATGCCGAAGTGTCGCCCGCCCTGTGTCCCGTGGCGATGGCGCTCCTCTGCGACGATTGGGAGCGCACGACCATCCCGGGACCCTGGTCGGACGTCGAGACCGTCGGCAACGGCACTCTCGCGCTCGTCCCTGGCTGGAGCGGCACGTCCCTCCGCGCCGTCGCCGATGGGGTCGGGAGCCGCGCCGCGCTCGCGAAGACGTTCGCGAGCGTGGCCTCGTGGACGCTCCGGTTCGACGTGGACGTCACCTCCGCCGCGCCGGCGTTCTCGACCGTGGCCATGGTGACGACGGCGAACGAGACGACGGCGTTCGAGGTCGACGGAGCGTCGGCGCGCATCCGCTCGACCGCGCTGCCGCAGCAGACCGCTCCGCTCGGCCCGTTCGTCGGCGTTCGATCGGTGATCGTCCGCCGCGACGCCGCGAAGGACGAGCTCACCGTCCGGATCGACGGTGCGCTCGTGGCCACGCTGTCGCTGACGGTCGCCGGGGGCGCGAGCGGCGCGGCCACGCTGCGGGTCGGCGTCGTGGAGGCCGGCGTGTCGTCCCTCCCTGCTCAGGTCCGCGTCGACCGCGTCGCCTTCACGCCGTAGTCGGGCACCGCTATCCTCGCGCCGGTGAGCCGCACCGCCGTCGCATGCACGCTCGCGCTCGCCTCGCTCGTCGGGTGCGTCACCCACGAGCCCACGCCCGCTTCACTGCCCCGGGACGCTCGCGCCGGCATCGCTCCGGAGCACGTCGACCGCACTCGGCTGTGTGGCGCGTGGAGCGACGCGGTCGGGACGGCCGACCCTTACGCCCGCCGGCACGTCGCCTACGCCGAGCTCGCACCGAAGGCCTGCTTCGTACCAGTTTGGTACAATGGCGAGCTCGACGTGCACCCGGGGGACGTCCCCGAGGGCTGCGGCTACCGCGCTCCCGACGCGAACCCCACCCTCGATCGCGAGGCAGCCCGCTACGAGGCCATCGCCGCCGGCGACGACCGCGACCTCCCGCTCGAGCTCTCGTGCGCGCTCGCGCCCGACGTCCGCCGCCGCGCCGCGGCCCAAAACGCGCGCACGCTCCGCGCGCTCGCAGCGGCGCCGCCGCGGACGTGGGCCTACGGCGTCGTCTCGACCTTCGGCTACGGGCGCCCCGCGCACGGCGCGAGCCCGCTCGTGAGCTGGCGCCCCGGCGACGCGTGTCCGGCGGCGAGCTCGGTCGATCTCCACGACTACGGGGTCAACGTGCTCCGCGCCACGCGCGCCGCGCTCGCGTGGTCCGGTGGCGTGGGACCCGTCGTCAGCTTCAGCGGCGGCGCCGTTCACTCCGCCCTCACGGAGGCCTTCCTCCTGACCTACGTCGCCACGTGCCGGATCGGCGTCCCGATCGATCGCGTGCTCGTCGATCCGTGCGCGGACCACACCCACACCAACGTCCGCAACACGGGCCGCCTCGTGGAGGCGCTCGGCGCGCGCACCGGCTACATCGTGACGGACGACTGGCTCCAAGGCGGGTACCTGCAGGAGGCGACCGCCTTCGACGCGATCGGCGGGAGCATCGATCAGCGCGCGCTCCGGGACTGGGGCTACCTCGTCGGGAGCTGGCGCCAAGCGAGCGTCCACGCGCCGAACGCCTCCGGGATCCGCGGCGGCTTCTGGTTCACGCCGTATCGTTTCTTCGCCGACGATGCGCTCGGGTCGGCGTCGTGCGTCTCCCGCTGATCGCACGTTTACGACGGAGCGGTACCCGCCCTAAGCTGTCCTCGGGATGAGCTTCTTCTCCAAGATCTTCGGCAAGAAGCCCGCCGAGCCCGCGCCGGTGGTCGCCGAGACCCCCGCGCCCGCTCCGGCGCCCGCATCGGCGGAGCCCGAAGTGAACGAGATCGACCGGCTCGTCGATCCTCGGACTCCGATCGCCGACGCCGTGGCGATCTTCCGGGCGCTGCGCTCCACGCCCGACGAGGGCAAAGCCATCGACGAGGTCCTGCGCGCGACGGGCTCGCGCACGCTCGGCGAAGAGCTCCTCTTCGTCGTCGCGTCCGCGCTGGTCGATCGCGGGCAGCGCGCCAACGCGCTCGCGCTCCTCGCGAAGTGCAACGCGCCCGGCGCGCTCCTCCTCCGCGCCGACCTCGCGGCCGAGGCCGGCGATCCGGCGAGCCAAGCGTCGGCGCTCGCTTTGGTCGAGCGCATCCTCCTCGCCGACTACGATCACCCCGGGGCACGTGAGCGCTTGCGGCGCCTGCGCGAGTCCCTCGGCCTCGCCGTGGAGCGAAAGCCCGACGCGCAGACGACGACGGTGGTCGCCGCCGAGCCGGACACCCCGTACCGCTTGCTCCGCGAGGCCGCGCGCGGCGGCGCAGGCGCCGTCTACGAGGCCGAGGATCGCGAGCTCGGCCGCCACGTCGCGTTGAAGGTCTACCACGAGCCCACGCGCGATCGCGCGCAGCTCCTGAGCGAGGTCCGCACCGCCGTCGCGCTCCGCGGGCGCGGCGTCGTGCGCATCTTCGACGTCGACGAAGCGCACGGTTGGATCGCGCTGGAGTGGCTCGCGCTCGGCTCGCTCCGCGAGCGGATCCGCGCGGGAGACCAAGCGGTGCTCGGCCCGACGCGCACGTGGGCGCTCCCGCTGGCGCGTGCGCTCGCACGCGTGCACGTCCGCGGGGTCGTTCACCTCGACGTGAAGCCCGCGAACGTGCTCTTGCGCAGCGCCGACGACGCGATCCTCACCGACTTCGGCATCGCGCGACCGCGCGGCGAGCCGAGCCCGGCGGGGAGCATGGGCTACGTGAGCCCGGAGCGGATGGCCGGGAGCACCGCCGATCCGAGAGACGACGTCTTCGGCTTCGGGCGCATCCTCGAGGACGTCCTCGATCGCTTCGGCGGCGAACCGTTCGCGCGCGACCTCGCCGTGCGCTGCACCGGTCCCGCGAGCGACCGCCCCGCCGACGGGAACGCGCTCGTCGCGTTGCTCGCGAGCTGACGATGGCGACGATCGGCCTCGACGAGCTGAAGCATCTCCTCGAGGCGAAGGAGCGCGTCGTGCTCATCGACGTGCGCGAGGCGACCGAGGTCCGGCACGGGATGATCCCCGGCGCGCTCTGGATCCCCGCCGGGCGCCTCGCCCGGGAGATCGGGAGCCGGCTCCCGGAGCTCGGGACCCCGATCGTCACCTACTGCGCCGTCGGCGCGCGCTCGCTCACCGCGGCCGAGACCCTGCGCAAGCTCGGCTACGCGAACGCACGCTCGGCGAGCCCCGGCTTCGTCCGCTGGAAGGAGCTCGGGTTCCCGGTCGGGCCGGCCCCCGCGGGAGTCGGGAGCGCGCTGACCGAGGCGCAACACGAACGCTACGCGCGCCACCTCCTCTTGCCCGAGGTCGGCGAGGAAGGCCAAGCCGCGTTGCTCGCGGCCAAGGTGCTCCTGCTCGGCGCGGGGGGCCTCGGTTCGCCCGCCGCGCTCTACCTCGCCGCCGCCGGCATCGGCACGCTCGGGATCGCGGATCCCGACGTGGTCGACGCCTCGAACCTCCAACGTCAGATCCTGCACCGCACCGCGGACGTCGGCGTCCCCAAGGTCGAGAGCGCGGCGCGGACGCTCCGCGAGCTCGATCCGAACGTGAAGGTCGTCCCGCACCGCGTGCGCGTCACGAGCGAGAACGTCGAGGAGTTGTTCGCCGCCTACGACGTGATCGTCGACGGCACCGACAACTTCCCGACCCGCTACCTCGTGAACGACGCGAGCGTCTTCCTCGGAAAGCCGGTCGTCCACGGCAGCATCTTCCGCTTCGAAGGCCAGGTCACGACGTTCGTCCCGGCGAAGGCGAACGCGCGCTTCCAGGACGGTGTCCGCTCGAGCGCCTGCTACCGCTGCCTCTACCCGGAGCCGCCGCCGCCCCACCTCGCGCCGAGCTGCGGCGAGGTCGGCGTGCTCGGCGTCCTCTGCGGGATCATCGGGACGCTCCAGGCGACCGAGGTCCTCAAGCTCCTGCTCCGGCGCGGCGACGTGCTCGCCGGCCGCCTCCTCATGTACGACGCGCTCCGGACGAAGTTCCGGGAGCTCGCGCTCGCGCGCGATCCCGCGTGCCCGGTCTGCGGCGACGCGCCGCGGATCACGACCTACGTCGACTACGAAGCGATGTGCAGCGGCCGCTGACCGAAGCCGGTCAGCGCGCTGCCTTCTCGACGGCCTTGGCGAGCTCCTCGAGCGCGCTCTCCTGACCTTGAGCGCTGGCTTCGAGCGCGGCGATCGCCGACTGCAGCGACTCCACCGTCTTTCCCGAGTTCTTCTGGGTGGTCGTGACGCTCCCGACCATCGAGCTGATGCTCTCGATCGCGCTCGACATCTGGCGGCTGCCCTTCGCCTGCTCCTGCGAGCTGCGCTCGACGTGCTGCGAGATGAGCCGCATCTTCTCCGCGCTCTTCATGATGAGCTCGGAGCCACGCGCCTGCTCGGCGGTGGCGGCGGCAATCTGCTGGACCGTCTCGGCGATGCGCCCGATCGCATCGGTGACCTGCTTGGAGCCCTTCGCCTGCTCGACGGTGGCGCGCGCGATGGCGCGGACCATGTTCGTCGACTTCTGCGAGCTCTCGAGGATCTTCTTGAGCGCGCGCTCGGCTTCGTTGGAGACCTCGACGCCGCGGTCGACGTTGTGGGCGCCGCGCTCGACGGCGCTGATCGCGTTCTTCGACTCCGCTTGGACCGTCTTGATGAGGTCCGTGATCTCGCGCGTGCTCGCGCCGGCGCGCTCGGCGAGATCCTTGATCTCGTCGGCCACGACGGCGAAGCCCTTGCCCTGCTCGCCGGCTTGGGCGGCGATGATGGCGGCGTTCAGCGCGAGCAGGTTCGTCTGCTCGGCCACGTCGTCGATGACGTTCACGATCTGACCGATGGCCTCGATCCGCGAACCGAGGTTCGAGATGACGCTCACCGCTTCCTGCGAGCTCTCCTTGATGCGGTAGATCTCGCTGATCGTCTTGAGGATCGCTTCGGCGCCCTTCTCGGCGTCGAGCGCCACTTCCTCCGAGAGGCGCGCCGTCTCGTTGGCGTTCGACTGCACCTGGTCGATCGAGACGTCCATCTCGTTCATCGACGAGCTGGTCTCTTCCGCCGTGAGGGAGAGCGCGTCGACGTTCTTGGCGACCTCCTTGATCGAGTACGCCATCTCCTCGATCGAGCTCACCGTCTCGCGCACGGAGCCCGCGAGCTCGCCGATGTTCTCGGCGACCTCGTCGTTCGTGGCCGTCATCTGGAGGATCGAGGAGCTCGACTCCTCGGCCGTGGTGGCCAGGCTCTCGACGTTGGACCCCACGTCCCGCAAGGCCGAGGTCAGGTCCCGCACGAGCTTCGAGGTCGCGTTCACGCTCGAGAGCTGCTTCTCGACCTCGCCGCGGAGCTGCTCCGCCACCGACGTGACCGCGGAGTCGAGCGCTTGCTGCGACTTGTCGTTCTTGCGGACGCCCTCCGACAGCTTTCCGAGCTCGTCGTAGACGCGGACGAGCTCCGGGGACGCCCCCTCGGGCGCACGAACGTCGTCGCCATCGCCGGCGCGCCGAACGGCGTCGGCCAGGCCGGAGACGCTGACGCCGCCCCCACCCGCGCCGCCCAAGTACACGACCACTGCAGCGGCCGCGAGGCCGACGGCCATCACGACGAGCATGGGCGTCGAGCCGGCGTCGCGGACGAGGAAAGCACCGACGAGTGCGAGCACGAGAATGCCGCCGATCGGTCCGAGCTGTTTGGAGTTCATCGAAAGGTGTCGCGAGGGTACCAGGCTCGGTCTAACCAAGTCGAGCAGACGGATGGAGCCGGGCCAGCTGCGTCTCGATCGCCACCGGGCTCGCGTCGATGCCGAGGAACCGGCGGCCGAGCCGGGCAGCGACGGCGACCGTCGTCCCGCTCCCCGCGTAGGGGTCGAGCACCCACTCTCCGGGGTCGGACAGCGCCCCGACGATGCGGTCGAGCAGCGCTTCGGGCTTCTGGGACGGGTACCCCGTCCGCTCCTTCGCCACCGGGGCAATCACGCCGATGTCCCAGACGTCGCCCATCGGGACGCCCGGCGTCGACTCCTTCGTGGTCTGCGAGCGGAGCCGGCGGCCGTCCTTCACCACGGCGCGCTGCTTTCCGGTCCCCCACGTCGCGAGGGTGGACGGCGCGAGCGGCTCGTAGAGCGGATTGAAGCGCGGCGGGACGCTGGGGTCTTTCCGGTAGCGGAGCAGCACGTCGTGGACGCGCTGGAAGTTCGGTGTCTTCGCCGGCCAACGGCGGTATCGCCATACGATCTCGCTGGCGAAGGCGTCGTCGCCGAAGATCTCGTCGCAGAGCACCTTCAAGTAGTGGCTCGTCTTGGGGTCGACGTGGAGGACGACGCACCCGTGCGGCGCGAGAAGGGCCTTGATCGCCACGAGCCGCGCCCCGATCGACTCGAGGTAGCTCGCGCGGTCCGGCCAGCGATCGTCGAAGGCTGCACGCGTGGCCCGCACGCCCGCTTCCTTCGAGACCGCTTCGTGAACCCGACCCGTCAAGAACGGCGGATCGAGATAAGCCAAGGTGACGGTTTCGCGATGAGTGCGCGCGAGCGCGCGCAGCGCGGCGAGGTTGTCGCCGAACCAGAGCGAGCTCCCGTCGCTGCGCTCGTGGACCAAGCGCGGAGGCGCTTCGGCCTTGGCCAAACCGTCACCGGTACGGCCACGGCCTTCCCACGAGAGCGTCACGGGACGTCGTTCACTGCCCACGTTCGAAGCCTAGAGAGGGACGGGTCAGGTGGCCAACTTACCGACATGCACCCACATCGCTTGGGCCGCTCGTGCTAAGGAGGGGCCGTGCGCCGTCGTCTCGTGCTCGCGCTCTTCGCGCTCCTCGTCGCCTGCACGCACAAGGCGGCGGATGCGACGCCCGAGGGCGCCGTTCGCTCGTGGCTCGACGCGATGGAGTCCGCCGCCGATGATCCGCAGTCGGCCAAAGACGCCTACGCGATGCTCGGGCCGAAGGCGAAGCACAACCTGGAAGGCCGCGCCGAGCGCGCGAGCCGGATCCAAGGTCGGCACGTGGAGGGCGAGGACATGCTCGCCACCGGGCGGTTCGGGCTCCGCTTTCGACCCGAGTCGATGAAGGCCACCATCACGGGCGACGATGCCTCCGTCGACGTGTACGGAGCCGACCCGAGCACGCAGCACGCGGTCGTCGCCTGTCACCGCGAAGGCGAGCACTGGAAGGTCGAGCCCGCGTTGCCCGAGCAAGCCGACCTCCCCCATAGGCCGGATGCGGGGCTCTGAACGTAGGACGCCCATGCGCTTCGCCGTCCCGCTCCTCGCCCTCCTCCCCCTCGCGTGTCACGAGGCGGCTGCGCCCCCGACCGTGGAGCTCGCCCAAGACGATGCGGCCGCAGGCCCCGTGGCCGTCGAGCTCGATGCGGGAAGCACACCTTCGACGCACCCGACGAACGGCGGACGACTCGCCGTGGCCGACGATCCGAACGCGAGCGTCGACGCGCGATGCAGCGACGCGTTCGCTGCGTTTCGCACCCGCATCCACCCCGGGGACACGGCCGCGCAGGTCGGCGCAGTCCTCGGCACCCCGACGTGGATCGGCTCGGACCTGCCGGTGAACGCGGTCGGCGGCTTCATCCCGGTGACGTGGAGCTTCGACGACCAAGTCGTGGTCTTCATGTGTCTGCCCAAGCCGAACCCGCAGACGCAGAACCTGCCGTGGAGCCCGTGGGTGATCTACGCGCGCCTCGAGGGCCGCGCATCGTCCACGTTCGGTGCGTTCCTCGGCAAGGGCGGGAGCGCGAAGCTCCTCGAGTACGCGCTCTGTCATACGAAAGACGGGCACAGCTCCGACTGCGATCGCTTCCCGAAGAAGTGACAAGTCGTTGCTCCTCCGCGGTGGGAGGCTTACGTTCCGGGCACGAACATGGCCGAAGACCTCTACGCCGTCCTCGGCGTCCCGAGGGGCGCCGACGCCGACGTCATCAAGAAGGCGTACCGCAAGCTCGCGAAGGATCTGCACCCCGACAAGAACCCGGGGAACGCCAAGGCCGAGGCACGCTTCAAGTCCGTCAATCACGCCTACGAAGTGCTGAGCAACGCCGACAAGCGGAAGCTCTACGACGAGTTCGGCGAAGACGGCCTGCGTGAGGGTTTCGACGCGGAGCAGGCGCGTGCGTATCGGGCTTGGGGCGGAGGCGGTGGCGGCGGTCGCAGCCGCGGCCGGAGCGGCCAGCGGGTGTCGGTGAACGGCCAGGAGTTCGACGTCGAGGATCTCTTCGGCGGCCAGCCGCCGCCCGGCGGCGACCTGTTCGGCGATCTCTTCGGGCGCGGGCGCCGGCGCGGTCCCACGAAGGGACAGGACTTCGAGAGCGAGGTCACGATCGACTTCGCGTCCGCGCTCCGCGGCACCTCGCTCGAGCTGCGGCCCCGCGGTCAGGTCGGCTCGCCCGTCACCGTGCGCATTCCGCCCGGCGCCGACGAGGGCAGCCGCGTGCGGATCGCGGGCCAGGGTGCTCCGTCCGCGAACGGCGGCCCGCCCGGCGATCTGCTCCTCACGATCCACGTGTCGCCGCACCCGCACTTCAAGCGGGAGGGCGACGACCTCCACCTCGATCTCCCGATCACCGTGAGCGAGGCCTACTTCGGGGCGAAGGTGCGCGTCCCCACGATCGACGGGGACGTGACCCTGAAGGTCCCGCCTCGGACCGATGGCGGAAAGACCATGCGGCTCCGTGGCAAAGGCGTGGCGCGGAAGGGCAAAGAGCCCGGCGATCTCTACGTGCACTTCCAGCTCGTCCTCGGGAATCTCGGGGGGACGCCCGGCGAATCTGGCGATGCCAACAGCGATGCGCTGTTCGAGAAGCTCCGTGCGCTCGAAAAGGGCGATCCACGCGCTGGCATCACGCTGTAGCATCGGCGACGTGCGCTCGCTCTCCCGCTGGTTCGCGCTGGCACTCCTCGCCGTGGGCTGCGGTGGTGGCGCGGCCGAAGGGCCCAAGGTCGACGGGCCGACGCCCACGACCACCACGTCTTCCACGACGACCACGACCGATTCCCCTCCCAGCAAAGACTCGGGGGTCCTCCAGCTCGCGTGCGGCGACTTCCACAGCTGCGCGCTCATGGCCGACCACACCGTGAAGTGTTGGGGCCGCAACAAGAGCGGCGAGCTCGGCGACGGCACGACCGAGGACAAGAAGGTGCCGACCGCGGTCCCCGCGCTCGAGGGCGTCGAGGAGATCGCCCTCGGTGCAAACTACACGTGTGCGCGAACCAAGGACCGCGCGGTGAAGTGCTGGGGCACCGGCCGCCTGTTCTCGAACGCCATCTCGACGAAGAGCTCGCCCACGCCCGTCGGCGGCGTGAGCGATGCTGCCGAGCTGAAGGCGGGCGGCTACATGACGTGCGCGCGCGCCAGCGGCGGCGCCGTCACCTGCTGGGGGCTCGAGAAGAAGCCCGGCGGCGAGCCCAAGAACGCCGCCGCGATCGCCACGTCCGCCGCGCACGCGTGCGCACGGCTCGAGGGCGGCGCGGTGAAGTGCTGGGGCGAGGGCGTCTGGGCCGATGGGAAGTCCTTCTCCAAGCCCGGAATCACGGGCGCCGAGCTGGTCGCCACCGGTGACGGCTTCGCGTGCGCGGTGAGCGGCGGCAACGTCTCGTGTTGGGGCCGCAACGACTCGGGCGAGCTCGGGACCGCACCCGACTTCGACGATCACGTGAAGCCCGTCGCCGTGCCCGGTGTCCGCGGCGTGAAGAAGATCTCCGCCGCCGAGTCGCACACGTGCGTCATCGGCGGCGACGGTGCGCTCACCTGCTGGGGCGACAACGCCGAGAGCGAGCTCGGGCGCGGCACGCAGACCACCGGCGAAGCCCCCGGCCCGGTCAGCGGGATCGCGGCGGTCGTCGAGGTCGCGGTCGGCACCGACCACGTCTGCGCACGCACCGCGAGCGATGTGTACTGCTGGGGGAACAACCGCGCCGGCCAGCTCGGCGACGGGACCACGGAGCGACGGATGGTCCCGACCAAGGTTCACTTCTGAACCGGGGCACGCATGCCGACGATCACGAAGAGCGCGCTCCTCCAAGATCTCTTCAGCGGCGAGATCGTCGCCGTCGTCCTGGCGATCGTCCTCGTCTTCGTGAACGCCGCGGCGCTGCCGCGGAAAGACCGGCGGGTCGTCCGCCAGCCGATCGGCTTCCTCGTCCTCCACGTCGTCCTCTACGCGACGGCGCGGCTCTGGGACAGCGACTCGCGCCTGCACCAGCTCCTGCTCGTGGGCGCGGTGCTCTTCCTCCTCGCGGCGCTCGGCCGCGGCTTCGTCGTGCTCGTGCTCGACGTCGGGCTCGGCCGGCGCGGGCGCGCACCGCTCCCGCGGATCATCCGCGACCTCGCGCAGGCCGTCGTCTACCTCGTCGTCTTCCTGACCGCCCTCCGCGGCGCCGGGATCGATCCGGGCTCGCTCCTCACGACGTCCGCGCTCCTCACCGCGGTCATCGGTCTCTCGCTCCAGGAGACGCTCGGCAACGTCTTCGCCGGGCTCGCGATCCAGCTCCAGCGACCCTTCGACGTCGGCGACTGGGTCCAGTTCGATCAGGACAAGACGCACGTCGGCAAGGTGCTCGAGATCGGCTGGCGCGCGACGAAGGTGATCACCTCGGACGACGTCGAGATCATGGTCCCCAACGGCGTGCTCGCGAAGGCGCCGATCTCCAACTTCTCGAAGCCGAGCACGATGTCGCGCCGCGCGGTCTACGTGACGCTCCCGTGCGACGTTCCTCCGCGGCGGGCCCACCGCGTCCTCGCCGACGCCATCCACGGGTCGTGGGGCGTGCTCGAGTCGCCCGAGGTCATGATCATCACGAACAACTTCGCCGACTCGGGGATCGAGTACTGCGCGCGCTTCTGGACCGAAGAGTTCCACAAACGCGAGATCGTCGACGGCGGCGTGCGCGATCGCATCTGGTACGCGCTCTCCCGCGAGGGGATCGAGCTCGTGTACCCGGTCCGCGAGGTCTTCGTTCACCAGAACGTCGAGGAGAAGAAGAAGAAGAAGGCGGCCCGCCAGTCCGAGGAGCGCCTCGCCGAGCTCCGCCAGGTCGACTTCCTCGCGGTGTTGCCCGACGACGACCTGCACGTCCTGGCCGAGGGCACTCGCCAGCGCCTCTACACCGAAGGCGAGGTCGTCGTGAAGCGCGGCGACCGCACGACCGATCTCTACGTCGTGCACTCGGGCGCGGTGCGCGTGGTGATCCCGGGCCGGCGCGGCGAGGAGGACCGCGAGGTCGCGCGCCTGGGGCCTGGTCAGTTCTTCGGCGAGATGGCGCTGATGACGGGCGAACCGCGGCGCGCCACGATCATGGCGGCGGGCGACAGCGAGCTCTACGTCATCGGGCACGACGAGCTGCACACCGTGCTTGCGACGCACCCGGAGTTCGCGAAGTCGATGGCGCGCATCATCGCGGAGCGCCAGGCGACGCTCGAGGCGAAGGAGAGCGAGGGCGACCGCGAGAGCATCGTCGAGGAGCGCGCGACCCAGCTCTTCGACAAGGTGAAGCGCTTCTTCTCGCTCTGAGCGCGACGGCCGCCGAGCGGCCGAAAATGTCATTCGCCGGCTTCGATGCGCGCGCGCACGATGCCCCCATGCGCAACCTCCGCCGCTTCGCGCTCGTCGTCCCTCTCGTCCTCGCCTCCGCCGCGTGCGCCGTCTCGAGCTCCGGCGGTCCGGAGACCGACGTCGACGCCGTGACCAGCCCGCTCCCGAAGTGCGACGTGGGGAGCACGGCCCCCATCTGCAACGGCTGCATCCCGAAGTGCAGCGGCAAGGTCTGCGGCGCTCCCGACGGCTGCGGAGACATCTGCCTCTCGGGGAGCTGTCCCATCGGTGACACGTGCGGCGGGACCGGCGTGCCCGGGACGTGCGGTCACGCGGCGGGGGATCTCCGCTACTTCCAGACCAGCTTCAAGAACCAGGGGTTGCGCGACACGTGCACCGCGTTCGCGGTGACGGCGGCGGTCGAAGCCGCCTACCGCCATCAGTACCGGCTCACGCTCGATCTGTCCGAGCAATACCTGCAACATGCACAGAAGGCGATGTGGCTGAACGGCGCCGCCGTCTTGCCGCAAGCAGAGATCCAACCGGAGACCAACGGCGGCGGCAACGTGCCGTGGCAGTTCACCGCCCTGCAGCGGTGGGGGCTCCCGCGCGAGAGCACGCAGCCGTACGTGATGGCCGAGTCCTATCAACTGCTCGCGGGGTGGACGAGCCCCGATGGCAACGCGATCGCGAACGACCAGCGCGCGCTCGACGACTTCGAGCTCTCTCCTTCCCCGCTCACGCTTCAGACGCCGGGCACGCTCGTCGTGACGACCCTGCCCCAGGCCGCGCTCTAGGATGCGCGCTATCGACCGCTCGCGACGAAGGAGGCGACTCCTACCGACGTCACCTCGCTCGCGTGGTTCAAGAACGAGCTCCTGGCCGGACGCGAGATTGCGTTCGACGCAGTCTTGGACGGTGCGCCGCCGTCGAACGGCGGCACGTGGTACCCGGGCTCCGGCATGCAGTACGCCCACGCGATGCTGATCGTCGGCTTCGACGATGCCCAGCAGATCTTCTGGGTCAAAGGCCAGAGCGGGAGCGGGCGCTTCGACCGCTTCAGCTACTCGTGGATCACGAGCGGACGGATCGTCGACGCGATGACCATTCTGTCGGTCGCCGATCCCACCGTGCCCTTCGGCGCCGCGCAGAACTCCCAGCTCGCACTCGGCCGATGGCACCTTGACTTCGACGGCTGGCACGGAACGCTCGACCTCTATCGCATGCCGCTCGGGTTCGACCGGCGCATCGGCACCTACTGGGGCCCCGACGGCCTCCCGCGGCGCGTGAACGGGCAGCTCGCGGGCCGCTCCGTCGACCTCTACATCGATTGGAACGCGCCGAACCAGGCGCCGAGCACGCTCGGCAACGGCAATCGCTTCCGGATGTACGTCTACGACGGTGAGCGGACCACGATGGCCGGCGACATGACCGACCCGGGCGGCAATCACTGGGCGGCAACCGCGATGAAGGGTCAGTGGCTCGGCGGCGTGCCGCGGTACTCCGCGTTGTCACGAGAGTCGTACTCGGGCCAATGGGAGCTCGACACCGACGGTGTGAAGGGCACCTTGGCCATCAGCTGCACACCGGCGGGGCAGATCACGGGGTGGTACACGACCCCGACGATGCACGTCCCCGTCTCGGGCAACACCACCGCCGACCCGCGCTGGTTCAGCTTCGTGATCAGCGACGGGTCACCGAGCTTCCCGTACTACCGGGGCTACTTGAACGGCCACGAGCTCGGCATTCTCTCGGGTTCGGCGTTGAAGAACGGCGTGACGGTGGGGTTCCACGCCGTGCGCTTCGCTGATCTCTAATCACCACTCGCCGGTGTTCGGCATCGAGCTCCACGGCTCCGCCGGTGCGAGCGCCTCGCCCTTCTGGAGGAGCTCGACCGAATGCCCGTCGGGCGACTTCACGAACGCCATCCGCCCATCGCGCGGCGGGCGGTGGATGATCACGCCTGCGTCGCGGAGGCGCGCGCACGTCGCGTAGATGTCGTCGACCTCGAAGGCGAGGTGCCCGAAGAACCGTCCGGTCGGGTACGGCTCCTTCTGATCCCAGTTGTAGGTGAGCTCGATCTCGGCGGCGTCGTCGCTCTTGCCGGACGACAAGAACACCAGCGTGAACTTGCCTTGTGCGCTCTCGCGGCGCCGCGTCTCGACGAGACCGAGCTTGCGGACGAAGAAGTCGGTGGCCGCGTCGAGGTCGCGAACGCGGAGCATGGTGTGGAGGAAACGCATCCCCTTCTCTACCGCGAAAGCGAGGACCTAGAAACTCGCGTCTCTTTTGCTTCGCGCCACGGTGAACTACCGTAGGAGAAGCCATGGAGCGCTCCTTCACCGTGACCGTCAACGGGACCCCTCACGTCGTGCAAGGCGAGCCTGCGCACCGCACGCTCCTCCAGTGGCTCCGCGCGGGCGGCCTCACCGGTACCAAAGAGGGATGCGCCGAGGGCGATTGCGGCGCCTGCACGGTGGCGATCGTAGAGGATCGGGCCGACGGCACGCGGACGTACCGCGCCATCAACTCGTGCATCGCGCTCCTCCCCATGTTCGCCGGGCGCGAGGTCTGGACGGTCGAGGGCCTGGCCACTCGGTCCACCGGCGGCGAGACGCCCACGCTCGCGGAGCTCCACCCCGTCCAGCGCGCGATGGTCGGCTGCTACGGCTCGCAGTGCGGCTACTGCACGCCCGGGTTCGTCGTCTCGATGTTCGAGGGCTACTACCGCGACGTGATGGACGGTCCGAAGCGCGAGGAGAAGATCGCCGAGCAGCTGCACGGCAACCTCTGTCGCTGCACCGGCTACCGCCCGATCCGCGACGCGATGGTGCAGGCGCTCGACGAGAAGCGCACCGCCAAACCCGACGCCGATCTCTTCCAGCTCCGCCTGAAGAAGCCCGTCCCTGCCCTCGCGCCGCTCGCGTACGAGGGTGGCGAGGAGCAGTTCTTCCGCCCCACCACGCTCGCCGAGCTGCTCCGGCTCCGCCTCGAGCACCCGACCGCGCACCTCGTCGGCGGCGCCACCGAGATCGGGGTCGAGATCAACAAGAAGGCGCGCGCGTTCCCGCTCCTGATCTCGACCGAGGCGGTCGCCGAGCTCCGCACCGTCGGCGCGGACGCGAACGGCTGGACGATCGGCGGCGCCGCGACCCTGACCGAGATCGAGGAGGGCCTCGCCGGTGCGCTCCCGCTGATCGACAAGATGCTCTGGGTCTTCGCCTCGCGGCAGATCCGCTCGCGCGCCACGCTCGCGGGCAACCTCGTCACCGCGTCGCCGATCGGGGACATGGCGCCGGTGCTCCTCGCGCTCGGCGCGTCGATCACGCTCGCGACGCTCGACGGGAGCGGTCGCGTGGTCACGCGCGTGCTCCCGCTCGACGAGTTCTTCGTCGGCTACCGCGCGACGGCGATGCGCCCCGGGGAGATCGTCTCCGCGATCACGATCCCGCGTCCCCCCGCCGGCGCGCTTCGCCTCGCCGATTCCTTCAAGGTCTCGAAGCGGCGCGAGCTCGACATCTCGATCGTCGCGGCCGCGTTCGTCGTCGACCGCGATGCGGTCGGCAACGTGACCTCTGCGCGGATCGCGTTCGGCGGCGTCGCCGCGACGCCCGTGCGCGCGCGCAAGACGGAGGCGCTCCTCGCCGGGAAGCCCTGGACCGAGCCCACGCTCCGGGCCGTGCTCCCCACCCTCTTCGCCGAGGCCTCCCCGATCGACGACGTGCGCGCGGGCAAGGACTTCCGGCGCGGCCTCGTCGCGACGCTGTTCGAGAAGTTCTTCCGCGGAGAGTCGAGCGAGAGCCAAGACGCGCCGCTCGTCTTCGCGCCGCTCCCGAGCGAGGTCGCGGCTCCCGCTGATCCGTCGCGCACGCTCCACCACGAGAGCGCGATCGGTCACGTGACCGGCAGCGCGCTCTACGTCGACGACGAAGCGCACCGCCGCGGCGCGATGCTCGAGCTCTGGCCGGTTCGTTCGCCGCACGCGCACGCGAAGATCGTCCGGCGGGATGCGACGAAGGCGCGCGCGATGCCCGGCATCGCCGCCGTGCTCTTCGCCGAGGACATCCCGGGCGAGAACGACATCGGCGCCGTCCGCCACGACGAGACGCTGCTCGCCGAAGACCACGTCCTCTTCCACGGCCACATGGTCGCGGTCGTCGTCGGCGAATCGTACGAGGCCTGCCGCGCCGCCGCGGCCGTGGTCGAGGTCGAGTACGAACCGCTCCCCGCGATCCGCACGATCGAAGAGGCGATCCGGCAGGAGAGCTTCCACACGACCGGCCACCGAATCGCCCGCGGTGACGCCGCGGGGGCGCTGAAGAAGGCGCGCCACAAGCTCGAGGGCACGCTCGAGATCGGCGGCCAGGAGCACTTCTACCTCGAGTCCCAAGCGGCCTGGGCCGAGTGCGGCGACGACGGCGACGTGCACGTCACGAGCTCGACCCAGCACCCCTCCGAGATCCAGCAGGTGCTCTCGCACGTGCTCGCGCTCCCGCGGAGCCGGATCGTCGTGAGCGCGCCGCGCATGGGCGGCGGCTTCGGCGGCAAGGAGACGCAAGGCAACGGCTTCGCCGCGCTCGTGGCGCTGGCGGCGTGGAAGCTCCGGCGGCCCGTGCGCGTCCAGCTCGATCGCGACCTGGACATGCAGCTCACCGGGAAGCGCCACCCCTTCCGGATCGCGTGGGAGGCGGGCTTCGCGGACGACGGCACGATCGAGGCGCTCCGCGCGCAGGTCGTCTCGGACGGCGGGTGGGCGCTCGATCTCTCCGAGTCGATCAACGACCGCGCGCTCTTCCACATCGACAACTGCTACTTCCTCCCCAACGTCGACGTGTTCGGGCGGGTCGCAAAGACGCACAACGTGTCGCACACCGCCTTCCGCGGCTTCGGCGGTCCGCAGGGCATGGTCGCGATCGAGGACGTGATGGACCGCATCGCGCGCACGCTCGGCCTCGCCCCCGAGGACGTGCGGCGGAGGAACCTCTACCGCGCCGACGATCCGGCGCGGAACCGCACGCCCTACGAGCAGGTCGTCGAGCACGACCGGATGGTTCGGATCTGGCCCGCGCTCGAGCAGAGCGCCGAGCTCGCCGCCCGGCGCGCCGCGATCGGCCGCTTCAACCAGGGCAGCGCGCGCGTGAAGCGCGGGATCGCGATCACCCCGGTCAAGTTCGGCATCTCCTTCACCGCCACCTTCCTCAACCAGGCGGGCGCGCTCGTGCTCATGTACCGCGACGGTTCGGTTCAGGTGAACCACGGCGGTACCGAAATGGGACAAGGCCTCTACACCAAGCTGCGGGGCGTCGCGATGCGCGAGCTCGGTCTCTCGGCCGAGCGCGTCCGCGTGATGAAGACCCGGACCGACAAGGTGCCCAACACGTCCGCCACTGCCGCCTCGAGCGGCGCCGACCTCAACGGAGCCGCCGTGCGCGACGCGTGCGAGACGCTCCGCGCGCGACTCGCCCCCGTCGCCGCCGCGATGCTGAGCGAGCGCGCGGGGATCACGATCGCACCCGGCTCGGTCCGCTTCGAGGACGACGGCGTGACCTCGCCCCAGAAGCCCGGCGTGCGCGTCGGGATCGAGGAGCTGTGCGCGCGCGCCTACCTCGAGCAGGTCGCGATGTCGGCGACGGGCTTCTACCGCACGCCCGGCATCGGCTACGACCGCACCCAAGGCCGCGGCAAGCCCTTCTACTACTTCGCGTTCGGCGCCGCCGTGACGGAGGTCGAGGTCGACTCCTACAGCGGCATGAAGCGCGTCCGCCGCGTCGACGTCCTGCACGACGTCGGCGACTCTCTCAACGACGCGATCGATCGCGGGCAGGTCGAGGGCGCCTTCGTCCAGGGCATGGGTTGGCTCACCGGCGAGGAGCTCAAGTGGGACGACAAGGGCCGCCTCCTCACGCACTCGGCGAGCACGTACCAGATCCCCGCCTTCAGCGACGCTCCGTTCGACTTCCGCGTCGCCCTGCTCCGCGAGGCATCCCAACCTGGGACGATCCACGGGAGCAAGGCCGTCGGTGAGCCGCCCCTCATGCTGGCGATCTCGGTGCGCGAGGCCATCCGCGACGCGATCGCGGCGTTCGGCGATCCCGGCGGGCTCGTCGACCTTCCCTCACCCGCGACGCACGAGGCGATCTGGCACGCGATCCAAGCGCGGCTGCGCCAAGGCAGCCGCGGCTCGGCGAGCGCGGCTCAGTAGCCCGGCGGCAGGACGACGTCGTTGAGCGGCACGTCGTCCCAGCAGCCCGTGGTCTGACCCTCGGGGCAGTGCTTCACCGGCCCATCGAGGTACTTCATGTAGAGGTCGTGGAAGCCGGGCATCGTCGACGTGTCCCAGCGGTCGGGGCGGTAGGCGCCCCACGAGTTCTTGATCCGGATGAAGCGGATCTTCGCGGCCGGATCGAGCGCCGCCTTCTTCTGCGCGTCGGTCGCGGGCTTCCCCGCCTCGAGCGAGCCGAAGCCCGGCACGCCGTCGATCGCGTAGTCCTCCATCACGGTCATGTGACCGCCCTGGCGGCCCGGCGTGGCCGGGGGCGCGTCGAACGTGCCCTGGCGGCTCATCGCGTTGAAGTCGACGAACCACGACACCACCACCGGCTGCGCGTCGTTCAGCGCCTTCTGGAAGCGGACCTGGAAGTCGCGCCGGCTCGTCGCACCCCAGCTCGGGTACGAGACCGACTTCCACTCGTCGACCGCGACGCGGAGCGTGGTCGTGCGGCTCGAGCCCGTCGAGCCGTTCTTGTACTTCACCTTGAAGTTCGTCGGCCGGACGACGTGCGTGCCGGCGGTGTAGGTGCGGCTCGAGCGCAGGTTCTTCGAGACGTCGGTGCCGAACACCTTGTCGAGCTCGGCGCTCACCTCCGGCTTGAGGCCCCACGCCTTGTCGAGCTCGCGCTTCACGAGCGCGCGGTCACGACGCGCATTCGGATCCTTGAGCGCGCCGCTCTTGACCGACGCGTTGATCGCGGCGAGCGCCGACGACTGACGCGACGACATCTCGGCGGTCGCTTCCTCCGGGATGAAGTCCGCCTCCGCCATGAGACCGTAGTTCTTGATGATCTCGGATGCGACCTCGTAGCTGCCGCCGGTCTCGACCTCGGAGGAGACGTAGCCGCGCGTGAGCTCGTCGAACCAGTGCCAGTAGGTCCAGTACGACTCGGACACGTTGAAGGTGCTGCCGGTGGCGGCGAGGTTGATCGACTCGCTCCAGCTCGCGGTCGCGTAGAGCCAGCAGTTGCCGATCGACTGGCGCTTCACGGGAGAGTTCTTCACGTCGACGATCGCCTGATCGGTGTTGTCGACGGAGAGGTCGTCCTCGCCCTCGCCGTCCTGCGCCGAGATGCTGCAGCCGACGCTGCAGGCGAGGGAGAGCGCCACGAGGGACCCGAAGGAGAGGGAGCGGATCGAGGAGAGCTTCATGCCCGGGACACCTTGCGAGAGGTGTGCCATCTGGTCCCACCCTCCCACATGTGGGACATTTGGCCCTTTTGGGGCGGTCGGGCCCATTTCCTGAGTCTTCTCGGTACTCCCCCTGAGGGAAAAGAGATCCACCTACATTGCCCGACCTCGGCCCCACGAGTTTTCCTCCCGTGCTCCCGGCGTACTACGATGCGGGCATGGCAAGGCTGGCGGATCCCCTCGATGGCCTCGACCACGATCACGCGGCGCTGAGCGATGCGCTCGAAGCGCTGGTCGCCGCGCGCAAGTCGGGGGCCGACGCGCCCACCATCGTCGAGCTCGCGGAGCACCTGCGCGACGAGCTCCTCGATCACTTCGGGGACGAGGAAGAGCACCTCTTCCCGGAGCTCACGAAGCTCGTGCCCGCGGCGAGCGCCGAGCTCGACGAGCTGCAACAAGGCCACGACGGACTGTGCGGGCTCGCGGTCCGAATCGCGGTCTCCGCGGAGACGTCGCCGAACCAGCTCGATGCGCTGATGGAGCGGCTCGAGACCGCCTACCGCCAACACGCGCGGCGCGAGATCGAGGTGCTGCGCGCGACGCTGGCGAAGGTGGAGCCGACGACGCGGGCGGCGCTGATCGCCCGCCTCCGGTGACCATGCGCCGGGTGCTGGCTCCGGGGCTTCTCCTCGTCGCGCTCGCGTGCTCGTCGGCAGAGACGACGCCCACGCCCGACGGTGGCGGCCAGGCCTGCGGGCTCGACACCTCCCCCGAGGACGCTGCGCTCCAGAAACGTGCATCCTGCACCTTCGCGGCAGGAGCGACGGTCGGCGACACGCTCGCGCTGAGCGCCACCGACCGCGCGCGGATCCCGATCACCCACGTCGTGATCGTGATGCAGGAGAACCGCTCGTTCGATCACATGCTCGGCGCCGGCAAGGGCTGGGACGGCGTGCCCGCCACGTTCACGAACCCCGACGCCAACGGCAACCCGGTCCCCGCGTTCCACATGACCGGCGCGACGGGCTGCGTCCTGACGGATCCGCCGCACCAAGGCACCGCGATGCTCGCGGGGTGGGACCAGGGCGCGATGGATGGCTTCGTGAAGAGCGCCGCCGTGAAGGGCTCCGACGGGCACTTCGTGATGGGCTACCACGACGAAGCGGACCTCCCCTTCTACTACTTCCTCGCGAAGACCTTCGCGACGAGCGATCGCTACTTCAGCTCGGCGCTCGCCGGGACGTGGGCGAACCGCGACTACCTCTACGCCGGCACGTCGGACGGCATCACCGACACGGGCGTCGGCATCCTCACCAAGCCGACCATCTTCGACGCGCTCACCGCCGCGAACGTGAGCTGGGGCGTGTACTCGAACGGCGCGCCACGCCAGGACAGCCTCGGCTGGACCAAGTTCCACGCGGGCGTCGCCGACTTCGAGACCTTCGTCGCCGCGCTCGGCGATGGATCGCTCCCCGCCGTCTCGTTCGTCGACCCGGGCGGCGCGCAAGACGAGCATCCCCCCGGCGACGTGCACGGCGGCGAAGACTGGGCGCATCGCATCGTCACGGCCGCCACGACGAGCCCGCTCTGGAAGGAGCTCGCCGTCTTCTACACCTACGACGAAGCGGGGGGCCTCGCCGATCACGTGCCCCCGCCGACGGCGTGTCTGGCGAGCCCCGATCAGACGCGCTTCGATCACCTCGGCATCCGCGTGCCGCTCTACGTGATCTCGCCGTGGGCGCGGCTCGGCTACGTCTCGCATCGAACGCACGACCACACGTCGCTCCTGCGCTTCGTCGAGCTGCTCTGGGATCTGCCTGCCCTCACCGGGCGCGACGCGAACGCGGACGCGATGCTCGATCTCTTCGACTTCCGCTGCGGGCGAGACCTCACCCCGCCCACCTTGCCCGCCGCCGGCCCCACCCACTGTCCCTAGCTCCTGACCGTACGCTCAGTATCGCGACTCAGTTCTTGTTGCAACAGAGTTGCGTCTAGGATACTCGTCCCTCCGTGGGACATCGCCGACTGACGTTCGCCCTCGTGCTCGTGAGCGCCTTCGCGCTCGCAGGCCGCGCGTCCGCTCAGCCCGGCGAGCCCGAGATCGTGCACCCGGCCGTCGTCCACGATCCGCCGGCCGAGTACCCGAAGGAGATGCTCGCGAGCGGCAAGCACGCGGACGTCGTCCTCATCATCACGATCGACAAGACGGGGACCGTGACCGACGTCGCGGTCGACACGTCCGGCGGCGATGCGTTCGACAAGGCCGCCGTCGAAGCGGTGAAGAAGTGGTCCTTCACGCCCGCGAGCCGCAACGGGATCCCCGTGTCGGCGCGGATCAAGGTCCCGTTCCACTTCGCCGCGCCGGAGCCGGTCGTGGCGCCGCCGAAGGTCGTCACGCCGCCGCCGCCGGAGAAGAAGGACGACGCGCCCGAGGACGTTCGGATCGAAGGCTCGACCTACCTCCCGAGCCGCGGACCGAGCGACTACGAGATCCGGGTGGGCAAGCTCGCCGCCGTCCCGCGCATGGACGCCGCGAGCGTGCTCCGCATGGCGCCCGGTGTCTTCCTCCAGAACCAGGGCGGCACCGGGCACCCGTACCAGATCTACCTGCGCGGCTTCGACGCGCGCGAGGGACAGGACCTCGAGTTCACGGTCGACGGCATCCCGATCAACGAGGTCGGCAACCCGCACGGCAACGGCCTCGCCGACACGCACTTCATCCTGCCCGAGCTCGTGCTCAACCTGCGTGTCGTCGAAGGACCGTACGCGCCGCAGCAGGGCAACTTCGCCGTCGCCGGCTCCGCGCTCTACGAAGTCGGGCTCGCCGATCCCGGCTTCCGCGTGCAGGCGACCTACGGCTCGTTCGGGACCGCGCGCCTGCTCGCGAGCTACCGCCCCGAGGGCTACGGCGAGCACACGTTCGCGGCGGGCGAGCTCTACACGTCCGACGGCTTCGGCCAGAACCGCGCATCGAGCCGCGCCACCGCGATGGCCGGCTGGGAGGGCAAGCTCGGGAGCCACGGCTACTGGCGCCTGCTCGCGACGTCGTACGCGACGCACTACCAGCAAGCGGGCGTGCTCCGCGTCGACGACGTGACCGCGGGGCGCAAGAGCTTCTACGACACCTACGACGACTCGCAGGCCGGTGACTCTGCGCGCCACTCGCTCGGGCTGACGCTCGGCGACAAGATCAAGTCGCTCCGCCTGCAGCAGAGCGCGTTCGTCACCTTCCGCGACTTCCGGCTCCGCTCGAACCTCACCGGCTTCCTGAACGATCCGCAGGAGACGTGGCAGTCCCCCCACGGACAGCGCGGCGATCTCGCCGACCAGCAAGCGACCACCGTCACGCTCGGCGGGCGCGGCAGCGCGCGGCAGCAGTTCGAGGTGGGCGGCCTCAAGCAAGAGGTCGAGCTCGGCTACTTCGCGCGCATCGACTTCGTGGACGCCACCCAGCAGCGCGATCGCTTCGGCACGACGATCCCGTACAAGACGGACCTCGATCTCGGGTCCACGCTCACGAACATCGGCGCGTACGTCGACGTCGGGATCAAGCCGGTGAAGTGGCTCACGCTCCGCGGTGGCCTCCGCGCCGACTTCTTCCACTACCGCGTCACGAACCGGTGCGCGCAGACGTCGCAGGCCTCGATCGGTTCCACCACGCCCGACACCGAGTGCTTCACCGCGGACCGCACGGGCTACCGCAGCGCCGATCAGACATCGTCCACCGCGTCGGGCCTGCTCGAGCCGCGCGCGACCGCGCTCCTCGGTCCGTTCAAGGGCTTCACGCTCGCGGCGAGCGTCGGCACCGGCGCACGGAGCCTGGATCCGCAGTACGTGAACCAGGGCCTCGACACCCCGTACGCGAAGATCACCAGCTACGAAGGCGGAGCGACATACGCGCGCCCCGTCGGCGCCGTCGAGCTCAACGTGCGCTCGAGCTTCTTCTCGACCCACGTGAATCAGGACCTCTTCTTCAACGAGACCGAAGGACGCCCCACGCTGGCGAGCGGCACCACCCGCACCGGCTGGTCCGGCAGCGTGCGCGCGACGGGAAAGTTCTTCGACATCGCATCGTCGCTCACTCTCGTGCGGGCGAAGTTCGACGACACGGGGCTCCAAGTGCCGTACGCGCCGGGCCTCGTCTTCCGCGCCGACGGCGCGCTCTTCGGCGAGCTGCCGCTCAAGATGCTCGGCAAGAAGTTCTCGGGGACGCTCGGCGTCGGCGTGTCGTACGTGGCGCCGCGACCGCTGCCGCTCTCGGAGAAGTCGGATCCCATCTTCCTCGTCGACGTGGGCGCGAGCCTGCGCTGGCGCTGGATCACGCTCGGCGTGCAGACGACGAACCTGATCGGCACCGAGTACAAGTCTGCAGAATACAACTACGCGTCGGACTTCCGCAGCCAGGCCTACCCGACGCTCGTGGCGTCGCGCCACTTCATCGCGGGCGAACCGCGCGCCGTCTACGGCACGCTGACGTTCCAGATCGGAGACGGATCGTGAAGACGAAGCACGTCGCAGCCACCCTCTCGAGCGCGCTCGCGTTCGCGATCGCCGCGATCGCGACCACCCCTCCCCTCGCCGGATGCGGCGCCACCGGCGAACAGCGGTTCGAGTTCACCGCCCGCGCCGCGGGCGCCACCCGCGACGACGGGCAGGCGAGCGGACCGCTCACGTTCACGAACGAGCTCGGGTGGACCGTCACCCTCACGAAGGCCACCGTCACGCTCGGGCCCGTCTACCTCAACGTCGTCGCACCGCTCCGCGGCGCGTGGTTCGGCGTCCCCTGGGTGAAGACGGCGCACGCGGACGGCGCATCGCACCTCGAGACCGGACGTGTCGTCGGCGAAGCGCTCGGCCAAGTCACCTTCGACGCGCTCTCCGAAGCGCCGGTGCCGTTCCCGGTCCGCGGAACGATCACGAGCGACGAGGTGCGAACGCTCGACGTGTGGTTCTATCCCGCACCCGGCGTCGCCCCCGAGACCACGAAGATCGCCACGATCGCGGTCGACGTCGCCGGCGAAGCGGTGCGCGGCACCGACGACGTGAAGTTCCGCGGCGCGCTGGTGCTCGACGACTCGTGGCTCCCCAGCGCGCAGCCCGGGCAGACCGGCGTCGCGACGATCACCTCGGTGCGCCAGGTGCGCGGAATCCCGGCGGCGTTCCGGCCGACCGCGAACGGCACGCTCACGCTGCGCCTCGACCCCAAGCGGTGCTTCCGCGGGGCGGACTTCGGAAACCTCGACGCGAGCCCCGTCGATCCGGACGGCACGAAGGTGCTGGTCCAAGGCAAGACCGCTACCGCCACCACCGATCAGGTGATGACGAACCTCTACCAAGGCCTGCGCGCGACCGCGACGTACACGGTCACGTGGGCTCCTTGACCTTCGCATCACGAATGCAATTGTAACTCGATTGCGATTAAATCTACGCTGCGCCATGAGCTCTTCGCCCCGCATCCTCCCGCGCTTCCTCCTCGCCGCCATCGGCGCCTCCTGCGTGGTCTCGGCGTGCAGCGGCCCGTCCTCCACGAGCGTCGCCGCGAACGACGGGTTCGTCGTCACCGTCTCGGGCGAAGACCTCGCCGTGAACGGGTACGACTTCCAGCAGGGCGCGAGCGCCAACGACGATCCGCCGCCGTTCGTCGATGGGTGGGACGTCCAGTTCACGCACGTCATCGTCACCGTCGCGAACGTGCGCTTGAACGAGTCGCCCGATCTGAACCCGGGCGATCCGACGAAGGTCGGCGCCGAGGTCGCGCTCGCGGCCGGGCCGTTCGCCGTCGACGTGCACGTCGGCGGCCCGATCGTCGGCAAGAGCGGCTCGCCCGACGAGAAGACCGTGCAGATTGCAACCTTCGCGAAGAAGGCCGACGGCTCGAGCTTCGATCCCAAGGCGCGCTACGCCTTCGGCTACCAGCTCGTGCGAGCCTCCGCAGCCGCGACCGCCGTCAACCTCGACGCCGAGGGCAAAGCTCTCTACGCGGACATGGTCGCCAAGGGGCAATCGATGCTCCTCGCCGGCACGGCCACCTTCAAAGGCACGAAGCCGAGTGATGCCGTCTTCGCGAAGATGCCGCCGTCGGTGAAGTTCACGCTCGGGTTCGCAAACCCGTCTTCGTACCTCAACTGCCGCAACACCGACCTCGCCGAGGTCGGCGGCGAGTTCCCGCGTGGCGTCCAGGCGAAAGCCGGCGCCGCCACCATCGCGCAGATCACGATCCACACCGATCACGCGTTCTGGAGCAAGCTCAACGTCGAGGGGACGGAGCTCCACTTCGATCCGATCGCGGCGGCGTCTTCGACGTACGGCGCGGCGTCGCCCGCCGAGGGGGTCGTCACGATCGACGACCTCGCCGCGTTCGACGTCACCGGCTTCAAGGCGAAGGACGGGACGCCCCTCCCGGATCGCAGTCTCGTCGCGGACTACGTCCCGCAGCCCGGGCAGCTCAAGTTCGACGCGAACGGAACGAGCTTCGCGAAGGTGAACTCGTATGCCTCCTACATGGCCTACGCGGCTGCGGCGGGCGGGCACCTGAACGCCGACGGCGAGTGCGAGGTCAAAAACGACTTCGTGCCGTAGGATGGCGGCATGAGCGATCCCAGCCTCGCGGCGTTCGATGCCGCCGTCGTCGAACATCTCCTCGTCGCGCGCGCGCGGAGCCGCATGCTCGAGGACGTTCGCGCGAATCGGCCGTGGAACGTGGACCTCGGGACGGGCGAGCTCACGCTCGGTGGCGACCGGCACTCCGCCCAGATCCTCGGAACGTTCGCGCGCGAGTCGCAGACGTTCCTCTGGGCGTGGGGCAACCCGGGAGCGGCGGAGTGGGGTCCGTCGCTGGGGCTCGTGAACGCGCTCCGCATCCTCGCGGAGTCCACGCCCGGCCTCGCGTGCTTCGGCGAGCGGATCGTCCCCGCCGCGCGCGTGAACCCGAACGAGCTCGGCCTCGTCGCCGCCGAGCTCTCCGGCCGTCATCCGCTCTTCGTCGGTGGGTACGACGGCGGTGCGGCGTTCCTCATGGTGACGAGCCTGAAGCTGCGCTTCGAGGAGCTCCCGATCGCGTACCTGCCTGGGATCTTCGTCGATCTGCCGACGATCAGCACCACCGCGCCTCCCCGCGCGTGCATCCGGCGATTCCTCGAACGCTCGGGCTTCGCGCTGTCGGAGAGCGCCGCGGTGGTCGGTGGCCAGCGGAGCGACGGCGACGTCGTCGTGCGCTTCGACGAGCTTGGTCGGATCGCGAAGGTGGATTTGACGGCGCGGGCCCGCTGACCCCACTACGAGCTTCGGATAGCCTCTTCGCGCATGCTCATTCTGCCGGGCTGGCTCGCTCGCAGGTCACGGCTTCTCGGCGTGCAGGATCGCGATCGCGTCGAGGTCGAAGCCGACGTTGTTCGTCTTGTCCTTCGGGCTCGCGGCGCAGTCGCCGCCCCCCATGTCGCGGATCTTCACGAAGCGCGCGTGCCTGACGCCGACGTCCGCGAGATCGAAGCCGTCGCCGCCGCACGCGGGGTAGTCCATCGGCGAGATCCCGTCGTCGGGTGACGACAGCACTGGGTGCCAGCCCGCGCACGCCCCATAGGGAGCCGCCGTGGCGGTGCACGGGAACGTCACCCACGTCTTCCCGTCTTCGCTCACGGAGACCTCGCCGGGCTCGGCCCAGAGGAGACCGTTCCCGTACTCGAAGGCGTTCTCGAAGACGACGAAGTCGGGCCCCGGCGCATCGACGATGGCGTTCGCGCCGAACCCGAGCGTGATGCTCCCGCCCTTGCCGAGCGAGACCACGTTCGTGCTCCCCTGTCCCTTCCCGAACCCGACCGGTGGTCCTTCGACGATCCCCGGCATCTGCGCGACGCCGAAGCCGGCGCAATCGCCGGGCGCGAAGTCGACGACGTCGGTGACGAAGCGGTCGGCGCGGATCGCTCCGGCGTCGGGGAACGTGTAGCTGCCGTCCACCAGCGCGACGCGATCGATCCCAGCGTCGGTCGGCGGCGGAGCGCCGACGGGGGAAGCGTCACCGCAGGCGGCGACCGAGAGCGCGAGCGCGGCTAGACCGAAGAGCGCTGCGACGCGAGAGTCCGCCGAAGGCGGACTTCGAACGGGTTCGGCAGCGGCTCTTGCTGCCCCGGACTTCAGTCCGGGGTGCCATGCATCCAACGCCTTGGATTCGTCGACAACGGGTGCACTCATCGAAACCTCCTGTCACGTGGCTCGCGTGACGGCGGACGCCCCGCGCTCATGCGCGGAGCATCACGGCGAGGTTTCCTGACTCCCGGGAAGACCCGGCTACAGTGGCGGCACCGTCTCCGACTTGGGCATCGCGCCCGCACGGAGTTCCCCTCGTCGTGACGAGGAAGGGTCTATCACGAGGGCTTCTTCAGCGCATCCCGCCCGAGCACGGTCCAGTCGTCCCCCCCGTGCCCCTCGGCGACGAGGGTGTCCATCCGCGCCACGATCGCGGGGAGAATCTGGAGCGGCGCGTCGTTCGCGGCCGTGTCGAGCATGATCCGCGCGTCCTTGCGGGCCATCGCGAGCTCCCAGGAGGGGTTCGCGAAGTCGGCGTCGAGCATCCGCTTCGCGCGGGCGCCGATCGTCGCACCCGGGTTGAAGTGGTCGAAGAGCGCGGCCGCGTCGGCGGGGGGCACGTCGAGCGCCTTCGCGAGCGTGAACATGTCCGCGAGGCCCGCGGTGAGGAACATGAGGAAGCAGTTGCCGAGCAGCTTGAAGGCCGCGGCGGCTTCGGTCTTGGTGCCGAGGTCGACGACCTTCCCGGTCATCGGCGCGACGAGCGGCTTCACGCGGTCGACGAGCGCTCGCTCGCCCGAGAGGAGCATGAGCCCCGTCCCTTCGAGTGCGTTCTGCGGGCCCATGAAGACCGGGGCGTGCACGTAGAGGATGCCGCGCGAGCGCCAAATCTCGGTGCGCTTGCGCGCGCCCGCCGCGGTCGTCGTGGTGTGATCCAGGACGAGGGTCCCGGCGCGGAGCCCCGGGGCGGCCTTCGCGAGCACGTCGTCGACGGCAGCGTCGTCGCTCAGCGTGAGGTGCACGCGTTCGGCGTCGCGCACCGCCTCGGCCACGTCGGCGAACGGCTTGGCGCCCGTCTCGGCGAGCGCGTCCGCGCGGGCGGCGGTGCGGTTCCAGACGTTGACGTCTTCTCCCCGCCGGCGCAGCGCGCGCGTGAAGTTCGAGCCGAGGAGCCCCATGCCCAGAAACGCGATCATGCGGAGCTTCTACATCATCCGCAGGCGTTGCAGCGACCGGTGAGCTGGACCGCGACGCGCTGCGACGTGACCGCCTTCGGCGCGTGGTCGCTGGCGGTGATCCGGATGGCCACCCCGGGCAGGCACGACACGACCCCGCAGTCCGTACACACGAAGTGCGGGTGCTCGGCGACGTGGCTGACGTTGCCTTTGAGCTCGTACCGCCAGACGTGGTCGCCCAGGTCGGTGCGCACCACCAACCCGGCCTCGGCCAGGTCGACCAGGTTCCGGTACAGGGTGGCGCGGTCGAAGCCCTCGTTGGCGAGCGCCTCCACCAGCTCCCCGTGGCTCACGGGTTTGCCGAGATCCTTCAGGTAACGGAGGACGGCCACCCGCGGCGATGTGCTCTTGAGGCCCGCCGCGCGGAGGGTCGCCTGGAGATCGCCGACGCCGGTCGTCTTGGCTTTGGAGGGGGCCCGGCGGTTCACTCCGGCGAAAATAGCACGGGCCTCGCTCAAGGAGGGGCACGCGCGGAGCCAGCGGGGGAGACTGTGGCGGAAAGGGTTTCGGTCTCCCCGGTCCCCCTGCTACATTCGTGGCCCTTCCCGGCATGACGGATTCCCTGGACGACCTCGCGACACGGTGGAAGAAGGCGCCCGACGCCGATTCCACGATCGCCCTCGCCGACGCACTGCAGGGCTCGGTACGGACCACGTTGGTTCAACAGGTTGCGGACTTCGCGCAGGCGAAGCTGCAGTCCAACGTCCCCGTCTTGTTGGCTGTGGCGCGGATGTACATGTCCAGCCACAAGCTTGCGGAAGCACAAGCCATTCTCGTGGCGGCGGGAAAGGTCGCTCCGCGCGAGGGCATCGTCTATCGCGTCCTCGGCGAGGTGTTGCTGCGCCGCGGCGACGCGGACCGCGCGGAGAAGGTCTTCGAGCGCGCGCTCCAGTTCGGGGCCGACGACACCGAGGCTCGGATGTGGCTCGAGCGGGCGCGCGTCTATCGCCCGATCCAGGCGAAGGCCGGCGCGCGCGCGGTCGCGGCCGAGGTCGCCCGCACGGCGCCCCTCGCGCCGAAGGCGGCGAGCGCTCGCCCCGCGATGGAGTCGCTCAACGGCGAGGAAGAAGACGCGGAGACGTCGATCCGCGAACAGCCGCCGCTCCCCCCGCCCCCGGCGCCGGCGCGCGCGAAGTCGCTGCCGCCGCCCGCGATGCCTCCGGTCCGCGCGCCTTCGGTGCGGCCGCCGCCGCTCCCCCCGCCGGAGCCGGTACCCGAGCCCTTGCCGCCGCCGGCTGCGGCTCCGCCGCTCGCGCGTCCTCCGACGCCGCCGATTCACTCGCCGGACGATCGGAAGTTCTCGATCAGCGCGGAGACGGCAGAGGCGTTCTCGCCCGCCGATCTGCCCGAGCGGCCGATGCCGCCGCCGCGCAAGGCGAAGGAAGACAACCCGTTCCGGGCGCCGGCTCAGGTCGAAGGCGTCCCCGAGGCGCGCGACGTCCTCGACGCGCTCGCGCTCGCCGGTGTGTTCGAGAAGGGCGACGGCGCCGCGAAGGGGGCGTGGGAGCGCGCGGGCGCACCGGCGCGCCGGCGGGGTTCCCTCCCGTTGCTCGTCCTCACGATGCTCGTCGTGGGTGGCGGCATCGGTGGCTTCTTCTACATGAAGACGCAGCGCGAGAAGGCGCACGCGACGGCCGAGGCCGAGCTCACAACGATCGAGGGGAACCTCCGGAAGAGCGACGCCGCGTTGCTCCCGGAGACGGAGAAGTCGTTCACCCACGTCTTCGAGATCGACTCGCGCTCCGATCGCGCGGCGCTGGATTGGCTCCACGAGCGCGCGCTCAAGGGCCTGCTCAGCGGCGGCGACGACATCGCGTTCGAAGAGTCGATGAACCGCGCGCGCGAGGTGAAGGTCCAGGAGAAGGACCTCGTCTTCGCGCAGATCGGCTCGTTCCTCTTCACCGGTGACACGGTCGGCGCCGCCAGCCTCATCACCAAGTGGGACCAGGCGTGCACGCAGGACGCGTGGTACCAGCTCATGTCGGCGGCCGCGCTCGAGCGCGCGGGCGACGCGCGCGCGAAGGATCGCTACGAGGCCGCGACGAAGCTCGACCCCGAGCTCCTCATCGCGCACATCGGGCTCATTCGCACGACCGCGATGGACGGTGAGCCGCAGAAGGCGATGGAGCTCGCGAAGGCGTTCCGCACGAAGTACCCCGATCGGATCGAGGGTCAGGCGCTCGTCGCGCTCGCGTGGGCGCGTGATCCGGCGCGGCCCGAGGCGCCCCCGCCCGAGGTCGCCGAGACCATCGCGAAGGGTGCGAACCTGCCGCTCCCCCTCCGCACGGTCCCGCATGCGCTCGCCGCGCTCCAAGCGGCGGACAAGCACGACTACCCGACGGTCAAGGCCGAGGTTCAGGCGGGGCTCGCGTCCGTCGACAGCCCCGGCATGGCATCGTGGCTCGGTCTCGTCGCGCTCGAGACGGGCGACGAGAACCTCGCGCGCAAGGCGGCGCTCGCGGCGGTCGGGTTCTCCGCGATCTACCCGCCCGCCCGCGTGCTCGCCGCGCGCGTCGCGCTCCTCGGCGATCGGCTGGACGAGGCGCTCAAGGCGACCGAAGACCTCGACCCCACGTCGCCCGACGTCGCGGTGGTCCGCGCGGCCGCGGCGTACGAGCGCATCGATGCGACGGCGCTCGGGGGCGCGCTCGAGGCCGTTCCGATCGAGGGCCGCAAGCTCCCGTTCTTGAACGCGCTCACGACCTCGCAAGACGTCCTGCTCGGCCGCCTGCGCCTCCCGCCGGATCAGCTGCTCGAGCTCGCCAACGACGACGCCCCCTGGTCCGACGTGGTCGCGATGGATCTCGCGCTCGACACGGGAGACCTCGAGACCGCGGCGAAGATCGCCGAAGGCTGGAAGGGCACCGAAGACCGCGCGCTCCGGGCGCTTCGCCTCGCGCGGCTCGCGCGCTACCAAGGCAAGCTCGACGACGCGGACAAATACTCGCTGACCGCGCTCAACGGCGGCTCGGTGACCACGCGCTCGCTCGCTGAACGCGTCGCCGTGCTCGTCGCGCGCGAGAGGCCGCAAGAGGCGGGCCCGCTCCTCGCGAAGTTCCCGCTCGTGCTCGGTGCGCTCTCCGGTTGGCTCAGCGGCTATGCCGTCGCGTCGGCGGGCAAGGTCGACGACGCGCGTGGCCGGACGGCGAGCCTCGAGCCGCCGCCGTCGCTCGCGCCCGCCCCGGCGCGCGTGATCGCCGGCATCTCGCTCGCCGCGATGAAGGATCGGCGGCGCGGGCCGGACTACGTGCGCGATCTTTGGGCCGCCGGCCTCATCAACCCCGACACGATCCGGGCGGGCGAAGCGTTCGGGCTCAAGGCGCCGCCTCCGCCCAAGCAACCGCCGAAGCGGTGACCGCGTGACGCGCGCGCTCCCGCCCTCGTTCCCGGCGCGCTCGGAGCACGCGAAGCACTTCGTCCTCGCGGACGACGTGTGCTTCCTCAACCACGGGTCCTTCGGAGCGACCCCGCGCGCGATCCTCGAGCGGCAGGCCGAGCTTCGCGCGCGCGCGGAGGCGAACCCGATGCAGTTCTGGGTTCGCGATCTCGAGCCCCTCTTGGACGCGTCGCGCGCCTCGGTCGCGGCGCTCGTCGGCGCGAAGCCCAGCGAGCTCGCGTTCGTCGCCAACGCGACCGCCGCCGTGAACACCGTGCTGCGGAGCCTGAAGTTCTCCGCCGGCGACGAGCTCCTCACGACCGATCACGCCTACAACGCGTGCAAGAACGCGCTCGACTTCGTCGCGGAGCAGGCGGGGGCGCGCGTTGTCGTGGCGAAGGTCCCGTTCCCGCTCGCGCGCGAAGAGCAAGCGATCACGCCGGTGCTCGAGGCCGTCACTCCGCGCACGCGACTCGTGCTGCTCGATCACGTCACGAGCCCGACCGGGCTGGTCTGGCCAATCGCGCCGCTCGCGAAGGAGCTCGGTGCGCGTGGGATCGACGTGCTCGTCGACGGCGCGCACGCGCCCGGGATGATCCCCTTGAACCTCGCCGAGCTCGGGGTCCCCTTCTACACCGGCAACTGCCACAAATGGCTCTGCACACCGAAGAGCGCCGCGCTCTTCTACGTGCGCGAGGATCGGCAGAAAGAGATCCGGCCGCTCGCGATCAGCCACGGCGCGAATACACCGCGCACCGATCGCTCGCTGTTCCAGCTCGAGCACGATTGGATCGGCACCATCGATCCCACGCCGCAGCTCGTGGTCGGCGACGCGATTGCGTACCTCTCTGGGATCTTTCCCGGTGGGCTCCCCGAGCTCATGCGGCGGAACCGGGAGCTCGCGCTCCGGGCGCGGGACATCTTGTGTGCGGCGCTCCAGGTCGACAAGCCTGCCCCCGATGGGATGATCGGGTCGCTCGCCGCGGTGCCGCTGCCCGATGGGAAGAAGGGGCGTGCGCCTGCTTTGTTCTTCGGGGATCCGCTTCAGGAGAAGCTCTGGGAGAACCATCGGATCGAGGTTCCCGTCGTTCCGTGGCCGCGGGTGCCTCAGCGGCTCGTACGGGTCAGTGCGCAGATTTACGACAGTGTTGCTGAGTACATGTATCTCGCTGACGCGTTGAAGGACGAACTGCGCGCGGAGTGAACGGGCGCTTCCGCTCCAGCTCCTGCTCCTGCTCCTGCTCCGGCTCCGGCTCCGGCTCCAGCTCCTGCTCCAGCTCCAGCTCCAGCTCCTGCTCCAGCTCCAGCTCCAGCTCCAGCTCCAGCTCCAGCTCCAGCTCCAGCTCCTGCTCCAGCTCCAGCTCCAGCTCCAGCTCCAGCTCCAGCTCCAGCTCCAGCTCCAGCTCCAGCTCCAGCTCCAGCTCCAGCTCCAGCTCCAGCTCCTGCTCCAGCTCCCGCTCCCGCTCCCGCTCCCGCTCCCGCATCCCTGTCCGCGTCGGCGACCGCCGGCGCTTCACGGCTCGGGACGACGTTGGACTCCTCGGCTCTCTCCGGCTCGGTGCGGGACGCGCGGAGGACGTGATGTCTTCTGGCCTAGCCACCTGCTGACGTGGGGCTCGCTCGGCATCCTCATCGTGCCTGCGTACTCGCCCAGCTCAACCCCGAGCCGCCTTCGGCGGTGGCGCGGAAGACCGCGCCTGGGTTGACCTGGGCTCCGTGCGCAGGCCCGACGAGGACGCCTTCGCGCGCAGCGCGACAGGCAAGGAGGT
>JBGAKG010000021.1:0-199852 GCA_044224495.1 Polyangiaceae bacterium | reverse complement strand
GCGTTCGCACCGAGAAACCTCGCTGCCTGGGGCTTTAGCCCCAGGCGCTCCAACTTCCTCGTGTCCTCCGTGCGCAGGCCCGACGAGGACGCCTTCGCGCGCAGCGCGACAGGCAAGGAGGTCTCTCATGCTTCAGATCGAACGGTTCGCTCTCGATACGGTGCGGCAGTTGGCTCCGGTGGTCGCGGTGGTCGGCTCCAACATCCAAGACGCGCTCGGAGGAACCGAGCGCTATTGCGACCTCGCTCGGCAGATGCGGCGCGCGGCCTCTTCGGTGCTGCTCAACATTGCGGAAGCTCAATCGTCGTTCGACGGGAACTCGCAATAGCGCTCGGTTCCTCCGAGCGCGTCTTGGCCGCCGACTGCGCTCCGCTCTCGGCTCGTCGCGGGAGACTCGCATGGCGCTGGAGCTCGCCGTCGCTTGGGGCTTCACCAAGCAAGACGATGCACTCCTCGACGCGCTCGATCGCATCAACGCAACGCTGCACAAGCTCTCGCGCTGATTCCTCTGCCGGGCTCCGCGGCCATCGCGGAGCCCGCGCTCACTCCCCACGGAGAGCCCGCCCCTTGGGCGGGCTTGGATCGAGTTTCGCCGCGAGAGACTTCGCTGCCTGGGCCTTCAGCCCCAGGCGCGCCTGCGCTCGGAGCCGGAGCCGGAGCCGAAGCAACTCCCAAAATGCGAGAGAGGCTCGCTCCCCGAGGGAAGCGAGCCTCTCTGTCTCTTCACGCGGCTAGATCAGAACCCGAACGCGACGCCCAGCTCCGGCTCGATCGAGAAGGTGAAGAGGTTCCCGAACGCTAGGACCGGACGGATGCCGATCGAGAACGCCGCAGGACCCGCGCGGAGGCGGATACCACCCGCCGGCGCGATGTAGATCGGCCCGCCGAGCGCGTGCGCGTCGACCGAGCGCTTGCCGTCCGAGTTCTCGACCGGCACCGAGACGCTCGCCGTGTACGGCGAGAAGCCCGCTGCCACGCCGAAGAACGGCGCCACCGTCTTCATCACGCCACCGAGGACGTAGGTGAAGCGAACCTCCGCGATGATCGGCACCGTCGGCATCGACGTCGCGTAGCTGCCCGGGTAGCCGAACAGCGCCACACCGACGCGCGCGCCGATGAGGATCGCCTGCGTCACCGCGTAGTCGAACGACACGTGCAGGCGGAGGTTGCCCGGCGCGATACCGCCGTTGACCGCGCCGGCCTTGCCGACGATCTGCTTGTTGTACTCGTCCGGGTTGTCCGTGCGCGGGTAGTCACGCGCGTTCGCCGAGTCGTAGCAGCGGTAGCCCTGGTCAGCGGCCGGCCCCGTCGGCGAAGCGGCCGGCTGCGCGTCCTTGTTGACCATGCAGACGTCGGTCGCGCTCGGCAGGACCGTGAGGTCGAAGCCGATGCCGATGCCGATCCAGATCTTCTTGTACTTGCCGCTCGAGCCCGCCGGCTCAGTGCACTTGAAGTCCTTGCAGGTGCTCGACTCGCACTCGCTGTCGGCCTCGCACTCCTCACCGCCACCCTTGAGCTTCGGGCCACCCGCCGCGCACTTCTCGTCGGTGCAGGTGCCGCTCTCGCACTCCTCGTTCTCCTTGCACTCGTCGCCCTCTTTCTTGAGCTCGTCGCCGCGGCACTTCGCGCCGGCAGGCCCGTCGGGGCAGTCCGAGGTCTTCTTGCACTGCTTCGGAGCAGGCTGGTTCGGGAGGTGCGGGGGCTCGCCCTCGAGCTCCTTGCGGATCTTGATGACGTGCGGGTTGTTCTTGGAGCCCGACGACGCGATCATGTCGCCTTCGTCGTTGAACGCCTGGACGTAGAACTTGAAGTCGCCTTCGGTGACCTCGGTGCAGGGCGCGATGGCGCCGTAGCCGGAGCCCATCTTCTTCAGGTCGAGGGCCTTGAAGTCCGTGCCGCCCCAGCCCTTGTAGCGGGCAACGACCTTCTTCACGGTCTCCGAGCCGGTGTACTCGACGTAGATCGGAACCGGCGTGTCGACGCGCTGCTCGTCGATCTCCTGGAGCGTCAGGTCGTTCGACGGCGGGGCGTTCCCGCCCGTGCCGGTGCCCGTTCCGGTCGGCGCGCCCGTGCCGGTGCCGGTCCCGGTCGGCGCGGTGCCGCCGGCGGCCTTCGTCTTCGCTTCGGCGAAGGCGGCCTCCATGTCCTTGGTCTTGTAGTCGGGGTTGAGCGTGACCGTCGGGTCGAGCTTGAGCGCCTCGACGAAGGCCTGCGTACCTTCCGGCTTCTTGTTCAAGCCGCCGATCAGGACGGTACCGAGGTCGCGCTGGAGCGCGGCGCGCAGCTTGGCGCTGCACTTGTCGGTCCCGCACATCTTGATCGCGTCGTTCAGCTTTTGCTGCGCCTTGGCGAATTCGGTCGTGAGGTAGTCCTCATCCATCGCCTTCTTCTCGAGGGCGGTCGCCTTGGTCTCGGTGGCGGCATCCGCCATCGCACGGGTCGAGCTCAGGACGACGGGGACCACCGCGCCGAGAAGCGCGAGGCAGGCGACCAGCGCCTTGGCGCAAAGGTCGAAGCGGGAGGGACGAGACAGTCTTCGCACGTCGATTCTCCGTTCCAGGAAAAGTACCCCTGCGACTTACACCGAAATGCCCCAAGCAAGCACGCAGAAACTGCTGGGGTTGTCGCGGGCGGAAGCGTACCAGAACGCCCCTGCCTCCCCCCAACAAAACGGGGTCAGGGAGCCGGCGTCTCCGTCCGGATGAATTGCACGCGGCGGTTCAGGGCCCGGTTCGCCTCGGTGTTGTTCGGGACGAGCGGCTTGGCCTGCCCGTAGCCCTTCGCGATCAGGCGCCCCGGCTCCACGCCGTGCGCGACCAGGTATGCCCGGACCGAGTCCGCGCGCTGCTGGGAGAGCTTCTGGTTGTACGGGGCGTTGCCGACGTTGTCGGTGTGGCCCTGGACCTCGAGGCTGATCTTCGGGTTCGTCTTCAGCACGCCCGCGACCTCGTCGAGGATCTTGAAGCTGATGTCGCCCTTGATGACGGCCTTGTTGAACTCGAACTGGATCTGCTGGGTGATCCGGATCTCCTTCGCCGTCACCACGATGAGCGACGGGCAACCCGGCTTCGGGCCCGTCGGCGAACCGGGGGTGTTGGGGCAGAGATCGTCCACGTCGGCCACGGTGTCGCCGTCGTTGTCCTTGTCCGGGCAGCCGTCGTCGTCCTGGAAGCCGTCGAGATCCTCGGGCTCCTTCGGGCACTTGTCGGCGCCGTCGAGGATGCCGTCCGCGTCGTTGTCCGGGTCGGGGCAGCCGTCGTCGTCGAGGTAGCCGTCCTTGTCCTCGGCCAGCATGACGCACTGGTCGACGGAGTCCGCGATTCCGTCGTTGTCGGAGTCGGGATCGTCCGGGCAGCCGTCTTCGTCGTCGACCCCGTTGTACGTCTCGGGCTCGGTCGGGCACTTGTCGACCGTGTCGATGATGCCGTCGCCGTCCTTGTCGCCCGGACGCGGGACGGGCTTCGGCGCGACCTGGTCGGTGCACTTCTCGGCGTTGGTGTTGGCGAGCGCCGCCTTGGCGTTGGGCTCGGCGACCTCGACGTGGGTGACGGCGTCGCTGAACTGACCCTGATCGAGGTCGGTGCTGGCGAAGCGGAGGTTCGCGCGCGCGAGGGCGAGCTCGCGCGGCGCGCAGCGGCGGGCGCCCGCCTTCTCCGCCTTGTCCACGACGTCGTTCAAGCCCGCGATCTTGCCGCGCAGCGCGGGCGCACCGCAGCCCGTCGCCGACGAGAGCACGACGGCACACGCGGCCACGGTGACTCCGAGGATGACGCGCGCGCGGATCATTCTTTCGCTTTCGCCTTCTTCGACGACTTCGAGAGCTCGATCGCCTTCTCGGCGTACTCCTCGGCGATCTGCGCGAAGTCCGCGGCGTCCGAGTAGCTCGCCTCCGACGCTTCGACCTGCGCCTGCTCGAGGTGAGCCTTCGCGTAGTAGTACTCGTACGGTGCGGCCGTCTCGGCGCCGAGCGCCTTCGCCTCTTCGAGGCGGTTCGCGGCGCTATTCGCGTTCACGGCGTAGTAGACGCCGCCGCAACCCGAGAGGAGCGGCAGAAGGAGAACGAGTGTCAGCGCACGCCGGACCATCGACCAGGACGCTAACAGAAACTCACATGCGTCGGTAGAGCCCGACGACGACCCCGAGCAGCATGGTCGGCTTGAAATCCACGGCCCGGACGAGGATGGGCGCCATGGTCTTGTTCGCCGGCTGGAAGCGGACGTAGTCCTTCTCCGGGTAGTAGTACTTCACGGTCGCTTCGTCGCCGATGAGGGCGACCACGATCTCGCCGCGCGACGCGGTGAGCTGCTTCTTCACGAAGATGTAGTCGCCGCTGAGGATCCCGGCGTCGATCATCGAGTCGCCGTGGACGCGGAGGCCGAAGATCTCGCGGCCGCCCTTGAGCAGCCCGCGGTCGATCTTGACGGTGTCGATGACGTGCTCCTCGGCGAGGAGCGGCAGGCCGGCGGCAACGCGCCCGAGGACCGGGATCTCGACCAGATCCTCGTCGTTGGCGGCCACACCCGGCAGCGCCGACGCCGCGTCACCCGTGGGGAGCGGGAGCTGCCCGGTCGGACGAAGCGCGCGGGACTTCATGTCCTCACGGGTGAGGTAGCCCTTCCGCTCCAGCGCGCGCAGGTGGTCGTTCACGCCGTTCGTGGAACGGATCCCCATCCGGGCGCCGATCTCGCGGAGGGTCGGGGGGTAGCCCCGGTCGGCGATGGACTGGCGGATGAAGTCGAGGACCATTTGCTGGCGCTGCGTCAGGCCTTGCATGATGCATGAATCCTACCTGAACGAGCGTTCCTACGTCAACAAATGGGGCAGAGCCCATCCTTTCAGCCCGTTACACACGCCCAGCTGTGGAGAAAAGGACGAACAGGGAACACGGAACGGGAATGGGAATGCGGAGCCATTGGAATGGGAACCGCAGAGGTCGGATCCCGTTCCTGGCTCCGCGTTCCGGGTTCCCGTTCCCGTTCCGTGTTCCCTGTTCGTCTTTTGTCAGTGGGCGCTGAACGGCTTCCCCTGCTTCCACAGGTCGATGAAGTGCATCTCGTGGTCCTGCCCGTGGCAGGTCGCGCACTCCATCGATGCTCCGCCCTTCGCGTTCGGCCCCTTCGGCTTCAGCTTCGCGACGAAGGAGGCGTCCATCCACTTCGAGAGCGCTCGCTTGTCGGTGCGGTCGAGGACCGCGACGCTGCCTTGGTGGCAGCTGTCGCAGAAGACCGGGCTGCCGTCCGCCATCGCGAAGCCGCGCGCGTAGTCGTCCCACATCTTCTCGGTCACCCGCTTGCGCGGCGTCGCCGCCGCCATGTCGTCGAGGTGGCAGCCGTTGCACTGCAGGCCCAACGCCTTCGTGAACAGCTTCATCACCTTGCGCAGCTTGTCCGGCTCGAGCTTCGCCATCGCCGGCAGGTTCTTCACGTCGAGGCCGATCGCGGTGAGATCCGCGGCCATCGTGCTCGTGACCGGCGGCTTCATGTGGCCGGGCGGGAGCACGGGGGCCGACGCCGAGGCGCTCGCGCTGGCAGAGGCGTTCGCCGACGCGCTGGCCGACGCGCTCGCGGGCGCGCTGGACGCGGCGCTGGCCGAGTCCGACGCAGTCCCGGGCACGTTGGGCCCCTGCCCCGTCCCTGCGCCGCCGCAAGCGGCCAGCGCGGCGACGGTGAGCGACACACTGAGCAGAATCCCTGAGCCGATGCGCATCTGATCACTCGCTCCCGAACGACGTCACGTCACTCGAACTTGTTGCTCGTCGACAGGAACGCGAGCTTGTCGTTCATCTCGCGGAGACGCGTCGAGAGCATGCGAACGCAGGCCCACAGCACCTCGTACGCGAGGTCCTTGTGGAGGAAGAGCAGGTCGTCGAACGCTTCCTTGGTCATGACCAGGAGCCGACACCGCTCGTGCGCACGCGCATCTGCGGAGCGGGGGGCCTCGTCCAAGAGAGACATCTCGCCGAAGATCTCACCTGGTCCGAGAACGGCGAGCGCCTCCTCCCCCATTCCCGAGATCTCGCGGGAAATTCGAACCTTGCCCTCGAGGATGATGAAGAGCTTGTCGCCCGGATCCCCGTACTGGAAGATCCGCGTGCCGGTAGCGTGCGACTCCTCGGTCGTGACCTTGGCGATGAGCGAGAGGCTCTCGCGCGTGAGCCCCTCGAAGAAGGGCACGCGCGCGAGCTGATCCTCTCGGTTGGAGGCCGTCTCTTGCGCTTGCGCTCTGGCGTCGCTCACCGGCCTTCTACTCCCCTCGCGTCAGTGGACGTTCGCAGCGAGCCAGCGCTCCGCTTCGAGCGCGGCCATGCAGCCCGAGCCCGCCGCGGTCACGGCCTGGCGATAGACGAAGTCTTGCACGTCGCCCGCGGCGAAGACGCCCGGCACGTTCGTCTGCGACGTGCCCGGCTTGGTCTTGATGTACCCGTTGTCGTGGAGCTCGAGCTGACCCGTGAACAGGTCGGTGTTCGGCGTGTGCCCGATCGCGACGAAGAAGCCGGTGACCGCCACCTCGTCCGTGGCGCCCGTCTTCACGTTCTTCAGGCGGACCCCGGTGACCTCGCCCTTGGACACGTCGAGGATCTCGTCCACCGCGCTGTCGTAGCGGACCTTGATCTTCGGGTTCTTGAAGACGCGATCCTGCATCGTCTTCGACGCGCGGAACGAGTCCCGGCGGTGGACGAGCGTGACCGTCTTGCAGAGGCCCGACAGGTACATCGACTCTTCCATCGCGGTGTCACCACCGCCGACGACCATGACGTCCTGGTTGCGGAAGAACGCGCCGTCGCAGACCGCGCACGCCGAGACGCCGCGGCCCTTGAGCGCGTGCTCGCTCTCGAGGTCGAGCCACTTGGCTTGCGCGCCGGTGGCGATGATGACGGTCTGCGCGGTGTGGAGGACGTTGTCGTCCCCCGCCCAGATCTTGAACGGCCGCGCCGACAGGTCGACCTTGTTGACGTCCTCGGTCTTGATCTCGACGCCCTGGTGGATGCCCTGCTCGCGGAACGCCTTCATCAGGTCCGGGCCGGTGATCTTCGTGGGGAAACCGGGGTAGTTCTCGACGTCGTTCGTGATCATCAGCTGGCCGCCGGGGATGCCCCCTTTGGTCATGCCCTCGAACATGAGGGGCTTGAGGTTGGCGCGCGCGGCGTAGATGCCGGCCGTGTGCCCAGCAGGGCCGGAGCCGATGATGATGACGTTCCTGGGATTGCTCATGGATGACTCTCGGGGATCAGGTCGCCGTCAGAAGCGGTATGACACGCCGAGGTTGATGACGTTCAGGGCGTTGGTCATGGTGCCGAGGTTGACGGCCCAGTTGGTTCGATAAGGTTGGGCCCCGCCCTGGCACGTCAAGGAGTTGGTGTCGGGGTTGCAGGGCGACCCGGCGAGCCCCTTCAGGCCGGGCGAGTTCCGATCGGTGTTGGACTGGTCGGCGACGAACATGTGCATGAAGCCGAGCGAGATCTCGAGCGCCGAGCCCTTGCTCGCACCGTCGATCACGGTCTTCGAGAGCGGGATGCGCACGGTCCCGCCGAGGGCGAGGCCGATCCGCTGCGCGCCCATGAAGTCGATGTTCTGGTACTGCGGGTCCTGGCCGTTGGTCTCGAAGAAGCCGCCGGCGCGGATCGCGAGGCGATCGGGGATCGCGTTCCACGAGCCGCCGACGCGAACGCCGAAGACGTTCTTGTAGTAGTGCGGGACGTCGGCGATCGGCGGGAGCGTGCCGCCCGCGCCGTTCACCGGGATCACGCCGCTGCCGTCGGGGTTGCCGGGGAAGCGTACCTGCAGGTTGTCGATGACCTGGTTGTTCGCGAACGTGAAGTCCGCCTCCGCGTCCCAGACGTCCTGCGACATCGGATCGCGCCGGTGCTTCTGATTGACGGTGACGCGCGGCCCGCGGACGCGGACGCCGAACTTCGCCTCCATCGGGATGGGGAGCGAGAGGTGACCGTTGTCGCCTTCCCCGCAGGTCGTGATCGCCTTGCCCGTGCCGCAATCCGGCTGCGACGTATCACCGTTGATGACCTTGCTGTCGGGGCCGTTGCGCGCGACGGCGGGCCGGAAGTAGTTCGCCGACGTCTTGACGTCGCCGCTCGCGTCGATCGGGGCGCTCCACTTGAACCAACCCGCGAGGTCGACGTAGTCGCTCGGGCTCCAGAGCGCGCCGAGCGTGAAGCCGGGGATGAAGAGGTCCGAGACGGCGAAGTCCGCCTTGATGTCGTTGTTGGTTGGATTGAGGTTGTCGGCGTTCACCGCTGCGGCGGCGTTCGCGAACTTGACCGAGGCAACCCCCCACTGGAACGAAGCGCCGATGCGAAGTCGATCGATCGGCTCCCACCCGACGCCGATCGACGGCGTGAGGACGAGCGCGTCGCCGTGGAGGAGCATGTAGCGCTGCGGGGCCGCCTGCGGGCCGTTCTTGTCGTCGACGAACTCCGGCCAGGTGTTCTGCGCGACGCCGCTCGGCGCGAGGATCGCGACGCCGACGCCGAAGCGGTCGTTCACCTTGAAGGTCGCGGCGAGCTGGGGGCCGACGCCGAGGCCGAACTCGTTGCAGACCTCGGGGAAGTTCCCGTTCGCGTCGCGCAGCGGGTCGACGGACGTGTCGTTCGCCGCCGCCACGCGCGAGAAGCACGCCGAGCGAATCGTGAAGTTCGCCTGGAGCGTGAGCTTCGTGTCCTGCCCCGCGAGACCGGCCGGGTTGTAGAACGTCGCGAGCGGATCGCTCGCGCGCGCGACCCACGCGCCGCCGCGCGACAGTTGCTCCGACCCGTTGTCCGGGAACTCGGTGACGTTGCTTGCCCAGGCCGTCCCCGAAGCCGTCGCTGCGATCAACGTCGCCGCGAGCGTGCGCATCCGCTTGTGCATGACTTCTCCCGTCAGTCCTTCACCGGCGTCGCCTTGAGCGACGCACGACCATCCTTCACGTACACCGAGAACTTCACGCGTTTGCAGCCATGGCGCTGCACGAGTGCGTCCCGGTTCTTCTTCAGCGTCTGCCGGAACTTCTCGAAGGTGAGCCCCTCGGTGGGTTCGTTGCACTGCTTCTTCGTCTTGACGAAGTCCTCGTAGACGCCCGGCCACTCCGCTTCCTCGGCCGACACTTCGGCGTTCGGACCGGAAGCCTTCGCCATGACGTCCTGCGGGATGGACGCGACCATCGTCGCCTCCTCCTCGTCCTCCTTGCCACCTGCTCCCGGAGTCGGCGCCGAAGGCACCCTCGGACGCGGCGGGGCGTCCTGCGGGATCTTCATCGGCTGGACGACGGTGGGGCTGGTCACGGGCTGCTGGAGCCCCGCGCCCGGCGCCGCCGGCGGCACGTTGATCGCCGGTGCGTTGATCGGCGGAGGCGGCTTCGGCCCCGAGCCCGGCGGCGGGGTACCGCGATCGCCCGGGAAGCTCGGCTTCGAGCCCACCGGCGGCGGCGGCCCGGCCGGCGGAACCTGCGGGATCGCCGCGGGCCCCGGATCGGTCGACTGCGGGAACGAGAACGCGCTCATCGCCGGTTGCGCCGGCGCGGGCCCGAGGATCGCCTCGAGGTCGGCCGTCTTGCGCGGAGCGCCGCCGCCCTTCTCGGCGACGCGCTCGATGCCGGCGTTCAGGTCGATCGCCAGGTCGCGGAACTTGCTGCTGAGGTTCTGGGGCTGGAGGAGATCGATGTCGCCCTTCTTGAGCTTCTGCGCCTGGACGATCATCGCCTTCATCGGGCGATCGCTCTCGAGGAACGTGAGCGCGATGCCGAACACGATGCCGAACACGATGATGGCGGCGATGAGCCCGAGGTTGACGCTCTTCTTGTCGGTGTCGTCGGCGCCGGAGAGGAACTGCCCCGGGCTCGTGAGGAGCACGCGCGTTCGAACGACGGCGTAGCCGCCGCCGAGGTCGAAGGACTCGCCATCGAGCTTGGCGAACACCGCGCCCATGCCCTTGGTCGCGCCGATGTCGCGCACGCCGTCGGTGTGACCCTTCGTCTTGTAGTCGTCCGACGTCTCGACCTTGGAGATCTCCGGGATGACCTGATCGAAGAGGGCTTCGTCGAAGCCGCTGACCGCGGCCGACGCCTGGCGCTTCCCGTTCGCGTAGAAGACGACGTTGGTGTTCGTCTGCTTGGAGAGCTCCTGGACGTAGACGCGATCGATCGCGCGGATCGCGACGATCGCGCCGGCGGGAGCCTGCGTGACGTCGAACTCGACCGGGCGCGCCGAGACCATGTAGAGCTGGTCGCCCCAGAGCCAGACGTCGTCGCGGAGCCAACCGTGGAGCGCGTCGTTCACGGCGGAGTAGCCGCCGAGCTCGAAGTCTTCGTACGGGGCGACCTTGTCGTAGCCGACCTGCGCGATCAGTCGCCCGTCGCGGTCCACGAGGAACAGCGCGTCGGGGCGGTACTGCTTCGCGATTTTGTCGAGGACGGTGCCGAGGGCCTTCTTGCCGTCGTCACGCGCCTTCTGCGGGATTTTGTCTTTGTCGATCGTCGCGACGCAGGCGTCCTGGACGCCCTTGTCGACGCTCCCCACCAAGAGCGCGTCGAGGCGGCGCCGCGAGTCGATCTGGAGAGACCAGCGAACGACCTGGCTGTCCGCGGCGAGCGACTCGTTCGACGACACCGTGGCGCGGCGGTTGAACTGACCGACGGCGAGGAAGATCGCGTAGATGGCGAACGCCGCGAGGACCGCGAGGATCGCGTACCAGAACCGGGAGAGGAGCATCATTGGGAGGCTTCTCCCAGGTTGATCGTCTCCTTCACTTCACCGCCGCTGGCCTTCACGCCGACGGGAGCCGGCTTGCCGACGGGCTTGCCTTCGAAGTAGGCGCGCATCACGTAGTCGCCCACCGGGAGGCTCGAGAAGGCATACGCTCCCGCGTGGTTGGGGAACGCGAACTCGACCGCGCCCGGCTCGACGACGACCACGAGCTTCAACGACGGGAAATTCTTGTCGAGGAACGTGAAGGTGCCCTGCGACGGAGCGGTCCACTCGCGGCGACCGCCGCCGAGCATCTCGTCCGGCTTGAACGTGTCGTTGCCGGCCAGGAAGAGCTTGTGGGGGAACGGGTCGCGGCTCATGAACACGAGCTTCGTGCCCGGCGACACCACCAGCGTCGACCAGTACGCGCGACCGCCGGTCACGTTCACCGTGACGTCGTCGTGCTTGGGCGCGGCGTTCGAGGAGAGCGCGACGACGCAGACGTCACGGGAGGGATTCGCCGTGAGGTCGCGGATCTCCTTCTTCACCGTCGGCGAAGGCTCGCGCCAGGTGTAGCGGTGCGCTTCGAGCTTCGACGCGTCCGCGTAGACCTGGGGCAGGAGCTTCTCGACCCCGCTCGTCTTGCCTTTGACGCCGCCCGCTTCGGCCGTGCCGGAGAAGGGAGCCCCCAGTGCGAGGGCGAGGACCACCGGGAGGAGCCGGACGATGCGTGACGGAGACAATCGGTTGGGCAGATTTGCCAAGTGGCAACGCTCCTTGCTGAACGAAGGTTCGAGCAAACCCCAGCTTCTGGCGCTCTCGATTGATGGACGCTCGAACGGTATCGCGCCGGGCCCGTCACTGGCAACGCTTGAACGCGAGCCCCTCGACGTTCGGACCGCCGCCCGCCGTGCAGGTCGAGCCGGTCGGGCAGAGGCCGTCGAACGAGCAGTCGCGCGAGCATTTGCCGGAGCTGCAGTAGCCGAAGGCGCAGTCCCGATCCTTCGTGCAGCTCGCCCCGACCTCACCGCCCCCGAGGGCCGGGAGGCAGAGCCCGATCCGCTGGCTCGAGATGTTTCCCACCGCAGTGCACGCGTAGCCGTGGGCGCAGCCGCCTTGGAAGCGGCAGCTGTCGACGCAAGCGTCGCCCGCGACGCCGGCGACGGAGCTCCCGACCGGGCAGTTGTACGCCGGCATGGCGGGGATGGTGAAGGCGTCGAAGTCGATGTGCTGGGCGTCGTTGCAGAGGTTCACCTTCGTGTTGCCGTTGCACGCGTACTCGGCGGGCTCCCCTTGCGCGAGCGGGCCGACGACGTCCGCCGGCCGCTTGCAGGTCCCGTTGCAGGTCCACGCCGCGAGCGGGAGGGCGCGCTGCGGGCAGTCCGCGGCCGAGCTGCAGTTGAGGGTGCAGCTCGACACGAGCATGCCGTTGTCGCAGAGGAGCGACGTGCAGGTCTGACCGCCCCCGCAGTACTGCTCGGCCTTCACGCAGACCTTCTGCGACGAGACGGTCGCGCAGCCGTAACCGTTTGGGCAGTCCGAGCCGTTCGTGCAGGGGAGCGTGCAATAGGCCTGCTGCGCGCTCACGCACGCGAAGTTGCAGGTACCCGGCGTGTTGATGTTGCAGGTGCGCCCGACGTCGATCTGCGCGCAGTAGGTGTCGGCGCCGATCGCGAGGCACTTGGTGCCCGACCAACACTGGGAGCTCGAAGAGCAGGTGCGCGTGCAGCGCGACGGACCGCCCTTGTAGAGCGCGCGGCAGATGAGGCCGTTCGAGCACTGGTTGTCGGACGAGCAGAGATCGAGCTCGTGCTTGAGGACGGGCGGCGCGTCGGGACCGGAGTCGACCGGCGGCGTGACGTCGGGCGGAGCATCGGGCGGCGGCGCGTCGGGCGGGACGACCACGTCCTGCACGGGTCCGTCCGTGGTCGCGTCCTTAACCGTGCCGCCGTCGCCGGCCGCACAGAGGCCGTTCACGTCGCAGACCTCGCCCGGAGCGCAGTCGCGCTTCGCGTCGAAGCAGAGGCGCACGCACTTCCCGTCGCGACAGGACGTGTTGTTGGGACAGTCGCTGTTGATCGCGCACGGTCCCGCCGTGGCACAGCTCGAAGCGGCGAGGACGGCGACGCCGGCCCCGAGGACGAACGTCAAGAGCAAGCCAGTGAAGCGCACCGAAGCAGCTTATCACTTCGCGGCGTGGCGAAACACCACGGTCCGACGGGCGGCGAGCGGGACCGGAGGTGCGGTCTTCGTCGTGAGCGACAAGCGGTCGCCGCCGCGGATCGGCAGCACGCGAGGCTCGGCGTCGAGGTCCCACGGCGGCTCGCCGGGTGCGCCATACGCGAGGACCCACGGTGGCGCGGGCCACGTGCCGACGACGACCACGGCGTCTTCACCGCTCCGCCCGAGGACGTCCACACCGCGCTCGTGCTCGGTGACGCCTTCGACGATGGTCGGGTCGAAGCCGCGCGCGCTGAGCCGGCGCGCGAGGTCGAGGAGCGCGAGCTCGGCGCCGAGCGCGTCGGCGCGTGAGGCGGGAGGAGCTTGTTCGAGCGCGCTCATCCAGAACGGGAGCGGTCCCCAGGCGAGCGCACCGACCGCATCGGGGCGCGGGAGGTGCCACGAGTGCGCGGCCGTCTGCACGCAGAGGCGCTCGCTCGCGGCGACGTTGATCGGCGGCGAGCACTGGAACGTCGCCCCGGCGGGGCCCTCGGCGAGGAACATCGTGCCGTCCTTGGAGCTGACGAGCACGACGCGCGCGTCGGGGGCGGACGTCGCGAGCAACGCTGCACCGGCGATCGACTTCGGCTCGGGGACGAGGCTCCCGTGGAGCGTCTCCTGCGCGAACGCCGCTCGGTCGTCGTCGCTCGTGACGAGCGGGGCGGTCGCGAGGCCGGCGGCCACCAGCGCTTCGCGCATGCCGACGATGCCGCCGATCCGCGTGCCGGTGACGCTCGCGACGGCGACGGTTCCCTTCCCTTCTCGCCGGAGGATGGCGCCGTTGCCCTTCGCATCGCACAGCGCGACGACCGGTGCGGGAGGCACGCCGTCTCCGAGCGGGCCGACGATGCGGAGCATGTCCCCGCCCGCGTCGGCGACGATGCAGTGGTCGGGCTCGGCGCCGACGACGACGAACGGGTACGCCGGTGAGAGCCCGGGCGCGGCGGCGAAGCCGCGCGTCGCGAGCGCCTCGCGCGGCGCGGGCGACGGGGCGCCCTTCGGCGCCCGCGCGCGGGCCCACGCGCCGAGTTGATCGACGTCGCACGCGTCACTCCCCGGGACGATCGTCGCATCGGCGAGCGCGTGCGCGAGCGCGAGCGTGCCGCCCACGTCGGCGGCGGCGGCGCGGAGCACGCGGAGCTCCGCGCTCGACGCGGCGAGGACGTTCTCGGCGCCGCAGGTGCACAGCACGGCGGCGCCACCGACGTTCGTCGGCGTCGCTCCGCGCGTGATGGTCAGGGGCGCCGGGGGCTCGAGCGTGCTCAGGACCACGAAGCAGCTCGGCGCGTCGGCGGCGATCTCGACGTTCGTGCCCGCGAGGCCGTCCGCCTCGGCGAAGCCGGCCGTGACGAAGCGCGCCTCGCGCTGGTGGACCGCCGCCTCGCGCTCGCGAGCGCGCCCGCGGAGCACGAAGGCGACGACGACGAGAGCGACGAGGGCGAGCGCGCCCACGCTCGCACCGACGAAGCGGCGCCGACGGCCGCGCTCTTCGGCCGCCGCCTCACCGCGCCGCGCGGACTCGCGGCGTGCTTGAGCTTCCTGCGCTTCGCGCTCGGCGCGGACGGCCTCGGGGTGGCGGCCCCCGAGGACGGAGAGTGCTCGCTCCACCTCTTCGAGACCGCCCGACTCGTCCGGGGACGGCTTCGGCTTCTTGGGGGGCTCGGCCATCGGCTCCTTCCGCGTCGGGTTCAGTCGTCCACGATCGCGAAGCGGAGCGCGCGGGCTTCACCGTCGCGATCGAGGTCGACGCGGAGCTCGCTGGCGACGACGAGCGTCTCCATCGCTTGCCCGACGGACTCGGGGCGCTCGACGCGGAAGCCGTTGATGGCGGTGACGACGTCGCCGGTCTTGAGGTCGATCGCGGCCCACTCGGGGCCGCCGCGGACCTCGAGCACGCGGAAGCCGCGGAACTTCCCGCCGACGAAGACGGGGTGGTCGTAGTCGAGGACGACGTTCTGGAGGACGAGCGCGGGGGCCTTGAGGGCTTCCTTCACCTGCGAGCGCTTGAGCGTGTACGGCGCGTTGGGGAGCGGCGTCGCCGCGGCGCTCGCGCTGGGGGCGGGCTTCGGCGTGCTCGGGGGAGGCGCGTCGCTCGAGCCGCCGCCGCAGGCGGCGACCGCGAGAAGCGCGAAGGCGAGGTACGGCGGGCGCATCGGCACAGGGTGCTAGAGCGATGCGGAAGGCGCAACTTTTCGGTGCGGAGAAAAAAGACGAATCCGGAGTAGAGAACGGGAACGGGAACGGGAACGGAGGCTCTACGCGAACGCCGCTTCGTAGGCCGCGTGGACGGCGGCTGCCACGGACTCTACCGAGGCCGCTCCGTCGACTACGGCGACGCGGTCGTTGGGCATGTGCCTCGCGAGATCTTTGTAGAATGCAGCCAACGCGCGTTGGACTTCGTTCTGCTCGTAGAGCTGCGCCGCTTCGCCTCGTGCTTCGCGGCGGGCGGCGCCGATCTCGTGCGAGACGTCGAGGACGATGGTGAGGTCGGGCCGGCGCGCGTGCTGGTTCAGCGAGCGGATCCAATCGACGGCGGCTTCCCCACCCCGGCCGCTCGACACGCTCTGGTACGCGAGGCTCGACGCATCGTAGCGGTCCGAGATGATCACGCCGCCGCGCTCGACGAACGGAACGATCTCGGTCTCGACGTGGTCCATCCGGTCCGCGGCGAACAAGAGCGCCATCGTCTGCCAGCCCGGCGCCAAACCGCCGACGCTCACGATGCGCCCCGTGAGCACCTGCCGAATCATCGTGCCCACCGGACCGTCGCTCGGCTCGCGGGTCGTGCGGACGACCGCCCCGTCGCGACGGAGGCGCTGCGCGAGCAACGCCGTCTGCGTCGTCGTGCCGGCACCGTCGATCCCCTCGAGGACGATGAAGCGACCGCTTTTCATGGGGCCCGGAGTAGCAGCTTCAGCGCAGGGAATCGATCGGATCTTCGCCCAGGACGACGTTGTCGATCAGGCGGGTCATCCCGACCCGACACGCGATCGCCAGGACCGCGCGCTCGCCGGCCGATCCGGGGAACGGGTGGAGCGTGTCCGGGTCGACCACGCTCACGTAGTCGATCGTGCTCGCGCCCTCTTCCACCTTCGCCCGCGCGGCCGCCTCGAGCGCGGCGCCGGAGCGCTCGCCGCCGACCCACGCGGCGTAAGCCGCGCGGAGCCCCTTCACCAGACAGAGGGCGCGCGCGCGCTCGCGCCCGTCGAGGTAGGCGTTCCGCGAGCTCATCGCGAGCCCGTCCAGCTCGCGCACGATCGGGTGACCGTGGAGCGTGACCGGGAAGAGCAGGTCGGTGGCGAGCCGGCGCAACACCGCGAGCTGCTGGTAGTCCTTCTTCCCGAAGAAGCAGTGCGCTTCGCCGACGAGCGCGAAGAGCTTGCTCACGATCGTCGCCACGCCCTCGAAGTGGCCGGGGCGGAACGGACCGCAGAGCGTCTCGGTGAGGTGCTCCACGCGGACGCGCGTTCGCTCGCCGGCGGGGTACATGCTCGGCGCCTCGGGGGCGAAGAGCAGCGTGCAACCCGCGCTCTCGAGCTTCTTCGCGTCGGCCTCCAGGTCGCGCGGGTAGCGCGAGAAGTCCTCGTTCGGGCCGAACTGGGTCGGGTTCACGAAGATGGAGGCTGCGACGAACGGGGCGTGCTCGCGCGCCGAGCGCACGAGCGCGAGGTGACCATCATGGAGCGCTCCCATCGTCGGGACGAAGCCGACGCGCTCGCCGCGCCGTCGTGCCTCGTCGCATGCCGACCGGAGCTCCGCAGGGAGGGTGACGATGCGCACGGCGAGAGGCTACCATGTCCGCCATGGCGGAAGCCCTGCGCCCGCTCGCGGGCACGCCGTACGATCTGGTGCGCCTCGTCGGGAAGGGCTCCATGGGCGAGGTGTACGAGGCCGTCCATCGCACGCTCGGCAAACGGCGCGCGGTGAAGATCCTCGCCGAGCACCTCGTCAACCGGCCCGATCTCGCCGAGCGCATGCGCGTCGAGGCGCAGCTCCTCGCGAACATCCGCCACCCGAACCTCGTCGAGGTCGTCGATCTCGGCGTCTCGGCCGATGGTCGCCTCTACTTCGTGATGGACCTGCTCGAGGGCCACACGCTCCGCCGAACGATCGAAGCAAACTCGCCGATGCGGGCGTCGCTCGCGCTCGAGCTCCTGATCCCCATCCTCGACGGGCTCGCGGCCGCGCACGCGGCGGGCGTCGTCCACCGCGACGTGAAGCCGGAGAACGTGTTCGTGCTCGCGACGGGCGACATCAAGGTGCTCGACTTCGGCGTCGCGAAGGTCGGGCTCACCGCCGCCACCGTCACGAAGTCCAACTTCAGCGCCGGGACGCCGCGCTACATGGCGCCCGAGCAGATCGATGGCGGCGTGTCCGATCCACGAACCGACGTGTTCGCGTGCGGCGCGCTGCTCCAGGAGCTCCTGACCGGCAAGGGCCCGTTCGACCGCGAGGAGCGCATGGCGCTCGCCTTCGCCATCCTCACGACCGAGCCGGTCGCGCTCGAGTCGCCCCATCGCATCTCGCGCCGCGTTCGCGAGGCGGTCGCCCGAGCGCTCCGGAAGAAGAAGGAAGAGCGCTTCCAGAGCGCGACCGAGATGGCGACGGAGCTTCGCGCGTGTCTCGTCGAGGAGAGCGGCACCGTCGCGAACACCGTGTCGCTCCCGTCGGGTCCACGTTCGGCGCCGCCGTCCGCGCCGCCGGTGAACGTGACGGTGCCCGTGCCCGTGGCCGTTCCCGTGTCCGCTCCCGCGGCCGCTCACGTCCCCGCGCCGGTCTCCGTCTCCGCGCCACCGTCCGTCCCGCCGAGCGCACCGACCCGCGCCGGCTCGTCCGGTGCGGTCGTGGCACTCGTGAGCGTCGTCGTCGCCGTGTTCGTCGTCGGCGCCATTGCGATCGGGTGGTACGCCGCGAAGCCTCCGGCCCGGGCCGCTTCCGCAACCGCTTCCGTAAGCGTGGCCGTGACCGTGCCCGTGTCCGCGTCCGTGGGCGTGTCCGCGTCCGTGGGCGTGTCCGCACCCGTGTCCGCGTCGGAGTCCGCTTCCGCGAACGCACCCGCTTCCGCGAGCGCACCCGCAGTCGCCCCCGTCGCGAGCGCGGCTCGGGTCGCGAGCGCGGCTCCCACGCCTCGTCACTCCTCCGCGCCTGCCCCTTCCGCGACGGCGTCGGGCGGACCTTCCTCGACCGATGCACTCCGCAGACCGGGCAGTGGCCTCTGAGATGATGTGATATTCTCTCCCACCCCATGCGACTCCTTGCTTGCGTGATGGCGTCGGCGTTCCTGCTGGCGGCTTCTCCCGCCTTCGCCGATCCCACCCCCACCGAGCTGCAAGCCGCTCGCGACCTCTTCGGGAAGGCGGTCGCCGACGAAGACGCGGGGCACTGGAAAGAGGCACTCGACAAGCTGAAGCGCGCGGGGAGCGTGAAGATGACTCCCGGCATTCGATTCCACATCGCGCTTGCCGAGGAAAAGACGAATCAGCTCGTCGCCGCTCTGGCCGACTACACGGCGGCAGAGTCACTTGCCCGCGCCGACAACAACAAGGAAGTGTTGGACCTCGTGCGCGATCCCCTCGCGTCGCTCCGCGCACGCGTGCCGATGCTCACCATCAACGTCCCCGACGGCGCGGGCGCCGAGGTCGCGGTGGACGGCAAGCCGCTCGCGAGCGGCCTCTTCGGCATCGCGCTTCCGGTCGAGCCGAACCAAGCCCACACGATCGAGGCGAAGGCGACGGGCAAGGTCCCGTTCTCGACGCAGCTCACGCTGAAGGAGCGCGAGAGCAAGACCGTCGACGTCCGCTTCACCGATGCGCCCAAGGAGCCGGACAAGACCGGCGGCAACGTGACCGATCCCAACCATGGCTCGACCTCGAACGGCGGAACCAACACGGGCGGCGGAGCGGTGAAGCCCCCTCCCCCCAAGCACGAGGAACCCGGCGCCGACGACGGTGGCTCTCGCTCGTGGGTCGCGCCGATCGTCGTGACGGCGCTCGCGGTGGGGACGCTCGGCTTCGGCTTCGGTGCGTTCTTCGTCGCGTCGGGCAAGCAGGACGATCTTCGCGCGGCGTGTCCTACGCTCGTGCCGAGCGCTTGCGACGAGCTCCGCGGCCCCGTCCGCACGTGGGACGCGCTCGCGCTCGGCGGGTTCGTCGCGGCGGGGGCGCTCGCGATCGTGAGCGTGGTGCTCTGGGCGCAACCGGGCCCCGCACCCGCGGCGGGGAAGGTCGCGCTCGCGGCCGGTCCGGGCACGCTGATGCTCCGGGGGAGCTTCTGATGCGCCGCCGCGCCATCGTGCTCGGCGCCGTCGCGATCGCCGCTGCGGCGGTCGCCTGCGCGGACATCTTCCACGACACGGACTCGCCGACGCTGTGCGACTTCGACGCCGCCGCACCGGGGTGTCTCTCCACGGGCGATGCGGGCGAGCTCCCGATCTGCGCGCCCGATCACGACACCGCGGAAGCGCGCGCGAAGCACGCCTGCGCGTGGCTCGCTGCGTGCGAGACGCCGATCGGGAAGAACGCGACCGGCCAATGCATGGTGGAGGCGATCCTCGCCTACGACTGCCAGGCGAACCCGAATCGTCAGCCCAAGCTAGCCGCGAAGACGTTCTGGACGGCGATGGCGAACGTGAAGTCGTGCGCGGACGTCGACACCGCGGTGTTCTACCAGTCGAAGTCCGCCGCGAACTGCGCGGCCAAGTCGCCGAGCGCGTACATCGGTTGCACCAAGTGGACGGGAACCCTCGATTTCGGAACGCGCATCTCGTGCCCGACTCCGGGAGAACGTTTGTTCGGCGAGAACTGTCTGGCGCAGGGACGAACGTGCGATTCGGTCCCGCTCTCCGACGCCGGCATCGGCAACAACGGTGGTCTCTGCCTCGGGCGCGAGGGTCGCAACTGCAAGGCCTCACCGAGCTGCGACGGTGCGCAACTCATCGCGTGCGACGACGCGGGCTTCGATCGCGGTCTCGACTGCACCTACTTCGGACTCGGGAACTGCCTCGCCACGGGTGTGCAGCCCGCGTGTGTCCCCGACGGCCCCCTCCTCGCGGCAAAGCCCGACATCACGTGCAGCCCCGCCGGTGAAGCGACGAGCACGCTCAGCGGTCGCGAGGAGAAGGTCGACTGCACCTATGTCAGTGGCAGCGCCCCCGACAACTGCACGAACATTCCGAACGCCCCCGTCGGAACGCGCGCTGCCGACGCGTGCAAGCGAACCTCCGGCTGCAGCGCCGACACGTGCAGCGGCGCCAAGCTCGCTGCGTGCGTCGCTGGCCGCACCGTCACGATCGACTGCCTCGCGGACGGACTCAAGGGCTGCAACGACACGATCTCCACGCTCGAAGGCGTGCGAGCTTCGTGCGTGAAGCCCTGACCGAGCTCAGCGACCGAGCGCCGCTTCGAGCTGCGCCTTCGCGAGCGCGTCGGCTGCCGCCGCGCTCTCGGCGTCGGAGCCGCCCTTCGCGGGCTTCGGCGCGGGAGCCGCGGCCGGCTTCGGCGCGGGCGGCGGGGCCGCCGCAGCGACCTTCGGCTGCTGAATGACGGGCTTCGCCGCGGGAGCTGCGGCGGGCTTCGGCGCGGGCGGCGGAGCGACGACGGCCGCGACCTTCGGCTCCGGCGCCTTCGGCTCCGCGATCGCCACGGGAGCGGCGGCGACCTTCGTGTCCGCCGCCTTCGCGGTCGGCGTGACGTCCGCGGCGCACGAGGCGGCGGGCTGGAGCGCCTGCGAGACCGCCTGCGCGACCTGCTGCTGGGTCGCTGCGCCCTGCGCGTTCACGACCGGCGCCGCGTTCTGGACCGGCGCCGCGTTCGCCGCGTTCGCCACGACCTGCGGCTGGCCCTGCGACGGATCGATGAGCGCCGCCGACGCGGTCACCACCGAGTCGCTCCCGCCCCGCGCGACGAGCGCCGCGGCGAGACCGGTGAACACACCCACGGCGACGAGCGCCGCGGCCCACACCGCCGTGGGGCGGCCCGGGTTGAGCTTGCCGTTGCGCGACGTCACCTGCTGCGACTGCGACGCGCCTGCACCGACCGTCATCGACATGTCGACCGCAGCGGCCGAGCGGGGCTCCTCGACGCGCACCGACGAGGGCGGCGGCGGCGGGGGGACGTCCGAACGAACGCGGCCCGAGCTGTCCTCGGGGAGACGGCGCGACGAGATGGGCGCCGACATCGAGAGCACCGAGCGCGACGAGTTCGGGTGGATGCGCGTCGCCTCGTCGTCCGAGAAGCTGTCACGCGGGCTCGACGTCACCATCACCGACGGCTCGTCGAAGTTCGGCACCTTGGGCTGACGAAGGTCCAGCGTGCGGCGCGGCTGCTTCTCGGCGACGAAGAGCGTGCGCTCGTTGTCGTCGGCCGGCGGGCGGAACGAGATCGGGGGGCGGGCGCTCGGACGCGCCGACGGCGCGCTCGGGCGGACCGACGGGGGCGACGGCGGAGGCAGCCGGTGCTGGCTGGACATCGCGGCCGGGGGGAAGCTGGAGGTGCTGCGGCTCGGGGCGACCCCAGCGGCGGGGCGGATGCTCGGCGGCCGGACCGGGGGAAGCTGAACCGGCTCGACCTCGTCGGGCTGAATCTCGATCTCGCTGCCGCGGCGCTTGTTGAAGGGGAGCACGTTTGCCTCCTGGGTCCGTTGGGAGTCATTGCACACGCTGGTCCATCTTCCACCGACCTCGTCGCTGACCTGACCACCTCGTTTCCCCCGGCATTTTTTCATGTAGGACGAGGTCGCAGGATCGGCGCCTGTCCGCGAAAGGTCGCGAGCTTGGGGGTCGGGGGATCCACCCAAACCGCACCACCCCGCGAGAGTTCTCGCGCATTTGCCTACATGTGGGAGAAATTTTCGGCCCCGACCGCCCGAAGGGGAAGCGCGACCGTTCGCGATGCGTCGAGCCCACTGAAGCGCTCCCCAGGACGCCTGGGCGCTTTTGCGAGAACGAATCATCAGGGCCCAGCGTAGAAAGGAACAGGACTACACTCGTGGTTAAGGAAGAGTCCGTGGAGGCGACGTTTTCATGAGCGAGGCGAAGACCCAGGACAAGCCCGCGTTTCGGCCGTTGTTCGAGAGTTGGGCCGGCGGGGTACGGCGGCGGCTCGCCGCGCGCCGGATGCTGACGGGTGCCGCCATCGGTCTCGCGATCGGGCTCCTGCCCGCTGCCATCGCTTGGAAGACCCGGCACGGGGCGCTCCGCCCGGTCGCGGCTGCGACTGGGGTGCTCGGCGTCGCCGCGGGCGTCGTGATCGCGCGTCGCAAGCGTTGGTCGGACGAGGAAGTCGCCCTGTACCTGGATGGTGAGCTCCAGAGCGAGGAAGCCATCTCGACCGCCGTCGAGCTCGAGCAGGTGCCGGACACCGAAGACGACGGCCCCACCTCCGACGCGACGCGCGCCGTCGTGCTCGAGAGCGCGGCCGTCGCGCTGAAGACGGGCAACCGCAAGAACGCGCGCCCCTCGTGGCTCAAGCCGGTTCACCTCTTGATCCCGGTCGCGGCGGCGGGCTTCGTGTTCATCGCGCGCGCGCCCCTCCCGCCCGCGCCGATCGTGGCGGCGGCGCCGGGCACGACGAAGATCCAGATCGAGGACGTCGACGGCATCGAGCGCGTGGCCAAGCTCGCGCAGATCAGCGCGCGGGACGACGCGCAGCGCGAGCGGCTCGAGAAGATCGCGCAGGACGCGGAGAAGCTGAAGCAGGACCTCGCGCACGGCATGGAGCAGCGCGAGGCGCAGGATCGCATCGCGAAGCTCAAGGAGCAGATCGCCGCCGAGAAGCTCACGCTGGGCGACGGCGAGCGCCGCCAAGGCCTCGAGAGCGCGGTGTCGAAGCTCAACGAGACGGACGCGACGCGGGACATGGCGAAGTCGCTCGGCGACCACGACCTCGAGTCGATGGATTCGGAGGCCGAGCGGATCGCGAACGAGCGCGAGAAGCAGGACCGCGAAGCCGCCAAGAAGGCGCTCGACGACGCGGCGAAGGACGCGCTCAAGAACGGCGCGCCGGACGTCGCGAAGGCGCTCCAGGACGAGAAGAAGTCGATCGAGGAGCGCGAGCGCCGCGCCGAAGCGCTGCGCGATTTGGCCGACGCGATGAAGCAAGAAGGCGTCGGCGGGAACGACGTCCAGCAGAAGAGCGAAGCGTTGGACCAAAAAGGTACCGACGAAGCCGCGCGCCAGCTCGCCGACGCGATGGGCAAGGCGCTCGAGAAGCTCACGCCGGAAGAGCGCCAGCGCTTGGCCGACCGCCTCAAGAAAGAGGCAGCCCAAAATGGGACGAACAACGGCGGCGGCACGCAGAGCGATCCCCAGGACCTGAAGGACCTGGCGAACGAGCTCAACTCGCCCGAAGGCCAGAAGCAGCTCGAAGACAAGCTGAAGGACATGGCCAAGCAGGACGACACGACGCCCGAGGCGAAGCGTCAGCAAGGTCTCGACGACGCGCAGAAGGGCACCGACGACGCGCAGAAGGACGTGCAGAAGCACGGCCAGCAAGGTCAGCAGGGCCAGCAAGGCGACGGTCAGCAAGGCCAGCAGGGCCAGCAAGGCCAACAGGGCCAGGGTCAGCAGGGCCAGCAAGGCCAGCAGGGCCAGGGTCAGCAAGGCCAGCAGGGTCAGGGTCAGCAGGGCCAGCAGGGTCAGGGTCAGCAAGGCCAGCAGGGCCAGGGTCAGCAAGGCCAGCAGGGTCAGGGTCAGCAAGGCCAGCAGGGTCAGGGCCAGGGCCAGCAGGGTCAGGGCCAGGGCCAGCAGGGTCAGGGCCAAGGCCAGCAGGGTCAGGGCCAGGGCCAGCAGGGAATGGGCGTCCCCATGCCCGGCAGCGGCGGCAACGCGCAGAACGGAAAGAACGGCGGCGGTGGCGGTCACGACACCGGCACGGGCAACCACGCCGGCTCCACGAACCCCGTCGACGCCGACACGATGAAGAGCCGCGCCACCGGCCACATCAACAAGGACACCCCGATGCCGGGCCAGATCCAGACCTACGCGCAGGGGCGCGCAGGCGGCACCGCGAACCGCCGTGGCACCGGCGATCTCAAGACCGTCGGCCCGAGCGAGGTCGACGGCGTCGAGCGAAGCGACGTGCCGCAGGAATACCGGGACCAGGTTCGGCAGTACTTCCAGCCGTAATCGCAGTACCCTCCCGCTCGCGTCCTCTCCCCCACCGCACGTGCGGTTCGTGCGGTTCGATGGAGAGGGCGGAGCGATCGCACGTTCACGCAGGGCAGGAGAACATGACGCAGAACTACGATGAGGTGCTGAAGCAGGCCCAGGGTGCAGTGGGGACACTGCGCGACGCGATCGGCAAGGTCGTCGTCGGCCAGAGCGACGTCGTCTCGCAGGTCATGTGGGGCCTCGTCGCGGGCGGCCACGTCCTGCTCGAGGGCGCTCCCGGCCTCGGCAAGACCTTGCTCGTGCGCACGCTGTCGCAGTGCTTGGACCTCAAGTTCTCGCGCATCCAGTTCACGCCCGACCTCATGCCGAGCGACGTCATCGGCACGAACGTCCTCGTGATGGACGCCGCCCAGCGCGCCGCCGGCAGCATGTTCGCGGTCCAGAAGGGACCGATCTTCGGCCAGATCGTCCTCGCCGACGAGATCAACCGCGCCACGCCGAAGACGCAGTCCTCGCTCCTCGAGGCGATGGCCGAGCACGCCGTCACGATCGCCGGCACGCGCCACGCGCTCGAAGAGCCGTTCTGCGTCCTCGCGACCGAGAACCCGATCGAGATGGAAGGCACCTACCCGCTGCCCGAGGCGCAGCTCGACCGCTTCCTCCTCAAGGTCATCGTCCCGAACCCGAGCGAGGACGAGCTCTGCGAGGTGCTCACGCGCACGACCGGAAAGACGATGGAGGCGCCTCCGCGCGTCCTCACGCGCGAGGGCGTGCTCCAGCTCCGCTCGCTCTGCCGCGAGATCGCGATCGCCGAGCCCGTCGTCCGCTACGCCGCTCGCTTCGTGCGCGCGAGCGATCCGGCGTCGAAGGACGCTCCGGATCTCGTGAAGCGGGGCGTGCGCTTCGGCGCCGCGGTCCGTGGTGCGCAGTCGCTCGTGCTCGCGGCGAAGGCCGTCGCGCTGTGCGAGGGGCGGCCCAACGTCTCCTTCCAGGACATCCAGAAGGTCGCGAAGCCGGCGCTCCGTCACCGCATCATCCGCTCGTTCGAAGGCGAGGCGGACGGCATCACGACCGACGCCATCGTCGACGCGCTGCTCGCCGGCGTGCCGACCCGCCCGCCGACCGTCGAAGGCGAGCGCAAGGGTGGTGCCGCGGCATGACGATCCGCCCGGCCTCGGCCCTTCGTCTCGCGGCGGCGGCGCTCGCGCTCTCCGCGCTCGCGCTCACGCCCGTGACGAGCGCCAGCGCGCAGACGAAGCCTGCGCCCTCCGCGAGCACGAGCGCCGGCCCCACCGGGAGCGGAGCAGGCCCAGGAGCGGCAGCGCCGCTCCCGCTCGCCGTGCGTGCGGTCCCGATCTTCGGGACCGATGCGTCGCTCGGGTTCGGGTGGCAGGAGATTGCGGTCTCGCTCGACAACACCGCGAGCGCGGCGCAGAAGGGCACGCTCGTCCTCAAGAGCGAGATCCCCTACGCCGAGAAGCAGAACTTCGTCGCGCGGGCGCCCTACAACGTGCCCGCCGGGCGGAGCGCGATCGTCCGGTTGCCGACGAAGGGGATCAACAACCAGCTCCCCAACGTCACGCTCTCCGTCCAGGACGACAAGGGCAAGGAGCTCCAGGCCATCACCGTCACGGTGAACATGGGCCAGAGCCCGACGCTGGTGGACGTCGACAACCCCGCGCGCATGGGCATGGTCCTCCGCGGGTGGCCGGCGAGCGTCGCATACACGCTCACGCCGTCGTACGCGTACTCCTACGCGCCGCCGACCGTGATGACGCTGTCGATTGGTGCGCCCCAGTACGATCGCGCGACCGGGGATCCGATCCTGCCGACGCGCGCGGCGAGCTACTCGGGCGTGAGCGTCGTCTTCATCCACTCGGATCAGCTCGTGCGGCTCGAGCCGGAGCAGAAGGACGCCCTCCTCGCGTGGGTCGCCGGCGGCGGGACGCTCGCGATCTCGATCGCGCGGCCCGAGGATCTGCACAGCCCGGAGCTCGAGTCCCTCGCCGGGACCGGCATCACCTCGGGTGAAGCTCCGCCGACGCTGCTTTCGCTCCCCACCGTGCCGCGGCCTTCGGCGCCGCCGCCGGTGCCCGTCCCGACCTACTACGACGACGACGAGCTCGACTACGATCCGGGGACCAAGGCGCCGTCCGACTTCCAGCACCTCGGTGCACCGGGTGGCACCAACACCAAGCCCGACCCGAAGGACTTCCTCCCCGTGCGCACGAGCACCGCCGCCGGCGGTCCGCCCGGCACCGGGCCCGGCGATCAGGTGCGCGAGAAGCTCCGCGGCTTCACCGGCGGGCGCCTCACGCCGAGCAACTGGGGTGCAAGCGCGCGCTACGGCGTCGGTGACGTCGAGCTGCTCGCGTTCGACCCCTCTGTGTCTCCCGGCCTGGACGACGCGTGGGTCCAGTGGCGCATGGTCGACCTCGTGAACCGCTCGTGGGATCGGCGCGCGACGCAGATCTTCCCGCCCGGCGCCGACGATCGGCGCATGTACTCGTACTGGGGTGGCCCGACCGGCAGCGACGAGATCCGCAAGGCGCTCGACCCCAACGAGAGCTTCCGCCCGGCCCTCGGCTTCGCCGCGATCCTGCTCGTCCTCTATTCGATCGTCGTCGGCCCCATCAACTTCCTCCGCGCGGCGAAGGCCGGCAAGCCGCTCCGCCCGCTCTTCTTCGCGCCCATCTTCAGCGCCGTCGCGTTCGGCGCGATCGTCGTGACGGGGCTCGTCGTGAAGGGCTTCCGCGGACGCGCACGCCACCTCGCGCTCGTCGAGACCAGCGCGAGCAACACGCACGGGTCGGTCTGCCGCTTCCGCGGCTTCTTCACGTCCGAGACGCGGTCGCTCAGCATCGGCGCCACCGATCGCTCCAGCGTGATCGCGGTGCAGTCGTCCGACTCGATCATGGACGACAAGGCGAACCTCAAGGTCGACCGCAACGGCCTGTCGCTCGAGAACCTCACCTCGCTCCCGTGGCAGACGCTCGTCATCCGCGAGAACGGCGCGACCGAGCTCAAGGGCTCGATCGAGATGAAGAGCGCCGGCGCAGGCACCACGATCGACGTGACGAACCACCTCGGCTCGACGTTGAACGACGTGCTCGTCTACGTGCCCGGCGACGGCATCCGCTACTTCGCCGCGCTGAAGGACGGCGAGACCGTGACGGCGTCTTCGGGCACCTTCCTGCTCGGCTCCGCGAGCCGGCGGATCGTCAGCGCGGGGTCGCTCTCGGTGCACCCGTTCGACGAGTCGATGGTGACCGCCGGCCTGCCGCGCAAGGACGGCCAGCGCGTCGAGAAGAACTGGTCGCCGTTGTCCGCCACCGCGGGCGACGCGGTCGACTGGTGGCCGGACGACATCCCGGTGGTCCTCGGCGAGGTCGAAGGCGGCGAGAAGCTCAAGAGCGACTCCGGTCTCTCGATCGAGAGCGACCGCCTCATGCTCCGCGTCCTCGGCACGCGCGAGATGCTCACCGTGACTCCCCCGCCCGTCCCCACGACGACCCCCACCGGAGGCGCGACGCCATGAGTGACGAAGCACCCTCGAGCGTTTCGCCGAGCAGCCGCGGCCCGGGGAGCTGGGTCGCGCCGACGACCCCCGCGATCCGCGTTCGCCACCTGTGGCACCGCTTCGGCCGCTTCGACGTCCTCCGCGACGTGAGCTTCGAGGTCGGCCACGGCGAGATCTTCGGCTTCATCGGGCCGAACGGCGCCGGCAAGACCACGACCATCCGCATCATGGCCACGTTGCTCGAGCCGCTCGCCGGGCGGGTCGAGGTCGATGGCTTCGACGTCTCCGTCGACCCCGAGGCGGTGCGCAAGATCATCGGCTACATGCCCGACCACGCCGGCGTGTACGAGCGCGTCACCGTGCGCGAGTACCTCGAGTTCTTCGCCGACGCGTACAAGGTCGCGCCCGACGGCAACTACGGCGTCGTCGACGCCGTCATGGAGCTCACCGACCTCACGAAGCTCCGCGACAAGCTCGTCGCGACCATGTCGAAGGGCATGAAGCAGCGCCTCCAGCTCGCGCGCACCCTGCTGCACGATCCCAAGGTGCTCATCCTCGACGAGCCGGCGTCGGACCTCGATCCGCGCGCGCGCATCGAGATCCGCGATCTCCTCGTCGAGCTCCGCAACATGGGCAAGACCGTGTTCCTCTCGAGCCACATCCTCACCGAGCTCGCCGACGTGTGTACGTCGGTCGCGATCCTCGAGCGCGGTCGGCTCGTCGTGTCCGGTCCGATCAACGACATCGCGCGCCGGCTCGAAGAAGCGGCCGCCGCGCGCCAACAGGCTGCGAGCTACGGGCACGTCCCCGCCGGCGCGCCGGCCCCCGGCACCGCGCCGCAACCCACGGCGCCGCAGGGCCCGTCGATCCACGCGACGATGCCGCTCGCGCAAGCGGCCGCCCAAGCGCACGCCGCCCACGCCACGCAGGTCAGCCCGGCGCCGACCCACATCGAGCCGGCTCCCGCCACGATCCAGCGCGGCTTCAAGAAGCGCGCGAAGCTCAAGGCCGTGGCTTCACTCGAGAAGGTGCAGGCCGCCCTCACCGGCGTGCCCAACGTCTTCGAGGTGGCTTCGTCGCCCGGCGGCGCGTTCCTCGTCTCCTACACGGGGGACGACTCGATCCTCGCCGCGATCGTGAAGGCGCTCGTCGTCGCCGACGTCGCGGTGATCGGGATCGAGCCCGAACGCAACGAGCTCGAACGCATCTTCCTCGAGGTCACGAAGGGCGAGGTGCAGTGATGAGCGCTACCGCCCCCGCCTCGATGCCCGCGCCGAAGCACGGCTTCTTCGCGCGCATGTTCCGCGATCCGAACGCGATCTGGATGCGCGAGATGCGCCAGTCGGCGCGCCTCGGCCGCACGCCGTGGATCCTCTTCGGCCTCGCGCTGACGATCTCGCTCCTCATGTGCTCGATCGGCGGCATCGCCGCCACCGACAACGCGAGCCCGGCGACCCTCGGCGGCGCCCTCTTCCAGACGTTCTTCTCGATCGCCGCGTTCGTCGTCATGCTCATCGGTCCGACGGTCGCCGCGAACAGCATCGCGAGCGAGCGCGAAGGCCGCACGTGGGAAGCCGTCCAGCTCACGGGGCTGCACCCGAAGGACATCGCGCGCGGGAAGTTCCTCGCCGCGTACTCGACGATCGCGACCTACATCGTCGTGCTCGCTCCGGTCGGCGCCCTCCCCTTCCTGTTCGGTGGCGTGACCCCGGTCGAGGTCATCGTCGCCTTCGTGTTCCTCTTCCTCCTCGCCGCGCTCGCGGTGGCCTTCGGGCTCGCCGTGAGCTCGCTGATGTCGAGCCTGCGGGCCGCGATCGTCGTCACCCTCATCCTCGCGATCGTCATCGGGCCGTCGCTCTACGGTCTGTTCGGCTTCTCGGCCTCGTTCGGCGCGCACAAGCTGTGGCCCGAGCTCCCCGAGGGCTTCCCGATCTGGCTGCCGCTCGCTTACACGCGCGCGTCGTTCGGGCTCGAGTACATCGCGCTGCTCGTGGTCGTGCCGCTCGTGCTGGTGCTCCTCCCGGCGTGGTTCCTCTACGAGGTCACCGTCGCGAACCTCACCGGCGAGACGGACGATCGCTCCACCGGCCTCAAGCGGTGGTTCTTCGTCTCCACCCCGCTCCTCGCGCTCGCGTGCGCGATCCCGAGCGCCGTCGCCTTCACCGACGAAGATCGCGTGGGCTACTCGATCGCGGGTCAGACCACCTTCGTGGTCTACGCCGGCTTCGCGGCGCTGCTGTTCGCGTTCGAGCCGGCGGGGCCGTCGCGCCGCGTCCTCGTCCACTGGCGGCGCGAGAGCGCGGGTCTCATCCGGCGCTTCTTCGGTCCGGGCCTCCCGAAGACGGCGACGCTCGTCGTCCTCATGGGCTTCCTCGGTCTCGCCGCGATCGCGGCGATGGACCTCGTGGCCCTGAACTTCGCGCCCACCATGGTTCCGCCGAGCTACTCGATGTACGGCTACGCGCCGCCCGTGGTGCCGCGAACCGACTCGATGGCGCAGATCGCGCTCTTCGCGATCTACTCCGGCCCCTACTTCATCTTCACCGTCGGTCTGACGTCGTACATCCGCTCGCGCGGCTCCACGCCGTGGATCAGCCGGTTGATCTCGGGAGCGTTCCTCTTCCTGATCGCCGCTGCGCCTTGGGTCGTCGCCGCGATCGGCGGCGTCGTCTCCTCCACCCACGACGACACGTGGCTCGTGGTCGGCGCGCCGAGCCCCTTCTTCGCGTACCTGATGGTCGGCTGGGTGACGAAGAGCGCGACGAGCGACGTGCCCATCATCCAGGCGGGCGTCGCGTGCGCTCTGCTCTGGGGTCTCGTCGGGCTCGTGCTCCTGCTCGCCTCCGGGCGCCGCGCGAGCAAGGCCATGCGCGAACAGGCCGCGCTGGTCGCGCAGCAAGAGGCCGCGCTGGAGGCCGAGGAGAAGGCGCAGAACGAAGCCGCGGCGCGGGCCGCCGTCGAGCTGCAAGCGGCCGAAGTCGCCGCCGAGCAAGCGGCCTCCGCGGAGGCCGCCCCCGCCCCTCCCACCGAGCCGCTCGCCTCGGCCGACGCGCCGCCGCCCACGCCCGCGGTCGACGCGCCGCCCGCGACGCAGAAGCTCGGCACCGTTCCTCCGCCGGCCGGTGACGGCGGCGACAAGCCTGCATGACGGTCTTCGATCCCGCATTCGCACGCGAGCTCGAAGCGCTTCGGCGGCGGCTCGTCCTCCGTGCCCGCTCCGGCGGCGGTGGCGACCATTTGTCGAAGAAGCGCGGCGGCAGCGCCGAGTTCCTCGAGCACCGTGCGTACGCCCCGGGCGACGACCTGCGCCGCATCGACTGGCTCGCGTTCGCCCGCACCGGCGAACCGGTGTTCAAGCTCTTCCGCGCGGAAGAGGACGTGGTCGTGCGCTTGCTCGTCGACCAGAGCTTGTCGCTCGAGGCCGGCGAACCGTCGAAGCTCTCCGTCGCGACGAAGTTCGCGTCGGCGGTCGGCTACATGGCGATCGCGGGCAGCGAGCGCGCGCAAGTGATGGCCGGCGGCGAGACGCTCGGCTACGTGTCGGAGCCCGTGCGTGGCCGCGGTGCGCTCCCCAAGATGCTCCGTGACCTCTCCGAGCTCACCCCGACCGGCGGGACCGATCTCGCGAAGAGCATCGAGCAAGCCGTCGTGCGCGCACGGCGCCCAGGCATGCTCGTGATCCTCAGCGACTTCATGGACGACGGCCCGTTCGACGCGGCGATCACGAAGGCCGCCAGCGCCGGGCACGACATCTCACTCGTCCAGGTGCTCGCCCGCGAAGAGGTCGAGCCCCGTTGGGACGGCGACTTCGCCCTCGAGGACGCGGAGACGGGCGACCTCGTCGAGGTCACGATGGACGCCGGCGCGGTCGACGCCTACCTCGAGCGCCTGAACCAGCTCATCATGGGCCTGCGCGCGCTCTCCAAGAAGGTGCGTGCAACCTACATCCGCATCGTCAACGACGAGCCGCTCCTCCCCGCGGTCCGTCGCTTCGTCGCTCGGGCGGTGGACTGATGGGCGGGATCGAGTTCCTCAACCCGAAGGGATTCTTCCTGTTCCTCGGGGCCATCCCGCTCGTGATCTTGTACATCCTCAAGATCAAGCGGCAGCGCCTCCGCGTGCCGTCGGTCTGGCTCTGGGCGGAGGCGCGGCGCGATCTCCTCGCGAAGCACCCGTTCAAGAAGCTCGTCCCCGAGCTCGCCCTCCTGCTCCAGCTCCTGGCGCTCGCCGCGCTCGCGATCGCGCTCGCTCGCCCCGCCCTGCGCGGCAGCAAGATCACCGGCGACCACGTCGCGATCGTGATCGACACGAGCGCGTCGATGGGCACGCTCGCCAACCCGAAGGACCCGAAGTCGCAGACGCGCATGCAGCAAGCGGTCGACGCGGCCGACAACGTCCTGTCGTCGATGGAGCCCGGCGCCGACGCGATCCTCATCGAGGGCGCGCGCGACGCGAAGGTGGTCTCCCCGCTCGATCGCGACCTCCGCCGCCTCAAGGGCGCGCTCGGTCAGGTCCAGACGCGCGAGGTCGAAGGCGACCTCGGCCCCGCCGTCGCGCTCGCCGCCGATCGCCTCCGCGGTCTCGGCGGCAAGAAGCGCATCATCCTCATCACCGACGGTGCGCTCGCGAGCGAGAACGCGATCGCAGCCGCCGGGATCGACACGCAGATCCTCACGGTGGGCGACGCGAACGCCGAGAACGTCGGCATCGTCCGGATCGACGTGCGCGGCGGGCTCGATCCCGCGAGCCACAAGGAGCAAGCCCAGGTCTTCGTGATGCTCCAGAGCTTCGCGGACTCCGGCAAGGACGTCTTCGTCACGCTGACGGTCGATGGGCACAAGGACCCCTCGGCGTCGCGGCGCGTGCTCGTCCCGCCGAAGGAGAAGATGCCGGTCGTCCTGACGTTCGAGCCGTCGCCGATGGACTACGGCAAGGGGCTCCAGGTCGAGCTCTCTCCCCACGACGCGCTCGGCATCGACGACTACGCCTTCGGCCGCGTGCCGCAGGGCCGCAAGCTCCCCGTCGTCCACGCGACGAACGCCGAGTACTCCTGGGTCGCGCGCGCGCTCGACTCCGACGACAGCCTCGACGTCCAGCGCATCACCACCGCGCAGCTCGGCGACGTGAACACCGATCCCGAGGCGCTCGTCGTCGTCGAAGGCGGGTGCCCCGACAACCCGCCCGGCCTCGACGTGCTCGTCGTCGGCCCGCCGTCCGGCACGTGCCTCGGCGTGGACGTCGGCACCGTCGTCGAGAACCCGCTCCTCACGTCGTGGGAGGCCGGGGACCCGCGCTTTCGATTCTTGACCTTCGACGGCGTGCACATCGCCAAGGCCACGCCGCTCAAGGCGCCCGGCTCGGCGTCGTCGCTCCTTCGCGCGCAGACGAGCACGCTGCTCGCCGACGCGTCGTTCCCGGGTCGCACGGTCACCATCGTCGGCTTCGACGTCGGCGAGAGCGATTGGCCGCTCCGCGCGTCGTTCGTCCTCTTCATGCGGAACGTCGTCGAGCTCGCGCGCCTCCACCGGGCGCAGGGCACGACCGGCCCCGCGAAGACGGGCGACCCGCTCCGGATCGCGGTGCCCAAGGACGTCACGAGCATCAAGGTGGACGGCCCGGGTCTCGCCGAGAAGGAGCTCGCGGCCAAGGGTGGCTTCGCGATCCTGCCGACCGTCGACCGCGCGGGCGTCTATCACGCGAAGTGGACCGCGCCGCGCCACGGCAACGCCGTCATCATCGCGAACCTCACGAGCGAGAAGGAGAGCGACGTTCACCCGCGCAAGGTCGTCGTCGATCAGAACGCCGGGACGCTCACCGCCGCGCGCGTGGCCGACGCCCACCACGAGTGGGGCATGTGGCTCGGGCTCATCGCGCTGCTGCTCATCGCGTTCGACGTCTTCTGGCTCACGCGGAAGAAGAACGTGCCGAAGATCGAGAGCGTGGCGGCCCAAACCGCCAAGGCGGCGCCCAAGGCCGCCGAAGCCACCGCGAAGGGGGGTGCCTGATGGCGATCCCGCGCTTCGCGTACCTCGTCCTCGGCATCGTGCTCACGATCGCGTCGGTCGCGCTCGTCGCGCGCTGGCGGAAAGAGAAGCGCGCCGGGTGGCCCGTGATGGGGCTCATCGTGTTGGGGCTCGCGCCGCTCATCTACCAGGGCCTCGTCCACGCGCAGCTCATCCGCGAGACGTACGTGCGCTTCGGCCACCCGCTCGCCACGCTCCTCCCCCCGCTGGTCACGCTCCTGCTCGCGTGGCGGTTGTCGCTCCTGCCGACGCGCATGTCCCGCGCCCGGCGCGGTCTGGTCTGGTTCCTCACCACGATCGCCGCGCTCGCGGCCGCGCTCGCCGTCGGCGAGCCGGAGCTCGGGAAGCCGCTCGACCGGATGACGATCCTGCTGCTCATCGATCGCTCGCGCTCGATCGACCTCGTGCCCGGCGCCGACGAGCGCATCGCGTCCGAGCTCCGCCTCGCGGAGAAGGGCATGCACGACGACGACCGGATCGGGACCGTCGTCTTCGCGTCCGACGCGATCACCGAGGATCCTCCGCGCCCCAAGTCCGACCTTCCGCCGCCGCAGCGCGTGGAGCTCGGGCGCGACGGCACCAACGTCGAAGCCGCCATCCGGCGCGCGCTCGCGGAGCTCCCGAGCGACACCGCGCCGCGGCTCGTCCTGGTGACCGACGGCGTGCAGACCCGCGGCGACGCGCTCGGTGCGGCCGCAGCCGCCGTCGCGGCCGACGTCCCGGTCGACGTCGTCCCGCTCGACCAGAAGACTTTCCCCGACGTCCGTGTCGTCTCCGTCCGCGCGCCCAGCTACGCGAACGAGAACGAGCCGATGGACATCCGCGTCGTCACCGCGAGCGCGCAGGAGGCCGACGTCGAGGTCCGCGTGAAGCGCGACGGTGATCTCATCCACTCCGGCACCGTGCACGTGTCGTCGGGCGAGGACGTCCTGCGCCTCCGCGAGCTCGCGTCCGAGCCGGGCCTGCACCGCTACGACGTCGAGATCACGGCGAAGGATCCCGCGCTCGACGGCTCCCCCGAGGACAACGTCGGTTCGACCTTCGTGAAGGTGCGCGGCCCCGCGCTCGCGCTCATCCTCGAGGGCGACCCCGGCAAGGGCGCGCCGATGGCGGCCGCGCTCCAGTCCGTCGGCTTCCACACCGTCGAGAAGACCGCGACCCAGGTCCCCGCCGACGTGGGTGGTCTCGCCGGCTACGATCTCGTCGTCCTCTCCGACATCCGCGCGAGCGATCTCGCGACGACCCAGATCGATGCGATCGCGAGCTACACCCGCGACCTCGGCGGCGGCCTCATCCTGATGGGCGGCGACCGCTCGATGGGCCCCGGCGGCTACGCGCGCACCCCGATCGAAGAGGTCTCGCCCGTCGCGTTCGACCTCAAGGAAGAGAAGCGCCGCGCTTCGCTCGCCGAGGTCATCGCGATCGACTACTCCGGCTCGATGGGTGCCACCGTCGGCGGCCAGACCAAGCTCGCGCTCGCGAACGAAGCGTCGGCGCGGTCGGCGTCGCTCCTCGGGCCGGGCGATCGGCTCGGCGTCGAGCACGTCGACACCGCCGCCACCTGGACCATCCCGCTCGGGCCGGTCAACGATGCGAACGCGATCGGCGCGCGCATCCGCGCGACCCAGCTCGGTGGCGGCGGCATCTACACCGATCTCGCGCTCCGCGAGGGCTACGCCGCGCTCGAGAAGGAGACGGTCAACCTCAAGCACATGCTGCTCTTCGCGGACGGCAGCGACGCCGAGCAGCTCGCCGGTTGCCGCGCGCTCGTCTCGAACGCCGCCGCGAAGGGGATCACGACCAGCGTCATCAGCTTGGGCAAGGGGCCCGACAGCCCCGAGCTCGAGGTCCTCTCCAAGCTCGGTGGCGGTCGCTTCTACCTCGTCGACGACGCCACGAAGCTCCCCGCGGTCTTCACGCAGGAGACCATCCTCGCGGCCAAGAGCTCGATCAAGGAAGAAGACTTCAAGATCTCCGTCGGCGCACCGTCGCCCGCGACGCGCAACGTCGAGTGGAAGGACGCTCCGGTGCTCCACGGCTACGTCGTGGCGGTGCCGAAGCCGCGCGCGACGGTGCACCTCGGCGGCCCCGAGGACGATCCGATCCTCGCGACCTGGTCCGTCGGCATCGGCCGCTCGGCGGCGTTCACGAGCGACTTCAAGGATCGCTGGGGCTCGGGCTGGATCAAGTGGCCCGGCGCGGTGAAGATGTTCGGGCAGCTCGGCCGCGACACCGCACGCAAGGCGGACGATCCGCGCGTGCGCCTCGAGAGCGATGCGAGCGGCGGCGAGCTCCACGTCCGCGCCGACGTCGTCGGCGACGATGGTCGGACGCAGACCTTCCGCCGCCTCACGGTCCACGTCGCCGGCCCCGACGGCTTCTCGCGCGACCTGTCGCTCGATGCGATCGGCGCGGGGCGCTACGGCGCGACGATCCCGCTCTCCCGCCCCGGCACGTACGTCGCGACCGCCAAGGACGAGATCAGCGGCGAGGCGGTGGGCACGACCGGCGCCGTGCTCGGCGCGGGCGAGGAGCTTCGGCCCACGGGCACCGATCGCGTCATGCTCGCGCGCATCGCGACGATGTCGGGGGGCAAGGAGCGGGACACGCTGGCGGGGCTGTTCGACGACCGCGCCGCGCGGCGGTTCGCCTACATTCCGTTGCTCCCGTATCTTTCTCTCGCCTGCGCAATCGCGATGATCTTGGGCGTCGGAGCGCGGCGGCTCGGGGTGCCGGATTGGATCACGGGCCTCGCCTCGCGCGTCCGCGGGCGCGTGAAGCAGACCGAGGCGGAGCGTCGCGCTGCCCTGGCCTTCGCCGAGGCGCGCGAGCGCGCGAAGCGCGAGCAGCAGAGCAAGACGAACGACACGTTGCTCGCGCGAAAGCAGGCCCGCACGGGCGGGCCGCCGCCTGGGAGCGCGGGAAACATCCTCAACGTGGCGCCGAAGCCGGCCCCGACGGTGAAGCCGCCGATCGGTGCGCCTCCAATCGCTCGGCCGCCGCCGGGGACGCGACCGGTCGCCCCGCCGCCTGCGGCGCGAGGGATGACGACGGCGGAGCGTCTGGCGCAGAAGCGCCGAGAAAAGAAGTAGGGGGCGCAGCCCCCGTCGTTGACGCCGTTGACGGTCGTCCACTCGCGTGACAAGCCTTAGGCCCCATGCGCCGGCTTGCTTGCCTCCTCCTCGTGACCACGGGTGCGTTTGCTTGCGGGGGCAGCGAGCCCACGACACCGACCGATGCAGGAGTGGACGCACCTCTGCCCACGCCGCTCTCGTCGCTCGTCACCATCGACGAGATCGCCGCCTATCAGACCGTGAAGGTCTCGTTCGTGAGCGGGGGCGCTCCGGTCGGCAAGTACAACGCGCCGATCCTCACGGCGAAGCCCGGCGTCTTCCGTGTATTCTACAAGCTGGACCCGAAGAAGAAGTTCCGCTCGCGCACGATCGAGGCGGAGCTCCACCTCCTCGCCGGCTCGGAGAAGGTGCTCAAGGAGTCGAAGACGATGGTCGCCTCCTCCACCGAGGAGTCGTACCCGAGCACGTTCAACTTCCCGTTCGACGAGAAGACCATCGGGACGCAGACGCAGTACTACGTCGTGTTCCACGACCCGGCGCTCGCGGCGAGCGGGGCCGAGGTGTCCGATGTTCGCTTCCCGACGGAGGGCACGCTGCCGCTCACCGTGTCGTCGAACCCGGGTGGCCTCAACGTCGTGATCGTCCCGATCGCGTACGGCTTCGACACGTCCAATCGCCTGCCGGAGACGGGGCAGAGCCAGCTCGACTCGATGAAGGCCTACCTCCTCGACATGTACCCGGTCGAGAAGGTGTCCATCACGGTGAGGAGCACGCCGCTGGCGTGGAGCCAAGAGGTCCAAGCGGGCGGTAAGGGCTGGGGCGAGCTCCTCAACGCGATCGTCGACCTTCGGGCCCAGGACGATCCGCCGCGCGACACGTACTACGTCGGTGCATTCCAGCCGAAGGGCACGCTGAGCGACTACTGCGGCTTCGGCTGCGTGCTCGGTCTCGCGGCCAACGTGACGGGCGCGTTCGACATCGCGGAGCGCGCGGTGATCTCGATTGGGTATGCCGGTGGTCAATACGACGAGACCGTCGCGCACGAGCTCGGTCACGTCCATGGGCGCTACCACTCGCCGTGCGGCGGAGCGCAAGGCACGGACCCGAAGTACCCCTACGACGGGGGCTCGAGCGGCGTCGCGGGCTACCGCATCTCGCTGGCGAGCTTCACCGGCTCGGACACCTACGACATGATGGGCTACTGCCGGCCCGAGTGGATCTCGGACTACACCTACAAGGCGCTCTTCGATCGCGTGTCGATCGTCAACGGTGCAGCGATGACCGGGGTGCTGCCGAAGGCGCGCTGGGAGCGCATCCTCGTCGGCGCCGATGGGACGGTCTCGGCGCGCGCGACGATGGTGCGCGAAGAGCCCGGCGGCGAGCTCCGCGACGTCGTCGTGACCAACGGCGACGGCAGCAAGCGGACCGTGCGCGGTCACTGGGTGCCGTTCGACCACGTCGGCGGTGGCTTCCTCTGGGTCGAGAGCGTGAACGCTCCGAGCGGGGGGAAGATGGCGCGCGTCGCGCTCTGATCGCTCCTCCTCGCGCGTCGCAGCTCTACCCTACACCCAGCGCGTGATCCGATTCCAGACTGGTTCTGGACGATCGCGTGGCTAGGTTGCCGCGCCTTCGCGGTGCTCACGTCGAGCACCCGACCACGGAGGTGCGCATGGCCGACTTCTTCGCGACGCGTCCGGTTCGTGAACGCAGGCAATTCTCGCTGGCGCGGGGGCGCATCCCGCGTGGCCTTCGGGTCACGTGGAGCGAGCCGAGTCAGGAGGCGGAGCTCCCGAACGTCGACCTCTACGAGTACCTCGTGGGGCACGAGCTCTTTCTCGTCGACCCGCCGGGCTTCCACATCTGCACCGCGCACGCCGCCGCGCGGGATGCGATCGCCGGTGAGCTGAGGCCCGACTTCCGCTGCCCGGTCGGGCGCGGGGATTGTCCGCTCCGAAACCTCCTCGCGCTCGCTCCGGGCAAGTGCGCGCGCTTCGCTGCGGCGGAGGTGACGTGATGAGTGACTTTTCGATCCTCTTCGGCCGCCCGCGCGGGCTCACGAGTGACGACCGCTTCGAGCTCGAGGCGCTCGCAGCGGAGGAGCTCGAGATCGAGGCGTGGTCGATCCCGCTCGATCCGATCGTGAACGGCGACGCAGCACGCGCGCTGCGAAGCCTTCCCCGCCCCGCCGGCCGGTGCTGGCTCTATCGCGGGTGGATGCTGGATGCCGCGGAGTACGCGGCGCTCCACGAGGCGATGAGCGATCGCGACGAGTCGCTCGTCGTCGAACCCGATGCGATGGAGGCGGCCTCGCTCGCGCCGCTCTGGATCCCGGCGCTCGGCGCGCGCACGGCGCCGTCGCGCTGGACCGACGACGACGACGTGGACGTGGCGTGGGAGCTCGCGCAGGAGCTCGGGCCGCCGCCGTGGCTCGTGAAGGATCACGTGAAGTCGGCGAAGGAGCACTGGCATCGTGCCTGCTTCGTCCCGGCGGGCGCGGACCGAGAGGACTTTCGTGGGATCTGCGAGAACCTCGTCGAGCTACGAGGGGATCGCTTCACGGGTGGCTTCGTGATCCGGAAGTACCTCGAGCTCGCGACGCTCCCGGGTTGGACGCCGGAGCGCCGCCGCGTGACGGACGAGCACCGGCTCGTGTTCTGGGAGGGGCGCCTCGTCGCGCACGCGCCTTACTACGACGTCGAGACGATGCTCCCCGACCCGCACCAGTTCGACTGGATCGGAGACGTGATCGACTCGCCGTTCTTCGTGGCGGATCTGGCGAGGCTGGCGGAGCGGGACCAATGGACCGTGATCGAGACCAACGACGGGGGCTCCGCGATCCTGCCGGAGGCCATGGACCCGCGCGCGCTGTATCGCGCTTTGCTCGCGCGCTCAGAATGAAAATGCGGTCGTCGCTCCCGCCTGACGGCGCGGGCGATTCAGCACCGCCGCGACGATGCCGGTCACGTCGAGGGTGAGCCCGATCGCGGACACCACGCCTCCGATGGCGTAGAAGGTGCTCGCGCGGTCGGGGCTCGTCGCGGACGGTCGACCCAACGACGCCAGCGACTCACCTCGTCACGGCGAAGACCGCGAGCGCACCGCCCAAGAGCAGGAACAACACACCGCCGATGATCGCGGGGATGACCCAACCCGGGCGCGACGGCACCCCGGCGGGGCCGCCGTAGTCGTTCGCGCGCGCCTGCTCGAACGCTTGATCCATCGCTTGGTGCGCGGGCTGCTGGGGCGCGCCGTAGCCGTAGCCGCCCTGCGGTGCTCCGCCGCCTGCGCCCGGAGGCGGCGCGGCGAACGGATCGGCGGCCGCCTCGAGCTTGACCCGCGGCGCCATCGCGCGCGGCTTCGCTTCTTCCACCTTCGCCGCGAGTTCGACGGTCGACATCTTCGCCCAGAGCAGGTGATCGCCCTCGAGCCCGTACGCGCGACCGATCGCGTCGGCGAGGAGCCCGACCGACCTGGTGCGGATGTTCGGGTTCTTCGCGAGCGCCTCTTCCATGAGGTCATCCATCGCGGGCGGGATCGGGTACTTCGCCTTCCCCGCGTGAATGCTCGGCGGATCGGGATCCTTCGTGAGGATCGCGAGCAAGATGGAGGGGCCGTTGTTCCCCGTGAATGGGACGATTCCGCACATGCACTCGTACGCGATCGCAGCGAGCGCGAAGACGTCGGCGCGTGCGTCGAGCGTGTCGAGCCCCTGCGCTTGCTCGGGCGCCATGTAGTACGGCGAGCCGATCGTCGTGCCCATGACGGTCAGCTTCTTCGCGTCCTTGTTCTTGTCCTTGACCGAGCCGAAGTCGAGGATCTTCACCACGTCCCCATCGGGCGAGCCCGAGAGGAAGATGTTGTCCGGCTTCAGGTCTCGGTGGACGAACTGCTTCGCGTGCGCCGCGTCGAGCCCGATCGCCGTCTGCGACACCATCCGGATCAGCCGATCCGGCTGGAGGAACTTGTCGCGCTTGGTGACGACGCGCAGCTCCTCGCCATCGAGGAACTCCATGACGAGGATCCAGACCTTGAACTGCTCGTCGCGTTGGAAGTCGTAGACGTTGACGATGTGGTCGTGCGGGAGCTGCGACGAGATCTCGTACTCGCGCTTGAAGCGCTCGAGCGAGACATCGTCCTTCGCGACGTCCTCGTGGAGGACCTTCACCGCGACGCGCGTGTCGGTCTGGCGATCGATGCCTTCGTAGACGCGGCCCATGCCGCCGTCCGCGACGACGCGACGAATCTCGTAGCGACCACCGAGGCGCTGCCCCACCCGAGGGTCGTCCGCGACCATCGGCGGCGGTGCCATGCTCGTGTTGACCAGACCCGTGCCGTCCGCGGGGCAGAAGCCCGCGTCGTTCGGGTACACGCGCTGGCACTTCGGACAGCTCTTCAACGGATCCCCCCGTTACGCGCCTTCCTTCGCCGGCGGGGCAACCGCGGTGAAGTAGATGATGCGGTTGCACGACGGGCACTGGTCGAGCAGAGGCTCGCGGCGCAGGCGGTGGAACAGCTGCGGCGGGAGCGCCATGTTGCACGCGCGGCACGTGCCGTCGGTCGTGCTGGCCAGGCCGCTGCCGCGCTTCTGCCGCACCATCTCGTAGCGGCGGTAGATGACGGGCGGGATCTTCTTCGTGAGCAGCTCGCGCGCAGCGGCGCGCTCGGCTCGTTTGGTCTCGACCTCGCTCAACCGCGACGTGGCTGCGCCCTCGGTCTCGCCGAGCTCGGCCAGGACCTTCTTCGCCTCGGCGTCGGTCGTGTCGATCTGCTGACGAGAGGCGTCGCCGTCGGTCGTGAGCTTGCCGATCTCGTCCTCGCGATCGCGAACGAGCTTGCGGAGCTCTTCGAGCTCGCGCTGAGCGGCGTTCGCCTCGCGCTCGTTCCGTGCGCGGTTCATCTTGTCGCGCGACAGATCGATCTGCTGCATCATCGTCCGAACTTCGCCGACGTAGTCGTTGCGGAGCTTGTCGATCGCGCCGAGATGCTCGCGATCGTTCTTCAGCTTCGCCTCGAGCTCGTTCAGCTTCCCCCGAAGGGCATCCAGGGTCGCCCGTTCCCGGGCCAAGTCGTCACCAAGTGTTCTGAGCTCTGCGTCTGCCGCGGCGAGCTCCTCCAGCGCTTGAATCTGCTCGGGAATACTACTCAACCTCGTCCTCCGGACGTGAGGCCCGTCGAACGACGTCGTAGGCCCACCTGGGTTCGAACCAGGAACGGCCCGGTTATGAGCCGGGGGCTCTGACCGATTGAGCTATGGGCCCGTTCCCGCACGGCCACGGAACGTATCGCACCCGGGTTGCACATTCAATGGGGGCAGATCGCCGCACGGAGGCTTGCCGCTCCCCCGCCGCCGGCCGGGTCCAAGACCACCAAGAGGCGGCTCGGGACGCCTGGAAGCGCGGAAAGCACGCTTCCCTGGGCGGCGGCGCTCTCGTCGCTCGCCTTCCCCGCCGGCTCCCCCGTGGCCGGATCGAGGGGAACGGCGAGCGTACGGCTCGTCACGTCGTCCCAAAAAAGGAGCGCACCGAAGAGGCTCGGCACCCCCACGACACCCGGCGGAAGATCGAGCGTGACCGGAGGTGCGGCCCCATCGGCCTTCCACGCGACGTGGAGCAACTTCCCCCGCTGCGATGCATCGCGCGCGTAGACGTCGAACGCGCCGGGCACCGCAGCGGCGCCGAGATCGAACCCGGCGACATGCCCGCCGTCGGGAACGAGCTTCACCGGTGCTCCGAGTGGCGCACCGTCCTTCCCGAGTCGGACGCCTTCGATCCAATCGAAGCCGCGCAGCTCTCCGGGTCCTTCGAGCTCGTTGTCCTGGGGGAGCTTCGCCGAGCCGTCGGGTTGGGTTTCGTCCCGGCGCGCCTTCCACGCGACGACCCACCCGCCGTCGGTGGCGAGCACGCGCGGTGCGCTCGCGTCGCCCTTCGTCTGCGAGATCGTCTTGGGCTCGCCGAGCTTTCCGTCACGGAGCACGGCGACGCGAATCACGCCGCGATCGTGCTCGTCGTCGTCCCACGCCAAGAGCGCGGCGCCATCGGGTGCGGCCGCCGCGTCGTACGCGAGCGACTCGTCGAGCGACTCCGGTGGTCCCTCGGCGACGACGCGCGCGGTGCGCGGCGTGCCGTCGAGCGCGACGACGCGCAGCGCGCGCTTCGTGCCGGCATCCCCCGCCGCCGGGTAGAAGACCGCCCACGTCGCGAGCCCGACGCCGAACGCGCGCGGTGGCGGTGCGTCGCCAGCGAGACGCCCGAGCGCGACGCGGTCGACGAGCCGGAGCGGCGCATCCGCGGGAGCGGCGACCGTCACGACCTCGGCGCCGGCGTTGGTGGTGATGCCGAAGGTCACCTCGCCCGTGGGTCGCGCCTCGGCACGACCGAGCTCCGCCGTCGCGTTCGAGACCACGAGCGCCGCTCCATCGAGCTTGCAGCGCTCGGGGGCGAGCTCGCCGGCGCCGAGCTTCGGCCCGGCCTCGTCGGGCGGGTCGTCGTCACTGGCGGCGTCGACCGATGCGGGCGCACCGCAGTGGCACGCGCGCCCGCACGACGCGAGCGCGAGGAGCCCGAGCGCGAGCGCGGCGCGCCTCACCCGTCTCACCCCTTTGCCGCCTCGACCCGCGCCGGTGGATCGAGGAAGCCATCGACCACCTCGAGCGCGAGCTCGTACCGCTCGAGCGGCGGCATGATGTACGCACCGGCGACCTTGCTGCGAACCTCGGCGAGCATCTCGCGCGCGATCGCGACGCCTTCTTTGCGTGCCTGCGCACCGGTCCCCGCCTTGCGCATGCGCTCGCGCACCGCGAGCGGCACCTGCATCCCGGGCACCTCGTTGTGGAGGAACTCGGCGTTGCGGAAGCTGGCGAGCGGGAGCAGGCCGACGAGGACCGGAAGCCCGAGCGGCGCGATGTCGGCGAGGAACTTCTCGAGCACCGCCGGATCGTAGACCGGCTGGGTCATCACGATCTCCGCGCCGGCTTCCTTCTTCTGCCGCAAGCGTGCGAGCTCGCGCGGGTAGTTCAGCGCTGCGGGCTCGGCGCCCGTGGCGAGGACGAAGCGCGTCGCACCGGTGATCGGCTTGCCGGCCGGATCGATGCCGTGGTTGAGACGCGACGCGAGCTTGAGGAGGCCGATCGAGTCCAGATCGTAGACCGGCGTCGCGTCGGGGAAGTCCCCCATCTTCGGCGGGTCGCCGGTGATGACGACCAGGTTCTTCACGCCGAGCTCGTGCGCCGCCATGAGGTGCGCGAGCGAGCCGAGCAAGTTCCGATCGCGACCGCAGACGTGAAGAATCGTCTCCATCCCGAGGTCGCGCTCGAGTCGCGCCGCCATCGCCACGTTGCCCATGCGGGCCTGCGCGCGCGCGCCGTCGGCGATGTTGATGACGTCGACCCCGCCCGCCTGCAGCATCTTCGCGGTCGCGAGCTGTTTCGTCAGATCGAGCCCGATCGGCGGGTTCACCTCGACCGAGACGACGAACCGCTTCCCGATCTTCGCGCCGAGGCCGCTCCGCTCCGCGAGCGGCACCGGAGACGCCTTGTGGTACGGCGTGACGTCGGTGGCGCTCGCTTCCCCGTCACGGGCCTCCGACGCCGGCGAGTCGTCCGCCGCACCCGCCATTCGCGCCGCGGCGGCGATGCGCTTCACGTGCTCGGGCGTGGTGCCGCAGCACCCGCCGACCATGCGCACGCCGAGCTTGTACATGCGCCGCGCGTAGACGCCGAAGTACTCGGGCGTGGACACGTAGACCAGGCGCTCGTCGACGCGACGCGGGAGGCCGGCGTTCGGGACCGCCGAGACGGGGACGCCCACGGCCATCATGGCCTCGACCGCGGAGAGCACGTTCATCGGACCGTCGGAGCAGTTCACGCCGATCACGTCGGCGCCCCAGTCCCGCATGCGCTGCCCGATCTCGGCGGCGTTGGCGCCGTCCGCCATGCGCCCGTGCTCGTCCACCGAGACGTGGGCGACGATGGGGATCTTGCCCCCCGCCGCGACCCGCGCGGCGCGGATCGCGAGCTCGAGCTCGTTCGCCTGGCGCATCGTCTCGATGACGAGCGCGTCGACGCCGGCCTCGACGAGGGACTCGGCCTGCTCGCGAAGCGCCGCTTCGACGCGCTGGAGATCGGACGCGACCGCTTCACCGAGGAAGTACCCGCTCGGACCGATCGCACCACCGACGAAGGCTTTGCCACCGACCGCGGCGACCGCGTCGCGCGCGACCTTGACCGCGGCGAGGTTGAGCTCGCGCACGCGCGCCTGGAGCCCGTGCTTCTCGAGCCGGAGCGCGTTCGCGCCGAACGTGTTCGTCTCGATCATCTGCGCGCCGGCGCGCAGGTAGTCCTCGTGGACCTTGCGCACGACCTCGGGGCGGGAGACGCAGAGCTCCTCGAAGCAAGCGGAGTAGAGGATGCCGCGCTCGTAGAGCTGGGTGCCCATCGCGCCGTCGAGGACGATCACGTCCTTGGCGAGCGCCTGGAGGAAGGAACGCCCTTCCGCTTCGGTGCCGGTGCCTTTCATATGGAGGAGGCACCTTATAGCGCGAGATCGGGGCTCGCGCTCATCGGTCGCCTCGTAGCCCGTCGGCCGTCAGAACGAGCCGCTCAGCCCCAACCCAGCGTACGTGGGCGAGAACTGCGGCGTGAACCGGATGCCCTCGCGCTTGATCACGCGCTTCGACTCGAAGGACGTGAGGAGGAGGATCGTGCCGACGACGCCGGCGACGAGACCGATGCCACCCGCGACGCCCATGACCACGAACTGCGTGTTCGCGACCTGCGCCTTGGTGTTGCCGTTGCTGTCGACGGCGTGGCAGCGCGTGGACCCGTCCGGCAGGCTGCCGAAGGGCGGACCGCCCGCCGGCGAGTTGCAGTTCGGGATGCCCTGGCCCTCGTTGTTGAACGCATCGCGCAGGCTCAGCGCCGAGACGAGGAAGCCGACGCCGACGCCGATGCCGACGACGCCCACGCCGATCAGACCGATGCCGACCCAGCGCTTCACGGGATCGGCCGGCGTGATCTCCTCCGACGGGCCACCGCCGCCGCCGTTCTGCTTGTCCTGGAGGGCCTTGAGCTCCTCGGGCGTCATGTCCTCCATCGAGAGGACGACCTTCAACGGCGAGTCTTCGGCGCGGAGCTTGATGTGCTTCGTCCAGTCGTGTTTCCCGGTCGCCTTCGCCTCGAGATCGTGATCCCCCGGATCGAGCGGGAGCTCCGCGTTGAGCGACTCCTTCGGGATCGAGTTGCCGTCGACCTTGATCGCGATGTCCGGCGGGATCACGTTCGCCTCGATCTTGATCTTGAGGAGGCGCGGGTAGAGCTCCTTCGCCTTGCCGTCCGCGTAATCGGCCGCCGGCGTGCCGCGCGACTTGTTCACGACGAGCAGGTACTCGCCCCACGCCGTCGCGGTCTTGCCTTCGAGATCGTGGCACGCGGCGAGCGCGAGCATCGTGTTGTTGTTCTCGTCGAGCTTGTAGCTCGCCGAGAAGCGCTCGCACGCCTCGTGGTACTTCTTCTGGTTGATGAGGTCCTTGCCCTGGTTGAAGAGGGCTTCGGCCTGCGTGACGTTCACGCCCGACTGTGCGAACGCGAGCGAAGGCGCGGCGAGGAGCGCCGCAGCAGCAAGGACCCCGAGGGAACGAGAAGTGGAGGCGCGGAAGATCATGGCCGCGCCAAGGTAGCACGGGCCGCCGCGTCGCCGGAAGGCGACGGCGCAGCCCGAAATGCCTCAGTCGCAGACGGACTTGCGATCGAACGGGCTGAAGGTGCACTTGCCCGAAGCGCAGTCCGCTGCGCTCGCGCAGTCGGCCCCCTTCGGCTTCTTCGCCGCCGGCGGATGGGTCACCGTCGCCGTCGCCGTGACGGTGGCTGCGGTCTGGGTCGCCGTGGCGGTGGCGCTGGGCGGCGGCTTCGTGCCGGTGTTCGTCGCGGTCGGGTGGCCGGTCCCGCTCGTGGCGGTGTGCGTCGCCGTGGGCGCCGTCGACGTCCCGGCCTGCGTCGCCGTCGCCGAAGGCGTGCTCGCGGTGGCGGTCACCGTCGGGACCGACGAGGTGCCCGTGCCGACGGACGACGTGTTGGTGGAGGCGGTGCTCGCGGTGGCGCTCGGCGTCTCCCCCGTGCCGTTCCCGGCCGACGAAGGGTGGGTCACCTTGTAGATCCCGAAGCCCCCGAGGCCGAGGACGACGAGCGCCCCGACGCCAATCGCCGCGAAGATCGGCGCCTTGCTGGTGGGGACCTGACCGCTGCCTGCCCAGGCCGCGTTCGTCTGGCCCGAGCCCGCCGGCACGCCCCCCGCGGGGCCCGGGCCACCAGGTGGGATCTGCATCCCGCCCGAGCCGGTGTTCGTGAAGCCCGAAGGTTGGCCGGGCGGCGGACCGTAGCCCCCCGTCTGACCCTGCATCGCGCCACCGACGTACGACGGCTGCTGCGCGCGATAGCCCGCGTTCGGCGAGAGCTGCTTGCCGAGCGCTTGCGCGATGCGCTCGGCGGAGCTCGTGCTGCGCGAGGGCGCGAACGGGAGGAGGGCCTCGGCCAGCTCCGCCACGTTCTGGAAGCGCTGATCGGCACCGCGCATGAGGCAGCGCATCACCACGTCGTTCAGCGCGGCGGGCACGTCGGGCCGGCGCTGGTTGATCGCGATCGGAGGCTGCTCGAGGATCGCGATGAAGAGCTCGCCGAGCGTCTCGCCGTTGAACGGCACGGTGCCGGTGAGGAGCTCGTACAGGATGACGCCGAGCGCCCACACGTCGGAGCGAGCGTCCACGTTCTTCGCCGAGCGGAGCTGCTCGGGCGACATGTACAAGGGCGACCCGAGCATCGCCTTCGTCGACGTGAGCGAGTGGTTCCCGCCCTCGCCGAACGGGTTCGACGCCTTGGCGATGCCGAAGTCGAGGACCTTCACGATCATCGAACCGTCGGAGCGCTGGTGCAGGAACAGGTTCGCCGGCTTCAGGTCGCGGTGGACGATGCCCTGCGCGTGCGCCTGGGCGATCGCTTCGAGCGCCTGGAGGACGTAGTCGATTGCCTCGCCGATCGGGAGCGCGCCCCGTTGCTCGACCATCTGCGAGAGGTCGCCGCCACGGAGGAACTCCATGACCATGAACGGCATGCCCTTGTGCTCGCCCACGTCCATGATGCGGCAGACGTGCTCGCTCTGGATCTTGAACGCGTTGCGCGCTTCGTTGTTGAAGCGCTGCACGGCCTCCGGGTTCTGCGCGATTTCACCGAGCAGGAACTTGATCGCGATGTTCTGGCCGAGCAGCTCGTGGTGCGCGGAGAGGACCGCCCCCATGCCACCTTTGCCGATGATCTTCTCGATGCGGTATTTCCCGCCGACCATTTCGCCGGGCTTGGGGAGGTGCTCTTCGTCGCTGGTGTGCATCCGGGCCTTTTTCGGCGTCAAGGCGCACGCTAGGCGCGCGGTTTAGAAGATTAGCGGACGCCGACGTTCGTGCCCATCACAAAGAACCCGGTGGTTTCGGGTATTTGGATGACGTGCGAAACCGCTTAGGATGGTGCGTCGCATGGCCACCACTCCGCTCGTCGACGAGCTGTCGCGCCGGTTTCCGCGGCTCCGCCCGAGCGACGATGCCGCCGACAAGGTCGCGTATGCGCGCGATCTCTGGCCGCGCCACCACCTCGCGGTGCGGGCGGGCAAGGTGGGCGAGCATGCTCCGGCGGCCATCGTCTGGCCCGACACGACGGAGGCGGTCGTCGACGTCGTCCGGTTCGCCGCCGAGCGCGGCATCCCGATCGTGCCGTTCGGCGCCGGGTCCGGCGTCTGCGCCGGCGTGCTCCCGACGCCGGAGACGATCGTCGTCGACTTGAAGCGGCTCGCCCGCATCCGCAGCTGGGACGAGGCGCGCCCCACGGTGACGGTCGAGGCCGGACACATGGGCGTCCCGTTCGAAGAGGCGCTGAACGCGCGGGGGCTCACGCTCGGGCACTTCCCCTCGTCGATCCTCTGCAGCACCGTGGGCGGTTGGATCGCGGCGCGGAGCGCGGGTCAGGCCTCGGGGCGCTACGGCAAGATCGAGGACATGGTGACGGAGCTCGAGTGCGTGACCGGGCGGGGCGACGTCGTGAAGCTCCCCCATCGCACCCATGGTCCCAGTTTGGTACCGATCTTCGTCGGGAGCGAGGGCACCCTCGGCATCGTCACGAGCGCGACCCTCCGGCTCCACCGCGCTCCGACCGTACGCGGGTTCCGCGCGTGGTCCTTCCCCACCACGCGCCACGGGTGGGAGGCGATGCGGGCGTTCTTCCAAGCCGGGCTCCGGCCCGCCGTCGCGCGCCTCTACGATCCGTTCGATGCGATGCTCGCGCGCCGCGGCGGCGTCCAGCGCGAGGGCAAGAAGCCCGCGCCGGGGATGGGCGGCGGCGCGCTCCGCACGATGCTCTCGCGTCCGGGCGCGGTGAACGAGCTGCTGGAGTCGCGCGCGGGAGCCGCCGCGCTCGGCGGTTCGCTCCTCCTCGTGATCTTCGACGGCAACGACGACGCACCGCTCGACGACGTCGCGCGGGCGATGCGCATCGCCGAGGAGCTCGGCGGGAAGGACGAAGGCGAGACACCCGCGCGCAAGTGGCTCGCGCACCGCTACGCGGTGAGCTACCGCCAGGCGCCGGTCTTCCGCGAGGGCATGTTCGTCGACACGATGGAGGTCGCGGCGACGTGGTCGCGCCTCGGCGCGCTCTTCGACGGCGTTCGGCGTGCGCTCGGCGAGCACGTCTTCGTGATGGCGCACTTCAGCCATGCGTACCCCGACGGGTGCTGCATCTACTTCTCGTTCGCAGGGACCGCGGCGCGCGACGGAGGCGGCACGTGGGACGAGCGCTGCGCACGCACGTACGACCGCGCTTGGAAGAGCGCACTCGCGGCGGCGGTGGAGGCCGGCGGCACGCTCGCCCACCACCACGGCGCGGGGCGCTCGAAGGCGCCGCGGCTGCCGGCCGAGCTCGGCGTCGGGCTCGACGTCTTCCGGCGGATGAAGCGCGCGTTCGATCCGCACGGCATCCTGAACCCCGGTGCGCTCGTGCCCGAGGGCGCCGCCGCGCTGCCCGGCGCGGTCGCGAACGGGGGTGCGTCGTGAGCGGCGTTCGATCGTTCGACGAGGCGAGCCTGCTCGTGGACGTCGATGGTGCGGCGCCGGTCGCCGACGTCGAAGCGTTCTTGCAGCTGCGGGGGCACGGGCTGGACCTGAGCGCGCCGTTCACGGGGAGCGTCGCGACGTGGCTCGCCACGGGCGCTCCCGGCGCGCGGAGCGCTTGGCTCGATCCGGCCGATCACCTCGTGGCGGGGTTCACGGCGCGGCTCGCAGACGGGCGCGAGCTCGAGGTGAGGCCCGCGCCGCGGCGCGCCGTCGGGCCCGACACGTTCGCGTTGTTCTTCGGGATGGGCGAGCGCTTCGGCGCGATCACGCGCGCGTGGCTGCGCGTGCACCCGACCCGCGCGGTGCGCCCGACGGTTCCCTTCGCGTACGCGGAGCCGCCGGTGAGCGACGACGAGCGCGCGCTCTGGGACGCGATCGCGCGCGAGCTGACCTGAGTCTGGCGTTCGACGTCGGGCGTCAGCTCGCGTCGCGCACGACGAGACCGAGCCCGCACCCGTCGAGGTAGACCTGCGCGTGCTTCGCCAGGATCTCGGGCGAGTTCGCGAGCCGGAACGCGGCGGCGCCGCTCTTCGCGCGCCAGACCTCGAGCGCGCGCCGGACGCCACCGAGCTCGGTCGAGTCGAAGGTCGAGGCGTACTCCGACGCATCGTGCATCGCGATGATGCCTGCCGGCGCGAGGTGCGGGTACCAGAGATCGAGCTCGCGGATCGTGTGCGCGTACTGGTGCGACGAGTCGATGAAGACGAGCTGCGGGGCACCGCCGAGGTAGTCCTGGATCGGCGCGACGATGGCAGGATCGCTCGAGTCCGCCTGGACGACCTTCACGTGCTCGTCGAGCCCGGCGCGGGTGAGCCAGCCCCGAGTGAAGTCGAGGCTCGGCGGATCGATGTCGACCGCGACCAGCGCGTGCTTCTTCCCCATCCGGCGGAGGGTCCACCCGAGCAGGAGCGCGGAGTAGCCCGCGTACGAGCCGAGCTGGACGATCCGCGAGACGTTGTTCGCCGAAACGAACGACGTGAGCCAGGCGATCGCCGGGATCGCGCACTCGCCGATCATCGACTTCGCTTCGGTCTCCTCGTACCAAGCGGCGAGGTGCGCGAACTCCTCGTCCTCGAGGATGGCATAGACCTCGGGGACGTAGCTGTCGGCCACGTAGCGGTGCCACCAGTACCGGTTGCCCTCGCGTGCCGCGAAGAACCGGCGCCTCTCTTCCATCCGCGGAGTCATGCCGGTTGAGCTAGCACGGGATCGGGGGGAGACCAAACGCCTCGCACGGGAGTCTGGTAGGGTCGGGGCATGAGCTGCCTCTTCTGCAAGATCGTGGCGAAGGAGATCCCGGCGACCGTGGTGGTGGAGAACGAGCACGGGCTCGCCTTCCGCGACATTCGCCCCCAGGCCCCGACGCACGTGCTCGTGATCCCGAAGAAGCACGTGACGTCGATCGCGGACGCGACGGACGCCGATGGTCCCATCTTGGGACAATTGCTGCTCCTCGCGCGCGACGTGGCGAAGAAGGAAGGGCTCGACGCGAACGGCTACCGGCTGGTCGTGAACAACGGAGAGAACGCGGGCCAGAGCGTCTTCCACGTCCACGTGCACGTGCTGGGTGGGCGAGCGCTGGGGTGGCCGCCGGGGTGAGGAGCGCCTACGGTCGTCCCAACACCTCGCGCGCGGCGTCCTCCCCGCTCCGCACCGCGCCGTCGATGTAGCCGTTCCAGATCAGGGCCGTCTCCGTCCCCGCCCAGTGAATCCGTCCGATCGGGGCGCGGAGCGCGGGCCCGTACTGCGTCCACGTCCCGGGCCCGAGGAACCCCGCATAACAACCGCGCGTCCACTCTTCGTCGGCCCAGTTCCGATCCGTGTAGAACGCAGGCTTTTCGGCGCGCGGGCCGAACAGGCGCGCGAGGTCGGCGAGCACCTCGCTCTTCCGATCCTCCGCGCGGCCCCAGCTCAGACGGCGCGCGGCGTTCCCTTCGACGAAGCCCAGCAGGACCCACGGACCGCCGGGCGGCGATGCGTCGAACGTGACGCCGACGGAGCCGCGATCCGTGACGGCGTGCCCGCTGAGGCCGTCGTCGCGCCAGAAGGGAGCGTCGTAGACGGCGAGGCACTTGATGCAGCTCCCCTGCGGGTACCGCTGCGTCAGCTGATCGCGCATCGCGGGGAGCGCCGGCTCGTAGGCGATGCGACCGGCGAGCGTCGGCGGGATCGCGACGATCGCGCGCCGCGCGCGGACGGTGCGGCCGTCGGCGACCGCGGTCACGCCGCGCTCGTCCTGGCGGAGCGCGCGCACCGGCGCGGAGAGGACGATTCGATCGCCGAGCGCGGCGGCGAGCCGATCGGCGACCGCCCCCGCGCCACCGACGAAGCGGTCCTGTTGCGCGCCGCCCTCCGCGCCGAGCAGCACGTCGAGGCCCTGCCCGCTCTTCACGTAGAAGAGCGCGTGCAGGAGCGAGAGGTCGCGCGGGTCCGCCGCGAACACGGTCTCGAGCCCGATCCGGAAGAGCTCGTAGGCCTTCTTCGACGGGAGGTTCCGCTTCATCCACGTGTGGAGCGTCTCCCCATCCCACTCGTCCGCTTGCGGTGCAGTCCACGGCGCGTCGAGCGGCACCTTCTTCGCCATCCGATCGAGCCTCGCCATCGCGAGTCCGAGCGGCGCGAGGTGCCAGGGTGCGACCCGCGGGATCGTCCCGGTGTAGCGCTTGGAGCTCGCGCCCCCGAGCGCGAGGAGGTTCTTCCCCTTCGTCCAGGTCGGGAACGTGGCGACGCCGAGCTCCTTCGCGAGCGCGAGGATTCGATCCTGGGTGGGGCCGACCCACTGGCCGCCCAGATCGAGCCACGTCCCGTCGGGGTAGCGCTCGGTGTGCACGCGCCCGCCGACGCGCGGTCGCGCCTCGAGCACGACGACGCTGCGCCCCGCCTTCACGAGCTCGCGCGCGGCGACGAGCCCGGCGAACCCAGCCCCCACGACGAGGACGTCGACTTCGGTGCTCTCTCCCATCGCTGCCAAGTTATCTTCGATGTGCCGTGTGCGACACCAGCGTCGTCGTCCTCCCCGATCGCGTCCTGTTCGCGAAGAGCTCCGATCGCGATCCGAACGAGGCGCAAGCGCTCGACTGGCAGCCCGCGCGGCTTCACCCGAGCGGCGCGACGGTGCAGTGCACGCACATCACGATCCCCGAGGCGCGGGAGACACGCGCCGTGCTGCTGTCGCGCCCGTTCTGGATGTGGGGCGCCGAGATGGGCGCGAACGACGCAGGCGTGGTCGCCGGCAACGAGGCCGTGTTCACTTCCGAGGCCGTTCCGCGCGCGGGCGCCTTGACGGGGATGGACCTCCTGCGGCTCGCGCTCGAGCGCTCGGAGAGCGCGGCGCAGGCGGTCGAGGTCGCGATCGCCCTCCACGAACGGCACGGCCAGGGCGGCCGAATGGGGCACGAAGATCCGTCGTTCCGCTACTGGTCGAGCTTCCTCTTCGCCGATGCCCGCGAGGCGTGGGTGCTCGAGACCGCCGGCCGCCACGCGACCGCGACCGAGCGCGTGCGTTCGGGGGCGCGGAGCATCTCGAACGGGCTCTCGATCGCGGGGTTCGCGGACGGCCGGCGCGATCGGCTCCGTACCCACTTCGCGCGCGCCGAAGAGCGGCGGGCCTGCACCACGCGCCGCGCTTCCAATGCGCGGAGCGCGGGCGACATGTTCGCGCTCCTCCGCGATCACGGCCAACCCGGTGCACCGGCGCTCCACCCCGTCCCATCTTGGGATCTCCTGACCGGCGCGATGCGTGCTCCGTGCATGCACGCGGGTGGCCTCGTCGCCAGCTCGCAGTCGGTTGCATCGTGGGTGGCGGAGCTCGCCCCGAGCGGCGCACGGCACTGGGTGACGGCGACGGCGGCGCCGTGCACGTCGATCTTCAAACCGGTCCGCGTGGACCAGCCGCTCGAGCTCGGGCCGTGGCCGAGCGATCGCTTCGACGCGGCGGCGCTCTTCTGGCGGCACGAGCTCCTGCATCGCCGTGCGCTGCGTGCTCCGGTTCGCGCGGCGAACGCGTTCCACCGCGAGCGCGACGCGGTGGAGGCACGTTGGCTCGCTTCGCCGCCCGACCCGCGCGACGCGTTCGCGGAGGCGGACGCGATGCTCGAGCGATGGGCGGGCGCGACACGGGGGTTGCCGGAGACGCGACCCACGAGCGTGGCGGCGAAGTGGCGGCGGTGGAACGCGCGCGCCGAGCTCACGCTCTGAACTACGCTGTAAATGCTCACCCTGGATCGACCGAGCCTCAGCTCGGCATCGAATTCCTCAATCTTTTCATGGAAGGTGTCCAGGTACGACATTTGCTTACCCTCGCGCACCCATGCGTACCTTCTCGTCCCTCTTCGCGATCGCATCCCTCGCCGTCCTCTCGTCGGCCGCCGCCGGCTGCTCCGCGGCACCCGGTGACGGAGAGGACGAAGACGTCATCGACGACGCGGTCACGGTCTCGCAGGCGCGCGCCGCGCTCGAGATTCATCCGCTCGACGTCTGGGCGCAGCCGCTCCCGCTCGATCGGATCAAGCTCACCGTCCGCCGCGACGGCGCGAAGGTCGCCGTCACGCCGGCGGAGACGACGACGATCTTCCTTCGCACGGCGGGGCGCTACGTCATCCGGCTCGAAGCCACGCAGCACGAGCCGCTCGAGATCGCGGTGCGGTATGACGGCGGCACGAGCGCCGCGAGCGCGGTGCTCGACGCGAACGGAACCGTCGGTGGCTTTGCGTTCGGGCACGACAAGCGCCGCATCGCGGGGCGCACGCTCGAAGCGCACGAGCTCTACCTCGGCGCGCGCCACAAGTGGTTCAGCGCCGAGGGCCGCCCCGCGCGCCACGGCAACGCCGTGCGCTTCCTGATGGACGGCGAAGAAGCCTGGTCGACGGTGAAGAGCGATCTCGATCGCGCCTCGAAGAACGTCATGGTCTCGACGTGGTGGTGGGAGTCGAACTTCGAGCTCGTCCGCGCGCCGGTCGGTGCGTCGAACGACGAGCGCTGGGCGAACACGATCCTCGGCACGCTCGAGCGCAGCCCGGCGACGAAGCGGGTCCTCGTCGGCGAGTTCTACGGGCAGGACACGCTGCTCCAGCTCCTCAACACCGACTCCGAGCTGCGCGCCCACGCGTCGACGCCGGGCGACCACTTCGAGATGATGGGGCAAGCGAACCTCACGCGGGGCAAGTTCCACTTCGAGGTGCCGGCCGTCCGCTTCGGCGAGCGCGTGACGAAGGCGTTCGACGACGCGCCCGCGCTCGAGACGAGCGCGACGCTCGCGTCGCCCGTGCCCGCGCACGACGTCGATCTCACCCAGATGCCGCTCGGGGCGGACCTGCCGCTCGCGTCGTACCACCAGAAGTTCATGGTCGTGGACGACGAGACGGCCTACGTCGGCGGCATGAACCTGCGCCGGGTGGACTGGGACTCGTCGAAGCACGAGATCTACGACGCGCGCCGCGAGAACTGGGGCTCCTGGGACGTCACGCGCAACCTGGTCACCGCCAAGGACTTCCACCCCGACAACGGCCCGCGGAAGGACTACATGGTCCGGATCGACGGCCCCGCCGCCCAGGACGTGGCGGACGTGTTCCACGAGCGCTGGGATTTCCTGCGCAGCACGGGCGCGCGCTACGCGGATCAGTCGAGCCCGTTCACCGTGAAGCACGCGATCGCGCCGCGCCAGGGCGGGATCGACGTGCAGGTGACGGCCACGCTCCCCTCGCCGTTCCTGGAGCACGCGATCGCCGAGACGTGGTTCAACGCGATCGCGCACGCCGAAAAATACGTCTACGTCGAGGACCAGTACTTCCGGATGCCGATGATCCACGACGCCCTGCTGGCGCGGATGGACGCGAACCCGGCGCTCCAGCTCGTCGTGATCACGAAGCCGGTCGGCACGTTCACGCCCGAGTGCGTGCAGTCGTACCGCGCGAACGAGCTGTTCCGCACGCGGTACCCGAGCCGCTTCACGTCGCTGCAGCTCCGCTCGTTCGACGGGACGAAGCGCGAGTTCGCGGACATCGACGTGCACTCGAAGATGCTCATCGTCGACGACGTCTTCATGAGCGTGGGCTCCGCGAACAAGAACAACCGCGGGATGGTGTACGAGGCGGAGCTGAACGTCGCGATCGCGGATCCGGTCGTCGCCTCCTACCGGCGCCGCATCCTCGAGAACATCGTGGGTGGCTCGGTGAGCGACGACCCGGCGACCTGGATCGCGGCGCTCCGCGCGACGGCGAAGCAGAACGACGTGGTGTACGCGAACCCCGCGAGCGGGGCGCCGAAGGGCTTCGCCTACGGTCTCGTGATGGGCGCGCCGGCGACGTGCAAGTTCCAGTCGATCGGACCGGATCAGACCTGAGGCATGCGGCGGCGCGGGAGCTTCGCCAGCACTCCGTCGACCGCCGCCCGCTGGTCCTTCGTGATCGCGAGCGCCTTCACCCCCGCCCGCTCGCAGAGCAACGCCAGCACCGCCAGCTCGACCGGGGAGAGCTCCACCGATCGCGCGAGCTTCATCCCCTCGACGCGGTAACGGAGCGTCGTGCCGTCGTGCGCGACGTCGCTCACCGTTCCGCTCGTACCCACGAGATCGCGGAGCACGCTCCGCACGACGCGCGCGCGACTGCGCGCGTGACGCACCACCGGATCCTCGAACAACGCGTACATCCGGTTGCGCGAGAACAGGTCCGGGACGAGTGACATCCCGACCACCAGCGCGTCCGCGTCGAAGCGCGCGTCAGTCGTCACCGCTCGCATCTCCCGCCGACGGCGCCGCGCCCATCCCAGCCGCGTGGAGGAGCTCGGCGTGACGGTGCGTGCGAAGCGCGGTGACGAGCTCGTCGAGGTCGCCCTCGATGATGCGGTCGAGCTTGTTCAGCGTGAGCTTGATGCGGTGATCGCTCACGCGGTTCTGCGGGTAGTTGTAGGTGCGGATCTTCTGGCTGCGCTCGCCGGTCGACACCATGCTCCGCCGCGCCGAGGCCTCTTCCGCTTCTTTCTTTTCGCGCTCGATGTCGAGCAAGCGGGAGCGGAGCACCGTCAGCGCCTTCGCCTTGTTCTTCAGCTGCGAGCGCTCGTCCTGGCACTTCACGATGATGCCGCTCGGCTTGTGGAGCACCTGCACGGCGCTGTTCGTCGTGTTGACGCCCTGGCCACCGGGGCCGCCGCTCGCCGCGATCGAGAACTCGAGATCCTTGTCGTCGATCTGGACGTCGACGTCCTCTGCCTCGGGGAGGACGGCCACCGTCGCCGTCGACGTGTGGATGCGCCCCTGCGTCTCGGTCGCGGGCACGCGCTGGACGCGGTGGACCCCGCCCTCGAAGCGGAGCTTCGAGTAGACGTCCTTGCCCGAGACGAGCGCGATCACTTCCTTGTAGCCGCCGCTCGAGCTCTCGCTCGTGGAGAGGATCTCGATCCGCCAGCCCTCTTTCTCGGCGTAGCGCCCGTACATGCGGAACAGGTCCGCGGCGAACAGCGCCGCTTCTTCGCCGCCTTCGCCGCTCCGGATCTCGAGGATGGTGTTCTTCTTGTCGTTCGGGTCGGTGGGGAGCAGGAGGACCCGCAGATCCGCCTCGATCGCGGTGCGCTGCGAGAGCAGCTCCGGGATCTCCATCTCGGCGAGCTCGCGGAGCTCGGGATCGGCGAGCGCGGCCTCGTCTTCGGCGAGCTTCTTCGCGATGTCCTTGTAGGCGCGATACGAGAGCACGATCGGCTCGATCTCGCCGCGCTCCTTGTTCAGGCGCGAGAGCTTGTTGCGATCCCCGAGGACGTCCGGCTGACACAGGAGATCGTCGAGCTCGACGTAGCGCTTCGACAGCTGTTCCAGTCTTTCGAGCGGGAGCATCGCGAGGTCAGGCCGCTTCGGCGGGCTCCTCGAGCGTCTCGCGCGCCATCACGGCGGCGTAGTCGGGCAAGCGCACCTCGGTCGCGTGGACCGGTGCCGCATCACTCGAGGCCTCCCGCAGGAGCGTGGTGCGGAGCGACGCGAGCGCGACCTCGAGCTGGTCGTCCGCCGGCTCGATCGTCGTGATCTTCTGGACCAGGAAGCCCGGCCAGAGCAGCGCCCGGAGCGGGCCCGTGGTGCAGTAGCGCGCGAACACGCGCTGGAGCTCGAACGTGAACCCCGCGAGGAGCGGCAGGAACGGGAGCTTGAGGAGGAAGAAGACGACGAAGTCGAGCTTCGTGTTGCCGGTGTCGATCTTCGGAAGCACCGCCGCGAGGACGCTGAACATCACGACCGACACGAGCACGACCATGACGAGGAACGTCGTGCCGCAGCGTGGGTGGAGCGTGGTCTTCGCGCGCGCGTGCTCGACGTCCAGCGGCTCTTCCGCTTCGTAGGTGCTGATCGTCTTGTGCTCTGCACCGTGGTACTGGAACACGCGCCGGATCTCGGCGATGCGGCGCACCAGGAAGAGGTAGCCGAGCACGATCGAGAGCTTGGCGACGCCCGTCAGCGCTTGGAAGCCCGCCGACTGGAGCGAGAGGTCCAGGTGAAGCAGCTTCGCCACGCCCGACGCGGCGAGCTGCGGCAGCGCGACCATGAAGGCGATGACGAGCAGGAGCATCGGGAGCATCGAGCGCTTGCGCTCGGCGTCCGGCGTGGGGTCCTTCGGCGCCGCGGCCCGGTACGGACCACTCGCATCCCGCTCCTTCTCCCCCTCCCCCTCCTTCTCCCCGCCGCCGCCGTCGCCGGTGGTCAGGAGGAACAGGGTGTACCCGAGCGCCGACAGCAGGTTCGTGACCGCCGGGGGCTTGGACTTGGGCTCCGACGTCTTCGTCGCTGCAGCCTCTTCTTCCTCGAGATCCGCCTGGAGCTGATCGGAGGAGAAGCGAAGCGCCTCGTTCCCCATCCGCAGCGAATCCACCAGCGAGTGGATGCCGCGGAGGAGTGGGAGCTTCCAGACCCCGACCCGCGAGTCGACCGCGCTCCGCTCGCGCACGACGAGAGACCCGTCGGCGCGGCGGACCACGATCGCAAACGACTTGGGCGAGCGCATCATGACGCCCTCGAGCACGGCCTGGCCCCCGATGTAGGGACGGGCCGGCGACGGGGCGTCGGCGCCTCGTCCCTCGGTCCCTTGGCCTTCGCGCTTGCTCTGCATGGACATCGAAGATGCGCCGGCCCAGTCACCTAGGCAAGGGCCGAGGCAGGGGCGTTCAGCCCTCGGTCTTCGGGGCTTCGGCCTTGGCGGCCGGGGCGCCCTTCTTCTCGTAACGCTTGCGGAAGCGGTCGACGCGACCCGCGGTGTCCATCAGCTTCTGGGTGCCGGTGTAGAAGGGGTGGCACTTCGAGCAGACGTCGACCTGCATGTCCCCGCGGGTGGAGCGGGTGACGAACGTGGTTCCGCAGGCGCAGCTGACGCGCGAGGCCGGGTAGTTGGGGTGGACGTTTTCCTTCATGACCGTGGCTCCTTGAATTCCTCCGAGAAGGCGGGTCTGGTAAACGCTACGAACGGTAGCGACAGGTGCCCGGCCGATAGGAGGGGGGCCGGAAACCTAATCCTCGGACGTCCTTCGTGCAAGCACGTCGTTTTTTCGTCTTTCTTTGCACCCAGGTTTCTTGGTTTGGCCCCATAACGCTCCCCGCCGCAGCAGCATCGTAAGCGGTGACTTTCACCGACCACGATCACGGAGACACCCGTCATGCGCACGCTCCGACTTCATCTCGCCATCCCCGTCGCCGTCGCCCTCGCGTCCACCGCTTCCGTCGCCCTCGCCGAGGGGCCGCCGCCGGCGACCGCCGCGCCAGAAGCCGGGAGCGATGCCGCCCGCGAAGCGGCGCTCAACGCCGAGATCCTGGCGCCGAAGCCCGGTGGCCTGACCGCCGACGGCGTCGCGAAGCGCGCCGCCCAGACGAGCTTCACGGCTCAGGCGCAGGAGCAGGTGCTCCGCGGAGCCGCGGCCCGGTTGGACGCGGCGTGGGGCGCGTTCCTCCCCCGCCTCTCCGGCACCTTCCGCTACACGCGCCTGTCGGACCTGACCCCGCCGTCGCTCTTCTCCTCGTCCGGGCAGCTCGTCGGTACGACGGCGCCCCCCGGCACCCTCAACCCGACGCCCACGGTCGCGGTGTCGCTGAGCGGCGCGTCGTTCCCCGTCATCCTCGACAACTGGCTCATCCAGGGGACGTTGTTCGTGCCCCTCAGCGACTACGTCTTCCGCCTGACCCAGAACTACTCGGCGGCCAGCAAGTCGGTGACGGCAGCCAAGTACGACCTCGCCGTCACGCGCGCCAAGTCGGCGGCCGATGGGCGCATCGCCTACTACAACTGGCTGCGCGCGCGCGGCTCGGTCGTGGTGGCCAAGCTGGCGCTCGAAGATCAGAAGACGCACCTCGCCGACACGAAGAACCTGCTCGACGCCGGCAAGGCCTCGAAGGTCGACGTGCTGCGCGGAGAGACCGGCGTCGCCGCCGCCGAGCTCGCGGTCGAGCAGGCGACGCACTTCGCGGAGCTCGGCGAGGCGCAGGTGCGCGTCGCGATCCACGCCAAGGACGACGAGTCCCTCGCCCTGGGCGAGACGGTCGAGGGCGAGCTCCCCGCGTACGGCGGCACGCTCACGGCGCTCGTCGGCGAAGGCCAGGCGGGGCGGCTCGAGATCAAGAGCCTCGACGCGACGTCGGACGCGCTCCACAGCCAGGCCACGGTCGTGCGCGCGGGCGCCTACCCGCAGCTCAGCGCGGTCGGGAACGTCACCTACGCCAACCCGAACCAGCGCCTCATCCCGCCGCAGGACAAATGGTTCCCCACGTGGGACGTGAGCCTGCAGCTCACCTGGTCCCCGAACGACGTGCTGACCGCGCGCGCCAACGGCGCCGACATCGAGAGCAAGGCCGTCCAGCTCGAGGCGCAGAAGCAAGCCGTGCGCGACGGCATCCAGCTCGAGGTCACGCAGGCCTTCCAGGCCGTCCAGGAAGCCGACTTCTCGCTCCGCTCGACGGACAAGCAGCTCGTCAGCGCCCGGGAAGCGGTCCGCGTCGCGCGCGAGCTCTTCAAGGCCGGGCTCGTGACGTCGACGACCCTGACCGACGCGGAGACCGAGCTCACGCGCGCGCGCCTGCAGTCGCTGAACGCGCACGTCGACGCGCGCATCGCGCGGGTCCGCCTCGATCACGCGCTCGGCCGCGACACCAAGGACGCGAAGGTCGAGTGAATCTCGCGGCGACCGTCGTGGTATTCCTCGTGCCATGAAGGTCGCCGTCGTCGGAGCCGGAACCTGGGGACTGTCGCTCGCCGCGGCCGCCGCGCGCGCGGGGAGCAACGTCGTGGTCGTCTCTCGCCGGCGCGAGGGCGGCGCCCCCGAGGGCGTGCAGCGAACCACCGACCTCGCGTCGATCCGCGACGCACGGCTCGTCATCGCCGCCGTGCCGTCGCACGTGGCGCGCGAGGTCGCGATCGAGATGGGCGATCACCTCGACGGGCGCCACCTCGTCGTCCACGGCGTGCGCGGCCTCGTCGGCGACGGGCTCGAGACCGTCTGCGACGTGTTTCGCCACGAGTCGCCCGCGCGGCGGCTCGGCGCGCTCGGGGGACCGGCGCTCGCCGACGATCTGCTCGCGGCGCGGCCGTCGGTCCTGATCTGCGGCTCGGCGTACCCCGAGGTGACGGACGCGGTCGACACCGCGTTCGGCTGTCGTTCGTGCCGCATCTACACGACGCCGGATCTGCGGGGGCTCGAGTGGGCGAGCGCGCTCGTCGGCTGCCTCGCGATCGGCATCGGCTACGCGCAGACGTTGTCGCTGAGCCCGGGGCTCGTCGCGGCGGTGATCACGCGCGCCATCACGGAGGGCTCGCGGATCGCGGCGGCGGCCGGTGGCGACGAGCGCACGCTGCTCGGCCTGGCGGGCTACGGCGATCTGCTCGCGTGCATCGCGCAGAAGGAGCGGCCCGAGGTGCGCTTGGGCGCGGCGCTCGCGAAGGGCGAGCCGCTGGACAACGCGATGCGGGCGGCGGAGCTCCGCGTCGAAGCGGTGGAGCTCATCCCGCGCATCGCGGCGTGGGCCGAGACCGCCGGGGTGCGGGCGCCAATCTTCGCGGCGCTGGGCGACGCGATCTACGGGCGGAAGAGCGCGGCGGAGCTCGTGGAGCTCCTGATGACGCGGCCGAAGGACTGACGCTGGCGCAACCGGCGCGGCGGGGCCACCATCCAAGGAGCATGAGCCGCAAGGTCCTCCACGACGACGCGTGGCTCCACGTGGAGCACGATCCGGCGCTCCGAATCGTGTTCGTGCGGCGCACCGCCGAACCGCTCACGGCGGAGGCGGTGGAGCATTCGCCCCTCGCGAAGGTGCGGCTCGCGCTCCTCGGCATCGATCGCGCGCACCACGCGGTGCTCGTGGACATGCGAGCGCCGCAGATCCGCAACGACGAGCTGATCGAGAAGGTGAACCGGGAGTTCCAGGAGCTGCTGCGCGGCTTCCGGAGGTCGGCGGTGCTGGTGCGGACGGCGACGGGCCTGCTCCAGGTCGGGCGCACGGCGCGCGAGGGAGCGACCGGCTCGCGCGGGTTCACCGACGAGAACGAAGCGCTGGCCTGGTTGCGCAGCTGAACGCTCAGCTCGGGACGAGCCGGAGCGCACGGTCCACGTCGACGGCGCGTCCGCGCCACGCCACGACTCCATCGGGTCGGGCGAGGAGCGCGCCATCCGTTGCGAGCTTCGCGCGGCGCTCGAACGGGCGCCCCGGACGAACGACGTCGATGCGTCCTGCGTCGATCGACGGTGCTCCCGAGGCGAGGAAGAGGGCATAGCGGTCCCCGACGAGATCGATCGAAGAGCGCTTCCGCTCCTCGTCGAGCCACACGTGCGGGACCCGCGTCCCCGGGCGACCATCGAGCTCGAACGCGCTCCGGCGCGAGCTCTCCTCGACGAGCGGCGATGCGTACTGCCAGCCGAAGCCGGCAAGGCGATGGAGGTTCGTGGGGGCGCCCTTCTCCTTCTTCGGGCCGCGGAAGAGCATCTTCCAGAGGCTCAGCTCCGCCATGAGGCCCATCTCGTCGGCGTTGGCGGCCGAGCTCTCCGCGGCGACCACCCCGATCGGGCGTCGCTCGAGCTCGTAGGTATCCAGGAGCGCGTCGTCCGCTCCGCCGAGCACGGCTGCGAGCTTCCACGCGAGGTCCCACCCGTCGACGATCCCGGTGTTCGCGCCCATGCCGCCCCACGGCGGCATGAGGTGCGCGCTGTCGCCGGCGAGGAGGACGCGCCCGACGCGATACGTGCGCGCTACCCGGGCCGCGCACTCCCACGGGAGCACGCTCTCGATGCGGATGGGTACCTGGTTGGTACCGAGCGCAGCCGCGACGAGGGACGCACAGCGCTCGGGCGGATAGTCCGCCGGAGATTCCTTCGCGCGGTCGTAGGCGATGTGGAACACCCAGCGCCGCTTGTTGTCGATCGCGGCGAAGAGTCCTCGGACCTGCGGGTGATGGATGAGCGCGAGGCTGAACTCCCGCCCGCGAACCCAGCGCTCCAAGTCGGCGTCGAAGAGCACGTTGAGCAGGTGCCCGAGCGAACCGCGCCCATCGGTCCCGATCCCGAGCTGGGTCCGGAGCGGGCTCCGCGCGCCGTCGGCCGCGATGAGCCAGCGTGCGCGCACGCGCTCGGTGGCTCCCGTGGTTCGGTCGCGCACCACGGCGTCGACGCCGTCGGGCCCTTGCTCGACGGACACGACCTCGGAGTGGAACCGCAGCGTCGCTCCTCGCTCGCGGGCGGCGTCCGCGAGGACCGGCTCGAGGTGATCCTGGGTGATGCGACAGGCGGGCTCCGGCGTGTAGCTCGGCTCGAACACCCCGCGACGGGCGAGCGCGTGCGCGCCGTGGCGCAAGAGGCCCGAGAGGGTGCCACCGAGGGCCACCGCGAGAGTCTCGCCCTTGAGGAGCCCCAGGTGGATCGGGGTCGCTCGGCCGGCCTCCCGGACGCGATCGGCGATCCCGATCGCGCGGTAGCACTCCATGACCCGCGCGTTGATGCCACGCGACCGCGGGTGGATCGAGGTGCCGCGGTGCCGCTCGACGACCACGGGTTGGACCCCGTACCGCTGCAGGAAGAGCGCGGTCGAGAGCCCGACCACACCGCCGCCGACGATGAGTACGTCGCACACCCGTTCATTCATGGGACCTCCAAATCGTGGGATGGCCCCACCATATGGGAATCCCACCGCGCGAGACAAGACGGGCTAGAGTCCGAAATCGTGAAACAACGCAAAGGGCGCCGCGACGGCAAGAGCGACGCGTTCGTGGGCGACGTCCCGCCCCGCCTACTTCGCTCCACGCTCTTCCTCGTCCTCCAGGTGATCCGCGAGGCCGCGCGCCTGCGTGACGAGCGCTTCCCGGAGGCCAAGCTCCGCTTCGTCCACCGTGGCATCCTCGCGTGCCTGGAGGAGAGCGGGCCGTGCTCGCAGACCGACGTCGCGCGCCGCCTCCGCGTGGACGCGAGCGATCTCGTGAAGGCCATCGACGCGCTCGAGAGCTGGGGGATGGTGCTCCGGCGCCGGGACACGGCCGACCGACGGCGCCAGATCCTCGAGTTGACGCCGGCGGGGAAGCGGGGCGCCGCCGAGCACGATCTCGTCGTCGACGCGGCGAACGAGCTCTTGCTCGGCGCGCTGACCAAGGCGGAACGCAAGGCGTTCCACGCGATGCTGGAGCGCATTCGAGCGCGCCTCGTCGTCGAGCTGCGCGAAGGGCCTCGGCGATAGCCCTTGCGCGAGGCCGGTCGCGATGCAATGATGCTCATCATTCAATGCGGTACCCGGCCGGGCACAAGGAAGCGGTTCGCGCGAAGATCGTCGCGGCGGCGGCGCGCGCGCTGCGGCGCGACGGCATCGACGGCGTGAGCATCCCCAAGCTCATGGACGAGGTCGGGCTGACCCACGGCGGGTTCTACAACCACTTCCGCGACAAGGACGAGCTCGTGGCCGAGTGCGTCCGCTTCGCGGCCGATGCCACCGGCAACGGCGTGCTCGGGCCCGCGAACGACCTCGCGGTCGCGCTCGAGGGGTACCTCTCGCCGGGGCACGTCGCACACCCCGAGCAGGGGTGCGTGGTCGCCGCGCTCGGGACCGAGGCGCGGCGACAGCCGGCGCCGGTCCGGCGTGCGTTCGCGGAGGCTGCGCGCGGGCTGCTCCGGATCGTGGATGCGAAGCTCCACCCTCGCGCTGCGGCGGAGAGCGGGCGGGAGCTCGGCGACGACGCGCTGCGCGTCGCATCGCAGATGGTGGGGGCGGTGGTACTGGCGCGGATGGTGGGCGAGGGCCCGCTCGCCGCGCGGATTCTCGCGGCCGCGCGGCGCCGCTGACGATGGACCTCGAGGGTGGCGCGCGCTGCTCTCTTTGCCTTGCCGGATGACATGATGACCATCATTCAATCGAACCCCGAAGCGGGAGCAGGAGCGGGAGTGGGAGTGGGCGCGAAGCGTGACCGCTTCGACGCGCACCCCACGGTGAAGGCGGTGCGGGCGCGTGCTGCGCCAGCGCCTCCCCCTCCCCTGTCGATCGCGGAGGTGCGCGCGCTCGCGCTCGCCGCCGGCGCCGACGATGCGGGTGCCGTCTCGCTCGACCACCCCGACCTCGCCGAGGAGCGCGCTCACGCCACGCGTGCGCTGCCGGGCGCGCGCTCGCTCGTCGCGATCGTGCTCCGGATGCACGTCGACGACGTGCGGAGCCCCGAGCGGAGCGTCGCCAACCGCGAGTTCCATCGCACCGGTCACGACGCGGACGAGGTCGCGCGCAAGATCGCCGTCGCGCTCGCCGAGCGCGGCCACCCCAGCATCAACCCGTCGATGGCGTTCCCGATGGAGATGGATCGCTTCCCCGGCCGGGCGTGGGTCGTGTCGCACAAGACCGTGGCCGTCGCCGCGCAGCTCGGGCGGATGGGGCTCCATCGGAGCGTGATCCACCCACGCTTCGGCTCGTTCATCCTCCTCGCGACGGTGGTGACGACCGCGCCCGTCGAAGGGCACGCGCCCACGTTGGACTTCGACCCGTGCATCGAGTGCAAGCTCTGCGTCGCGGCGTGTCCGGTCGGTGCGATCGAGCCGGACGGCCAGTTCCGATTCTCCGCCTGCAACGATCACAACTACCGCGAGTTCATGACCGGCTTCGGCGACTTCCTCGAGGAGGTCGCCGACGCGAAGGACCGCGACGACCTGCGCGAGCGCGTCTCGATCTCCGAGTCGGCGTCGATGTGGCAGAGCCTCGCGTACGGGCCGAACTACAAGGCGGCCTACTGCATCGCGGTGTGCCCCGCGGGCGAAGACGTCATCGGCCCCTTCCTCCAGAACCGCGCGGCGCACCTGCGGGACGTCGTGCGTCCGCTGACGGAGCGCACCGAGCCGGTGTACGTCGTCGCCGGCTCCGACGCCGAGGCCCACGTCAAGAAGCGCTTCCCGCACAAGAAGCCTCGCGTCGTGCGCTCGAGCATGCGCGCGACGTCCGCGGTGTCGATGTTCCGTTCGCTCCCGCTCGTGTTCCAGCGCGGCCCCGCGCGCGGGTGGAAGGCGACCTTCCAGTTCGACCTCGGCGGAGACGAGCCCGTACAGGCGACGGTGCACGTCGACGACGGGACGCTGCGCGTCGAGCACGGGCTGGTCGGCGGGTTCGACGTCCGCGTGCGCGCGCGGAGCGACGTCTGGCTCGCGATCGCGCAGAAGCGCCGGAGCGCGGTGTTCGCGGTGCTGACGGGGGCGCTGAAGATCGACGGCGATCGGTCGTTGCTCGACCGGTTCGCGGCTTGTTTCCCACGGTGAAGACGGAACGAACGAAGGAGGGATCGATGACGAAGAATCCGAGCTCGAAGAAGCCGAGTGCGCTGGCCCTGTCGCCGTCCCAGCTCCGCTGGCGCGACCGCTACGGCGAGTGGGCGATCGTGACGGGCGCCTCGGACGGGATCGGGCGCGAGTTCGCGCTCCGCTTGGCCGAGGCGGGGTTCGCGCTGGTGCTCGTCGCGCGGCGCGAAGGTGCGCTGGCGGCGGTGGCGGACGAGATCCGCGAGCGCGGTGGCCAGAAAGTCCACGTGCTCCCGCTCGATCTCGCGCGGCCGGAGGCGGTGACGGAGCTGGCCGAGGCGACGGCGGACCTCGACGTCGGGCTCTTGGTCGCGGCGGCGGGGTTCGGCACGTCGGGGCATTTCGTGGATGCGCCGCTCGACGAAGAGCTCGCGATGATCGACGTGAACTGTCGCTCGGTGGCGGCGCTCGCGCACGTGTTCGGGGCGCGGTTCGCGGCGCAGCGGCGTGGGGGGCTCGTGCTGATGAGCTCGCTCCTGGCGTTCCAAGGCGTGCCGCGGGCGGCGAACTACGCGGCGACGAAGGCGTACGTGCAATCGCTGGCCGAGGGGCTGCGCGAGGAGCTCGCGCCGCTCGGCGTGGACGTCGTCGCGTCGGCGCCGGGGCCGATCCACAGCGGGTTCGCGGCGCGGGCGTCGATGAAGATGGGGATGGCGCAGACGCCGGACGTGGTCGCGCGGACGACGCTGGATGCGCTCGGGCGCTGGGGCACGGTGCGGCCGGGGTGGCTCTCCAAGTTGCTGGAGGCGTCGTTGGCGCTCCTGCCACGGTGGGGACGCGTGCGGATACTCAGTGTCGTCATGGGGGGGATGACGCGGCACCACGCCTGAGCCCCAAAGCGGACGAGAGGCAATGAGAACCTGCCCATGCGCATGCGCATGCGCATGCCCTCTTCCACGCGAGCCGCGCGTATGCCGGCGAGGGCACGGAAGAAACCTGCCCTTGCGCATGCGCCTGCGCATGCCCTCTTCCACGCGAGCCGCGCGAGTGCCGGCGCGGAGAGAGGGCATGGGCATGCGCACGCGCATGCGCAGGTGAAGAACGTGAGCTTGCGCATGCCCCCTTCAACGCGAGTGCCGGCGCGGACGAGAGGGCATGGGCATGCGCATGCGCACGCGCAGGGGAAGAACCTGACCTCGCGCACGCCCTCTTCAGCGCGAGCCGCGCGCGCGGGCGAGGCTGCGCGCGCTCGTCCGCGTGGCCCGCGCCGCCCGCGGCTCCGCGCCCCTGCAACGCGTCGTCGCACCCCGTCCCGGCGCGGCGCTTTGCGGAGCCTCGATTTCTCGGGCGGTTCGCAGGCGGGGGCCTTGCGGCGCTCGTTCGCCGATATATGCTAATTCAAGATGCGTCGTCGTGGTCCTCGCCAACTCGCGCCCCCGATCGAGCGGGACGAAGCTCCTCGTCACGGGGGGCGACGCGTTCGCGCCGGGCGGCCGCGCCACTCCGCCCAGCAGTCGCACGTTCGGCGCCCGCGCTTCGAGGGCGCGCGCGAGCCGGTCCACGTCACGGTGCGCGTCGCTCGGCACGTGTGGAACCTGCGCAGTGAGCGCGCGTTCGCCTGCATCCGGCGTGCGCTCGGGTTCGAGCGGAGGCTCGGTGAGCTGCGGATCGTGCACTTTTCGGTGCAGGGCAATCACCTGCACCTCCTGGCCGAGGCGCAGGACCACGCCGTGCTCGCGCGTCGGATGCAGGGCTTCGGCATTCGGCTCGCGCGGGCGCTCAACGCGATGATGGGGCGGCGCGGCCGCGTCTTCGGCGACCGCTACCACGCGCGGCCGCTGCGCAGCGCGCGGGAAGCGTTTCGCGCGCTCCGCTACGTCCTCCAGAACCACGCGAAGCACGCCGCGCAGGCGGGGCGCGCGGCGCCGGTCGTCGATCGCTTCGCGTCGTCGTCGCTTGCGGCAGCGCTCGCGCCGCGCGCGTCTCGGGCACCGCCGGCGGGTCCCCTGTTCGCGGGCGAGACGGCGGACGCGCGGAGCGATGCACCGGGAACGCTCGTCGCCCAGCCCGCGACGTGGCTCCTTCGCGGTGGGTTGCGGCGTGGCGCGGCGGCGTGCGGCGGCACCCTCGCGCCGTGAGCGTGAGGTATCCTCGGTGCGTGCACTTCTTCATGCGCCTCATCCCGCCCCGCACCACCTTCGTCCAGGACATGACGCCCGAAGAAGAGGCGCTCATGATGGCTCACGCCGAGTACCTGAAGCGCTTCTTCGACGAAGGGAAGCTCCTCGCGTACGGACCGGTGCTCGCCGCGGCGGGGCCGTTCGGGATCGGGCTCTTCGACGTCGAAGGCGAAGCCGAGGCGGACGCGATCATGCGCGGCGACCCGACGATCGTCGCGGGGCTGAACCGCTACGAGATCTCGCCGATGCGGATCACGGGAGCGCGGGCACCGAAGGGGTGACGCTCAACGCGCCAGCCACACGTGGCGCGGCTCGATGAACGCCTCCCCCGCGAGTGGCACCTCCCGATACTCGCCTTCGATCACGATCCGGCGACCACGACACGCCCGCGCGGTCTCCCAGGTGAGGACGTCGTTCTCGTGGATCCTCGCGTAGTGGACGTCGAGCGAAGGCCCCATTCGATCGGCGACGGCGGTGAACTCCGGCTCCTGACGCAGGAGCCCTCGCAGGCGAAGGACGCGCGCTGGAGCGGCCGGCGCCCGGTGAATGCGGATCCGAAACGGGACCACCGTCGCCACGTCCAAGGTCGGCATACCGGAGATCGGCGCCTCTTGCAGCGGGCACGACTGCGGCAATGCGAAGCGCGCTCCGCGGCAGCCGACCGTGCCGGCGGCGAGCAGCACGAGCGCCCCCACGCGGCGCATCAACGCAGCCCCGGGATCCCCATCGACTTCACGCCCACCAACCCGATCATGAGCCCAGCGTAACCCGTATTCGGCGTATCCGTGAACCTCACCACGTACTCCGTCTCCAGCGTCACCGAGATCCCCAGCGACTCCTGCCCACTCCCGAACCGGAAGATCGCTCCCCCCGCGATTCGCGGGCTGAACATCCCGAAGGCGAAGCGCTCGTACACCGACTCGAACTGCAACAGGTTGAAGCCCGTCCTCACGTACCCCAACACCACCCCCGAACCGAAGAACCCATACAGCATCGGCCCGAGCGCCAGTTGTCCCATTTTGGGACCGACCTTTCCGCGCAGCTCTCCGCCCGCCCCCAACCCGACCGTCTCGTCGCCCACTCCCGCCCCCACGAACCCGTTGATCGCCGCCGCGCTCTCCGGCGCCTTCGCGATCGCGTAGGTCGGCCCCGCCTCGAACCCGCCCAGCGCCGAGCACCCCGTGCTCGCGAGCACCACCGCGATCGAGGCGAACGCGCGGAGCCTCATCGCCTTCACATCGGCGGCGGGCGCACCGAGCCGCGCGTCGTCGTCTTGAGGCGCGCCCGCACGTCGGCCAGCGCTTCTTGGGCCAGGTAGCCGAGCAGATCCTGGCGCCGATCCTCGACCGTGAGATCCGCGATCGCGCGCTTCTCCGCCCGGATCAGCTTCATCGCCACGTGGAAGTCGCCCGACAGGACGAAGCCTGCCCGCTGCGCGGTCAGCTCCACGCCGCGGATCCACGACGCGAGGTCGACGCGCCCGCCCGCCTTCTCCCACTCCATCGCTGCCTCGCGCAGCTCCTTCTTCTCCGACTCGTCGACGTTCTGCGCCAGCGCCTTGCGGAGCTTCGTGATCGCGTCCGTCGTCGGCACCGGGACCTCCGGCAAGGCGAGCTTCACCGTCGCCAGGACGAGGTTCGTCAGCTCCGCGAGCGTCGGGTAGAAGACGAGCACGTAGTGCTCCTTCCGGTAGTACGTGAGGTGCCGCGCGACGAGGAACGCGAGCTCCGTCACCGTGCGCCCCTCGAGCACCGCCGGGCCGACCGCCGTCGAAGGCTCTTCGACCTGCGCCGCCGCGATTCCGCCCGGCACGTCGTCGAGCACGTACAGCGCGGGGACGTCGACCCCGAGGATCGCGCCCGCCCAGGAGAACGTGCGCACGATCGTCGCCGTGCTCGTCGGGCTCTGGCGCCGCGTCGGATCGAGCGTGACGAGCCGGCGCTGGTCCGAGAGCTCGGACACCTTGGCTTTCACCGCCGCATGCGAGACCGCGCGGAGCATGCGCGCCACCGTGTGGTCGTACCCCGGCGCGCGCAGATCGCGGTCCCAGATCCCGTCGTCGAAGACGGCGGCCGGGCGGAGCGACCCGTCGAGCTTGAACTGCGAAATCACCATCTGGTGATCGAGCTCCGCCGCGCCGAGCTCCTCGAGCGCGAGCGCCGACAGAAAGATGCGATCGAGCTCGCCGCGCTTCGAGTGCATCTCGAACAGGCGGCGGAACGTCTGGGCGCGGAGCGGAGCTGCCTGCGCCGCCGCCGCGAGCTCGCGAACCGCGTCGTCCACGGTCCCGCGCGCGACGTACAGCTCGGCGAGCGCAGCGCGCGTGTCCGCGTCCTTCGGGCGGAGCTTCACTGCGCCTTCCATCGCCTCGACCGCGCCGGGGCCGTCGCCGAGCTTGTCGCGCCGCAGCGTGCCGAGCCGCTTGCACAGGTCGTACGCGCGCTCCGCGTCGCCGCGCTCCGCGTGCCGATCGATGAGCCGCGCGTAGACGCGCTCGAGATCGACGAACGCCCCCGCCTTGGTCCGCAGCGCGACCAGCGCCGCGAGCGCCTTCTCGTGCGTCGGATCCTCCTCGAGGGTCGCCTCGAGCAAGGGCACGCCGCGCTTCTCGTCACGGAGGCGCCCGAGCAGCACGTCGGCCTGGGCGAAGCGGTGCTTGGCGCGCTCTACCGGATCCTGCGCCTCGGTGCAGAGCGCACCGTGGAGCTCGGCGACCTTCGGCCACCGCTGGATCTTCTCGTAGAGCGCGAGGAGCTCGTGCAGCACCTCGACGTTCTCGGGGCGGATCGTGCGCGCCTTCTCGAGCGACTCGATCGCGTCCCGCGGCTCGTCGAGCTTGTCGCGTTGCACCCCGGCGATGCGCCGGAGCTCCACGACCTTCGCCTCGTCGCGATCGAGGAGGTTCACCATCCGGCCGCGGAGCTGCACCACGCGCCGGAAGTCGTTCTCGGCCTCGGCGAGCTCCACCATCGCGACGAGCGCGGGCTTGTACCCGGGCATCAGCTTGAGCGCCTTCTCGAAGTTGAGCTCGGCCTCGCGCCCCTTGCCCTGCGCGCGCTTCACCTCGCCGACGCTCGCGTAGATGGACGCCCGCTCGAGCTCGTCGTCGTCGGTACAGACCATGAGCGCGCGCTTGTAGCCGTCGAGCGCTGCGTCCAGCTCACCGCGATTCTTCGCGCGATCGGCCTCCTGAAGGAGCGTGTCCAGATCGAGCGTGTCGTCGTCTTCTTCCGTCATCCGGGCGACGCGGGAGCATAAGCGATTTTCACGACGAACGGGGCATGGTCCGACGGGAGGCACCGTTTCCCGGGCGGCAGGTGGTCCGGGTCGAGCAACCCCTCGTTCCAGAAGCGTGCATCCTGCACATGACCGGCCAGCCGCGGCGACAGGAGGACGTGATCGATCGCCGCCGGCGCGCCCCCGTGGAGCACGCTGACCCGCTCGGCCGCCGGGACGCGGTGGAGCGCATCCGTGAGCGCCCCCGCGCCGTCCCCGCGGGCGATCGCGAGCGGGATCGAGCCGTCCACGTCGTTGAAGTCGCCGCACACCACGATTCCATCGTCGGGGCGGGCGGCGGCGAGCGCGTCGAGCGACCGGCGCAGAAACAGCGCCTCGGCGGCCCGCTGGATCAGCGACCGGAGGTTCGCCTCGGCGCGCTCCGCCGACGTCGCCGGCTCGTACTCGGAGCCGTCGGCGAGGACCAGCGGCGCCGGGCGCGCGGACTTCCAGTGGAGCGAGAGCACGCTGATCGCGCCGAGCTCGCCCCCGTCGACCCGGAGCACCGGGATCGCCCGGCGAAGGCGCAGCCGCCCCGCGAACGGCGCCGGATCGGCGGCGTGGAGCGAGGGGAACGGCAGCGTCTCCGCGTCGAGCGCGGTCGCCTCGAGCACGGGCCGCTTCGACGCGATCGCGCACGCGATGCCGCGCTTGTCGGCGCGGGCGACGTGGGGCTCGCCGAAGCCCCCGCCCGCGGCGGCGAGGATCGCGCGGAGGGCGTCGACGGAGCCGATCTCCTGGAAGGCCACCACGTCGGCGTCGATCCGGCGGACGACGTCGGCGATGGCCGCAATCTTTTCGCCGTCGGCGGGGTCGAAGAGGTCGAGCACGTTGTAGGTCGCGACGGTCAGGGGCATCGCGTCCATGCTACACTCCGCGCGATGGAGCTTCCGAAAGACGACGCGATCAAGTTCCTCGTCGCCTCGTACGCCGGGCTCCTCGCCCGGCACGGCGAGGCGTTCGAGGGCGTCGAGCTCGTGACCCCGACGGCGGAGCATTTCCCGGACGAGTTCGCGCGGGACGCCGAGAGCGTCGAGATCCTCCTCCAGCGCATGGCGAGCTACGCCCCGCTCGACGACGAGATGGAGCTCGAGGTCGGGTTCTACGAGCCCGAGGGCGACGACGCAGGCGGCAAGAGCTGCTCGTCCGGCGCATGTGCCACCCCCGCACAACGCACCCGCGTGGACGGGGTCGAGGCGACGAAGCGCGGCTATCGCGTCCCGCTGAACGTGATGGACACCGGTCACCCGACCACCCTCACCACCAGCCTCGCCCGCAGCATCGGCGCGATCGTCCTGGCCGAGGCGGAAGAAGAGATCCCGCGCCGCGACCTGGGCGCCATGAGCGAGGTCGCCGCCGTCGCGTGCGGGCTCGGTCCGCTCCTGCTCGCCGGCTCGCACCTCTATCGGAAGGGCTGCTCCGGCGCGAGCGTCCAAGTGAACACCGCGCTCGACGTCTCCGAGCTTGCCGTCCTCGTCGCGCTCGCGTGCGCGGTGAACGGGTGGAAGCCGCGCGCCGTCGCCGCCCACCTCGCGCCGACGCAGGCCGAGCTCTTCGACGAGGCCGTGACCTGGGTGTCGTCGAACGAGCGGATCGTGGACGCGCTCAAGTCCGCGCCGGAGACGCTCGAAGACGGCGTGATGGAGCTCGCGCCCGCGCGGAGCTTCCTCGGCCGCTTGTTCGGCGGGAAGAAGAAGCCCGCCGTGATGGACCTCGGGAGCGCCCCGGTCGCCAAGCGGCGCGTGCGCTCCGAGGAAGAGGAGCGTCGCCTGGCCGAGGCGAAGGCCCTCGTGGACGAAGCGCTCGCCGAGGAGTGACGGTGCGTCGAACGAATCGCGTGGTGGCGCTGGTCGCAGCGCTCGGGTTCTTCTTCCTCTTCTTGCTCTCGCGCCCCGCAGCGGCGGCGCAGGAGCAGATGACCGTCGGCATCTACGTCACCCAGGTGGCGAACGTCGACCTCAAGGCCAACTCCTTCACGACGGAGTTCTGGATCTGGTTCCGCGGGCCGAAGCGCGCGACGTCCCCGCTGGACGCGTTCGAGCTCATCGACGGCAAGGTCAACTCGAAGACGAACGTCATCAAGAAGACGCTGGCCGACGGGCAGGAGTACGCCGCCGCGCGCGTGAACGCGACGATCCATCGCCAGTGGGACCTCCACCAGTACCCGTTCGACGATCACGATCTCCTCATCACGATCGAGGACTCCGACCTCGACGTCGCCCGCAGCGTCTACGCCCCCGACACGGCGAGCCAAGGGATCGATCCGGACGTCGTCGTCTCGGGCTGGGAGATCAACGGCTTCGACAGCCGCCTCGAGACGCACCTCTACCACTCGAACTACGGCGACACCTCCATCTCGGACACGGCCGAGACGCGCTACAGCCGCTACGTCGTCTCGCTCCACGCGAAGCGCAAAGGAAGCGCGCGCTTCCTCAAGGTCGCGTTCGCGCTCTTGATCGCCATGCTCGTCTCGTGGTGCGCGTTCTTCATCCGCCCCAAGGACGCGAGCCCGCGCGTCTCCGTCTCGGTCGGCGCGCTGTTCGCCGCCGCCGCAGGCACGGTCGCGCTGAACTCGCAGCTCCCCGACGTCCCCTACTCGACCCTCACCGATCGACTGGTGTTCAGTTGCCTCGGGATGATCGGGCTGTCGCTCCTCGGCACGGTCGCGTCGCTCTCGCTCCACTACGCCGGCAAGGAAGCCGCGCACCGCCGCCTCGACAAGACCGGCGCGGTCGCGTTCCCGCTCCTGTTCGTCGTGATCTACCTCGCGTTCGTCCGCTGAGGCGCATCGTCGAGGCGCGCTCGAATCGCGGGCCACTCGCCGCGTAGGATCGAGAACCACGCGCTGTCGCGGAGCGTGCCGTCGCCCCGGCGCATGTGGGCGCGGAACTCGCCCTCGAGCTTCGCCCCCAGCCGCGTCATCGCCGTGCGCGAGCGCTCGTTGCGGACGTCGGTCTTGAGCTCGACGCGCTCGCACCCGAGCACCTCGAAGCAGTGCGCGAGCTGGAGCCGCTTCGCCGCGCGGTTCACGCCGCTGCGCTGCCAGCGCGGCGCGAGCCAGGTGCCCCCGATCTCGACCGAAGGGACCGCCGGGTCCACCGAGCGGATGCTCGTCGATCCGCAGATCGTGCCGTCGCGGAGGCGCGTCACGTGGACGATGGCCGCGCCGCGGCGCTGCAGCTCGAGGCCGAGCCCGAGCACCTTCGCGACGTCGTCGGCGCTCTCCATCCGGTAGGGGATGAACGTCCAGATCGAGCGATCGGACAGCGCCACCTCCGTCAGCGGCGCGAAGTGCTCCGGGGCCAGGGGCTCGAGGCGAACGAGCGGGCCCTCCAAGACGACGGGAGCGAGGGGCCCGTGAGGCGTGGTGGTCATGCCCCGAGCGTGAGGCCATCTGGTCCTTGTGACTCGACCAGATTCGAGAATATGCTTCGACCAGATGCGAAGCTTCGTCGCGCGTGGCCCGGCGCGCCAGAGCACGAGCAGAGGCAAGCGTTGGAGCGCCGTGGCCGACGCGCTCCGGCGGCTCGTCGCGAGCGGCGCGGTGGCCCCGGGAGAGCTCTTCCCGTCGACGCGCGAGCTCGGCGATCGGTGGGACGTGCATCGCCACACCGTGCAGCTCGCGTTCGATGCGCTCGTCGCCGAGGGGCTGGTGGTCGCGGAGCCGCGCCGTGGGTACCGCGCGCTCGCCCCCGCGCCCGAGCTCGCCGCGATGGGCGAGGCGGATCCGGCCCGCGTCCGGAGCCACGCGTTCCGCCTCGTCTTCGAGCCCCCACCTGCGGTCGTGCCCGAGAGCGAGATCACCCACCCGCTCCACACCGCGACGCCGGATCCGGCGTTGCTGCCGCTCGGCGAGCTCCGCGCGGCGTGGGCGCACGTGCTCGCGCGGAGCGGCGCGCGCTTGCTCGACCGGATCGAGGAGCGCGGACATCCGCGGCTCCTCGCCGAGCTCTCGCGCTATCTCCGCCGGGCCCGCGGGCTCCGCCCCGAGCGCATGCTCGTCACCGGCGGTTCGCAGGAGGCGCTCGCGCTCGCGGCGCAGGTGCTGCTCGCTCCGGGCGACGTCGTCGCCGTCGAAGAGCCCGGTTACGTCCCCGCGTGGGATTCCTTTCGCGCGACGGGCGCCGAGGTCGTCCCGCTCCCCGTCGACGGCGAAGGGCTCCGGGTCGACGCGCTCGCGGCGCTCTCCCGCCGGCGCCGCGTGCGGCTGGTGTACGTGACGCCGACGCACCAATACCCGACGACGGTGACGATGAGCGCGTTCCGGCGGCGCGCGCTCCTCGCGCTCACGCTCGAGCGCGGGATCGCCGTGCTCGAGGACGACTACGATCACGAGTACCACTTCCGCGGCGCGCCCCAGCCGCCGCTCGCCGCTTCGTCCGACGCCCCGCACGTCGTCTACGTGGCGACGCTCTCCAAGCTCGTCGCACCGGGCCTTCGCGTCGGCGTGCTCGCGGCGAGCGAGCCGCTGATCGCCGCTGCGGCGGCGCGGCGCCGGATCGGCGCGCGCGCCGGAGACGGGCCGACCCAGGCCGCCCTCGCCGAGTGGATCGAGAGCGGCGGCTTCGAGCGCCATGTCCGTCGGGCGCGCCGCGTCTACGCCGAGCGCCGTGACGCGGCGATCGCGGCGCTGGAACGCGCCGCGCGGAGCGGCCGCCTCCGCTTTCACCCCGCCGACGGCGGGCTCGCGCTCTGGACCGAGTGGCCGGGCCTCGACACGGCGGCCCTGGCGCGGCGCGCGCTCGCGCGGGGCGTGGCGGTTCTGCCCGAGGTGCTGTGCCGAATGCGCGGCTCCGGCGCGGGGCTTCGGCTCGCGTTCTCGCGCCCCTCCCCGCGCGTCTTCGCCGAGGGGATCTCCATCCTCGTCGAAGAGGCCACCAACGGTTCGTGTTAGGTTCGGCGCGTGGAACGCCAAGCGCCGGTCGCCCCCTCCGACGAAATCGATCTCTACGTCCGCACGTACAACTCGCTCCTCCGCTCGAGCGGCCGTGTCCGCGTCCGTGCGTTCGAAGAGGCCCACGCGTACAGCGGCTCGTCGCTCCACCCGCGCGCGCTCTCGACCGAGGTCGACGCGGCGGCGTTCGCGTATGCCGCGGCGCGCCTCCCGGCGGAGATGCCCAACGTCGATCTGCTCGTCCTCGGTCAATCGCACGAGCTCTTCGAGGCCGAGGGCTACGCCGTGCGCACGTGGAAGCCGACGCGCACGCGCGGCCGCCGCCGTCCCCTCCGGTGGGACGGGAAGAAGGCGCTCGGCGTCTTCATCGCGAGCGTGAGCGACATCGACGACCTCGTGCCGATCGTCACCGCCTACCAGATCGAGTGGAACAAGATGCACGCGCGCTTGCGCGGCGTCGCGGGTGAGCTCGACGACGCGAAGCTCAAGGAGCTGCTCGCCCTCGACGACGCCGGGCTCGCCTCGCTCCGCGCGGCGTTCGGGAGCGCTCACTTCGCGAATGGGATCGCCGCGGTGCGCTCCCACGACTGCGATCTGACGGTGCAGATGCTCGCCTCCTCGTACTCGCAGTTCCAGCGCGCCGCCCAGCGTTGGTGGAGCGGGATCGAGCCGATCTACCTGCGCGAGGGCAACGTGCGCCGGCGCCCCGTCTACTTCGTCTCCTCCAACACGCACGCGATCGCGAACTTGGTCGGTGGCTACGGCTGGACGCACCGCGACGCCATCGCGGCGTTCACGAAGGAGCAGAACCCCGAGGGCCTGGCCGAAGAGCTCGAAGCCGCGATCGCGAACAAGGACGAGGCGGCGCAGGCGAGCCTGGTCCACTACCTGCTCCGCGCCTACATCCACGCCGACACGAGCGGCAAGCGCATGGCCGACGTGCGCGCGTTCGAGGCCGAGAGCGGGCTCGTCCACGTGAGCGAGCCGGGCCACATCGACGTGGACGCTCAGATCATCGAGCTCGCCAAGATCGACACGACCCGGATCGATCCGCGGCTCCTGATCCCCGGGCTCGAGCGCATCACGCGCAGCGACGCGCTCGTGATCAACATCGACTACCCGCTCGGCATGGCGGCGTATCACCTGCTGTCCCGCTTGGGCCAAGGCGTCGGGGACATCCGCGGCGTGTACATCATGGGCAAGGCCGCGACGCTCAACGGGCGCGTCGGCGACGTCATGCTCTCGGGCGCCGTCTTCGACGAGCACACCCGCAACACGTTCCTCTTCGACAACGGCTTCCGGGCGAAGGACGTGCAGCCGTGGCTCCGCTACGGCACCGTCTTCGACAACCAGTCCGCGCTCACCGTGCGGAGCGCGTTCCTCCAGAACAAGAACTACATGAACGCCTTCTACCGGGACGGCTACACCGTGCTCGAGATGGAGGCCGGTCCGTTCCTCGCCGCCGCGTACGAGCTCGTGAGCCCGACCCGCGTGCGCACGAACGAGATCGTCCCCTTGGCGGGGCGAACGCCGTTCGAGGTCGGGATCGTGCACTACGCCTCGGACACGCCTTACTCGCGCCGCCAGGAGCTGCTCTCGAAGAGCCTCAGCTACTTCGGCGTCGACAGCACCTACGCGTGCGCGATCGCGATCGTGCGCCGCATCTTCGAGCAGGAGCTCGCGCGCGTGATTCGCTGAGCGAGCCTACTTCGTCGCGAGCATCAGCGCTTTCCACTGCTCGATGGAAAGCTCGGGGTAGATGAAGTCGCCTTCGAAGTTGGTGTGGTGGAGCATCAGCCGCGCGGCCAGGAAGATGGCGCGCGCGATCTCGTCGGGCGCCGTCGCCTTCTCGAGCTTCTGCGCCTCGGCCCGGAGCTGCTCGTGGTGCTTCTTCGCGACGTCCACCTCGGGCTCGAGACCGTGCGTCACGAGCTTGGGAAACATCATCGTCTCCTCGTACGCCATGTGGCGCTCCATCGGGCCGCGCAGGAACGCGAGGACGCTCTCCTTCTCCCGCACCGCCGCCGCCGGATCGCGCTGAGCGAGCTCCATCAAGTGGCGCGCCATGGCCCGCGCACGATCCTCGTCGGCGAAGAGCTCGGCCATCATCTTGTCGAAGTCCATGACGCCGGGCATATCACGATCAGCGGGTCACGGGACCAGCACGATCTTGCCGACCGTGGAGCGCTTTTCCATCGCGCGATGCGCCTCGACCACCTCGCTGAAGTGGTACGTCTTCGCGCGGACCACCCGCACGCTGCGGTCCACGACCCACCGCGCGAGCTCCGCCAGCGGCGGCGCGCAGAGCGCGACCTGGTCGAGCAGCGGCGTGAGGTAGTAGCCGCTCACGGTCAGGTTCTTCCCCATCAGCCCGACGGGCTCGAAGGTCCCGCGGAGCTGACCGCTGGCGGCGCCGTAGACGACCATGCGCCCGAACGGCGCGAGGCACGCGAGGTTCCGCATGTACTGCTCGGCGCCGCCGACCATCTCGAGCACGACGTCCACCCCGCGCTTGCGCGCGCTCTTCACGCCTTGGACGAAGTCCTCCTTCGAGGCGTCGATCACCACGTCCGCGCCGAGCTCGCGGACGAGCCCGATCTTCTCCGCCGAGCCGACGGTGCCCGCCACGAACGCGGCGCCCATGCGCTTCGCGAGCTGCACGGCGAACGTGCCGACGCCGCCGGCAGCCGCGTGGACCAGGACGCCTTCGCCCGCGGCGAGCCGCCCGAACTGCTTCAACACGTGCATCGCGGTGAGCCCCTGGATCGGGAGCGCCGCGGCGTCTTCGAAGGAGAGACCCTCCGGCATCGGGTACACGTGCTCCGCGCGCGCCACCATCTGCTCCGCGTAGGCGTTCGGGCCGAGCGCCATGACCTTGGTCCCGATGGCGGGCCCGGTCACGCCCTCGCCGAGCGCGATGACCTCGCCCGCGGCTTCCATCCCGGCGATCTGCGGGAACACGGGCTTGATGAAGTATTCGCCTTTGCGGAAGTGGCCGTCCGCCCAATTCACGCCGACCGCGCGGACGCGGATCGCGATTTGGCCCGGCTTCGGCGCGGGCTCGGGGACGTCATCGACCTTGAGGACCTCGGGACCGCCGAGTCCGTGGAAGCGGATCGCACGCATTTTTGGCATCATCGCACGGAAACCTTGCTCCGATGGGATTGTCAGGCTGACGGAACCATGCGCCCTACCGCTCACCGAGACAGACGCGACCGACGCGCCCGACGCGACAGACGCGCCCGCCGCATGTCGCCTTCGGGGCTGATGCTCGCGCTCGCGTTGACGGCGTCCGCTTGCGCGGTGCACGACGCCCCATCGGTGGTCGTCGCGCTCGCGCCCCCTTCGGCCATCCCGGTCGCGCCCGCCGAGTCTTTTCCGAGCTGCACGATCATGGGCGACGGCGAGCTCGTCGAGAACGAGTGGGAGGAGCGACCCGAGCTCGGGCTCTACGGCTCCGCGCGCGACAAGGAGCCGGTCTTCACGGTCGAGAAGACCGACGAAGTGGGCATCGCTTGGAGCGAGCTTCCGCTCGCCCACGACCCTTCTTCGACCGGGTTCGCGGCGGTCGCGCTCGGAAACCAATCCCGGATCGCGGTCCACGCCTGGTCGAAGCTCGCGGGGCGTCGCTTCCAGCTCCGCACCGCCGGCGACGTCGTGCCCGAGCACATGTGGATCGACCGCGGAGTTCCGGTCGAGGTGCTCGGAACGCACCGCGGCCAAATCGTGGTCCGGCGCGCCACCGGCTTCGACGCGCCCGCCTGGTTCGAGGCGAGCGTCGCATGTGGGATGATGGCGTACGATCCGAAGGCGATCGATCCGCCGCGCGAAGAGGACGTGGACGATGGTCTCGTCCCGCTCGGCGCGCAGCTCGAGCTGCGGACCCGACCCGCCGGCGAGGTGTTCGTCACCGTTCGCCCCGGGGAGGGCTCGATCGCCTTCGCGGCGCGGGAGACCTCGGGCGAGTGGGTGCACCTCCGCTGGCACGAGCGCGGCCTCGGCCTCGACGGGTGGGCGCGGCGGAGCGAGCTCGACGAAGGCGCGGGCGGCATGCTCGGCCTCGGTGGCATCGGCATGTCGGGCGGGAGCGGTGGTCCCCTCCGCACCGTGACCGTGGCTCGGCCGGCGCGCGTGCTGCTCGGCGAGGACCATCATCCCTTCTCCGACGCCACGTTCGAGCGCGGGGCCCGGCTCGACGTCTGGGGCACCTCGGGCGACCTCCTCGAGGTCACGCTCGAGGACAAGTCGATCTCGTCTCGGGAAGAGATGTGGATCGATCGGCGCGCGGTCGAAGATCGCTGATCGACGTTCGCCGATGCGGCGGTGTATCCTCGGGCGCGATGCTCGTCAGCGAGATCACGGACGCCCTCGAGGCGATCGCTCCGCTCCGCTACGCGGAGAGCTGGGACAACGTCGGGCTGCTCGTCGGCAGCCCGGACCACACCGTCGATCGGGTGCTCCTCTGCATCGACTACACCGACGCCGTCGCGAAGGAAGCCGACCAGAAGCGCGCCGATTTCGTCGTCGCGTACCACCCGATCATCTTCGACGGGATCAAGCGCATCGCCGGCGACACGCTCGTCTACGACGCGATCAAGCGCGGCCGCGCGATCTACAGCCCGCACACCGCGCTCGACATCGCGGACGGCGGCACCAACGACATCCTCGCCGATGCGGTCGGCATGACCGCGCGCCACCCGCTCCGCAAGTTCGGGCGACGCAAGGACGACGAAGAGAACATGGGCTTCGGCCGCGTCGGCCCGGTCAACACGCGCTCGCGCGCGCAGCTCGTCGCGCTCGTGAAGGCCAACCTCAACGTGTCCACCGTCATGGTCGCGGGCCCGGCCGATGGCCCGGTGAACCTGGTCGCCGTCTCCGCGGGCTCCGCGGGGGACATGGTGAAGGATGCCCACCGCGCGGGCGCCGATCTCTACGTGACCGGAGAGCTCCGCCACCACGACGCGCTGTGGGCCGCCGCCCGCGGCATCACCGTCGTCTGCCTGCGCCACTCCACGAGCGAGCGCGCCGTGCTCGTCCGGCTGGCGCAGCTCCTTCGCGAGCGCCTGCGCGGCCTCGAGATCTTCGTGAGCGAGGCCGACGCGGACCCCTTCCGCTTCGAGTAGCGGGCGCTCAGTCGGAGGACGCCGGGCCGTCGTCGCTCGGCAGGGTGCGCGTGGACTTCGGGCCCTGCGATCGCAGGTAGGCGCGCGCGATCGTCGACTCGTCGATGAACCCGACGATCGCGCCGGAGCCGTCGACCACCGGGAGCTCGCGCAGCTTCGTCGAGCGCATGAGCTCGAACGCCGTCCTCAGGTCGTCGTCGATCGAGACCGAGACGGGCGGCCGCATCATGTCCGACGCGGTGACGAGGAGCATGAGCTCGGGCTCGCCGGCGAGCTTGCCGAGATCGTGCTGGGTCAAGAGCCCGACCAGGTGCCCCTCCTCGTCGACGACCGGGTGCACCTCGCGCCGTGAGCCCTCGGTCCGCTCGAGGATCTCGCCCGCGGTCGCCGCAGGTCGGAACGTGAGCTCCGCGCCGACGCGATCCACGACGTTCGCGAGCGAGAGCTCGTCGAGCGCGTCGAGGGTGGCGTGCTCGCGGAGGTGGATGTCGTCCTGGGCCAGCAGCGCCTCGTAGATCGGCTCGGGCCGCCAGTGGCGCGCGAGCACGTACGCGCTCATGTTCGCGATCATCAGCGGGAGGATGAGGCCGTAACCGGACGTCATCTCGACGATGATGAGCACGCTCGTCATCGGCGCGCGGATGGTCGCGCTGAAGACCGCGCCCATGCCCACCAGCGCGAACGCGCCGAGGACGGCATCCGGGTGATGGAAGACGCTCCGATCGAGCGCCCCGAACGAACCGCCGATCATCGCGCCGACGAAGAGCGCGGGCGCGAAGATGCCGCCCGCGCCACCGCTCGAGTAGGAGAAGATCGTCGCGACGAGCTTCATCGCGCAGAGCGCGAGCATGACCTTCACGCCGAGCTCGCTCGAGAGCGACGCACGGAGCTGCTCGTAGCCGCCACCGGTGACTCCGCCGACACGGAGCCATTGGAGCGAGACGACCGCGAGGATCCCGGTGACCAGACCGCCGAGCGCCGGTTGGAGCGGCGGGGGAACGAGCTTCTGGCGGCGGATGCGCTTTCGGAGCCCGAGCAGTCCGTCGGTGAAGAGGACCGACACCATCGCCGCGACGACGCCGAGCAACGCGTAGAAGACGAGCGACCGCGCATCGTCGAGCGCGAACGGGTGCGGGATGTCGAAGACCGGGTGCGTACCGAGCGCGCTGCGCTCGATCACGGCGGCGACGGCGGCCGCGATGATGACGCCGGAGAGAACGGTCTGGTCGAGCTTGCCGACGACCTCTTCGATCGTGAACGTGACCGCGGCGATCGGGGCGTTGAAGGCGGCGGCGATACCGGCCGCCGCACCGACCGGGATCAGCTTGCGGCGGCTCTGCGGGGAGACTTGCGCGAGCCGCCCGAGCGCGCTCGCGACGCCCGCGCAGATCTGCACCGTCGGGCCTTCGCGCCCGAGCGACGAGCCGGAGCCGATCTGGAGCGCGCCGAGGAAGAACTTCCCGACCGCGTCGCGCAGACGAACGGCGCCGACGCGCGACGCGTAGGCCACCTTCACCTGAGGGACGCCGCTGCCCCGCGCGCCGGGCACGACCCAGTGCAGGAGCGCGCCGACGGTGGCCGCCCCGAGCGTCGGCGTCGCGATGCCCCACACCATCCACCAGCGCCCCGGCGCCGCGAGCGCGCGCTGGATGAGCTGGTGCTCCACGAGCTGGATCGCCAGGTGAAACGCCACCGCGGCGAGCCCGCAGAGGACGCCGATCATCAACGTGAGGACGAAGAGGCGCTGCGACTCCGACGGCGCGATTTTCAGCTCGGCGCGAACGAAGCGAGCGCGGATGCGCGACGCGAGATCGCGAACGGCGGTCGTCGGGCTCACGCGAGAGGACATGGACGGAACGGTCGCCATTCTCACTCTCGGGCTCGCGAGCCAGTTGTCTGTTCGTTCGACCATCGACGATGGCCCGCTCGACAAGGGCGTTTTGTCCAAATCCATTGGATATCCAAGGAATGCTTCGGCTATGAGCATGCTGGGATGAATCGAATTTGCACTGGTGAAGGAGCCGCTCTCGTCGCCCGCCTGGCCGAGGCGCGCGTCCTGCTCGCCTTCGACTTCGACGGCACGCTCGCCCCGATCGTTGCGAACCGGGAGGCCGCGACGATGCGGAGCGCCACCCGCCGATTCTTCCGTCACGTGTGCCACCTCTACCCGTGCGCCGTCATCTCGGGCCGCTCGCGCGCCGACGTCGGTTCGCGGATCGAAGGCTGTCCGGTCCGCTGGGTCATCGGGAACCACGGGATCGAGCCGGGCGGTGACATGAAGACCTCCGCCGACGACGTCCGCAAGGTGCTGCCGTTGCTCGAGAAGCGGCTTGCGTCCATCCCGGGCGTCGAGATCGAGGACAAGACGTTCTCGCTCGCCGTTCACTACCGGCAGGCCCGCCGAAAGCGGGCGACGCGCCGGGCGATCGACGAAGCGCTGCTGGATCTGCCGCGGCCGATGCGCCGGAGCGGCGGAAAGCTCGTCGTGAACCTGACCCCGTCCGGTGCGCCGACCAAGGGCGAGGCCGTCGTCGAGCTCCGCGACCGCGCCGCGCTGGACACGGCGCTCTACGTCGGCGACGACGTCACGGACGAGGACGTCTTCGCGCTCGACGAGCCCGGCCGGCTCGTCACCGTCCGCGTCGGGCGCTCCAAGTTCAGCGCGGCGCGCTACTATCTCCGCGACCAACTCGAGATGGATCGCTTGCTGCGCATGTTCGTCGACCATCGGGTGGAGCCGAGGACGACGTGACCTCACCGTTCGCCGAAGAGCCGACCCTGGATTTCCTGCGGCGGCTGTGGGCGCTGAGCCATGCGCTCGAGCGCCTCTCGGTGCTGATGGAGCGGAGCCTCGGCGTCACGGCGCAGCAGCGGCTCGTCCTGCGCTGCCTCGGCCTCTGCCCCGGCGTCACGGCGGGTCAGCTCGCCGAGCTGCTCCACCTCGACCCGGGCACCGTCTCGACGCATTTGCGGCGGCTCGTCGAGAAGCGACTCGTGGAGCGGAAGAAGGACCGCCGCGACGCGCGCCGCGTGAAGCTCGTCCTGACGAAGCGCGGGACGGCGCTCGTGCGTCAGTCGGCCGGGACCGTGGAGCACGCCGTCGAGCAGATGCTCGCGCGAGCGAACGCGGGAGAGGTCGAGGCCACGAAGGCGATGCTCGAGGAGCTCGCGCGCCGGATTGGCGACCAGCGACCGCGGGCGCGCCGAAGCTGACGCACCTCAGCGGCGCCGGGCGCGCGCCTTCGCGATCGCGTGGAGCTCGGCGCGCGCGCTCTCGACGAGAGCGGCGACCGCGGCGTGGCGGATCCGGCGCTCGGGGCTGAGCAGGTAGTAGCGCTCGCGAACGCCCTCGCACGCGCCCACCAGGCTCACGTCGTGGAGGCTCTCGACCTCGGCGCGGAGCGCCGCCCGAACCGGGAACACGCCCCTCCCCGCTCCACCGAACGCACGCAAGATGCCTGCGTCGTCGATCTCGGCCGCGAGCGATGGCACCATGTCGTGCTCGGCGAACCACGCGTCCAACCGCCGGCGCAGAGGCGACGACGGCGACGGCAAGAGCATCCGCGCGGTGCGCAGGCTCGCCGGGAAACCTGCGCGATGCGCGCGCGCGATCCCTCGCCGCGCATAGAGGAGGATCTCGGTCTCTCCGAGCGGGTGCGCGTGGATCTTCGCAGCGGAGGTGTCGGGCACCTCGTCCGCGAGCACGAGGTGGAGCCGTCCCCCCGCGAGCTCCTCGACCAGCGTACCGAGGGGTGCCTGCCGCACTTGCACGAGCCCGTCCGGCTCGACGGCGAGTCCGGGCTCGAGCAACCGCACGACGAGCGTCTTCGGGAGGCTGGCCACCACCCCGACGCGGAGCCCCCCGCGGCCGGGGTGCGCGCGCCCCCGCGCCACGTCCCCGAGCTCGCGGCCGAGGCGGAAGATGTCCGCCGCGTAGCTCGCGGCCTCCACGCCGAACGGCGTGAGCACGAGCTTCTTCCCGCGCCGCTCGAAGAGCGGAGCCCCGAAGTGTGCCTCGAGCATCCGGAGCTGGGCGCTCAAGGTCGAGTGGGTCAGCCGGAGCTCGCGCGCCGCAGCGGCGACGCCACCCTCGCGCGCGATGACCGAGAAGTAGTAGAGGTGGTGATAGTTGAGCCACTCCATCTGTCGCTCAAAGTGCCAAGAGATGTCCTTCGTTCGTTCTTCCAGACAATCTGACCGAACGCTAGCGTCCCCGGCCGAGGCAAGCAACCGACCCCGCGCGCCCATCCTCCCGCCGGGGAAGCGTGGCCACCGACAGCCGAACCCGCTGCCCACCCTCGGTGGCCACGCTCGCCTCCTTCCTCGGATGGTGTCACTCTCCGCTCCAGAGGAGACCCCGTGACGGAGCGCGCGCTCACGATCGTTCGGCGCCACGGCTGGAACGCCCACTCGTTCCAAGTCACGAACGATGGCTTCGGCCGCTTCTTCGACGGCGACGCCCTGGTCGGTTACGCCGACACGGGGAGCGCGTGGGTCGGCGCGGGCGCGCCCATCGCGGAGCATCGGCGCCTGCTCGCCGTGGCGGAGGCGTTTCGCCGCGCCGCCGAGGCGGCTGGCCGCCGGGTGTGCTTCTTCGGCTCGGGCACGCGCTTCGTCGGTGCGGCGACGACGTGGCGAGCCCTCGCGCTCGGAGCCCAACCGCTCTGGACGGTGGAAGGGTGGCGCGACCGCGCCGTTCACGTTCGGTCCATCCGCGCGCAGCTGCACCGCGCGCGCGCCAAAGGCGTCACGGTACGGCGCGTCGACGCAACCGACCTCGGCGCGCTGCACGGGAAGACGGCCGAGGTGCTCCGCGCGTGGTTGGACGATCGCCGGATGCCGCCGATGGGCTTCTTGGTGGAGCCGCGTCCGTTCGAGCGCCTCGGCGAGCGCACGCTCTTCGTCGCCGAGCGGGAGGGCGCGATCGTCGCCGCGCTCGGAGCCGCTCCCATCTACGCCCGCGGCGGGTGGCTCGTGGAGACGATCGCGCGCCTGCCGGAGGCGCCCAACGGGACGAACGAGCTCCTGATCGACGCGGCCGTCGAGGCGGCGTGGGCGGCAGGCGTCTCGTTCGTCACCCTCGGAATGGTGCCGCTCGCGGGAGAGCGCGTGCCTCGATTCCTCCGCGCGATTCGAGCGGTCATGCGCCCGTTCTACGATTTTCGCGGCCTCGAGGCGTTCCGCGCGCGGCTGCGCCCGGACTCGTGGGAGACGCTCTACCTCGTCGTGCCGCAAGGAGCGTCGCCGCTCCTCGCGCTGATCGAGTCCCTGCGTGCGTTCGCGGGAGGGAGCATCGTGCGCTTCGGGCTCCGAAGCGTGGCGCGGGTGCTGCGCCGTGCGTTCGAGTGAGCGGCGTGTTCGTGCGCCGTGCCGTCACTTCCCGTCGAAGCGTGCGTGGGCGCGCCGGCGCACCTCGGCCACGTCGGCCGGGCTCGTGGCGACGAGCTTCAGGTCGGGCCCTTGTGCGCCGGAGCTCGCGCTCACGGTGATGCCGGGCGAGCCGAGCGGACAGCCCGGCATGTCGTTCTTGGGATCGTGCGCCATCCACGCGCGGTGACACTTCATGCGCTTCTCGAGCTCCGGGACCGCCGGCGCGTCCGAGCCGAGGTGCATGACGATGCCGCCCTCGACGTCCTCGACCGTCTTGACCCAGCGCATCGGGCACGTCGCCTGGTCCTCGGCCGCGACGCCGGCGCAGAGCGTGTCGTACTCCGGGTCGGCCTTGGCCTCCTTCGGCCCATTTGCCGGAGGAGTGCCCCCAGCGCAAGCGAAGAGGAGCGCGGAGACGAACGCGAGAGAGATCGATCGCTTCATGCGCCCAGGCTAGTCGGTCGAGAGCGCAAGAAAAGCGCAGAAACTGCGCCAGAATCAGCGGACCCAATCCGCGAGGCGATGCACGGTCGTGCACACCCGAGCCGTTGCGTCCAGGTCCCCGGGACCGATCACGAGCCCGTGCACGCGCAGACCGCGCGTCTCCTTCGCGCGCTCGATCTGCTTGGTGAGGGTGCGGTCCACCGGGAACGCGCCGTCGGTCACAATCAGGACGTCGGCGTTTCGAAAGCGCTCGTGCTCTTGCTTCTCGAGCGCGCGGCGGAGCGGCTCCTCCACGTCGGTGCCGCCCGCGAAGACGAGGAGCAGAAAGGTGAGGATGCCCTCGACGCCCGCCTCACCGGTGCCGATCGCGTGCTCGACCACGTCTCCCGGCCCGCTGAAAGAGAAGACGTGACACGCGCGCTCCTCGGCCATCGCGCTGAGCGCGACGTGGAGCGTGACCGCCTGCGCGATCTTGCCCGGAGCGCCAGCCATCGAGCCGGAGACATCGAGGCAGACGAGCACCGGCCCGCGGTCGCTCGGCTTGCGCTGCGGCACGTCTCCTTCGCCGTACTCTTCGAGCACCTCGGTCATGCCGGCGCCCTCGGCGTGGTAGCAGAGGAGCGCTCGCTCGGCGCGACGGGCGTGCCACAGCCAACGGAGCCGCGGGTGCATCAAGCTCACGGCTTCGCTGGCGAGCATCCGCGCGATCTCGTCGCTCCGTTCGAGCCCGCGAACCTCGACCGACGCTTCGGGGATGCGCTCGTCGACGCGCGCGACGGGCCGCCGCAGCGCGCCCGAGATCGCCTCGAACGCGAGCTCCGGGCTCCGCAGCGGCGACTGGAGGCGCCGGCCGAGCTCCTGAAGGAGCTCCGCGAGCTCCCTCAGGCGGCGGAGCGCTTCGCGTAGCGTCGGAGCGTCCGTCCGCGCCAGCGCGTGGAGAGGTACGCTGGCACGAGAGAACCACGCCGGCGCGCATTGGACGAGGAGGTCCCGCAGCTCGAGCATGTCGGTCAAGCGCTCGTTCCACGTGGTGAGGGTGACGCCGAGCTTCTCGCAGGCCATCTGGATCGAGAGCCTTCGGGCGTCCTCCTTCACCTTCGCGAGCGCGTCACGGCCGAGCGTCACGCCGCACCACCCCGCGCACTTCCCCGCGTCGAGCGCGAGGTCGTCCGGGACGGCGACGTTGCACTGCTTGGCCGCGGCGATGACGCCCAGCGCGAGGAAGTGATCCTGCGCGGCGGCGAGGAATCGCTCCGTCGTGATCGAGGACTCGACGAGCGTCAGGATGACCTCGTCGACGATCTCCGGGTTGCCCTTGCACGCCGCCGCGACGCCGGAGCGCGCGAGCGCGTCGTGCAGCACGACCGCGAGCTCGGCTTCGGGCCACCGAAGCGCGGTGCGCGGTGGCACCTTCCCGCGGAGGAGCTCGTCGCGCAGGAGAGCCAGCGTGGCGACGCGCTCGTCGATGTGCCCGTGGGGGTGAGCGATCACCGGGTCCCGGAGCCTCTCCGGCAGCAGATCCAACGCGGCGTACCGGAGCGGGATCACGAGGCGACCTTCGCCTCGGTGGGGAGGGTCGCGAAGCCGTCACGCACGAGCCCGAGACGCGCCTCCAGCTCGCCGAGCAGCGCATTCGCACGCGCGACCTCGCTCGCGAGCCCCCCCCTCGGTCGCCGGCCCCTCGAGGATCGCGGCGATCGTGCGCTGGAAGTCGGCGAGGTGCGCGCGGAGGCGGTCGACCTCGGTGAGGCGCCGCGCGACGTGCTCCTCGGAGAACGTGCGCGCCACGAGCTTCACCTTGTTCGGCACGTCGTCGATGAACCGATGACTCGGATCGCGCACCCACGCGGCGGCCTCGGAGGCGGTCAAGTGCTCGCGGAGCTGCGCCGCAGTGCAGGCGTAGCGGGAGCTCCCCGGCGGCGCGTGGAACAGGAACTCGCCGGCCTCGGTCCGCCGCGGCCGGCGCGAGCTCGGCGCGAGCGTGTCCGCGCCGCCCTCGTCGACGAACAGCGGCCCGTCCGCCGAGTAGGCTTGCGCCTGCTCGGTCGACTCGCCGACGAGCGCCTTCTCGAGCGAAGCGACGAGCGCGCCGAAGCGCTCCGGCTCCGCGAGGAACGTGTCCACGAAGGCGCGCCTCAGGGTGGTCGCCACGGTCTCGCGATCGGTGGCGTGAAGCCAGAGCAGGTGCCGCAGCAGATCGAGGTCGGCGAGCGTGACCGCCGTCCGCCCATCGAGCACCGCGGCGACGCGGAGGAGGTGGACCGCTCTGCGCCAGCGCCGATCCGAGACGTAGACGCCCTTCTGCGTGAAGAGCTCGCGGACGTGGCCGAGGAGATCGGTGACCCACTCGGGCAAGGCGACGGCCGCGGCGGCGCGGCGCACTTCGGCGAGGTCGGTCTCGGAGAGCGTCAGCTCCTCCGGTACGTCGGGGAGCTCGGCCTCGTCGGCGCCGAGCAAGCTCGCGAAGCCTTCGCGCGAGACCGGCCCGACGACGTAGCGGACGACGAAGCGATCGGACAAGGCGGCGAGCTCGTCCCCCGCAGGGAGCTCGTTGCTCGCGCCGACGAGCGAGACGAGCGGCACGGGATCGCGCCGCGCCCCCTGATCGAGCACGCGCTCGTTCAGAATGCCCAGCAGGGAGTTGAGGATTGCGCTGTTTGCTTTGAAGATCTCGTCGAGGAAGGCAATCGTGGCCGTGGACAGGTAGCCTTCGCCGAGGCGCTCGTAGACGTCGCGCTCGAGGCCGCGGAGCGAGAGCGGGCCGAAGATCTCCTCGGGCACCGTGAAGCGCGTCAGGAGCCGCTCGAAATAGCGTCCGCGGAAGGCGCGGTGAAGGCGCCGCGCGAGGAGGCTCTTCGCCGTGCCCGGTGGGCCGACCAACAAGTAGTGCTCGCCCGCGACTGCCGCGAGGAGCCCGAGCCAAAGTGCCTCGTCGCGCTCGACGAGCCCCGAACGCAGACACTCGAACACCCGTTCAACGCGCGCGGCGGGAACCACGGGGTGAATCGTAGTGCGGAAGCGGCCCCTCGCCCAGGCGGCGAGCCGGGTTCTCCTCCTTGGTACGGCGCGCACGAGAAAGAGTACGATGACGGCAATGCGTGCGTTCAGCCTGGCTGCCCTCGCCCTCGTCGTCGCGTGTGGCTCCCGCACCGCTCTCGACGACGGCGTTCGCGCCGGTGGCGGTGGCCCGAGCTGCGGGAACGGCGTCTTGGACCCCGGCGAAGCCTGCGACGACGGCAACTTCGTCGACACCGACGCCTGCCGCGCCAACTGCACCAAGGCGAAGTGCGGGGACGGTGTCGTTTGGACCGGCGTCGAGGCGTGCGACGACCACAACACGGTCGATGGCGACAGCTGCCCCGCGAACTGCGGGCCCACGACGTGCGGCGACGGAAAGGTCCAGCCGCCCGAGACGTGCGACGACGGAAACAACGACGACACCGACGGATGCCTCACGAGCTGCGCGCTCGCGTTCTGCGGCGACGGCTTCGTCCAGAAGGGCGTCGAGACCTGCGACGACGCCAACGCCATCCCGACCGACGACTGCGTGAAGTGCCAAGCCCCCCGCTGCGGCGACGGCTTCACGTGGGCGGGGCACGAGCAGTGCGACGACGCCAACGCCATCGACGACGACGGATGCCAGAACGACTGCAAGCTCCCCGTCTGCGGCGACGGCAAGCGGGCGGGCTCCGAACAATGCGACCTCGGTCCCTCCAACGGCGACCGCCCCGCGTTCGAGGTCTCGCAGCCGTCGACCCCCGCCTTCGGCACCAACGCGCTCATCCGCAAGCAGACGGCGACGGCGTTCTACAGCTACTCCTCCGCGAGCTCGCACACCGGCTTCGAGGCACCGAGCGAGAGCCGGACCTACATGTACGTCGACGCGAACACGGGACGCCTCTCGATGTTCGTCACGCACGGGCAAGACCAGAACCAACCCTCCGCCCGCGTCGACATGACGATCACCGGGATCCCGCAAGGCTTCGCGATCGACGTGGCGGACGACTCGCCGAGCGAGTTCTTCGCTTCGGGTCCCACGACGGTCACCGGCAAGTGGAACTTCGACAACAACAGCGATGGCGGCGTGATCGGCGGGCTCCCCTTCCCCGGCACGTGGACCATCGTGATCTCGCCTAGCTTCCAGAAGGGAATCAGCTCGTGGGGCTTCGTGAAGGCGGACCTGACGCGCGTCGGCCTCAAGCTGAACGAGCCCGTGACGATCCGCGCCTACGACAGCACGTCGAGCTGCCGGAAGAACTGCACGATCCCGCGCTGCGGCGACGGGGTCCTGGACGGGGGCGAGGTCTGCGACGACGGGAACGTCGTCGCGGGTGACGGCTGCGCGAGCGACTGCCGCAGCCTCAAGTGATCTTTTTTCGAACCTTTCGCCGCGAGCGGTTTCTACCTCTCGAAAGGCGAGGTTCTCATGTGGCAAAACTTCTTCTCCGCGGGCGGGTTCGGGATGTACCCGACCTCCATCATCGGCTTCCTGCTCATCGCGGCTTCGGTGCTGTACGCGACGCGCCCGGAGCGCCGCATCGGGCGGCTCGCGCTGGTGCTCGGGCTCGTCACGTTCGCGTCGGGGTTGCTCGGCGCCTTCGTGGGCATCTGCAACTCGGCACACTTCATCCCCCAAGTCCCGCACGCGAACCAAGTCGAGGTGCTCGCGCTCGGCTGCGAGGAGTCGCTCCATGACGTCGTCCTCGCGCTGTTGCTCGTCACGCTGGGCGGCCTGATCGCGTGCGTGGGCGCCGCGCGCCAGAAAGACGACGGCGCCAAGGTCGCCGCCTGAGCCCTCCATGGACTCGGACGAGGCCCTCTTCGAACGATTGATCGGCGGCGATCTCGCCGCCTTCGATCGGCTGTGGGCGCGCCACGAGCGCCCGCTGTTCGCCTTCGTCCGCGCACGCCTCCGCGACGGAGCCGAGGCCGAGGACGTCCTCCACGAGGCCTTCATGGCGGTGCTGCGCGAGCGCGAGCGGCGAAGCGAGGTCAGGAGCTTCCGCGCGTGGCTGTACCAGGTCGCGCATCACCTATGCCTCAACCGCCTGCGAAGCCGGCGGCGCGAGGGTCGTGCCCACGACGAGATTGCCGAGCTCGCGCCGCCGGAAGCGGTGGGGGCCGAGAGTGCGTTCGAGTCGCGCGAGCGGGCGGAGCGGCTGGCACGCGCCGTCGCGAAGCTCCCGCCCGCGCACGCCGAGCTGTACCGCCTGCGCGCCGCGGGCATGCCTTACGAGGACATCGCGACGGTCCTCGGCGTTCCGGTGGGAACGGTGAAGTCGCGCCTGCACGAGCTCGTGGGCTCGCTGCGCGAGGAGATGACCCGATGACGTGTGAAGCAATCGAGCGCGAGCTCGTGGGCTACCTGTTCGTGACGTTGGACGCGGAGACGCGAGCGAAGGTGGAGGAGCACCTGGTCGGCTGCGCGGCGTGCGTGCGCGCGCTCGTCGAGCTGAAGCGCGCGCTCGAGGACGGCGACGACGCGCCGGCGCCGAGCCCCACTGCGCGGAGGCGGCTCCGGGCGTCGGTCGCGCGCGAGCTCGGCCTCGGCGCGAAGCCGAGACGCTTCTGGGAGCGTCCGGTCGCGTTCGCCGTCGCCGCGTCGGCCGTCCTCGCCGCCGGAGCAGCGACGCGCGCGCTCACCGCACCCGCGACGGCGCCGCACGGGATCGCGGCGGTAGACCTCGAGCCGAAGTGAACCGCTCCGTCGCTCAGCGAGCGGCCCCGAGCCAAGCTGCCGCGTCGGCCGCGAGCACCGCGATCAGGAGCGGAACCGCCGCCTTCGCCGCTGGCGCGAGCACGATCGGCAACATGCTCGACGCACCATAGGCGTCGAGCGCGCTTGACCCCGCGAACCCGAGCACGATCGGAGCGGCGACGAGCATGACCGCTTGCACACCGGCGAGGAGCATCAGCGCGTCGGCACGCCCCTCGGCTCCGGCGCGCCTCAGCGCGGGCGCGGCACCGAACGCCAGCGCCCCCGCGCCCACGAGCGCGAAGACGACGAGGACGGCGGCGAGGACGACCATCGCGAGATCGAACGGGGACAGGAGCTCGGCAGCGTGCGCCACGCGCGGATGATGACGGATTCCGCGGCGTCGGTCATGTGACGCAGCTAGGCTTCGACTCGGGAGGCTCGCATGCGAAAGCTCAGGATCGTCTTCACCACCGCCGGAGCTCTGCCGGCGCTCGCCGTGGCGATCTTGCCGGCCCTCGATGGGTGCGGGAGCACCGACACGATCGTCCCGGACGATGCGACCACCGACGTCCGGCGCAAAGACGCCGCGCCCGACGTCGATCTCTTCCCCGACGCGATCGACGACTTCCCGATCGAGCTGCCGCCACCCGGACCGTGTGGTCCGACCCACACCGTCGACATCCCGCCGCCCGGCGTCGTCGCGGATCCGGGGCAGATCTGCGCCGTCGTCCAGCCGCCGGTGACGAGCAACACCTCCGCGCGGGTCACGCTGGCGTCCTACGTGAGCCAGAACGACACGGCGAAGGGCAAGATCACCGTCACCCCCGCCGTCCTCGCGGCGATGCAAGGCACGCCGACGATCAGCGTCGTCAGTGCGAGCCATCCTCCGCTCTTGGCGCTCGTGGCGACCAACGTCGTGAAGGTCGCAACCGGGTTCACGTTCGACGCGAGCTGGCCGGCGAGCATCCCCCACTCCATCTACGGCAGCATCACGATGACGGTGAAGGTGTCGTACGCCATCGCGTGCGCCGATGGCGGCACGCAGACGGTCGAGTCGACCACGCGCCTCGACATGTGCGTCGACAAGGGAGAGCTCACCTGGGTCTCGTCGGGCGATGCCTGCACGGTGTGCCAGATCATCGCCGAGATGGCGCCGAGTCCGATCCCGAGCGCCAACCTCGGCGACGATCTCCCGCTCGGGCGCGTCATCCGCACGCGCGTGATCGAGGTCGCCCGCGCGGGGCGCGACGTATTGCTGTTCGCCGAGAACGACGGAGGTGCCGAGACCGCCTACGAGTGGCGCGTCTCGGGCGGGCGCCTCCAGCACCTCGCCGCCGACCTCGTGCTGTGGACGATGCCCCCCGACGCCGAGAGCGATCCTTTCGGCCAAGTCGCGATCTGGAACGACGAGGGCGCCGTCGTCGAGAACTTCTTCTTCGGAGCAGCGGCATGAAGGCGCTCCTCATCGGTCCGATCCAGCAGGAGAACCTCGCGCTCGGCTACCTCGCCGCGTTCGCGCGCGCGCGGGGGCACGAGGTCACCGTCGTCCCTTACGCGTACCGCAAGGACCTCGACGCCACCGTCGACCGCGTCCTCGCCGAGAACCCCGACCTCGTCGGGCTCGGCATCGCGTTCCAGAACAACATCGACGACTACGCGCTGCTCCTGCGGACGCTCCGCGAGCGCGGCTACGCCGGGCACCTCACGTGCGGCGGACACGTCGGCACCTTCTGCTGGGAGGAGCTCTTGGCCGAGCTCCCCGGGCTCGACTCCGTCGTCCGCCACGACGGCGAAGAGACGCTCGTCGAGATGCTCGATGCGCTCGCCCGCGGCTCGTCCCCGCGTGGGATCGCGGGGCTCGTCTGGCGAGAGGACGACCGCGTCGTGAAGGGACCACTCCGGGCGCCCGTGTTCGATCTCGACACCCTCCCGCGCCCGACGCGCAGCGCCGAGCCTTACGTCGTGGGTGGGATGACGGTCGACTTCCTGATCACCGCGCGCGGCTGCGTCGGCGAGTGCAGCTACTGCAGCATCGCCGCGTACACCTCGGAGCAGAAGAAGTCGTACCGCCTGCGCGCGCCCGAGGCGGTCGCCGAAGAGATCGCGTGGGCCTACCACGAGCGCGATGCGCGGGTGTTCTTCGTGCAGGACGACCTCTTCGTCCTCCCGGGCGAGCGCGCCGCCATCGCGCGGATGCAGAAGATCCAGGAGAAGATCCGCGCGCGCGGAGTGGGCGACGTCGTCTTCTGGATCAAGGGGCGCCCCGAGAACATCACGCTTCCGGTCGCCCAGGCGGCGCGCGAGATGGGTGCAATCCACATGTTTCTCGGCGTGGAGAACGCGTCGGCGAAGCGGCTCTCCTACCTCGGCCGAACGCACCTCCCGCTCCACAACGACTCGGCGATCGCGAACTGCCGCACCGCCGGTATCGTCCCCTCGTTCAACTTCATGCTCTTCGATCCGGATTGCTCGCTCGACGACGTCGACGCGACGCTCGCGATGGCCGACGAGCACCCCGACCTGCCCTGGAACGTGTGCCGCACCGAGATCTACTCGGGGACTGCGCTCCGCGAGCGCCTCGCTGCCGAGGGCAGGCTCGAGGGGAACTGGCGCAGCTGGGGCTACCGCATGCGCGATCCTCGAGCGGAGGTGATGTTCCGCATCCTCCGCGTCGCGTTCCACGAGCGGGCGCTCGCGATCGACAGCCTCCTGAACCGCCTCATCAGCCTGTCGTTCGCCCGCCAGCTCCACTCCCACTTCCACGCTTCCCCGGCGACGAGCGAGATGGACCGCGCCGTCACCGAGCTCGGCGTCCTCGTGCGGCGCGACACGGTCGCGCGGCTCCGCGAGCTCCTCGCGCTCGTCCGCAGCGCACCGGTCGCCGACAAGCGCGCCATGCAGCGCTACGCGGTGGAACAAGGGCTCGCGATCGGGCGCTTCGACATGCCGCTCCGCGCGCGGACCGACGCGCTCTGGAACCAGTACCACGCGAACGGGCGCATGCAGGCGCACCAGCGCGAGCGGGAGCGCGCCTTGCCGCGCGGCGAGCGGTCGGCGTTCGCGATCGCGTCCGGCTCGTGAGGTGTTAAGCTCGACCCGTGGCGCGCCGTGACTCGAAGGTGACCGATGCCCTCCGCGCGAGCGGGCGCGGCATCGCGACGGCGGCGCGCGTCGTCGGGCGCGCCGCCAAAGGCGCCTTCGACGCGATCGATCCCGACGTCCGCATGCAGCTGGCCGATCTGCCGCTCGCCGCGACGACGATGTTCGGCGCCCGTACCGAGCAAGTCGCTCCCCTCCCCGACGACGGGCATCGCCCCATCGTCTGCGTGCACGGGCTGTCCGGGCACCGCCAGAACTTCGCGCTCCTCCGCGCGTTGCTTCGCGTCCACGGGCGAACGCGCGTGTACTCGTTCGGCTACGACGACGGCGAGGCGCTCGACTACGCCGCCGCCGGCCTCGCCCGCACGATCGAAGAGATCGCGAAGGTCAACGAGCTCGGCGACGGAAAGATCGACGTCGTCGCCCACAGCATGGGCGGTCTCGTCACCCGGCTCGCGCTCCTGGAGCACGCGATCCATCCGCGCATCCACGCGTTCGTCACGCTCGGCACGCCTCACCACGGCACGCTCGCCGCGCGCTACTTGGGCACCGGGCGCGGGCGCGATCTTCGGCCGGACTCCGAGCTGCTCCAGCGCTTGTCCGTCCAAGTCCCCTGGGCTCCGCCGCTTCCGCGCCTGATCGCGTTCCACAGCGACACCGACATCCTCATGTTGCCCGCCCACACGGCGACGATGCCCGGCGCCGACAACCGCGCGCTGCACGGGCTCTCGCACACGGCGTACCTCACGCGCCTGCGCGCGCTCGCGCTGATCGAGCGCGCGCTGCGGGATTGACCGCTCAGTAGTACTTGCCGAGCGAGAACGACGTGTTGAGGTAGCGGTCCGCCACGTCGATCGCGAGTCGGACGCGCCACGGATCGGCGCCGAAGATCCCGAACGGGTTGAAGACGAAGAGCTTCACGTCCACGCCCCCCGTGAAGTGCGCGCGGTAGGGCACGTCGTAGAAGAGGGACGGTTCGAGGTAGGAGCCGGCGCGGACCATCACCCAGTTCTTGATGACCTCGCCTTCGAGGCCGATCCGCGGCGAGACCGACACCCGCGCGCCATAGGGGATGCGCTTCTGATCGATGAAGCCGGTGATGCTCACCGCATCGTCGACCGCTCCGGTGAAGAGCAGGCTCGCCATCAGGATCGCGGTCTGCCGCTTCTCGGTGTGACGCATCCCCGTCCGCCACTGGCGGAGCGCGGCGATCTCGGCGTCCATCGCGGTGCCGTCGCGCTTGGTCGCGTCGCGCTCGGCGCGGTCGAGCTCCTTGCGACGCGCCTCGCGCTCGGCCGCCGGCGTGATGGCCAGGATGCTCGCCTGCCACGCCAAGCGCGCCCGCTTCTCTTCGAGGTAACGCGCGCGGATGGCGTCTTCCTCGATCGCCGGGTTGACCCAGGCGCTGTTGAACGTGCGCGCGCCGAGCTCGAGCGCGCCTCCCACCTCGACCTCCCACGGCACGACGATGCGCTGCGGGAGGATCTTCCCGCCCGCCACGCCCGCGGTGCCGTCGATCGCGATGGGACCGCGCGCCGTGACGCCGATCCGGAACGGTTGGCGGAGCGGCGCCACGATCGCGCCGATCTGGAAGCCCACCCCGCCGCGGCTCAGCGTCTGCGTGCTCGAGTCGCTGGCGACGTCGGTCGCGTTCAACGTGCCGCCCCGGAGTCCGCCGCCGACGAGGAGCTGGCCCCCGAGGAGCGAGACGGCGGCCGACGTCGTGATGCGGTTGATCCCGATGTCGGTGCGACCGGCGCTCGTCGTGACTCCGAGCGTGTAGGTGTCGAAGTTGAGGGTCGCGCCGAACATCCGATAGATGATCTGCAGGCCCAAATTCAGGGTCGTCGAGCTCTGGAAGCGCGACGATCCGGACGTCGTGCCGGAGTTCTCGAAGTCGCTCGCGCCGAACGCGCCCGGCGTGGTGAAGCCGAGACAGAGGTCGTAGTCGAACGCGCGAAGGCTGGAGCGCGGCCGCGCCGCGGGCGAGGCGGCGTTCGAGTACTCACCCTCGCACCACTCGGCGATGGCGGTGAACGCGCCCGCGAGACCAATCACGCGACTCGAGCTGGTGACCGGTCCTTGGAAGAGCTCGAGCGTGTAGTCGCTCTTCGTGATCGGCTGCTGGGCGGACGCGACGCTCGCCCGCGCGCTCACCGCGGCGAGGGCGACGGCGACGATCCGGGCACGCATGCCTCACCATACGTCACTTGGCGCGGGTAGAATCGCCTCGTGTACGAGGCCTACAAAGGGCTCGGCGCGCGGCTCGGGCTCGCGCTGGAGCCGCCCGACCCGGGCGTGACGACGTTTTCGTTCACGGTGAGTGGCCGCCTGGACGGGCGCCCGATTCACGTCACCCGCATCTGTGGAAGCGGCGCAGTGACCGTGACCAAGTGCCCGCTCGCGAGCCCGCTCGACCTCGGGCTGAAGCTGAGCCGCGCCGGAGTCATCGCGTCGGTCGGCGAGTTGCTCGGCGCGGTCGACATCTCGCTCGGCATTTCGGGGTTCGACGAAGCCTTCGCGATTCGGGGGGACGAGCCGGACCGGGTGCGCGCGCTCGTCGGGAGGGACGTTCGCGGAGCGATGATGGAGGCAACGTCCGCCACCCTCACCGTCGACGACACCGAGGTGGCGATGCATACGCGGAGCGAAGGCGAGGACGAATGGAGCATCGAGCGCGCCATGCGCCAAGCGATCGCAATCGCCAACGCGATCGACGAAGCCGCGAAGAGCGTACCGCCCGCGAGCGCGTTCCGCGCCCACCACGCGGAGCTCGTCACGCTCGGCGAGCGACGTGCTCTCCGTGTGACGGCGACACCATTCACGCTCGACGGCAGCATCGGCCACACCCGCCTGCGTCTCTACGGCCGACGCACGAGCGCGAAGGAACACACCCTCCTGTTGACCGCCGAGACGAAGAAACCTCTCGGAGTCGAGCTCTCCGTGATGTCGCGTCGCTCGTTCCTCGGTCGCCTCCTGCACGCGGCCCCTCAGGGCCCGGTCGACACCGGCGACGAAGCGTTCGAGAACGCCTTCGAAGCGCGCGCGAAGGACGCGGAGGCGGCGCGACGTGCTCTCGGCGCCAACGTCCGCGGCCGATTGCTAGAGCTCGCGAGCCTGGGAGCGGTCTTCTTCGACGACCACGACCTCGGGGTGCAGACCGAGCCGGGAAAGCTGCCCCCCGCGCTGCTCGAGTCGACCCTCGAGTCGATGCGCGCGATCGTCGAAGCCCGCTACGAGGACCAGGCCCAGCCGTATCGTTGACGGCTGCTCAGCCGTCCTTCTCGCGGACCGCCTTCTCGGCGATGCGGTCGACCATCTCGGGCGCGACCAGCTTCAGCCACATCCCGAGCTTCGCCTTCGTCGTCATCACGACCTCGCGCTTCCGGTCGTCGATCGCGCGCACGATGATGTCGGTGCACTCCTCGAGCGTCATCGTGTCTTCGTTCTCTTCCGCGCGCGGCGACTCCTCGCGCGGCTTGCCGTCCGGCCCGAGCGCCTTTGCGCGGATGTCGGTCCGCACGAAGCCCGGGCTCACGACGAGCACGTCCACGCCGCTCGGCTTGAGCTCCACGCGCAGGCTGTCGAGGAACCCCTGCATCGCGTGCTTCGTTGCGCCGTAGGCGCTCCGCGTGGGCACGCCGGCCTTGCCGGTGAGCGACGACACGCCGACGATCAAGCCGCGCGAGCGCTTGAGCTCCGGGAGCGCGTAGTAGGTGGCGTACACCGCGCCCAGGTAGTTCACCTTCATCAGCCGCTCGAAGACGGTGATGTCGGTGATCTCGTCGAAGCGCGCCCACATGCTGATCCCGGCGTTGGCGACGAGCACGTCCAGGACGCCGAACGCTTTGATCGTCTCGTCGACCATGTGCTTGCACTGGGCGGGGTCGGAGACGTCGGTCTTGACGACGAGGGCCTTGCCGCCCGCGCGCTCGCACTTCTCGGCCACGCGCGCGAGGGCGGACTCGTCGCGCGAGGCGAGGACGACGTTGTTGCGGCGCGAGGCGTAGGCGAGCGCGAGCGCTTCGCCGATGCCGGCGGACGCCCCGGTGATGAGGAAGGTCTTGGTCACGCCGCCCTCAGGCCCCGTGGCGCACGTACTCGAAGTCGACCGGGCGGCCCTTGATCCCCTGCTTCGGCGGGGAGATCCAGTTCGCCATCTGCTTCGGGTCGTAGATCGGCTTCGTCATCAGGCTCTTCACGTAGGTCTTGTCGGCCTCGTTCGGGAGCCACGAGTCCCGCTTCGCCTCGAACGCGTCCTTCGTGATCATCTCGCCGCTCGGATCGAACGAGAGGTTCGCGTGGATGCCGACGTGGCGGTGGAAGCGACGGCTCGGGAGCTTCAGCTCGAAGGGGACCCCGTGGGCCGCGATCGCGCGGTTCCACTTGTCCACGCCGCGCTGGCAGTCCTCGACGTACTCGTCGCGAAGGACCTCGTTCATGGCGTTGCGGAGGGGAACGTCCTCCTTCACGAGCCGACCGTCTTTCACCTGCTCCATCGTGTAGTGGCCGGTGAGGCAGACGTGATCTTCGTACTGCGCTTCCTTCGCGCGGCCCTTGAGCCCGGCGCCGAAGTAGTTCGCCGCGTTCGACGAGATCTCGCCCCCGAAGAGGTCGAGCGAGAGCGTGTACCAGAGGTTCAGGTACTTCTGCATCGTCGGGAGGTCGATCAGGCCGAGCTTGCGCACGTCGTCCGGGCGCTCGAGCTTGTGCTCCTTCATCTGCTGCGCCGTGCGCTCGACGATGCGGAGCACGCCGGTCTCGCCGACGAACATGTGGTGCGCCTCTTCCGTCAACATGAAGCGCGTGGTGCGAGAGAGCGGGTCGAACGCGCTCTCGGCGAGCGACAGGAGCTGGTACTTGCCGTCACGGTCGGTGAAGAACGTGAACATGAAGAAGCTGAGCCAGTCGGTGCACGGCTCGTTGAACGCACCGAGCAGGCGCGGCTTGTTGTCGTCGCCCGAGCGGCGCTCGAGAAGGGCCTCGGCCTCTTCGCGCCCATCGCGGCCGAAGTACGAGTGGAGCAGGTAGACCATCGCCCAGAGGTGGCGCCCCTCTTCCACGTTCACCTGGAACAGGTTGCGGAGGTCGTACACGCTCGGGCACGACTGCCCGAGCAGCCGCTGCTGCTCGACGCTCGCCGGCTCGGTGTCGCCCTGGGTCACGATCAGGCGCCGGAGCGTGTTGCGGTGCTCCCCGGGGATCTGCTGCCAGACCGGCTTCCCGAAGTCGTCCCCACAGGCGATGGTGCGATCCTTCACCGCGTCGGCCAGGAAGATGCCCCACCGGTAGTCCGGCATCTTCACGTAGTCGAAGTTCGCCCAGCCGTCCGAGTCGACGGAGATCGCGGTCCGGAGGAACACGTCGTCCTCCTGGAACCCGACCGGTCCCATATCCTTCCACCACTGGATGTAGTTCGGCTGCCAAGCCTCCAGCGCGCGCTGGAGCTTCTTGTCGTCCGAGAGGTGAACGTTGTTCGGGATGCGCTCTTCGTTGATGACGTTGGACATGGTGTCTTCTCTTTGAACCTTCGTTGCGAGATGCGATCTGCCGAATGAGGGGAGTCGGCCCGTGCCGCCTCAGGTCACGTCCTTCGCCAGTCGAACTCGGGCCGCTCGGGGCGGCCGTAAAGCGTGAGGGCGCCGCGCTCGCCGACGGCGTTCGGGCGCTGGAAGATCCAGTTCTGCCAGGCGGACAGGCGGCCGAAGATCTTCGTCTCCAGCGTCTCGGGGCCGCCGAACCGAAGCGACGCTTCCATCCCCGTCATCGCGTCGGGCGAGAGGCTCGCGCGCTCTTCGAACGCGATCCGGACCTCGTCGTCCCAGTCGATGTCGTCGGGGGTGAAGGTCGTCAAACCCAGCTTGCTCGCGGTGCCGGTGTCGATCGGACCGGTGGTCTCGAGCACCCGCGCCACGCGCTCCGGCTCGCGGAGGAAGCGCGACTGCAGGCGGCTCAGCCCGTTGGGCATCGGGTACGCGCCGCCGTTCATCGGCGAGATGCGCATGGTGACGCCGTCCTCGTCCTTCATGTAGATGCGGTCCGCCGCGAGCGCGAGCTCGAGGAGCGTCCCGGCGAAGCACGAGCCCGGCTCGACGATCGCGAAGAAGCTCTTGGCGGTGACGTCGAGGCGCTTGAGGACGCGCCGCACGAGCAAGCGCACCTCGTGGACGAGGCCGTCGCCCGCGTGCTTCGCGAGCATCGCATCGACCGCGAGCACCTTCTCGGCGTCGCCCTCGGTGTGGAGCGCGATCGTGCCGATGCCGAGGTGGTTGAAGCGCAGGTCCAAGAGCGCGTCGTCCAGCTCGCGGAACGCGCGAACGATCCACGCCTCGGCCCCGACCTTCGCGAGCTCGTCGGCCGTCTCCGGCTCCTTGCCGCTCGGCGCACGGACGACGAGCTTGGCGGTGCGCGCCTTCTCGTCGAGGGTCAGCGTGACGTACTTGTATTCTGCACCCGTATCGGTCCGACGCGGCTCGAGCGGCGTGAGGATCATCTTCGGGAAGCTCTTCCGCTTCGACCGCGCCACCATCGCGGCGAGCCGCTTCTGGACGGCGTCCTTGAACTTCGGCTTCGGCGGCGCCTCGTCCACGAGGCCCCACTCGACGGCGCGCTTTCCGCGAACGCCTTCGGCGAGGGTACAGAACGCGTCCGCGAGGTCGCGCCGGATCTTGCGCTTGTCGACCAGGCGCGTGAGACCGCCCGTGCCGGGGAGCACGCCGAGGAGCGGACACTCCGGCAAGCTCACCGCGGAGCCGCCATCGTCCGTGAGCACGATCTCGTCGCAGGCGATCGCGAGCTCGTAGCCGCCGCCCGAGGCGGTGCCCGCGAGCGCGCACACGCTCGAGATGCCGCTCTCCGCGCTCATCTCCTCGAGGTAGATGCGCGTCTCGTTCGTGAACTTGCAGAAGTTCACCTTGAACGCGTGGGTCGAGCCACCGAGCATGTAGATGTTCGCGCCCGAACAGAAGATGCGATCCTTGTCGCTCGAGACCTCGATCGCCTTCACCTCGGGGTGCTCGAAGCGCAGCCGCTGGAACGCATCGGCGAGCTCGATGTCGACGCCGAGATCGTACGAGTTGAGCTTGAGCGGGTAGCCGGGGACGAGCCCCAGGTCTTCCTTCACGTCCATCGTGAGGCGCGCGACGGCGCCGCCGTGCTCCTCCGGGAACGTGAGCTTCCAGTGCTTGTAGCGGTCGGGATGCGTCTCGAAGCGGACGGTGATGCTGGCTGCCGATTCACCCATGGGGCGTGAAAGCTACGCGAAGCGCAGTCCTTGCGCAAGTAGTATACTGCGGGCATTCTACACTCAATGCACTATGATGCATGCTGCGCCGGCGCCGAAAGGAACGCCCTATAGTGCATCGAGCACCGATGGCGACGAACTATACTGCGACGCTCGACCCGGGCCGCCGTGACACCCTGCTCCGCGGGCTCGGCGCAGCCGTGCGCGCCCGTCGCGCGGCGCGCGGGCTCACGCTGAAGGCGCTGGGTGCGCGCGCGGAGGTGAGTGAGCGCTTCCTGGTCCAGCTCGAAGGCGGATCGGGGAACATCTCCGTCGCGCGGCTCCTCGACGTGGCGAGCGCACTCGGGACGACGCCGGCCGAGCTCCTCGCCGAGGCCGCCCACGAAGAGCGCGCTCCCCTCACCGGCGTCATGGCGCTGCTCGGGCTGCGTGGCGCCGGCAAGAGCACGATCGGCGAGCGCGCCGCCCGCGAGCTCGCGGTCCCGTTCGTCGAGCTCGATGCGCTCGTCGCGCGCGAGGCCGGGATGACGCTCTCCACGATCTTCGAGCTCCACGGCGAGGCCTACTACCGTCGCGCCGAGCGAGAGACCCTCCGCCGCTTCCTCGAGGCGAAGCCGCGCGCGATCCTCGCGACCGGTGGGTCGCTCGTCGGCGACAACGACACCTTCGCGCTCCTGCGCGAGAACGCGACGACGGTCTGGCTCAAGGCGGACGCGAAGGACCACTGGGATCGGGTCGTGGCGCAAGGCGACGGGCGCCCGATGAAGGACCGCCCGGCGGCGATGACGGAGCTGAAGAACCTCCTCCGCGCGCGGAAGACCCTCTACTCGCTCGCCGATCACGTCATCGACACGTCGGGCGTCACGCTCGACGAAGCGGTCGAGCGGCTCGTCGATCTCGCGCGCGGCCGCCGGCGGCGCCGCCGCACGAACGGCGCCTGAGTGCTCGGCGCCGCGATTCTCGAGGGCACGCTCGACGTGCCCGTCCCCGACGACTACCTCGCCCGCCTCGCCGAGCGCGCGCGCGCGGGTCGCTTCGGCGCCGCGCGCCTCGCGTGGGACGTCGAGGAGACTGCGGGCGAGACCGGCTATCGAACCGCGGCGCGAACCCAACGGCTGCGCCTCCGCGCGCGGCCCGGCGGTCCGGTCGCCGCGCTCGAGGACGTGACGCTCGAGCGGCTCGCCGACGGGCGCATCCACTGGCGGATCGACATCTCGCGCGGGCGCCGGAGGAGGTTGTTCTTCGCCGCGCTCGTCGGGCTCGCGGCCGCGCTGATCATCGGGATGCGCGCGCACCTCTCCTCGATTGCGTTGACGCTCCCAATCGTCTTCGTGGCCGTCTACTCGCTGTGGAGCGGGAGTCGAAAGGCCGACGAGAAAGCGCGCGCCGCGATCGTCAGCGCGCTCCGCGCGGAGCTCGAGCAGGAGCGGCTCGACGAGGCGCTCACGAGCCCGGGGACCAACGCGGTGCTCGCGCGGACGATCGTCGAGCGCCTCGAAGCGCGCGGGCTCGCGCTCACGGAGGACGAGAGCGCGCGGATCCTCGAGTGCGACGACGCGCCGCTCCTCGATCAGTGGCGCACGAACGCAGAGGCGTGTCGCACCGTGGTCGAGCTCTTCGACGGACCGCGCCCCACGGGCCCCCGCATCGCGGACACGGACACGGAGTCGGTCACGGGCGCGCACACGGACGTGGACGCGGAAGCGGAAGCGCAGGCCGAGGCCGAGGCGGACGACGAATCGTCCGCGAGCGCGCTCAAGCGGTGATGCGCCAGCCGCCCGGCCGCCGGGCGTGGATCGTGCGCTCGGTGGCGTCGATCTGGAAGAGGTGGAGCCACTCGTTCTCCACGAGCTCGGCGACCTTTCGGTGCTTCTCGAGGACGCGATCGATCGCCGCGCGCGGCGCTTCGATGAACACGCCGAGCCGGAGCGGCGGGTGCATCCACTTCTCGCCGTCGTTCAACGACTGCAACGAGAGGCCGATCCGGAGGTCGCCTCCGTTGCCCTCGTAGACGCCGACGTGCCCACCGACGATGTTGTGGAGCACTTTGTCGCCGCAGCCGTAGCGCGCGTTGTCGACGGTCGACGCGTAGTACTGGAAGTTGATCCAGTGCGTGACGACGAGGGGGCCCGTCATCACCGCCTCGAGGACGGCGCCCTCGGGGTCCTCGTCGGCGCGGTACTCGTGGAGGAACGCGCGACCTTCGAGGTCGATGTGTCGGCTCCGCTCCCGCGGCGCCACGATGAAGATGGCGTTGCCGGCGAGCCCCCACTCGGGTCGCACCTCGGCCCAGTCCCGCGCGCGCCGGACGACCGCGCTCCGGAGCTTGTCGTCGGGGAGGTCCGCGAGCCCGAGCTTCGGCGCGCGCTCGCGCCGGGCTGCGATGCTCGCGCGGTCGAGCCGGCTGCGGATCTCCACGAGATCGGCTTGATGCGTCGTGGTGCGGGTCTCTTCGAACAGCGCCACCTCGTCGGTGGTCGTGTTGTGGAGCGCGGCGACGAAGAGCGTGGTGGCGGGGACCTCGATCCCACGAGCGGCGAGACCGGCGCGCACCTCGGCGTCGTTCAGGAGCGCTGCCGCCGCGCGCGCGTTCACGACGCCGGGCTGACCGCAGCACGCACCGCAGTCCAGACCGGCTGCGTGCCCGTTGTTGCGCGTCTCGCTCCCGTGACCGACGAGGAGGACCACCCGCGCGAAGCCCTTCGTGAGCCCCATCGCGCGCAGGAATCCCTCCCCGAGATCGCAGCGCTCGTCGCTCGTGATGGGCGTGCCGTCGACGCGACTCGTGATGCGCGGCAGGCGCGTCGCGTCCTCGGCTGCCGCGAGCCCCGCCGCCTCGTGGTGATCCGGATCGCGGGGGTTCTGCGCCAGCGCGCGCTCGGACAGACGCCCGAACGCGTCCTGGAAGAGGCTGCGTGCGAAGAAGAGCCCGACGGAGTCCACGTACGCGAAGCTCGAGAGCGAGCTCTGCTTGAACGCCTTCCACGCAAACGCCGTGTCGAGCCGCGCGCGACGCTTCGCCTCGAGGTCGGGGGCGACGCCAGTGTCGGTCACGCGATACTTCGGCGCGAGCAACCCGGGGAGCTGCGGCCGCGCGTCGTCCGACGCGAGCGGCGCGTACTCGATCGGCATCCCGAAGAAGCCGGCCACGCCGAACGTCTCGACGTCTTCCCCGGTGGCCTCGAGCGCGCGGCGATAGACCTCGGAGCGCACGTCGATGCAGAACGCCGCCTGCAGCTTCGGCGCGGGCGGGCGCGTGGCGTCCAGGCCCTGGAGCAACATCGGGCGGAGCGGCGAGTGGCACGCCATCTCCACCGCGCGCTGGAGCGTCCAGTCCCGCGAGCGAGCGGTGCGCGCCGCCAGATCGATCGCCGGCCAGCTCGTCATGGCGAAGCGCCACTCGGCCTTGATCTTCTCGTCGCTCGACTTGAAGAGGATCCACTCCCACGCGAGTCGGATCGCGAGGAGCTCGATGATGTGAGCATCGTCCTCCCCGTCGAGCTTGGCGATCCAACGCAGGTACGCGCACCACGACGCCCACCCGTTGACGTCGAGGAGGAGCGCCGAGAAGTAGCGCTCGCGCTCCTCCTCCGGGATCGCGAGGTCGGCTGCGCCGCGCACCAGCATCTCGGCCGCGGTCCTTGGCAGCGCTTCGATCGCGGCGCGGTACCCGGCGAGGTCCATGAAGAGGTGGGGCTTCTGATCGGTGAGCGCCTGCTTCGTCCAGCTCGCGTAGAAGCCACCCTCGCGCACGCTGCTGATCTGCGCCTGGCCCCCGTCGAAGTACGAGCCGCAGAAGCGGCTGATCCCTTCCATGATGAACCCGCGCCACGTGAGCTCGTGCTCGCGGTGCCTCAGCGCCTGGAGCACGTCGACGACGAGCGGGCGGCGCGAGGGCCTCGGCTCGCCGGTCCAGAACAGCGCGATGAGATCGTCCTCGGTCAGCGTCGCGCCGGTGAAGTCGGCTTTGGCCTCGGAGATCGCTTCGGCCAGGTGCTCCGCGCGCAGGCGGCCCGCGCGCCACTCGTCGGCGTACCAGTCGCGGCCGATGAGCAGGCGCGCGCCAGACAGGGACGCGAGATCACCCGCGACGAGCGGGAGGCGTCGATCCGTTCGTCCCCAGAAGGGATTCACGGCGATGAACCGATCGAGCGGCCACGTCGGTGCGATGCGCGCGCAGGCGCGCTCGGCGGCGTCTCGCAGAGCGTCGGTCAGGGCAACCCCGGCGGCCAGAGGCGGAAGGTGACGCGGGTGAACCAATCGTCGATGTAGAGCCCGCTGAGCAAGTGCGGTTGCAGCCAGTTCGAGAAGCGACCGTTCGGCCGCGTCTGGAGGATCGACTGGGTGAGGAAGAGGACGACGAGGCCGCTCACGACGATCGCCCACTTCGTGGGTGACGGCGGTGGGGCGTGGCTGATGAGCGGCTCGACCTCTTCGAACACGAAGTGCCACGCGAAGTACGACGCCGCGGCGCCGAGCGTGAGCGACGCCGTGAGCAGGAACGAGCGGAAGCTCGAAGCCAACGCGCGACCCATCATCGGCGCGAAGCTCAAGCCCAGGACGAAGGCGAGCGGACCGACGGAGGGCGAGATGTGGCCCGTTCGCAGCGCCGTCGCGGCGTAGAACGGCGCGATCACGAGGCACACGAGCGCCGCCGCCGCGAGCAGGTGCCACAGCTTCGCGCGTGGACTGTGCGCGAGGTGCGACGCGCGCCACTGCGTGACGACCGATCCCGAGCTCAGGAACGTGTGCGCCTTGTAGAGCGAGTGCGCCAAGAGGTGCATCAGCGCCAGGTGCCACGCGCCGAGGCCGCACTGGACGAGCATGAACCCCATCTGGCCGATCGTGGACCACGCGAGCACGCCTTTGATCGCGACGCGCGTGGTCATGACGAGCGATGCCACGATCGTCGTGAAGAGCCCGACGCCGAGGAGGATGCTCTGCGCGATCGACGCGTGTGCCATGAGCGGCGCGAGCCGAATCATGACGAACCCGCCGATGTTCACGACGCCCGCGTGGAGCAGGGCGGACACGGGCGTGGGAGCCTCCATGACCTGCTGCATCCAGCCGTGAAACGGCACCTGGGCGGTCTTGAGGAGGACGCCGATCACGAGGAGCACGGTCGCGAGGTGCATCGTCGGAGAGAGCTCGCCGTCGGTGTGGGCGAGCGCGTTGACGACGTCGATTCGAAGCGAGCCCATCGTCGAACCGACCAGCACGATCGACGACACGAAGCAGGCGTCCGCGACGCGACTGAGCAGAAACTTCTTGTGGGCGACGATGATCGCCTGCCGGCGCGTGCGGAAGAACGTGAGCAGCTGGTGCAGCCCCACGTCGGTCGCGAACCACGCGACCATGAGCACGGCGAGGTGGTTCGTCGTCACGAGCACGGTGACCGACGCGAGCGTGAGGAGCAGGTATCGAACGTACCGATCGAGATCGCGTTGGCCGGCGAGGTACGTGCGCGAGTACCGGACGACGACCGCGGCGAGCGTGCAGACGAGCATGAACATCGCGCTCGCGACGAGATCGAGCTGCACGACGTCGTGCATGACCGAGCCCGGCCGGGTCGTGACGGCGTCGTAGCCGAGCGCCGAGAGCAGCGGGCGCAGGAGGACGGCGAAGTAGGCGAGCACGACGACGAGGGTCGTCACGAACGTGGGCACCGCGAACGTGCGGGCCTTGTCGCGCGGGACGAGGAACGCGCCGACGACGAGGCACGCCGGTACCAGCGATGCGAGGAAGAGCGGGGCGAGCGAGAGGACCTCGATGGCCTTCACGACGCGTCACCCCTGACCATTGCGCTCCCGGTCCAAGGGCGCGATGCGATTGCGGAAGTGCGCGTTCACGCGTCCACGTTACCCGTCCCTCGCGCGAATTGCGAAACTACGGATGAGGCAAGACTGCCCCACCGGTCACCCGTGGTCGGGTCACCAGCAGTCGTGGCCGCCGGGGCAGCTGCCCTCGGGATCGACGCTCGCGAACGAGGTCGGGTCGGTATAGAGGACGAAGCTCCCCTGAATCTGGGTCGAGAAGTCCAGCGACGCGTACGACCCTTCCTGGCTGTAGAGCTTCCCGTTCACGTTGGCGGCGGGCATGCGCACGCGCACGAGCAGGGTCTTGCCGTCGGGGAGGAGGCCGATGTCGCGGACGCCCGACGAACCGCTCGGTTCGGAGAGCGCGGTCACGCTCTTCGTCTCGAGATCGATTTTGTGCGGGACGCCGCCGAGCCCGTCCTTGCGCTTCTCGAGCGCGATCACCGTCTTGCCGTCGGCGAGCTGGACGAAGCGATCGATGCCGGCCTGCACGCCCGCGAAGGGGGTGAAGGTCCGCGCGCCGAGGTCGAAGTACCCGAACGGCGACGGGTCGTCGAAGATGCTCGCGCTCGCGCTGACCTCACCCGAGATCCCGTCCGGGCCGATGGTCATGGCGGCGTTGGCGCTGGCCTTCGCGCGGGTCTTCACCTTGATCGACGCGTCGACGAGGAGGCCGCGCCCGTCGCGGGTCATCGCGAAGCGCGGGAGCGCGTCGCCGATCGGGGTGAGCGTGAAGGCGAGCGACTTCGGGTCGATCTGCATCAGGTGGTACTCGGGGCCGGTGGCGCTCGGGATCGCGCTCGGGTCGGCGAACATCGAGCGATCGATGCGCTTCATGTCGAGGTAGGCGACCGCGAGCGAGCCGTCGCTGCGGAGCGCGACCGGGCCGAAGCCGGGCAGGTTCTTCACGAAGTGCAGGCCGCTCGGGTCGAGGTCGATGACGCTCACGGGGTCCGGGTTGGTCCAGCCGTCCGCGCTCGACGTGCTCTGGACCCCCTCGTCGCAGAACGTCGGCGAGAGGAACGCGCGGCTCGCGTCGGGCAGGACCTCGATCGGCGCCGCGCAGTTGGGCACGTCGGCGCGCGCGGTGGAACCGTCGGCGAGCGACACGCGGAGGACCGGGGTGCTCGGCTTGTGCTCGCTCCAGGTGGTGGCCCCGACGACGAGGACGGCGGCCTTGCCGGGCACCTCGCGCGCGGCCGACGCCGCGCTCCCGAGCCACCCGCTCCCGCGGACGGCGCCGGTGGCACCGTCGAGCACCGTCACCTGTGAGCCTGCCGCGACGATCACCGCGGTACCATCTTGGGACACGCGGACCAGCGAGATGGTCCCGCTCGGGCTCGCCGTCCAGCGCAGGGTGCGGCTGCGCAGGTCGTAGGAGCCGACGGTCCCGTCGCTGCGGGAGAACACGGCGACGTCGGCGCTCTCGTCCCACGCGACGCGGACGACGCGGAACGGGAGCTCGACGTACTTCTGGGCGGCCACGTCGAAGAGGACGCTGAGCGAGTTGCGCTGGAGGAGCGCGAAGCCCCCGCGGGGAGAGACGCTCATCGCACCGGTGAGGAGCTCCTGACCGGGCTCGCCGCCGAACGTGCGGTCGTTGACGTTGGCGCCGCCCTGCTCGGTGGTCCCTCCATCGGAGGGAGCGAGGAGCGAGCAAGCGGTGGCGGAGAGGACGAGGGCGAGTCCAAGCGAGGTGCGGAGCGTCATGCTCGACGGAGATTGCAACGAGAGTGCCGTCGTCTCGCCGCGCGAGGACCGCGGAAATTCCGCGGATCCGAAGGGGCTCGTGAACCCCCGTTCGCGACGGCGCCGCACCGCGGATCACGAGGCGATTTCAGGCACTTCCGCGGCGTGAAGAGGTTGGACGGCGGTCGCGCTCGGCGCATTCAAATGGCAAGCTCTGCGCGTGAATCTCGAGGTGCTCGTGCTCGACGGCCAGGCCAGCGGAGCGAGCCCGGCCCACGGCGATCTGCTCGAGCTGAGCTGGGGAATCGTCTCCCCCGAGGGCCTGCGGGACGTGGAGGCTCACTGGCTCGTCCCGAAGACCGGGAAGCCGATCCCGAAGCCCATCCGCAAGCTCCTCGATTGGCGCGACGAGAACCTCGAAGGCGCGCTCCGTCCCGAGGACGCGTGGGCGCGGGTCCTCGCGCGCGCCACCGCCCGCATGCCCACGCTCATCCACTGGGCGCGCTTCGAGCGGCCGTTCCTCGTCGATCTGAACGGCGGCGAGCTGCCCCTCGACGTCATCTGCCTCCACGCGATCGCCGAGCGCTTGTTCGACACGCTCCCGAAGAAGAACCTGCGCGCGCTCGCCGGGCACCTGGGTCACTCGACGTCGCTCGTGCGGAACGCGCGCGGTCACGTCGAGGCCACCGCGTTCGTGTGGCGCGCGATCCTGCCGCGGCTCGAGCAGGAAGGCGTTCGGTCGTGGGCCGATCTGCACGCGTTCGTCGAGCGGCCCGCGCCGAAGAGCGGTGCGGTGGTCTTCCCGTTCCCGGCCGAGAAGCGCAAGGCGCTCCCCGACGCGCCCGGGGTGTACCGCTTCCTGCGCCCCAACCGGGACGTGCTCTACGTCGGCAAGGCGGCGAGCCTGCGGAAGCGCGTGACGAGCCACTTCCAGACGAAGGTGCGCAAGGCCGACGCGCTGGAGATGCTCGCGCAGGTCGCCGACGTCGCATTCACGGAGACGGCGACCGCGCTCGACGCCGCGCTCCTCGAGGTCGACGAGATCCATCGCTTGAACCCGCCCTACAACGTGCAGCTCCGCACGGCGGATCGTCACGCGTGGTTCGCGACGCGCGACTTCGCCCACGCGGCGAGCTCACCCGACGTCGAGCACCCGGTGGGTCCCCTGCCCTCGCAGCGGGCGCTCGCGGGCCTCGCCGCGATGACGAAGCTCCTCCGCGGTGATGTGGCGACTCCTGCGCTCCGAGCGGCAGCCTGCGGCGTGCCCGACGCGTTTGCGCCGTCGCCGGAGACCTTCGACGCGATCTGGGAGGCATTCGCGCCATCCGGCTCGTTGGCGGAAGCCGGGCTCGCGCTCCATCCCTACGAGGAGGCGGAGAGCGACGAAGAAGACGACGAGCCCCCGACGTGGACGCCCGAGCGCGTGCGGCGTCACCTCGAGCGGACGCTCGCCGGAGAGACGCTCCTCGTGCGGCGAGCGCGGCTCCTCGCGCTGCTCGTCGACGCCGAGGTGTGCTTCGTCGACGGTGGCGACGACCGCGTGCTCATGCCGGCGAGCGCGCGCCCGCGGCGGCTCGCGGCGAGGAAGGCAACGTTCGATGCGCGTCTCTACGGTCGCATGCGCGTGCTCGTGACGGAGCTCGGGCGCGTGCGAAAGGAAGGGGGCGCAGTGCGCGTGCGCGTGGGGAAGCACGAGCTCGATGCAGGCCGCCTCTTCGCCGGAGTGTGAGGCGCGAGTAGACTTCGGGAATGAGGTTCGCGCTCGTCTTCGCCGCGCTCTGCGGCTGCGGCTCGGTGGAGAGCGCGCGCGACGCGAGCATCGACGACGCGGCGTCCGACGTCGAAGCCTCCGCCGACGATGCGCCGTGCCGGGCCTGCCCGTTCTGCACCTACTGCCAGGAAGCGGAGCCCGTCGTCGGTACCCCATGTCCCGAGAACGGCATGCAGTGCGAATACGGGAAGGACGCCCGGATCCGGTGCAACCGCGTCTACGATTGCGACGCGGGCGTGTGGTCCCTCGAGGTCCCAGCCTCGGACTGCCCATCGGACGCCGCCGCGACGGGGCGACCTCGCCTCGGCACCATGTTCCTCGAGTGCCCGCTTTTCTTCGTCGACTGCATGAGCGTGGGCGGCTGCGGATGCCCCACCCACGCCACGCCGTACCCTGGGTGCGACGCAGCGCCGGAGTGAGCTCCGTGCGATGCTGCGGCATGCCCCGGTTCGGCAAGCTGCTCGCGTCCCTCGTCGGTACGGCCACGCTGCTCGCGCTCGCCTGCTCTTCGCCCGAGAAGACCGTCCTCTGCGGCACCGGGTCGTACGCCCCGCTCGCGCTCCCCGATCCGGGCCCCAAAGGCGCCGGCCCTCGCCGCTTGTACTTGCCCGACGACGGCACCGTGCAGGACGACCAACGGCGCCCGCTCCGACTGCGCGGGATGAACCTCCGCTCCATCGACGACGCCAAGGCCGACGACATGGTGCAGAGCTTGGGCGTGAACTTCGTCCGCATGCGGATCGACTTCGAGCCCGACACGCGCGACGACGCCGATCCGTCGGCCTTCACCGCCAAGTTCCGCGGCGAGGTCACGTCGTGGATCACGACCCTCGCCGCGCATCGGATCTGGACCCTGATCGAGATGCGAGCCAACGACGAGGTCACGAACGATCCGGCGTTCTACGCGATGACCAGCCCCACCTTCGCGCTCTACCAGCGCGCGTGGACCTGGCTCGCGACCACGTTCCGCGACACGGACTACGTCGCCGGCTACGGCCTGCTCGCCGAGCCGAGCGCGAGCCGCGGGAACCCGGCGCCGATGGAGGTCCTCACGACGTTCCAAGAAGCGCTGATGAAGAGCATCGACGCGCTCGACCACGCGACGCCCTTCTTCGTCGGCACCGACTTCAACTACGACACCATGCAGTACCGCGACGACGGCTACTACGACCGCCACGCCGCGTGGCGCGGGCGCCTGGTCTACGAGGTCAACGCGCTCGTCCCCAAGCCGTGGATCCAGGACGGGTCGACGCCCTCGGGCGTCTCGTCGGACCGCGGGAGCTGGCCGCAGCTCCCCGCTCCCCAGAGCTTCGATCTCCTGATCACCCCCGCGCCGTCGGAGTCGTTCATCGTGCCGCGCGATCTCGAGCGCATCTACGCGAAGCGCACCGAGGAGCCCGCCGGCTTCACGGCGACGATGAACGCGGACTTCCTGAAGTGGTATCTCGGGTACGCCCACGATTTCGCCGTGCGCCACCGCGTACCGATGGTCGTCGATCAGTTCGGGGCGAGCTTCTCCGCCGCGGGACAGCTCGCCTACGAGTCGGCCCTGCTCGACGTGGTGGAGGGCTACGGCTTCCACTGGGCGCGCTGGTCCTACGACGCGGGGACCCAGGACCGCTTCGTCGCCGCCGATCCCACGGTGTGCGAGATGTACCGCGCGCGCGCACGTCGCTGACGTTGGACAGGGACTGGACACTCCCGCAGCTGGATCGGTCTCACCGGCTCTGCGACGCTGGAGCGATGCGTAGCTTCATCCTCGCCGCCGCCGCCCCGGTGCTGCTGATTTCGTCGATTGCCGCCGCCGCGCCTCCGCCGCCGTCGGGAGCGCACCCGCGCCTGTTCCTGACGCCGACCGTCCTCGCGAAGGTGAAGGCCAACGCGGCCGTGAACGGGAGCGCGATCAAGAAGGCGATCTCCGAGTGCGACAAGACGCTCCAGAACCCCGGGAACTACGCGCCGCGCGGCGGCGTCGACGCCGACACCTGGCCCGCCGCCGCCGTGAACTGCGCCGCCGCCTGGCAAGCCACGAGCGACGCGAAGTACGCCACCCAATCGATCAAGTACTGGCGCGCATCGCTCGAGGACGATCAGAACGTCGGCGACAAGCTCGGCTGCATCGTGGGCGCCAACGGCACGTGGAACGGCAGCGGGAACCCGCCGCCCGGCCTGATCACCGTCGCGCACGACACCGGCTACCCGATCCGCTGGTACGGCCCGTTCATCGCGCTCACGTACGACTGGATGTTCTCGGCGCCCGGCGTCGACGAGCCGCTCCGCGCGCAGACGCGCACGTGCATGGGCTACTGGATCGATTGGTACTCGAAGAGCGGCTACCACCACGACGAAGCCGGCGCGAACTACAACGCGGGCTTCGTGATCGGGAAGACGCTCGCCGCGATCGCGATGGCAGGAGAGCTCGCGAAGCCGTGGTGGACCGAGACCGTCGATGACGTCTTCGGCAAGCTCATCGTGGGTCAGGGATTGAAGGGGTTGAGCACGCCCGACGCACCGGCAGGGGCGCTCGTCGGCGGCGACTGGGCGGAGGGGTGGCAGTACGGTCCGCTCAGCGTCTACGAGTACGCGATGGCAGCACGCGCGCTCGAGGAGAACGGCGCCCCGCAGCCCGAGATGGACGCGTGGACGAGCTCGCTCGTCATGCGCCTGCTCTACGCGACCGAGCCCGGCGGCACGGGTCAGTACCCGGGCGGCGACTACGACGACCAAGAGACGTGGGTCCCCCTCTACTCCACCACCCTCGGCGCGATCCGCGGCGGGCCGAGCTCGCAGGCCGCCGCCGAGTGGGGTCAGGCGATCGCCGACGCGAAGAAGCCCGCTGCGAGCGGCTTCATCTACGACGTGATCTCCGAGACGCGCGCGGTGAACGCAGTCGACTACACGGCCACGCCGCATCCCACCTTCTATTTGGCGCGCGGGACGGGGAACTTCTTCGTCCGCACCTCGTGGAAGAGCGACGCGTACTGGGGCGTCTTCCACGCGAGCCCGATGGTCGTGAGCGATCACGAGCACATGGACGCGGGGAACCTCGTCTTCACGCGCGGCGCCGATCCGATCCTCGTCGACCCCTCGCCCTACGGCGCGCGCGGAACGCTCAACACCAACGCGCCGACGATCGACAGTGACGTCGTGCAAGGTGAGTACAAGCCGAGCCAGACGCCGTGGAGCGAAGCGCGCATGGCCTACGCGCGCGGCACGGGGACCAACGTGTTCGCCGCGCGCTCCGACTACGCCAAGGCGTTCATCTTTTCGTCCACCGCGAGCGACATCACGTGGGCGCTTCGCGATTGGGTCATGCTCCCCGAGGGCGAGGTCGTCCTGATCGATCGCGCGACGACGAAGGACGCCGCGCACGTGCTCCACGTGAACCTGCACACGCGGACCACGGGGTTGGCGTACGCGGGCGGCGTCGCCAGCGGAACCGCCGGCGGCTCCAAGGTCGCGATCCACGCCGTCGAGGTCGGCGGCGCGACGCCGACCGCGTCCGCCGGCACGGTCGGCGACTGCTTCAGCGGCCCCTTCGGTGCGTGCACGACGGGTCGCTTCCCGCATTACGTGTATCGCGCAAACATCCCCGGGCCGTCCCCCTACGCCGTGCACGTCGTCGACGCGCTCGGCGCGAGCGACGCACCAGCCGACGTCGCCGCGTTCACGAACGGGCAGGTCCGCGGCACCCGCGTCCTGCGCGGGACGCAGCGCACGTACGTGCTCGTCTCGAACGCGGCGCAGGGACAGAGCGGCGCTTCGATGACCTACACCGTCCCCGACGCCGCACGCCACGTCGTGTTCGACGCGCCGGAGGACGCGAACGGCCACTCCAACGTGACCGCCACCGTGCAGGCGGGAGCGTGCGCGATCACGATCACGCCGGGGGCAGCGCTCACCGGACGCCCGCTCGTCTTCGGGGTCTCCTCCCCCGCCGACGGCTGCAAGGTGACCGAAGATGCTCCTGCCACCGGCGGCGAGCCGCCCGGCGACGGCGGCGTCCCGTCGAACCCGCCCGGCGACGGTGGGCTCGGCGCGACGCCCGGCGAAGAGGGCGGCTGCGGGTGCAGCGCCGTCGGCGCACCGCTGGGGACCCCGGCCCTCGCGCTCTTCGGCGGCCTGGGTGTCGTCTTCGCGCTCGCGCGCCGTCGTCGTCGTTGACGCGCTGCGTGCCTTGCACGGCGCCCGGTCCCGGCGTAATCACGCTGGCACCATGATCGAGCTCCAGAGCTACCTCTCCGGCAAGTGGATCTCCGGCACCGGCAAGCACGCCGAGCTGGTCAACCCGTCGCACGAGACGGTGCTCGCGAAGGCATCGACCGAGGGTGTCGACTTCGCCGCCGCCTACGCGTTCGCGCGCGACGTCGGCGGACCGGCCCTGCGGGGACTCGGCTTCAAGCAGCGCGGCGAGCTCCTCCGCGCGATGTCGCGCTCGATCCACGCGCACCGCGACGAGCTCCTGAAGCTCGCGATCGAGAACGGCGGCAACACCCGCTCCGACGGCAAGTTCGACATCGACGGTGCCAGCGGCACCCTCGCGTTCTACGCCGACCTCGCCGCCGAGCTCGGCGACGGCAACGTCCTCGAGGACGGCCCGGCCGTGCAGCTCGGGCGCAGCCCGCGCCTCTTCGGCGGGCACGTGTACGTCCCGCGCCACGGCGTCGCCGTCCACGTGAACGCGTTCAACTTCCCGGCGTGGGGTCTGGCGGAGAAAGCCGCGACGGCGCTCCTCGCCGGCATGCCGATCATCGCGAAGCCGGCCACCAGCACCGCGCTCGTCACGTTCCGGATGGTGCAGCTCTTCGTCGAAGAGAAGCTCCTGCCCGAGGGTGCGCTCTCCCTCGTCGCCGGCTCCGCCGGCAACCTCCTCGAGCAGCTCGGCGGCCAGGACGTGCTCGCCTTCACCGGCGGCAGCGCCACCGCCGCCATGCTCCGCGGCGGCAAGGCCGCGCTCGCGAACAACGTGCACGTCAACGTCGAGGCCGACAGCCTCAACGCCGCCGTGCTCGGCCCCGACGTGAACGAAGGGGACGACGTCTGGAACCAGTTCCTCGCCGACGTCGCGCGCGACGTCCAGCAGAAGACGGGCCAGAAGTGCACCGCCATCCGCCGCGTCTATGCGCCGAAGGACAAGCTCGGCGCGGTCGTGGAGGCGCTCAAGGAGCGCTTGTCCGCGATCAAGGTCGGCGATCCGATGCGCGAAGAAGTCACGATGGGCCCGGTCTCCACCGCGCAGCAGCTCAAGGACGCGCGCGCCGGCATCGCCAAGCTCGAGACGTGCGCCAAGGTCGTCCTCGGTGGCAAAGACCCGATCGACGGCATCGGCGCTCCCGCCGGCAAAGGCTTCTTCGTCGCGCCCACGCTCTTGGTCGGCGACGCGCCGAAGGCGGGCGACGCCGTGCACTCGCACGAGGTGTTCGCCCCCGTCGTCACGGTCATGCCGTACGGCTCGGGGGAAGAGGCCGCCGCGCTCGTCGCGGGCGGTGGCGGCGGGCTCGTCGCGAGCGTCTACTCCGACGACAAGGACTTCCTGCGTACCGTCGTCCTCGGCATCGCGCCGTACCACGGCCGGATCACGATCGGGTCGTCGAAGATCGCGCAGCAGGCGCTCCCGCCGGGCATGGTCCTCCCCTCGCTCCTCCACGGCGGCCCCGGCCGCGCGGGCGGCGGCGAGGAGCTCGGCGGCCGCCGCGGGCTTGCATTCTACATGCAGCGCGTCGCCCTCCAGGGCGACCGCGCGATCGTGGAAGCGCTGAGCGGAAAGCGCTGACGCGCCAGCAGCTCACCGCTTCGCGCGGTGCAGCTTCGCTGGCTCGTTGCTCTCCCCGAGCGTGACCCACCAGACCCACGTCGCGTCGACGGACACGTCCGCGACGTGCGCTTGGGTCAGCGCGATCATCACGAGGTTCCCGTTCGCGTCGATCCGGCCGATCGCGTCGTCGAAGCCGACGTAGGTGTCGGTCCCCGACCGGCGCAGGACGCGCACCGTCCGCGGCGACGCCTTCGTCCACGCGACTCCGCCGTCGGCGAAGCCAACCAACGAGCTCCCCCCATCCAGGCCGTCCCCGACGCCCACCAGGCCGTTCCCGGCCGCAATGGCACGGAGCCCCCCGTCCCAAACTGGGACAGACGCATCGTCGGGCGAGCCCAGTGCGCCCCCGACGAGGAGGACCGTCCCGTCGATGGTCCGCGCGAAGGGTTTGTCGACCGGGGAGAGGTCGACCGGCCCGAGCGACGTCGCGGCGTCGCCCGACCACCGCACGAGCCGCGCCCCGCCCGCATCGTCGCGCTCGGGCCAGTAGACACCGCCGTCGTCCGCGAGGATCCCGGGCGCCGGATCCTTCGATTCGCCGAAGACCGTTGCCGCGTCGGGATCGACGTGGACCAGCGTCGCGGCGACGGCGCCCAGCTCCGTCTCGGCAAACACGACACCGCCGCCCGCGGGATCGCAGGCGAGGCCGCCCGCCGGCGGCGCGAGGAGCACGGCGAGCGTCGTCTCGCTCAAGTCTCCGGGGGCGAACGACTTCACTGCGCTCCCGTCGACGACGTAGACGACACCACCGCACACCGCGAGACCGCGCGGAACGTCGGCGAGGGCGACCTCGGTGGCGGGAGGCAAGGCGCCGTCGGTCGCCGCGTCGAAGTCGAGCCACGGGTCGCACGGCGTCGCAGACTCGCAGCCGTCGTACGCCCCATTGCAGTCGTGCCACCCGGGATCGCACTCGACCGAGCAGGTATAGAAGGCCGTGGCGCCCGTCTGATGCCCGTGCAGGACCGGGGTGCCCGTGTCGCAGTGCAGCGGGACGCTGTTCCCGCAGCCGCTACCGGAGCCGGGGCTGGAGTGGGAGCCCCCACACCAACACGACGCCAGGACGAAGGACGAGGCCACGAAGAGCGACGCCACCGGAAAGGGAAAACCGCGAACGAAGTGGCGAAGCGAAGCCATGGTCTTGGTCGAGCAATGACCATGCCTGACCCGTTCCGTCGAAAAATGGGCGCCCGAGGGTCTTCGAGGACGCTGACCCTCACGTCGCGCCGTGTGCGCGACAGTCACAGGCGCTAGACTGCGCGACGATGACGCGGCCCCCCTTCGCCCTCGCTCTCCTCGCGCTCCTGGCCCCGACCGCTTTGGCTCTCGCGTGCGGCACGAGCTCCACCACTCAGGACGCCGGCCCCACGTACGCCGCGCCCTACACCAAGACGCTGCTCGACTCCGCTCGGATCACGAGCGACTCGAAGCAGCCCAACTTCCAGAAGGCCACCTTCGACTTCCAGCTCGAGGGAACGAGCTTCGCCAACGTGAAGCTCGTCGTCGATCTGAGCTCGACGTGCTTTCCCTTCGACAAGTGGACGTCGAATCCGCCGCCGTCCGGTCAGAACTGGCCCGCGGACTGCGACGCGTTCGACCGCAACTTCGAGATGGCCCTCCTCGACCCGGCCAAGGCCGCCGCGCCGGGCCTGGAGCTGATCCGCGCCATCACGCCGTTCGGGGGGCCCCTCCACCTCGAGGCGGACGTGACGGACGCGTTCAACGTGATCAAGAACGAGAAGCGCACCTTCCAGGTGATCATCCCGACCTACAGCGACGGCGCCGGGCAAGTCTCGGGCTCGAACGGCGGCTGGAACGTCTCGGCCCACCTCGAGGTCACGCCGGGGGCGATGCCGAACAAGGTGCTCGCGGTCATCCCACTTTGGTACGGCGATTCCAAGGACGGCGGGGTCGAGACCAAGGCGGCGTTCACGCTGCCCAAGGGCACGACGCGGACGCACCTGGAGTACCGCGTGACCGGCCACGGCGGGGCGGACGGGTCCGCCACCGGGTGCAACCAACCCGCCGACGAGTTCTGCAGCCGCAGTCACACCGTCACGCTCGATGGGACGGTGCTCGAGACGTACAAACCGTGGCGCACCGACTGCAAGACGCTCTGCACGCTCACGCCGGGCGGTCCGTTCGGCAACGACTACTGCAAGGAGAACCCCTGCGGTCTCCCGGCGAGCGTGCGTGCATCGCGCGCGAACTGGTGCCCCGGGAGCGAGACCCCTCCCAAAGCGTGGGATCCGCAGCTCACCGAGGGCGACCACAGCTTCGGCTTCACGATCGACAAAATCGCGGGCCAGTGGCGCGTCAGTGCGACGATGTACGCGTACGCGGAGTGACTGTCCGTTCGCCGTCCGAAGTCACGTGACGTCACGTGACCAAGGGCGCTGGGGCCCCTCGAAATCCACCTGATTTCGAGCACTTGCGGGACCAAGGCACGGGCACGCTCGCTGCACGAGGAGCGCGCATGTCCGTCACGCTTCTCTCCTCTCGTTCGACGCGCCGCCCGACCGCCCCCGTGCGGCTCCGCTTCACTTCGACCTCGCCGATCACGCTCGTCGACTTGGCCACCGGCCTGCTCGCCGAGAAGGCCAAGCACGAGCGCGATCTCCGACCGGCGACGTTCGCCGCCCTCGTCCGCGATTGGTGCAACGACGCGCCGACGCCGTTGCACCGCGAGGCGCTCCTCGCGGTCGCGCTGGCGGGTGCCCCCGAGCCCGAGCTGCTCGGCGCGATGCTCGGTTGCGCGCCGGAGGCGACGAAGGAGCTCGTGCGTTGGACGCGAGCGCTCCCGATCGCGAGCCCCTTCGACGGAGCGCTCGCAGGCCCCGTCCGGAGCGCGCTCCTCGACCTGCTCGCAGAGGAGCCCACGACGCTGCCGGGCGCCGCCCAGCGCGGGGCCGACGTGCTGCTCGCACGCGTCACGTCGGGTCGCGCGGTGGAGTCGCTCCGCGCGCTCGCCGACGCGGTCCAGCTCCATCGGCCGGGCGCGCTCGGGTCCGCGCTCCACGTGCTCGAGGACGACGAGGTGTCCGCCGCGGAGGCGTTCGTCCGCGCGGCCGAAGGAGCGAGCGCCGCGACGCGCTTCCGCGTCGCGAGGGAGCTCGACCCCGAAGCGACGCTCGTCCGACGCGTCGGCGAACGCATCGTCGGGCTGACCTATGCGCTCCGCGTCGATGGCGCTCCCGCCGCGCTCCACGACGCGGACCCCGCGCTCGCCGCGGCCGCGCTCGCGCTCCGGAGCCTCGACGCTCGCCACGCAGAGGCACCGTCCGCGGGTGCGCTCTTGGTGCGCACGATCGGCGCGCCCTCCGAGGCGGCGGACGACGACGTCTTCGCGCACGCGGGAGCGCACCTCGGCGCCGCGCAGGCGCCCTCCGTACGGTGGGTCCTCACCGCGACCGACGGCGCGACGATCGCGCCGCTCGTCGTCGACCTCCACGTCCTCTTGGGTGGACCGACGAGCGCCCGCGAGGCGGCGAGTCGCCTCGCGCGCATCCACTACGACGCGCTCCTCGCGCACGCTCCCCGACCGGTCCGCACGAGCGACCCGCGCCAGCTCGAGCCGATGTTGCGGAGCGTGCTCCCCCTCCTCCGCCGGCCGCATCGGTTGGCCGCGCTCCCGCTCGTGCGGAGGCTCTCCGGCGGCGCCGCCGAGCTCCGCGCGACGATCGAGCAGAGCACCGCGGCGCTGGCGAACGAACCGGGCTACGTCGAGAGCGCACGCGTCCTCCGCGCGACCTACTTCGGAGCCCCGCAGAAGCAGCACGCGATCGCGGCCGATCTCGGGCTCGCGTTCGGGACCTACCGCCACCACCTGCGCCGCGCGATCAGCGATCTCGCCGAGGAGCTCGCCGCGCGCGGGCTCCTCTCCGACCCCGCGGACGCGAGCTGAGGTTGCCCGAACGCGCCCGACGTGCCACCGTCGCGGGGTGCGCGCCGCCCACGCCGCCACGCTCGCCCTCGCCGCGGCCCTCGCCGCGTGCACGCTCCTGCCTTGGTCTTCACTCGAGCCCGGCGGACCGGGCATCGATGCGTCGACCGAGGCGAGCGCCTCCGACGCGCGCGCCGATGGAGACCCGAGCGGCGATGCGGGCGACGCCGCTGGCGAGAGCGGGATCCCCGGCAACGTCTTCTCCGATCCGGGCTTCGAGGGCTCGAACGTGGGGTGCGGCGCGTGGAGCGGCTTCGCGAGCGCGGTCTCCATCTCGAACGAAGCGCACTCCGGGGCGAAGAGCTGCATGGTCTGCATCTCCGGCCCGAACAACGGCGGACTCTACGCGGAGCCGATGGTCGATGGCGCGAAGGGCCAGGTCGCCCAATGGACCGGCTGGTACAAGAACCCGGCCGACGGCGGCGCCGCCGAGATGCCGGGGACACAGATCGATCTGATCGACAACGTCGGCGACGGGGGAACGCACACCGACTTCGGCACGATCCTGGTCGGCTCGAACGTGTGGAAACCGCTCTCGTTCACCTCGAAGCCGGCGCCGAACGCGTTCGATCAGGTGGGGCTCAACATCGTGGTCCACTCGCCGGACGGGGGACTCGCGTGCGTGCTGGTGGACGACATGAGCCTCGTCGTCGGGAACTGAAGCCCGCGCTCAGAACCGGAACCCGAGCGGGAGCGTCGCGACCGTCCGCGTGCGCGCGGGCGCGACGAACCACAGCACGACGCCGACCGCGACCGCAGCCACGCCGATCCCGAGCGCGACGTCCGCCGCGATCGCTTGAGCGTGCGCCCGATCGATCGCGCTCTGCTCGCAGCGCGGGCACGAGCTCTTCAGGTCTTCGTACGCGACGAGGCTGACCGTGCCGACGACCCCGAACACCGCGAGCGCGGCGGCGCCGACGCCGAACGCGACGAACGCGCCCGTGCGATCCCGCTCGACGACGGTGGTCGGTGCGAGCGGTCCGGCGACCTTCCCACCCGACGACGCGAGCACCAGCTCGACCGCGCGTGCGTGATCGACCTTGCCGACGACGACGCTCTCCTCGCGCGGGGCGTACCCGGGCGCGCTGGCGCCGACGACGTGCGTGCCGAGATCGACGAGCACCCCGGCCGCGGCATCCTCGGCCGGCAGGACCACGCCGTCGATCGTGATGTGCGCCGCCGCCACGTCGGCGCCGGCAGCGCTCCGGACCCGAACGACGAGGCTCGGTGCGTCGGAGCGCAACCAGGCGATCCCGGCGCGGCAGTCGTCGCGGACGATCCGGGGGCACGCCTCGACCGCGCAGCGCTCGTAGCGCGTTCGTGCGTCGCGGTAGTGGCCCGCGTCACGGGCATCCGCGGCTGCCTCGCCGTCTTCCGCGCAGCTCTCCGCGTCGGCCCAGGCCGTTCCGGATGCGCTCGCGACCGCCAGCGCCACGAGGAAGCCCGCCAGTCGGAGCTGCACGCGCGAACGCTACCGAAGCTCTACCCGCCGGGCAAGGTCAGTTGCCGCTCGCGAGGCACTCGCGCCGGTAGCGGCGGCGCCCCTGCGCGTCGAGCTCGTACGGGTTCGTGCAATCGGGCTTCGCCGCGGTCGCGGTCGGGTGCGCGCTCGGGTGTGCGACGACGTGGGTCGCCGGCGTGGTCGACGAGGACGCGGCCGCGCTCGCGCTGACGGCAGCGGTGGTGGTGGCGATGGCGCTCGCGGTGGTCGGCGGTGGCGCGCTGGCCGTCGCGGACGCTGGAACCGTCGCCGCTGCGGACGCGACACCGCTGGCGCTGCCCACGCCATCGGTGATGGTGGTGGCGTGCGAGCGCGCCCCGACGAGGTACGCCGCCCCGACGCCGAGCACGACGACCGCGGCAATCCCCCACGGGAGGAGTCGCGGCGAGCTCCGCCGCGCCGGGACACCGAGCGTCTGGGCGCTCTTCGTCTCGTCCTCGTCGGGGCCGGGCGCCGCGGCGGCGTCCGCCCGCTCGAGGAGCGCCATCGCCCGCTTCCGGTCGGCGAGCTCCGCACCGCAAAGCGCCTCGACCGCGCGCTCGATCTGGGCCGCCGGCGCGGGGGCGAGCGCAGCTTCGAGCGCGGTCGCCATCTCCTTCGCGGTCGCGTAGCGCTCGGCGGGATCGCGCGCGAGCGCCTTCAGAGTCACCGCGTCGAGGGCCGCGCCGAGCTCCAGGCGCTCTGCGCTCGGCTTCGTCACCGCCCCGCTGAGGATGCGCCCGATCGCCGTCTTCTCGTCGGTGCCGCCGAAGAGGCGCTTCCCCGTCAGGGCCTCCCACAGCACGATCCCGACCGCGAACACGTCGGTCCGTCGATCGACCGGCTGAGCTTCGAGCTGCTCCGGCGCCATGTAGGAGAGCTTCCCCTTCACGTGGCCCTCGCGCGTGGTGGTGACGCGACCGAGCGCGTGCGCGACACCGAAGTCGAGGAGGCGCGCGACGCCATCCGCGCCGACGAGCACGTTCTGCGGCGACACGTCGCGGTGAACGAGCGCGAGCGGCGAGCCGTCCGCGGCTTCGAGCTCGTGGGCAGCGTGCAACCCGGAGAGGACGTTGTGCACGATCGCGACGACGACCGCCGGCTCGAGCAGCTCGTGCTGATCGTTCGCGCGCTGGAGGAGCCGATGGAGCGAGACGCCGTGCACGTACTCCATCGCGAGCAGGACCTCGTCCTGGGCGGCGACGACGTCGTGGGTCTGGACGACGAATGGGCTCCGAATTCGCGCCGAGATCTTCGCTTCGTCGAGCAGCATCACGACCAGATCGGACTCGCTGACGAGGTGCGGGTGAAGGCGCTTCACCGCGAGGATCCTCCCGAAGCCGGAGGGACCGGTCATCCGCGCCAAGTGAACCGTCGCCATCCCGCCCTTGCCGATGGCATCACCGACGATGTAGCGCCCGACGCGGTGCATTCGAGGCTCCTAGGCTACCATGGCGATCTCATGACCGACGTGACCGCGACCACGATCACCCGCCCGAGCGACGGCCCGGGGAGCGTGGCCGGCCCCGAGCGCGGGCTCTACCTGCTCCACGCGCCGCCGGGCCTCGCGATCGGCGCGACGTTCTCGATCTCGCGGCCGGTCCACGTCCTCGGCCGGCGCGCCCCCGCGGATGGGCTTCGGATCGACGAAGGCGCCGTGTCGCGCCTCCACGCCGCGATCGACACCGGGCGCGCGGGCGCGCGGATCCGCGATCTCGGGAGCCGGAACGGGACGTTCGTCAACGGCGTCCGCGTCGAAGAAGCGAGCCTCGCCCACGGCGACGACGTGCGGATCGGCGACACGCTCTTCCTCTACCTCGAGCGCGACTTCGCCGCGCACGCCGCCTATGCGACCTCGAACGACGGGCCCCAAGGTGCCCTCACGCTCGAAGGCGCCATCGGCGGGCTGTCCGTCGCGCGCCTCTCGCGCGAGGTCGAGGCCGCCGCGGCCTCCGCGAACGCCGTGCTGGTCGTCGGCGAGACCGGTGTCGGGAAGGAGCTCGTCGCCCACGGCGTGCACCGCGCCACGGGCCGGCGCGGGGATCTCGCGGTCGTGAACTGCGCAGCCATCCCGCGCGGACTGGTCGAGAGCGAGCTCTTCGGCGTCGAGCGCGGCGCGTTCACGGGCGCGGACCGGCGGCGCGAAGGGATCGTGCGCAGCGCCGACGGCGGCACCCTCTTCCTCGACGAGGTCGGCGAGCTCGACGGCGACACGCAAGCGAAGCTCCTGCGCGTCCTCGGCTCGCGCGAGGTCATGCCGGTCGGCGCGACGCGTCCCGTCCCGGTCGACGTCCGGATCGTGTGCGCGACGAACCGCGACCTGCGTCGGCACGTGACCGAAGGCGGCTTCCGCGCCGATCTCTTCGCGCGCATCGCGGGCTACACGATCCACGTGCCGCCGCTACGCGAGCGGCGCGAGGATCTCCCGCGCCTCGTGCGCCACTTCGTCGCCACGAGCGGGAAGCCGGAGCTCGCCGCGACGATCGGCTTCATGGAGCGGCTCGTGCGCCACGACTGGCCGTTCAACGTGCGCGAACTCGCGTCCGTCGTCTCGCGCGCGGCGAACCTCGCGCGCACGGGCGAGCTCCTCGCCGACGCTCTGCCGCCCGAGTTCCTGGCGGCTTCGCCCGCGCGCAGCGTGCCCCCGTCGAGCGCCTCGCCGCGCCGGCGGCGTGCGCCTTCGCGGGAGGAGCTCGTCGCGCAGCTCCGCGCGAGCGCCGGCAACGTCGCCGCGGTCGGGCGCGCGCTGGCGCGCGATCCGGCCCAGATCCACCGCTGGATGAAGCAGCATCGGCTGGATCCGGACGACTTCCGCTGAGGTGCGGCGTCACTTCGCGATGCGTCGGATCTCGCCGTTGAAGGTCGACCAGTAGAGGCTCACGGCGTCCTGCGCGAGCGCGAGCGGGCTCGCCGCCGTGGCGACGAGCGTCGGCTTCGTGCAGCTCTTCTCGCAGCGATAGACGTTCGACGTCCCCTCGATCCAGTAGACGTACTTCGGGTCGACGAGGACCTGGTACGCGGTCCCCGAGGTGGTCTTCGTGAACGTCGACGGAGACCCGCCGATCGTCGCGACGGAGTGGATGGCGGCGGGCGCCATCGAGCCACCCCAGTACGCGGTGTTGGCGTCGACCGCGAGCCCGGCCAGATCCGCCGCGGTGGTGTCGGCGGCGACGGTCGTCGGGCTCTGGTTCGTCCCGAGCGGCGCGCGGCGGAGCCCGCCGTCGTATTGGAAGGCATCGGACTGATACGTGCCGCCGTTCAGCCAGTAGACCTGGCCGCCGAGGAGCTGAATCGACGACGGGCTCGGTTGGTCCGCCGCCACGAGCCGCGCGACGGCTCCGCCCGCGGCGGGGATCGATCCCACGAAGCCGCCGACCTTCGAGTTGTAAGGCGTGTACACGGTGAAATAGAGGCGATCGTTCGTCGCGTCGAACGCCATGTCGGACACGGACGCCTGCGTCGCCAAGTTGGCCGGCCCGCTCCCGCACGACCCCTGCGCGCAACGGAGGAGCTGTCCGTCGCATGCAAAGTACACATGAGTCGCGCTCGCCGCGAGGGCGCCGCAGTACCCGAGCGTGCCGTAGAGAGGCGCCGCGTTCTGCCCATCGAGGTCGGCCGTGAAGATGCCCGACGTCTGCGAGTTGGTCTTCCCGCGCGACCAGAAGAGCTTCGACGCGGTGGGCACGATGCGGGACACCGCGGCCTGCCCCGACACGAGCGTCGTCGGCTGGCACGCGCCCGCGGTGCACGCCCCGCCGAGGCAGTCGTGCCCGCACGCGCCGCAGTTCTTCGGGTCCGCGCCGAGGTCGATGCAGCTGCCTCCGCACGCCGACTGCGGCGCGGTGCAGTTGCAGACGCCGGAGACGCAGGTCGAGCCGCCGTTGCAGACGTTGCCCGAGCAGCAGGCGCTGGAGGCGACGCCGCAGCTCGAGCCGTCGAGCCCACCGCCCCCCTCGGCCTCGACGGCGGCATCGGTGGCGTCGATCCCGGCGTCGGGACTGCCCCCCGTGGCGTTCTCACCGACACATGCCGTCAGCCCGACGGCGAGGATGCAAGGCGCGAGGAGGGCACGCGTGATCATCACGTGACATGGAACGCATGGACGCGCGCCGCGCACGTCCGAAACGTGTCCAATTCGTGCCCAGAGCGGGCGCGGGCTACTTCACGTAGAGCGCGGCCGCTGCGATCCCGGCGCCCTTCGACACCTTGATCACGTACTTCCCCGGCACGTTGAACGGCGCGGGGAACGGGAGCTTGTAGCAGTTGCCCTTGCCCCCCAACGAAGCCTGCGTGCCCGAGGTGGTGTCCCGCGCGACGACGCCGCCGAAGCCCGGGATCGCGATCTGAGGCGTCGCCACGAGCGCGATGTCGACCTCCTGGATCCCGCCGACGCCGAGCGCGAGCACGGTGTAGCACTTGCCGCCCTGCAGGGTGAACGGCTGCTCGAGGATCTGGCCCTCGGCGAAATTGCCCGCGATGAGGTTGCCCTCGCGCGCCATACCGGGCGCCTCGGTCTGGGCGAACGCGTTCAGCGGGAACGTCGCGACGCCGGCGAAGTTCGGATCGATCGCTTGCGCGTTGCCGCCGCTCGGCGGTGCGCCGCCGGCACCCGGGAACGTCGGGAACGTGCTCGGGATCGGGAACGGAAGCCCCGTCGCGGTGGGCGGTGCGGTGGCCGTGGCCGTCGCCGTGGGGGGCGGTGCCGTGTACGTCGCCGTGGGAGGCGGGGCCGTGTACGTCGCCGTGGGAGGCGGGGCCGTGTACGTCGCCGTCGGTTGCGGCGGGTACTGGTTCGGCGGGTACTGGTTCGGCGGGTACTGATTCGGCGGGTACTGGTTCGGCGGGTACTGATTCGGCGGGTACTGGTTCGGCGGGTACTGGTTCGGCGGGTACTGATTCGGCGGGTACTGGTTCGGCGGCGGCTGCGTCTGGCTCGCCGTCGCGGTGGTGTTCTGCGCGGTCTGCGGGGGCGGATCGTTGCTCTTCTCGCACGCGAGGAAGAAGGGAGCAGAGGCGACGCCGAGGGCGGCGAGGAGGAGAGCACGCTTCATGTGGGCGAAGGATAGACGAAACCGCTCGGGATTCCATCCACGCGCTCGGCGCTCGAAGCGGCTGCTAGGATGCCGCGCCGATGACCCCCCTCGCGGTGGAGCGGCGCCCGGAGGGCATCTACGTGCCGGCGCTCGAGCTCTTCCTCGACCCGGTCGCCCCGGTCGCGCGCGCCTATCTGTCGCACGCCCACGCCGACCACGCCGGGGGCGCCGAGTCGGGGGTCGTGTTCGCGTCGCCCGAGACCATGGCGCTCGTGGGGGCGCGCCGTGATCCGGCCGCCGCAGCGTCGCTCGTGGCGCGCGCGCGCGTGCTCGCGCCGGGAGACACGCTCGACGAGCGCGGGGCGAAGCTCTCGCTCGCACCGGCGGGGCACGTGCTCGGCGCCAGCCAGCTCGTGATCGAGCACGCGGGCGGCCGCTTCGTCTACACGGGGGACGTCTCGCTCGGCGAAGCCGCGACCCACCGCCCCGGCGCCGCGGTCGCGTGCGACGAGCTCCTGATCGAGTCGACGTTCGGCGTTCCCATCTTCCAGTGGCCCAACCGCGACGAAGAGCTCGCGCGTTTGATTGCATTCTGCAAGGATGCGGTCGCGTCCGGGAAGCGCGCGCTCGTGCTCGCCTACGCGCTCGGCAAGGGGCAGGAGCTCACCGCGGCGCTCCTGGGCGCCGGGCTCGATCCGGTGCTCCACGGCGCGGTCATGCGCGTCGCGCGCGCGTACGAGGCGCTCGGCGTACCGCTGGGGATCGCGGAGGGGCGCACGCGCGCCTACGCGGACGTCGTCGCGGACGAGAAGCGCGCGAAGAGCAAGAGCGCGCCGCCGGTCGTCGTCGCGCCGCCGTGGGCGGCGAAGGCGCTCTCGAAGGGCGCCGCCGTCGCGTACTGCTCGGGCTTCGCCCTCATCGACGCGCACGTGGATCGCTACCGGGCCGACGCGGGTTTCGTCCTCTCCGATCACGCGAGCTGGGACGAGCTCTGCGCGCTCGCGAAGGCGAGCGGCGCGCGGCAGGTGCACACGACGCACGGGCAGGCCGAGGAGCTCGCGCGCGCCCTCGCCTTGCGCGGCATGTCGGCGCGCGCGCTCGGCGGCGACGCCATCGACGACGACGGCCGCGCGGAGGAGCCCTGAGCCGATGAAGACGCTCGCGGCAGCGCTCGAGGCGGTGCGGTTCCTCCGCGGGCGGAACGACAAAATCCGCGTGCTCGCGACGGCGCTCCGCACGATCGCCGAGGCGGGCGGCCCCGAGGCGCTCGAGGTCGCCGCGCGCTTGGCGGTGGGCCGAACGCTCCCGATCCACGATCCGCGGACGCTCGGGATCGGCTGGCGCGTGCTCGGCGACGTCGCGCGCGAGCTCACCGGCTGGGACGACCAGGCGATCGGCGCGTGCGCCCGCGTCACGGGCGACTTCGGCGAAGCGTTCGCGCTCTTGGTGCGGCGCGACCCCCGCTCCACGGCGCGACCGGGCGTGCCGATGCACGCGATTGGCGCCGCGTTCGACGAGATCGCGAGCGCCCGCTCGCGCGACCACAAGCACGACGTCGTCCGCGGGCTCTTCGCCGAGGCGACCTGGCTCGAGACGAAGTACCTCGCCAAGGCGCTCCAGGGGGCGCTCCGCACCGGCGCGATGGGGGGCGTGCTCGAGGCCGCGATCGTGCAGGCGTTCGGCGCGCCGCCCGAGGCGGTCCGCCGCGCGCTCGCGCTCGCGTCGGATCCCGGCATCGTGGCGGCGCTCGCGTTCGAGGATCGCCTCGCGGACGCCCAGCTCGTGCCCGGGCGGCCGATCGACTTCATGCTCGCCTCGCCGACCGAGAGCGTGCGCGAGCCGATCGATTGGAGCGTGACGCTCGTCGAAGACAAGCTGGACGGCGTCCGCGCGCAGCTCCACGCGCGGGGGAGCGAGACGGCGATCTTCGGGCGCGGGCTCGATCGCGTCACGGCGCAGTTCCCCGAGCTCGGGACGGCCTTCGCGCACGCGCCGAACGCCGTGCTCGACGGCGAGATCGTCGCCGCCGGGAGCGGTGAGCGCGCCCGACCCTTCCAGATCCTGCAGGAGCGCCTGAACCAGAAGTCGCCCTCGCGCGCGCTCCTCGCGCGGACGCCGGTGGCGTTCGTCGCCTACGATCTGCTCGCGCTCGGGGACGAGGTCCTCCTCGAGCGCCCGCTCTCGGAGCGGCGCGAGCGACTCCTCGCCTTCGGCGCGGAGTGCGCCCGCGCGGGCATCCCGCGCTCGACGTTCCGCGTGAACGACGCGCGGCGCCTCGCGAGCGACGCCGAGCTCGATGCGGCGTTCGACGAAGCGCGCGCGCGCGGCAACGAAGGGCTGGTCCTCAAGCGCGACGACGCGATCTACGACGCCGGCAAGCGCGGGCACGCCTGGCGCAAGGTGAAGAAGGCGTTCGCCACGCTGGACGTCGTGGTGACGGCGGCCGAAGAAGGGCACGGCAAGCGCGCCGGGCTCCTCAGCGACTACACGTTCGCGGTGTGGAGCGGCGAGCGGCTGGTGAACGTCGGCAAGGCCTACAGCGGCGTGACCGACGAAGAGATCGACGAGCTGACCACCCGCTTCCGCGCCGTCACGACGGAGAAGAAGGGTCCGGTGCGGCTGGTCGAGCCGATCGTCGTGCTGGAGGTCGGGTTCGACGGCATCCAACGCTCGAAGCGCCACGCGAGCGGGTTCGCGCTGCGGTTCCCTCGGATCGTGCGGCTGCGCCGCGACAAGACCCCGGCGGAGGCCAACACCCTCGCCGACGTGGAGGCGCTCTATGGCGCGCAGCTCGAGTCGGGGCACCGCGAAGAGGCGCCCGACCGTCGAACCACGCGCGAGGGGGAGCTCGACCCCAAGAAGAAGAAGCAGCTCTCGCTGTTCGGCGACGACTGACGTCCTTGCCAAGCTTGGCAGCGGGCGCTGCCAATCCTGGCGCAGCGCCGCCCGTTCACCGTGAATTTCCCGAGAAATCCGGGGTGGCACGGACCGTGTAATGGCGCCGACCACCATGAAGACCCAAGCCCATGTCCTCCCGTTCGTTTCTCTCCTCGCCCTCGCCTCGCTGACCGCTGCGTGCGGCAAGATCACCATCGGCTCCGGTGACGGCGGCGTCACGACCACGTCGAGCACCGTCTCCACGTCGTCGACGACGAGCACGTCCGGCAGCACGGCATCGACCGCGAGCGCGGCCCCGTCCGGCTCCGCCGATCCCGACGCGTGCCCGGCCGGGAACAAGCCGTTCACGCCGACCTTCTCGGACGTGAGCTTCACGTGGACCGAGACGCCGACGCTCGACTCCGCCCCGAAGGACGGCGTCTACGTTTCGGTCGGCGGCGGCAACAAGCCGATGAAGGCGGACAAGGTCGAGCTCTGGGTCGACAAGAAGCGCAAGGACTTCAGCCTCCGCGTCGACGTGGGCGGTCCGTTCTTCCTCGGAACGTCGCTCAGCTTCAAGACGCCGCCGCAGTCGGGCTCGACGTTCACCGACAAGTTCGGCTCGAACAGCGGCTACTTCCAGGTGCCGTACAAGCGCGCGTGGGCCGACTGCTCGAAGCAGACCATCAGCTACAACGGCTCCAACGCTCGGATCGTGAAGGTCACGCGCTACGACGAGGCGAAGGAGACCGCCGACGTGACGTTCGTCACGACGTGGCGCGAGTCGTTCGACCAGAAGCGCGAGTTCTGGGCCGCCGGGACGGTCACGAACGCCAAGGTCGTCGTCTTCAAGTGACGACCGCCCGGGAGGGGTGCGACGCTCCTGGGATGCGGATGCATCGCACCCTCCTGTTCGTCGGTGTCCTTGCTGCTGCGTGCAACTCGAGCGAGGCGCCGCCCGCGTCCGCGCCGGCAACCGCGTCGGCGTCCGCGTCCGAGCCCGCATCCGCATCCGCGTCCGCGTCCGCACCCGCGTCCGCATCAGCGTCCGCATCCGCTTCGGCGCCGGCGGGGATTCCTCCGAGCAGCAGCTCGCCGGTGGTCGTGCAGCTCGAGCGGACCGCGTGCCTGGGAACGTGCCCCGTCTATCGGGTGGCGCTCCGCGCCGACGGGAGCTTCTTGCTCGCCGGCTGGTATCCCAAAAAGGGATGCGCGTGGGGCAACGTCCCCCCCGCCGACGTCGCCAAGCTCGTCGCGATGGCGAAGAAGATGGGCTACGCGGGTCTGAAGGCGAGCTATGCCGCGCGCGTCACCGATCTCCCGTCCGCCGACACTCAGGTCACGATCGACGGCAAGACCAAAGCGGTCCACCACTACGGCAACTCGGGCGATCCGATCGAGAAGGACCTCGCGGCGCTGGAGAAGGCCATCGACGACACGGTCCACTCCGACGCTCTCGTTGCCGGAGGCCTGGGCCGCTGCGGGCCCTACAGCCCCTACCCCAACGTGCCCTGATCAGCGCTTCCCGAGGACGAGCTGGAAGACGGCGGCGCACGTCGCGTCCCCCGACGACAGGGTGCGCGCCGGCACCGGACCGCCGTTCGGGAGGTCCAGGTCCCACATCCGCCCGAGGCCGCCGGCGAAGTTGACCCGCTCGGTCATGCCCGCGGGAGCACCGGTCAACCCCTGTGTCGAGACCGCGCCCGTGACGGTCACCGCGCCGGCAGGCGAGTTCGCGAGCGCATCGACCTTCATGGAGAGCAGGTTGATGTACGAAGACCCCTGCGCCAGCTGCACCTTGTCCGGCGTACCATTTTGGTACACGGCGACCGCGGCGACGTGGTCCCCGGCGTTCGCCAGCGTGAGCACCCACTGCGTGTCCGTCCCGACCGTGCCGGCGAACACCTCGGTCCGGAACGGCGCGCAGCCGCCGTTGAGATCGCTCCAGACCGACTTGAAGCCCGCGGGGGGCGTGGCGAGGGCGCCGTTCGTGGCGATGACGATGAGCGCGAGATCGCCCTCGATGGCGGTGAGCGGGCGCGAGAGCGTGATGAGCGTCGCGTTGGTCACGACGGCGCTCGTCTGGTCGCGGAACTTCACCGCGCCCGCGGCCGCGTCGGGGACGCCGGCATCGGTCGTCGCGCCGCCCTCCGCGTCGGTCGCAGCCTCGACGGCCGCATCCGTGGGCGAGAACGTGTCGGACGAACACGCACCGAGAAATGCCAGCGAAGTGAAGAGGAAGGCGAGCTGCGAGCGCACGGCGTCACGGTACCATGGGCGCGCGGCGATCAGGCGCGGCGCTGACGCGCTGCCTGAACCGCAGCCTTCGGCTGCACCGCCCCGAAGCCCTGCCGATCGAAGTCGATCCCAGGCACCCGCTTCGCGGTCGTCACGAGGATGCGCTTCACCTCGGCCGGGCGAAGGGAGGGGTTCGCCTCGAGCATCTGCGCGACCACGCTCGTCACGATCGGCGCCGCGAAGCTCGTGCCGTCGACCATCTTGTAGTGGTCGTCGATCACCTTTTCGTCGCGGAGGCCCGCGTTGATGATCTGACGCATGAGATAGGGGGGTTGGTTGCGCGCCGCATCCAGCGGCTTGAAGACGCCGGGGTTCTTCTCGACGAGTCCCGCGAGCTCCTGATCGGGCGCGTTCGCGAGCCGGCGCAGGAAGATCGCTTCCTTGTGCGTCGGCGTCTCCGGAAGGATCGGTGCGGGCAGCCAGTCGGCGAGGGTGACGACCTCGGGCTTCTGGATGCCGTCGATCGTCGCGCCGTACGACGACCGGTACGCGGAGATCGTCCCGAGGTGCGGGTTGCCCGCGTCGTCGAGCCCGCCGACGCTGATCACCGCCGGCACGCTCGCGGGCGGCACGATGTAGCCCGGGCGGTGGCCCGCGTTGCCGACCGCGGCGACCACCACGATGCCGGCGCGCACGCACGCCTCGGCGAAGCGGCTCATCACGTCGTCCAGGTAGCTCGCTTCGTAGTCGCCACCGCACGAGATGTTGAGGATGCGGATGTCGAAGCGGCTGCGGTTGACGAGCACCCACTCGATCGCGCGGGCGATGTCGTCGTGGTGGACGCGGGAGAGCGTGCCCGCCTTGACGAGCACGAGCCCGAGGTGCGGCGCGAGGCCCTTGAAGCGCCCGCCCGAGAGCGCGCCGTTCCCGGCGGCGACCACGGTCGACATCATGCCGTGCCACGACGACGGGTCGGTGGACTGCAGAGCTTCCTCGCCGGAAGAGCCGCCGAGGAGGTCGTGGTAGGCGTGGATGCGGGAGTGGGGGGTGACGAGGTCGGGGTGGGCGTAGAAGCCCGAGTCGATGAAGGCGGCGACGATGCCGCGGCCCGTGAACTCGTGGTCGGCCTGGAGCCGATCGACGACGGGAAGCGGGTCGTTCTCGCGCCCGCCGCGGCCGGAGAGCGTCGAAGGCGGGGGCGCTTCGGACTCCGATGCCGGCGAAAACGGCGAAGGCGACGATGTGGGCAAGCGAGGTTCGGAGCGGCGCTTCACGGCGTGCGTCTTATGGCGAATTCGCGGCGATTTTGCTAGGCTCTTCGTCGTCCATGCCATCGTTGCGCATCTGCCTCGTCGACATGAACAACGGCGTGGCGAATCAGGCCACCCGCTGCTTCCGCCGCCTCGTCGACGCGTTCGGGCAGCGCGTGCGTGAGCGGAACCCCGGCGTGGAGGTGATCTTCACCCACGTCCAGCCGCGCAACCTCGGCGAGCTGCCACCGGGAGACACCGATCTCCTGCTCTCGAGCGGCGGGCCTGGCTCCCCGTACGACGGCTTCGACGCCGCGTGGTGCACGGGCTACCGGAAGTTCCTCGACCAGATCATCGAGAAGAACCACAAGGCGCCGACGACCTCTCCGAAGGCGCTCCTCGTGTGCCATTCGTTCCAGCTGGCGGTGCTGCACCTCGGCGTCGCGACGATGGAGCAGCGCGCGACGAAGAAGTTCGGGCTGATGACCGCGTACATGACGGAGGCGGGCGAGCGCGCCGACTTCCTCGCGCCGTTCGGCTATCGGCTCTTCTGTTGGGAGCACCGCAACTGGGAGGCGATCGACCTCGACGCCAAGCGGCTGAAGGAGCTCGCGGGGGAGGTGTACGCGACCGAGACCCACGCGTCGCACCCGCAGCACAAGTACAAGGGCGATGCGCTCCTCGCGCTCCGCTTCGCGCCCGGCATCGAGGGCACGCAGTTCCACCCCGAGGCCGACAAGCCGGGCGTCATGGCGTGGGTCGAGAAGCCGGAGAGCCAGGATGCGCTCCGCATCGCCTACGGCGAGACGCTCCTCGAGAAGATGAAGACCAGCTTGGGGAACCCCGAGCGTCTCGCGAAGACGTTCGCGCTCCTGATCCCCGGCTGGCTCACGCACCGCTTCAACGCGCTCTCGGAAGAGCGCGGCTGGAAGACGCTCGACGCGCCGGTCCAGGGCGACATGCGCGAGTTCGACGTCGCAGTCTGACGCGTTGCGCTCGACGTGATCTGCTAACGTCGCGTTCCATGACGGAACGGATCGGGATCATCGTCGGCTGGGAGAACACGTTTCCTCCGGCCTTCATCGCCAAGGTCAACGAAACGCCGGGCTTCCACGCCGAGATCATGAAGATCGGGGACGTGCGGGAGCGCTACGAGCCCACCCACCGCGTCATCGTGGATCGCCTCAGCCACGAGGTCCCCTTCTACCGCTTCTTCCTGAAGCAGGCCGCGCTCGCTGGTACCTACGTCATCAACGATCCGCTCTGGTGGAGCTCGGACGACAAGGCGTTCGGGTTCGCGCTCGCGGCGAAGATCGGTGTCGCCGTGCCGCGCACGGTGACGCTGCCGTCGAAGCGGTACTCGAAGTCGATCGATCCGAACCGCTCGCTCCGGAACCTCCAGTTCCCGCTCGATTGGCAGGGTGTGTTCGACTACGTGGGCTTCCCCGCGTTCATGAAGCCGGCCGATGGCGGCGGCTGGAAGAACGTGACGAAGGTGAACAATCCGCAAGAGCTGATGGCGGCGTACGACGACTCCGCCGAGCTCGTGATGAACCTGCAGGAGTTCATCGACTTCGACGAGTACGTGCGCTGCATCTGCATCGGCAAGGAGTTCATCCTGCCGATCCAGTACGACCCGAAGCGGCGCTGCTACATCGAGAACGACCGGCCCTTCCTCCCCAAGGCGGTCGAGCAGAAGGTGCTCGACGGGGCGTACGCGATCAACCACGCGCTGGGCTACGACATGAACTCGGTCGAGTTCGCGATCAAGGACGGCGTGCCGTACGCGATCGACTTCACGAACCCGGCGCCGGACTTCGACATCCACTCGATCCTGCCGAAGCACTTCCACATCGTGGTCGACCAGATGGCGAAGCTCGTCATCCAGTGTGCGCGCGAGGGGAAGCGGCACGATCCGACGTACGCGTACCGGCACTACCTGGCGATGCCCGAAGACAAGCGGCCGAAGTACGGACCCCGCTAGCGGCGGCGAGCGGTGGCGGGGGGGTGGCGCGGGGTGGCGCGCGCCACCCCGGAGCCCAAGGATCTGCCGCAAAAAGCGCGATCCGGCCGATGGCATCGGGCGTGCACTGCGATGGGGCTACGAGCACCTGTCGGCCGCGCGAGTCTCGCGCGAGCGCGCGGCCGAAGGTGCCCTCGAAAGGATTTTGCAGATTGCACGAGAGTTTGGCGCTTGCGTGGGAGCCACGGTGAGGTGGTGACCAACCAGGGACCGAGAAGGAGAGCAAGCAGCGGCGGTCGAGCGCATCGATGGAAGGGCCATGGGATCGGAGCAGTGAAGTCGAGCTGCACGACAGCGCATGGCCCGCGTCTGGGTTCACCCATTCGACGTCGACGTGGCTAGCCGCCGTAGGGTGTACGCGGAGGGTGCGGGGCCTGGCCACCGAACAAGGGGGCCGCGTTAAACATTCGCTCGCAACGAGCCAGGACTTTCTCCATCTCAAAACCTAAGGCGCCCGGTAGGGCGAGACGCACCGATCGGTTTCAACGCACCGGGAGCGCCTCGCGCGATCCCCTTTGGAGGCGTCCCTACCCCTACCGTCGCTCGAGGCTTCTTTTCGACACGCAGGCTGCGGGCGCTCCGGCGACGCCGCCTTGGCGGCGTTGCGCCGAGGGCCCTACCGATTGACCGCCCGACCCGGTGGATCGTCGGGTATTCTCGGGCCATGCTGGACGGCCAGTTCACTCTCGGCGTCGAAGAAGAATATCAAATCGTCGATCCGGAGACTCGGGAGCTCAAGAGCTACATCTCGCGCCTCCTCGAAGACGGGAAGAGCGTCCTCCGCGAACGCGTGCGGATGGAGATGCACCAATCCGTCGTCGAGGTCGGCACCAGCGTCTGCAACAACATCGGCGACGTGAAGCGCGAGCTCGTCGAGATGCGCGGCGAGCTCGACAAAATCGCGCGCCGCGGCAATTTGCGCATCGTCGCCGCGAGCTCGCACCCGTTCTCCGACTGGAAGACGCAGGACATCTCGCCGAACCAGCGCTACTTCAGCATCGTCGAGGACCTCCAAGACGTCGCGCGCGGCAACCTCATCTTCGGCCTGCACGTCCACGTCGGCGTGAAGGACAAGGAGATCGCGATCGCGCTCCAGAACCAGGTCCGCTACTTCCTCCCCCACCTCCTCGCGCTCACGACGAGCTCGCCGTTCTGGCTCGGTCGCAAGACCGGCTTGATGAGCACGCGATCCCAGATCTTCAAGCGCTTCCCGCGCACCGGCATCCCCGATCCGTACGAGAGCTACGAGCAGTTCCAGAGCTTCGTGAAGCTCCTCATCAAGACGGGCTGCATCGACGACGGCAAGAAGATCTGGTGGGACGTCCGCGCCCACCACGTCTACGACACCGTCGAGGTGCGCATCTGCGACATGCCGACGCGGCTCGATCACACGATCCCGATCGTCGCGCTCATCCAAGCGCTCATGGCGAAGCTCTACCTGATGCACCGGCGCAACACGTCGTGGCGCTCGTACACGCGCAGCCTGATCGAGGAGAACAAATGGCGCGCGGTCCGCTTCGGCACCGACGCCAAGATGATCGACTTCGGCCGCCAAGAAGAGCGTCCCTTCTTCGACCTGATCCAGGAGCTCGTGCACTTCGTGGACGAGGCCGCCGAGATCCTCGGCACCCGCGACGTCGTCCGCAAGGTCGTCGACATCGCGCGCGAGGGCACGAGCGCCCACCGTCAAATCGAGGTCTACGAGAAGACGAAGGACATGAAGCAGGTCGTCGACTGGCTGATCGCGGAGACGATGCGCGGTGTCTGAGCGCCCACTCCACGAGCTCATCCACGACGACGCGACCTACCAGCTCTGGATGCCCGCCCCGGGCATCGTGCTCCAACGCGTCGCCGGAAAGGCGGGCGTCGCAATCGCGCGCGACATCGGCCGGCAGCTCGAGCGCATCCTCGAGCGGCACGAGTCGATCGTGCTCTTCGACGACTTCGCGGAGATGACGGGCTACACGAGCGAAGGCCGGATCGAGCTCACCGAGTGGTCCAAGCGCAACTGGTCGCGCATTCGTGCGACCCACATTTTGGTCGGGTCGAAGCTCGTCGCGATGGGCGTGAGCGTCGCGAGCATCGCGCTGCCCGGGCTACGGTCGTACGACGACCGCGCGCGCTTCGAGGCCATGCTCGGCGTCGAGATCCAGCACGCCCAACGCAAGATCCCGGCATGAAGCTCGCTCGCGGCCTCGTCGCCCTTGGCGTTGCGTGCGGCGTCGCGTTGACGCTCGCTCGCCCGGCCGCCGCCTGCATCCAGGACGACGAGACGTACGTCGCAGAGGCGAAATCGATGCCGTGCATCCTGGACGCGCTCACGGGCGCGTACCCGGAGCATGGCCCCGAGTTCTACCAGGCGCGGCTCCAGGCAGCCGATGCTGCGCTCGCCGTGTCACCCCACTGGCTCGAGGGGCTCGACATGAAGGGCGTCGCCCTACTTCGCACCGGGCGCCTGGCAGAAGCCGAGACCGTGATGCTGGAGCGCGCCCGGATTGCGCCCGATGCGTACGCATCGCACGCGAACTTGGGGACGCTCTACACGTTCACCGGCGACTACGACAAAGCGCTCGCTCACGTCGATGCCGCGCTCGCGAAGGATCCGCAAGCGCACTTCGGGCGCGAGAAATATCACCGCATGCTCATCGTCTACTTGGCGGCCGCAAAGGCGGACCCCAACGTACGAAAGCAGCGGAGCTTCCTCGTCGCGAAGGATCTGACGGTCGGTCAGCGCTTCCGGGCCGAGGGCGGCCTCGCGAGCGCGAGCCTGGACGACTCGGCGATCGACGCAGTGATCGCCATGATCACGGTCTACGGTGCGAAAGCGCTGGCCGACGTGTACTACGCCGCTGGCGACGTGCTCGCGTTGCGCGGAAAGAAGCTCCTCGCCTGGACCGCGTATCAACGCGCGATCGAGCTCGGGCACCCGCGCGCGGCCGAGCTCAAGGCCTGGAACGACGGGCTCGCGAAATCGATCACGACACCGGCCGCGACGACGCCGAAGATCTACGCCGACCAGATCGCTTTCGCGAGGATTCTCGCCCACCAGTATGGCGAGTGGGAGCGCGCGCAGATCCGGGGCGGCCTCGCCGTGTGGACGCCGAGCGGGCTCGCGGCGCTCTACGCGTTCCAGAACGAAGCGCGGCGGCGCTGCACCGCACCCGGGCTCGCCGACGAGCGCTTCTACGATCCGCCGAAGGCGGTGACTCCGTGAGGGCGTGGGTCGTCTCTTTGGGGCTGGCGTTCGCAGGGTGCTCTCCCGCGCCGGCGGCAGCGCCGAACCCGACGCCCAGCGCGTCGTCCGCCGCCCCGACCGCGAGCGGCTCCACGGCCGTTGCGCCCATGGCGCCGCTCACGAAGGAGCAGAAGGCCGAGCGCTGGCTCGCGGCACTCGATGGGCTCGCAGCGGCGGCCAAGAAGGAGGTCTGCGTTCGGCCCGACGGACCGGTAGCCTCCTACCGCAAGGAGCACTACGCCGACCTTGCCTCCGACGAAGCGACGAGCGCCTACGTCGACGAGACGCCCGCGCTGCGCGATCGAGCTCGCGCGGCGATGGATGCGTACGTCACCGCGTTGACCTCGCCTTGCCACTGAAGACGCACCAGAAGAAGCTCACCGCGCCGAGCACCGTCACGAGCGCCCACGACACCCAGTGCGGAGCGATCGGATAGGGCTCTCGGTACCAGGGCATCGAGACCGTCGTCCACGCGTGCTTCCACCAGGCGGGGAACGGGTCCGGCTCCGCGAATGGCCAGAACAGGAGGCAGTTCGCGTGCGTCACGAAGTCGGACGCGACGTGCGAGAGCGACCCGATCGCGAGCGACGCGAGCATTCGTACCAATGTGGGACGATCGGGGGCGCCCCGATCGAGCCGGGCCAGGAAGCCCTTCGGCAAGACGCGCCGCGCGAGCCAGACGAGCGGGATCCCGAGCGCGACGCACGCGAACGTCCCGATCAACGAGTGCCCCATCCACTGTCCGAGCTCGCCGCGAATCGGCCACGCGAGCGCGTCGACGATGTCCGGCATGGCGGCGCCGACGGAGACCGCCACACCGTCGATCGCATGCGGAAACCGCCGCCACAGCGGGAGGATGACGCCTTGATGGGACGGAAACGCGAGCGGCACGAGCGCGAAGTCTAGCGTCCGATTCGGAAGCTCGTCTCCCCTCGAAGCGTCGCAACCGCTACTCTCCCGCCGTGGGACTTCGCAGTACGCTATCTCGTCGATTCGGTCGGAGATGAAAGCGACCCTCACCCGCATCCCCGGCATCGACCTTGGTCCGACGAGCCACGGTGATTGCCTCATCGAGGGCTCCAGCCTGTTCCTCGTGCGCGGCGACGATCTGATCGCGGTGGCACCTCGTGACGGACGCCATTCGTGGACGAGCCTCCAGAACCGGCCCGCCCCCGACTACTACCGTGTCCCCCGACGTCTGAAAAAGTCGGGCCGCAGACTTTGGGCGCGCAAGGGGTTCGTGGCGTTCGTGTTCGACACCGCAACCGGCGTTCGAGTGCAAGGCTACGACTCACGCTCGGGTCGCGTCGAATGGCACACCGACTTCGATACGCCACCGCCCCTCCCTTGGACGGAGAAGGAGCCGGCGTGGCCCGATGCGGAGACCGAAGAGCTCTCCGCTTTCCTCGCTGACGCCGCGGAGCTGGTCCTCGTGGTCCATCGGACGTCGCGACGAGCCATGCTTTGGCCCGAACACCCGATGCCACCGCCAAACTCCCGACTCGAGCTCACTGGCATCGACTGGGAGACCGGCGCGATCCGGTGGCAGGTCACCCTCGACGGAGTCGAGATCCCGCTCCTCGAGAAGCAGCGACTCGAGCTTCTGTTTCGCGTCCCAGGTGGGATCGCTTGGGTGGACCCACTCTCGGGCAAAGTGACGACTCTCCCCTCGGACCGCAAGGAGCTAGGCTGGCCAAAGCGCATTGGCAGTCACGTGTGCGTGCCCTGGCGTGGGAGGGGGAAGGTTGGTGTCGACCGATGGACCGAGAGCCAGGGCCCCCTGACGAGTGACTGGATTCGCCGTGGAGTGAAGACGGCGAGGCTGGTCCGGCTCGGAGCGCGCTCCGTACTTCACGTCAACGAGCAGCACTTGTCGGTGCTCACCCCCGACTTTCGCGCCCCATGGGAGGTACGCGCTCGCACCTACGTCTACGATATGGCGATCCTCGACGAGGAACTGTTGATGGTAGGAACCACCGGGGCATACGGCGCGGCTCACGCCTTCCGGCTCGAGGATGGCTCACTCCTGGCGTCACTGCCGGGTGCCACGTGGTCCGTCTCCACCTTGGGCCGACGATCGGCTGTCGCCGTCTGCAGGCGAAGTGGCCTCGAGGTCTGGGAGCCGAAGACCGGAGCACCACCGGAAGTCGTCCACGACTATCCCCCCGCGCTGCTCGTAGGTCCTTTGGGCGAAGGAGTGATCGCAGTTTGCTCGGAGCCGGACTCAGCTGTCGTGCTGGTCGAGTAGCTCGGGAGAGTCCGAGTCGCTAGACGTTCACTTCCAGATCCCCACCGCCCCACCCGTCCACGCCGTGTCGGCGTTCTTGTTCTGATCCACGCCGAGCATCTTCCCGCGTGACAAGCGCACCAGCGGGATGAGCGGCGCCAGCGGCTTCCCCGGCCCTTCGCGCATCAGCATCACGCGCACCTCGGCCTTCACGCCCGGAGCCGCCTCGGTCCGGAGCGCCTCGGGCAGCTCGATCGTCCACGCGTACTCGATCTTCCGCTGGAGCACGTACCCCGCTCGGCGCTCGGCCGGGATCGCGTCGATGGCCTCTTTCGTCACGTCGATGATCACGCCGGAGCCCGCGAACGAGAAGAGCGGCTTCAGCACGTAGTTCTCGAGGTCCTTCGGGATCTCGCGGAGCTCCGAGAGGAACGTCGCCTTCGGCACCGACGGGTGGTCCACGTGCGGCAGACAGAACTTCGACCACACCCAGTACCAGTTCGGGTGCGAGCACCAGGTGACGTCCAGCTCGTCGTTCCACCGGAACGGCACCGGGACCTTCTTCACCTCGAGCTCGTCGAAGACCATGCGGTTGTAGATGCGCCTCACTTGCTGCTTCTTGCCGTCGCGCACGCGGAAGACGCGCTTCCCTTCGACCGTGAGATCGGTCACGCACGCCGAGTCGACGTCGAAGAGCATCTTCGTCGCCGCGAAGTCCGGCGACGTCTTCTGGTTGTGCGGCTCGAAGTCCACGAGCACCACGTCCGCCGGATCGCACCCGCCGAGGATGCACGAGCGCATCGTCTCCACGTTCCTCGCCCGGTTCGGATCGAAGAAGCAGCTCCACTCGCCGCGGAGCTCGGGCACGGCCTGGAGGACCTCGTTCCACGCGTCGCCCTCGAGCGTCTCGAGCGCATAGAGCGACGGGAACGCCTGCAGCTCGACGACCTGCCCCTCGAGGCCGCCGCTCGCGCTCCGACAGAGCGCGAAGTCGACCTGCACGCAGTCCGGCAGATCGGTCATGCCGGGCACGTCGTACTGGGCGGGGATCGCCTTCTTCAGCTCGGCGAGCTTCGCCGGCGTGGAGAGCTGCCCCGTGATCGCGAGCGCGGCGTCGGCCAAGTGACGGAGCACCGACTCGTCGAAGAAGAGCGGCGTCTCCGCCAGCCGAAACGGAAACGGGCCGACGCGCTTCACGAGCCAGTCCCGGTAGCGCTCGAACAGCGCGCCGTAGTCGGCGCGGTTGAAGGCCTGACGGTGCTCTCGCTTCAACGGTTCCTCCTTCGCCTGCTCATCGACCGCGGAGGAGGTCGTCCCAGCGGTAGCGCGAGCCCGGCTGATCCTTCACGCGATCGATGACGAGCTCCGCCATGTGGCGCACGACCCACTCGAAGTGGTCCTGCCCGAGCGACGACACGTCGAAATCGGGCGCCGAGTTCATGTAGTCGATCGCGTACGGGATCCCGTCCGAGGTGCCGACCGCGAACTCCACCGTGTTCATGTCGTAGCCGAGCGCCTGCGTGATCGTCAGCGCCTGCTCGGCGACCTGCTCCTGGAGCGTGATCGAGAGCTTCGGCATCGACTCGGCTGCGCCCTTGTAGCGATCGAAGTGACCCAGCCGCGGATCCCAGAGCGCGGGCCGAACGTCCCGCTGGCCCACCACGATGACGCGCACGTACTGGTTCCAGACGATGCCCTGCTGGAGGATCATCGTCTTGTCGCCGCTCTTGTCGTAGGCGGCCATGAGCTCGGCGCGGTTCTCGATCTTGCTCACGTCGCGCCAGCCGCCGCCCCAATGCGGCTTCATGAACATCGGGTAGCCGAGCTTCTGCTCGATCTGATCCCAGTCGACGAAGCGCATGTTGCGCTCGAGCGACGCGCCGTTGATGTCGGGGCCGTAGCTCTTCGACGGCAGCAGGATCGTCTTCGGGACGGCGATCCCAATCCGCCGCGCCAACGCCGCGTTGAAGAACTTGTCGTCGACGATGCGCCAGAACGGGTTGTTGATCACGCGCGTGCCCGCGAGCGCCGCCTGCTTCAAGAACGGCTGGTAGCAGGTGACCTCGTGCGAGATCCGGTCGACCAGCACGTCGTACGGAGGCGGATCGGCAATGTCCGGCGCGGCGAAGGCCGCGTACTCGCAGGTCACGCCGACGTCGCGCCGTTGAATCTCGGCGATGAGCGCATCCGGGAACGTGCGCTCGCGTCCGACCAGGAGCCCGACCCTGCCGCCCGGACCGCGCCGCAGCATCAGTACCCCATCTTCTCGGAGAGGTAGTACGGCAGCATCGCGCGCCACGTCGGCCAGTCGTGCCGCATGTCGTAGCCCCAGAGGTCCAGGTTGTTCCAGATGCCCTTGTCCCAGAGCATCGTGGAGAAGCGCTTGGACGCCTCCGGCTTCTCGTACGCCCCCTGCCCCGTCACGATGTGGACCTGACACTCGTGGCGGATCGTCTCGAGCACGTCGTGATCGCGCATGTTCCGCACGAAGCTCATCGGGTTGTTGAAGTAGAGGTTCTCGTCCATGTAGCCCTTGCTGTAGCCGGGGACGAGGTCGAAGAACCCGCTCATCGCGATGAGCCCGTCGAACAGATCCGGGCGGCGGAAGAACTGGTTCGCGGCGTGGAACGCCCCGAAGCTCGCGCCGGTGACGCAGATGCGCGCGCGGTCGTCGTTCACGGAGCGGCGGATGTGAGGGACGACCTCTTCTTCGACGTACTTCGAGAACAGGTTCGCGCGGCGCGCCTGCTCGGGCACCGGCACGTCGTCGTTCATCCACGCGTGCTCGTTGATGCTGTTGATCGAGAAGACCGTGATCTTCCCCGCCATGATCAGCGGCTCGATCGACTTGATGAGGAAGAAGCGCTCGCAGTCGAGGAGATCGCTCTGCGCCGTGGGGTAGAGCAGGATGGGCTTGCCCCAGTTCCCGTAGCGCACGATCGGCATGTGCATGCCGAGGCGCGGACTGTCCCAACCGAACATCTCCCGGTGCATCGACGGATCGACGTATTGCATGAGCGACCCGCCACGTTAGCAGCCCGCTCGCCCCCTTGGAACGGGTTCAATCCCGCACGTGCGCGACGTGCAGCGTCGGTGCAGGTGCGTCCGCCGCGTCGACGTGGACCTCCGTCCGCCCCGCCACCGCCACGTCGAGGACGAACGTCGTCGACTTCCCCCCCACCGTGATGGTGCAGGCATGGCGGCCCGGCCGGACGCGGAGCCACTCGCCACCGCGGCCACCCCCCAAGAGCGCCACGTCCGCCCCGGCCAGCGCGATCCGAGCGGGGGACTCGCTCTCCACCCACACCGTCGGCGCCGAGATGGTGTCGTCGGTCGGGGGTCGCGGCCGCGCGATGCGGTCGCTCTTGGCGTCTCCGCGATCGATCACGCGGTCGATGACACCGCTCGACACATTGGGGAGCAGCAGCGCCCACGACGTGACGTCCGGCTCGCCGAGCGGCACGAGCACCGGGTCGACGATGGCCATGTCCGCGGGGAGCTCGGCCGTCTCCGGTGACCAACCGCGGCCGCCGATCACGTGCACCGTGGCGATCCTGCCATCGGCGTGGAGGAAGCGCGCCAGCCCGCCGATGCCGGCGTGGTTGTCCCCGACGAAGAAGGCCGCCCGCATCGGGGGCGGAACGTCGTCGAAGTAGGTCTCACCTTTCGCGACGTGCGCGGGGCCGAGCAGGCGCAGCTTCTCGCGCGCGGAGATCGCGCAGTGCGCCTCGCGGAGCGTGGTCGCTTCGTCGGTCCCCTCGAGCGCCGGTCCGAGCAGGCTCTTCGGCATGTCGCACGCGAACACGGGGAGGCTCGCGCCGCGGAACGCGACGACCGCGTCCATCACCGTGTCGACGTAGCCGAACTTCCACGCCGCGTAGTCGTGCTCCTGTTGGTTCGCGCGCAGGCGGTAGAGGGCGCCTTCGCTCCCGGTCGCGAAGAACTCGGCCAGGTCGGCGTCGTCGACGTCCGCCGCCTTCACGTCGGACTTCGGCCAGTCGCCCCGCGCCTTGAACTGCTCCATCACGACGCCCCAGAGGTGCGGCATCCGCGTGGCCACGCGCCGGAACGCATCGAGCTGCGCCCCCGAGTCGTGGAGCGATCCGAAGAGGACGAACGACGGCTTGTCGGTCGCGCCGACCCACCCGTCCAGCACGGCCCCGACGAGCTCGTCGCCGGCCACGACCTGCTCGCCCCCGAGGTGCTTCCGGATCTGCTCGACCGTCGGGCGCGCGGGCGCCACGTAGGGACGGTTCCCGCGATCGCGCACGACGTTCGCGACCTCGCTCGGGACCGTCGGGAGGGGCGGCCAGTCGTTGGGCACGACGAGCGACTGCGCGTCCACCACCACGGGCGGCGGCGGATCGGCGGGCGCCTTGTGATCGCAGGCGATCGCCCCCGCCGCGGTCGCCAACGCGAACAACGAGAGGGGGACCGTCCGGTGATTCATGCGGTCGGTGGAGCCGAGGGGGATCGAACCCCTGACCTCATCCATGCCATGGATGCGCTCTCCCAGCTGAGCTACGGCCCCATCTGATTGGGAAGGGCCGCTTTCTTACTTCGAGTCGCGGCCCTTGTCTCGCCCTTTTTTTCCGGGCACGTTCGGGCGCGCGTGCCCTGCTACCTCCGACGCAGGAGCCGAGCGATTCCCGACGCGCCCGCGGGGCCCCCGCATCGAACCCCGACGAGCCGATGAGCCGAATGCCCCCGAACCCCCGAATCCTCGTCGTCGGCGCCGGCCCGGGCGGGCTCGCGACCGCGATGCTGCTCGCGGGCCAGGGCTTCCAGGTGGAGCTCCTGGAGGCCCAAGACCGGCCCGGCGGCCGCATGCGGGGCTTCGAGACCCCGGAGGGCTACGCGTTCGACACCGGCCCTTCCATCCTCCAGCTCCCCCAGATCCTCGAGCAGATCTTCCAGCGCGCGTTCGGGGGGGACCAGGGCGCGCTCCGCCGCTACGTCGACCTGCTGCCCGTCGCACCGAACACGCGGATCCATTTCTGGGACGGCAGCGCTCTCGACACCTTCGCCGACGTGGCGAAGAACCGCGCCGCGTGGGAGGCGCTCGTCCCCGGTGGCGCGGCGCGCTTCGACCGCTTCTACGCCGAGCACGCGAAGAAGTACGCCATCGCGTACGACCGATTCATCGCCCACGACGCATCGAGCGTGCCCGGCTACTTCAACCCGCTCCGGTTGCTCCCGGCCGCGCGCTACATGCCGTGGGAGTCGCTCCATCGCTCGCTCCTCCGCAGCCTCGGCGACGAGCGCTTGGTCTACGCGATGAGCTACCCGTCGAAGTACCTCGGGCTCCACCCGACGACGTGCTCGAGCGTCTTCTCCGTCGTCCCGTTCCTCGAGCTCGCGTTCGGCGTGTGGCACCCGCGCGGCGGCTTCCGCGAGCTCGCGCGCGCGATGCAGCGCGCGTTCGAGGACCTCGGCGGGACCACGCGCTTCGGCGCCCGCGTGAAGCGGGTCTTGGTCGAGGACCGACGGGCATGCGGGGTCGAGCTCGCGGACGGCGAGGTGCTCCGCGCGGACCACGTCGTCGTCAACGCGGACTGGGCGCTCGCGAAGGCGCGGCTGCTCCGGCCCGAAGATCGCCCGTCGCACCCGGAGCACGCGATGGCGGCGCGCCCCTACTCGTGCTCGACGTTCATGCTCTACCTCGGGCTCGACAAGGTCTACGAGAACGTCCCGCACCACGCGATCCACCTGTCGAACGCCGTCCGCCGCACCGATCGCGACGCACTCGAAGACCGCAAGCTCGATCGCGAGGACGCACCGTTCTACCTCTGCAACGCGACCGTCACCGATCCCTCCAACGCGCCGCGCGGCGGCTCCGCGGTGTACGTGCTCGTCCCGATCCCCAACACCGGCAACGCCGTCGATTGGCAGCGCGAGCGCGACGGGTTCGCGAGCGGCGTGCTCGACCGCCTCGCGAAGGTCGGGATGACGGACGTGAAGCGCCACGTGAAGGTCCAACGCATCTTCACCGCCGAGACCTGGCGCGACGAGTTCGACGTGTACCGCGGCGCGGTGTTCAACCTCGCGCACGGGTGGACGCAGCTCGGGCCGCTGCGCCCGCGCTCGCGCGACGAGGACGTCGCGAACCTGCATTGGGTCGGCGGCGGCACGCACCCCGGGAGCGGGCTCCTCACCATCTTCGAGAGCGCGAACATCGCCGCGCACGACGTGTGCGCGCGCTTCGGGGCCACGCTCGCTCCGTCGCGAGCGCCCGCCGTTCCGGCTCCCAGCGCCGAGCCCCCGGCGCCGGTCCGCCGCGCACGCGGGACGTCCGCCGCCGCCGAGACGCGCTGAGCGCACCTCGCACCTCAGGCGGCTACGTCCTCGAGCATCCAAGCGACGAACGCGGCGACGCGCGCGTTCGTTCGGAGGTCCGCGTGCGTCACGAGGAACGTGTCGCGGACGGGCCCCGTCACCTTCGGGAGCACCCGCCGGAGACGCGGCTCACGCGCCTCCACGAACCGCGGCAGGAGCGCGATCCCGTGGCCCTCGGCGCAGGCGAGCGCTTGCGCCGTCGTCGTCGTGGCGCGGACGGACCAGCGGAGGTCCGGCACGTGGCGCGCGAGCCACTTCACCTGCGGCAGGTGGTCGAACGCCGCGTCGAAGCCGACGAGCGCGTGCGCGGAGAGCTCGCCGAGCGCCCGCGGGGTGCCGCGCCGCTCCACGTACGCATCCGCCGCATAGAGCGCGAACTCCATCGCGCCGAGCTTCCGCGCGACCAGTGACGGCTCGCGCGGCCGCTCGAGGCGCACCGCGACGTCCGCCTCGCGCCGCGAGAGATCGACGACCCGGTTGTCGGCGCGGAGATCGAGCACCAGACCCGGGTGGCGACGGAGGAGCGCGCCGAGGCGCGGCACGAGCACGTAGTGGAGGAAACCGTCGCCCGCGGTCACGCGGAGCGGCCCTTCGACGCGAGCGTCCGCTCCGCCGAGCTCCCGGAGCGCCGCCGCGAGCTCGTCCTCCACCCGCGCCGCGCGACCGCGCACGGACCGACCTGCCTCCGTCGGAACCAAGCCCTCGGGCGTACGGTCGAAGAGCCGCGTGCCGACGTCCGCCTCGAGCGCGGCGAGCCGCCGCCCGATCGTCGTCGGAGCGACCCCGAGCGCCTTCCCGGCCGCGGCGTGGCTGCCGGTGCGGGCGACCGCGAGGAAGACGCGCCAATCGTCCCAGGTCATGCGTGCATTCTTGCAGGTTCGAACTGCACCGTCATGCACTTCCGCAGCATGGCCCGCGAGCGCACGCTCGGACTCATGCAGACCTACCTCTTCCCCGATCGGATCGACCTCGACGCGCTGACCCTCGTCGAACGTCCGGACCCCACGCCCGGCCCGCACGAGCTCGTGCTCGAGATGCGCGCCGCCTCCATCAACTACCGCGACGTCGCCCTCGCGCGCGGCGCCTACGGCAGCTTCCGCGCTCCGCTCGTCCCGCTCTCCGACGGCGCCGGCGTCGTGAGCGCGCGCGGGAGCGCCGTCACCCGCTTCGCCCTCGGTGACGTGGTCTGCCCGACCTACGTCCCCGACTGGATCGCCGGGCCCCTCGTCGAGGAGGTCACGCACCGGCGCCTCGGCGGCCCGACCGACGGCGTCCTCGCCGAGCGGCTCGTGGTGCACGAGAGCGCAGCCGTCCGAGCACCGGCCCACCTCGAGCCGATCGAGGCGGCGACGCTCCCGATCGCCGCCGTGACCGTCTGGCAGATGCTCTTCGACGACGGGGGCGTCCGCCCCGGCGACGTCGTTGCGGTCCAGGGCACCGGCGGCGTCTCGCTCTTCACGCTCCAGCTCGCGCGCGCGGCCGGGTGCCGCGTCGTGGTCGTCACGCGGAGCACCGACCGCCGCGCCGCCCTCGAAGCGATGGGCGCGGAGGTGCTCGACGCCGCCACCGATTGGCAGTCACGCCTCCTCGCATCGACCGGGGGCCGCGGCGTCGACCTCTTCGTCGACGTCCTCGGCGACGTGGCGGCGTTGGTCCCGCTCGTGCGGGTCGGCGGCACGATCGCGATCGTCGGCTTCGTCGCCTCGACGCGCTCGACCTTGGACGTCCCCGCGACGATCCGGCGCGGCGTCACCCTCCGCGCGTGCTCGGCCGGGAGCCGCGAGAGCTTCGAGGGTCTCGTCCGAACGCTGGAGGCGACGCGTACCCGCCCGATCGTCGATCGCGTCCTCCCGTTCGCGCGCGCGCGCGAGGCGTGGTCCCAGCTCGAACGCGGTCGCCCGTTCGGGAAGATCGCGATCGCGATCGGAGGCGCGCGATGAAGCGGCTCGCGCTCTCGCTCGTCCTCGTCGCGCTCCTCGGCGCGTGCTCCTCCACCCCGAGCGCTCCGGCGCCCCGCACCCTGCGCGAGATGTATGCGCTCCCGCGCGTGACGCACCTCGAGCGCGCCCACACGGCGCTCGTGCTCGTCGACCTCCAAGACGAGTTCGTCCACGGCGGGCTCGCGATCGCGGACGCCCCCCGTGCCATCGAGCGTGCCGCCGTGCTCCTCGCGTGGGCGCGCGCGGAGCGGCTCGTGATCGTGCACGTGCGGAACGTGACGCGACCGGGCGCGGCGCTCTTCGCGCCGGGAGGGCCGCACTCCGCCTTCGCGCCCGAAGTCGCCCCGCGGGGGGAAGAGCTCGTCCTCGACAAGCCGACCGGCGGCGCGTTCACGAAGACGGCGCTCGACGCGCGCCTGCGCGAATGCGGCGTCGACAGCCTCATCGTCGTGGGGATCATGACGCACCTCGCGGTCGCGATGACCGCCGAGGACGGCGCCGTGCTCGGCTATCGCGTCCTCGTGGCGGCGGACGGGACGACCACGCGCGACCTCCCCGGCGTGGATCGGGCGACGCTCCAACGCGCCTCGCTCGCCGCCATCGCCGATCGGTTCGCCGACGTGATGCCCGCCGCGTCGATCGTCGCGCTCCCCGTCCGCGACTGACGTCAGCGAGGAAGCGCGACGAGCTCGTCGCGGAAGCGCCGCGCGTTCTTCGCGTAGTGCTCGGCCGAGCGACGGATCCCGTCGAGCTCCTCGTCCGTGACCTGCCGGATCGCCTTCGCGGGTGCGCCGACGATCATGCTCCGCGGCGGGTAGACCTTGCCCGACGTGACGAGCGCGCCCGCACCGACGATCGACCCCGTCCCGATCACGGCTCCGTTCAGCAGGATCGCGCCGATGCCGATCAGGCACTCGTCCTCCACCGTGCAGCCGTGGAGCATCACCTCGTGCCCGACCGTCACGCGCGCACCGATCGTGGTGGGTACCCCGAGGTCGGCATGCACGACGGAGAGATCCTGGATGTTCGTGTCCTCGCCGATCCGGATCCAATCCGTGTCGCCGCGGAGCACGGCGCCGAACCACACGCTCGCGCCGCGCGCGAGCGTCACCGTGCCGATGACGGACGCCGTCGGCGCGACCCACGTGTCCTCGTGGAGCTCGGGAGCTTTGCCGGAGAGGGCATAGACGGTCATCGCGCCATCCTGCCACGGGATCAGTCGAGGCGCGGGAAGAACTCCTCGATGTCGGAGACGATCTCGTGCGCGACGAACGCCGGGACCTCGTCCCAGCGCAGCCAGCCCAGACGGAAGTCTCCATGCCGCCGCACCATCGCGCCGAACCCCTGCGGGCGGCACTCCACCTTCACCTGGTACTCGCGGATCGAACGCTGCCAGCGCGCGACGAGGCGCTTCGAGAAGTCGGGATCGGGCACGGGCTCTCCGAGCAACTGCCAATCGGTGAGCGCCATCCACCCGTCGGGCGCGCTCACGTCGTCGAGCTTGTGCGTCCAGAAGTGCCCCGTCGGGCGCATGAAGATGCGCGTCGGATCTTCCGGATCGAGGACGGGCGCGCGCGGCTCCACGAGCTGCGGGAAGAGCGGGATGAGCTCGTAGTCCTGAAAGATCGTGGCCCACGCCGTGCGCGTCGCTGCGTCGAGCTCGCCGGGGTGGACGGGTCCGACGAGCGCGTCGTCCGCGATCGCGAGCCCCGCGTCGTTCCGGTCGGCGAAGCTCCGATCTTCCGCGACGCGGAACGTGCGAAGGAGCTTTCCCTCCGCGCCCCACTCGCCGAAGACGAGCCCTTGCGCCACGGCACCGAGGATCGGGTGCCGCACGACGGAGTCGAAGTCCCGGCGCCGCCAGCGCTGGCCCTCGCGGATCCACGTGCGCACGCGGACCTGTGCGCCCTCGGAGTAGACCCGGAACGTGGCCCGCAGCTCGGCGAACCGCGCCTTCGCGTCCGCGATGGCCTTCTTGTCGTCCGCCTTCCTCGCCGCCGGGAGGCTCTCGCGCTTCTTCGTGCCGTCGTCGACGACGAGCGCGAGCTGCGAGTCGAGCGACAACGTCAGCGTGCGCGCTCCGTAGGGGAACGCGATCTTCGCGCCCTCGTCGAACCCGAGCGTCGGCAGATGGCGCTCGTCGAGCGTGTCGGCCGGCTCGCCCAGCTCCATCGCGCAGCGCTCGATCTCGCGAAGCGCGATCCGGCGCCACACGGCGTTCTTCTTGCGGCCGTCGATCCCCGCATCGGCCAGGAGCTGCAGGAGCACGTCGCGAAAGGGCGCCTCGACGGCCGACGCCGCGGCGCCGAAGCAGCGGTAGACGGTCGCGTTCTTCACCATGCGCCGGGGCTTGAACCGATCCTCCACCCAGAGCTCGGCGTCGAGCGCGCCAGCCGCGGCCTCCGGGCCGCCGAAGGCGAGCGCCACGAAGAGCATCTCCGCGGCGCTGTCGTCGGTCGCGCGCCAGCGCTCGAGGAACGACGTGGCGATCGCCCGGCGGCCTTCGGGAGAGCATGCCGCCGCGAGCCGCTGACCCGGGTTGTCCGGGAGGCACCACTCGGTCCGCAGGAGCCAGCCCGTCAGCGTCGCGCGCTCGTCGTCGGTCAGCGTGCGCCCGTCGAGCGCGAGCGACGCAGGCCAGAGCTCGTCGCTCGGACCGTGCTCGATCGGCATGAGCGCCGGGTCGTCGTTCTCGCCGAGGATCCGGAGCGCTGCACGCGCGCACGTGGGGAGGTTCGGGTACGGGTCCAACGCGCCTTCGCGCGCGTACTGGCGCACCATGCCCACCAGCGCCTCGGGCACCTCGCCCGCGGCCACGCGCCGGACGAGCGCACGCGTCTCGGGCCCCGCGCGCCGGAGCCACCGCCGCGCGCGCGCGCGCTCCACGCGCTGTTCGTCGTGGTGCGTCTCGTAGGTCGGCCTCCCCAGCAGGAGCGGGAGCACGACGCCGAGCGCGAGCGGCGTGTCGATCGACTCGACGAGATCGAGCGGCTCGGCCGGCCGCAGCCGCGCGTGCGAGTAGGACGAGCGCTGCGCGATGAAGCGGAGGAGCACCGGAAACGCCCGCGCCCCGAGCGCGACGAGGAGCGCTGGCTCCGCGGAGCACTCGCAGAACGCCTCGCGCGGTCGGGTGGAGAGCGCCTCGAACGCTCGCTCCGGAGCTCCCGCGAGGAGCACGCGCAGGCAGGTCTTCCCATCCGTCCGATCGGCACAGCGCGTCGCGTGGGCGACCTTGTCCTCGATCGCCGCGAACTCGTTCAGCCGCGCCCGCTCGACGTCGCTGAAGACGAGCTCGGACGGAGGTTCGATGGGAATCGGGGCCGGAGCCACCGGTGCTCCCCAATCGGCCCACGGCCGCGTCGAGAGCATGTGCTCGATCACCGACATGCGCTCGCGATGGTGCCGCGACCCGCGCGGCGAATCAACGACCGCACGTAGTCATCGCGGTGACGCGAGCTTGAGTCGCTTCATCATCTTCTGGAGCCCGAACCGCGAGAGACCGAGCATCTCGGCCGCCTTCGTCTGGTTCCCCTCGGTCTTGGCGAGCGCCTCCGACAGGAGCTCCTTCTCGAGACCGTCGACGCGCGTGCGGAGGTGGAGCCCCACCTCGCGCGCCGCCTCGCCCGCCCCGCGGACGACCTCGGGGCTCAGGTCCGCGACGTCGATCGTGACGTCCCCGGTGGCATCGCCGAGCACGATCGCGCGCCGCACCTCGTTCTCGAGTTGGCGCACGTTGCCCGGCCACGGGAAGGCGACGAGCCGATCGAGCGCCGCGCGCGTGAACCGAACGCGGCGCTTCGGGGCATGCTTCTCCGTGAGCCGCTGCACGATGAGCGGGATGTCCGCCGAGCGCTCCCGGAGCGGCGGGATCCGGAGCTGCACGACGTTCAAGCGGTAGAACAGGTCCTCGCGGAACGACTTGGCCGCCACCATCGCCTCGAGATCGCGGTGGGTCGCCGCGATCAGACGCACGTCGACGCGGCGCGATCGATCCGCACCGATCGGGCGCACCTCCCCGTCCTGAAGAACACGGAGCAGCTTCGCCTGCATCGCGAGCGGCATCTCGCCGATCTCGTCGAGGAACAACGTGCCACCGTCCGCGACGTCGAACAGTCCCGGCCGGTTCTGCGATGCGCCGGTGAACGAGCCGCGCAGGTGCCCGAAGAGCGTCGACTCGAGGAGCGCCTCCGGCACGGCCCCGCAGTTCTCGGACACGAACGACCGCTTCGCGCGCGGGCCGTTCTGGTGGAGAGCGCGCGCGATGAGCTCCTTGCCGGTCCCCGACTCGCCGGTGAGGAGGACCGGCACGTCGCTCGACGTCACGCGGTCGACGACGCGCAGGAGCTGCTGCATCGGCTCGCTGCGACCGGCGATCGCGTCGTACGAGAATCGGAGACCGCGATCGTCCTCGCGCACGCGCGAGAGCTCCTCGCGCACGGCGCCGAGCTCGGTCTCGCGCTCCTCGAGCATGCGTTCGACGCGCGCCTTCGCGCGCTCCGCCCGCCGCGCCGCGCGCCGCAGGAGAACTTGATCGCGTGCGTCCGCGATCGCGAGCGCCGCTTGCGTCGCGAGCATGCGCACCCACGCGAGCTCGCGCGCCCCGACCGCGCCGCGCCGCGCGCGATCGTCGAGGTAGACGACCCCGAGCGTCTCTCCCCGCGCGATCAACGGCGCCGCGACGACGCTGCGCAGCCGGAGCGCGTGGACGGACGCGTGGAGATCACCGAGCGTGTCGAACGCATCCGTGGCGACCACGGGCTCGCCCGACTCCATCGCGCGCCGCGCCAACGTCATCGAGAGCGCACGTTGCTCTCCTTCGAGATCGCTCCGCCCGATGTTGCGCGCCGCGCGCGGGACGAGCCGCCCGTCCGGCGCGCGCAAGAGGAGCAAGCCGCGCTCGACGCCAACCCACAGCACCATCGAGTCGAGCACCTGCGTGAGCAGCGCGCGGAGCGTGCTCCGCTCGCCGAGCGTGCGGACGATCGTCTCGAGCTCGGCCACCTGGGCCGGCGCGAACCGCTCGCCGGTGGCGAGCGCATCGTGCGTCCACGCCACCGAGCCGAGCCCTTCGACGTGGGCGGCGGGCGTCGTCGAGCGGAGCCGCGCCGCGAGCTCGCGCCGGAGCGACTCGAAGCGGCGCGCCGCCTCGCCGTCCGAGAGCGCCATCGCGAGCTCGCGCGCCGCGGCGAGCGCCGGACCACGCGCCGCGAGTGGGGCCTCGAGCTCGGCGAGCCGAAGGAGCGAAGAGAGGAGCGTGCCGCGGTTCTCGGACTCGCCTGCCGTTCGCGCGCGCGCCCCGAACCACTCGAGCCGTGCCGCCGGCGTCGCCCCGGCAGCGCGCGCGTCGAGGTCCGCGACGTTCGCTACCGCGCCGGGCGCCCACACGAGCGCCCGCGCCGCGACGCGCAGCTCGATCTCGTCGCCGCGGCCCTGCACCAACGCGAGCGCGGCGCGCACCGCCTCGGCGGCCTCGTCGTCCCCCGGCGCGCGCGTCTCCACCCGCGCGAGGAGCGCGTACGCGCGCAGCACCGGATCGTCGCTGCGCCGCAGCGCTTCGCCGGCGGCGTCGTCCGCTTCGCGCTGCGCCCCCACCGTCGCGAGCGCACCGGCGCGCGCGAGCCACGCTCGCGCGGCATCGGCCGGCCGCTTCAGACCGTCGAGCAGGCGCGCCGCCCGCGTCGCGCGCGCGAGCGCGACCCCGACGTCCCCCGCCTCCGTCGCGGCCGACGCGAGCGTGACGAGAACGGCCGCTTCCTCCGGCATGGCCCCCGCGCGGAGCGCCCCGTCCACCGCGCGCTCGAGCGCCCGCATGGCCTCGCTCATCCGGCCGCCGCGCTGGAGGAGAAACCCGCGCACCGCATCCAACCGCGAGACCAGGAGCGGCTCGGCGACCTCGAGCGCGGCGCGCTCGAGCATCTCGACCGCCGCGAGCGGAGCCGCGCTCCGCCAAGCGACGAGCCCGCGCACCTCCGCGGCCTCTGCGCCTTCGTCGTCGCCGAGCGCACGCAGCGCGGCCGTATCGTCACCCTCGTCCCACGCGATCCGCGCGAGCAGGGCCCGCGCGCGAACGTTCGTCTTTCCCAGCGGCTCCGCGAGCACGCGCGCCGCCGCCCGATCGCCCATCCGGCGGCGCACGTCGGCCTCCGCGAGCCGCGCCTCGGTCCCCTCCACCCCGCGGAGCACCAGCGCCGCGCGCGCGAGCCCCCCACCGCGCGCCGCGGCCGACGCGAGCTGCAGCGCGAGCGTGCCCGGTGCGTCGCCCGCGTCCACTCGCTCCTCCACGAGCGCGAGCGCGCGCGGATCCGGCGTGGCCCGTGCGAGCTCCAGCGCGAGCGCGCACTCGCGGTCCGCGCCCTTGGCGCTCTCCCACGGCGCCGCGCCGCGCTTCGCCCGCCGCAGATCGCGCGCGCGCACGGCCCCGAGGGGGCCGGCGTCGGCGAGCTCCAAGAGCCGCTCGACGAGCTCCTCCTCCGTTCCGCCGCCGGCGCCGAACGTCGACGCGACGGGCCCGACCAACGTCACGAGCAACCGCTGGCGCGCGATCGCGCTCATCGGCCCGAGCTCCAGCGGCCCCGGCGCGCGCGCGCCCGGAGCGAGCTTGCGTTCGAGCTCGAGCGCTTCCTCCAGCCAGCGCCGCGGCGCGCCCGTGATCGACGAGCCGACCGCGCGCGCGCGCGCGAGCTCCGAGGCCCGGCTCGCGACGTACGCACGCGCGACGTCGGCCCGCCGCGCCGCTGCACCCTCGGTCGGATCGACGTCGAGGCGAAGCCGCCGCGCCGCCCGATCGGCGAGCTCGCGCGCCGTCATGCGCGCCCCCGGGCTCGGCGCGACGAGACAACGGATCCACTGTCCGAGCTCCGTGCTCGCGTCCACCGCGGCGAGAGGCTTGGTGGCGCCCGCGGCCGCTGCGCTCGCGATCTCCGCGAGGACGACGCCGAGCGCCCAGAGATCCGCCGCCGGTCCCGCCTCGCCCCGCGCACGGAGCTCGGGCGCCGCATACCGAGCGGTGCCGCCGCGCGCCGCGTCGGCGAACGCGGTCGCGAGCCCGAGGTCGACGAGCGTCGCGCCCCGCTCGGACGCGCCATCACGCTTCGGCGCACGCTCGCGCAGGAGGACGTTGGCCGGCTTAACGTCACCGTGACGAACGCCGGCCGCGTGGAGCTCCGCGAGACCGCGCCCCACGCCGTGGGCGACGACGAGCGCGGTGCGTTCGCGCTCCGCGGCACCGAGCTCCTTCGGCGCGAGCTCGCGCCCCGCCTCCCACTCGAAGAGGAGCCACGTCTCGCCCTCGAACCGCCCCGCGTCCAGCAGGGCCGGGCCCCAGCGGCGGCGCGCCGCAAAGGAGGTCCGCGCCTCGGTCGCCGCGAGCATCGCATCGGCGACCACCTTGAGGGCGCCACGCCGATCCCCCGGTTCCCCGGATCGGCCCTGGGTCGACCGCACTTGGTAGACGGTGCCGGTCGCCCCGCTCCCCGCCACGCCAACCCGCTCCCATCCCGCCGGGGCCAACCGGGTTGACGCTTTGTTGGCAGGAGGCATCAGCCAAGAATGGCCATCCCTACCCCCATCCGTCAACTCGGATGGCAGTTGGCGCCCTCCCCCTTCCATCTGCCCAGAAGGGCGTTACCTTCCCTACCAATGAGCAAGACGCGCAGTGAGGTTCTGGCCGAGTCCGGCCGCAAAGGTGTCATCGCGGGGGTCGCAACGGCCGGAGCGGTCGCTGCCGGTCTTCTCGTCGCTCCCGTCGCCGGAGCGGTGGTCGCCGTCCCGGCCGCCGTCCTCGCCTGGCGCTGGTGGAAGCACCGCGCCGAGAACGGCATCAAGTTCTGACTTTTGGGGTTCGCACGCAACCAACGGGCTCGCCCGCCCGATGGAGCGTCATGTCGGACACCATCCAGCTCGAGGCGCTCGACGAGTTCGAGGAAGACACGCTCGTCGACCTGCACCTGACCTTCGCCCCGACCACCCCCGGCTCACGCGAGGAAGCGACGCGGGTGCTCGAGTTCGCCGAGCTCGCCAAGCTGCTGGACGCCAAAGCCGTCAGCGCGGGTTGAGCTCGAGCCCCCGTCCGCGAGCGCGGGTCCACCGCGCCAGGAGATCGCGATCGGCCGCGCCGAGCTCCTTCGCGAACGCCGGCATGTGGCCCTTCCGCGTCGGATCGAGCGCCCCCTCGCGGTAGGTCGCCTTCGACGACGGGTCGTCGATCTGGGCGCTGACCCAAGGGAGCGAGCCGTAGCCGGCGAGCTCGGGGGCGAGCCCGCTGTCGCCGTCGTCGCCTTCGCCGTGGAAGAGGTGACAGCTGGTGCACCGATCGCGGACGAGCTTCTCGCCCAGCTGGAGCTTCGCTGCATCGCGCGGGACGATTCGCTCGTCGTCGCCTTCGACCGCGAGGAAGCTGGCGACGGCGCCCATCTCGTCGGCCGTGAGCGGGGTGAACTTCTCGCCCTCCTTCGGGGGAACGTCCTGCGCGGGCATCTCCCCCCGATAGGGCGTGGCGCCGAAGCGGTCCGCGGCGTCGGGGTCGTGGAGCGTGGCTCGGATCCAAGCTTCCGTGCCGAAGCCGTCGAGCGTGGGCGCGGCCGCCTTCTTCGGGTCCCCCAGCTCGCCCAGCACGTGACACGTGGCGCAGTACTTCGCGAAGAGCGCGCCCCCGCGCAGCTCGGGATCGCGGTCGAGCATCCCGAGCGGTCCGTCCGGCGGAACTCCGCCGCGCGCTGCGCGCATCGCGGCGGCCGTCCGGCGATCGGATTTCGCGACCGCCGCTTGGAGCTTTCCATCCGCCGCGTCGCGCCGGAGCGAGACCGCCGTGAGCCCGAGGATCAGCACGGCGCTCGTCGCCACGAGCGCGATCCCCGCGCGCGACTTGGCGGCCGACGTCGACGCCGACCCCCGCGCCAGGAACGGGAGCGCCGCGAACGCCACGCCGATCAGGATCGGTGCGAGCGCCGTCCCGCCGAGCTCCAGCTTGCCGGGGAGGTGATGGCGGAGCTCGAAGAGCCAGAGCAAGTACCACTCGGGCCGCGCCGGATAGTCGCTCCGCGGCTCCGCGGGCCCGTCGAGCGGAGCGCCGTGCGCGCGATAGGCGAGCCACGAGAGCGCCAGCATCATCGACGCCGCGAGCGCCACGTCGCGCGCGGCCTGGCGTGGGAACCAGCGCCCACCGCTCGCATCGCTCGCCGTGACCTTGCGCACCCACGTCCCGTGCGCACGCGCCCGAAGCCGCAGCGCGACGGCGAGCACGATCGGGATCGCGACCACGTGGAGCGCGTGGAAGCGCGCCAGCGCGAGCGGGCCCAGCTCGCCGTCGCCGGTGGCCAGCCGCCCGAGCGCGGCACCGCCCGGCATCCCCGCTGCGACGCCGAGCTCCACCTTGCGCGCCCAGAAGCCCTGCTGATCCCACGGAAGCGCTTCCCCGGTGATGCACGCGACCGCGCCGAGCGCGACGAGCGACAGACTCGCCCAGAACGCGAGCTCGCGCGGGCGCTGCGCAGCTCCCGTGACCGCGAGCCACGCGACGTGCAGCGCCGCGAGGACCAACATCGCCTCGCCCGCGAAGTGGTGCACCCCGCGCAGGAACCAACCGAGCGCCGCGACGTTCTGTGTATAGTACACGCTCGCCCAGGCCGTGGTCTCGGCGGCGGCGTACGTGGTCTCGAGCGCGAGCCCGGTCGCCACCTCGACCACGAGCAGCACGCCGAGCGTGCGCGCCATGGCCGACGCCCAGCTCGGCCCCCCCGCGAGCGGGTGATCGAGCAGCGCGGTGGTCCGGCGCCGAACGTCCAGCCGATCGTCGAGCCAATCCGTGAAGCGGCTCACGCGATCTCCACCCGCTCCTCCGCCCCGACGCGGAAGGTCCGGAAGTCGACCTCGACGAATCCATCGGCGACCCGCGTCGCGAGCGGGTCCATGTCGCGCGGCGACGGCCCGTGCTCGCGGCTCCCGTCGGCGTGGAAGTACGAGTCGTGGCAGGGACACGCGAAGCCCACCCCATCGGGCGCGGCGCCGATCGTGCATCCCAAATGGGGACAAGCGGCGGAGAGCGCCGTGACGACGTCGCCCTTGCGCACGAGCCAGACGCTACCGAGCTCCACCGCGTGCTCCGTGATCCACGCCGCGTGACGGTCGGCGACGATCGCCACGCGGACGGGCGTGCCTTCGCCGAGCGCGGACAAGAGCACCGTGCGCACCCACTTCTCGCCCGTGCCGGCCCCGGGCGCACGCAACGCGACGTAGGCGAGCGGCGGACCGAGGGCGGCCGCGGCGATGGCGGCACACCCGCCACCGAGGAGGAGCTTCAGCGTGCGCCGCCGGCCGGCGTCGGGATCGTCCGCCATCGAGGACGCATCATAGCCCCATCATGCCCGACGGCTCACTCGTCGTTGCGCTGCGCTTCCATCATGCGCTGGGTGGTGACGAGCAGACCCACGCGGGCGAAGTCGTCGGCGAGCGCGCGGAGCGCGTCGTCGAGCGCGACGATCCCGGCGAGATCGCCGCTCGCGTCGATCACGGGCATGCGCCGGATGCCGTGACGCTTCATCTGCTCGAGCACGTCGCTCACCTCGTCGCGCTCGCGACACGAGAAGACCTCGCCCGAGACGAGATCGGAGGCACGTGCCGTCGCGAAGCTGGCCGGGTCGACCGCGAGGACGTTCACGACCAAGTCGCGATCCGTGAGGAGCCCGAGCACGACGCGCCGGCCCTCCCGAAGCTCGGCGACGACGATCGCGCCGACGCAGCCGTCTCGCATGCGGCGCGCGACCTCGACCGCAGTCGCGGTCGGCGGGACGGTGATGACTCGACGACTACAGATGCGTCCGACGTCCATGGCGCGGGGCCGTGCACGGCCCATGCCGCCACGGAGCGAGCCATTTCCGGCTCTCCGGGGCGGCCGCCGGGCGCAGGACGTGCGCGGCCCGGCAAACGAACCGATCTCAGTGCTCGGTGTGACCCTCGGCCTCGAAGCGCTCGATGACGGCGAGCATCTCGGGCGTCGGCTTCAGGAGCTGCGGCTTCCCGTCCGGACCGGGCAGCACCCACCCCCACGAGCCGTCCTCGAGGGGGACGCGCTCGACCTCGCCGCGCTGCTCGGCGTGGTAGAGCGCGTGCGCGATCTCCGCCGGCGTCATCTTCGGGCCGGCGATCTTCGCCAGCTTGCGCTTTGCGGCTTCCGCGAGCGCACCCTTCTTCTTCTTCGCTGCCATCGGGCTCCTCTTACCAAAGGTTCGGGGCGAGGGCGGAACCTTCTTCGACCGGTCCTGTCAGAGCGGGACGGCGGCTGCGTTCTCTCGGTGATGCGTTTGCGCGCGGAAGAGAACCTTCCGGCCCAGCGTACGTACCTGAGGCGGGTCGAAGGGAAAACATGCGCGGAGCCTTCTGGAAAGTCTCGACGTTCGGTGCCCTCGCTCTGGCCGGCTTCTTCGCCATTCACCCGTTCCACTCGGCGGCGAACCCGAGCTCACCCACATCGTCCCCGGGCGACGCACATGGCCCGAACGGGGGCTCGGGGGGCAACAACAGCAGCATCTTCTCGTTCCTCGGCTTCGGTAGCCCGGCCACGCCGGCTCCCGCCACGGCCGACGTCGGCGACAAAATCGCCGACCTCCGCGCCGCGAAGACCCAGAACCAACAGTGCGACGCGCTCTCCGCCCTCGCGAGCGCGGCCGGCACGGACGAAGCGGCGGTCGCCGCGATCGCCGACTACACGAGCGCGAAGAACGGCTCGGTCGTTCGCTCCTGCGCGGTGCGGAGCCTCGGCGTCGTGCGCACCGGCGCGTCGACGAGCTGGCTCACCGAGCTGCTCCACGACGAAGACCGCAACGTTCGCCTCGAGGCGCTCTCGGCGCTCTCGAGCCGCATCACGGACGACGCCGACGCGAAGGCCGCGGTGCTCTCCGCCGCGCACGCTCCCGATCACGAGCTCAAGGTCGAAGCGATCGCCATGCTCGGGAACGTGGGGGCGCCCGAGGCGTCGAGCCTCCTCCAAGAGGTCATCCCGACCGAGAGCGGCGAGTCGCAGATCGAGCTGATCAACGCGCTCGGGAACACGAAGGACAAGGGCGCGACCGCCCTCCTCACGAAGATCCTCCTCGAGGGCTCGCAGGGCGCGCGCCAAGCCGCGATGAACGCCCTCGGCTCGCTCGGGGGCGACGCCGCGGCCGACGCGCTCGGCACCGCGCTCACGTCGGGCAATCGGCAGGACGCCGAGATGGCGGCGCAGGCGCTCGCGCGGATCGGCGACGAGTCCGCGAAGGCGCGCCTCATCGACGCGGCCAAGGGCGACGTCCGCGGCTCGAGCGTCGCAGCGCTCCGCGCGCTGACCCAGCTCGAAGGCGACGACGTGCACGACATGATGGCCAAGTCGCTCGTCGGCACCGATCCCGAGCGCTCCGCGATCGCGGTGAACTACTTCTCCTCGCACCGCGACAAGTCCGCGCTGCCCGCGCTCGTCGCGGTCGCGAAGGCGGGCGATCCGCGGCAGCTCGGCGCCGCGATCAACGCGCTCGGCAACATCGGCGGCCCCGACGCCGTGAACGCGCTCGCCGATCTCGCGCAGCGACCTGGCCCCGGCCAGTATCAGGCGCTCGCGCAGCTGGGCTCCATGCCCGACGGTCACGAGCGTGCGCGCACCCTCGCGCTGGACCTCGCGAAGAAGGGCGGCCCCTCGGCGCAGAACGCCTTCCAGGTGCTCGCCCAGGACGGCTCGCCGGAGGCGCGCGACGCACTCATTCAGATCGCGCGCAGCGGGACCTCGAACGCGTCGGCGGCGATGCAGTCGCTCGCAGCCCAGGGCGACGCGACCGCGCTCAAGGCGCTCGGCGACCTCGCGCGCACGGGGAAGGACTCGAGCGCGAAGCAGGCGGCGCTCCAAGCGCTCGCGTCGACCGGCAACCCGCAGGCGACCCCCATCTTCCTCTCCGCGGCGAAGGACTCGGACCCGCGCATCCGCCAGCAGGCGCTCCTCGGTCTGGGCGCGGCCGGCACGCCGGACGCGGAGCGCGCGCTGATCGAAGCGACGAAGGACTCGGACCGCGGAGTCTCCAACACGGCCGTGCAATCGCTCGCACGCGTGGGCACCCCCGGCGCGGTCGCGCAGCTCGAGCGGCTCTCGAACGACAAGGACCCGACGACCGCGCGCATCGCGCTCTCGGGGCTCGCGCGCACCGCCCCCGACAAGGCAGCGATCGCGGCGGACAAGATGATGCAGTCGAGCGACAAGCAGGCGCGGCTCTCGGCCGTCCAGACCGCTTCCGCCCTCGCTCCGACGGCGCAGCAGAAGATCTGGCTGCAGGCGATCCACGACGACGACCCGAGCGTCGCGCGCGAGGCCGTCGCGCGGCTCGGTCAGTCGGGCTCGACCGAGGGGCAGGTAGCCCTCGTCGATCTGATCAGGAACGACGCGACCCCGAAGGACGTCCGCACGGCCGCTGCCGACGAGCTCCACGAGCTCGGGGGCTCCACGGTCGACGCGAACTCCGGCCTGATCGACAAGTACCGCTCGCCCGATCCCGAGCCGGGGACGGACGGCGAGGGCCTGGGCATGCGTGGGATCGGCGGGTTCGACGGCGAGTTCTACGACGAGTGAGATTCGACTTGCAGGGGACACGAAGTGACGGAACGCTGGGAGCATGGCGTTCCGCCCTTCCCTCGCCTTCTTCCCCTTACTCGCCGTTGGTCTGACCGTCGCATGCGGCGCACGCACGCCGCTCCCGATCGGGTCGCGTGACGCGTCCGCCGACGCACCGCCCATCTTGGAGACGAGCGGCAAGGTCGACCTCCTCTTCATGATCGACAACTCCGGATCGATGGGCGACAAGCAGGAGCTCCTGCGCCAGGCCGTCCCCGATCTGCTGCAGCGACTCATCCAACCCAAGTGTCTGGACGGCGCGGGCAACATCCTCGGGGACTCGAAGAACGGCCAGTGCGAGTCGGGCAAGATCGAGTTCAAGCCGGTGCCCGACATCCACGTCGCGATCATCACCTCGGCGCTCGGCGCGGCAGGCGCCAACGTCTGCGACGCAGGAGCGCTCATCCCCAACACGAACCTGCTCGCCCACAACGACGACGCGGGTCACCTCGTGAACCGCACCAAGCCGGGTGACGAGGGCCTGGCGGCGGCAGTGCCGGCGAACTTCCTCGCGTGGTTCCCCGACGTCGATGCGAACAAGGGCAACCCGAAGCCTCCCGTGAAGGCGATCGGCGACGTGAGCGAGCTCGTCGGCGACTTCCAGACGCTGGTCGGCGGCGTCGGCGAGTCCGGGTGCGGCTTCGAGTCGCAGCTCGAAGCTTGGTACCGCTTCCTCGTCCAACCCGATCCCTACGACCACATCGAGGTCCAGAACGGGAGCACGGCGACGCTCGTCGGCTTCGACGCCGCGCTGATCAAGCAGCGCCACGACTTCCTGCGGCCCGACTCGCTGCTCGGCGTGATCATGGTGACGGACGAGAACGACTCGAACGTGGACCCGCGCGCGATCGGCGGCCGCGCGTGGCAGTACCTGAACGCACCGTTCCCCGGCTCGCCGACGCAAGCACCGCCCCACGCGACGCCCGAGTGCGACGCCGATCCGTTCGGTCCGCTCTGCGGCAGCTGCATCAACACGCCTTGCCCCGACAAGTGGTACCCGTCCGACGAGGCGACCCACGCGAACGCGCGGATGATCCAGCCGAAGCGTCGCTACGGCGTGGACCTGCAGTTCCCGCTCGCGCGCTACGTCGACGGGCTCACGTCGAAGACGGTGCCCAACCGTGACGGCGAGCACCCGAACTCGTCCGCCGCGTACGTCGGGGACAAGAACTGCACGAACCCGATCTTCGCGGCGACCCTGCCCGAGAAGCCGACGAGCGCCGCGGCGCTCTGCAACCTGGCGCCCGGGCCGCGGGGGACGAACCTCGTCTACTTCGCGGTCATCGGCGGCCTGCCGCACCAGCTCCTCCAGAAGGATCCGACGAACCCGGACAGCCCCCAGAAGGACGCTCTCACCGAGAGCGACTGGACCAAGATCCTCGGCAAGGATCCGGAGCACTACGACTTCACCGGCGCCGACCCGCACATGATCGAGTCGATCACGCCCCGCGCCGGGCTTCCCCCGCCGTCGGCGCCGAACGAGACCGACCCGATCCACGGGCGCGAGTACGACACCCAGTCCGACAGTTTGCAGTATGCATGCACCTTCCCGCTCACGACGCCGCGCGACTGCAAGCAGATCGGCAACTCGGTGTCGTGCGACTGCACCTCTCCGATCCCGCAGGGCACTCCGCTGTGCAGCGCCCAGACGCCGACCCTCCAGGTCCGCGCGAAGGCGTACCCCACCGTGCGCGAGCTCGCGGTCGCGCACGCCCTCGGGGACCGCGCGAGCGTGAGCTCGCTCTGCCCGATCCACGTCGTGGCCAACGGCCCGAACGATCCGCTCTACGGCTACCGGCCCGCCATCGCGGGGATCGTGGATGCCTTCCGAAAGGGCCTCGTCCAGTAGCGCTGGCCGCTCGCCCGTGGCCCTGCCTTTGCGTTCGTTCTTCGTCGCCGTCGCGCTCGCGTTCGTGCTGACGGGCTGCGGCACGACCCTCACCGCGCCGCTCGCGAAGCACACCACCGAGGTCTCCGCGTCGCTCGGCGGACCGATGGTCGTCTTCGGCGGCGCACCGGTGCCCGTCCCCGTCTCCACGGTCGGCGTCGCGCACGCCGTGAGCGATGCGGTCACCGTCCGCGGCGCGCTCCACCCGACCGCCGCCGCGTTCGGGATCGCGGGCCTCGACCTCGGGCTCGTGGTCCATCCCATCGAGGGACATCGGGCTGCGCTCACGCTCGGCCTGGACGCGTACGGGTTCGGCAACGGAGCGGACGCGGTGCTCCTGGCCGATCCGTGGATCGCCACGCGGTGGTCGCTCGCCAAGTGGTTCGCGCTCGCGGGCGGCGTGCACGTCTCGATTCGGTACGCGACGTCGTCCCCCCAGCTCCGCGACGCGACGCCGGTCGCCCCGATGGTGTTCCTCCAACCGGCGTTCGTCGTCGGCCACTTCGAGCTCGACGTGGAGCTCCGTTGGTATGCGCTCGCGTCGAACGGCGGCATCCTCGCGCCGGCGTGGGTGTCGCCCGGCGACGTGGGTGCGCTCGGCGTGGTGTTCGGCGCGGCCTGGCGCTTCGGAGAGGTGAGCCGATGAAACTGCGCGCCATGCTCTTTTCGATCGTCGTCGCCGTGCTGGCGACGCTCCCGAGCTGCGCGAGCCTCGACGCGTTCCTCTACAACGGCAAGCACGTCGACGCGTACACGTTCAGCTACCCCGCCGGCACGCCCAGCGCATGGCAGGTGCCCGCCGCGCAGCGCGAAGAGCCGGTCATCACGCGAGGCGACGGAACGCGCGTCTACGCCGTCTTTCTCCGCCGGCCCGCGCCCGAGGATCGGACCGCGCCGACGGTGCTCTACCATCACGGCAACAAGTGGGGGATCGACGAGTACTGGGTCCGCATCTCGCACCTCTGGGCGCTCGGCGCCAACGTGCTCGCGTACGAGTACCCCGGCTACGGGCGCGCGGACGGGACGCCCACCGAGGCGGGCATCTACGCGAACGCGCGCGCGGCGCTCGCGTGGCTGCGCGGCCTCGGCACCGGGATCGATCAGGGTCGGCTCTTCCACTACGGCTACTCGCTCGGCGGCGGGCCCGCGGTGGACACGGCGAAGAACGGCGGCCCGTACCGTGGGCTCATCACCGAGTCCACGTTCGCCTCGGTCGCGGCGCTCGTGAGCGACGGCTCGCTCGTCGTGCCGCGCAGCTTCGTGACCGAGAACCAGTTCGACAGCGCGGCGAAGATCCGCGCCGCGGCGCAGGCGGCGGATCCCGCAGTCGGCGTCCTGATCTTCCATGGCGACGCGGACGACTTCGTCCAACCGAAGTACGCGACGACGCTCGACGACGCGATCGGCGACGCAGCGCCGCACCGCAAGATCCTGGTCCCGGGAGCCAACCACGACGGCGTCCCCGACGGCACGGCGTGGGAGCCGGAGATGAAGGCGTTCCTCGGCAAGTAGTGACGCCGACGCCGGCAACCGCCTGCCGACTCCGGCAAAGCGCCTCCTCCTCCTCTCCCTCTCCTCCTCCCGCTCCCGCTCCTCCTCCGCGCCTCTCCGGCGTCATCGAGCGCCGATCGCACGCCTCACGCGAACCCGCTCCCCGAGGCACGGGCCTTGCTCTTGTGCCCCTTCCACGACGGCGCTCTCATCGTCCGTCCGAGGTCAGCATGGAACCCACCCGCGCCCCCGAAGTCCCCGCCGATGCACGCTGGAACCCCACCGACGCCCGCTGGGAGGTCGTGAAGCTCGACGGCGGAAAGCCCACCGGTCCCTTCCGCTCGTACCGCCAGGACGGCTCCGTCATCCTGGAGGCCCGCTTCGCCGACGGCCGCCTGCAAGGGCCGTTCAAGCGCTTCCACGAGGACGGCTCGCTCCTCCGCGAAGGCACGTACCAAAATGGGATGACGGTGGGCAAGCTCGTGGTCCACCGCCGCCCCAACGACGGCTTCGCGTGGGTCGATCCGCGCGCCAAGCGCGCCGAGCTCTCGTACGACGACGAGGGTGACGAGACCGAGCGCATGGAGCTCGACGAGCGGGGCCGCCTCGTGGCCCCCGGCGTGGTGCTGAGCGAGCGCGACGGGAGCCTCGACGCGCTCTTCGCCGAGCACGGCCCGGACCGCTTCCTCCTGAGCGGGGCGTTCGCGAAGGTGCTCGCCGCGCTCGCGCCGCCGAAGGCGACGCCGGCCGAGTACGCGGGGCTGTTCCTGCCGTTCGAGGCGCTCCCGCGCCGCCGCCTCGATGCCGAGCGCTTCCAGGCGCTCTACGGCGTGCCGCTCCCCGAAGAGCTCGCCGCGTGGCTCGACGCGGTGAAGGGGGCACCGTCGCTGCCGCCGTTCGCGTTCGACGACGCGCTCGACCTCGACGTGAAGGGCAACCTCGTCGAGGCCGCCGTCGCCGAGTACCAAGCCGCCCCCGGGCGCACGTTCGCCTGGCAGACGATGAGCGCAGCCTCCATCCGGATCGGGCGCATCTTCTCGCTCGAGCTCGCGCTCGGGCTGTTCGAGCCGGTGAACAAGGTCCCCAACGGCGTCTATCCGTTCGATCCGTCGGACGACAGCTTCGGGGCGCCGATCGCGCGCTCGCTCGACGACTTCGCGTACTTCGTCGCCGTCTTCGCCGCCGAGGGCTGCGGCGCCCTCTCCCGCTCGGCCGCCGTCGCCGCGTTCGAGCGGCTGCGCGGGCGCGTCGAGATCCCCGGCGGCTTCGGCGACTTCATCGAGCGCTTGCTCCCCGGCGGCACCGGGGGCGAGGTCGAAGGCGACACCGCGACCGATCACCGCGAGGGCTTCGAGCTCCGGCGACCGCAGTCGATGCCACGCGGCCATCACTACCGCGCCAAGTGGCTCGGCGCGCTGCTCCGGGGGCACGTCGAAGAGGCCTATGGGCTCTTCCCACCCGCGTGGGATGCGCCGATGGACAAGACCACCGGCGACGAGCTCCGGACGTTGCTCGAGGGCATCAAGACCCGAACCTCGACCGGGCTCTATGGCGTGTTCCGCGCGTGGATCTTCCAGAAGGCGGAGCTCCCGCAGGTGCTCGAGGCGGCCAAGGCGAGCCCGTCGGTGGTCATTCGCGACGCGGCCGCGCTGGTCGCGGAGCTCGCCGCGGGACGGCGCGCGCTCGGGAGCGTCGAAGACCTCGAGGCCGTGCGCGCGGCGTTCGTTGCGATGAAGCCGGCCCAGAAGAAGGATCCCAGCGCCGAGGAAGAGGACGACGAAGAAGAGGACGACGAAGAAGAGGACGACGAATGAGCGAGCTCGACGCGCTCGCGCTCGAGGCGTGGACCACGCCCGCGCGGGCGAAGGAGCTCTGGAAGCTCGCGAAGAAGCACCCCGCCATGGCCCGCAGCGCGTGGGCCTTCGAGTGGGTGCGCAAGAAGTCGTACGAGACCCCGACCCACATCTTCCAGAACCAGCTCGAGTGGGTCGCGATCGGCCTGGCGCTCCACGGTGATCCGCGCGTCCTGCCGTTCGTCGTGGGGGGCGCGAGGTCGCGTTGGGATTTCGGGCGCGTGCTCCTGGCGTGGCTGGAGACGGATCGCACCGATCGCGCGCGCGTCGCGGCCGCGGTTCGCCCCTGGCTGACGAGCGACGACACCGGCGTGCACGAGTGGAAGCTCGCGGCGCGGTGCCTCGCCCACGTCGGCACTCCCGACGACGGCGTCGCCGTGGCCGAGCGGCTCGGGCGCTGCTTCGACGGCATGTGGAGCCCCGATGCGGGGACCACCGTCCGGATGGAGGGCCACGCCGCGTCGCTCGGCAAGTCGCTCCTCCGGCTCGGCGTTCCGCGCTCGTTCGTACCGATGCTCGAAGCCGTCGTCGCGTCCGAAGGACGCAGCATCGACCGCGCGCGCGGTACGGCCGCGCTCCTCCTCGCGAGCACGGGCGCGGGCCTCGACCCGATCGCGCGCGGGGTGCGCTTCCAGATCGAGCGCGACCTCGCCGGCCGCGTCACGTACGGCCAGATCCTCGCGCTCGGCGCGCTCGGCAAGGTCGCTCCCGCAGAGGCACGGCGGGGGCTCGCGGAGATGATTCGCACGGTCGAGCAGAAGCGCGAGACCGCCGAGATGCACGTCGCAGCGGCTGCGGCGCTGGTCGACCTCGGCGAGACCGCCGATCTCGTGGGCGCCGCGACCGCATGCCTCGGCGGTGATCGCTACGGGTGGAGCGACCGGATCGAGCAGACCGTGTTCGTCCTCGATCTCGTGGCCGAGCGCACCGACCTCCCGCCCGAGCTCGCGAGGCCGTGGCTGCACGACGACGACACGCGCCTCCATCGCGCGGCCCATCGCGCGCTCAAGCGGCGCGGCGCGAAGCTGCCCGAGGTCCGCGTCTACGACGCGTGCACGCTCCACCACACCCCGCCCGAGACGCTCCGCGCGGCGCTCCGCGATCCGGCGACCGTGCCGCGCTCGCTCGTCGTCGAGCACTTCGTGCGCCACCCCGACCCGGCGGCGGCGCCGGCGCTGCGCGAAGGGTGGGCCGAGCTTCCCCCGCCCCGCCACCGCGACGACGATCGCCGCGACACGCGCCGCGATTGGCTCCGCGCGCTCCTCGCGACCGGAGACGTCGACGCGAGGCAGGTCGTCGTCCGTGCCCTGGAAGCCGACGAAGGCGCGATCCCCGTCGCCGATCTGCCGAGCGCCTTCGCGCGCTCCGTCGCGACCACCTTCCTCCGCACGAAGGACAAGCGCCTCCGCGACGAGGCCAAGCATTGGATCAGCACGAGAACCAGCGAACCCGAGGTCGTTCTCACCCTCGAGTCGCTCGGCCTCGCCCCCGAAGATTTTCCCAGGAGATCGAAATGAGCACCCCGACGAGCACGATCAACGTCCCGAAGACGACCATCAGCGTGGTTCGCGAGCGCGACGACGAGACCGGCCGCATCGCCTCGCTCACGCGAGCCCCGAGCGGGCGCATCTACGCCGCCGCCGCGAACGAGGTCATCTTCTCCGACGACGACGGCAAGACGTTCCGCCCCTGCGGCGCTTCGCCGGGCTCGCGCGCGATCTACGGGCTCCACGCCGACCGAGCGCGGGTGTACGCGGTCGGCAGCCACGCCTCGATCCGCGTCTCCGACGACGGCGGGCTCGGGTGGGTGAACCTCCCCGTCGCCTACGAGGGCAACCTCTACCGCATGCAACGCGCGCCCGACGGCTCGCTCTGGGTCACCGGTGATCGCGAGACCTTGCTCACGTCGACCGACGGCGTTCACTTCGCCGTCCCCGAAGCGCGCAAGGAGCGCGAGGCCCAACGCCCGTTCCAGCGCTACCTCGACGTCATGTTCGAGGACGGCGCGATGCTCGTCCTGAGCTCGGCGGGGCGAATCGAGCGGCTGCGCGGCAAGGAGGAGGAGAAGCTCTCGCTCGCCGCGGGCCGCCCGCTCACGAAGCGGCTCCTGCTCGACGGCGGAAAGACGTGGCTCGTGTTCGGCGACGCGGGGACGGCATACCGGTCCGTCGACGGCGGCGTCACGTTCGCGCGGATCGATCTTCCGGTCGGCGTCGATCTGGAAGACGCGATCGTCGTGGGTGGGCGCGTGTTCGTCGTCGGGGCGAAGGCGACGCTGTTGTGCTCGACCGATGGGGGCGCGAGCTTCGCGAAGATCCCGGTTCCGTTCGAGGGGCACCTTTGGAGCGTCTTGGCTCGGGGGGATGGCTCGCTGTTGGTTTCGGGGGATGAGGGGTTGATCGTGGCGATCGGCGTGAGTGCGTCGGAGATGGTGGGGGTGCCGGTATTCCCTGTGGCGAATGCCGTCGCGGGGGAGGAGGAGGAAGAGGAAGAGCAGGAAGAAGAAGAAGAAGAAGAAGAAGAGGAAGAGGAGCGGGAGGAGGAGGGGGAGCGGGAGGGGGAGGAAGAAGCGTTGACCGTCGAGGTCGCGGCGGCTCGGTGGAAGGCCGAGGGGCGCTCGTTCATTTCGGCTCTCAATGCTTATGTGCGCGCTTGTTACGAGGTGGGGCCCAACAAGGCGGGGAAGGAACCTCAGGAGACCCGCGAGGACTTGGCCGACTTCGTTCGCGGCGAGCTCGTGCGACTCAATGCGGGCGGCGAGCACGCGAAGGCCCGCGCGCTGTTTCCTCCCGCTTACGAGCCCTTCGACTACGAGGCGCTCGGGACCAGCGTCGACGCAGTCGCGTTCTTGGACGACACCCGGCGCCTCGTCGCCGTGCGCGGTGGCGTCTTCGTCCTCACGAAGGACGCGATCACCCAGGTCCCCGAGCTCGAGCTCTTCGGGCGCTCGTCCGACGGCAAGCTCTGGGCGAAGGTCTACGCCGACCGGATCGACGTCCACCGCGACTGGGATGGTCCCAAAATGGGACAGATCCCCCGCGCCGCCGGCTCTTCCATCGAGCAGCTGGTGCTCACGCCCGAGGGCGACGCCGCTGCGGTGGCCGGGGGCGGCATCTTCTGGCTCCACGCCTCCGGGGCGGTGAAGCAGCTGCGAAAGGACGCGAGCTACTGCCACGTCGCGCTCTCGCCGAACGGGCGCTTCCTCGCCTACGGCACGCAGGACACCTCGCACGTCGTGCTCGATCGGAAGACGGGCCAAGAGCACTCGTTCGAGCCGATGTCCTCGTATCCGCACTTCGCGTTCTTCGATCGCGACGCGCCACGGCTCGTCTTCAGCTCGTGCCACGCGCTCTACGGGAGCGGCACGATGGTCGTCGACGTCGACCGCCTCGCGCGCGGGCTCCCCGACCATGCTCGGGCGCTCGATCGGCGCGCGTGGGTCCACTCCGGCGCCAGCGCAGGCGACCGCCTGCTCCTCGGCGACCGCTCCGGCTACGTCTGGGCGAAGAAGCCCGGCGACGACGCAGCCACCTGGTACCTGTTCCTCGGCTCCACGCTCACGTCGATGGCGGTGTCGCCGAACGGGAAGAAGCTCCTCGTCGGGAGCTACGCCGGCTACGTCATCGAGCTCGAGCTCGATCAGCCCGAGCCGGATCCCAGTCTCCTCACGAACGGCCCCGTGAAGGAGACCGCCCGCTGGGTCTTCTGGCAAGGGCACGACCCGATGATCTGGTGACGCCAGGCGCCGTGGTACTGTCGTTGGAATGATCGACATCCAGTTCGTCGGCGCTGCGCAGGAGGTCACCGGCTCCAAGCACCTCATCCGAACGAAGCACGCGACGCTGCTCCTCGACTGCGGCATGTTCCAGGGCCGCCGCCGCGAATCGATCGACAAGAACCGCGAGCTCGGCTTCCGCGCGAGCGAGGTCGACGTCGCGATCCTCTCGCACGCCCACATCGATCACTCGGGCGCGCTCCCGCTGCTCGTGAAGAACGGCTTCGACGGCACCATCTTCGCCACCCCGGCGACCCGCGACCTCTGCGCCGTCATGCTCGAGGACGCCGCGATGATCCAGGCGTCCGACGCGAACTACATCAACCGCAGCATCGAGCGCGACCACATCGACATGGAGCCGGTCGAGGCGCTCTACGGCCCGAAGGACGTCGCCGCCGTCCTCGCCCGGATGATCTCCCTCCCCTACGCGCGCCCGCTCGCCATCGCGCCCGGCGTGAAGCTCACCTTCCACGACGCGGGCCACGTCCTCGGGAGCGCGATCACCGTGCTCGACATCGAGGACGAGGGCGAGACCAAGCGCATCGTCTTCACCGGCGATCTCGGCCGGCGCGCCATGCCGATCCTGCGCGACCCGGAGATCGTCTCCGGGGCGCAGACGCTCCTCATCGAGAGCACGTACGGCGACCGCCTGCACCAGCCGATCGGCGCGATGGACGACGAGCTCGCGAAGATCATCAACAAGGTCCACGCGCGGGGAGGCAAGGTCGTCATCCCGTCGTTCGCGCTCGAGCGCGCGCAGGAGATCGTCTACGCGATCAAGCGGCTCCGGATCGCCAAGGCGATCCCGCCGATCCCGGTCTGGGTCGACTCGCCGCTGACGGTGAAGATCACCGACGTCTTCAAGCTCCACCCCGAGTGCTACGACGAAGAGACCCGCGCCCTCATCGCCGGCCACCAGTCGCCGTTCGAGTTCGAGTCGCTCCGCTACGTGTCCGAGAAAGAGGACTCGAAGGCCATCGACGCCAACGACGAGCCCGGCATCATCATCTCCGCGAGCGGCATGTGCGAGGCGGGGCGCGTGCTCCACCACCTCAAGGCGCTCGTCGAGAGCGAGAAGAACGCGGTCTGCCTCGTAGGCTTCCAGGCCCAGCACACGCTGGGCCGCCGCATCTCCGAGAAGCGACCGCGCGTGAAGATCTTCGGCGTCGAGCGCGACCTCCGCGCCGACGTCCACACGCTGAGCGGGTTCTCCGCCCACGCCGATCAGGCCGATCTCGTGGCCTACGTCGATCGGGCCAAAGAAGGCGGGAAGCTCGAGAACGTCATCCTCGTCCACGGCGAGCCCCCCGCGCAGCGCACGCTGAAGGAGAAGCTCGCCGAGAAGGGCGCCAAGGCCGTGGCGATCCCGAAGAGCGGCGACGTGCTCGCGGTCTGACGTATGCTCCGCAGATGATCGAAGCGCTGAAGTGTCCGACGTGCGGCGGGCCCGTGCGGCTCCGCGGCGACGAGACGCTCACCCTCTGCGTCTACTGCAACGGTGCGCTGAAGGTGAACCAGGCCGCCGCCGGAGCGTCCGCGACGGTCGAGGTCGACCCGAACGTCGACGGCGCGACGGTCGACCGGATCAAGAAGCTCATCCTCGAAGGGAAGCGCGACGAAGCTACGGCGCTCTACCGCGAGGCGACCAAGTGCGACGCCGCGACCGCGACGGGCGTGATCGACACCTACGTCCGCGCGGCCGTGAACTCGACCATCCTCGCCTCCACGCTGAACGGCTTCGGCGTCTTCTTGTACCTGCTGGCGCTCGGGCTCGTCGGCGGCGGGATCACGACCTTCGTGCTCGATCAGCTCCCGCACTGGGCCTCGGTCGTCATGATCCTCTTGGGGGCGCTCCAGCTCCTCGTCTTCACGAAGCCGATGCTGCGCACGCTGCGCTACCTCGGGGCGACCCGCGGCGAGGCCACCATCCTGCGCTTCGCGCGGATCGGCGAGAACGTCGACGTGACCTCGTTCTTGATGCTGATCACGGTGCGCGAGCCGCAGGGCGCCACCTTCGAGACCGAGGTCACGCTCCCGGCGGGGAAAGAAGCCGCTGCGAAGATGCGCAACGGCCGCCGCTTCTGGGTGAAGTACTTCCCCGGTCAGCCGGGCTCGGTCATCTTCGCGGGGAAGATCGACGACTGACGCTCCGATTGCGTCAGCCGGGCTCCGTCCGCGTCTTCAACATCCCCCGCCGCAGCGCGCTCTCGGCCGTGAACGACGCGCCGATCAGGAACACCTGCGACGAGTAGTGCATCCAGAGCACCAGCACGATCACGGCGCCCGCTTCGCCGTAGGTCGCATTGACGCCCTTGTGGCCGAGGTAGGCGCTCACCGCCATCGTCCCGAGGGTGAAGAGCACCGCCGTGACGGTGGCGCCGACGAACGCATCCCGCCACGGGATCTTCTCCGTGGGCAGCACGCGGAGCACGACCGCGAACATCACCACCGTCACCGCGAACGACACGATCGACGCGACCGCGCGCGCCCCCGCGGCGCTGTCCTCACCGAGCGAGTGCGCCCCCATCGCGTAGGCTGTCTTCACGAGGACGACCCCCACGAGCACGAGCCCCACGCCGCACGCGAGCACGAACGACAGCGCGCGCTTCTCGAGCTGGTGGCGCAGCTTCTCGACGAAGCCCTTCCGCTCGGGGATCGGGACGTCCCACAGGATGTCGAGCGCGCGCTTCAGCTGGCTGAACATGCGCGTCGATGCGTAGAACAACAAGAGCAGCGTGAGCCCCGACCGGAGCCCACCGTCCGGCCGATGGACGCGGTCCACGAGCGCGACGATGGTGGTCGCCCCGGAGGGCCCGACCCAGCGCCCCAAGTTGTCGGCCAGCGCGGCGCGCGCGCGCTCTTCGCCGAGGAAGGTCCCCGCGACTTGGAGCGCGATCAGGCACAAGGGCGCGATCGACAGCATCGCGTAGAACGCGAGCGCCCCCGCCAGGAGCCGACCCCCACGGCGCGAGTACCGCGACATGGTCGCGCTCGCGAGCTCCTTGATGGTGGTCGTCAGCGCCATGGGCGGCGGGAGAGCATTTGCTATCCTGCGCCGCGTGTCCACCCCCCGAAACGAAGTCCTCGCCGATCGTCAGCTCGCTTGGCTCACCGCGCGCCTCACCTCCGACCGCATGCGCGCCGAGCTCGCAGCCGACTTCGAGCGCATCTACGACGCCGTCCTCGCCCGCCCGGTCGAGGAGGTCGTCGACCTCGCCGCGATCGAGGCCGCGATCGACGCCGCCCTGACGAAGGAGCGCTTCGACCGCGCGACGCGGCCGGCCACGCTCGCCACGCACCTCGGTGTCCTCCGCATCCTCCGGACCGAGAAGACGAAGGTCGGCTTGCTCGTCAGCGACGACGCGAAGAAGAAGATCGACAAGCTGCTCGAGCGCCCCAAGCTCGTGAACGAGAAGCTGGTCCGCCGCGCGATCGAGCAGGACGCGGTCGAGGTCATCCTGCGCGACGTCATGTACGACGGGCTCAAGGAGTTCAACGAGAAGGTGAACCCCTTCGTCGCCGAGTGGGGGCTGCCGGGGCTCTTGAAGAAGCTCGGGCCCTTCGGGCTCGGCCCGCTCGGCAAGTCGCTCGACAACGTGCGGGCGGAGTTCGAGAAGCGCCTCGAGCCCGAGATGCGGAAGTTCCTCCAAGGCTTCTCGCGGAAGGCGCTCAAGCGCGCGGCCGATCTGGCGGTTCAACAGGGCGACGACGCGAACGCGATCGCGCTCCGCAAGAGCCTCGCGCTCTGGGTGTACGAGCAGGAGCTCCGCGAGCTGGTCGCCAACGTCGACGACGAGAACGCGAAGCTGCTCCACGAGATCGTGGTGGACGTCACCGAGCACGGCGCCGCGCTGGAGATCGTGAAGAAGAAGCGCCACGACACGCTCGCCGGTCTCTACGCGGCCCACGCGAAGCAGCCGCTCGGCGCTGCCCTCGGCGATCTCGGCATCAGCGCGCGCCCCGATTTCGCCGCGCTCGCCGCCGCCGTCTGGCCCGCGTGGGTCGCAGCGATCCGGAGCACGGAGATGCAGACGCGCGCGAAGGCGCTCCTCGCGGAGTTCTTCGCCGAGGTCGACCTCAGTAGCTGAGCGCGAGCCCCGCGTAGCCACCGCCGGGCAACGGCGCGAAGGTCGGCGACAGGCGCAGCCGGGGCTGCGAGAGCGCGCCCACGTTCGGTGCCCCGCGCGCCGCGTCCCAGTGCTCGATCGCGACCTCGGCCGGGCCGCGCGTCCAGACGATCTGCCCGACGCCCGACGCGACCGTGCCGATGCCGCCGAAGCCCGCCGCCACGGCGAGCGGGATGCGCCAGTTGTCGGCGACGTCGAGCGCGAGCGCGAGCCCGACGCCGAGCGCGCCGACCGCCACGCCGAAGACGATGCTGGAGACGCCGTTCACCATGCGCCACCCCTTCTCCTGCGCGGCGACCGCGCGCAGCCCTTCTTCCCCGCGCGCGCGGCGCACGGTCGCGGGGAGCGAGGTGTCCTCGGCGATCGGCGCGTACGCGTCGGCCAGGCGCTCGAGCGAGCTCGAGCCGAAGAACGAGAAGAGCGAGCCGAGCCCGGTGACGACCCCCGTCCCGACCATGACCCAACCGAAGATCCGATAGTAGGTGTCGTCCGTCGCGGTCAGGAAGAGCGCGCCGGTGGTGACGACGCCGGCCCCGACGACGATCGACGTGATCGCGTTTCCGTAGCGCGCGAGCTTCTGCCGATCCGCCTCGCCGCGCATGAGCTGAAGGAGCCGGAGCGGATCGTCCTCGGTGACGGCCCACCCGCCCGGCGCAGCGGCGGGCGGTGCTGCCGTCGTCACGAGCGGCACGACCACCGGCCCCGCGGAGCTCGCCGGCGGCGCCGCCGAGGTCGCCGACGTCGCCGCGGGCGCGAGCGGTGCGCTCGCCGACGCGCTCGCCGACGCCGACCCGGCCGGCGGAGGAGCGTCGTCCGCGAAGGCATGGGACGACACGGCGGGGACGCCGACCATCGCAGCAGCGAACGCCAGTAGGGCGACCTTCGATCCGAGCGTGCGCATGCGCGCAGCTTGCCCAACCGCTCGGGCTCGCGCAAGGAGCCATCCTGGTAAACCGGGCAGTACCCCCGGAGCGGGTGCGCGCCTTAGGTTGCCGCCGTGCCTCGTTTGCGCGCCGTGCGCCCCGGTCACTTCGTCGATCTCGGGACGGTCCACCCGACCGGTCTCGGCGTGCGCCGCGCGCGGGCCTACGTCCCCACCCTGCCCCCCGCGGGGACCAAGCGGCCGCTGCTCGTCCTGTTCGACGGGCAGAACGTCTTCGGCGACGAGGGCTCCTTCGCCGGCGGGTGGCACGCGCACGAGGCGGTCGACAAACTCGTCGCGTGGCGCCCCGTCGCCCCGATCGTCGTCGCGCTCGAGCACGGGGGAGCGGCCCGGATCGACGAGCTCACGCCGTTCGGCGCGCGCGGGCGCGGCGGGAAGCTGGACGCGATCGTCGGTACGCTGGTCGACGAGCTACTTCCCCGCGTGCACGCGCGCTTCGAGCTCGGGTACGGCCCCGCGGCTCACTTCGTCGGCGGCTCGTCGCTCGGCGGTTTGGCTGCACTCTACACCCATTTCAAGCGGCCCGACGTCTTCGGCGGCGCGCTCGCCATGTCCCCTTCCCTCTGGTTCGCGCGCGCCGAGTTCGACGCGTTCGTGCACGCGCAAGCGAACCCGTACCGGTCGCGCGTCTACCTCGACGCGGGCACCCGCGAGGGCGGCGGGCGCATGCTCCCGCTCGCCGAGCGCTTGGCCGCCCACCTGCGGGGCCGCGGCTGGACGAGCCCCGACGACCCCCACCGGCGGGACCTCCGCGTGCTCCTCCGGCCCGATGCTCGCGGCGGCCACGACGAACGGTCCTGGCGGCGCCGTTTCCCCAAGGCGCTCCGATTCCTCTGCGAGCCCTGACCCTGGTACACTCCCGTCCATGCGTCTGCTTTCTCGCGTCGCGACGGCGACCTTGGTCCTGGCTTCACTCACCGGCTGCGGGCTCATCCTCGGTTCGTTCACGACCGACGGAAGCACCGGGAAGGACGGCGGCACGACCGACGGAGGCGCCAACGACGGCGCGACGGATGCCAATCCGGATGCCCCGCAGCCGCCGAAGCCGCTCAGCTGCGTGATCGACGGCACACCCCACAAGACGGGCTACACCGCTCCGCCGGATCCGGAGGACCAACCGCTCCTCATCCACGCGCTCCAAGGGCCCGACCGCCGGTTCGGCTTCCGCACGACGGTGAACACGCGGCGCCGGGTTCTCGTGAACGACGTCAAGTCCGACGGAACGGGGTTGAACCCGATCCTGATGAACCTGCCCGTCGGTGCCGACGTGATCGCCCTCGGGAACTACGAAGGCGGTTTGGCGTTCCTCGACTTCGACACCGGCACCGCGAGCATCAGCGCGTGGATGCTCGCGGACAACACCCAGACCCCGACGACCCCGATCGCGGTGCCGTTCGCGGACGCCGTTCCGGCCAACCCGACCGCCTTCGCGGCCGCGATCGTCCCGCTCGACATCGCCAACGGCGTCTTCTTCGTCGCCGTGGCCTGGGGGGTCAACAACCAACCGCAGATGGATCTCTACGCTGGCGCGGTGCGCGTCGCGGGCGGTGGCCCGCTGCTCCCGCCGCTCGTGAAGATGGGAACGGTCGGGAAGCTCAACTTCGAGTCCGACGACGTCCTCCTCGACCGCAACGGGAAGCGGGCGACCATCCTCCTCAGCCCCAACCAAGGCATCGGCCAAGCGCAGGCCATGGATTTGAGCTGGGGACCGTCCCCCGCCAAGCCAGTCTTCCGGGATCTGGCCGGGGTGAACGGCGGCAAGGTCATCCTCGGCGGTGCAGGTCCGAGCGTCGCGACCGCAGGCACGAACCTCGCGCTCTTCCTCTCGGGAGATCTCGCTCAGCCTCAGATCCCCTTCGGCTTCGTCTCGGGCTCGATCGCCGACGACAAAATCACCACGCTCGATCTCGCGACCATGCCTCCCCAGGTCCAGTTCCCCTCGATCGACGATCTCGCCGTCGACAAGGGCAACATCGAGTTTCGGTTCTTCCCGCAAGTGGGTCCCCAATCGCTCATCGTCGGGCGATTCACGGGCACCGGCGCCGGCGTGAACCTGCTCTGGTTCGACGCGACCGGTGTGCTGCGCGGGCGCGCGAGCGGCGCGACCACGCTGGTGCCGAACGCGAACGTCGCCGGTGCCGCCGGCACGTTCCGGAGCCCGCCCACCGCGATCTTCGCGGCGCTGTCCGTCGTGTGGAAGACGGACGCGAAGGACATCTTCATCGCCGACGTCACTTGTAAATGAGGGGGCCGGCGGCCCTCGCGGTGGCGTTGGCGGCGACGGGTTGCTCCGTCCTCACGTCGCTCGATGGGCTGAAGGGTGGTCCGGGCCCGAACGACGCCGGGGCCGATGCCCCCGGCGCCGACGCCGCGAGCGACGCGAGCACCGACGGCGCGTCGGACGCGGACGCTGGCCCCGCTCTCCTCACCTGCGCCGCGAGTGGTCCCAAGATCATCGCGACGGACCTGACGTTCGACCGCAAGCTCTTCGTCCACCGGCTCCCCGGCGACACCTACCGCGTCGCCGTCGAGCGGACGGCGCCACCGGCCTTCTACGACGTTGCGGGCAACCTCGGGCCCGGTACACCCGTCAGCGTGGCACTCCCCGCCCCGACATACGGTCGCGTCCTCTCCTACGAGGGCGGCTTCGTGTCGATCGCGTACGACCAGACCCAGCTGAAGGCCGTCCTGATCGAGGACGCGTCGAAGACGAGCGTCGGACCGACGGTCATCCCGATGAGCCCGCAGCCCACGACGGTGAGCGACATGTCGTTCGCGATCGCCGCGATCGATCCGGCGCAGAAGACGTTCTTCGTCGCCGTCTCGTTGAGGGACGGGGTCGCGACGGAGTGGTCGCTCTACGCGGGGAAGCAGACCCTCGCCGGGGGCACGAGCCCCACCACGCTGAAGAAGATCGGCACGTCGGCGGACCGCCCCGGATGGGACAGCGGCGTCGTGCTCCTCGATCGCGCGGGCCTGCGCGCCGCCCTGCTCACCGAGCCCAGCTCGGCCGTCGGGGATCTCGTCGCGACGACGGTCGACTACGACGGCAACAAGCTCGGTAGCCGCACGGTCGTGGGCGCAGGCAAGGGCCACCTCCTCGCCTCGTATTCGGCGCCCGTCGGCGGGGCGACGAACATGCTCGGCTTCATCGAGGGCGACCTCAACGACGGGAGCGTGCCGCTGGGAATTCGCTTCGCGCAGCTGCCGGACAACGCCATCTCGACCTTCGACGAGAAGTCCCTCGCCCCCCTGTTCCCGATGGACACGAGCGAGGTCGCCATCGATCACGCTGGCTTCAATTGGCAGACGTTCTCGAACCTGCCGCCCCAACTGCTCGTCGCAGCACGGTCGTTGACGACGAAGGGCATCAACTTCTTCTGGATGAGCGGCGCGACCGTCCGCGCCCGCGCGGGTGGCGCGAACGCGCTTCTTCCGTCGGAAGACGTCGTCGGCGCATCGGCGACGTTCCGGGACGCCCCGACCCAGCTCCTCGCGCAGCCCGCCCTCGCCTGGATCGATCAGGCGCACAACGTCAAGATGGTCGAAGCGTCTTGCTTGAAGCAGTGAGCGCTCGTCGCCGGAGCGTCGCTCGGCTCGCCTTCGCCTCGCAGTTCGCGCTCCTGGACCTCGTCATTCGTGGTCCGCGCGCGTGGGTCGGCGAACCCGCGCTCGCCGTGGCGGGGCTCGCGAGCGCCGCGCTCTGGTGGCACGCCCCGGCGCTGCAGCGCCGCTGGCTCCGGATGGCGTGCGCCATCCTCGCCGGAACGATCGTCGCGACGCAGCTCGGCTTCTGGCGCTACTACCACGTGTTCTACGGAGTGGACGCGGCCGGCGCCGCACGCTTCATGTGGGGCGACACGAAGCCGATGCTCCTCCGCATCGCCCCCTGGCTCGCGCTCGGCAGCGCCATCGCGAGCGCGCTCGAGTGGCTCCTGCTCCGCGCCGCCACGCCGCCGCCCGAGAGCACCGCACCGCGCCGCTGGCGCGCCGCCGTCGCGGTCGCCGTGCTCGCCGCGGCTTCGTCCGTCCACGGCGAAGGCCCGCCCGACGCCAACGCGATTGCGGCGTTCGTTCGCTTCGCGTCGCCTCCGAAGGCGAAGACCAGCGGCACGGTGGTCCTGCCCGAGGTGCGCTCGCCGCGCCGTCCCGCCGCGGTCCTCGTGATCTTCGACGAGAGCATCCGCGCCAGCGACTACTGCGTCGGGTCCGGCCCCACCTGCACGATCGCTCCCGCGACCGCAGCGGCCACGCCCGATCGGGTGGCCTTCGGCGAGATGCGCGCGGTCGCCAGCTACACCGCGCTGTCGATGTCGGCCCTGCTCACCGGGCACCTTCCGATCGAGGGACAAGCGAAGCTCGCCGCCGCGCCGCTCCTCTTCGACTTCGCCCGCGCCGTTCGCTTCGCGGACGGGACGCGCCCGACGGTCCACTACGCGTCGGCGCAGACCGAGTCCTTCTTCGAGCGCCAGAACCTCCGCGCCGAGCTCGACGGCTTCTCCAGCGTCGCCGATCTCGTCGGGCACCCGGTCGACGACATCGACGAGGTGATCGACGCCGGGATCGACGAGAAGCTCGCCGACCGCGCCGAAGCGGCGCTCGCGCAGCTGAAGCCTCCGTTCCTCTATGTCGCGCACTTCGGTGGCACGCACGCGCCCTATCACGTGGACGACGCGAAGGCGCCGTTCCGGCCCTACACGCACGCGACGATGTGGAGCGGACTCGATCAGCTCCACGCCGCCTACGCCGACGCGATCTACGCGCAGGACGCCGACGTCGCGCGGGTCGTCGCCGCGTTCCACCGCGCGGCAGCCGGCGCACCGTCGATGGTGATCTTCACGAGCGACCACGGCGAGGCCTTCGGCGAGCACGCCGCCATCCACCACGGCCAATCGCTCTACGACGAGCAGATCCGCGTCCCCGCGTTCGTGGTGCTCCGCGACGACGATCGCAGCGGAGCGCTCGCCGCGCACGCCGGCGATCGGGTCACGCACCTCGATCTGGTGCCCACCGTCCTCGACTTCCTCGGCGTGTGGGACTCGTTCCCGCTCCGGCCCTGGGTCGATGCGTTGCACGGGCGGAGCCTGCTCCGACCCTTCCCGAGCGCGGAGCCGCAGATGCTCCCCCTGACGAACTGTACCGACGTGTTCCCGTGTCCGGTGAAGACGTGGGGGATCCTGCACGGCGATCACGCCTACACGGCGCAACCGTGGGACTACCACTTCCGCTGCGTCGATCTGCACGACGACACGAAGGCGCTCGATCCGAAGGAGCCGGAGTGCGCGGCGATGGCGAGCGAGGCGCGGGTCTGGTTCCCGACGCTCCCGTACGGGGCGAAGAACGAGGACTGACGTCGGCTACGGCGCGAGCGGGTGCACGTACGGCGAAGCTCGGTCGGCGTCCCAAATCGCGCCGACGCTCGCCGCCAGCGGCGCCCCATCGAGGAACACGGAGACGTTCCGGCTCTTCTCGAAGTAGTCCCCTTCCCAGTTGCTCGTCCCGACCCACGCTGCGTCGTCGTCGAAGACGGCGAACTTCGCGTGGGCGACGCGCGCGAACGGGATCTCGCCCCCCGACCACTTCGGGATCGTGATCACGCTGACCCGAACGCCCGCCGCGGCGAGCTCCGCGACGGTGGGCTCCTTCTCGTTCCACGCCGACACGATCATCTCGACGCTCACGCCGCGCGTCACCGCGCGCCGGAGCGCGTCGTCCAAGACGGTGAACGGGGTGCCGTCGCGGTTCTTCCGCTTGTAGGTGAGGAGCTGCACGCGGAGACGCTTCTTCGTCGCGTCGATGCGGCGCACGAACTCGGGGAGATCCCAACGCCCGACGTCGCCGCCGAGGAACCCGCGCGGGCTCGCGAGCACCGTCAGCGTGCCCCCTTGGACCGGCTCGGGGAAGCTCGGCCACGCGATGGAGGCGTAGCGCGCGGGGCCGGCGCCGCCCTCCACGTCCCAATCGGCGGCGAAGAGCTGCGCGACCGCACCGACCGCGCCCTTGCCGCGCAGCACGACGCCGAGCTCCTGGATGTGCTCGAGCGAGCGCCAATCGAAGTTCTGGCTGCCGACGTAGGCGACCTGCCCGTCGACGACGAAGTACTTCGCGTGGAGGATCCCGCCCATCGTCTTCGATCGATCGAAGTGACGGACGGTGAAGCCCGAGTGCTTCGCGAACCGATCCACCGTCTCGGGGTACTTCGCGTAGAACGATTGCTCGACGAGGAAGCGAATCGCCACGCCGCGATCGGCGGCCGCCTCGAGGGCGAGCACGACCTCGTGGAGCGCGCTCGGCTCCTGATCGCTCGCGTAGAACTCCGCGAGATCGATCGACGTCTTGGCGCCGCGCACGAGCGCGAGCCAGGCGTCCTTCACGTCGGTGACGGACGGGTGATCGAGCGAGGTCTCGAGCGGCCACGACTCGACGAGCTCCACCGTGGGAGCTCCGCTGGCGGGCGCGACCGGAGGAACCGCGGCCGGCGGCGTGCTCGCCCCCGCGCACGCGGCGAGCAGCAGCAGGGTCAGCGAGGCGATGGCGGGGCGGCGCACGGCGCCGACCCTAACACGCTGATCGCTTGCGGAGGCGTCACCAACCGGCGCGACGGATGCCCTTGTACGCGGAGCCGGCGGTGCGGAGGTTGTGGACGATGCCGTACGAGCACCCGCGGGCCTCGTACGTCCACATCGAGCCCCAGCCGTCACCCGACTCGAACAGGACGATGTGCCCCGCCCCGTTCGAGTTGTAGACCAGCGCGTCCGCCTTCTTGAGGTTGCTGCGGGACACCGTGCTCCAGAGCGAGCTCGAGCCGTTGAAGTCGACCGTGCTGTACGGGTGGCTGTCGACGCTGACGTCGGTGTTGGACGAGGGGACCTGCCACACCTTCGCGACGAAGCCGGAGCAGTCCGCCCCGTTCGACGCGCCGCCGTGCGTGCAGCTCGGGCAGCTGCCGCTGCACGTGCCCTTGTTCGACGACGTGGCGCCGCTCGTCTGCCACTTGCCGTGCCCCCACCAGTAGGTGAAGCCGACGCCGGTCTTCGCGCGATCGATCGCCTTGTCCTGCACCGTCGCGCTGCTGCCGCCGCCGCCGCTCTGGACGACCTTGAGGTACTTGGCGGACGCCCAGCCCTCGAGGCCCGAGTGCTTCACGTTCAGGAAGCCACCCTTCGAGGTCGTCTGGTTCACGGTGACGACCTGCGAGCCCTGCGGCATGACGCGGAGGACGGCGTCCGAGGTGGTCGGGCCGCTGCGCAGGTTGAGATCCGCGGTGGTCTCCAGCGTCGTCCCAATCGGGTACGAGACCTCGCCGGCTTGGGTGGAGCCTGCATCGACCTCGAGCGGGCTGCCGTCCGGGCCGACCGCCGTGCCGTTGCTCGTCACCGGATCGGGATCGGGCGAGTCGTCCACGCCGACGAGCGTCGGGCTGTCGGTCGGCCCCGTCTGCGTGCTGCAGGCGGCGGCACCGAGCAGGAGCGTCGCGGCGAAGGCGAGGGCGAAGGGCTTCAGGTTCATCGCGAGGGCCCCTAGAGCGAACGTCGTGCCAGCCTCGTTTGGCGACGGATGTAGGTAAAACGCGCTGATTTCCGCCGAACGACGCCACGCGAGTTGCTCGAAGGAAGTCACCTACCGTAACGGCGTTACGGGCGGAGGTGCGACACCCACCTACGGCGCGCCTCGCGAGCGGGCTCGCGAGCCCCCGCGACCGTTCGCGGGGTGGTTCCCCAGCCCATCACCCCCGAGCTCCGAGGCGACGCGCGCGATCCCCGCGGCCCGAATCGTGCTCTGGTACGGCTCGTCCCATGGCCGACCGCTCCCGCTTCGTGATGGGTCTCGCTGGCGTCGCGCTCGCCGCCGTCGCGCTCGTCCTGCTCCAGCGCGGCTGCGGCAACGGCGACGGTTCGAGCGGTGGCGCGGGTTCCGCGGCGACGAAGAGCGCGGCGGCCGCCGGCACCAGCACGGGCTCGGCGCTCGCGCGCACGACGATCCCGCTTCCGTCGGCGACGGCTTCGTCGTCGGGTGCGTTCGCGACGTTCGGCTGGGGCGGCGAGGAGAACCAAGTCGGCCGCCATCGCCCCGACGAGGCGAACCCCGAAGGGCCGATGAGCCTCGCGCGCGACGGGCACGACGGCGCGCTCGTGCTCGATCAGGTCAACGGGCGCATCCACCGGCTCGACGCGAACGGCAAGCAGCTGGGCGCGTGGAAGCTCGCCGGCCGCGGCGCGCAGGATCTCGTCACCGCCGACGACGGCACGGTCGCCGTGTTGGACCGGCTCGATTCGAAGGACGTGAAGCTGTACGACGCGAACGGCAACGTGCGCGGCGCGCTGCCGCTCGAAGGCAAGGGCATCCGCGAGAGCGGCGCCGTGACCGGCGTCTTCACCGACGGCAACAAGGTCTACGCCGAGACGGAGCACGGCGCGCTCACGCTCCTCGGCACCACCGACGGTCAGACCGGCGACCGCTCGCAGCTCCCGGGCCGCCCCTCGCGCGACGGCAGCTCGTACATCTCGGCCGGCATCACGAACGCGAACGACGGGCGCGTGTGGGTGAGCGCGATCACGCGCGCGACGAGCACGCACCGCTTCACGCGCGAGCTCAAGATGGGGACGCCGATCCCGGCGCTGCTCCTGCTCGACAGCGACAAAGCCGGTACGATCTACCTCGCGATGATGGCCGTCCCGCAGGAGAACGAAGAGCTCGTGCTCCTCACCTGCCTCGGAGGCAAGGACGGGACGCCGATCTCCACCCTCCAGATCCCCGCCAACACGCTCCCCGAGGAGACGTTCCGCGAGCTCGTCGTGCTCGACGAGGGCGGCGTGCTCCACGCCGAGATGACCGAGAGCGGCGTCACCTACCGAAAGTACGAGTGCCGATGAGCGACGACCGATGAGCGACGACGACTGGGTCTCCGGAGCTTGCCATTGCGGCGCAGTCCGCTTCCGCGTCCGCGTGCGCCAGTGGGAGGCACTCGACTGCAACTGCTCGATCTGCACGAAGAAAGGCTTCCTCCACCTCATCGTCCCGCCCGAGGACTTCCAGCTCGAGGCCGGGGCGGACGCGCTCTCGGAGTACCGCTTCGGGACCGGGGCAGCCCGCCACACGTTCTGCCGAACGTGCGGAATACACCCATTCTACGAGCCCCGATCGCACCCCGGTCACGTCGACGTGAACGTGCGGGCGCTCGAAAAGAGCGCGATCGGTCGGTTCGCCGTGGCCCCGTTCGACGGCGAGAACTGGGAGGAGAACGTCGAGCGGATTCGATGACGCCGCCCGGCTTGGCGCGTCCGCGAATTCCGGCGTAGCGTCCTACGTGGCCGAAGCGACGGGCGTCTCTCTGCCTTCACGGTCCCCGCGGTCACGGGGAGGGCTCGCCGTCGCCGCCGTCGTCGTCGGCGTAGTGCTCGTGGTGCTGACCGGCGCGCTCGGTCTTTTCCTCGTTCATCCCTCCAGCCGCGTGGCGCGCTACGCGCGACCGGCGACGAGCGCCGATGCCCCGCGCCTCTGGTTCGACGGCACGGTCGGGCCGGTCGAACCGCTGACGTGCACCGGCGGTGGACGACACATGGAGCCGATCCCCATCGTCGCCCCCGATGGTCGCACGTTCCACGTCGCCGAAGAGGACCTCACCTTCGACGGCTGGGTCCCGCCCTTCGTGGTGTGCGTCGTGGAGGGCGAGCCCGTGCGCGCCGACGGATGCGTCGTCGGCGGAGCGTTGGTGGGCTGCGATGGCCCCGCCGTCGACGTGAGCCCGAGCGCGACGCTCCACGAGGAACGGGCGCTGGAGATTCGCGGCATCGCGCCCGCGGTCCTCTTCTTGGCCTGGCTCCCGCTCGCGATCGTCGGAGCGGGCGCGCTGCGGTGGGACCTCGGGTTGGGCTTCGTCCGCCGAATCGTTCGCCGCGAGCGCCGCCGCACGAGCGCCCTCCTCGCGCTGGGGGCGCTTCCGCCGCTCGCGCTCGCCGGGGCGGGGCTCGCGCTCGGTGCCTACGTCCCCGCGCTCGTGCTCGTGGCCCTCGCCTGCCCGCTCACGGCGTTCTTGTTCTCGCGCGCCCGCACGCTCGCGAGCCTCGCGCGGGGCATCGCGAATGGCGCCGACGGGACCGTCGCGATCGAGGGCCAGGCCGGGAAGCGAGGCGGACGCCGCGTGGAGCTCGGTGACGACGCCGACGTCGCGTTCGATCTCGTCGAGATCCTCGCGGAGACACGGCTCACGCGGCGGGAGATCCCGAGCGGTGGGACGCTGGAGATCGTGACGAACGAAGGAGCGCTGGAGCTCGACCTGCTCCAAGTCGTTCCCGACCTCACCGTCGTCCGCGAGTTCGAGCTCTCCGCGCTCCAGATCCCGCGCGAGCTCGCCGCCGAGCACGCCGGGGGCGATTGCATCGTCAGGAGGTCGGTCCTCCGCACCGGGGAGCGCGTCACCCTGTTCGGTGCCGGAACCCCACCGGGGAGCGCCGGGCGCGGCGCCTACCGATCGGCCACGACGGAGGCGAGGCTCGCCGCGGAAGCCCCGGTCTACCTCTTCGACGGCCCCAAGAGCTCGGTCGTCGCCCGACTGCGCGGACGGGCGCGCCGGCTCGATGCCTTGAACGCCGTCGTCCTGGCCGTGGCGCTCGCGGCGGCGGCCTGGGGGCTCGAGATTGCTCGTCTCCTCGGAAAATAGCGCCGACGTGGACTTTTCCAGGGGTCCGCGGCACGATCGCGGTTGCGGCCGATGAGCGACTCGACGAAGTACGAGGAGAGCCCCGAGAGTCGGGAGCGCCCACCGGTTCCGGAGAACCCGAAGCCGGGGGACGTGCTCGTCGGCAAGTATCGGATCGGGCGCATCCTCGGCGAGGGCGGGATGGGCGTCGTCGTCGAGGCCACGCACCTCCAGCTCCGTCAATCGGTCGCGCTCAAGTTCATGCTCCCGAAAGCGCTCGGGAACAAGGAAGCCATCGCGCGCTTCGAGCGCGAGGCGCGCGCCGCGGTGCGGCTCAAGAGCCCGCACGTCGCCAAGGTGCTCGACACCGGCACGCTCGAGAACGGCGCGCCGTACATGGTGATGGAGTACCTCGAAGGGCGAACGCTCTCGTCGCTCGTGCGCCAGAGCGAAGGCGGGCTGCCCGTCGACGAGGCGCTGGAGTACTTCCTCCAGGCCTGCGAGGGCGTGGCCGAGGCGCACGCGCTCGCCATCGTGCACCGCGATCTCAAGCCTTCGAACCTGTTCCTCACGACCGCGGCCGACGGCTCGCCCACGATCAAGGTGCTCGACTTCGGCGTCTCCAAGCTCGGGCCGCTCGCGAGCACGAGCAGCACGGGCGAGAGCGAGGGCGAGGTCACGAAGACCGAAGCCGTCGTCGGGAGCCCGCTCTACATGTCGCCGGAGCAGATGAAGTCGTCGCGCGACGTCGACCATCGGACCGACGTGTGGTCGCTCGGCGTGTGTCTCTTCGAGATGCTCACGGGCAAGGTCCCCTTCGTCGCCGACAGCATCCACCAGCAGTACACGCTGCTCATGGTCGAGGCTCCGCCCAAGCCGAGCGAGCGTCGCCCCGACCTTCCGCCCGGGCTCGACGACGTCGTGCTCCGCTGCCTGCAACGCGATCGCATCCAGCGCTGGTCCGACGTGGGGGAGCTCGCGAACGCGCTGGCGCCGTTCGCGCCCGAGTCCGCGCGCGGCTCGATCGAGCGGATCCAGCGCACGCTCCTCGCCGACCGGAGCGGAAAGAGCGGGCCGTTCCCGCGCGTACCGAGCATCCCGCCGCGCGGCGGCAGCACGAGCCGCGACTCGGTTCCCGGCGTGAAGACGCCGCCTCCGCCCCCGCCGACGCCGCGCACCGACGTGACGTGGGGCGGCACCACGACCGGCAAGGAGCCGCCGCGGAAGAATCGCGCGGCGATCATCGTCGGGAGCGCAATCGCGCTCGCGGGGATCGGAGCCGTGCTCGTCTTCGCGCTCGGGCGGGGCGCGGACAAGGCGCCTCTCCCCACGACGAGCGCGGCGAAGCCGACCGAGACCGCGAGCGCAGCGCCCAGCCTTCCCGCGAGCGTCTCCGCGGCGCCGACCGAGACGATGGCGACGGTGGCCTCGGCCGCGACCTCCGGCGCCCCCGTCACGACGGCCTCCGTGCCCGCTTCGGGGAAGCCGCACGGCACGGCGCGCCCCCCGGTGCGGCCCACGGCGACCGCGAAGCCGAGCGGTGATACGGTGGATCTCACCCACCGGAAATGAGGTCGTCGCCCATCGTCGTCGTCGCGTTCGTCGCGCTCGGTGCGCTACCCAGCGCGGCGTGGGCGCAGTCCGACGCGGTCACCGCCGAGGCGCTGTTCGACCGCGGGCGGCAGCTCATGGCGGAGGGAAAATACGCAGAGGCGTGCCCGAAGCTCGCCGAGAGCCAGCGGCTCGATCCCGGCGTCGGTACGCTCCTCAACCTCGGCGATTGCTACGACAAGAACAACCAGCTCGCGCTGAGCTGGGCGACGTTCCGCCAGGCCGATGCCATCGCCTCGCGCGAAGGGCAGACCGATCGCGCGAAGTACGCGCGGCGGCGCGCCGCCGAGATCGAGAAGCGCCTCGCGACGCTCCGCATCGACGTCCCCGATGCCGCGCGCGTCCCCGGCCTGCAGGTGTTCCGCGACGGCGACGAGCTGCGCGAGCCGATGTGGGCGACGGCGCTTCCGGTCGACCCCGGCACGCACAAAATCGAGATCCGCGCGCCGGGCTACAAGACCGCGACCGTCACCGTCGATGCAACGCGGGAGACCGCGCCGGTCGTCGTGCCGACGCTGGAGAAGCTCCCGCCGCCGGAGCCGACGCCTCCCCCGGTCGTCGAGCCGCCGCCGCCACCGCCACCCGTCATCGTCGCTCCGCCACCCGCGCCGCCGCCGGCACCGGCCCCGAGCAACGGGCAACGCATCGCAGGGATCGTCGTCACGTCGCTCGGGCTCACCACCGTCGCCGTCGGCGCGGTGTTCGGCGCGTTCGCGATCGGGCGCAACGGCGCCGCGTCGGACGCGGGCTGCGACAAGACCACGTGCCCGACGCCGGCGGGGATCGACGCGACGAACGAGGCGCTGACGTTCGCGCGGGTGAGCACGTGGACGTTCGTCGCGGGTGCCGTGGCGACGGCCGTCGGGTTGGTCGTGTGGCTCACCGCGCCTTCGTCGTCGGTGCACCGCACGGGGGTCTTCCTGGCGCCCGCGTCGTCCGGCTGGGGCGCCGCGCTCGGGGGTGCGTTCTGATGCGCGCGCGCTCGTTGGCCGTCGCCGCCTCGGCGCTCCTCGCCGTCGGGGCGGTCGCGTGCAGCGCGCTCCTCGGTCTCGACGAGCGGACGCTCCGCGCGAGCGATGCCTCGACGGACGCGCCCAGCGAGAGCACCGGTCCGTGCGATGGCGGCTTCTGCTCCTGCCACCCGCACGACTTCTGCGAGGACTTCGACTCGTACAAGAACGCCAACGAGCTCAAGTTCCGTTGGACCAACGAGGTCGGGTTCCCGCCGTCCCCGACCGAGTTCAATGGCTCCGTGCGGCTCGATCCGACCACGGTGCTGCCGCCGTCGCCACCGAACGCCCTCCTCACCCGCACCGACGCGAAGAGTCAAGGCGCCCTCGCCGGCGCGTGGGTCCAGATCGACGGGCCGAAGCTCCACCCGGAGACGATCGTCGGCGTGAAGGTCACCCTTCAGGTGCGGGTGGACCTGCTGGATCCGCTGGACGGCTCGCTCCCGATCAAGGACTCCGGGATCCGCGAGGCGATCGGGCTCGTCGAGCTCGTCTCGGCCAACGGGGCGAACGGCGTCGGGATCCTGCTCACCGAGGAGGGCGGCTACGTCGGCTACGCGCTCCACGTGAACGATCTCGCGAACGCGACGCTGGCGCAGGGGCTCCAGTTCTCCAACAACCGCCTCGTCGCGCCGCAGCCGATCTTCTTCCCGTTCACGATCGTGATCGCGCCGCGCAACTCGATCGAGGTCGGCAACGTGACCTGTCAGCAGGGCCCCGTGATCAACCTGGGCGACGCCGATCCGGACGCCGCGGTCGGCACCAATCCGCTCGTCATCGTGCTGATCCCGCCGCTCGGCATCGGGACCAAGGTCTGCGAGATCCTCGGGGGCGAGCTCTTGGATCCGGCGTGGGTGAAGAACCCCGTCCTCGCGATCGGCAGCGTCCAGGCGGGACCGGGGAGCTTCCAGTCCGCGTTCGACGACGTCGCGGTCGACTTCCTGCTGAAGTGAGGCTCAGCGCCCGGCGCCGAGCCGGAGGTCGAAGACGAGCGCGAAGTGGTCGCTCGGGTGCGTCTCGCGAGTGCCGTGATCGAGGGCGGCATCGAGCGAGCGCCGGAAGGCATGCGTCGCCACGGCGCCCGCCGCCGGCGCGCGGAAGAAGACGTAGTCGATCCGCTGCGCGGGAGCGCCCCGGTCGAAGCGATGCGCGAGCAGGTTGTGCTCCGGGTGCGGGTGATACGTCGGGACGTCCTCGTCGGCGCCGAGATCCTCGAGGCCCGACAGCGCGTCGCGGAGGACCGCGTACTCGTCGGCTCGCGACGCGCGGAGCCCATCGATGTTGAAGTCGCCACAGACGACGAGCGCGCGCGACGGGTCGCCGACCTCGCGCACGAACGCGGCGAGCTCGCGCGCGTGGCGTGCCCGTACCGAGCGCGACGCGGGCGACGTCCCCGACTGGAGGTGGGTCGTCACCAGATCGAACTCCGCGCCGTGCGCCTCGATCCGGGCATGGAGCATCCCCTTCCGTGCGAACCGTTCGGCGCCGGCATGCGGCCGCGAGAACGCACGCACCCCGTGCGCGACGATCCGATGACGCGAGGCGATCCCGAGCCCCGAGCCCCCGATCGTCAGCGGCCACCACTCGGTCCGGTTGTGGTCCTTGGCCTTGTGCGCGTGGGGGAGCCGGTGGAAGAGCGCCTCGGCATCACGGACCCAGAGCTCCTGCAGGCAGACGACGTCGGCGTCCGTCAGCGCCGACGCGACGTCGGGGTGGTGGAAACGATGCGGATCCGGAGCGCCTTCGCGCAGCAGAAAGGCGCGCGCGCTCTGTGCGGCTCCGAAGCAATTCCACGACGCGATGCGAACGCTGCTCAAGCGGACGGCTCCACGCTACCATGATCCTCCGATGCACCGCTGGCTCGGCACCCTGCTGCTCGCATTCACGGTCGCCTGCGGGCTGGAGAACGCCGGGCAGCTGCACGACGCGGGCGGTGGGGAAGACGCCACCTTCCTCCCCGACGCCGACGCGCTCGACACCGGCGCCGACGCCACGCCGGACGCCACGAGCGATGGCTCACCCCCGCCCGACGCGGGACCACCCGACGCCACGCCCGACGCGGGCTGCGATCCGAACGTCTGCCCGGGGCGCCGCTGCACGAACGGGAAGTGCGACTTCTGGACGACGTGCGACGAGCTCCACACCCAGGTCCCGGCCGCGAAGGACGGTACGTACCCACTCCACAGCGTGAAGAAGAACGCCGAGTTCGACGCTTACTGCGACATGACGACGGCCGGCGGCGGTTGGCTGCTCGCCGGCGGAGCCGTCCTCGGGGGAACGGGCAGCAACTTCGGCTGGAAGAAGTCGAGCGGGAGCCTGAGCAACGACGGGGCGCCGTACTCGCTCGGCTTGGATCAGTACGGGCTCGCCGTGAACGAGGTTCTCCTCGGCGTGCGGCTCGTCGGGACGAAGTCGTTCATCGGCGGCGGTGCCATCTACCGGCTCAAGATGCCGGTGAACTTCCTGGCCCTGAACAACTCGGCGACCACCCTCCAGTCCAGCACCTACGTCGCGGGGGGCTGCCTCGGTACCGCGAGCCCGGCGATGCTGGGCACCGTCGGTTACACCGATCGCGGCGACGCCTTCTTCTTCCGCGACGTCAACAGCACCGCCCAAATCTTCGGTTTGAAACCGGGCGGAATCGATCTCTACTTCCCCGCGACGGACTGCGGGAACACGGGTGGCCTCGGGCACATCGTCAACGTGTTGCAGCCCGGCCTCCTCTTCATCAAGTGAGCGTTCGATGACCAAACGCAAGCCGACGGCCTACTGGGACTACATCAAGGTCGAGGAGCTCCTCTCGCTCCAGACCGGGATCGAGAGCTCGGAGGCGAACCTCGCCAACGACGAGGTGATGTTCATCACCATCCACCAGATCGACGAGCTGTGGTTCAAGCTCATCCTCCGCGAGCTGGTGACGGTGCGGAACGTGTTCGCCCAGCCGAAGGTCCCCGAGCAATCGCTCGCGAGCGCGGTCCGCTCGATGCGCCGGATCGCGGAGCTCCTCGGGCACGTCGCTCATCACTTCTCGTTGATGGAGACGATGACCACGCGCGACTACCTCGACTTCCGCGACAAGCTCAACCCGGCGAGCGGCTTCCAGTCGGCGCAGATGCGGGAGATCGAGATCCTGCTCGGCCTGGAGGAGACCGCCCGCGTCCCGCTCGGCAACGAAGGCTCCTACAAGCTCGCGCTCCGCGCACCGGACGGCACCGCGTCGACCGCGTCGCGTCGGGTCGAAGCGCGCCTGGCGGACAAGCCGACGCTGCACGACGCGATCGGCGAATGGTTGTATCGCACACCGATCCAGGGCTCGCTCCCGGGCGACCCGGACGACAGCGCGGCGGTGACCCGCTTCATCGAGGACTACTTGGGCGCCCACCGGCGCTCCACCCAGCACGCCCTCTCGCTCGCGAAGACCGATGCGCTCACCCCGGCCGACGAGACCCGGCTCGAGGCGCGCTACGCGAAAGAAGGCACCGACGCGCGCGCCTTCCTCCTCGCCGAGGACGCCCCGGCCGAGGTGCGCGCGAAGATCTCGCGCATCCGCGCTGCGCTGGTCTTCATCGAGAGCTACCGCGAGCTTCCCCTCCTCGCGTGGCCGCGCGAGGTCGTCGACACGATCGTCGCGATGGAGCAGGCGTTCGTGCTCTTCCGCCAGCGCCACGCGCGCATGGTCGAGCGCATCATCGGGCGCCGGACCGGGACGGGCGGCTCCGCCGGCGTCGACTATCTCGACCAGACCGCGCTCCGGTACCGCATCTTCCGCGACGTGTGGGCGGTTCGCACGATCCTCGTGAAGAAGGGCGAGCTCGTCGCCGCGCAGGCTCCCGAGCGCTACGGGTTCGCCGCGGAGCCCTGACCGCGCGCGCCCTCGGCGCGGTGGAAGCGCCGCTCCGCGCGCGGGGCCGCCCCCGAGCCGACGATCTCGACGTACGGTCGCCCCGGCTCCGCGCGGGGAAACGCGAAGCTCCCGGTATTGGCGTAGCCCTCGTGCTCGCCCGCGACGTGCGCGTGCCCGAAGACCACGAGCTTCGCGGACGTCACGTCGGCGAGGCGCTTCGCGGCATCGGCCAAGCGCGCGTGGACGTGCCCGCCGTAACGGTCGTGGCCGAGCGACCAGCTCGTGGCGAGCGCGAGCGCGCCGACGCCGGCGAGCGCCGCCCCGGCGCGGAGCCTCCCCGACACGGCGAGCCCGAGCCCGCTCGTCACGGCGATCGTGCCGGCGACGCGATCGAGGTAGAGCCGCGCGATCGTGCCGCGGAGCGAAGCCATCGTCGGCTCGGCGCCGAGCTCGAGCAGCGCCTCGGCGAGGGCGCGATCCGCGCCCGCCCCGGCGAGGAACGCATCGAGGAGCCCGTCCCCGCGCTCGATCTCCTCGTGGCCCGGAAAGCGCGGGCCCGCCTTCATGAGCGCGAGCCCCGCAGCGTGGAAGTAGCGATAGACCACGTAGGGGCCGCGGAGCCCGTAGAGCTTGAACGCGCTCAGGAACGTCTCGAGCGGCGTACCGTCGTTCTTGTTGAGGTACGCGAACGCACCGGTCGGGGCGATGAACTCTTCGACGAAGTGGACGCCCAGACTGCCGCGCGGCGCGACGAGCGGATGCGCGGGAGCGTTGTCGGGATCGTAGAGGTGACCGTGCTCGATGTGGAGCCCGCCCTCGCGGAGGAACCAGGGCGTGGTCGTGATCCGCGCGCGCGACGCCGCTCCGACGCCGAGCGCCGCGGCGATGCGAACGCGAGAGCCCTCCCCGCCGAGCTCGGGATCGTGGTTGCCGGCGACGAACGCGAGCTCGCCGCCGCGATCGAGGTGCTCGGCGAGCGCGCGGCGAAGGAGCGGGCTCTTCGCGAAGCCCTCCTCGATCGCGCGCTCCGAGGCGACGCGCGGCGTCTCCGCCGAGAGATCGAACAAGTCCCCGACGAACACGATTCGCGTGCCCGGGTTCGCCGCCACGAGGGCGGCCACGTCACGCTCGACGGCCGCGGGCGTGTGGGAGGACAAGTGCAAGTCGCCGAGCGCCAAGGTGCGCATGAACGAAGGTTCATAGCATGCGTGATAGGCTCGACGCTCATCCATGCGCCGCGCCTTCGTCGTCACGCTTCTCGTCCTCGCCGCGTGCGACAAGCACACCGCGACGCCCACGCCAGGAACCAGCGCGATCAGCGCGAGCGCCAGCGCCAGCGCGGCCCCCGCCGCTCCGCTCCCGCACGGGGCGACCGCGTGCGGTGAGCTCGGCTGCCTTCAGTTCGCCAAGCTCGAGGACGCGTTCGCCACGGTCCTCGACGAGGACCCGCGGATCGTCGCCGTCGGCGAAGCGCACGCGCCCAAAGGGGCGACGGTGGCGTCGTCGACGAAGCGCTTCACCGAGGAGGTGCTGCCGACGCTGGGCGGGCGCGCCTCGGACATCCTCGTCGAGCTGATGCAACCGCCGACGGGTTGTCAGAAGGCGACGGCCGAGGTGAAGCAACAGCAGCAGGTCGTCACCCAGAAGCAAGCGGCGACGGACCAGAACGAGTACGTGACGCTCGGAACGAAGGCGCGCGCGCTGGGCATCGTCCCCGATCTCCTGCGCCCGACCTGCGACGACCTCTCGCAGGTCGCCGACTCGGGCGAGCCGATCGTCGCGAGCCTCTCGCTCATCCGGCGCCTCACGGTGGGCAAGGTGAAGCAGCTCGTCGATCGGGACGCCAAGAGCGACGCCGACGCCAAGAAGATCGTCTTCACCTACGGCGGCGCGCTCCACAACGACCTCGCGCCCGTCGCCGATCTCGCGCCGTACGCCTTCGGGATCGAGCTCTCCGCCTACGTCGGCGGCAGGTACGCCGAGGTCGACTTCTTCGTCCCCGAGTTCGTCACCGAGAGCGACAACTGGAAGAAGCTCGAGTGGTACGGCGCCTGGAAGGCGCTCGGACCGAGCGCCAAGGTGACGATGTTTCGGCCACGCCCGCACGGCTTCGTGATCCTGGCCGCGACCACCCAAGGAAGCCCCGCGCCGCCGGTTCCGTAGAACGATCGTGCGAAGGCTCGGTCCGGCAGTCCCGGTGGTGCTCGCGCTTGCCGCGCTCTCGAGCGGCGCGTGCAAGAAGCACCCGGTCGCGACGGGTCCGAAGCCCAAGCTCGAGATCCGCGAGGTCGCGGACGACGTTCACCCCTTCGTGATCTACCGGCCGCTCGCCCCGGCGGTGCTCCGCGACGAGTCCGTGGGAATGCCGGCGACGACGGGAAAGTACGCCGAGCTCTCGTTCGCGCCGGGGACCGATCCGCGCAACGCCGAGCGCGACCTCCGCGCCGCCCTCGGCGTGGTCCCGACCGGACCCGACGTCCGGTTCGCGTACGGCCCGGTTCAGGACAGCGAGGGGGCACCCGCGGTCCGCTCCTACCTGGTGCGCATATCGACGATCCTGACGGAGCGCGACGTCGTCGGCGCCAAGGCGGTCGAAGACACGGACCGGGGAACCTGGTCCGTGTCGGTCACGCTCGACCCGAGCGCCGCGTCCCGCTTCGAGAGCTACACCGCGAGTCACGTGGGCGGGCGGCTGGCGATCGTCGTCGACGACGTCGTGCAGTCGGCCCCCGTCATCCGGTCGAAGATCGGCGGCGGCACGCTGATGATCACGCTCGGAGGCAGCCACGAGCACGATGCCGCCGAAGCCGGGCGCCTTGCGGGCGGATTCGGGGGTGCCCCGTGAAGCTCGGACGGCGCGCGTTCGCGTTCGGCGCAGCCGCCCTCGTCGGGGGCGTGGAGCGGCTGGCGCGCGCGGACGCACCGCCGGTCTTCGGGCTCGTGCTCCACCGGCCCACGCCCCCGGACGAGAGCCACGGCTTCGCGCACGAGCTCGCGCGGTCGGTCTCGCTCGCGCAATCCATCTACCGCCCGCTGGGGTTCGATCTCGCGGTCGACGCGACCGTCCCGCTCGACACGCGCTTCGATCGGATCGAGAGCACCGCCGCGCGCGATGCCCTCGCGCCGCTCGTCCGCGTGCAGCGCATCAACGTCTTCCTCGTCGACGCGCTGCGCGACGCCGAGGTGAAGGACGTCTACCGACTCGGCGTCACGTGGGACTCGCGGATTGCGCCGCTCCGCCGGTACATCATCCTCACGCGCGGGGCGCGCGACTCGTCGCTCGCCCACGAGCTCGGGCACTTCTTCGGCATCCCCGAGCACTCGGCGACGAAGAACAACCTGATGAGCTACGACCGCGAAGACGAGCTCGTCTTCCTGGACGACGCGCAGAAGGCACGGATCAAGGCGGGAGCGGCACGGCTCCTCGCGTCGAAGGCGCAGGCCAACGTGGCGGGATAGCGCAGGCGCCCGGGTCGCAGGCGCCCGGGGACGGTGTCAACCTTGTCAACCTTTGGGCCGGGGGACGGTGTCAACCTTGTCAACCTTTCGAGACCGCACCCAAGTCGTTCCGCACGGTTGGCGCGAAAGGT
>JBGAKG010000020.1:0-208254 GCA_044224495.1 Polyangiaceae bacterium | reverse complement strand
GCGGGCGTCTCCTCCGACTCGACGGCCCGTCCGTCCGAACCAAGCACTTGCCCGGCGATGAGCTTGCGCGCGACGATCAGGAACTCTCAAGCGGCCGCAGAGTTTCCGGAACGAGCGCCGCAGAATTTCCGGAACCCACATCGTGGAACCGAGATTCGCCGGGCTGCTGACCTCGTGCCGTTCGCGAACGGCGAGCCACTCACGTATGTCGTCGGCGTCGACGGAATCCTCCGCGTCGCGCATCGACGTTCCGAGCACGTAGCTTGTGCAGGTGGTGACGACGTCCTCGCTGCCGGCGAGCTCACTGCGGTCGAGACGTCGCACGGATGCAGAGTCGTCGACGTCTCCAACCTCTCCACGGGCTATTGCCCGATGCCCGAATGCTGGCCCTCAGTGCGTCATGCGCTCGATGTCGCTCGCATCGAGTACCCGAACGCGTTCACGTTCGTCGCCACATTCCGTCGATGCCCGGGTTGCGGCGAGCGGAACCTCGTCAAAGACGAATGGTTCCACTGCGCCATCTGCAATGGTCCGTTGCCTGAAGACTGGAACTTCTAGGAACCGGTGCGGTGGCGAGCGGCTCGTAGACCTGGGCTGACGCTAGTTTCGGTTCGGTTCGTCCAGCGGAATCGGAACGTACTCGTAGCTCGATGCCGCTTGGGCATTCGGGTCGGAGCCCGCGGCCTGACCCAGGAAGGGTCCGAATGGCGTGCGCACCCACCCCGATACGATCACGCCGAAGGGAGTCCCACTTCGTACGGCGTGCGGTCCGTTGTCACAGGTTCCGGAGGGAAAGACCTGTGGGGAGAAAGCGTCGCCCGTGTCGCGCGAAAGCCATACCCGCGCGACCTCGAAGTCACCGACGGGTGACCACGCCGTGATGCTGCCCGCACAGTCCACGTCCACAGTCGATGCGCCGCCCGCGCGACGGACGAGAACGAGCTCCGTGTTGGGGTAGTTGGGTAAGGAAAACAGCCGGTATTCGGTGCCGAATTGCTGTTCGGGGACGAGGAAAGCGGCCGAGCACCCGCCGTCCTTGACGACGGATGCATCGCCGAAGTCACTCGGATCCACGTTGTACGTCGCGACGAAGATGGGATGAGATGCATCTTGGGATTGGATCACGAGCGGTCCCTCGTGCATGAAGGTGGCAAGCTGTCCCGCGCCGAGTGTCGCGACTGCTCCACTTGGAGCGACCGGCGAGTACGTCAATGTCGTGCCGTCGGCGGCGGCGACGATCCGCGCGAAGTGTCTCTCTGCCGTGCCCTGAACGCGGTCGGACGGTGGCGCAATGACGTAGGTTCGTCCCCAACGCGAGACGGGCGGCACGGCGAACGACCCAAAGCAACTGGTCGAGGCCTCCGGGTTCGGAGGAACTTGAAATCCCGCACTGCCACTCCAGAGGGAAAACGGATGCGATGCCGTTACGGTCTGGCCAACGAAAAGGTCCGCTCGAGTCACATTGAGCAGCTCGTCGCTCGCGAGCACCCTCGACGCAAGACCTCCATCCATGGATGGGATGTCCAGCTTGGTCCCGTCGACGCCAGCCACCGCCGCGCTCCAAACGAGTGGAGCGTACTCATACGGCGGCGGGAGGTAGGTGCCCACGTCCAGATACTCGTCGCTCCACGACGAGATCGCCGGCAACGTAGCGATGGTGGAGTAGTCGATGCTGTTCTTCGTGAACGGCCATATCTCATGAACGATCGCCGGGCGCGACGTAGTGATTCGAAACGTGTGAGCGGTGTCGTTGGGCAGAGCATCCACGTGAACGCTGTCGCCCGCGACGACCGCCGGGGAAGGGCACGCGGTCGCAACTTGGTTGAGCATGCCTTGGGAGAGCGACACGACCATCGTTCCTGCACCTGGAAGGACGGGCTGTGTGATCGGCTCGAATTGCATCGACCGACCCCATCCCTTGAGCAACGCGGCGTGAGCCGGCAGAAAGACGTCCTGCCCTTGCCACCGCAGTGAGACGTCGACCGGATCGCTACTTGGATTCGTTATCGTGACCACCATGCATGCGTAGGGGAATAGACCCATCCTGGACGGCTGGAAGGCCACGTACTCACAGCCAACGCGTGCACCGCTCGCGGTCGCCGTGGTGCACGAACCGGCGTCCTCGAGGATCGCGTCTCTCTTCACATCGATGGTCGCAGCATCGCTCGATGTCGCGTCGACCACACCAGCGTCGGTTGCTAGTGAACCGCCACAGGAGCAGCCGTTCATCCCGATGGCGAGCGCCAGCAAGACAAACGCCCCTCGTCCCATCGCGCACATGCTGAGCGAATACACCCAAGTTCGCAAGACCACTGCCGGCGCCGACACCGTCGTCTTCGGCGGCAGCAGTCAGAGCTTCGGCGGCCTCGCCGTGGCGAACGTCGGCGAGAGCATCGGGGCCCGTGTTCGTCGGCAACCGTAACGACTCCGAGTGCGGGCACCCGCCCCCACTCCGGGGGCATTCGCCCCCGCCACCCGCCCGCCGATTCTCGCGATTTCAGCCGATTTCCTGCATCGGCCCGATCCTCGCAACCGGTCGATCCATGTCGACCCGCGTCCTCGTTCGTCTCGCCCCGCTGCTCGTCACCACGCTCTTCGCGTGCAGCTCCGATCCCGACGCAGCGAGCCCCGACGCCGGAACCCCGACGAACGACGGCGCCACGCCGACGAACGACGCCGGAGTCCCGACGAACGACGCCGCCACGCCGACCGATGCCACCACCACCACCGACGCATCCACCGGACCGTGGCTCGCGGGTAACCCGACCGGCAAGTGCGGCACCGCGATCCCCGCGGAAGGACAACCCGCGAACGTGTCGTCACCGACGACCGTCGTCGGCACCGGCACCCCCGCCAGCTGCACCTTCACTGCGCTGACCGCCGCCGTCGCGAAGGGCGGCATCATCACGTTCGACTGCGGCGCGTCGCCCGTCACCATTCCGATCACCGCGACGATGATCCTGCCGCTGACGAAGAACACCGTGATCGACGGCGGACGCAAGGTCACGCTCGACGGCGGCGGAAGCGTGCAGATTCTCCGCTTCCCCGGGACCGATTTTCGAAAGAGCGAGATTCGCGTGACGCTCCAGCACATTCGCTTGATCAACGGAAAGATCGCCGGCTCGAGCCCGATTCCGCAGGCGCCCGCGCCGTGCTCCCAAGGCTTCAACGACGGCGAGGGCGGCGCGATCTTCATGCGCGATGGCAACCTCTCCGTGATCGACTCGATCTTCGAGAACGACACGGCCGCGCCGCTCGGACCCGATGTCGGCGGCGGTGCGATTCGCATGCTCGGGAGCAAGCATGGCGTCGTGATCGCCGGGAGCACGTTCACGAACAACGGCGCGAGCAACGGCGGCGCGGTGGGTTGCTTGTTCGCGGAGCTCGACGTCTACGACAGCCTGTTCGAGAACAACAAGGCCCTCGGTCACGACGCGAACAACGACGACGCGACGAAGTGCAGCGTGATGAACAACGGCCAGCACGAGATTGGCTCGGGCGGGAACGGTGGTGCGTTGTACAGCGACGGCGCCTCGGTCAACGTCACGCTCTGCGGAGATCGCATCGTGAACAACGCGGCGGGGACGAACGCATTCGGCGGCGGGCTCTTCTTCACGAGCAACGACTTCGGGGGCACGCTGAGCATCGCCGACACCACGATGACCGGGAACACCGGCGGTCACTGGACGCAGGTGAAAGCGGGGAGCGTCACGAACGCGGGCACGGCGGTCGGAACGAACGCGAAGAGCATCACGATCACGAACTCGACCCTGCAAGGCGTGCCGTGACGACCCACGGGTTCTTGGTGGTGCGTCAACGCCAGGTTTACGCTCGGTCAACCGATACCGGGCTGTAAACCCTGGGTTCGCGGGCACATGCTTCCAGCATGACCCACAGGACGCTACGGGTTCGCGTCACGGCGCTCGCATGGATCTCGCTCGCAGCAGCTGCCCTCGTCGGCTGCTCGGCCGACGGCTTCACCAGCGCGACCGACGCCGCAGCCGACAGCGTCGCGGATGCCGCCGTCGACGTGGCCGACGCCGCGCCGGACGTCGCCGTGAAGGATGTCTCGGTCGACGCGCCGATCGGCATCGATGGCGGTCCCTGCGTCGACAACACCACCCCCATCGACGAGGTCGTCGGCCCCAACGCCGACACCGTCATCTTCACGGGCAGCAGTCAGAACTTCGGCGGACTCGCCGTGGCGAACGTCGGTGAGAGCCTCGGGTCGGCTGCGCTCCTCCGCTTCACGGTGAGCTCCGCCGCGGTCTCCGCGTTCGTCGCCAACCGCGCGCTGCGCGTCACGTTGACGCTCACGCGCGCCGCGATCGATCAGCCCAACTGCGGCGGCCCATGCCCCGCCGCTGCGGGAACCCTGCTCGCTGCTCCCCTCACCACGACGATCTGGACGGAGAGCGGTGCCTCGTGGATGACCAAGAATGGATCGGCCGCGTGGGCGGGAGCGGGCGCGAGCGCGAGCGGCGACATCGCGTCGTCGAACGTCACCGCCGCCGTCACGGCCTCGCAGCCGAAGGTCGCGTTCGTGCTTCCGGCGAGCGCATTCGCCGGCTTCGTCGGCGCCAACGCCATCGCGCTGCGCGTCAGCCCGTCCGCGGGAGCCACCTTCGTGCTCGCGACGAAAGAGAACACGACGTACGCGAAGCCGAGCGCGACGGTGACCTACTGCCCGTGAGGGTACTCACTTCGGACGCTTCGCCGTGAGCACGTAGAGCGGCGCGACCGTCATCACAGTCACGACGTCACCGAAGCCCGCCGCCGCGAGCGCGGCATGCTGCTCGGTCGCGCTCATGAACAGCGGGCGTGCATCCGCCGGTTCGTGATCGCACACGACGAAGAGGCCACCGGGCACGAGCAACGCGTGCACCTGCTCGTAGAGCCGCGGCGCGCGACGCTTGTGACGCAGCTCGTGGACCGCCTGCATCGTCACGATCGCATCGAAGGGCCCGAGCCCCGCCGTCCACGTCGCATCGCGAAGATCACGCAGCTCGCATTGCAACGAAGACACCCGGGCGCGCGCCATCTCCAGCATCGGCGGCGAGAAGTCGACGAGCGTGTAGGTCGCATCGGCCTGCGAGAGAATGGCTTCCGCGAGCAACCCGGGCCCACCGCCGAGCTCGAGGACGCTACCCGCGCCGGACGCACGAACCTCGTCGCCGATGCGCGCCCTCACGGCCGCGCGATACGGGCGGGTTGCCTCCGATTCGGCGAGCCACTTCCGCGCGGTCTCCGCGTCCCGAAGGTCGATCGGGCTCGGTACGTCGTCGGTTTGGAGATGCGGATCCTCGGACACGGTCCGACCAATCTAAACTAGCGCCCGGGAAACCCACCTACCTGGAACGCGCTACAATCCTCACGTGCGGCATCTCGGCATCGCCATCCTCGCGCTGGTGCTCACCGGCGGTGCCATCGCGAGCGCCCGCGCTGCGCGGGTCGACCCCGCGTACGACGAAGACCGTGTCGTCGCAGACCTCGCCGCCCACGAATTCCGTCCGTCGGACGAGACCGACGTCACCGTTCCGGTCGTACGCTGTGCCCAGCGAGAGTGGGAGCCGTATCGCTCGGTGGGGGGCACCGTTATCATCGGTCGTCATCACCTCGGCTACGAGGGTCGCGAGGTCATGCCGTTGTCCTCCAATCCCGCGGCCGACCTGGCCGCTCACTCGTCGGGGACGACGATCCTTCCGCTTGCTGCCGAGATCGAGTGGCAACGCGCGATCGCGCGCGCGGGTGGAAAGGCCCCGTTCCCCGGCTATCTCTACGTCGACGAAGCCACTCCGTTTTCCGTCGTGCAAACGGTTCGGGCGTTCACCGGCAGCAACTACCTGGTGGTTCGGGACGTGGAGACGAGCCGACTGCGCGACCTGTCGCTCTTCGACGACCCCGGCCACTCGCGAAACACGTGTGTGCGGCGCTTCGTCGTCGAGGCCCGCCGCGTCATCATGGACGACGGCGTCGAAATCCTAGCGCTCGATGGTCACCCCGACTTCAGCGCGCTTGTTGCGGCAGTACCGGCCGTGGGTTGGGACGTCGGGATTCACGTCGAGGGAGATGTCCCCACCCGCGTCGTTGCGGCCATCTTCGCCGCGTTCGAGCCGGACTGTTCCGGCGGCGCCTACAACGCCTACCTGGAGTCGCGCACCCCGGAGCAAGTGCGGACCGATCCGCACGCCCCAGGACGATCGTGCAAGGTCCGTCCTTTCGGTGCTCGCTGACCACCAGCACTCCTCCTCCTGCGCGCTATCCTCACTTCGTGCGGCATCGCTCCATCGCCCTTCTCGCGCTCGTTCTCACCGGCGGCGCTGCCGCTAGTGCAGGCGCCGCACGCCGCGATCCTGCCTACGACGACGACCGCGCGCTCGCCGAAGTTGCGTCTCACGAGTATCGCTTCGAGACCGAGACCGACGTCACGCTTCCCAGCGTGCGCTGCGAGCTCCCCGAGGTGACCTCGGAGCGACCGCACCTCCGCGGCTCCGTTGCCATCGTGCTGGGGCGGAGCCACCTCGGCGTCGAAGGCAGACAGGTCATGGCACTGTCCCCCGACCCGGCGTCGGACCTCGAAGCGCGGTCCTCCGGCACGACGCTGCTCCCGCTCGCCGCCGAGCTGGCCTACCAAGCGCGGGTCACGCAGGCGTCCGGCGCGAAGTCCACCCGCGTCGACGTCTACGCGGACGAGGCGATGCCCTTCTCGGCCCTTCGTTCGGTGCTCGGGCCCACGGACCTCGGAGCGGGTCTCGTCGTGCGCGATGCCGAGACCGGTCACCTTCGACGCCTCGAGCTCACACCGTCTCGGGGAGTCGGTTGCCGCAACGAGTTTCTCGGGCACCTCGTGCTCCGCGACGGGAAGCTCGTCTCGATCGAGGGCACTGCCGTCGAGCCGAAGGACGTGCGCGGCTTCGCGAAGACCGGCTGGGACGTCGTTCTGCACGTCGTCGGGGACCCGCGCGTCGCCGAAGTCGCGTCGACGATCGCAGCGATCGACCACTCGTGTGCCGGAGCGCCCGATGACCGTGAGCCGAGCGTCTACCTCGATTTGCGCTCGACGGCCGCGATACAGGCCGACGGGTACGAGCCCTGCCAGTTCTCACTGAGCAACGGCGTACCTCGCTCCGATCTCTGACGCCGCTTCACCTCGGCAATCCGCACCCCTCGCAGTCGTCTTGCCCCTTTGTGCAACGGCGCGCCGGCTTCGCCGCCCCGCACCGAAGCGCTCGCGTCAGCTTCGCGCCGCTCCCACGTCTCTCGGCGAGCGCCATGTCTCGTCGCAGCCGCTTCACGCGAAACCTCGGGCGTCGGGTGGTGGCTCCGCTCCCCGCGCGTGCGCTCGTCGGCTACGTCCGCTTCGAGCACGCCGAGCACGACGACGCCTGTGGGCCCTTCACCCACGCGCGGACCGCGCTCGCGCGACTCACCGGCGACGACCGCGTCGCTCTCCGCGCGCTGCTCGACTGGTTCGACGAGCACCTCGAAGCTCCCGTGCGCATGGTCCCATTTCGGTACGTCGGCGAGCGCCGCGCGCGGCGCCAGCGCCGTGACCGCTTCGTCGCGCACTGCTGGTTTCGCGACGACGCGACCGAACACGTCTCGCGCGCCCGCGCGCTCGTGGCGCTCCTCGAGCGCGCCGGGATCCCGTTCGTCGAGCGTCGAACCCACCGGATGCCCGGGGCGCTCTGCGCCGAGGACGCGTTCCAGATCGCCGTCGTCCCGTATCGCGATGCGCGCCGGTGCTAGGCTCCAGCCATGAACGCGAACGATCTCGACGGGACCGACGTCCTCGAGCGCCTCGCTGCGATCGGCCGGGTCGAGGAGTTCTTCGACGCGATCGACGCCGACGACGTGCCCCGCGCGATTGCGCTGATGAAGCGCGCGCAGCTCGACGCGGTCACGATCCGCAACGTCGCGCGCAAGATCGCCGAAGGCGACAGCGAGCACTGAGACGCGCTCCATGACCGCTGACTTCGACGAACCGACCGCCCTCGCCCGCATCCAATCCATCTTCGGCGCCGCGCCGTTCATGGGCGCGCTCGGCGTATCCGTCGTTCGCGTCGGCCCCGGGCTCTGCGAGACCATGCTCACCGTCCGTCCCGATCACGCGCAGCAGAACGGGTACGTCCACGCCGGCGTCACCGCTGCGATCGGCGATCACACCGCCGGCGCCGCCGCCGCCACCCTCGCTCCGGCGAATCACGGCGTGCTGACCACCGAGTACTCGATCCACCTCCTCCGCCCCGCGCGCGGTGCGACGCTTCGATGCCTCGCGAAGGTCCTCCGCCCCGGCCGCACGCTGTCGGTCGTCGAGTCGGAGGTCTTCGCCGACGACACGCTCGTCGCAAAGCTCACCGCGTCGCTCGCGATCGTGCCCGACCGGGGCGCGAACGCCCCGCCTCCCGCACGTTGAGGCGAGCGCTCTCCGCGCGATCGCGCTAGACGTTGCGCATGCCGCTCCGCCCTCCCGCGATGGATCCGTCGACGCTCCCCGCCAAGAACGCCTCCGGCTACCCCGAGCCCTTTCGCTCGCGCGTGCTCCCGCGCGAGAAGCGCGCGCTCGGGGACGCGCTCGGTCTCACCAAGATCGGCGTGAACCTCACTACGCTCCCACCCGGCAAGGAGTCCGCCGTTCGCCACTGGCACACGCTCGAGGACGAGCTCGTGTTCGTGATCGAAGGCGAGGTCGTCCTGGTCACCGACGAAGGCGAGCAGATCCTCGGCCCCGGCACGTACGCGGCGTTCCCGGCCGGCGTGCAGAACGCGCACCACCTCGTGAACCGCAGCGATCGGCCCGCGCGCTACCTCGAGATCAGCAACCGCGATCGCGCCGACACGGCCGAGTACCCGCACGACGATCTGAAGTTCGTTCGCGCGGCGGACGGGAGCTTCACGTTCACGCCGAAGAACCCCCGGTGAGGCGGCGCGAGCTTCTCGTCGGCGCGGTGGGGGCGTTCGTCGCCGCTTGCGCGCGTGCGCCGTCGTCGAACGCACCCAGCGCACCGAGCGCGGCTCCGAGCGGCGAGCTGGATGCGCTCGAGCGTCGCATCGGCGGTCGGGTCGGCGTCTTCGCGTTCGATGGCACCGGGCGCACGCTCGCTCACCGCGCCGACGAGCGCTTCGCCATGTGCTCGACCTTCAAGCTCGCCCTCGCCGCGGCGATCCTGGCGAAGGTCGATCGCGGAGAGATCGCGCTCGATCTCGCCGTCGCGTTCGGCGAGCGCGACCTGCAGGAGTATGCACCCGTGACGCGCGCGCGAGTCGCCGAGGGCAAGCTCACGATCGCGGAGCTGTGCTCGGCCGCCGTGCTCGTGAGCGACAACACGGCGGCGAACCTGCTCCTCGCGAAGCTCGGCGGCCCCGCCGGCTTCACGGACTTCGTGCGGTCGGCGGGCGATCCGACGACGCGGCTCGACCGGATCGAAGAGGCGTTGAACGAGAACGCCCCCGGCGACCCACGCGACACCACGACCCCGCGCGCGATGGCGACGCTCGCACGGCACCTCGCGTGCGACGGCGTCCTCTCGCCCGAGAGTCGCGAGCGGCTCGTCGGCTGGATGCGCGCGTGCGAGACGGGAAAGGAGCGGCTCCGCGCCTCGCTCCCCGCCGCGTGGAACGCCGGCGACAAGACCGGAACCGGCACGCGAGGGGCGGTCAACGACGTGGCCGTCGCGTGGCCGCCCGGACAAGCACCGATCGCGATCGCCTCGTACCTCAGCGACGGATCGGCACCCCTCGTCGAGCTCGTGCGCACGCACGCCGCGATCGGCGCGATCGTCGCGCGCACCTTCGCCCACACGTGATCGGTCCGCGAAGGAATTCGCCGCCCCGGCCGAGCGTACGACCTCTCTCGTGGGGCCGATCCTCTTCACCAGCCTCGTCGCCATCGTCGCCGCGCCGCGCGCGGGCGGTCCGATCGCGATCGTCGACGAGCACGTCGTCTCCCTCTCGGTGGACGGTGGTCTCACCTATCGACCGCTGCATCGCGTCGCTGCGACCGAGTCCATCTTCGACGCGACCCTCGCCGCCGACGGCGCGCTCTACGCGCTCCACAGCGACGTGCTCGACGTCGTCCGCAACGGCGTCCTGAGCAGTCAACATCGGGCTCCCGATGCGCGGCGCGTGGCGGCGCTCGGAGCGACGGTCGCCGTCCTCCGCAATTCGAGCGTCGACCTCAGCACGGACGGAGGCGCGACGTTCGTCACGCGTGCGCTCCCGCCGCCCTGCGAGGGCTGCGCCGCCGAGCTCGATGGCATGACCGACTTCACCGTCGCCGGTGGGGCGCCGTTCCTCGTGGACACGTCGATCAACACGTGTGGGAGCTCCGATCTCCTCGAGTGGCAGCGCTTGGTCCAAGTCGGTGCGAGCACGTTCCAGCGCACGCTGCCCATCCCGCGCGAGGACTACGCCGCGCACTGGCACTTCGGCGCGTACGGCTGGATGTACGGCTCCACCTATGCCGGGCGCGTCATGGCCGTGAGCGCCGCGGGCGCCGTCCCCGTCACCGGCATCGGCCCCGTCGGGATCACGGAGAGCATGGTGGTCGCCCACGACGGGCGCGTCACCGTCGCGAAGATCGGAGCGTCGCTCGTCGAGCTCTCCGGAGCGACGGCGCGCGTGTTGGACGCGCACGCGAAGCCGGGCGACTTCCTCGCCGTGGACGGCGACGACCGGCCGCTCGTGAGCGACGGCAAGGAGCTCTGGCGGTTCTCGCGGATCACGGGTTGGATCAAGCTCGCGCTTCCGTGAGTGCTACGCTTCGTTCGTGGCGCGTGAACCTCTGCCGGCCGCATCTCCGTTCCTGTCCGCGCGCGCGCGCGAACGTGCGCCGCAGGTGCTCGCGTTCGCGGCGGTGACCGGAGCGGCGATCCTCGTCGGACCGTCGGGTCGCGTTGCGCTCGTCTCGGGCGCTGCGCCGGACGTCGAGCTCGAGCGCGTCGCTCGGCTCGCGCGCGTGCTGGGCGCTGCCGAGCGGGAGGTCTCCTTCCGCGATGGGCTCGCCTGCGTGCACGCCGCCCCGGTCGCGATGGGATGGGTCCTCTGCGCGATCTCCGTGGTCGCTGCGTCTCCGGTCGAGGTCGCTGCGCGCGTTCGCCGCGCGAGCGCCGTCCTCGCGCTGGCACTCGCCGACGGGATCGATCGCGGCGGCTCCGGGAGCCCGCCGGGCGGGGGCGGAGCCCCGGCCGAGGTTCGCGTCGCTCCGCGCCGCCCGCGCTCCTAAATGACCGAGCGCGATTCTCGAATCGCGCTCGGCCCATTTAGGTCTTGTCATCACGGGGCGGCACGCGCCGCCCCGCCCCGCCGGCAAAGCCGTCGGGGTCCCCACCCCACGCGGGCTCGCTCCGCTCGCATTCCTCTTTTTCTTCCAGAATCGCGCTCGGCGATTTAGCGATCGTCAGCGAAGCTTCGCCACGGGCCGCGCCCGAAAGCACGTCGCGACGTGATCGTTCACCATGCCGACCGCCTGCATGTGGGCGTACATGATGGTGCTCCCGACGAAGCGGAAGCCTCGCTTCTTGAGGTCCTTGCTGAACGCATCCGACTCCGGCGTGGTCGCGGGCACGTCCTTCATCGCCTTCCGCGCGCCCTGCTTCGGGCGCCCGTCGACGAAGCGCCACTGGTAGGCGTCGAAGGTGCCGAACTCCTCTTGGACCTTCAGGAACGCGCGCGCGTTTCCGATCGCCGAGTCGATCTTGGCGCGGTTGCGCACGATCGACGCATCGGCGAGCAAGCTCTTCACCTTGCGCGCGTCGAAGCGCGCCACCGCGTTCGGATCGAACCCGGCGAACGCGCGCCGGTAGCCTTCGCGCTTCCGCAGGATCGTGATCCACGACAGGCCCGCCTGCGCCCCTTCGAGGATCAGGAACTCGAAGAGCTTGCGGTCGTCGTGGACCGGCACGCCCCACTCGGTGTCGTGGTAGGCGACGTAGAGCGGATCGGTCCCGGCCCAAGCGCAGCGCGACTTTTCGGAAGGCATGGGCCGCGAGTCTAGACGGAAGCGGGCTCAGAAGGTGGAGCCGGTTCCTTCCACGCGCGTCGGAGGACCCTCGTCGCGGGCGCAGCGACCCAGCGCCTCGCGGATCGCCGTCGGCGTCCCGTTGCCGTACTTCAGCTCCACCGCAACGTTCCAGCTCTTCGCGGCGTCCGAGTGGAGCCGCAGCTCCTTCACCGGGTTGAGCGCGAGCCCGATGACGAGGTTCCCGATCAACGTGACGCCCGCCCCCGCGGCGCCGAGCACGCCCATCGCGGTCCGTACGCCGTCGTCGTCGAGGACGGCAGCGAGAACTCCGCCGGTACCACCGGCGATGCTCCCGACGCCCGAGAAGAGGCCCTGGAGGATCCCGCCGATCTTCGCCTTCGTGCGGTGGGCATTCAGGCGGGCGGCGCACGCCTCCGCGGCGGTGCGCGTGTCCTTGGTGTCGGCGTCGCCGGCCCCGGCCGCGGGAGCGGGGAAGTACGCGTCGACTTGGTTCGAGTAGACCGGCTCGGGCAACGCGCCGGCACATCCGGCGAGCGAAACGCTGGAGACGAAGAGAGCGAGCATGAGCGTGCGCATGGGAGTCCTCCAATCTCCCAGACTATCACAAATGGGATAGAGTGGGAGATGCTCTCGAGCTGCGGTACTCCCGAAATCGCAGGATTGGCCTCTTGGCACCCGCCCGCCGGCCGCCTATCCCTCGCGGTCATGATCACGATCGTCGGGCGCTCGAGCTCCCACTTCACCCGCGTCGCGCGCATGTTCGCCGCCGAGCTCGGGGTCGAGCACGAGTTCCGGCCGATGTTCGATCTCGCGTCGCTCGACCCCGCGCTCTACGCGGACAACCCGGCGTTGAAGATCCCGATCCTCGTCGACGAGCAGGGCCCGCTGTTCGGGGCGGAGAACGTCTGTCGCGAGCTCGCGCGGCGGAGCGAGCGAACGGGCGTCGTCCTGCGCGGCGACGTGACGGCGCGCGTCGTCGCCAACGCCGAGGAGCTCGTCCTGCACGCGATGATGGCCGAGGTCACGCTCATCGTCGCGAAGTTCACCGGTGCGCCGGCCGGACCGAAGGTGCAGCCGAGCCTCGAGAACTGCCTCGGCTGGCTCGACGCGCGTCACGCCGAGGCGTTCGCGGCGCTCCCGCCGGAGCGCGCGACCAGCTTCGTGGAGGTCGCGCTCTTCTGTCTCGTGACGCACCTGCCGTGGCGGCAGGTGCTCGCGGTCGATCGATGGGAGCGGCTCGGCGCCTTCGCGCGCGCGTACGGCGAGCGGGCGTCCGCGAAGGCGACCGAGTATCGTTTCGACGCGAGCTGAGGAGCCTCAGGGAGCCTGGAACACGACGCGCTCGTACGACGTGCTTCCGTTCAGGAGCGTGTTCACGCCGCAGCGATAGCCGCTGTTGATGTTTCCGCCGCCCGTGTGCCAGCAGAGGCGCGCGTCGTTGGAGCCCGACGTCAGTACGTCACAGCTGAATTTCTGGACGGTGTCGCCGGCCTTCGCGAAGCCCCAGGACCAGTTCGAGTTGTAGTACCAGCTGGAGCCGTTCGCGACGTGCACCGTCGTCTGGTCGTTGGTGCCCGTGTCGAAGATCACGTCGGCACGGGGCGCGTGCGCTGCGAGGACGAGCGTGCTCGAGCCCGTGGTCCGGCACCCGAGGAGCAGGTTCGCCTGGCTGCACTGCGCCAGGATGGTGGCGAGGCTCGTCGCGCTGTTGTTGTAGAGATCCACGTAGCACTGCGACCATCCGAGGAGTGAAGCGATCGGGACGTTCGTGGCAGGTCCGCTGAACGTGTAGAGCGCGAGCGGCTTGCACTGACCGCCGATACAGGCCTTGCCGTTTCCGCACGCGGTCCCGCACGCGCCGCAGTTGGTCGGATCGCTCTGGAGCTGCACGCAGGTGTTGGCGCACTTCGTCGTTCCGGCGCTGCACTGGAGCGAGCACACGCCGGCGGCGCAGCCGTACGCTTGGGCGCACACGTTGCCGCACCCGCCGCAGTTCTTGGCGTCGTTCGCGATGTCGGCGCAGTAGGCGTTGTTGCCGGAGCCGCACGTGATCAGGCTCGGACCGCACGTCGTCTGGCACGAACCGTTCGAGCAGACTTTGCCGGTCGGACACGTCGTGCCGCAGGCGCCGCAGTTCTGGTTCGAGAGCTGGAGGTTCGCGCAGTAGGGTGAGCCGCCGTCGCCTCCGCCGCAGAGCGACTGCCCACCACCACACGTCACCGAGCACGTGCCGTTCGTGCACGTCGTTCCGGCTCCGCACGCGACGCCGCAGGCGCCGCAGTTCGAGTTGTCGGTGAGCGGGTTCGCGCAGAAGGTCGAGCCGAGGGACGACCCGCCCTCCGACACTCCGCCCTCGCTCACGCCACCGTCGCTCGGCGCGGCGGTACACTTGATGAGCCCCGTCTGACAGGAGAGCTCGCACTTGCCCGCGCTGCAGAGCTCGCCCTCCGCGCACGTGGTGCCACACGCGCCGCAGTTGGTGCGGTCGGTTTGCTGATTGACGCACGACTGCCCGCACTGCGTGAGTCCCTGACCGCAGCTCGTCGCGCAGGTTCCATTCGAGCAGACCTGGCCTTGTTGGCACTTGGTCCCGCACGTCCCGCAGTTGTCGCCGTCGGACTTGGTGTTCGCGCAGATGTCTCCGCACTTGGTGGTGCCTCCGCCGCAGCTCGCGGCGCAGGCTCCTTGCGAGCACACTTGGCCCAGCGCGCACTTGGTGCCGCAGGCACCGCAGTTCTCCGCGTCGCGCGCGACGACGGTGCACACGCCGCTGCAGGCTTGGGAGCCGGCGCCGCACGTCTGCACCGTCTGCGTCTCACTCGAGCACGCTCCGAAGAGCGTCGCGAGGGCGACGAGACCGCCACCGCCGAAGATCAGACCCTTGAGCAAGCGCATGGGACGCCTCCTGGAACGGCGTCGCACTGCATGGACGGTGCCACGCAGAAATCCCGCAAGAACGGCTCGTTGCTCGCCCCGAGGACTGCAACGCTAGCCGCGGAACGCAGCGCATGCGCCGACGTCGGCCTCCCGGCGAGAGCTTCCAGCGGAAGGCGGAGGAGTCGAACCCCGCCGAGGTCGTCGGCACCGCTTTTCGAGAGCGGCATGCGTCCACACGCAATTCACCTTCCGTGATCGTGATTCAGCGCGAGCGACGGCGCGATGACGACGATGAGAGGAAGGGACGGGGACGCGGCATGGGGCGACGGACGAAGCAAGGGCCCACCGGCTGACGCCGCATCACGTGCGACGACCGAGGGCCGCTTCGAGCTCGGCGACCTGCGCTTTCAGAGCATCCCGTTCGCGCTCGGCATCGTCGCGTTTTCGTTCGGCATCGTCGCGCTTTCGCTCGGCGTCCGCGAGTGCGTCCGCCGCCGGGAGCACGATCCCGTTCCCCGCCTCGTCCTCGGCGACCGCGAGCGCGACGGGCTGGTCTCCGAGCGGCGCGACGACGAACCATCGGCCCAGCGTGAGGCACGGCGTGCGTTCACGGTGGACGACGCGCTCGACGAGATCCCCCTCGATGCGATCCCACGCTCGCAAGCGACTGCCTTCCGGCGCGTCGACGTCGAGGCAAACGACCTCCCGCACGCCCATCGAGTGGAAGCGCGAGAGCTTCTCGGCGAGCGGGAGCGGCTCTTTCGTGTCGCTCGGGCTGAGGATCTCGACGCAGAGCTCGGGCGTGCCCTTCTCCCACGTCTTCCACGCGTCGAAGTCGTGGTCGGGGACGCGCAGCTTCACGAAGGCATCCGGAGCGCACTTGCGCCCGTCGTTCGCGCCGTCGAAGTAGACGAAGTTGTCGGCTCCGACCGTACCTTCGCGCCCGACGATGCGCCGCAAGACGTCCCAGAGGAAGACACAGAGCTTGAGGTGGCGCGTCGACTGGCCCATGTCCCACTCCGGATCGGTGGATGCGAACTGGAGCGGCCGCGGCGGGCGCACGTGCTCGATCGAGAAGGACATGTTCGCCATCATTGTAGACCGCTTCCGTCGTGCCCGCCGCGGGCGCTCCGTGCCGAGAGCAAGTGCACGCGAGGTGCCAGCCGCGGACCCCAAGATCTCCGAGGAATCCGTACACGCAGGGTGGCGCGCGCCACTTCGCGCCAGTCACCGCGCCACCGGCTCCAGGAAGATCGCGGGCGCAGTGACGTAGACTCCTCCTCATGAGAAGCGGGACCATCCTCGTGGGGCTCGGCATGATGGTCCTCGCCGCGTGCAACAAGACCTCCAATCCGGACCTAGGGTCTGCGCCCGCGGCTTCCGCGGTGTCGACCCCACCGCCCGTCGACACCGCGCGGGCGCGCGGCGCCGAGGCGCTTCGCGGACACGAAGCGTGGCGCATGTCGGCGGCGAAGTGTCCGATCGAGCTCGCTGCGCCGCCGGCGCCGCGACCCGGCGTCAACCTCGGCGACCTCGCGCTCGAGCAGGGTCACCTCGTCGGTGAACCGAACGTATCGATCGTGAAGTCGTTGGATGACGGCTTCTCCTTTCCGTCGGGGGGCGGCGACGCCGTTCCGGTCCTCTACGTGGAGACGTCCCGGATCGCCCCCGTCCTCGACGCGGCTTCGCAGACGTTCAGGGCAGGCAGCTCGGAGGGGACCGCGTATCTGTTCGACCGGACCGCAGGCAAGTTCACCTGCATGGCGAAGGTCCGGGCGGAGAGCTCTTCGTCGGTGACGTCGCTCGGGGCGCAAGAGCGCCAAGCGCAGATGTGGCTGACCATGGATCTCATGTTCGCGATCGAGCGCGAGATCACCGCGAACGCGCGCGCCATCGAATCGGCGCCCGACGCAGATGCCGGCCCGATGGATGCGGGGCGCTCGGACGGTTCGACGCGACCGCGGAAGTAGCGCGTCCGTCAGCTGAAGGCGAGATTGCCTTCGTGACGTGAATCGTCACGTGGTACCGCCTGCCCACGACGAGCGTGCCCGGTACGACGACGCCAGGGGAGCCCACGTCGAGATCGCCGGTGAAGCGCACGAGGCCCGCAGTGACGTCGCTCGGCGCGGGCGGCGCTGCCCGAGGCCGAGTTCGCTGTCGGCGTCAGCTCTCCCTTCGCCGGCCGTCTCTCCGCCCGCTTGATCGAACCACGACCCGATCCCATCGAAGACGACGTCCGCGCCAACGCGGTCGGCCTCAAGCTCCACCTCCGCGTGGTGCCCGCGGGCCGCACGACGCTCCGCGTCGTCACGCTGCGTCCCGCCACCCGCGCGCGCTTCAGCTCGAACCACTTTCACGAGACGTGGCACGTGCTCACCGATCGCGCGGGTGCGTTCGTGCTCGCGCGCTTGCTCTGGGGCCTCTCCTTCCAGCGCGTCGCCGGCACGGTCGTCCTGATCGATGGCGCGCATCTCGTCCCGACCCCGTTCGAAGCGGACCCGGCGCCGCCGGTGCTCCTCGTCCCGCCGTGGCTGACCCACGTCGACGACGCGACGCTGCGCGCGCTCCGCCCGCAGCTCCGCAAGCCGTGGCCGTCGAAGACGATCCGCTTCCATACCTTCGGTCTCCCCGGGGACGACGCAGCGGACGAGCGTCACTGGAAGGATCCGTCACGTCGGCGCGACGAAGCGAGAGAGCACGTCGAGCTCCGCGCGGGGTTCATCTGCTGGTCCGCGCCCGCGCTCTCGTTCCGCGAGACCGCTCGCCGCGTGTACCCGATGCGTCACTGCCGCCGGATGGACTACCACTACGTCGCCTACGCGGGTCTCCGCCCCGAGGGCGAGGTCCAAGTGTTCCGCGACTTCGACGGCATGCGCACCGCCGCCGGCGTTGCCCGGCGCAGCGTGCTCGGCGATCCGAAGCGCGCGATCGCGGACTTGACGGAGCGCGATGCGGTCTACCGCGAGGCCGACCGCGCCTTCGAGCGTCTCCAGCGGCGCCGCGCCGCGCGCAGCGTCAGGGGATGATGATGGAGCGGAGGCCACCGATCGGCGCCGCCAGGTTCCCGTCGTTCAAGCACACCTTCAGATCGCGGACGTAGATCCCGTTGGCATAGATCTTCGTCGCGGTGAGGTAGATCGAGCCCGAGATGGCGACGACGAGCGCGCTCGGCGCGCTCGGGAGCGTTCCGATCGTCGAGCTCCCGGTCCAGTTGCCGTTGCCGTCCTTCTGCACCGTGACGTTGACGATGGCGTTGGGATCGACCCCGCACGTCGCGAGGAAGCTGAAGTTCACGCCCGTTCCGCCCCCCGCCGTGAAGTCGCGCATGTTGGTGCAGCTCGCGCCAGGGCCGAGGACGTCACCGTTCTGTTCCCAATTGACGAGCGGACCGAGCGTGATGCGGGTGAACGTCGTCCCTCCGCGGCCGATCCACGCCGCGCTTCCGGGCGCGAGGTACGAGACCGCGGGCGGCGCACCGTTGGGGCCGAAGCCGATCGGGGCGCCAAGCTCGCGCGTGCCCGTCCCGAACGGAGGGGTGAGCGTCCACCACCCGGCCCCATTCGTCACGCGGAACGTGTTCCCATCGAGGACGATGTCCGCGATGCTCACCTTGTTGCCGTTGTAGACGAGGTCGACCACGTGCTCGTCCCACTGGGATTCGGGGTAGACGCGGTAGAGCGACGAGCCTCCGGACGGCGTGACGCCGAGGACCAGATAGGAGGGGCCGGTCCACTGCGACTCGCAGAACCCCGGGCTCCCCGCATCTGGTTTGGGTCCGTCCGGCGCGACGTCCGCCGCGACCGCACCGTCCGTCGGACCGTCGACCGGCGCATCGGTCGCGGGCGCACCATCCCCCGCATCGTCGGGCGAGGAGGTAGCGGCAGGATCACAAGCGAGGAGGAGACCCAGCGAAGCGAGCAGGAAGCGGCGCATTCTCGCCACGGTAGCGGGGCATCGCGCCCCGACCAAGCGCTCAGGTGCTTACATCCTGGTGTAAGCTCGGGTCGTGGTGAGCCGCACTCCGGACGTCGTGCGCATCATCGAGGCTGCCTACCGCGTCGAGCGGCCCGAAGCCCTGTGGCTGGAAGATGCGCTCGAGACGATCCGCCCGAGCCTCGATCACGGGATGGGCTGCTCCGCCTTCCTCTACGACGCGAGCGATCCGACGAAGCTCCGCATCCACACGCTGCGGGGAGCGTCGGCCCCGCACGACGAAGCGGTCACGCGCGCGATCGAGCGCTCGAGCCCCGACCGCGTCGCGTGGGTGTTCCGCACCCAGGCTTGTCGAACGGCGAGCGAAGGTCCCGATTGGGAGAACCAACCTGCGGCCAAGCTCTTTCGCACGTGGGGGATCGAGGACGTCCTCTTCGTGAACGGTCTCGATGCGAGCGGGGTGGGGTGCTTCTTCACCGCGAAGCTCTCCAAGCGCGCACCGGTCTCTCGCGCGACGAACGCGCGGTGGAGTCGGATCGCGGCGCACCTCGGCGCCGGATATCGCCTGGTTCGGCGCCTCGCCGAGAGCCGCTCCGAAGCGATCCTGTCGCCGAGCGGGAAGCTCGAGCACGCCGAAGGCGAAGCGACCGAAGGCACCGCGCGCGAGTCGCTCCGGCGCGCCGTGACTGCGGTCGAGCGCGCGCGCGGAACGCTCCGCCGGCGCGACCCGGATGAAGCGGTGGAGACCTGGCGCGCTTCGGTCTCCGCGCGCTGGTCGCTCGTCGATCAGTTCGAGAGCGACGGGCGGCGCTACGTCGTCGCGCGTCGGAACGACGTCCCCGGACAGGGACCGGAGAGCCTCTCGCCGCGCGAACGCCAAGCACTGGCGCTCGCGGCGATGGGGCATCACAACAAGCTCGTGGCCTACGAGATGGGCATCTCGGCGTCGACGGTGCGCGTGCTCCTGACGCGTGCCTTCAAGAAGCTCGGCGTTCGCTCGCGCGCCGAGGCCATCGCGCGCCTTCGTCGCGGCTGACGAAAAACGCAACATTCGGCCGCGAGGCCGGCACCAACTTCATGGCTCCTCTTCACCCCGTGACCCAGGCCGAGCTCGCCGCCGCGCAAGCCGACGAGCGCCTCCGCGCCGCAGCGGCGAAAGACGATGCCGCGCTCGTCGCGTACGAGGCCGCGTGGCGGCGCCGCCTCGCGCGCATGGTGCGGCGTCACCCCGCGCGCTGGCACGTCCCGGGGTGGTCGGCGGAGGAGGTGATGGACGAGCTGCTTCTTCGTCTCGTCGTCGCCGTTCGCGAGGGCGCGCGCGAGCCGGCTCCGCGGCAAGGCAAGGAGTGGTCGCTCCTCTTCCTCGCGGCGGCGCGGCGCGAGCTGCGGCGGCGGTTCCGCCTCGAGACCGTGGTCGTCGAAGGCACCGTCCCCGCGCGTCGTCCCGGTCGCACGCCCACCGCCGAGGAGCACGTGCTCGATGCCGAAGACGCGACGCTCCGTGAGCGCGCGCGCATCTCCGCCGAAGCCTCGCTCACGCGCCCGCAGCGGCGTTGGCTCGCCGCGATGAAGCTCAGCGCGAACGGCGGCGGCTTCTTCGCCGCGAGCGGCGACGTGAACCTCGCCGCGGCCGCGCGCGTGCTCGATCGCGATCGCTCGTCGGCGACGCGCGCGTTCGCCGAGCTCCAGCGCACGTTCGCGCGTGCGCGCGAGGACGAAGAGACTGACGACGACGGGTGAACGAAGAACGCAACGTTCGTCTCCGCGATCGGCATCGATCGCATGGTCGTTCCTCCCGAGCTCCGCGCCGACTGCGATCGCTGCGCGGGTCTGTGTTGCGTCGCGCTCGCGTTCGACGAGGGACCTTCGTTCGCGTTCGCGAAGCCGGCCGGTGTGCGCTGCCTGCACCTCGCGCCCGACGATCGCTGCGGGATCCATCGATCGCGTGCCGCGCGCGGATTCTCCGGCTGCATGCATTACGACTGCGCCGGTGCGGGCCAGCGCGCGACGGCGCTCACGAGCGATCCCGCCGCACGCAATGAGGCGTTCCGTCTTCTTCGCGAGCTCCACGAGCTCCGGCTCCTTCTCGCCGCCGCGCGCGAGCTGGTGCTCGCTCCCGAGACCGAAGCGCAGCGGTCCGCGCTCGAACGCGCCGCCATCGCGCCGATCGCCGACGCCGACGCACTCGCGCGGTTTCCGATCGCCGAGCTCGCGCGCGCGACGCACGCGCTGCTTCGATCGCTTCGGCCCTTGGTACGTCGGCGGGCTCAGCCCTCGACGATCGTATAGGGCTCGGCGAAGTGATGCTCTTGGCAGTTGTCGCCTTCGCCCATGCGATCGACGACGAGGAAGTCGGTCTCGACCTCGAGTGGCGTCAGGAGCCCGTGCCACGTACCGCGCGCGTAGTTCACGCCTTGGCCCGGCGCGGTGACGAACGCGCGCGGTCGCCCGGGAACACCGCCTTCGTCGGGCGCGACCACGACCAAGAACCGCTGCGGCCCGAGCGGGTGGAACGACTGCGTCCCGAGCGGATGACGCTCGACCATCGGCAGCGCGAGCGGGACCGGGTAGGGCTTTCCGCGCACGAGCGAGATCGCCGCGCGCGCGCCGGGGCCCGTGACCTCGACCTGCGCCAGATCGTGGATCCGCTGGGCCGCGCCGGCGTTGATCGGAAAGCGCTTCGTGCCTTCGAAGTCGACCACCTGTCCGAACGGAGCGAAGGCTTCGCGCGTGAGGGGCTCGATCGCGATCGTACGGGCGGCGGACATCGCACCCGAGCCTAGCAGGCGCAAACCCGCGCCTTGACATATTAGAAATCTCGAATATGTTGTGCGGCATGTCCCGCAGCGCTGCCGCCGAGAGCGTGTTCCATGCGATCGCATCGCCGACGCGCCGCGCGCTGCTCGATCAGCTCGCGCTGCGGGAGAGCAACGTGACCGATCTCGTCGCCGCGCTCGACGTGAGTCAGTCCGCGGTGAGCCAACAGCTCGGCGTCCTGCGCGAGGCGGGGTTGGTCGAGGAGCGAGCCGAAGGTCGCTTCCGCTGGTACCGCCTGCGCGCGAAGCCGCTCGCGGAGATCGATCTGTGGATCAGCCGCTACCGCGCCGTGATCGAGCAGCAGCTCGACGAGCTCGGGCGCGTGCTGGACGAGATGCCGGACGAGCCGGAAGAAGCTCGCCAACGCCCGAAGAAGAGGAAGCCATGACCACGATCACCGTCGTTCGCGAGTACCCCCATCCGCCGTCGAAGGTGTGGCGCGCGCTCACCGTCCCCGAGCTCATGGCGCTGTGGGGCATGCGACCCGAGGGTTTTGCGCCGGTGGTGGGGACGCGCTTCAAGCTGATCGCGAAGCCGCAGCCGGGGTGGCGCGGCTTCGTCGAGTGCGAGGTGCTCGCGGCCGATCCGCAGTCGCTCCTCGAGATCTCGTGGGTCGGCAACACGGGCCAATCCCCGATGACGGTGCGCTATCGGCTCGAGGCTCACGCCGGCGGAACGCGGCTCACGTTCGAGCACGAGGGCTTCACGGGCATCGGTGGCTTCATCCTCGCGAAGCTGATGATGGGCCCGGGTTGGAGGAAGATGCTCGGCACCGCGATCCCGGCGGTCCTCGCGGATCTGGACGACGCGGGAGAGCTCCGGAAGACGAGCGCGCTGAAGCCGAAGTTCCCGGCGGCATCCGTCGCGGCGTAGCGCTATCGTTCCCGGGTGCTCTGCGCGTTCTGCCACTTCGAGCTCGTGAAGGCCGACGACGGAACGTCGGTCTGCCAGAACCCGCAGTGCCCGTTCCGCGGGCGCGCTCAAGACGATCGGCACGACGCATCGACGGGGGAGCTCGGGATCGTCCCGGACACGGACGAGAACCCGACCAAGCGAGAGGGAGGCTGAGCGGAGGTCGATTTCGGTTCCTTCCCTTGTCCCGAGTCGGGAATCCGAATACCTTGTTAGGTATGCGGCTTTTGTCGATCATGGCTCTTCTTTCCTGCGGCTGTACCGCGGGGTATCTGCCGGCCGGCGATGGAGGCCTCAACGTAGGCGACGGCGGCACGAGCGCGGATGCCGGAAACGACGCCGCTCCGTCGTGCGCGACTTCGGGCGTCGACCATTCGACCTGCTATCCGACGGCCGACATCGGCACGACGCCCCGGAAGGCGGGTCTGGCGGGGCAGCGCATCCAGAACTTCGCTTTCGACGGCCGCTCCACGTCGATGGGGATTTCACTGACCGCACCTGGGACGGACACGGTGATTCAGCTCTCGGATTTCTTCGACCCGGCGGCGGCCAAGTACGCGATGCTCTGGATTAGCGTCGTGACGCGCTGGGCGGGACCGTGCAACCAGATGGCGGGCGAAATGGTTCCCATCGCGACGGCGTCCATTGCGAAGAAGGTGGTGTTCCTCCAAGCGCTGACCGAGGGCTTGGACTACAAGCCCGCGACGTCGAATGATCTCGATGGCTGGATTGTCGACGTCAATATCGATTTTCCTCTCGTGAAGGATCCGGGCGCCGCGTTCCTCGGCGCGTTCCAGGGGCCTCAGCCCGCCGTCCCCTTGAACATCGTGATCGATCCGCGCTCGATGGAGATCGTCAGCGTCTCGACCGGAGCGCCGACCGACCTCCAAGCGTGGATTGACGCGCGCTTGGCGCAGATTACCTCGGGCCCGGTGAAACCATGAGAGCAGCTCTCCTCACGCTCGCGTTCGTCCTCTGCGCGGGGTGCAGTGCGGGGACATTCCCGCCCTCGGACGCCGGAGCAACCAACGACGGCTCTGCCAGCCCGGACGGTGGACAATCGTCGGGCAACCTGAAGCTCGATTGGACGATCGGTGGCGCTGCCAACCCGAGTCTGTGCGCATCCCACGGCGCAGAGAGCATCGTCATGGAAATCAAGAGCGGGGTGACGACGGTCCAATCGACGACCGCGCCATGCACGGACATGACGCACACGTTCACCCTCGCGCCCGGCGGCTACACGCTCTCGGCGACGCTGGTCGACGCGCAGAAGAATGCTCGTACGACGACGGCAAGCGGCGCGGTCGCCGTCCAATCCGGCCAGACGACGGATGCGCCGGTGGATTTCCCGTTGTCCGCTTTCTTCTGAAAACAGCCCGCGGCCGCGAGCACGGCGTCAGTACTTCAGCATGAACGCCAGCGTCAGGCGGTCCTCCGTGTTCCGGAGATCCGGCGCCCAGTTGGGGACCGCCGAGCCCGGCGCGCCCTGATTGCCTCCGTCGGGCGTCACGCCGCCGCTGCCGCTGAAGTAGGGGACGTTGGCCGCCCGATGGTTGTACTCCGCACGGAACGTGAGGAACTCGGTCGGCATCCAGTCGGCGGTGACCTGCATGTCCCACGCCTTGTAGGTGTCGCCGGGGTTGGCGGTGAAGTAGGGCGTGCCGGAGAACGCGGTCGCGCCGTTGATCGGCGGGATGAGCACCAAATAGCGCCCGGGGTTCGTGATTGCGCCGCCACCGACCGTGAAGCCGAGGTGGTTCGCCGCGAACCACAGCCGCGTGTAGGCCATGAAGCCGAGGAAGTACTGATCGGCGCACGAGACGCCGCCGCCCTCTTCGCAGCCCGCGTCGATCGTGAGCGACGCCGCCGCGCGACTGAAGGCCGCTCCCGGCTTGTCGTAGTAGCGCACCATGATGCTGTCGTCGGTGTGCACGCGCTTGCGACCGGGCGTGTTCAACGTGTCGGTGCCGACGTACTGGTTGCCCATCACCGCGAGCCACTCCGTCGGGCGCCACGCGATCTGCAGCCCGACGCCGGGCGCTTGGTTGAACTTGCCGTACGACTGCCACCCGTTCACGAGCCACGGCTCGATCTTGAGCTTGTCGCTCGTGAAGAGCTGGATGCGCGCGCCGTTGAAGAACCACGGCGTGTTCGACGACACGTACGACGGTTGGTACGTCCAGTTGTCGAAGTTGTAGTAGCTCCACAGCCCGACGTACGACATGAAGATGCCGGCCTGCACGTTGAGGCCCTTCAGCACGTCGAAGTGGTAGCCGCCGTACGCCTCCGAGACGTAGCGGTACGCATTGTCGAGGTTCCACTGCCCGCGCGCGGTGCTCGCGTCGTTCCGCGGCGTGGTCTGGGAGTACATCCCGAACTGCGTCATCAGGCGCGCTTGGACGCCTTTGTAGTCGAAGTTGCCGCCGAACCCGATCTGCGTGACTTGGAGCTCGTTCGAGCGGAAGACCTCGCTCGAGCCGGAGATCGTGTTGTCCTTCGGGTTGGCGAAGCTCAGGTGGTAGGCGGTGTCGATCCGGATCTCGCCGGTGAAGGGCCCGGCCTCGAGCGGGCTCTCGGCCGCGCCGTAATTGCCGGGCATCCAGGAGAAGTCGGCCCACTGGAGCGGTGCGGGGGGCGGCGGCGCTTCCTTGGTCGCCGCGGGCGTGGCGACGGGCGCCTGCGCGGCGGCGCGGGCGGCGATGCGCTCGTCGATGAGCTTCTCGAGCTCGTCTTTGGAGAGCGTGATCGTCGGGGTGGTGGGTGGCGTCGTGGGTGGCGTCGTGGGCGGCGGCGGCGGCGGCGGCGCGGAAGTGGAGGCGTCGGGCTCGTCGGCGCGGGCGAGCGTGGAGGTGACCGCGATGGCGACGAGCGCGAACGACGTGACGAGGCCGAGCCGAGACGTACGAGACATGACCGAAGGGAGCTCCTGCGCGGGAGTCGTCCCGCGCGCGAGCATCCTGGTCCCGGTCGGCTAAGCGTGCGTTCAAAGCGGAGCCGATCCGGATCAAGATTTCGTAAAGGCCCGTACCTTCCAGGGGGGGAACTGCGCAACGAAGACCGCGCCTTTGCCCCCCGGCCCTGCCTTGCACGAGATCGACCCGCCGTGCGCCTCGACGATCTCGCGACTGAGGTAGAGGCCGATCCCGACGCCGCGCGTCCCCTCTTCCTCGTCCGCGACGTGATGTTCCACCCGAAAGAACTTCTCGAAGACGCGCAGGCGAAAGCGCTCGGGCACGCCCCGCCCGTGATCGGCGATCTCGAGCACGACTCGATCGTCATCGAGCACGGCCCGAACCGATATGGTGGACCCCGCCGGAGCGTACTTCACCGCGTTCGAGACGAGGTTGTCGAGGACCGCCCGAAGTCGCCGTTCGTCGCCGTCGATCGTCAGGCCCGGCGCACTCGCGACCTCCAGTACGACGCCGCTGTCGCACGCTCGTGCCATCCATCGCGCCGCCGTTGCACGGAGGAGTACCTCGACGTCGAGCGGCTGACGCTCGAGTCGCAGCTTCCCCGTCTCGATGCGCGCGAGATCGAGAAACTCGTCGACCGTCTCCTCGAGTTGGTCGACGCCGGCGGAGCAGGTCGCGACGATGTCGCGCTGCCGCTCAGAAAGCGCACCCTGCTTCTCGGCGAGCATTGCGAGCGTCATTCGGAGCGTGGTGAGCGGGGTTCGGAGCTCGTGCGAAGCGACGGCCAGCAGCTCGCTTCGCGTCTCGTCGAGGCGCGCGAGGTCCGTCACGTCGTAGACGACGACGATCCGGCCTGCCTCGCCTTCGCGGACGGCGTACTGCCGGGCGAGCAAACGCGTCGACAGGCCCTCGCGCACGACCGGGACTGCTCGCGAGAGATCGACCCGTTCCGGTACTGACGTTCCGAGCAGTGACTCGAGTGCGACGGGGCCGAGGCTCAGCTTGGCCAGTGGCTGTTCGGTCACGACACCGAAGAGCTTCGTCGCCGCGTCGTTCTGGGAGACGATCCGGTCGTCCGAATCGACGAGCAGGACGGCCTCCGGCAGTGCTCGCAGCGTCGCCTCGAGCGCAGCTTTCGCACGGAGGACGGCAGCCGCGTTCGTGCGCCGGAACTCGCCGAGGTGCTCGGCCATGTCGTTGAACGCTCGAGCCAGGTCGCCGAGCTCGTCGCCCGGAGTCAGCGCCAGGCGCTCATCGAAACGCTCGTCAGCGATTGCGCGCGCGCTCTTCGTCATTGCGGCGATGGGGCGGACGACGCGACGAGTGAGGTGAGCCGTGATCGCTGCCGCGACGATCAACGCGATCGCGCTCACGCCGACGACGAGGTTCCGCGCGCCGTGGGCTTCCCGTTGCGAGGTGACGATTGCAGCCTCTCCGCGATCGAAGTAGCGATCACGAAGCTCGCTCGTCTTCGCGACCGCGTCGCGAAGTGGTGGGTTCGCCTCACGGTGATAGCGGACGAGCGCGACCTCGGGATCCGTCCCGACGACTCGATCGGCGCATGTGCGATACGCCCGGATCGCACGCCGAAGGGCATCGACCATGTCCTGCTCCTCCGGGGCGTCGAGGATGTTGTCGAGCCGGTCGACGCGAGTATCGACTGTGGCACGCGCGTCGGCGAGCTGTGGCATCGCGGTGGCTTCACCGCTCAGCACGACGAGCAGTGCGTCGTCCTCGCGCTCGAGCCCGCTCGCGACGGATGCAATCGCGTCCGTCGCTTCGTCGCTCCCGCGCATCGTGGTCTCGAGAAGTCGGTTGAGGCGCGAGAGGACGGCCGCTGCGGATGCTCCTACGATCAGCGTCGTCACGAGAAGGAGCGCGGAGGCGACGGCAAAGCGGAGCCTCAGACTGAATCGGCGCGGCGTCGCGCTAGGCGAGCCCATAGCGCTTGCGCTTTCGCTGGAGCGTGGTCGCGTCGATCCCGAGCGTTCGAGCGGCCGCGTCCATGGTGGGGGAGCGCATGACGATCCGCGCGAGGTGCTCGCGTTCGAGCGCCTCGAGCGTGACGTCCGCGCCGACGGCGACGACCGAGCCTCTGCTGGCGAGGCCGAGTTCGTCGGGACCGATCTCCGACGACGGCGTCAAGATCGCGGCGCGCTCGATGGCGTTGTGGAGCTCGCGGAGGTTCCCCGGCCAGGCATGGCCGGCGATAGCGTCCTCTGCCGCGGACGTGAGTCGGAGCGTGGGCCGGTTCATGCGCCGGGCCAGCTCACGAAGGTAGCCGTGTGCGAGCGGTAGTACGTCCTCCGAGCGCTCGCGCAGCGGGGGAATCGTCAAGCTGAGTACCGCGACGCGATAGAGGAGATCCTGTCGAAACCGTCCGTTCGCGACGTCGGCTTCTAGATCGCGGTTGGTGGCCGCGATGAGCCGCACGTCCGCGCGTCGCTCGGCTGGATCGCCGACCCGCTCGTAGCTTCGATCGTTGAGGAAGCGGAGTAGCCGAGCTTGTGCATCGGCGGTGAGATCACCGATCTCGTCGAGGAAGAGGGTACCGCGCTCCGCTTCTTGCACCTTTCCGACCGCATCGGCGAAGGCCCCGGTGAAGGCTCCTCGCCGGTGCCCGAAGAGTGCACTGCTCATCAGGTCATTGGTCAGCGAAGGGCAGTTGACGCTGACGTAGGGACGCGTCGCACGCTGGGAACGGGCGTGGATCCACCGTGCGAGAACGTTCTTCCCCGTGCCGCTCTCGCCGCGAAGAAGGACGACGCCCTCCGATGCCGCTGCGCGCTCGGCGAGGCGCAGAAACCCGAGCATCGTTGGGTTCCTGGAGCCGAAGGAGAGCGTGTCGCCTTGCTCGTCGAGTCGGCGCTCGAGGTCGGCGAGTCGCACCCGAAGCCGCGCTCCCTCCGTGACTCTCGACGCTGCGAGCCGTACTTGGTCTGGGGTGAACGGCTTGGGAAGATAGTCGGCGGCGCCGAGCTTCATTGCTTCGACCGCGTTGGCGTAGCTCGCGAACGCGGTGATGACGACGACGCCGGCATCGGGCTGAGCAGCGATCAGCTGAGGAAGAAGCTCGAGGCCGGACTCGGACCCGAGCCACAGATCGAGGAAGACGACGTCGAACGGGCTCCGATCGGCAGCCTCGCGTGCCGATGCGCCGGTGCCGACGCAGTGCACCTTGGCTCCTGCCGCTTCGAGGCAGAGCCGCAACGACTGACGGACGCCCGCGTCGTCGTCGATGACAAGCGCAGCCCACGGCGCGGTCATGGGCGAATCCCGGACGCTGACATCGCTGACATCGGGGGTGGCACCATACGACACGAGCGATGTACCGCGAAGGGAAGTCGGGCAAGGAACATCAACGAGGGCCTCCCTCGGTTGGAACGAGATCGGCCGTACCCTTCCGGCCTTCGAGCCATCGGTAGGCCAGCACGCGGAGCGGTGGCTGGAGGACGCGCGTGAGCGTAGCGAGGAGGAGGGAACCTCCGATGACGACGATCGCGAGCGGCTTCTGGGTCTGTGCGCCGATGCCGTTCGAGAGCGCGGCCGGAAGCAGGCCGAGTGTCGCGACGAGCGTCGTCATCAGCACCGGACGAAACCTCTTCTCCGATGCCTCGCGGGCCGCGTCTTCGACCGACCTGCCCTCCTTGAAGTGCAGGCGTTGGAAGTAGGTCACCATCAAGAGTGCATCCTGGACCGCGATGCCGAAGATGGAAACGAACCCCATCATCGCCGACACCGAGAGATGGGTGCCCGTCACGAGAAGGGCAAGCAGTCCGCCCGTGCAGGCGACGGGGATGTCGATGAGCACGAGCAGGGTGTCGAGCCAATTTCGCACCGCCGCGTAGACCAGGACTCCAATCAGCAAGAGCGAGACCGGAATCGTGATCGCCAAGCGCTCGTTGGCCTCGTTGAGCTCGTTGATCTCTCCGGCCCACTCGAGGTGCGTTCCGTAGGGTAGCTCGACCTGGGTCGCGATCCTCGACTTCGCCTCGGCGATCGTCCCAACGAGATCCCGTCCGCGAACGGAGAACTTCACGGGGATGTAGCGCTCGCCGTCCTCTCGATAGACCGTCGCCGCTCCGACCACGGGCTCGATCCGTGCGAGCTGGCTCAACGGGATGAACGCCTTGTCGGGCGTGCTCACGGGGATCGAGCGGATCGCATCGATGGACTGGCGGCACTCAGGGAGCCATCGGACCGTGAGAGCGAAGAACTTCTCGCCCTCGTACACCTGGGTCTGCGCCTCGCCCCCGATCGCCGCCTGGACGACTTGCTCGACGTCGCCGACGTTCAGGCCGTAGCGGCCACAGGCTTGGCGGTCGGGGACGATCCGAAGCGCGGGCTGGCCGAGGGAGTGAAACATGCCGAGGTCTTGCACTCCTCGGACGGTGCTCATCACCTGGACGATCTGGGAGGCGATGCGCTCGTCGTCGTCGACCTCCGGACCGACCACCTTCACCGAGTTCTCTCCCTTCACGCCGCTGATCGCTTCTTCGACGTTGTCACCGATCATCTGCGAGAAGTTGAAGGTCGTGCCCGGGAACTCGGCCTGGAGCTCGGCCTGGAGCCGTTCGACGAGCTTCTCCTTCGTCTCGCCCCGCGGCATGTCGTCGAGCGGTACGAGCGGTGCGAAGAGCTCGACGTTGTTGAAGAGCGTGACGTCCGTGCCGTCGTCGGGCCGCCCGATCTGCGAGGTCACATCGAGCACCTCGGGGTGCGCGCGATTCTGATCCGTGCACGGGCCCACCTTCGGGCAGCCACGAAGGATGGCACGCATGCGATGCATGTAGTCGGCGGAGCGTTCGCGCGAGATGGACATCGGCAGCGTCGCGCGAATCCAGAGGTTCCCCTCTTCGAGCTTCGGCATGAACTCGCGCCCGACGAGCGGAAAGAGAGCGATGCAGGCGAGCACGGGAACGGCGCGTAGCGCTACCGCGAGCTTCGGCCTGCGGAGCGCTGCATCGAACAACGGATCGTAGATCCGATGCAGGACCCGCATGACACGACCCTCACTCTCTTCCGCCTTGGGGTCGAGTGTCTTCGATGCCAATACGGGGGTGAGCGTGATCGCGAGCAGGATCGCGCCGCCGATGGCGAAGGCATACGTCCGCGCCATCGGCGCGAAGATGACGCCCGAGACGCCCGTCATCGTGAAAAGCGGGAGGAACGCGACGCAGATGATGGCGGTGGAGAACGAGATCGGCGTCGCGACCTCGCGCGCCCCCGCGAGAATGCGCTCGCGGATCGTCCCCTTCCCATGCGCGCCCAGATGGCGGAAGAGGTTCTCCATCATGATCACGCTCGAATCGACGACGATCCCGAAATCGATCGCTCCGAGCGAGATGAGGTTCGCCGAGGTACTGGTGAGCACCAGCCCCGCGAAGGCCACGAGTAGAGCGAGCGGGATGTTGAGCGCGGTGACGAGCGCGGCGCGCACGTTGCCGAGGAACGAGAGGAGGACGAGCACGACGAGCGCCATCCCGAGGAGCAGATTCTCCATCACGGTCCGCGTCGTCACTTTCACGAGCTCGCCGCGCTCGTAGTACGGCTTGATGTGCATTCCTGGAGGGAGGAGGTGGTTGTCCTCGATGTATCGGACGCGCAGCTTCACACCCGCCATCGTCGGCTCCGTCTCGGCGCCGTAGCGCATGAGGACGATCCCCTGAACCACGTCGCCGCGCTCGTTCTGGCCGATCTGGCCGAGACGCGGCGCCGGGCCGATGCTCACCGTCGCGATGTCGCGAACGCGAATCGGCGTACCGTCCTGCTCTGCTGCAACGACGTTCTCGATGTCGCGAAGATCCTTGACCAGTCCGATTGCGCGGATGTCGTACGATTCGTCGCCGAGCGTCAGCCGCTGGCCGCCGACGTTCTGGTTCGCTTCCTGGAGCGCCTGCATGAGCTGGGAGAGCTGCACTCCCTTCCCGCGCATTCGGTACGGGTCGACCTCGACGTGGTACTCCTTCGTCTCTCCGCCGAAGCTCGTCACGTCGATCACGCCGGGGACACGGCGGAACTGCCGCTCGAGGATGAAGTCCTGGGCGGCCTTCAGGTCCATCGTGGAGTAGCCCTCGCCCTCGAGTGTGTAGCGGTAGACCTCACCGACCGCGTTCCAGGGTGAGATCGTGGCCGTGACTCCTGACGGGAGCGTGGCGAGCTGGAGCCGAGCGAGCACCTCTCGTCGCGCGTCGGCGTAGGAGGTGTTCCAACTGAAGTAGCACTTCACGTCGGAGAGCCCGAAGAGCGACTGCGAGCGCATGTGATCGAGACCTGGCATCCCAGCGAGCGCGACCTCCAGCGGCACGGTCACGACTCGCTCGGTCTCCTCGGCGCTGAAGCCGTCGGGTTGGGCGATGACCTCGACGAGCGGCGGAACGGGGTTCGGATACGCCTCGACGTTGAGCTTCGAGTATGCGACGAGCCCGCCCACGATCAATGCGAGCGCACCGATGAGGATCGCGAACGGCGCCTTCAGTACGCGGAGGACGAGGGCTTCCATCATCTCAGAGCATGCTCTGGAGGATCTGGACGCCAGAGACGGCGACGCGGTCGCCTTTGACGAGTCCGCTTCGGACCGGAACCAACCCGCTCGGTGACTGCTCGTCGATCGCAACGGGAAGCCGAAGGAACCGAACGAGCCCATCGGGGCTGGTGTCGCGCTCGACGAACGCGACGGTCTGTTCACCGAGCCGGAGGACGGCTGTCCGCGGGATCGCGAGAGCGTTGCGTGGGTTCGTCGCGATCGACACCGTTGCGTACATCTCGGGCTTGAGAAGGTGCTCGGGGTTTGCGAGCACGACGCGCGCCTCGAGAGTCCGGAGCGTCGGATCGAGGACGTCACTGATGTAGTCGACGGTCCCGTCGAAGCTCCGGTCGGGCACGGCGATGACCTGGACGTGCGCCGTCGAGCCCGTCTTCACGCGCGGGATGTCGACCTCGTAGACATCGGCGAGGAGCCACAGCACGTCCGTCGTGCCAATCGTGAACAGCTCCTGCGCGCTTCCGACCGAGTACTGGCTCTGCACCTCCATCCCCGGGCTCAGATTCCGCGAGACCACGCGCCCTTCGAGCTCGGAGCGGAGGGTGAAACCCTGCGTGACGGCCGTGCCGGCGCCCATGAGCCGCGAGCGCTGGCGGGCGCGCTCCAGCTCTGCCTGCGCCTTCTTGTAGTTGTCCTCAGCCTGCTCGTAGTCGGCTTGTGGCGTTGCTCCCTGTGCGAGGAGCCGCTGCTGGCGATCGAAGGCGTGCTGGGCCGCGACGAGATCCGCCTCGGCCTTCGATACGTCCGACGAAGCGATCCCGATGTCGGGGGATTGAATCAACGCGAGCGCTTCCCCGCGCTTTACCTGTTGTCCGAGCCCAGCGAAGATCCGCGTGACCCGGCCGGAGACGGGCGAGTAGACGTGCGCCACCCGCGCGTCGTCGAACGCGATCTTCCCGCTCGTCACCACGGTGTCCGTGAGCGCTTGCTCGTCGACCGTGTTCACCTCGATGCCGGAGCGCTCGAGCTGGGCCTTCGAGATCCAGAGCTCGTTCGCGGTGAGTGAGCGCAGGGACTCGTGCGGCTTCGGCGAGTCGCTGCGACAACCCGAGTAGGCCACGAGAACCAGGAGGAGGGAGTGGATTCTCATGTCGGCTCAGAAGGCGGCGCCGAACGACAAGACGATCCGCGGGCGGACGCCCGCGTTCGCAATGGTGGAGGCGGGGAGCTCCTGGCGTGGGATCTCCTCCGTCACGGCGGTGTATTGGATCCCCACGCCCAGCCCGAGACCCAGCCGGTCGAGGAGCAGGGCTTGGTATCCGAGGTCGAGCGCTCCGCCGAGGTTCCAAAACGTGACCGTGTCACCGACCTTCGGGGTGCCGTCGAAGCGCCCGAGCAGGAACGATGGCCCGAGGAAGACGCCGCGGGGGCCCCGATCACCGAAGTAGTAGCGATAGCCGAGCTCGCCGCCCCAACCCTCGAACAGGTTGTTGTTGCTGTCGTCGCCCGTGATCCAGCGAAAGTGGTAGCCGGAGAGCTCGAGCGCGTGATGGCTCATCGGGATGATCTCGAGCTGAAGCGCGGGTAGCCGGCGCATGACGTAGCTGAGCGGGGTCACCTCGACCTCGAAATGCCGCCAGGGAGCCTCGACGTGCGTCGGCGCGTTGGTTGCGTCGCCCGTCTCGGCAGCCGAAGCGATTCGGGACAGCATCAGCATCGCGCCGAGAGCCACGAGTGAGCGCAAAGTCATCGACGCCTCTGCCGGCGAAGGACGGACAGGAGCACGATGGCTCCGCCGAGGACGACAGGCCCGCGAAACCACGGGGGAGAGTGCGCAGTAGCCACGGCGCAGCCGAGGTTGCTGTCGAACACCGTCGGCTGCAGTCCCACGGGGCCTTCGTCGCTCGCGTCGTCGATGGGCTCGTCGCTTGCGTCGGCTCCGCCTTCGGCGCCTCCGTCGGCGGCTCGCGCAAGCGTAGTCATGACGCCGAGACTCACCACGGCGGACAGGCACAAGAGGTGTCGGAGCTTCGTGCTCATGGCCTCAAGTCCTCGCCGACGGCCTGCTCGAGTCCGAAGATGGCGTTCCAGTAGCCGAGCAGATCCTGAACGTACTCTTGCGTGATCATGACGTACTGCCGCTGCGCATCGAAGAGATCGAGCAGCGATGTCGAGCCCTCCTGGAATCGGATCGCGGCGATCTCCCGTCCTCGCTTCGCGCGCGGGAAGATCTCGGCCTCCATCGTCTCCGCGATCCGGCGAGCGGCGAGGAAGGTCGAGCAAGCGACACGGACGTCTTGAATCACCTGGGCAGTCGCGCGGTCGCGGAGCGCAAGCTGGTTGTCGAGGTTCGCCTCGGCGCGTCGGATCTCTCCTTGCTGTTGATAGAAGATGGGGAGCGTCGTCTGGATCCCGAACGTCACCATTGGCGGCGTCGCCGTGTTTTGAGCGACGCCTTGTTCGACATAGAGCGCGTAGAGTTGGACGTCGGGGATGAGCTGGTACTTCGCGAGTGAGACTGCGCCCTGGAGCTGCTCGACGAGCGCGCTCGACGCCCGCAGATCCGGTCGCCGGTCGATGGCCGAACGCGTCAGCGCGGCAACGTCGACGTTGGTGAGGCGGCGCGGTACCGCGAGCTTCAGCGCGTCCTCGTCGAGCGTGTAGCTCGTCGTCGGCTCTCGATCGTCGAGGAGGAAGGCCAGCGCCGCCGTCTCGCCATCCAGAGCGGCCTGCGCCGCGACGACTGCGAGATCGGCGCGCAGGCCCTCCGCCTCGAGCCGTGCAAGTTCTCCATCGTCGATCGCGCCGGGGTGGCGCGCTCGACCGAGCGTCGTCATCCTCTGCGCGAAGTCGTCGATCTCTCGGGAGAACGTCAACGCCGCCTGTGCCGCGAGGACCTGGACGTACTGCGACTTGAGCTGAAAATCGAGCGCGCGCTTGGCATCGTCACGCTGGAGACGTGCGGCTCGGAGCGCCGCCGTCGCGGCGCGTACGCGCGCCGCGCGCTCGCCCGTGAGCGTGTGGATCAGCGCCGCGGAGTCGTTGATGCCGATGTTGGGACCCGTATCGGCGCAGGTGATGCACGGTCCGAGGACTGGCGCCTGACCGTCGTCTCGGTAGTTGAAGACGTGCGTCACCGAGAGAAGTGCGAGCGGGTTTTCCACTTGCCCTGCCGCCACGCGATCTCCCTCCGCGCCGGCGACGAGTGCCTCCGCGGCGCGCAGGTCGAAGCTCTTTGCGTGGAAGCGGGCGAGTGCCGCGTCGAGGGTGAGCTTCTCCCTCCGTGTGGTCTCGCCGCTCGCCGCATCCGCGCGCGCGCTTCGGCTTACCAACGCCAGCGCGACGGCAGCGAGGAGGAAGAGGGGCCGGTACGCCATCGCCGCGTGCGAGAGCAACGGGCGTGCCGACGCCGGTGGGAGCGTCGAACGATGCTCGTTCGCCTAGGACGAATCCTCGTGGAGGCGAATCGCCTGGGCGGCTAGCGCCACCTGACGAAGCGGCCGTCAGCGTCGCGCTGGGATCCGCGGGAAGACCTCTCGTCGACCGTTCCGGCGTTTCGCGGGGCGGCGCGACTCTCTATCCGGCAATTCGCCCGGACGGTGCAGAAGGCTCCCTCCCGTCGGCGCCCAAGTCGTCCGAGATCGATCGCCGGCATGTTTCGCGCATGGGATGAACCCCATGCGACGTCCCCTTGCCATCGTGCTCCTGCTCCCCGCATGCGGGCTGGTTGCCGACGTCCCCAAAGATGCGAGTGTGGATCGGGTGGAGGAGCAGCCGCCGTGCGCAGCGCTCAACGATACCGGGGTGAGCGTGACGACGGAGTTCGTCGCCGGCGCTCCCCCCACCCTCGTCCCCTATCCGACTGCGCCCGATCTGGGTCTCTACGTCATGAAGCAGCGCAAGGTGTACGGGACCGGGACCGATCCGAGCACGATCACACGCAAGACCGTCGAGCTTCTCCCGAACGGGTTCATTGCGTCGGTGCGCGTGGACGCGGCGCTGGCGGAACATCGTGTCCGCTACGAGACCGACAGTGGGAAGCTCGAGAACGGCGCTCACCTCCGCACCGTCTGCGGTGAAACCGAGACCTGGACGTTCGAGCTCGTCCCGCTCGAGGAGACGCGCCTCGCACTCGTCGGTCGTCGCGGAAAGTGGACCGTAGTCGAGTGGTACGACCCGCCGCCTCCCCTCTGATTCAGCTCTCGTCGGAGTGGAGTCGATAACCCACCGCAGGCTCGGTCAAGAGCAGGCGGGGCCGGGCAGGCTCCGCTTCCAGCTTCGCGCGCAACTGACCCATGTAGACGTGCAGGTACTGCGTCTGCGTCCCGTAGCGTGCCCCCCACGCTTCGCGCAGGAGTTGCTGATGCGTCACCACGCGGCCTGCGTTCCGAACGAGCGCCGTGAGGAGCTTGTACTCGATCGGCGTGAGGTGAACTTCTCGGTCGCGAACGAAGACACGCCGGCTTCCGGGATCGACACGGAGGTCTCCACTCACGAAGACGGGCGGCGGTGTCTCGTCGCTCCGTCCTTCCAGGTGGCGCCGCGCGACGCGCATGCGCGCCAAGAGCTCGGGCAACCCGAACGGCTTCGTCACGTAGTCGTCTGCGCCGGCGTCGAGCGCCGCGACCTTGTCGCGTTCTTCGCCGCGGGCGGAGAGGACGATGATCGGGGCCTTCGTGAGCTCGCGGAGTCTCTTGGTCACCTCGATCCCGTCCAGGTCGGGAAGTCCGAGATCGAGCAGTACGACGTCGGGGTTGCGCGTGCCGGCTTCGACCAGTGCCTCGCGCCCGTCCACGGCCTCGATGAGCTCGTAGCCGTGCGCCGGGAGTGAGCTCCGAAGAAACCGCCGCATCGGTAGCTCGTCTTCGACGAGGAGGACCCGGAGATCGCCGGCCTTCTTCATGTTGCTTCGACCTCGGGCGGTAGGCCTTCGATCGGAAGGGTGAACTTGAAGGAGGCACCACCGCCCGGCCGATCTTCGACCCAGATGCGACCCCCGTGCGCGTCGACGATCCCTCGGCAGATCGCGAGCCCGAGCCCCGCCCCGCCGGTCCGACCCTCGCGGGTGAGGCGATAGAACTTCTCGAACACGTGCTCTTTGTCCGGGAGGGGCACTCCGGGGCCACGGTCGGACACCGTGACCTCGACCTCGCCCGTGCGGGCGATGGCGGCGATCTCGATCGGGCTGCCGGCGGGAGCGTACTTGAGCGCATTCTCGAGGAGATTGACGAAGACCTGTCCCATCAAGACGTCATCGAGGGGGACGGGAGTGAGATCGTGCGGAACGGCGAGGATCACGTCTCGCCCGCCGAGCCGCGATTCGAGTCGATGCAAGGCGACGCCGACGACCTCGTCCAGAGGATGCCACTCCTTCTTCGGCCGAATCGCCCCCGACGCGACTCGGGTCATGTCGAGCAAGTTGCGAACGAGCCGGTTGAGGTGCTCGGCTTCCTCGTGGGCCGTCTCGAGGAGCTCGTGCCGCGCGGCGTCGCTGATCTCGGCGTCGTCGGCGAGGAGCGTGCTCGTCGCCCCGGTGATGACCCCGAGGGGTGTGCGGAGATCGTGCGAAACCGAGCTCAGGAGCGAGCTCCGCAGGCGCTCGGTCTCGGCCGCGAGCTCCGCACGGCGCGCCTCTTCGGCGAGTCGCACTCGCTCCAGCGCGTTCGCGATCTGGCTCGCGAACGTCTCGAGGAGCTGCGTCTGCTCGGGATCGAGCAGTTGGCGCGGATGCGACGGGCGGAGCGCGAGTACACCGACGCGATCCTGTCCGCCGCGCAGGAGGAGAAATCGCGCGCTGGCGGCAGGGAGCGTGTCGGTCGCCAGCCCGGCCGGCTTTCGGTGCTGCCAAACCCACTCGACCGCACCTCGATCGTTCTTCGAGAGGGCGAAGGGCGGATTGGCCGTGAGCGTACCGGTTCCGTCGGGGAGGAGGATCCCCACCTCGGCACCGAACGCTTCGCCCACGTGCTTGGCGGCGATGCGGGCGAGCGCGCCCGCCGAGGAGCCATCCGCGAGCTCTCGGGTCATCGCATAGAGCCGGGTGGACCGACTCTCGCGGCGGCGGGCGGTGTCGGCCTGGTCGCGGATGCGCTTCGTCAGTCGACTGATGACGAGCGCCACGCCGAACATGACCGCGAAGGTCACCACGTGGCTCAGATCGCTCACGCTGAAGCTGAAGTAGGGAGGGACAAAGAAGAAATCCAACGCGAGGACGCCGGAGATCGACGCGATGATCGATGGGCCGTATCCAAACCGCATCGAGACCAAGACGATCCCAAAAAGGTACACCATGACGACGTCGGCGAGGGACGTGTGGCCGAACACGAACCACGAGAAGGCAGTCGAGGCCGCGACCGACGAGATCGCCGCGATGAACCCCGTCGGTCGAAGACGCTCCCGTTCGGCGGTGCCGGGTCGCGGTGTGGGCCCCTCGCTCCGCTCGTCGGTCGTGATGACGTGGATGTCGATGTCCGGCGTCTCGCGCACGATCTCGTCGAGAAAGGAGGGTCGAATCAGATCGCGCCAACGCGAGTGGGTCGGCTTTCCGACGACGATCTTCGTCACGTTGCGCGAGCGCGCGTACGCGATCAGCTCGTCGGGAGCGCGTTCGCCGCTGAGCCGCACGGTCTCGCCACCGAGTTGCTCGGCGAGCCTCAGGGTCGCCGCCACTCGCTCGCGATCTGCTTCGGACATCCGGAGCGCATCGGGCGTCTCGACGTACGCCACGATCCACTCGGCGCGCAGGCGGGAAGCGACGCGCCGCGCTGCACGGACGAGGCGAGCGGCCGCCGGGCTCGCACTGACGCACACGAGGATGCGCTCGGTCACGGGCCACGTCCGCTCCACGCCTTCCGCTCGGCGCTGGGAGAGCACGTCCTCGTCGACGCGCTCGGCCGTTTGCCGAAGCGCCATCTCACGGAGCGCCGTGAGGGTGCCCTTCTTGAAGAACCCCTCCAGCGCCCGCCGCGCTTGCTCCGGAACGTAGATCTTCCCTTCCGAGAGCCGATCGAGGAGCTCGGCCGGCGGTAGGTCGACGAGCCGGATCTCCTCCGCTTCCTCGATGACGCGATCGGGGACGGTCTCGCGGACGATCACCCCGGTGATCTGAGCGACGACGTCGTTCAGGCTCTCGACGTGCTGCACGTTCACGGTGGTGTAGACGTCGACGCCAGCTTCGAGGAGCTCTTCGACGTCCTGCCAACGCTTCGCGTGGCGCGAGCCGGGGGCGTTCGTGTGCGCCAGTTCGTCGACGAGCAGCAGCGCGGGTCGGCGCTTCAGCGCCGCATCCAAGTCGAGCTCGGACAGGGAGATGCCGCGGTGCTCGACAATCCGGCGAGGGATCGTGTCGAACCCTTCGAGGCGGGCCGCGGTTTCTGCACGCCCGTGCGTCTCCACCACTCCCACGACCGCCCCCTTCTCCGCGCGCGCTGCCTCGAGCATCGCGTAGGTCTTGCCGACGCCCGGCGCGGCTCCGAAGAAGATGGTGAGCTTGCCGCGGCGCGCGCGTTGCTCCTCCGCGTGGACGCGCGCGAGCGCTTCGTCGGCGGTGGGTCTGCGTACCGTGGCCATCGCGACGCAAAGCTGCGCCTACGTCAGTCGAGGCGCAAGGGCAGCAGCTTCGGCCGCTCGCAACAATCGACCGCCTTGAGACAATCTTTAGACGGCGATGGCTACAAGTGGGGCTGCCATGGATGCGGTCTTCATCGGTCTCACGTTGGTTCTGTTCGTCGCGACGCTCGGGCTCGTGCGCCTTTGCGAGCGCGTCTGAGGAGGATCCCATGCCCGCTCTGTACGTCGCGTGTGGCGTCCTCACCGTCCTCCTCCTCGGCTATCTGTTCGCGGCGATGCTCGCGCCGGAGCGGTTCGGATGACGACGAACGCCGTTCTTCAGCTCGCGCTCTACTGCGTGCTCCTGGTCGCGGTCGCCATCCCGCTCGGGAGCTACATGGCGCGCGTCTATCGAGGTCAGGCGACGGTTGCGCAGAGAATCCTGGGACCGCTCGAGCGGCTCTTTCTACGCATCCTGCGGGTCGACCCGAAGGAGGAGATGAACTGGAAGACCTACGCCTACGCAGTCCTCCTGTTCAACGTCGCGGGCCTGCTCGTCGTCTACTTGCTTCAGCGCGTGCAGGGCTCGCTCCCTGCCAACCCGGCGGCGCTCGGTCCCGTATCACCCGACTCGTCGTTCAACACGGCGATCAGCTTTGCGAGCAACACGAACTGGCAGGGGTACGCAGGAGAGACGACGCTCAGCTACCTGACGCAAATGCTCGGGCTGACCGTGCAGAACTTCGTGTCGGCAGCAACCGGCATGGCCGTGCTCGTCGCGCTCATCCGTGGCTTCACTCGGAAGACCACGGCCGACCTCGGAAGCTTCTGGGTCGACCTCCTGCGCAGCACGCTCTACGTGCTCCTCCCACTCTCCGTCGTCGGCGCGATCGTGCTGCTCTCGCAAGGGGTGGTGCAGACGTTCTCTCCCCATGCCAGCGCGACGTTGGTGGAGAGCACGAAAGACGCGAACGGCCAGACCGTCTCCGAGCAGGTGATCGCGCTTGGCCCCGTGGCGTCCCAGGTCATCATCAAGCAGCTCGGAACCAACGGAGGCGGCTTCTTCAACGCGAACTCCGCGCACCCGTTCGAAAACCCGACGCCGCTTTCGAACTTCGTCGAGGTCTTCGCGATCCTCGTGATTCCCGCCGCCCTCTGCCAGACGTTCGGCAAGATGGTCGGCGACGCTCGTCAAGGTTGGGCCCTCCTCGGTGCGATGTTCGTCATCTTCGTTCCGCTTCTCCTCCTCTGCGTCACGCAGGAGCAAGGCGGCAACCCGGCACTCGCCGGGCTCCCGATCGACGGCGCCGCGAGCGCGCTCCAGGCCGGCGGGAACATGGAAGGGAAGGAGACGCGCTTCGGCATCACCGACACGGGCCTCTGGGCGACCGCCACCACGGCGGCGTCCAACGGCTCCGTCAACGGGATGCACGACTCGTTCACCCCGCTCGGGGGGCTCGTTCCGATGTGGCTCATGCAGCTCGGCGAGATCGTCTTCGGTGGCGTCGGCTCCGGTCTCTACGGGATGCTCATGTTCGCCATCGTCGCCGTCTTCGTGGCGGGCCTCATGGTCGGCCGCACTCCCGAGTACTTGGGCAAGAAGATCGAAGCGTACGAGATGAAGATGGCGTCGCTCGTCATCCTGATCCCGCCGCTCCTCGTCCTCGTCGGAACGGCGATCGCCTGCGTGACCGAGGCGGGACAGAAGGGGGTCGCGAACCCATCGGCTCACGGCTTCAGTGAGATCCTCTACGCGTTCTCGTCCGCCGCGAACAACAACGGAAGCGCGTTTGCGGGGCTCGGCGCGAACACTCCGTTCTACAACACGGCGCTCGGCATCTGCATGTGGGGCGCGCGGTTCTGGCTCATCGTCCCCACGCTCGCGATCGCGGGTTCGCTCGCCCGGAAGAAGATCGTCCCCGAGACGAGCGGCACCCTCCCGACCCACACGCCCCTCTTCGTCGTGATGCTGGTTGGCACGATCGTCGTCGTCGGTGCGCTCACCTTCATCCCAGCGCTCGCGCTCGGACCCATCGTCGAGCACCTGCTCGCTCACGGAGCCTGATCATGCCTGCCGTCATCGTTGGTTCGAGCCCCGCTCCACTGCGCAAGCCGCACGGGCCGCGAAAGCTGTTCGAAGGTCCGATCGTCAAGCGTGCACTCGTCGATGCTTTGCGAAAGCTCGATCCACGCCATCAGTTCAAGAACCCGGTCATGTTCGTGGTGGAGGTCGGGAGCTTCCTGACGACCGCTCTCTTCTTCCAGGCCGTGTTCGGCAAAGGCGAAGCGCCGGCCGGCTTCATCCTGGCGATCACGCTGTGGCTCTGGTTCACCGTACTCTTCGCCAACTTCGCCGAGGCGATGGCCGAAGGGCGCGGCAAGGCGCAGGCCGACACGCTGCGCCAAGCGCGCAAGGACACCCCGGCGAAGAAGCTCGCCCAAGCCAAGCGCGACGCGGCGGTCGAGACCGTGGCGTCGTCGTCGCTGCGCAAGGGCGACGTCGTGCTGATCGAGGCAGGCGACGACGTTCCCTGCGATGGCGAGATCCTCGAAGGCGTTGCTTCCGTCAACGAGGCGGCGATCACCGGCGAGAGCGCGCCCGTGATCCGTGAAGCGGGAGGGGATCGAAGCGCCGTCGTGGCTGGGACGCGCGTCCTTTCGGACTGGCTCGTGGTGCGCGTGGCTGCCGATCCGGGTGAGACGTTCCTCGATCGCATGATCTCCATGGTCGAGGGAGCGAAGCGCCAGAAGACGCCAAACGAGATTGCGCTCAACATCCTCCTCGCCGCGCTCACGATCGTGTTCCTGCTGGCGACCGTCACCCTGTTGCCTTTCTCGATCTTCAGCGTGAAGGCCGCCGGCGCGGGCCAGCCACTCTCGATCACAGTGCTCGTCGCTCTTCTGGTCTGCCTCATCCCGACGACGATTGGCGGACTCCTCTCTGCGATCGGCATCGCCGGCATGGATCGCATGATCCAAGCGAACGTGATCGCTACCTCGGGCCGAGCGGTCGAGGCTGCCGGCGACGTCGACGTCTTGCTCTTGGACAAGACTGGAACCATCACGCTGGGCAACCGCCAGGCCACGAAGTTCCACCCCGGTCCCGGCGTGACCGAGCGGGAGCTCGCGGACGCTGCGCAGATCGCGTCGCTCGCCGACGAGACGCCCGAGGGGCGGAGCATCGTGATCCTCGCGAAGGAGAAGTTCGAGATCCGCGAGCGCAGCGTGCGCGAGTTGGGGGCGACGTTCGTTCCCTTCACCGCGCAGACGCGGATGAGCGGCGTCGACTTGGACGGACGTGAGCTGCGGAAGGGCGCGACCGAAGCGATAGATTCCTGGGTGAAAGCCAAGAACGCCGTGCTCTCCGACGCCGTCCGTGCGACCACGCGCGCGATCGCGAATGCGGGTGGGACCCCGCTCGTCGTCGCCGAGGCGAACGTACATCACGGAACGGCGCGCGTTCTGGGGGTCGTCGAGCTCAAGGACATCGTGAAAGGCGGGATCAAGGAGCGCTTCGCGGAGCTCCGCCGGATGGGCATCAAGACCGTCATGATCACGGGCGACAACCCGCTCACCGCGGCGGCGATCGCGGCCGAAGCCGGAGTCGATGACTATCTCGCGGAGGCCACACCCGAGGCCAAGCTGGCCCTCATCCGAGAGCACCAGACCGGCGGGCGTCTAGTCGCGATGACGGGTGACGGCACGAACGACGCCCCCGCGCTCGCCCAGGCCGACGTGGCCGTGGCCATGAGCTCGGGGACCCAAGCGGCGAAGGAAGCCGGCAACATGGTCGATCTCGACTCGAACCCGACCAAGTTGATCGAGATCGTGGAGATCGGGAAGCAGCTCCTGATGACTCGGGGCGCGCTCACGACCTTCAGCATTGCGAACGACATCGCCAAGTACTTTGCGATCATTCCGGCCGCCTTCGCGGTGACGTATCCCGCGCTCGATCGGCTGAACGTCATGCACTTGGCGCCCGGCACCGCGATCCTCAGCGCGGTGATCTTCAACGCTCTCGTGATCGTCTTCTTGATCCCGCTCGCACTCCGCGGCATCGCCTATCGCCCCGTTGGTGCAGCCGCCCTCCTCCAACGCAACCTGCTCGTCTACGGGCTCGGCGGGATCGTCGTTCCGTTCGTCGGGATCAAAGCGATCGATCTCGTCCTCAACCTGATGCACCTCGCGTGAGAACGCCATGACCACACCCAGCGACGTCCCCATCCGTTCCACACCGACCTTCGCTGCGCTCGCGGCGCGGGCGTTCGGCATGCTCGCGCTCCTCACGCTGCTCACCGGTATCGTCTATCCGCTCGTGATCACCGCGGTCGCGAAGCTCGCGTTTCGCGACGCCGCCGAAGGCAGTCTGGTGGTCGATCACGGTCACGTCGTCGGCTCTCGGCTCATCGGGCAATCGTTCGAGGACCCCGGACACTTCTGGGGTCGCCTTTCGGCCACCGGACCTCAGGCCTACAACGCAGGGGCATCGGGTGGCTCGAACTTGGGGCCCGCGAACGAGGCCCTGACCAAGAACGCGCAAGCACGCATCGACGCGCTCCGTGCGGCGGATCCCAGCAACGCGGCACCGATTCCGGTCGATCTCGTCACGGCTTCGGCGAGCGGCCTCGATCCGCACATCTCTCCGGCAGCGGCGGAGTACCAGATCCCGCGGGTTGCGCGTGCGCGTGGCATGAGCGAGGAGCAGGTGCGCGAGCTGGTCGCGAAGCACACCGAAGGCCGAGATCTGGGCGTGCTCGGCGAGCCTCGCGTGAACGTACTGCTCCTCAATCTCGAGCTCGACCGTCGAGCCGCTCACCGCGTCGGCTGATTGGTGAACGGCTTCGCGAGCGCTCGGCACGAGTCATCGCATTGCGGGAGCTGGAGAGCGATCGCGGCCTCGCCCGCGCAGTAGTCCTGGAGGTCCTGCGCCGGCCCGGCACAGACCGTGCGCAGGTTCTCGAGCGTGCGGGCGTAGAGCGCCGCTTGCTCATCGGGTGGAAGCTTTGCGACCGAGCTCGCAGTCCGACGCGAGAGCGCGCTGGCGAGGATGGTGAAGCCCAGGACGGTGACCGCGAACGCGAGGAGACCCCAATCCCGAAGGGCGCGCCCGATGTAGCTCGTGTTCGCGGCGGCAGCTTCGCTCGGAGGAGTCATGGCGTGTGGATTGTGGGATGCACGAGCAGGACCCGCCGTAAATCCGAGCTGCGTTTGGATCAAGAACACGTCAAGAACGAGCGCGAATTTGATGGCTTCTTGATTCGATCGACGCTTCAGGAGGCGCATGATCGCGGCGTTCGATGACGCCGAGCCTGCGCCGTCCGCGCCTCCCCAGTTATGCCGACGAAGGTCCTGCTTCTACCGCTTCAGGAAAGGTCTCCCGACGCGTCACCTTTGGTTTGGCCCTCGGCGCGCTCGGCGTCGTGTATGGCGATCTCGGCACCAATCCTCTTTTCGCCTTGGCCGAGGCGTTCGGCGGTGCGCATCCCCTCGGCGTCGACCGCCTCGCCGTCCTCGGCGTGCTCTCACTGATCTTCTGGTCGCTGACGCTGGTCGTCACCGTGAAGTACCTCGCCTTCGTCATGCGGGCGTCGAACGGTGGTGAAGGGGGCATCCTCGCGCTCCTCGCGTTGATTCCACCCGCGAAGCGGCCCCGCGCCCTCGTGTTCGTCATCCTCTTCGGCGCGTCGCTCCTCTATGGCGACGGCGTCGTCACGCCGGCGATCTCCGTCCTGAGTGCCGTCGAAGGGTTGAAGGTCGCCGCGCCTCGGCTTGCTCCCTACGTCGTGCCCATCACCGCGGTGATCCTCGTCCTGTTGTTCTTGGTCCAACGGCGCGGCACGGAGGGAATCGGGTTCGTGTTCGGTCCGGTGATGACGATCTGGTTCGTCACGATCGCGGTGCTCGGCGTTCGGCAGATCGTCCATCAACCGGTCGTCTTGACCGCGATCGATCCACGATGCGCCATGGCGTTCATCGGGGCACGACCGCGCGAAGCGTTCACCGTTCTCGGTGCGGTCATCCTCTGCATCGCAGGTGCCGAAGCTCTCTACGCGGACATGGGTCACTTCGGCCGGCGACCAATCGCGCTCGCGTGGTTCGGCCTGGTCCTCCCCTCACTCCTCCTCGACTACTTCGGCCAAGGGGCGTTCCTGCTCGGCGGCGGTAGCCCCGGTTCGTCGATCTTCTACGCGACGGTCCCCGCGCGCTTCCTCCTACCCATGATCCTCTTGAGCGCGAGCGCCACCGTCATCGCGTCGCAGGCGCTCATCTCGGGCGCCTACTCGCTCACCCAACAGGCCGTCCAGCTCGGCTACTCGCCGCGCGTGACCGTCGTCCACACGTCCGCTGGCCATCGCGGACAAATCTACGTTCCCGAGGTGAACTGGGCTCTCATGGCCGCGTGCGTCGCGCTCGTCGTCGGGTTCAAGACGTCCGACTCGCTTGCGGCAGCGTACGGGCTCGCCGTCATGGGCACGATGACCGTGACCACGCTCGCGTACTTCGTCGTGCTCGTTCACGCTTGGCGCTGGCCGCTTTGGCGGGCCGTTCCGCTCTGTCTGGCGTTCGCGGCCATCGACGCCGTGTTCCTCGCCGCGAACCTGCGCAAGTTCGTCGAGGGCGGATGGGTCCCGTTCACGATCGGCCTTGCCGTCTTCGTCCTCTTCGCGACGTGGATCGTCGGTCGCGGTCGTCTTGGGTCGTACCTGCGTGGGATGATGATTCCGCTCCCCTCGTTCCTCGCGGACATCGCCGAGACGAAGCCCCACCGCGTGCGCGGGACCGCCGTGTTCCTCACCGGGAACACCGGCGGCGTGCCGACGCTTCTCCTCCACCACTTCAAGCACAACCAGGTTCTGCACGAGACGGTCGTGCTACTCACCATCGCGAGCATCGACGAGCCTTACGCCGACGCCGACCGACGATTCGAGTACGAGCCGCTCGGCCACGGGTTCCATCGGCTCGTCGCACGGTTCGGCTACATGGAGGCGCCGAACGTCCCTGCGCTCCTCAGGGGCGCGAAGCGGGCCGGCCTCTCGATCGACCTCGATCGAACGACGTATTTCCTCGGCCGCGAGACGCTCATCGCGCAGCAGCGTGGCATTCGGGGGCTGCCGATGAAGCTGTTTGCCCTCGTCTCGCGCAACGCCATGAGCGCAACGGCGTACTTCGGCATCCCACCCAATCGGGTCGTGGAGCTCGGGATGCAGATCGAGCTCTGATTGCGTCGGAGTGGTGGCACGCTCGGCTCATCCTCGTGAGCCAGCTGCGAGTTCCTCGGCCACGCGTGCGATCGCGCCGAACGCACTCGCGTCCAAGCTCGCTCCCCCGACCAAGAGCCCGTCGACGTCCTCGCACGCGAGGAGCTCGCGCGCGTTGTTCGCCGTCACCGAGCCGCCATAGAGGATCCGCGTCGCCTGCGCCCACGTCGCGTTGCGTTCGACGAGCCACGCGCGGATGTTGCGATGGACCGCCTCCACGTCGGACGGCGCGGGCACCTTCCCGGTGCCGATCGCCCACACCGGCTCGTACGCGATCGCCTCCGGGTTCGGATCGGTGACGAGCGCGTCCAACACGGCTTCGATTTGACGGCCGACGACGGCGAGCGTCTGCCCCGCCTCGCGCTCGGCCAGCGTCTCGCCGACGCACACGATCGGGCAGAGGCCCGCGTCGAGCGCGTGCGCCACCTTGAGCGCGACGTCGGAGTCCTTCTCCCCGAACACGTGCCGGCGCTCGCTGTGACCCAGTATCACCCAGTCGCACCCCGCGTCGCGCAGCATCTCCGACGAGACCTCGCCGGTGAACGCGCCATGGGGACGCCCGTGCATGTTTTGCGCGGCGAGATGGACCCCGGAGCCGGAGAGCGCCTCACCCGCGCCGACGAGCGCGGTGAACGGCGGCGCAATCAGGAGGTCGACGTGGGGAACCGTCGGAGCGAGCGCAGCGATTTCGCGCGCGAGCGCGACGCCGTCCTTGCCGCCCCGGTTCATCTTCCAGTTGCCCGCGATCAGCGGTCGCCTGAGCTTCTTCATCGGGTCGCGCTCCTCGCTCCGTGCGCTGCGGCAGTCTAATCTCGGGGCTCCGATGGACAACGCGTATTCGGTGAAGCGGCTCGGACCCGCGACGATCGCCTCGCCGCTCGGACGCGAGGCGTGGGTCGGCGAAGACGAGCGCGTGGTCGACGATCCGTCGCACTCGCCCACGCGGGCGCTCACGCCGAGCGCTTCCTTCGATCGCGGTGGTCCCCGAGCGCAGATCTTCTTCCCGCCTTCGACGGTCCGGGCGGGCATCGTCACGTGCGGCGGCTTGTGCCCCGGCATCAACAACACGATCCGCGCGCTCTACCTCACGCTCCACCACGGGTACGGCGTCGAGTCCGTCGTCGGCTTTCGCTACGGCTTCGAGGGGATGGTGCCCGCCGGGTTGCCGCCGCTCGCGCTCGAGCCGGAGCACGTTCGCCACGTCCATCGGCTCGGGGGTTCCTTCCTCGGGACCTCGCGCGGGCGCCAGGACGTGGGCGCGATGGTCGACACGATCGAGCGGCTCGGCCTGCACGTGCTCTTCACGATCGGGGGCAATGGAACGCTCGCGGGCGCCGACGCGCTCCACACCGAGCTCGCGCGGCGGGGGCGCTCGGTCGCGGTGGTGGGCATCCCGAAGACGATCGACGACGACATCCCGTACCTCGACAAGACCTTCGGGTTCGAGACGGCGGTCGACATGGCACGGAGCGCGATCGACGCCGCGCACACCGAAGCGACCGGAGCGCGCTACGGGATCGGCATCGTGAAGCTGATGGGGCGCGACTCCGGCTTCATCGCCGCGACGGCGGCGCTGGCGAGCGCCGAGGCCAACTTCTGCCTCCTGCCCGAGTTCCCGTTCTCGATCGAAGGGCGCGGAGGGCTCCTCGCCGCCGTCGAAGAGCGCCTCGCGCGGCGCGGGCACGCGGTCATCGTCGTCGCCGAGGGATGTGGTGCCTCGCTCGTGCACCCGGGCGCCGAGCGCGATGCCTCGGGGAACCTGCGCTACGCGAGCGCCGACCTCGACATCGGCGTCCACGTGCGCGACGTGCTCCACCACCACTTCGCGAAGGCCGGCATCGCGACGACGATCAAGTACATCGATCCGAGCTACACGATCCGCGCCGCACCCGCGAACGCGACCGACGCCGTCTACTGCGCCGAGCTCGCGCGGCACGCCGCGCACGCGGCGATGGCCGGTCGGACCGACGTCGTCGTCGGTCGCTACCACGGGCACTACGTCGAGGTCCCGATCCCGCTCGCGATCTCGCGTCTCCGTCGCGTCGACGAGTCGCTCTGGAACGCCGTGCGCGAGGTGACCGGTCAGCCGCCGCTGCTGTCGAGCTGAGCGCGCGACGCCGGGATACGCTCGACCGACTCGAGGTGGTGCGGCGCAGCTCCGACGAAGCCGCGAACGACGTCGAGCGCCGAGAGCATGCCGATCGCGAGCCCTTCGTCGTCGACGACCACCAGGTGGTGGATGTTGGCCGCGATGAGCTTCGCGCCTGCCTCCGCGATCGTGGCCTCTCCCGAGATGGTCTCCAACGGCGGCTCGGGCCGCTCGGAGCCCGCGCGCTTCTCCGCGAGATCGCGCAACGTCACGACGCGAATCGGCCGATGCTCCGCGTCGAGGACGGGAACCGCGCTGATCCCCAGCTCCACCATCGGACGGAGCGCGACGTCGGTGCGATCACCGGCCCGCAAGTAGACGAGGCGCGCGCTCATGTACGTCTTGACCAGGGGTGCCATGCGCTCGCGATGGTACCCCGTTCACACGCGCTCGTGCTCACTCCCGTTCGCAGAGCGCATCGTGTCCATCGCTGCAGGCGGAGTCTGCCCACGCGCTCGCGCCCGTGCGCACGCGCGCGCACAGCCCCGAGCCGCTCGGCTCGCCGATGTTCCAGTCGGCGAAGCCCGCGCGCGGCTCGCCCGTGATCCACTGGAACGAGCCGTCGGCCGAGGCGGACGCGCTCGGGCGCGACAAGCCGATCCATCGCTCGCGCGCGTTGCCCACCTGGCGAATGACGTCGCGCTCGGCGGTGCTGGTGATGGTCGCGAGGTGCGCGCCCTTGGTGATGCAGATCGCCTTCGCGCCGTCGAAGTCGAAGTTGCCGGTGATCGCGAAGTAGCAGTGCCCGACGTACGTCAGCGCGCCCGTCTCCGTGCACGGGCTGGCGGCGTCGTTCGTGCCGCCGCCGTCGGGCTTCGGCGCGTCGGTCGCGGCGTCACTGGTGGCGGCGCCGTCGATCGGCACGTACGCATCGAAGTCGTGCGTGCACGCGAACAGCAGGAAGCACGTTGCCGGTGGAGCAAGGAAGCGGACGAGACTGCCCATTGAGCCACAGTATCATCGTTTCGGGGGCCGTCCTCCCCGTTCCGAGCGCTGCGTCAGCAGCTCGCTCTCGACCAGATCCGCCACCGCCCGGACGCGCGGGATCTCGAGGGCGGTCCGGCCCGCCACCAGGTGGAGCGACGCCCGCATCCCGCTCAAGAAGCCCGCCAGCGCCTCGAGCTCGACCAGGCCCGCATCGCGCGCGAAGCGATGCGCGAACTGTCCCAGGAAGATCACGCCCGCACCCTCGATCGCGGCGCGGAGCTGGACGAGGAAGTCGTCGGAGGCGAACGCCGGCCGAAACCCGGGGAACATCTTCGCGAGCTGCGGGTTCGGCAGCAGCGCTTCGAACGGTGGCGCCCAGGCGATGAAGCGCAGGTCGGCCGGACCGTACTTCTTCGGCAACGCCGCGACGTAGGCGCGCGACGCATAGGCACCCACCTTCGTCACCACCTTGGCGAGCTCGACGACGTCGCGCTGCTCGGGTGACTCGAAGCGGAGGGCGAGATCGGCCTCGCGCCGGCCCAGGTCCAAGTAGCGCACGGTGGAGAGCACCTCGAGCTGGACCTCCGGGAGCTTCGTCCGCAGGAAGCCCGCGAACGGCGCGAGCATGTCGAACGCGACGCCCGGGGGCGCCGTGATCCGCACGACGCCGCGTGGCGCGGTCTCCCGCGACTCGGCCGCGCGATCGACCTCGGCCGCCCATTGCGCCATGTTGCGCGCCGGTCCGAGCAGGCGCTCTCCGTAGCTCGTGAGCGTGGCCCCGCTGACGCTGCGTTGGAAGAGCGGCTCACCGGCGCGCGCCTCCAGCGCGGCGAGCCGCCGGCTGATCGTGGGCTGCGCGATTCGGAGCTTCCGCGCGGCGCCGCTCAGGCTGCGCTCTTCGGCGACGGCCAGGAAGATGCGCACGTCGTCCCAGGGGATATCCATTTCCGTATGGTAGCATGGCGATTTGGCGAATTTTCATACGCAGACGTAGAGCGCATCTTCGGGGGCATGAAGACCCGCACCAAGATCCTCCTCGCCACCGTCGCCCTCCTCGTCACCGGAACCGCGGGCGCTGCCGCGGTCGGGCGCCCGCCGTCGACGCACGCCGTCGTCGCCGCGGAGCTGGGGCGCGCTTCATCCTCGGCGGAGCTCGAGCGCGTCGTCGATCAGCCCGGCCCGATCACGACCGAGACGATCGTCGCCGCCGACTGGGCCGTCGATCGCGCGGGTCTCATCAACTTGGATGCGCCCGCCGCGAAGGAGGCCGGCCTGAAGTCGGGCCCCGAGCCGATCCGCGTCTTCCTCCACGCCATCCATCACCCGACGCGCGGGTTGTTCCTCGTCGACACCGGGGTGGAGAAGGCGCTCCGCGGCGATCCCGCGAAGTCGGCGGTCGGTCCGTGGATGAGCAAGGTCCTCCCGCTCGGCGATCTGAAGGTGCAGACCGACACGGCGACCTGGCTCGCGGCGCAGCCCGAAGCTCCCGCGGGCGTGCTGCTCACGCACCTCCACATGGATCACGTGATGGGCACGCCGGACATCCCGAACACGGTGCCGTTCTACGCCGGCCCCGGCGAGACCGCAGGCCGCACCGCAGCGGGCTTCGTGTTGGCGCCGATGACCGATCGCGAGCTGGAAGGAAAGGGGCCGCTCCGCGAGTGGAAGTTCACGGCGGATCCCGACGGCAAGCTCGGTGGCGTGCTCGACGTGTTCGGTGACGCGACGCTCTTCGCGATCCACGCGCCGGGACACACGCCCGGGAGCACGGCGTACTTGGCGCGTACCACGAAGGGACCGGTGCTCTACGTCGGCGACGCGTGCCACACGAAGTGGGGCTGGGAGCACCACGTGGAGCCGGGGACGTTCTCGTCGGATCGGCCGAAGAGCGTGGAGAGCCTGGAGCAGCTCGAGGCGCTCGTCGCGCGGCACCCCGGGATCGAGGTGCGGTTGGGGCATCAGGACACGAAGTAGCTCCGCTGGCGTCAGAGAGCGCGCGCTCCGTCGTCCGTTCCGCCGCCGACCACGCCCATCCGCACGGTCCCTACACGCCTTGGAAAACGCCGGAAACGGCGTTGGGTTCGACTCCCAACCATGCCCGGGTCACGGGCTCACCAAAAAAACCAAGCGGCCCGTTCACTCGGGCGTGGTCGGCCAAAACTATCCCCTGCGAAAACCTGACATGGGGCTGACAAAGCGTTCCGGTAGGGTCTTTTCCATGAAAAAGACCTACCGAGGAAGCTGTCATTGCGGCGCCGTTCGCTTCGAGATCGACCTGGATCTCGGCGGGAAGGCCACCCGGTGCAACTGCAGCATCTGCCACAAGACCGGCGTCACCGGCGCCAACACGAAGCCGGACGCGTTTCGGCTCCTCACGAGCGAGAACGCCCTCGGGACCTACGCGATGAGCCCGGTCGCCACGCGCTACTTCTGTCGGACGTGCGGTGTGCAGTGCTTCGGCAAGGGCGACGTCCCCGAGATCGGCGGCGCGTTCGTCAGCGTGAACGTGAACACGCTCGACGACGTGGACGTCGGGCAGCTCGAGATCGGCTACTTCGACGGTCGCCACGACAACTGGATGGCGGGGCTCCGCGCGAAACCGTGGCCGGTGGACGCCGCCGCGTCTTGAGGACGGAAGGGATCGCGTGTCTCCTTCGTCAATCCGGCGATGGACCCGACCGCGCGCGCTCGCCTCTCTCTCGATGGACTCTCGATTGGGGATGCGTTCGGCCAGCGGTTCTTCGTGAACGACGCGGTCGTCGTGTCCTTCATCGAGAGTCGCGCGCTCCCACGCGACCCTTGGTACTGGACGGACGACACGGCGATGGCGCTCTCCATCGTCGAGGTGCTCACCGAGCTCGGGCGCGTCGACTCGGACGCGCTCGCACATCGGTTCGCCGAACGCTACCGACGTGATCCGCGGCGCGGTTACGGCGGCACGGCCCACTCCATCTTGAGGGCGATCTCGCTCGGTGAGCCGTGGGCGGACGCTGCCAGCGCCGCGTTCGACGGCGCTGGCTCGATGGGGAACGGTGCCGCCATGCGGTCGGCGCCGGTGGGCGCGTTCTTCCACGACGACCTCGACGCCGTCGTCGCGCACGCGCGCGCGTCGGCGGTTCCCACGCATGCCCACCCCGATGGCCAAGCGGGCGCGATCGCCGTGGCGGTCGCCGCAGCGTTGGCGGCGCGCATCGGCGCGGGCGAGAGCTTCTCGCGCGACGCCATCTTCCGCGAGGTGCTCGCGCGCACGCCGGACAGCCCGACCCGGTTCGGTCTGGAAGAGGCATCCACGATCGATCCCGACACCGATCCGCGGACCGTCGCGCGTCGGCTCGGCTCCGGGTATCGCGTCGTCTCGTCGGACACGGTGCCGTTCTCGCTCTGGTGTGCGCTGCGCCACCTGGACGACTTCGAGGAAGCCCTGTGGACCACGCTCGCCGGGTTGGGCGATCGGGACACGACGTGCGCGATCGTCGGCGGCATCGTCGCGCTCGCGGTCGGCACGGAGGGGATCCCCGAGGAGTTCCGCCGCGCGCGTGAGCCGCTCGATTCGGCGCTCACGCACGAGGAGCGCGGAGTCGACCTCGGCTGATATGCAGGACTTCATGACGCTCCGCTCCTCACTCCTCGCGTTGCTCGTGCTCGGCGCGTGCACTCCTGCGCAGACACCCGTCGTCGAGCAGCCTCCCGCCAACGATGCCGACGCGAGCGCACCTGTCGCGACCGTCGCGTCGGATGCGTCGGTCGCTCCGGTCGACGCGTCGTCCAACGTCGTCGCGGCGGACGATGGAGGCGGCACTGCGATGGCGCCGGTCGCAACGGTCGACGCCGGTGCGCGCGCGGACGCTGGGCCCGCCACTTGTCCTCCTGCCTACGGCGGGTTCGTCGCATGCAGTCCCGCCACCGCGCTCCTGCGGTGCGCGTACCCGCAAGGTGTCTGCCAATGCGCGAGCCCGCCCATGTGCGGCGGTGCGTACCGGCCCCCGCTCCCCGCGCGTTGGACTTGCGAACCGCCGAAGGCCCCGTGCGCGAGCGCTGGCTCGCCTTGCAAGAAGGCGGGCGACGTCTGTTACGACGGCCCGTGCCCCTATGGCCGGGTGATGTCGTGCGAGAAGGGCGTATGGGTCGCGCGGATGGTTTCGCCGCCCCCCTGAGCGCCGACCGAACGGGGCTTGCGCGGCTGGGTCGGCGCCTTATCGTCTCCCGTGCAACGCTGCGTGGCCGATTCCGCAGCACACGGGAGGTAACCGATTGTCCCTGCGAGAGTTTCTCGTTGCCGGATATGCGTGGGCTTCTTCGTTCGGGTGGTGGGTTTGGTGGGCGTCATTTCTCGTGCCAGCGCTCGGCGTCGCCGTCGTCTGGGGTCTGCGGCCCTTGCGCATCTTCGGCAAGAGGCTTGCCAGCTTCGTCGTCGGGCTCGCGATCCTCGCCGGCTTCGTCGAGGTCGCCGCGTTCGCGGTGGCGCACGGATGCTTCGACGCGGACATGCTCGATGCGAACGCGCCGCTCGCGCTCGCGCCGCCGACCGCGCTCTGCGTGTCGATGCTCGGCGTACGGATGGTGCACCCGCTCGGTGCGCTCGCCTCGGTGCGCGCCGTCCTCGATCTCGGTGCGTTCGCGGTCGCGAGCGCGCTCGTCGTCTTCGTGTTCTCCAAGTTCGTCGGTTGGGGCGTGCTGTTCCTCGGGAGCGGCACCGAGCTCATCGTGATCGCCGCGCTCGGCTGGTTCATGTTGCGCCGGATGTATCGGCGCGCGTTCGGCATCCCGCAGCTGGGGGTGAGCTCGTGAGCCGCGCTCTCGTGCTCGTCCTTCTCGCGCTGGGCTGCACGCCCACCGCTTCCAAGAACGACGACGTCTCGCCCACGACGGTGTGCGTCTCGATCTGCGGGCTCAACCAGACCACGTGCCTCGGCGCTTGCCCCGAGGCATCGGATGCCTGCGTGAAGAGCTGCAGCGATCCCTACCGCGAGTGCGTGAAGGCGTGCGCCGCGGAAGCGAAGCCGGCGAGCTCGGCTCGCTGATCGCGTTGGCACCGGAGATTGGCCCGCGCTAGAGTCCCGTCGTCCGAAAAACGGCAGGCCGGTTCGGGTGAGCCCCGGTCACTCCTCGTGGTGAGGAGACTTCAGCCTCTCACGGTGAGATGAGCTGCCTCGGCGAGACGGCACACGTGTGCCCCGAGGCTCCCATGCATCTCAACCATCTCGATCTCCAAGTCCACGACGTCCAGAGCACCGCGGCGTTCTTCGAGCGCCACTTCGGTTTCCGACTCCAGACGAGCAGGACGTCACCCGCGATCGCCATCCTCGAAGGCGACGGGCCTTTCGTGCTCGTCCTTCAGCGGCGGAAGGACGAGACGCCGTACCCGAACGACTTCCACCTCGGGTTCCTCGTCCCCGACGTCGCTACCGTCGAGCGCATGCACGCGGCGCTCGTCGCGGAGCACGCCGACGTCTCCGCGATCGACGTGAACGCCCGCGGCACGATGATCTACTGCCGTCACGACGGGTTCCTCGTCGAGGTGAGCTGCCGCTCCAAGCGGGCTCACCCGACCTGAAGCGAGCACGACGGTCCTCGTTCAGATCTTCCCGACCCGTGGCCGCGCCCGGCTTCCACTTCGCGGGGCAGACCTCGCCCGGGTGCGACGCGACGAACGTTTCCCCTGGGATTTCTCGGCCGCCGTTGCGGCCACGAGGAGAACGTAAGCCTGGGGTGAAGGTTGCTCCAATCGATTGATTTGATGGAATCGATAGTTACAATCTATCGAGGCCCATGCCAACGACCGCGCCGCATCCCTTCACCCTCCGCCAGCTCCAGTACGTGGTGGCCATCGCCGAGGAGCTCTCGTTCCGGCGCGCTGCGGACCGCTGCCACGTGGCCCAACCGTCGCTGAGCACGCAGGTCGCCCAGGTCGAAGACGCGCTCGGCGTGAAGATCTTCGAGCGCGCGAGCAAGCGCGTGCTCGTCACCGCGGCCGGGCGGGACGTGGTCGCGCGGGCGAAGCGGCTCCTGCTCGAGGCGGACGAGCTCGTGAACGCGTCCGCACGCGTCCGGGATCCGCTCGCGGCGTCGCTCCGCATCGGTGTCATCCCGACGGTCTCGCCTTACCTCCTTCCCGCCGCTACACCGGCGCTCCGGACCGAGCTGCCGAAGCTGAAGATCGCGTGGCTCGAGGAGAAGACCGCCACCCTGATGGAGCGCCTTCACGCGGGCGAGCTGGATGGTGCGGCCGTCGCGCTCGAGGCGGAGCTCGGCGACGTCGAGCACGAGGTCATCGGCGTCGATCCGTTCGTCGTCGTGATGCGGCCCGATCACCCGCTCGCGAAGAAGAAGGGCCCGCTGACCGAGGCGGAGCTTCGCGGAGAGGAGCTGCTCCTGCTCGACGACGGACATTGCTTCCGCGACCAAGCGCTGGAGGCGTGCAGTCGTTCGAGGGTGCACGAGGGCGAGTTCCGCGCGACGAGCCTCTCCACGTTGGTGCAGATGGTGGCGCTCGGGGGAGGGCTCACGCTCATCCCGGCGCTGGCGCTCGGCACGGAGCTTCAGCGGGCGAAGCTCCACGCGCGACCGCTGGCGGCGCCGCACGCGAAGCGAACGATCGCGCTCGCGTGGCGCAAGGGGGCGGCGCTGGAGCCGGCGCTCCGCGCGATCGCGAAGGCGATGAAGGGGGCGTACCGCTCGGCGTTGTAAGGCCGATGTAAGGGAGGGCACCCGACCCTGGGCGTACGTGGGGGCCATGAACCCTCTCACGATGATGCCCTCCGCTCCTCCGCCCTACTACGGCCCTCCGCCCGTCGCTGGTGGGTACGGCTCGCCGACGCCGATGCAGAAGACGCACCCGCTCTCGATTGCTTCGCTGGTCACGGGCATCCTCTCGATCGTGCCCTCGTGCTGTTGCCTCGGGTTCCTGGGGCTTCCGCTCGCGATCACGGGGATCATCACCGGGATCCTGGGACTCATGAAGATCAAGGCGTCGCCGCAGACGCTGAAGGGCAACGGCCTCGCGATCGCGGGCCTGATCTGCGCCGGGCTCGGGTTGGTGTTCGGCGTGCTCGAGCTCGTGCCGGGTGTGATGCAGCAGCTTCAGGACGCGAAGAGCGGAGCGGGCGCACCGTGAAGTCACCCCCTCACGGGAGGGCGCGGACGATGACGTCGTCGACGAGGTAGTTGGTCGCCGTCGGCGAGATGCCGAGGTTGTTGATCCCGACGTTGAGCGTGGCGGTGCTCGGGCTGTCACTGCTCACGTCGATCGCTCCGGTGTCGACGAGCGTGATCATCCCACCATCGACTTCCTCGAACAGAATCGCCCGCCCGCCCGAGGCCGCGGGAGCAAAGACGACGTCGAGGACGACGCGTACGCACTCGCCGGTGACGAAGTCCGACGCTCCGGGGAACGATGCTCCGGCATCACCGACGCGCGGGAGGAACAGGCGCGCGGTATCGAGTCGGTTCACCAGCACGCGATCGCCGAACGGTGAGTTGATCGAGAGCGCGAACATCGAGATCCAGCTCGCCATGTCGCGCGTCTCGCCACTCCGGAATTTCAGGCGCACCTCGGCAACGATGTGGCGCTTGCCTTGGACCGGGATGGTGACCAAGTTCGAGATCCCCTGCGTGTTCCGCCCGGCATCCACGACCGTCTTCGTCTCGACTCGGAGCGCGTGCGGCCCGGAGCAGAACTCGAACCTGTCGATCGTCGCCAGCGAAGCCGAAGCGTCGCTCGCCAGGGGGAGCCAGGCGTCGCTCAGCTCGTCACTCCGATCGAAGTCGTCGCAGAACGCGGCATCGACACCGTCACACCACGTAGCGTCGGTGCGACGGTCTGCATCGACGTCGGCGCCGCCATCTGCAACGCCGGCGTCGCCGCCGAGTCCGTCGAGACTCGTCACGAGGGTGCAGCCGACGAGCACTGCGAGCAGGCCTCCCCCGACGACCCTGCGTACCATGCCGCGATGATACGCGAGTGCGGCCCGGTGTGATGCTCGGTGGCGTCGTGGTGGGAGCCTCGCCTATCCTCGCTCCGTGCTCCGCTCCTTCGGCGTCGCCGGTCTCTGTCTCGCGTTCGGGTGCTCGTGCCCGGGCGGCGCGAAGGTCGACACCAAAGCCACCGTCGACAACGGCAAGGTCTCGGCGAGCGTCGACGACTACCACCCCGGGCGCGTGGATCTGCGCGGGCCGGGCAGCAGCACGTCGATCATGGGGACGGGCCCGCACGGCTCGTTCGACATCCGGCTCGGCGGCACGATCGCTCCGACCCCGGGCGGGCGCGCCCGCCTCGATGCGAGCCCCGATGGGCAGATGCTCGCGTTCTCGCCGGACGTCGGCGCGCCGTGGTTCGTCTTCTACCTGACGCCGCGGCGCAAGGCGCTCACGAGCGACTACGAGTACCCGAGCGGCGGGCTCGCAAGCCGCACGCGCGTTGAACCGGGAAGCACTGGCGTCGACTGGGCGAAGGTTCCGAGCTTCCTCGAGGTCGCGGCCGACATCGTCCGCAACGCCCACCCGAACGAAGCCGAGGAGTACTACCAAGACGTCTTCGGCGAAGTGAACCGGCGCGGCGGTGAAGCCGCGCTCGTGAAGGTCCTCGCCGACACGTCCGACATGATCGGCGCCGACACGGGCTACGCGTGGGTCCACGAAGAGGTGTGCGGGCTTGGCGGTGGGAAGTCGGAGTGGCTTCGCGCCTACCGCACGGTGCCGGCCGCGTCGCGCAAGCCGATCGAAGATGCGCTCGCAAAGAAGCTGGCGACGCCGAAGCTCGATGCCGAGCTCGTCGTTCGCGCCGGGATGACGCTCCCGATGGACGCGCCTGCGCCCGCAGCCGTCATGGCCGAGCGGACGCGCGAGCTCTTCGCCGAAAAGAACGAGATGGCGGACGTCGCGCGTGGCTTGATGCTGCGCCGGCTCGTCGTCCTCGATCCCAAGCTCGCCGCCGACGTCGGGTGCGAGTACGTGACGAAGCGCTACGCCGACCCGGTGCTGAAGCGACCCTCGGCCGAGGCTTCCGAGTCCGCCGCGCTCTTCGCGATCGCGTTCGCGAAGAGCGCGTGCCCGGCGGTCATGCCCGAGAGCGCCAACGACGGACCGACCGACGTCTCGATCGCGGACGAAGCCAAGGACCCGATCGCGAAGCTCGTCGAGCGCGTGGGTCGCTGCGCGGTGCCGAGCCCGACGTCGAGCGACTACCTCCACTTCGCGAAGGCCGTCCAGCCGCCGAAATGAGCGTGAGGAAGCGCGTCCCCGCAATTCTCGCCGCTCTCGCCGTCGCGCTCGCGACGCTGGTCCTGTTCCATCCGCTCTTCGTCGGGCTCCTGAGGGGCGAGCCTCGCTTCTTCGAGTGGGACGTCCCCGAGCAGTACTGGGGCGACCTCGTGTTCCTGTGTCGCTCGCTCCACCACGCCGAGCTCCCGTACTGGAACCCGTACGATCGCGGCGGCTACCCCTACTTCGCCGATCCGCAGGCGTCCGCGTATCACCCGCTCGCGTGGGGCATGTGCCTCGTCGGCGGCGAGTCGCCGGGGCTCTCGTGGCAGGAGGCACGCGTCGTCCTCGGCTTCGCGTTTGCCGGCGGCTTCGGGCTCCTCTGGCTGCGGCGACTCGGCGCCAGCTTCGCCGCCGCCACGCTCGGCGCGATCGTGATCGAGTGCGCGCCGTTCATGCGCCACAACTGGGAGCTCAACCTCACCGCCGCGCTCGGCTGGCTCCCGATGGTGCTCTGGGCGCTCGAGCGGCTCTTCGCGCTGCGCCGCCCGCAGGATCTGGCGCTCGTGGCGTTGGCCGAGGCGCTCCTGGTCTGGACCGGCTCGCCGCCCGTCGCCTGGTTCGCGGGGAGCCTCACCGCGGTCTACGTCCTCGGGCGTCTCGTCGAGATCGGGCGCCAAGCGCCACGTCCCATTTTGGTACGAACGCTCTTCTTGCTCGCCGGGGCGAGCGCGCTCGCGCTCGGGCTCTCGGCGGTCGTGCTGGTCCCGGGGCTCGAGCTCGCGAAGCAGAGCGTGCAGGCGGGGCGCTCCTACGCGTCGCTCGCCGAAGGTGGCCTCGAGCTCTCGCAGGCCACGGCGCTCCTGTGGCCGCAGGACGGCAATCACCTCTACGTCGGGCTCCTCCCGCTCGTGCTCGCGCCGCTCGCGTTCCTGCGAAAAGAGAAGCTCCCCGGCCGCGTCGCGCTCGCGGTCGCCGCGGTGATCGCGGTCCTCCTCGCGCTCGGCGATCACGGGCCGCTCTTCCCACTCGCGTTCGAGATCGTGCCCGGCGTGAAGCTGTTTCGCCTGCCGCACCGCTACGAGAGCTGGCTCGGTCCCGCGATCGGCGCGCTCGCCGCGGGCGGCTTCGATGCCGTGCGCACGCGGCTCGAGGCACGGTTCGCAGCGCTCGCGAAGCCCGCCGCGATGCACGTCGCGACGCTCGCGCTCCCGCTGGTGGTCGTGCTCGACGTCACGCGCCACATGCCGGAGGACCGGCACACGCGCCCGCGGCCCGCACCGGGCGGGCCCGCCGTCGCCGCCGACGTGCTGCCGCGCGCTCCCGACACCGAGGTGCACTGGCGCTACCTCGACGAGTTCGGTGTCTCGTGTCGCTCGGGGACGCGCCTCGGGCACCGCGACTTCCGCGGCTACCAGGATCCGCTGTTGCTCGAGGAGTACGAGAAGATCGTCGACTCGCTGCGCGAGCACCCTCAGCTAGCGCCGCAGTACAACGTCCGCTACCTGCTCACGGCCCCGCACTTCATCCACGGTTGGGACCATCACTACCTGCCGCCGCCGGACGAGCTGCGGGCGTTGCCCGGGGCGATCGATCGCGGCGCCGGCGTGATCGAGCTCTCGAACGCGCTCCCGTTCGCGTACGTGGTGCCGAGCGCGAACGTCGATCACGCGGCGACCCGCGATGACGCGCTCGATCGCACCAAGGCACTCGCGCCCGCACCGCTCGCGATCCTCGAGGACGGGAAGAACGAGCACGCGAACGGTGTCGCTCCGTCGGTCGTCTCGGCCGAGGTCACCGCGTTCGCGACCGACGAGCTCGCCCTCCGTGCGCACGCCGACGAAGCGAGCGTCCTCGTCGTGAACGAAGCCTGGTACCCCGGCTGGCGCGCGTGGGTCGACGGCACCGAGACCCCGGTCGTCCGCGCGAACGGCTTCGCGCGCGCCGTCTCCCTCGCGCCGGGCGATCACACGGTGACGATGAAGTTCGTCCCGCGGGGCGGCGCCACGCTCCGCTGGCTCATGGCCGGTTCGTGGGTGCTCGTGCTCGTGCTCTTCGCGAGCGGGCGGCTGCGGCGCCGCGCCCCGGTCTGAGTCGGTTCTTTCCGGTTGGCGGCGGGCGCCAAACTCGTCACTCTTCGCTCATGCGTCGCATTGCCTTCCTGGCCGCTCTTGCTCCTCTCGTGGCGTGCGGGAGTAGCCCGTCCGAGCCGCCGCCCCCCGGCAACGATGCCGGCACCGATGCCTCCATCGTCAACGACGCCGCGCCCGACGCACCGGTGGTCGTCGACGCCGCGCCGCCGCCCCCTCCGATGCCGATCAAGCACGTCATCGTCGTGGTGAAGGAGAACCACACGTTCGACAACTACTTCGGCTCGTTCCCGGGGGCCGAGGGCACGACCGTCGCGAAGCTGAAGAACGGGACGATCCCCGTTCCGCACGCGCCGGACAGCACGCCTCGCGATCTGTGCCACCAGCACTCGTGTGCGCTCACCGATTGGAACGGCGGCGCGATGAACGGGTGGGAGGACGTCAGCGGGTCCGACAACAACGGCGACCACCTCGCCTGGGCCCAATACCAAGAGGCCGACATCCCGAACTACTGGCAGTACGCGCGCCACTTCGTGCTCGCCGATCACTTCTTCGCCAACGTGCTCGGTCCGAGCTTCCCCGGGCACACGGTCGTGCTCGCCGCCCAAGCCGGGTGGGCGACCGGGAACCCGAACACCGAGGTCCTTCATCCCTATTGGGGATGCGATCAGGCATCGACGAGTCGCGTGACGATCCAGGATCAGCAGACGTGCACCGACAAGCAGGTCTTCCCCTGCTTCAAGATCCCCTCCGTCCCGGACATCCTTCCGCAGGGCGTGGACTGGAAGTTCTACGGGTCGAACTTCTATCTCCTGCCCGAGGTGTGGTCGATGTTCAACGCCATCGACGGGATCCGCAACGGCCCCGGGTGGAAGAACATCGTCAAGGTCGACGACTTCGACACCGCGATCGACAACAAGACGCTCCCCGCGGTGAGTTGGCTCGTCGATCAGGATCTCGCCGACGAGCACCCTGCCATCGGCGGCGTCTGCACCGGTGAGAACTGGACCGTCGGTCACATCAACAAGCTCATGCAGAGCGACTACTGGAAGGACAGCGTCATCATCTTCACGATGGACGACTTCGGTGGTTGGTACGACCACGTTCCTCCGCCCCGCCAGTACGGTTGCGACTCGAAGAACCCCTATGGGCTCGGCTTCCGGCTCCCGCTCATCATCATGTCGCCGTACGCGAAGGAGGGTTACATCCTCAAGGACGTGGCGGAGCAAGCGAGCATCCCGCGCTTCATCGAGAAGGTGTTCGGCGCCACGAAGACGCTGAGCTCGATCGATCCGGCGGCGCAAGACGGTCAGGCGAACGATCTGATGAACGCGTTCGACTTCACGCAGAAGCCGCTCCCGCCGCTGGTGCTCCAGAAGCGCAACTGCTTGTGAGCGGGGGTTTGCCCCGATGACGATCGTGCAGAGCTATCACTGTCGGGACTGCGGCTACGGGTTCGGGCCGATCGGCGTTCGACCGTACGTGCCCACGCGCCCGCAGGTCTTTCGCTACTGTCGCCAGTGCAAGCAAGGGCAGGCGCTCGTTCGCGAGCCGGGCACCGAGCTCGCGTGCGTGCACTGCCACTCGACCGATCTGGTCGACGTGCAAGGGAAGTGCCCTGTCTGCAGCTCGCCGAACGTCGGTTGGAGTTGAGCTCCTCGAGCTCCTCTGAGTTTGTGCTCGATTCCGCGCTCGAGCTTCGTTCCGTCGCGGAGGAAACCTACGAGTGTGCAGACGACGAGCTTCCGCTGACGTGCTCAGCCATGCATGACGCCCTACTCTGGTAGGCTCTCCGTCGATGCGTGCGGCGGGGTGGCTCTCGACGTTGGCTGTACTCGCGTGGGCGTTCGACGCTGGCGCGGGCTCGCCGGGGTTCTTCGTCGGTCGCGATGCGAGCTCCGTCGGTGGTGACTCGGCGAGCGTCGTCATCGCGCACGACGGCACGCGCGGGGTCGTCACGATCCAGCGCGATTATCGCGGCCCCGCCGCGGCGTTCGCGTTCGTCGTTCCGGTGCCGGCGAGCGTATCGCTCGGCAACGTCAAGGTTCTGCCGCGCGGGATCCTCCAAAAGTTGAATCAGTCGACCGCACCATCGCTCCTCGACGTGTGGGAGCTGAACCCGTGCCCCACCGAAGAAGACCAAGAGGAGGGGGTCTCCCGTGGCGCGAAGAGCGAAGAAGGGTCGATGGGCAATCCGTTCGTCTTCCGGATGCTACCGCGAAGCGTCGCCGGGGCGTTCGGCCCACGCGAGATGTCGCTGGAGATGGTGTCGGGAGACGCCGCGACACCCATCGACGCATGGCTGCGGTCCCGCGGCTTCCACGTGCCCGATGGCGCCCACGCGGCGCTCACGCCCTACCTGACGAAGGACCACGCGTTCCTCGTGGCCACGATCGATCCGAAGAAGCTTCCGTTCGACGGCGACCGTGCCGTGCTTTCACCGATCCGGTATGTGTACGACGGGCCGGCGATGGAGCTACCGCTCGCGATGGGCGCGATCGATGGCGGTGTGGCGGACATCGTCGTTCACGTCGTCACCAGCCAACGTGCCGCCGTCGAGGGGCAAGACGACGTGACGCCCCCGGTCGACCTCGCGATCGCCACGCCGGCGTCGCGGTTCGAGGACTACTACCGCACGGTGTTCGAAACGACGATCGCGCGCCATCCCGGCGCCTTCGTCACGGAGTACGCCGGTAGCACGTACGGGTGTCTCGACTGCGTCGGGGGCAGCACTCCGGAAGCCGATTGGAAGCTCCTGGGCTTCGATTCGCTCACGGCGCTCACCCAGTCCGTCGCGGTTACCACGCGCGTCCACCGCCGCTCCGCGCGGGGTGAAGCCGGTGAGGACGTGAAGTTTCACTTGGTCGCGCCCATCGGCGGGGGGACCAAGCTGATCAACGGATCGCTCGACGTCCATGCGTCGGTTGCCACAGCGAGCGAAGGGAACGGCTTCCACGCTCGCTACCTCGATTATCATCCCAATTTGGGACGATCCGAGTGCTCATCGCCCGACCACGACTCGTGGGGCGAGACCGCGACGAAACACCCCTCGCGCAACATTCCCGCCGATGGGTTCGCGAGCGCATCGCCCAACATCGACCTGACGAAGAACACCCAGAGCGACGTACCTTCGCTCGGCGTCGTGACGCGTACGGCGTACACGTTCGACCGGTGGCGGCCGATGCGCCGCGGTGTGGTGTGGGGCGGCGCGATCGGCCTCCTGTTCGCCATCGTCCTCACCGCGCTCCGCCGCCGAGGGGCCGAGTGAACGACAAGCCTTCGCATGCGGGCTTCGTGCTCGCGGGGCTCCTGCTCTTCCCCGCGGCCTTCGGGCTCACGGCTGCGGTCGACCGCGATTGGGGTTTCGTTCAACGCGCTGTCTACGACGGGTTCCAGCGCGACGCGGCGCTCGCGTTCTCGCTCACGGTCGTCGTCAGTGCCGTGCTCACTGCTACCCTCGGCTCTCTGGGCGCCCGGACCCGCGCCGTCGCGAAATGGTCGATGGCGTTCGTCGCCGCCGCGACGCTGGCGATCGCGTACGCGTGGTTCCACAGCCGAAGCGCCACCGAAGGCGTCGCCTACTCCACGCTCCGGGACCTCCGCGATGATGCGGCCGGGGGCGCAGCATCCGCGGTCGGGGTCGGTGCATTCGCGGCAAGCACGCTCGCGACGTTGGCGAGCTTCGTCTTCGGCATCGATGCGCGCGTCGCCAAGCGCGCTCGCTTCGACGGGCGTCGCTTCGTCGTGCTCGCGCTGACGCTCGTGATCGTTCTCGTCGGGATCGCGAACATCTACGGGTGCCACGGCGTCTCACTCGCGGCGTTTCCAGCCACGGTCGGCATCTTCTCGATGACGCTCGGCGACCTCGAGGACGACGCAGCGCGCGCCGCAGCCGGCGCGTCATTGCTCCACGCCGTCCTCGCGGTACTCCTCGTCGCAGTCGGGGTCGGCACCGCCGAGGGACGAGTCTCTCGCTTCCTCCTCGTGCTCGTCTCACTCGCGCCCCTCCTCCTCGTCCCCGCCATCCTCTCGCCCCGCGCCGTGTTCGGCGGTCTCGCGACGGCGGTCCGCCGCGGCTTTGGGCCGGTCGCGATTGCCTTCGCCCTCGTGGTCACGCCGTGGCTCCTCCGCGGCCGCGTCGATGCATCGGTGACCCTGCCGTTTCCCAACGCCGTTCAGGCGGCGCTCCCAGAGACGCTCGGCAGCGAGGACGCATGCCACGAGCTCGTCCTCGACGATCTCCTCGCCATCCGAGGCGATCGCATACTCCTAGGCCAGCGCGACGTCGGATCCATCACGATGCTCGACGACGACGGCGCCACGGCGAAGCTCGTCCGGGATGGAGCGCCGCCCAATCGGGACGCGTGGCTGGAGATCGATCCGACCACGAGTGGTCCACGATTCACCCGACTCCTGACGGCGCTGGAGCGCTCGCGAAACACGCGCTTCGACGACGGGCTCGTGAGCTCGGCACTCGCCCCCATGTCCGGGTGTGGGCTGCACATCGTGGGTCGCCACGCCGCTGGTCTCGCGTGCGAGGCCACGACCATCGCGGCGTCGCCCTGCTTGCCGTCGAACGAAGATGGCATCCGCGTCGCCGAGGTGACGCCCGGAGAAAAGTTCGCCCTCCGCGATCGCGCGCTGCGAGACATCGCCACCGAGCACCACACCGAGTCGATCAAGCTCTTCGACGCCAAAGACTTCGTGACGACGCTCACGGATTGGTGGAAGAGCCTCGGTTCTCACCGCGACCCCTCGGACACGCGGTTCGACATGCTCGTGCTCGACGTGACGGACGAGCCCGTTGGCGACCTATTGAAGCGCGCAGCGCTCTCCCGATCGATCACGCGCCCGCCCTCCGTCTCTGCAAGCGGCCGCTCCTTCTACTACGGCACGCCCGACGCCGCGTTCGACCTGACGATCGGCACGCGACACGCGCTCGACCGAAAGCCTCGTCCCCCTCCTCCCATCGACACGACCGAGAGCGATAGCGCGACGATCAACTACTGCCGGCACGCGCTGTGCACGCACGCGGTGATCGCGGCTGCATACCGTGGCGAGGCGGAGAAGGCAGCCGAGAAGCCGGACTCGGCCGAAGAGGCGCGCAGGGATTTCCGAGCAGCGCTCCTCTTCGATCCTTCCATCACTCCGCGCACGAACGACCCCCGCGTCGCGCGTGCATTCGCCGGAGCCCTCTTGGATCCGTACCCGAATTTCGTCATCACCTCCGTCGAGACCAACGGCATCGACGAGAGCATCGTTCGCGCGATGCTCGAGAGCGTGCGCGCGGAGCTGCGCCGGTGCGAGAACCGCGGCGAGAGCCGCCTCAACGCGAGCGTCGATCTCGACGGCAGCGTGATTGCGCGTGGGTGTCTGGGCGAGACCCTCGAGTCCCGCACGTTCGCGCCACGCGACCAGCCCGCATCGTTCCAAGTGACCATCGAGTGGCCGATGAAGCGCTGAGCGCCGCTTGCGAGCCTGGACGGTCACCTCCTCGCGAGTCGTCGTTCGAGCAGCTTCCGCTCGCCGTCGTTCGTGACCAGCGCGAGCGCCCGCTCCAGATCCGGGCGCGCGTCGCGTCCGAGTCGCTCGAGCAGCTCCGCCCGCGTCGCGAAGTAGAGGTGATAGCTGGCGAGCGGCTCGGCGAGCCCTTCGAGCGCGGCCAGCCCGGCCGCAGGGCCGTCGCGCATCGCGAGCGCCACCGCGCGATTCAACGCGACGACCGGGGACGGCGAGATCGCGTTCAGCGCGTCGTACAGCGCGACGATCGCGCCGAACTCGGTGCTCTCCCACGTCGGTGCGGTCACGTGGACGGCCGCGATCGCAGCCTGCAGCACGTACGGACCGTGACCCCCGAGCGCGCGTGCGCGCGCCAGCGCCATCAAGCCCTCGCGCAGGAGCTCACGATCCCAACGCGCTCGATCCTGGTCGGGGAGGAGGATCGGAACACCCTCGTCGTCGACGCGCGTGCGCGCGCGCGCGGCCGAGAACGTCATCAAAGCGACCAGCGCGAACGGGTCCGGCTCGCGCGGCGCCAGATCGCAGACGAGCCGCCCGAGTCGGAGCGCCTCGGCCTGGAGATCGAGCCGCATGAGCGGCCCGCGGTGGCTCGTGTGCCCTTCGTTGAACATCGCGTAGACGACGCCGAGGACCGCGTCGATCCGGAGCGGGAGCTCGTCCTTCGCGGGCAGCTCGAACGCGACCTTCTTCGCCGCGAGCGTCTGCTTCGCGCGCAGGATTCGCTGCGACACGGTGGCCTCGGTGCTGACGAACGCGCGCGCGATCTCCTCCGTCGAGAACCCCGCCACGACCTTCAGCGTCAGCGCGATCTGGTTGTCGCGCGCGAGCTCGGGGTGGCAACACGCGAGCACGAGGCGGAGGTGATCGTCGGTGACGACGTCGATCGCGTCGGAGCTTCGCTCGTCCTCCGCCAGGAGCGGCGCCTTCGCCTCGGCCACCACGCGCCGCCGGCGCGCATCGGCGGCGCGGTTCTTCGCCGTGGTCATGAGCCACGCGCCGGGGTTCTCGGGGACGCCCGCCTGCCAGGTCTCGAGCGCGGAGAGCACCGCGTCTTGGAAGGCCTCCTCGGCGAGGTCGAGGTCGCGACAGAAGCGCAGGAGCCCTCCGACGATGCGCCCGCGCTCCCGCCGGACCGTCGCGTCGACGACTGCCGTCAGCTCCGCCACAGCTCGCGGAGCTCCAGCGTGCCGTGCACGATGAACTGCGTCGTCTTCGCCCAGCGGACCGCTTCCTCCACGCTCGTCATGCGCACGAAGCACAGGCCGCCGATGATCTCCTTGCTCTCGAGGAAGGGACCATCGAACGTCGCCTGACGTCCGGCGGATGCGGTTGCGACGCGCGCACCGGTGGTCGGCGGTTCGAGGCGCACGCCGCCGAGGAACACGCCACTCGGGAACGCTTCGTTCGCCTGATCGATGCGATCCATGGCTTGCACCCACGCCTGCTCGTTCGGCGCCGCGCCGAGCACCGCGCACGCGACGATCTTCCCGGGCTGCGCTTCCTTGTCGTCGGCGACGCGCCCCTTCATGATCGGCCGCACCGCGAGCTCGTCGAGCGCGAGCGTCGGGCACTCGGCCGCGATCTTCGCCGCCTCGGCCGCGCTCGCCGCATCGACCCAGTACCAAGCGGCGAGCGCGCGCGGTTCGCCGGCGAAGGGCCCGGGCCGCACCACGACGTCGTCACGGTCGCGGTGGACGCGGGCGCCTTCCTTGCTCGGGCGGAGGCGCCCGCCATCGCGGAGCTTCCCCGCCCGCCGGAGCCCCTCGACGAACTGCGCTCGCCTCTCGATGAGCTCCTGCGTGGCCTTCGGCGACTCGGAGGCATGAGCGGCCTCGTCCTCGAGCACCATCAAGAGGTAGTCGCTCATGGATTGGGGGTTCCCTTGCCGGTCTCGATCAGCTTGCGCAGGCTCTCTTGGACGTAGAAGGTCCAGCCCTTGCGGCACGCATCGTAGCACTCGACCTCGGGCGAGAGGCCGACGTGGGTGAAGCGCAGCTCCGTCTTCGCGCCCTTCGGCGCGATCTCGAAGACGATGTCGGTGCCGTTCCACTCGCCCTTGTCCTTCACGAAGTCGATGTGGCTCTCGACGACGCGCCACACGACTTTCTTCTCCGGCACGTGCTCCGTGATCTTCTGCCGTGTGCGATGCAGCGTCTTGTACGTGTAGACGAACTCCTCGCCGAGCCCGTCGGTCTTGCCCTCGATGGCGGGCGACCACCATGCGCGGACGTCGTTGACGGCATCGAAAACGGCCTTCGGGGATTGATCGACGACGAACGTGGTCGTGAAGCTCTTCGTATTCATGGGGGTCTCCTTTCAGAAGCTCGCGAACGCGCGCTCGTAGTCCTTGGGGCTTCGGCTCCACAGCGCGCCCAGCTCGCGCGCCATCGGGTCGGGGAAGATCTCTTCGTCGCCGCGCTCGATCCCTTCGAGCACGCCGCGCGCGACGTCCTCCGGGCTCGCCTTCGGCATCTTCAGATCGCGCACCATGTCGGTGTCGATCGGGCCTGGGAGCGCCGCGAGCACCGCGACGTTCTTCTTCTTCAGCTCGGGCCGGAGCGCTTGCGTGACGGAGTACGCCGCCGCCTTCGACGCCGAGTAGCCGCCCATCGCCGGGAAGCTCCCGAGCGACACGAGCGAGAGCACGTTGACGATCGTCGCGCCACCGCGCGCCCGCTCGAGCGTCGGCAGGAACGCCTTGATGACGCCGAGCGTGCCGTGCACGTTGGTGGCGAAGTCCTTCTGGAGCGCAGCGCACTCGAGCGTGAGCACGTCGTAGGACGTCGCCACGCCGGCGTTGTTGACGAGCAACGTGACGTCATTCGCGGCCTCCGCCGCGCGCGCGACGGACTCGCGGTTCGTCGTGTCGAGCGCGAGCCGTGCCACGCGCCGATCGGTCGTGGTGATGGCGCTCGGGTCGCGCGCGGCGGCCCACACCTTGGCCGCACCGGCGCCGAGAAGCGCCTCCACCAGGGCCTTGCCGAGCCCGCGGTTCGCGCCCGAGACGAGCGCGACGCATCCTTCGATCTTCATGAAAAACCTCGCCTTTTGGTCCAGCGAGGGGCGACGTCTTTCGCCCCTTTCAGCGAGGCGACGTTTTGGAGGCTGGGGATCCGACATTCGTTCCTCACAATCTTCGTGGGCGAACCTTCGTGCTAGCTTCGCCACGAGCGCAGCACCCATGACCCACGCAGAGGGAGCCATCGTCGGCGGCCGCTACCGCATCGAGGCGAAGGTGGGCGCGGGCGGCATGGGCGCCGTCTATCGGGCCACGGACGAACCGTCGGGCTCCCGTGTGGCGCTCAAGGTCATGCACGTCGATGCAGGGACGACCCAGCGCTTCGACGAAGAGGCTCGCCTGCTCGCGAGCGTCCAACACGCGGCGGTCGTTCGCTTGCTCGACTTCGGGCTCGACTCGCCGACGGGGTCTCCCTTCCTCGTCATGGAATGGTGTGATGGGCCCGACTTGGCGGACGTCCTCGCGAGTCGCGCCGCACAGCCCGTGCCCATCGACGACGTCGTCGCGTTGGGGGTGCGGCTCGCCGGGGCGCTCGGTGCGGCTCATCGCGCCGGAGTGGTCCATCGGGATCTGAAGCCCAGCAACATCGTCGTCCCAGGAGGGGACGTTCGCGCCGCGATGCTGATCGACTTCGGGATCGCGCGGTCGATCCACCGCCCTCGGCCGTTGACGGCGCCGGGGACCATCATCGGCACGCCGGGCTACATGGCGCCCGAGCAGGCGCGGGGGGAGCGCGTCGACGAGCGGAGTGATCTCTTCTCGCTCGGGTGCGTCCTCTTCGAGTGCCTCGCGCTGCAGCCGGCCTTCGTCGGGCGGACGCCGATCGAGATTCTCGCGAAGCTGCTCATCGAAGACCCGCCCGAGCTCCGCACGTATCGCCCGGACGTGCCCCGCCACGTCGCACGGCTGGTCCACTCGCTCCTCGCGAAGTCGCCCTCCGAGCGCCCGAACGGGGCTTCGGTGGTCGCTTCGGCGATGGAGGTCGGTGAAGAACCCGCGCCGACGATGGAACGCACCAGCGCGTCGACCGCCGCGCGCGTCGCCTCGTTCATTCTCGCCCACGAGACGGCGGGCTCGATCCCCGCCGCGTGGGCAGACGTCGCGCGCAGCTTCGGCGTCCGGCTCGAGGCCCTCTCCGACTCCGATGCGTTGTTCCTCGTCCCCGCGCTCGAGAGCGCCGCCGATCTGACGGCGATGGCCGCGCGCGTCGCCCTCGCCGCGGCGCGCGTCTCACCCACCGCCGCGATCGCCGTCACGACCGGCCGCGCGCGACTCGACGGGGGCCGACCGCTCGGAGCCGCCATCTCCCGGGCGACCGAGATGGTCGCGGGGGCGCCCTCCGGTCTCTATGTGGACGAAGTGACGTCCGCCCTCTTGCCCGGTCGCTTCTCCGTCGAGCGGCTCGGCGAGCGAAAGCTCCTGATCGCGGAGAACGAAGAGGAGCTCCCCGCGCGTCGGCTCTTCGGTCGCCCGACGCCATTCGTCGGACGTCGGCGCGAGAGCGCGGTCCTGCTCGGGCATTTCGACGAAGCCATCGCCGAGCGGTCACCGCGGTTCGTCGTCGTCACCGGTCCACCCGGCATCGGAAAGACGCGGTTGGTCGCTGAAGCTCTCGCCGAGGCACCCGCCGCGAGCCCGCAGCCGCGCGTCGTCTTCGCGCGGGGCGACCTACTTCGGAGAGCCACGTCGTTCGGCGTCATCCTCCAGTGCTTGTCCGGCCTCGACGAATCGGACCCGGCGGCCGTGGATCCAGTGTCGGCGACCGTGCATGCGGAGCCCTTCGCGGCCATGGTCGCCCGCTTGGAGGCGGCGTTCGTTCGGGCGCTCGATCGCGCGCTCGCGCAAGCGCCGCTCATCCTCGTGGTCGACGATCTCCAGTGGTGCGACGCGCCGTCGCTCGATCTCCTGGAGCGCACGTTTCGCCGCGTTCGTGACGTTCCGCTCCTCGGGCTCGCGACGGCGCGCCCGGAGCTCTTCACCCATGCGCCGCCGTGGCGCGAGCTCGTGGAGGAGGTTCGCCTCGGCGAGCTCACGGTCCGAGCCGCCCTCGAGATTGCGAGAGCCGTCCTCCCCGACGACCCCGAAGCATCGAAGCTCGCCGAGATGGCGACGGGCTCTCCCTTCCTCCTCGAGGAGCTCTTGCGGGCGAAGCTCGAGAACCGGCCGACCCACGCCGCCACCATCGTCCAAGCACGAATCGATGCGCTCGTAGAGCCGCTTCGCTCGTTCGCTCACGCCGGCTCGTTGTTGAGTCAGCCCTTCGGAGCGGACATCCTCGCGAGCGCGACGGGAACGGATCGCGAGTCCGCGCTCGCCGTCGCGGAGCGTCTGGTCCGCGCCGATGTCTTCGAGCCGGCGTCGGCGACCGGGTCCTTCGCGTTTCGCCACGGCATGCTGCGAGAAGCGGCGCTGGAGGGGTTCGAGCTCGAAGAGCGCCGGCCGGTCCACCTTCGCGTCGCGCAGTGGCTCGTCGCCAAGGACGAACCAGACCCTGGCGTCGCCGCGCATCACTTCGAAGCCGCAGGTGACCCAGCGATGGCCCTGCCGCTCTGGCTCCGCGGTGCTTGGCGCGCTCTCTCCGCGGGCGACGCTCGAGCGACGCTGGAGCGCGTCGCGAAGGCGCTCGCCGGCGGTGCGGCCGGGGACGTCCGCGCGGAGGCGCTCGCGATCCGTGCCGAGGCGTCGTGGGCGACGTCCGATCTCGCAGGTTCGACGGCGAGCGCAGAGGAAGCGCTCGGGCTCGCCACGAAGGGCTCGCCGGCGCACGGTCTCGCCCTGGCCGCGTGCGTTCGCGGATGGATCCAGCTCGGTCGCGGAGACGAGGCGCGGGCCGTCACGCGCGAGCTCCTCGACATGCGTCCTCGGCCGAGCGGCGCTCGGCTGCTTTTGCGCTTGCTCGAGGCGATGTTGGACCTGAACGACGAGGCGCTGGCGCGCGAGCTCTTCGCTGCGCTCGATGGCGTTGCGGTTCCACCGAACCCGGCGGTGCGCGGGCGGTGGCATCGGGTGCGCGCTCGCTACGCATCGCACGTCGGGGCAGACGTCGGGAGCGCAATCCGCGAGCTGGAGGCGGCGCGAGAAGCCTTTGCGTCGTGTGGTGAGGTCGCCATGCTCGCAGCGGTCGATCTCGAGCTGGGTTGGTCACTCGTCTCCGTTGCCCAGTACGAGCGAGCCGTGGCGGTGCTGAAGCGGACGGTCGCCGACAGCGATGCGCGCGGAGCGAACCGCGTCGCGCTCCAGTCGCGTCACGTGCTCGCGTGCGCGCTCGGCGGGGCGGGGGAGCTCGACGAGGCCCTCGCCGTGTCGAGCGAGGCGCTGCGCGGGTACGAAGCGAGCGGGGATCGGCTCATGCTGGGTGGTGCACACGACGTCCGTGCGGGGTTATGGATCGCGCGCGGCGATTGGGAGAGCGCCGAGGCCGAGGCGAAGCTCGCGGTCGATGCCCTCGAGCGATGGCCTACCCATCGCCTGGGACCCCTCGCGACACTGGTCGACGTTCTCGTGCGCCGCGGCAAGGTCCACGATGCCGAAGCGCATCATGCCGCGCTGGCCGCGCAACCGGCACCGGCTTGGGCGGAGGTCGCCGTCGCCGTCGCCCGCGCGCGCTTCCTCTTGGCGAGCGGAGCACGGACCGAGGCCATGGAGCTCGTGCGCGGGGTTCGCGCGGCGCTGATCGCGCGGGCGGACGCTCTCGGAGCCGAAGACTTGCGGACGGGATTCCTCACGCGCGATCGGTTGCACCGAGAGGCGCTCGGATTGGCCGATGAGCTCCTCGGGGGATCGGCGTCACGTCCCGAACCAACCGCCGGATCCGCGTGAGATCTCGGAGCATCACGATCGACGCCCGCGCGACGTCGAGCTTGGACCCGTCCGCGTCGCGCCAGCTCACCGGCACGTCCTCGACCCGCCAGCCCTGGCGCGCTGCGATCGCGAGCACCTCGCAGTCGAAGGCGAAGCCGTCGAGCCGCTGCCGCTCGAAGATCGCGCGCGCGGCCGACCGATGGAACGCCTTGATGCCGCACTGCGAGTCACTGACGTCGAGCCGGACGATCGCCCGCACGAGGAAGTTGAACGAGCGGCTCACGAGCGTTCGCTTCAAAGAGCGCTCGACGCTCGCCGTGTGACGCCGCGACCCCACCGCCACGTCGGCGCCTCGCTCGATGGCGTCCGCGAGCTTGCCGATCTCCATCGGCGGCGCGCTGCCGTCGGCGTCGTAGAAGACGATGACGTCGCCCGCGGCGTCGAGCATGCCGCTCCGCACCGCGTGTCCCTTGCCGCGGTTCACGTCGAACGCGAGCACCCGCAATCGCACGGGCGCGTCCTTCGCGCGCGCCTCGACGAGCGCGCGCGTTCCGTCGCGCGAGCCGTCGTCGACGACGACGATCTCGGACGGGCGCGCCTGGGTCGCGAGCCACGCGCCCAACCGATCCAGCGTGGGACCCAACCGCCGCTCCTCGTCGAAGGCGGGGATCACGACGCTCAACCAGGGCGGAGCCACTCTCGGAGCCTACGTGGGCGGGCTCGACCTCTTTCCCAAAAGCGCCCGAGAAAGTACCCGCGACGTAGGCGGATCTCCTACATGAGCGCATGACTCTTTTTGATCCAGGCCGAAAGTTTCAACGAGGCGAGACGGAATCGCGGCAGCGTGTCCCATAGGTGGTCATGCGCAAGCGCTCTCTCCTCCTTCTCGTTCCCCTCCTCGGTGGCATTGGGCTCGGCGTCGCGGCGTGCGGTGGGGGCGACGACAGTCAGTTCCCCGACGGCGGCGACGGCAACGACGGCGGCCTCAGCCTCCCCGACGGCTTCGGGTTCGGCGACGGCGTCGGTGGGGACGGCGGGCTCGATCCCGATGCGGCGTGCGCGGCCTCGGTCGAGAGCGCGGCGAAGCCTCAGGTCGACATCATCGTCGTCATCGACACGTCGGGCAGCATGACGGAAGAAGTCGTGCAGACGAAGACGAACATCAACGACTTCGCCACTTCGATCGGCCAGAGCGGCCTCGACTACCAGGTCATCATGATCGCGGCGCGCGGGACCGGCGGTCTGCAGATGTGCGTTCCGCCTCCGCTCGGCGGCGCCAACTGCGCGGACAACCCGCCGCTCTTCCACCACATCAACCAGAGCGTCGGGAGCACGAACTCGCTCTCGCTGATCCTCTCGACCTACGACTCGGCGAACGCCGCGCTGAACTGGCAGAAGTACCTTCGTCCGACCGCGACGAAGGTCTTCATCGAGATCACCGACGACAACTCGTCGCTCGCGTTCGGCAGCTTCGACACGCAGCTCCTCGCCAAGGCACCGGCGGGCATGTTCGGCACGGCGCAGAACCGCAAGTACGTGTTCGACAGCATCTGCGGTTGGCTCGACCCGACACCGATCCTCGATCCGCAGAAGTGCGGCAGCGCCGTGAACATCGGCTCCGCGTACCAGAACCTGAGCGTGCTCACGAAGGGCATCGTCGATTCGGTGTGCAAGACCAGCTACAAGGGCGTCTTCCAGAACATCGCGAAGGGCGTCGCGGGCAAGCTCGGCTGCCAGTTCGACATGCCGAAGAGCAACGGCAACCCGATCGATCCCAACAAGGTGGTCGTTCGTTACACGCCGGGGAGCGGGCCGGCCAAGCTGCTCACGCAGGTGACCGACGCGTCGAAGTGCGCCCAGTTCCCGGACGCCTGGTACTACGACAACAACACGACGCCGACGAAGATCCTGCTCTGCTCGGGCGCGTGCACGACGGTCGGAGCGGACCAGGGCGGCAAGGTCGAGATCCTCGTGGGGTGCGCGACCGATCCGCCGAAGTGATCAGTCGTCGTCCGGCGGTCGCTCGGGCTTCGGTGGGAGCCCGGGGGCCTCGCTGTACAGCTTGCCGATGGGATCGACGTCCACCGAGATGACGTCCCACGCGATCTCGGGTCGAAGCGCGCCCCCATGCGCGAGCGGGTCGGTCCAGTAGTCGGCGGCGCGGACGATGCGGCGGATCTCGATCGGTGCCTTGTCCGCGTGGAGGACCCACGCCGCCGTCGGTGCCTTGATCGCCGCGATGATCGCGGCGCGATCGATCGGCTTGCCGTCGCGGATCCCGCTCGCGCCGATCGCCGTCTCGCCGAGCTGCCAGTACTCGAGCCCGAGCTCGATGCTCCACCACGCCTGGCTCTTTCCGTGGAGCACCTCTTCGCGGCGCTGGTTGTCGCGCACCTTCTCGCGGACGGCGGGGAACGTGTCGCGGGCGAGCGCGCTCGCCGCCTTGCTCTGCGCGACCAACGCGGCGTTCACTTCGGCCCAGAGGCCGGGCGCGCTCTTGAACTGGTCTTCCTTGAAGTCGCGCTCCGAGAAGTAGTCGTTGAAGCGTGCTGCTTTGGCGTCGAGATCGGCTTCCGCCGTCACCCACGCGCGGGCGGCGTCGCGCGCGGCGGCGGGGAGCGTCGCGTCGTCGGCGATCCGCTTCGCGTCGTCGTCGCATTGGCGGTGTGGCGCTTCGTAGCGGGTGGACGTGTCCGCCCCCCACGTCGTGGGGACGCGCTCGCGAAGGTTCGCCCCGCCGAGCTCGGCACGCCGCACGCAGGGCTCGAAGCGCTGCGCGTAGTGCCACTGGCCCTGCACCTGGTCGTACTCGGCTTGGGCCTGCTGGTAGGCCTCCATCTTGCGCGCTTGGACGCGCTCGCTGTGGATGATCAGGGACGCGATCCCGATGATGAAGACGCCCCCGATCCCGAGGCCGAACATCCACGCCCGGCGATCCGTCTGCTCTTCCTTCTCGAGCGCAGCGTCCCTCTTCTCCTCCCGCGTCGGCGTCGGCGTGGGCGGAGGTGGCTCGGGTTTGGGGGGCCCCTTCTTGAGCTTCTCGTTCTCGCGCGTCAGCGCGTCGCGCTCCGCCTTGAGCTCCTCGACCTCGCGCGCGAGCGCGTCGGCACGGGCGCGAGAGGCTTCGGTCTCGTCACGGTGGGGCACGCTTCGAGTGTACTTCCGCAGCGCGTGGAGTGATCGGCCAGATCATGGACGAACGGCTCGAAGTCCGCGCGCGCGCACCTCTGCCCACGATGGATCTCGCGTGCCACCACGACGAGCGCGCGATGGACCGCGAGGGCAACGATTTCGCCCGTTTGGGCGACGGCACGGCCGCTGCAAAGAGCTCGGTCATGCGCTCCCACCTCCTCGGCTCGTTCGTTCTCTCGCTGATGCTCTTCGCTTGCGGCGACGCCGCGAGCTCATCCCCCGGTGACCCGACGCCGGTCGCGACCGACGACGCCGGGTGGGATCTGCCCACCGGCGCGTGGGATGCCGGCGTGTCGGCGGACGGTGCGTGCGCTGCGACGAGCTTCAAGACGAAGCCGCCGACGGTCGACATCGTCCTCGGCATCGACACGTCCGACTCGATGGGGAACGAGATGGCGCAGGTGAAGGCGAACTTGAACGCCTTCGCGCAGGCGATCGGAAAGAGCGGCATCGACTACCAGGTGATCCTCCTCGCACCGCGCGGCACCGGCTCGAGCCAGATGTGCGTTCCGGCGCCGCTCGGCGGCGCGGCGTGTGCGGACAACCCGCCGAGCTTCCATCAGGTCGAGATCCAGCTCGGTGGACACAGCGGGATGACGGGGATCCTCTCCACGTACGACTCGGCGGATCCCAAACAGGGATGGCAGAAGTGGGCGCGGCCCGCGGCGCACAAAGTGATCATGTACGTCACCGACGCCGACTCGGAGATCACCGCCGCGTCGTTCGACGCGCAGCTCCTGGCGAAGGCACCGAGCGGGATGTTCGGGACCGCGAACGCGCGGAAGTACACGTTCGACACGATCTGCGGGTGGCAGGACGGGACGCCCTACGCATCTTCGAACGCATGCTCGACCGCCTCCAAGCCGGGCAAGAACTACCAGCAGCTCGCGCTGCTCACGAAGGGGCTCGTCGACTCCGTCTGCAAACCGAGCTTCGACGGTGTCTTCAAGAACTTCGCGAGTGGCGTGACCGCCAAGCTCGGGTGCACGTTCGACTTGCCGTCGTCGAAGGACCCGATCGACACGGGCAAGGTCGCGGTCACCTACACGGCCGGAACCGGTACCAACAAGGGACAGACGGCGACCCTGACGCACGTCACGGACGCCTCGAAGTGCGCCGCGAACCCCGACGGGTGGTACTACGACGACCCGACGAACCCCGCGAAGGTGATCCTCTGCCCGGCGCAGTGCACGGTCGTCGGTGCCGACACGTCCGCCGCGGTCGACGTTGCGGTCGGCTGCGCGGTGCCACCGCCGAAGTGAGCGGGTAGCATGGCGGCCGATGCCGCCCGTCCTCGAGCCCACCCCGGGCTTCCTTCGTCGCCTTCACTCGCGCCGCGATCACGCGATCGCCAAGCCGCCGAAGCCGCCCCAGCTCGACAAGCTGTGGAAGCGGATCGGCGCGCGGTGGAAGAAGCGTCGCGCGAGCTTCGAGGTCGGACTGAGCGCGAAAGGCGGGCTCCACGCGCGCGTCGAGGCCGCCATGAAGCTCCTCGACGGGCCGCCGCCCGCCGAGCTCGATCACGATGCGTTCGTGGCCGCCGAGCGCATGATCGGCTTCGACGCCGACGAGGACGTCTCGCTCGTCTGGCTCGCCCACGCCCTCGGGGGACCGGTCGCGGCGGTCGAGGTCGAGCTGGGTGCGCTCGGGCTCGAGGTCGCGAACGAACGAACCGGCACCGCGTGGGGCAACGTCCTCCACCGCAAGCCTTCGCAGTTCATCCGCTCGTGCTCGTTCGACGCCACGCGCGACATCCTGTGCTCGATGAACGAGACGGACTACGCCGCCGCCCGTACCGCGGGTGCGAGTGCGCGCGAACGAGCGGAGGGGAGGGCGCGCCACGCGATCGACTTCATGTTTCCATCCGAGCCGTGGGCGAAGGAAGACCTCGCCGCGATCCTCGCGGACCCTCAGGTGGCCCAGCGCGCGTGGGACGCGTCGCAGCTCCTCGCCGCGTGCGACGACCGAGCGCTCGCCGAGGGCTTCTTCGCCGCCGTCGCGTGGCAGGCCTACGCGTACCTGCCCGATCTGGCGCTCGGCCTCCCGTTGGAAGACGTGCCCGAGTTTCTGGTCGGCATCGTCAGCGCGGCGGAGAAGGTGAAGACGGTCGGCAACGCCGAGTGGCTCGCGATCGCCGAGACGCTCGCGAGCGTGGTCGACGAGCGTTGCACCGGGCTCCTCGCGCGGCTCCTGCTCCACAAGTTCGCGGGGCCGACGGCGGTCGCGTTCTTCCGCGCGCACCCCGAGCTCGCGAAGACCGCGCTCGCGCCCGTAGCAGCGGCGAAGACGAAAGCCGGCGAAGCCGCGCGGGCGATCCTCGAGTCGGGCGCGCGCTCGGCGGCGCCGGTCGAGCTGGCGCCGCCCGAAGACGTGCCGCTCCTGCTCCGCGAGCCGCCGTGGCGCGCGAAGAAGAAGGCGCGAGAGCTCACCGTGCTCGATCTGGCGACGCCACCGTTCGCGGAGCGGATCCACTGGGACGCAGCCGAGCGCGAGGCTGCGTCGACCTACGCGTGGGGCTGGGGGCAGCCGCTCCCGATGACGGACGAAGAGAGGGAGGCGTGGCGCGCCCTCCCGGGACGGCGCCACGTCGACGTGTGGCCGCGGAACGTCGGCGGCGCGTATCGAATCACTCTGATCGCCGACGAGCTCGGGCTTCCGTGGTGGAACGAGCACGCGGATGCGCTCTCGAATCGGGGGGCGCTGCACGTGATCGCGCGCTGGGGCGAGCCCGCCCTCGCCGGCCTCTTCCTCCGCGACCCGTTCGGCTACGACGAGCGCATCTTCGACGCGATGATGCACGTGGAGTCTCCTCGCGTCGCGCCGATCGTCGCCCACGGCCTCCAGCGAAAGCCGTACCGAAAGCGTTCGCAGGCGTGGCTCCAGCGCCACCCCGAGGCCGCGGCGCTCGGGCTCCTGCCGCTCGCGTTCGGCGCGGCCGGCAAGGTTCGGAGCGAGGCCGAGGAGGCGCTTCGGACGATGGCAGGCCTCGGTCTCGAGGGCGTTCTCCGCGGCGTCGCCGACCGGTACGGGGCTCCGGCGCGTGCCGGGCTCGACGCGTTCCTGGCCGTGGACCCGCTCTCGCTCCTGGACGTCGGAGGGAAGGTCCCCGATTGGCTTCGGCTCGACGAGCTCCCGCGCCCTCGTACCAAAAAGGGACAGGCGCTCGACGACGAAGCGACGGCGGCGCTGGTGGAGGTCCTGCGCGGGTCCGAGCTCGTTCCGCCGTATCCCGGGGTCGAGCTCCTCCGCGAAGCGCTCGACGCCGATGCGCTCGCCGACCTCGTGTGGGCCGTCTTCTCCGCCTGGCACCTCGCCGGCGCGAAGGGGACGTGGCCGTGGGCGGTGCACGGGCTCGCGCACTTCGGGGACGAGCGGGTGGTGCGGCGCTTCGCTCCGTACGCCGCGGAGTGGGGACGCACCGACGCGAAGAAGGCACTCCTCGCGATCGAGACGCTCGCGGAGCTGGGGACGGATGGCGCGCTCCTCCACCTCGGGAACCTCGAGGCGAAGGCGCGGTCGCAGCCCGTCCGCGAGGCCGCTCGCGCGGCGCTGGCGGGGATCGCGCAGGCGCGGGGGCTCTCGCCCGACGAGCTCGCGGATCGCGCCGTGCCCACGCTCGATCTCGATCCCGACGGCTCGGCCACGCTCGACTACGGCGCGCGCACGTTTCGGGTGGTGTTCGACGAGACGCTCGCTCCGGTCGTGCTGTCCCAAGATGGTACCCGTGCGACGAGCGCCCCGCGCCCGAGCGGCGCCGACGATCGGGCGAAGGCGAAGCTCGCGGTGGACCGCTTCAAGGCGCTGAAGACCGATGCGCAGAGCGTCGCCGCGAGCCAAATTCGCCGTCTCGAGCGCGCGATGACCGGGGGGCGTCGCTTCCGACCCGGAGACTTCGATGCGCTCGTCGCGCGGCACCCGCTCGTCGTGCACCTCGCGCGGCGCCTCGTGTGGGGTGCGTTCGACGGCTCCGGCGCGCTCGGTACGACGTTCCGCGTGGCCGAGGACGGCACGCTCGCGGATCACGAGGATCGCACGCTCGCGCTCCCGGCGGCTCCGATCGGCATCGTCCATCCGCTCGTGCTCGCCGACGAGCTGCGCGCGACGTGGACGCGCGTCTTCGCGGACTACGAGATCCTGCAGCCGTTCGAGCAGCTCGGGCGCGCGCTCTTCGTTCCGACGGCGGAGCTCGGAGAGAAGCGCTCGATGCAGGTCGCCGGCCACGAGGCGAAGCCCGGAGCGATCCTCGGCGTGCTCGACTCGCGCGGCTGGGATCGCATCGCCGACAGCTGGGTGACCGAGTATTCGCGGTCGGCGCGGCGCCGGGATGGCGCGCCGGCGCGCTTCAAGATCGGGTTCCAGCCGGGGTTCGATCTGGCCGACGTGGCGAATGCGCCGATGCAGACGCTGAAGGGCTTGGAGCTCGAGGGGGCGGAGAGACTCGGAGACGTGGAGCCGATCGATCTGTCGGAGGCATTGCGGGACGTGGAGGCGGTTCGGCGGTAGCTCCATCGACGTCACGGAACTGACCACTGTCTTCGGTACCTCTCCACGCCAAGATGGCGGTCATGAAACGGCCGCTCCTCCTCGCGCTCCTCTTGGTCCTGGGTTGCTCGGTCGATGCGACCGAGTCGTCTCCGTCTGCGTTGACGAAGGGAGGGATCGATCCGGAGCCGATGCCGACCATCATCGCGCCGCCACCGCCGCCGACGGTGGCTCAGATCGCGGCTGGGTTTGCCGGCTACGACCTCGACGCCGATGGGAATCCCGAGATCGACTCACTGGATCTGATGAGCTTCGAGCCGCCCGCCGACCCCGCCGGGAGCGGAAAGATGGTCGTCGTCCTGGTCGAGCGCCGCATCACCGAAGACGGGAAGCTCGAGGCGCCGGTCGTTGCTTCGCTCCAGACGTTTCGCGACGATTTGATCGCCGACGGTTACCGGCCGCGTTTCATCCGTGCCGCACTGCATCGTGATTCGCGCCGCGAAGACGGCAAGAAGCTCCTCGCGCTCCGGCGCTTCCTGCGGCAGGTTCGGTCCACAAACGCGTCGCTCGAGGGCGTCATGCTCGTCGGCTCGTTCCCCGATGCGACGATCTTCCGCCGGACGGTGGTCGCCGACCGCGCGGCGTCGAAGCTCGTGCTCCACGCCGAGCGCATCAACACGCGTGGCGACGTCGTGCTGGGCGATCTCGACGGCAACTGGGAGTCGCTCTACGTGCAATCGGGGACGATGGTGAGCGCGACCATCAGCACGTGGCTCCCGCCTGCACCGTGGGCGCCGGGCACGAGCCTCTCGGGTCCCTGGGACTCGTACGACGCGCTCCCGTGGCACGACTACTTCTACGTGCGCGAGGACTCGGTCACCGTCGCTCCGACGAGTCAGCCGCTCCTGGGCCAGTGGGTGACGATGCGCGTCGACTCCATGGCGCTCTCGCATCCCGAGCTCACGGCGTCCGACAAGCAACTACCGAACCCGATGGCGATCCCGGAGCTCCTCGTGTCCCGCATCGACGCGCGTCACATCGCGATCGATCCCGCCATGCCGCTCGACTACGACGATCGCCTTCCCCTCGACGCGAACGGACACCCGCAAGACGTTCTCTACGCTACGCCCGGCGCGCCGGCGTTCACCTGGGCGCGCAGCGCTCCGCTCGAGCAGCGCATGCTGATGGACTACTTTCGTCGCAATCACGCGCTCCGTACGGGCGCGAATGCGAAGGTCCCGTATCGAACGGCTTCGATCCAGGGAAGTGCGGACCTCTCTCCTTCGATGGGCTGGTTCCTCGACGACATCGATCCGCTCCTCGGCGCGCCCTACGACGTCCCCGTCGCGTCGTTGACGGACTACGTGGCGTGGCTCCGTCAGCCGGCGCCGGTGCGCGGCATCCTCGCGCACTCCAACATGTACGGCTCGGTGTTCCAGGCGCCGGTGAGCGGCGCCATGGAGGCGACGCTCGGTCTGCGCCCGTTCAACTGGCTGCTCGGTGCAACGGCGGGCTGGATCTCGTACTCGCCCCACGAGAGCGACAACACGCGCGGAGGATTCGCCGACTGGGAGGTTGGCCGCAACATCTTCGAGAGCGGCGTGCTCCAGTCGAGCAGTCAGAACTTCTTCGTCCACTACGGCTGCGGTCTATCCGTCGCGACGCTCGGAGACGGACCCGGGTACGACGATCCGACCTATGCGTTCAAGAACAACGCGGAGAGCGTGCTCTTCTTCTTGAACGGAATCGCGCTCTACGCCCGCGGGAAGACCTTCAACGATCTCCCCAGCAACGCGATGGGGTACGCGGGGCAGAACGCGAAGCGCTTCGGCTACGGGTGGAAGGGTCAGTTCCTCGCCGACGCGGGCAACGCGAGCCAGAACCCCGGCTCCACGCTCGATGGGCGGGTCCTGACGACGAAGAAGGCGTACTTCTGGACGCTGCTCGGGGACTTCACCGCGAAGATTCGCTACTGAGCGGCCACTCTCCGGTCCGGCCCAACTGCCGCGCCTGCTCGGGGTCGCTCCACACGAACGGGATCGCGTTCTCGAGCAGAACGCCGTCCTCCACCGTGATCTTCACGAGTCGCTGCGCACCCGCGAACCCCTCGAGCTCCGGGCCTTCCCAGATCGTCTCCGTCGTCCCCGTCAGGGACAACAACGCGCCGCTCGCAAAGTCCACGATGGCCAGCCCTGCGCGTGGGTTTCGCTCCAGGTTCCCCAGCGTCATGAAGAAGTTGTTGCCGGAGAAGTCCGGCATCGTCAACACGGCCCTGTCCGCTCGCGCGTCGACGCGCACGAACCCTGGCTTGCCACCACGGTGCGACACGTCGACGCGGTTCGTCGCGAGATCCGCGCTGGCGAGGAAGAGCGTGTCCGCCGTCTCGACGAGAGAGCGAGCACGCGGAGAGAGAGAGCCGCGCTCGGGCGAAGAGCGAAGCGGACCGCGCTCGATCGCATCGAGCGGCTCGCGCGCTTGGATGTACTGCGGGCAGTTGCCGAAGCTCTCGTTCACCGCGACCGTGAAGCCCCGCGCATCGCGCGAACGGACGGTCCCGTTCGCGCGGTTGCGGCGCCGCGTCTCGAGCTCGATCCCCAGCACCCCGACCGGTGCACCGGCCACGAGCGCCGGCGCGACCGGATCGCCGGCCACCGGCACCGCGCCGACGACCAAGGTGCGCGGGTCGGGCGCGTGGACGAACCCGGGCATCCCGACCAGGAACGACGCCCACGGGCGGCCTTCGTGCACGCCGCCGACGACGAGGTAGGGGAGCTTCTCGAAGAGCTCGCGGTGTTGATCGGGCATCTCGGGTCGGATGCCGCGCGCGATGCGTGCCGCGAGCTCGCGAACGCCGGCGCGCTCCTGGACGCGGAGCTCTCCTTCGTGGAACGGGCTCGCCATGGTGCTCCTCAGGACGCGGTCGCCCGCTCCTTCGTCGCCGTCTCGACCATCGGGACGAACCGCGGGAGTGCGCGCACCGCAGCCACCCAGCGACGCAGGGCAGGGTAGGGCGCGAGCGACACGCCGCCCTCGGGCGCGTGCGCCACGTAGGCCCAGAACGCGAGGTCCGCGATCGACGCCTCGTCGCCGGCGAGCCACGTTCGCCCTTCGAGGTGACGGTCCACCTTCTGGAAGAGATCCCGGGCGAGCGCGCGCGCCGGCTCCGGATCGTCCGGGCGTTGGAACAGCGCGAGCACGCGCGCCCGGGCCGGTCCGTTCACGAGCGGGCCGGTCGCGATGGCGAGCCAGCGATCGACCTCGGCGGCACGCGCGGGGTCACGCGGGTACCACGCGCTGCCATCGGCGTGGCGGCGCACCAGGTACCGCAGCATCGCGGTGCTCTCGGTGAGGACGAAGGTGCCGTCCTCGAGCACGGGGAGCTGACCGAGTGGGTTCTTGGCCAGGAACGCGGGCGTCTTGTGCTCGCCCTTCGTGAGATCGACGAAGCGCTTCTCGTAGGGGACGTCGAGGATCGCGAGGAGCGCCTCGACGCGGTGACAGTGGCCGGAGAGTGGGTGTTGGTGGAGGACCAGGCTCATGGGATCGAGAGCATGGGCCTCCGAGCCGCCCGAAGGAATGGGCGCGGATGACAAAGGATCATTGCATCTGACACAATGATCCGGTGGACCGCCTCGACGCCTTCCGGACCTTCGTCACCGTGGCCGACCAGGCGAGCTTCGCCGGTGCCGCGCGCCACCTCGGTCGCTCGGCGGCGGCCGTCACGCGCACGGTCGCGGCCCTCGAAGCCGATCTCGGCGCGGCGCTCTTCCGGCGCACCACCCGCGTCGTCGCGCTCACCGACGCGGGGGCGCGTTTCCTCGTCGACGCGCGCCGCATCCTCGCCGACGTCGAGGAAGCCTCCGCCCTGATCCGCGGCTCCGACGGCGCGCTGCGCGGTCCGCTCGTCGTGACGGCGTCCGTCATGTTCGGCCAGCGCTACGTCGTGCCGGTGCTCCTCGAGTTCCTCCGCGCGAACGCAGCGATCGAGGCGCGTGCGCTCCTCTTGGACCGCGTCGTCGATCTGGTCGACGAGAACGTCGACGTCGCCGTTCGGATCGCGCACCTCCGCGACTCGGCGCTCCACGCCGCGCGCGTGGGAGCGATGCGGCGCGTGGTGTGCGCAGCCCCGGCGTACCTCGCCGCGCACGGGCGCCCGAAGCGCCCCGAGGATCTCCGGCGTCACGCCGTGCTCGCGTTCGCGAGCGACGCGCGCGCGCACGAGTGGTCGTTCCCGCGCGGGCGGCGCACCCACCGGATCGCGTTCACGCCGCGCCTCGTGACGAACTCGGTCGAGGCGACGTTGCAGGGCGCGGTCGCCGGCCACGGCATCATCCGCGCGCACGCGTATCAGGTCGCGGACGAGCTCCGCGCGGGGCGGCTCGAGCTCCTCCTCGCGGAGTGGGAGCCGCCGCCGATCCCGATCCACGTCGTGCACGCGGCCGGAGCGCGAGCCCCCGCGCGGGTCCGCGCGTTCGTCGACTTCGCCGTCGCGGCGCTGCGAGGAGACCCGCGGCTCGACCCCGCGGGGATCGATCGCGTCAGCGCTCGCCCTTCAAGAGGAAGGTCGTCATCTCGCCTTTCCCCTTCACCGTGATCGTCCCGCGGTCTTCGAGCTCGAACGTCTCCGAGAGCTTCGCGTGCACCGCGCTCGTGACCTGGATCTCTCCCGCGACCCCGCTCGACTCCATCCGGCTCGCGGTGTTCACGGTGTCGCCCCAGAGGTCGTAGATGAACTTCTTCTTCCCGATCACGCCCGCGACCACCGGTCCGGTGTGGATGCCGATCCGGATCCGCAAGGAGTAGCCGCCATCTTCGTTGACCTTGCGCAGCGCCTCGCGCATCCCGAGCGCCATCCGCGCCGTGACCGCCACGTGGTCCTCGCGCGCCTCGGGTAGACCCGCCGCGACCATGTAGCAGTCGCCGATCGTCTTGATCTTCTCGAGCCCGTGCTTCGCCGCGAGATCGTCGAAGGCGGAGAAGATGCGGTTCAGCATCTCGACGAGCGCCGACGGCGTGAGCTTCTGGCTCAGCTCCGTGAAGCCGACGATGTCGGCGAAGAGCACCGTGACCTCGCCGAAGCCGTCGGCGATGGGCTTGCCCTCGTCCTTCAGCCGCTCCGCGATCGTCGCCGGCAGGATGTTGAGGAGCAGCCGCTCCGACCGCGCGTGCTCCTCCGCCAGCCGCGCCTCCGCGTGCGTGGTGTCCCGCGTGAAGAGGTGCACGATGAAGATGACGGTCGCGATCGTGGCGATCGCCGAGGCCACGTCGAGGACGATCGCGACGCTCCCCGTGATGACCGGGTCCATCCAGCTCTCGCCCGCGATGCGGACGAACGCGCAACACGCGACGCTGAACAACGCGAGCAACCACTTCAGCCAGAACTGGTGCTCGAAGAGGATGAACGCGACCGCCGCGAACAGGAAGAAGTAGTAGAGGAAGCCGACGCGCCCCCCGAGCAGCATGCTCGCGACGAGCACGACCAGGTTCACCGGGACGAGCACGAGCAGCTTCGCGAGCGTGGGCCTCCGCGCGCGGTTGGCCGCGAGCGCGCCGAACATCGCGAGGACCGTGAGGATGTTCGCGATCATCGGCGCGCGAAAATGCGAGCCGGCGATCGCGTAGGCGATCGCGAACGCGCTGCAGCTCACGATCCCGATCACCGCCGTCTGGTTCGTCAGCCGGATGCGGCGCCGGTCGCCGACGGCCTCGCCGGCCGTCCCCAGCGTCGCAATCGTCTCCCAAGTCGCCCGAAGCATTCCAGCGCGCAGTGTACAATGACCGGATGTGGAAGAAGCTCGTCACCGCAGCCGCGGTCGCCGCCGCCGCGCTCGCCACGTCGGCGTCCGAGGCTCACGCGGACACCACCACGCTCAAGATCGGGACGCTCGCCCCGCCGGATTCCCCCTGGGGACAGGTCTTCAAGGTCTGGAAGAAGGGCGTCGAGGACCGCTCCGCGGGCGCGCTCCAGCTCCAGTTCTTCTGGAGCGGCCAGCAGGGCGACGACGCAGCGATGGTCGCGAAGATCCGCACCGGCCAGCTCGACGGCGCCGCGATCGCCGCCGCGGGCCTGGGCCAGATCTACAAGCAGGTCCTCGTCCTCCAGATGCCCGGCCTCTTCCGCGAGTGGGCCAAGCTCGACGCCGCCCGAAACGCGCTCCGGCCCGGGTTCGACGCCGAGTTCGAGAAGCAGGGCTTCAAGGTGCTCGGTTGGGGCGACGTCGGGCGCGCGCACTCGATGAGCAAGGGCTTCGCCGTCCGCACGCCCGCCGACCTGAAGCACAAGAACACCTTCTACCTCCCCGGTGATCCGATCGCGCCCACCGTCTTCGCCGTCGTCGGGGACGTCACCCCGCGCCAGGTCGCGGTGCCCGAGATCCTCCCCGGTCTGACGAACGGCACGATCAACGTCATCACGTCGCCGGCGCTCGTCGCCGAGCAGCTCCAGTGGTCCGCGCGCCTCGATCACATGGGGGACGAGGTCGCCGGCATCGGCATCGGTGGGCTCGTCTTCAGCGCCCCCAAGATCAAGAGTCTCCCCGCCGACGCCCAGACGATCCTCGCCGAGACCGGAAAGATCGCGGGCGAAGCGCTCACGCGGCGCATCCGCGCCGAGGACGACGCTGCGTTCGTCCGCCTGCAGGGGCGCATGACCCACTACACGTTGACCGATCCCGAGCGCGAAGAGTGGAAGAAGCTCTTCGTCGAAGTCGGCAAGCGCCTGCGCGGCACCGTCTTCCAGGCACAGATCGTCGACGACGCCGTCAAGTACGCGCAATAATCCCCGCCATGGCGATGCGACGCATCCTCGAGCCCGAGGTCATGGACACGGAGTCCGACGCCGTCGAGTACGACGCGATGGACTTCCGCGAAGCGAACGTGCGCTTCGCCGAAGACGCGATCGCGCTCCTCCGCGGGACGCCCGATGCGCAGGTGCTCGACATCGGTACGGGCACCGCCCAGATCCCGATCCTCATGCTCGAGCGCGAGAGCACGATCAAGATCGTCGCCACCGACCTCGCGCAGGAGATGCTGCGGGTCGCGGCGCGAAACCTCGCCGCGAGCAAGGTCGGGGCACGGTGTCAGCTCGTCCGCATGGACGTGAAGGCGCTGCGCCTGCCCGCCCAGAAGTTCGATCTCGTGATCTGCAACTCCACCATTCATCACATCCCGGACCCGCAGGTCGTGTTCAAGGAGATCGCGCGGGTCGTGAAGCCGACGGGCGGCATCCTCGTCCGTGATCTCTTCCGCCCCGAGACCATGGCCGACGCGTGGGTGACCGTGAACCGCGTCGCCGCCGGCGAGCACCCACGCCAGAAGCAGCTCTTCTTCGACTCGCTCTGCGCCGCGCTCACGGTGGAAGAGGTCGCCGAGCACGTCCGCCGCGCCGGGCTCGAGCGCATGCGCGTGGAGCGTTGTTCGGACCGCCACTGGACGGCGGAGCGTCCCGCGCGAACGACGTCGGGGAGGAGATCGGTGCCGGATGCTCGTTGAAACGAAGCTGCGCACGTTCGCGCGCGTCGCCGTGCTCGGCCTCGGGGTCGCGCTGGCGGTCCCACTCGCGGCGTGCTCGTCCAAGAAGCCCGCGGGGCTCATGCTCGCCATCACCACGGACCTGTCGCTCACCAAGGATCTCGATCAGGTCGGCATCTACGTCCTCGCCGACGGGCGCCCGCTCTTGTCGCAGAGCTATGCCATCGGTCCGGGCGTGCGCCTGCCGAGCACCCTCGCGATTGCGCCCCCGGTGAACCCACCGAGCCTCATCCGCGTTCGCCTCGTCGGCTACAAGGGCGGGAGCGGGCGCATCCTGCGCGAGGCCACCACGACGGTGCCCACCGACCGCCTCGCCGTGCTCCCGCTCCAGCTCTACTGGCTCGACGACGGGACCGCGCTCGGGACCGAGCTCGATTTCCAGTTCAACCCGTACGCGAGCGCGCGCTCGAAGTGCGCGGACGGCCAGACCTCGAGCGGCGGCGCGTGCGTCGATGCGGTGGTCCCCGAGGCCAAGCTCGCCGACTACGATCCCGCGGCCGTCTTCGGCGGCGGGGCGGAGGGCGCGGGGAGCTGCTTCCCGATCGCCACGTGCTTCGCGACCCGCGCCCCGGTCACCGTCGACGAGTCGACCTGCACCTTCACGAAGGCCGGCGCCGCGGGCACCGCGAGCTTCAACGTCGGCGTCGTCACGAACAGCGACGGCGACGTGGTCGGCCCGGACGCCATCGTCGCGCTCGACGAAGGAACCGAATGGAAGGTCGCCGGCGACACCGTCACCTTGCCGAAGGCGCTCTGTGCTGCGCCGGTGCGCGCCCGCTGGAAGAGCATCGTCACGAGCGCACCGTGCGGGAGCGGGAGCACGGGCAGCGTCAAGACGGCTCGGTACCCGGCCTGCGGCGCCTACGCGACGGGAACCCCCATCGCGAACTGACGATTTCGTTTCGCGTGGTAAGCTGAGCTTTCTACATGCGCGCAAAATTAGCTTTGCTTGGGATGGCGCTGGGCGTGACCACTGCGATCGGGTTCGCCTGTGCCGAGAAGCCCCCCGTGGGCTTGATGATCGCAATCCAGACGAACCTGAGCGTGACGAAGGACTTCGATCAGCTCGGGCTCTACATCACCGCGGACGGCGTCCCGATTCTGACGCAGACGTACCAGATCGAAGGTGGGAGCGTCCGGCTCCCCAGCACGATCGCCATCGCTCCGCCGAAGAACCCGAACGCGGTCATCCGCGTTCGCGCGGTCGCCTTCAAGACGGACGCGGCGAAGGTCCTGCGCGAGGGCATCACCACCGTGCCCTCCAACCGCCTTGCCGTGCTGCCGCTCCCGCTCAAGTGGATCAACTCGGGCTCGGCGAAGGGCACCGAGGCCGAGTTCCAGGTCAACCCGTTCGCGAAGAACGTGTCGCTCTGCCCCGACCTGAACACGAAAGAGAACGGCATCTGCATCGCGTCGAGCATCAACGTCGACGACCTGAAGGACTACAACGCGTCCGAGATCTTCGGCGGAAGCGATACGTCCTCCGGGGGCTCCTGCTTCGACGTCCCCACCTGCTTCGCGCAGCGGATCGAGGTCCCCGTCGACGACACGACGTGCACCGTGACCGAGCCGCCGAACATGACGAACATCGCCGTGAGCACGCTCTCGGGCGAGGGAGAGAAGGTCGGCGGAGACAACCTCATCGTCCTCGACGAGGACGAGTACTCCGTCACGGGCGCCGTCATCTCGCTGCCGAAGACCCTGTGCGATCCGAACGGGCTCAAGCCGCAGCGCAAGGCGATCTTCCTCTCGCCGAGCTGCGAGTCCAAGTCGAGCAAGTACCCGATCTGCGGCCCCTACTCGACCGGCAAGCCGCTCCCGATCGTGAACGACGCCGGCCTCGATGGCGCGCCGTTGTCCGACGCTGGCCCGATCGAGCAGATCGGGCCCTCGGAGCCGGGCGTCGGAGCCCTCGCCGTGGGCGGTGGCTTCGTCTACGGCGTCGGAACCGATCCCAACGATGGCGGCGCCTGGCGCCTCATCGCGCGTTCGGCTTCGGGTGGGACCTCCTTCTTCAGTCCGTTCCTCACGTTTCCGATCCCGGACTTCGCGTCGACCAGCTTGGCGGTCGGCCCCGCGGGCGACCTCGGCGTGCTGCGCGCGAGCGACGTGAGCGGCGAGCTCGAGCTCTACCAACTCGACGGTGGGCTCTCGAAGGTCGACAACGCCAGCACCGGGGCCTCGATCACGCCGTTCGCTGCGTCGGCGAATCGTCTCTACGCGACGGGCGGCCTCTACGATCCGGACTCGGGGACCGGCAACCTGCTGGACCTCGTGGCCTTCGACAAGGCCGCCCTCAGTGAGCCGCTGATCATCGTCCCGCAGATCAGCGGTCGCATCACGTCGATGACGTACGCCGAGGGCCCCGCGTCGGACGGTGGTGCGAAGGCCGGCTACCTCTTCGCGGGCGCCGAAGGGAACGTCATCCGCGTCGAAGATCCGGAGGGGTTCCCGCAGGTGCTCCTCGACTACGTCCCCCTCAGCGTGACCAAGTCGAACCTCCTCACCGCGCTCTCGGTCACGACGACCGGGAAGCTCGTGATCGCGAAGCTGTCGGGCAGCTCCCTCTCGCTCGACGTGGGCGACGCGTTCGGCGCGACCTCGCTCGCGAAGGTCTCGAACATCATCACGAACGTGACCGCCGCGCCCTTCGCGGGTGCCTCCCCGAACGATCGCTTCTTCGGCATCGCGACGGACTCGAAATACGTGTACTACGCACACGATGCGGGCATCGACTACGCGCCGCTCGACGGCTCGGCCCAGCCTGCCCGGCTCGTGACGAGCCAGGGCATCTACTCGCTCGCGTCCGACGGGAAGTACCTCTACTGGGTGCAGGCGCGGGTCGGCTCGGCCAAGCCCACGGTCGAAGGATTCTTCCGGCGGCCCTTGCTACCATGAGCCGGCGATGACGCTCCCCGTCGAAGAAGGAACGCTCCTCGCGGGCAAATACCGGATCGAGAAGATCCTCGGCGAAGGCGGCATGGGTGTCGTCGTCGCCGCCCGTCACATCGACCTCGATCAGCGCGTCGCGATCAAGTTCCTCTTGCCGCACGCGCTCGCGGACGAGGCGGTCGTGGCGCGATTCGCGCGCGAGGCGCGAGCCGCGGCCAAGATCCAGAGCCCTCACGTGGCGAAGGTGATGGACGTCGGGCGCCTCGAGGACGGCTCTCCCTACATGGTGATGGAGTACCTCGAGGGCGAAGACCTCGAGAGCCGGCTCCAGCGCGATCAGAAGCTCTCCGTCCCCGAGGCGGTCAGCGTCATGCTCCAGGCCTGCGAGGCCATGGCCGAGGCGCACGCCGCCGGCATCATCCATCGCGATCTCAAGCCGGCGAACCTCTACCTCGCGCGCACGCCGGGGCGGAAGGTCGTCGTGAAGGTGCTCGACTTCGGGATCTCGAAGATCACGAACGACACGGGGAAACCCGTCACGCAGACGGCGGCGCTCCTCGGCACGCCGTACTACATGTCGCCCGAGCAGCTCCGCTCGGTGAAGACCGTCGACGCTCGCTCGGACATCTGGGCGATGGGGGTCATCCTCTACGAGCTCCTCGGCGGCGCCGTGCCGTTCTTGGCGGACACGATGCCCGGCGTCGTCGCGATGATCCTCCAGAACGAGCCCGCGCCGCTCGTCGAGCTCCGGCCCGACGTGCCGAAGGGGCTCGCGGACGTCATCGCCAAATGCATGAAGACGAACGTGGCCGAGCGCTACCCGGACGTGGGCGCGTTCGCGCGCGCGCTCGCCCCGTTCGGCGACGCGACCGCGCAGTCTTCGGTCGAGGTCATCGCGCGCGCGCTCGGGCCGGACCACAGCATGTCGCCGGAGTCGATGCGCAAGTTCACGTCGGCGCCGACGATGGACACCGGCCGTGTCACTCCGCCCATCGAGCGCAAGCAAGGCACGCTCGACGCCGCCTCGGTCACGAGCGAGGTGCGGGGCCCCAAGCTCGATCTCGTCGCCGAGCCGTCGGAGGTCATCCCCGTCGAAGCGCCGAAGCGAAGCCCGATCGTCTACGTGGCCGGTTTCGGCGCGGTCCTCGCGCTCGGTGGGGTCGCCGGCTTCTTCGCGATGCACTCGTCGGGCGGGAGCGGCACCGGGACCGGATCGAGCAGCAGCGCCGCGACCACGGCGGCGCCGACGACGACCGCGGCGCCCACCACGACCGCGACCGAGACGGCGACCACCACCGTGGCCAACGTTCCTCCGCCTCCGAGCGCCACCGCGCTCACGACGGGGGCTCCCACGGGCGTCGTCGTCCCACTCGCTCACGCGCACGGCTCGGCGTCGGCGAAGCCGAGCACCAGCACGAGCGCGGCGCCGACCGTCACCGCCACGGTCGCCGTCACCGCGACCGTCGCGACGGCGACGGCAACCGCTACCGCAACCACCAAGCCCTCGGGTAACGTCGTGAGCAACATGGGGCTCAAGTGAAGCTGTCCACCCGCAGGTCCACCGTCGTCGCGGGCATCCTCCTCGTTTCGCTCCTCGGGTCCGAGGTCGCTTGGGCGAAGCCGCCGGCCGCACCTCCGCCTCCTCCTCCTCCTCCGACCGCTCCGCCCCCCGCACCGCCCGCAGCGCCCCCGTCGCTGGCCGAGTCGCTCACGGGCGACGCGAAGGCCGACTACGACACGGCGGTCATCGTCTACGGCGACAAGGACTACGCCGGCGCGTTCCTGAAGTTCTCGAACGCGTACGACAAGTCGAAGGACCCGCGCCTGCTTTGGAACATGGCGACCTGCCAGAAGCAGCTCCGTCACTACGCGCGCGTGATCGACCTGGTGCAGCGCTACCTGGCCGAGGGCGGCGACAAAATCAGCGCGGCCGATCGCAAGGACGGCGAGGACCTCATCGCGGCGCTCGAGCCCCTCACCTCGAAGGTCACGATCACCGTGACCGAGCCCGGGGCGGAGATCTTCATCGACGGCGAGAGCATCGGCAAGTCGCCGCTCCCCGCGGCGGTCCGCGTCGACGTCGGGACGCGGAAGCTCCACATCGTGAAGGCCGACTTCGAGGACAGCGACTCGACCTTCATCCCCGAGGGCGCTTCGAAGACGATCGACGTGAAGCTCGTCCCGGTCAGTCACGAGGGCCGGCTCGTCGTGACGACCCAGAGCGATGGCGCCATCGCCCTCGACGGCAAGCCGCTCGCGACGGGAAGCTTCTCGGGGCCGGTGGCGGCAGGTCCGCACGTGGTCCGCGTCACCGCGCCGAAGTACGTCCCATATCAGGTCGAGCTCAACCTCGCTGCGCGCGAGACGCGGAGCTTGAGCATCACGCTCGAGCGGGAGAAGGGCATCAGCCCGTGGGTGTTCGTCGGGATCGGCGCCGGTGCGGCCGTGGTCGCCGCCGTCACCGTCATCCTCGTCTTCGCGCTCCAGCCGTCGGCGCCGCTGCCGGTCGGCACGCTCTCGCCCTACACGCTGAACCCCTGAGGCTCGGGCGGCTCAGGTCTTCGCGAAGCGCGCCTTCACGCGGACGCGGACCTCGTCCTTGAGCTTCATCGCTCCCATCGGGATGGAGACCTTGCCTGCGCCGAGGTCCGCCATCGAGAGGGTGCCTTCGCCTTCGACGAGCAGCGCATCGTCGCGCTCGTCGACCTTCAGCGTGAGGCGCGCGCGCGCGCGACGCTGCGCGGTCACGCTGACCTCGAGCCCCGCCCGCACGGCTTCGACCCGGATCGCATCGACGCCGGGGAACACCTGGCTGCGCACGCGCGACTCGACGTCCCGCGCGTCGCTCGAGCCGAGCGGATGGTAGTCGCGCTTGCCCTTCTTCGAGCTCTCGACGGCCGTGATCGACGCGACCGGGAAGGTGAGCTCGATCCGAGCGTCGTCACTGGACTCGCCTTTGCCCGCGCGCGCTTCGAGCCGCATGTCGTGGGCGAACGCGGAGAGGAGCCCCTCGGCGAAGGTCTCGATCACGATCGTGCTGGCGCTGGCATCGAAGCGAAGGCCCATCACTCCTCCTCGTCCTTGGCGGGCCGGGGCTTGGCCTTCGGCGGCGGCGTGTACCCTTTCGGTACCGGAAGCTTCGGCTTCTTCGGGTGCGGCTTGTAGAGGATGAGCATGCCGCCGAGCACTTGCGCGAGCTCCGCGCGCGTGCGCTCGGCGATCTCGGTGCCGGCGTCGTGCCGGCTCGCGGGGGACTCGGAGAGCACCTTCACCTTGATCAGCTCGTGCGCGAGGAGCGCGGCTTGGACTTGCTTCACGAGCTCGTCGGTGACGCCGTGCTTGCCGACGTGGACGACCGGCTTGAGGGGATGAGCGAGGGCACGGAGCTTCCGCGCGGCGGCACCAGTGAGGGGCATGACGCGGACGTACTACCCGAGGTGAGCCAGGAGGTCGAGCAGCGTCGGGAGCATGACGTCCGGGCGCTGCGCAAGGAATGCGCGCTCGATCGCCGCGGGCGACGGCGGATGGGTGCTCGGGACCCCGAAGCTCCGCATCCCCGCCCGGCGCGCGCCGAGAGCGTCCATCGCGTGGTCGCCGACGAACGCAGCCTCGCGCGGCGACCGGCGCAGCTGCACGAGCGCCTTCCGCAGGTGGATCGGCGCGGGCTTCGGGCGCGGCGTGTCCTCGCGCGCGACGAGCACCTCGTGCACGAGCCCGAGCTCGGAGGCGAGGCGCGTGACGATCGCGCGCGCGTTGCGGGTGCAGACGCCGATCCGGATGCCGCGGCCCGCGAGCGTGTGGAGGAGCTCGGCGGCGCCGGGCGCGGGCGTGGCGAGGGCGGCGGCGCGGAGCTCTTCGTCGAGGATGACGCGCTCGCCGGCCGCTTCGAACGCCGCGCGCGCGGTGGAGCCGGCGGAGGCTTCGACGAACGCGGCGCCGTCGCGGAGCAGGCCCAGGACATCCGTGGCCATGGAGTGTGGGGGAGGCGGGTGTGCCTCATCCGTGGCCTGACGGATGAGCTCGCGGATGCCGTCCTTCATGACCCCGAAGTCGATGGGGCTGTGGACGAGGGTGCCGTCGAAGTCGAAGAGGACGGCGGAAATTGCGGGGGACGGGGGCAAGGAGAGGGAGGGGGAGAAGGAGAGGGAGGGGGAGAAGGAGAGGGAGCGGGAGAAGGAGAGGGAGGGGGAGAAGGAGAGGGAGAGGTGTCTGCTGTCAGAGGGTCGTGGGCTGGGCGTCTTCGCCGTGAAGCGAGCGAGCGGGCCCTGACCAGAGGATGGAATGGAAACAAATGCCCATGACGGGCTCGCTTGACACTGGCCTGGGACGGTTGTCCCATCCACTCTGCGGCTCTTGTCGTTTGATTGCAAAAACCGGAGGAAACCATGTCTCAGCAAGTGAAGAAGGGAACGAAGATCGAGGGCGACGCGGCAAAGAACCTGGACCCGTCCAAGCGCGGTCTGATGATCACGAGCAGCCCGGAGGTCGAAGGGCAGGAGCTCGTTCGCCAGGTGACGGAGTGCCCGTGGTGCGGTCACCTCGGTTGGTCGGTGATCGATACCGAAAAGTACAACTGGTACGAGTGCGGCGCCTGCGGCCGTCCCTTCAAGGCCTGAGTCTCCAACCCACGTAGTCGAAAGAAAGAGAGCAAGAACATGTCGGTCAAGAAGGGTACGAAGATCGAGGGCGACGAGGCGAAGAAGCTGGACCCGGCGAAGCGCATGCTCGCCCGCGCCGGCAAGCCGGAAGAGGCCGAGGTCGAAGGCCAGGAGCTCGTGCGCCAGGTGACGGAGTGTCCTTGGTGCGGCCACCTCGGTTGGTCGGTCGTCGATACGGACAAGTACAACTGGTACGAGTGCGGCGCTTGCGGCCGCCCCTTCAAGGCCTGACGGGCGCGCGAGCGCGGCGGAGGGGGGATGCGCGGGGATGCGAGGGTGACCGGTAGAGAGCCGGTCACCCTCGGCGCTTTTGTGGTGTACCTTGGGCAACCTGGGGCGTCATGAGCGACGACATGATGAAGAAGAAGCCGCCGCCGGACGTCGCGGGTGGGGGCATGATGAAGAAGCCGCCGCCGGACGTCGCGGGCGGTGGCGACATGATGAAGAAGCCCGGGGGCGCACCGGCGGGGTTCGCCAAGGGCGAAGCCGTGATGCCCACCGATGCGAAGGTCCCCTACGGGAAGCTCTTTCGCTGGGGTTGGGTCATCGTCCGCGCGGCGTTCATCCCGTTTCTCCTTACGACGTTCCTCACCGTCTTCAACCAGACGCTCCTCCAGTTCAACCTGCAGCTCGTGGCGGCCGTCGTCGGCCACCTGAAGTCGCCGAGCGCGGAGCCGGCCGAGGCCAAGCACGCAGAGGCACCGGCCGACGCAGGTGCGGCGCCCAAGGCGGAGAAGAAGAAGGAGCCGCCGCCGCGCGGTGAGGTCGGCGGAGCGTTCGCGAAGCTCATCCCGCAATCGACGACGAGCGCGTTCGAGCTGCTCGCGGCGCTGGCGGTGCTCGCGATCTTCCTCTCGCTGACCGAGCGCCTCCTCACGCAGTGGTCCGACAACGTGATGCTGGCGCGGCTCCAACAGCGCTTGCACGACAAGCTGCTCACGCTGGGGCCCGGCTATCACATCTCGAACGACGTCGGCGTCACGACACTCGTCGTGTCGCGCTTCTCGACCGGCGCGCAGCTCCTGCTCCGCGATCTGATCTCGTTCCCGATCGTCCGTGGGATCGGGCTCGTCACGGCCCTCGTGTTCCTCTTCAACGCGCTCGCGTCGATCGGCAGCACGCCCGTCGCGCTGAAGATCGTGCTGATGGCCGTGCTGCTGCTCTTGCCGATCGTCGGCGTGAACCTCGCGCGGCGGCTCCGCAAGGCGTACGCGAAGGTGCGCGACAGCGAGCTCGCCCTGTCCGAGGAGCTCCAGAACTCGCTCGCGATGCCGCTCGAGGTCCAGCTGATGGGCGCGCTTCCGCAGCGCTCGGAGGCCTTCCGCGCCAAGCTGCACGTGCACATCCGCAACAAGGTGTCCGCGTCGCTCCGAAACGAGACGTCGAGCCAAGCGCAGAGCGCGATCCCGGCGATGCTGCAGCTCGGGTTCCTCGGCTACGGCGTGTGGCTCGCGAGCACGCTCGAGGATCCCGCGGCGGTCGCAGGCGCGACCGGTGCGCTGATCGCGATCTACCAGTTCGTCCCGACCGCGGTGTCGCCGCTCCAACAGATCATCCAGTTCTTCAACGGCCTGAACTCGGCGTGGGCGCAGGTGGAGAAGGTCGTCGACATCCTCGAGGCCAAGCCCGAGATCGAGGATCCCGCGAACCCGAAGCCTCTGAGCGACGGCCCGCAGCCGGTCGCGCTGGATGGCGTCACGTTTTCGTACCGCGCTGGGCTCGCTCCCGTGCTCGATGGCGTCACGCTCACGTTCGAGCCGGGGAAGGTCACCGCCCTCGTCGGCGCGGCCGGGAGCGGCAAGTCGACGATCTTCAACCTCATCGCGCGGCTCTCGGATCCGCAGAAGGGGAAGGTCACGATCGGCGGGATCGACGTGCGCGATGCCGCGACGGCCGATCTGCGCCGGCGCGTCGTCCGGGTCGCCCAGTTCCCCCTCTTCGTCGCCGGGACCGTCCGCGAGAACTTCCTCCTCGCGAAGGCGGACGCCACCGATGCGGAGATCGAAGCGGTCGCGAAGCAGACGGGCTTCTGGGACGTGCTGCTCCGCGTCTCTCCGAAGGACCCGCTCGGCTACGTGCTGCCGCGCAACGTGGCGCAGGGGCTCTCGGGCGGTCAGCGCCGGTTGCTCTCGATCACGCGCGCGCTCTTGCACTCGCCGAGCGTGCTCCTCCTCGACGAGCCGACGACCGGCATCGACAACATCACGCTCCAGAACCTCGTGCGTCTGCTGAAAGCGCTCACCAAGGGCGAGAGCGGGATGACCGTGATCCTGATCGACCACGACATCGAGGGCTTCATCGGGCGCGTCGCCGACTCGATCGCCGTCCTCGAGAACGGGAAGATCGTGGACCGCGGCACGCACGCCGAGCTGGTCGAGAAAGACGGGCTCTATCAGCGGCTCGTGCTCGCCGGCGCATCGACCGCGTCCGAGGAGATTGCGAAAAAAAAGGAGCCCGCTACGGTGGGCGAGAAGGAGTCGAAGAAGCCATGAGCCACCTCGCGACGTACCTGGCGATCGCGCCGAAGAGCCCGGAGGAGCTCGTCCTTCGTCTCCTCATCGAGCTGGGTGCGCAGGTGGTCAACGCCACGGAGGGCTCGCTCCTCGTCTACGATCCCACCGCGAACGATCTGGTGTTCGCGATGACCGTCGGCGGCGCCGACACGCTCGTCGGTCAACGCGTTCCGCTCGACAAGGGGCTCACCGGTCTCGCCGCGGCCACGCGCGAGGTCCAGATCGGTGCCCCCACGTTCATGGGCGTGAAGCAGGGCGAAGGCCATCAGGCGGGCCCCTCCGGCGTCATCGCAGCACCCATGCTCGTGGCCGACGAGCTCGTCGGCGTCATCACCGCGGTCACGTTCGAGCAAGGCAAGCGCTTCTCCAGCAAGGACGGCGAGCTCTACGGCCGGCTGGCTGCCGTCGCCGGCGTCGTCGTTCAACAGCGCCGCCAGCTCAAGACGATCGAAGATCAAGCGAAGGCCGGCGTGGTCAAAGGGGACGACGTGGAGCACCGGATCGCCGGTTCGCTCGCGGCGATCGGCAAGCACGGCGGCAGCAACGCGCTCGCGCGCGTCGCCAAGATCCTGGCCGAGCTGGAAGGGCTCACCGGCGGCGGCGCCGGAGATCTCGAGGTCCCCTGACGATGTCGTCGCCGGTCCTTCGCGCGCTCGCCGAGAAGCTCGAGGGCCTGCAGGAGCGTGAGCTCCCGCCGGTTCGCGTCGCCGTGCTCGACAGCGGCGTCGACGCGACGCACCCCGACCTGGTGAAGTTCGTGGACAAGGCGTTCGGCGCGAACATGGTCGAGGGCAAGTGCATCATCTCGGATGAAGCCGTGCCGAAGAACCACGACGCCTTCGGTCACGGCACCGCGGTCTCGAGCATCATCGTCAAGATCGCGAAGAACGCGCGCATCACCGACTACCGCGTGCTCGGCAAGGACAACACGGGAGCGGGGGAGGCGCTCATCACGTCGCTCAAGCACGCGATCGAGGCGGACTTCCCCGTCATCAACATGAGCCTCGCCGCCAAGGCCGACTTCGGGCCGCGGCTCCAGCCGCTCTGCGACGCCGCGTACCGCAAGGGGCAGATCATCGTCGCCGCGAAGCGCAACATGCCGCTCGTGGACCTGGGCTACCCGGCCGAGCTCACGCCGTCGGTCATCAGCGTCGAGCGCGACAAGTTTCCGACCCAGCTCCACGTGCGCTACCAGCCCGCGAGCGTCATCGAGTTCGTCGGTCACGGCGAAGACGTCGTCGTCGCGGCGCCCGGCGGTGGCTACACCACGAAGACCGGCACCAGCTTCGCCACGCCGGCGGTGAGCGGGATGGTGGCGCTCCTCCTCGGCGCCTATCCGGAGCTGCGCCCGTTCGAGATCAAGACGCTCCTCCGCGCGGTGGAGGGCTAGTGCAGCTCGCGGTGTGGCTGCGCGTGCTCGCCGCCGACGACGGTCCGGTCGTCCCCGCGGGCGCGCGTGCTCGCAACGACGCGGCAGGCAAGGTGCTCGGCCTCGTCGGCGCGTGGGCTCCCGGCTACGTGAAGAAGCACGCGCCCTGCTCGCTCGACGACGACGACGCGTCCGAGGCGCTCCAGCACCTGCTGACGCGCTGCTCGCTCGGCAAGGCGCGCTTCCGCGGCGAGACGGAGGGCGAGGCGCACTCGTATTGCATGCGCATCCTCCTCAACAAGGCGCGTGATCTCTGCCGCGCGAAGCGCCGCACGCGCTCCCTCACGCGCACGAACGACGATGGCGACGGCGAGGAGATGGACGTCGTGGGCGACACGGACATCGCGCTCGACGAGGTCGCGCTGCGCGAGATCGCGACCGCCCTCGAGCTCGTCGAGCAGGTCCTCCATCGCCTTCACCGCGCGAAGGACGTGCCGGGGCTCGTGACGTCACTGCGCTGTCACGTCGACGCGCGCCTCGGGGCCACCCTCGAGGAGCAACTCGAGACGTTCGGTTACGTCGCCGGCGAAGCGCGCACGAAGGAGACGTTCGTGAAGGCGCGCAATCGCGTGTACCAGTACCGCAACCGGGGTCGCAAAGCCGGGGTCGCCGCGCTGGATGCACTGGTCGGCGAAGGGCGGCTCGCCGCGGCCGACGTCGAGCACGTGCGCCGCATCCTCGATGGCGGGGCCGAGGTCCGAGCCACCGAGCGGGCGACCTCCGAAATGTCGTAGCTGCCGTCAGAGGCGCCGTCCGGCGTCGTCCTCCCCCCGAGGAAGGTCCCATGTCCGAGCCCACCTACACCCTCCGACCCCTCCCGTTTTCCACGGGATCTCGTGCATTTGCGGCGCTCGTCGCGATCGGTACTCGGCTCCGCGTCGGGACGTCGAAGCGCGGAGAGCTCGAGCGCTGGCTCGTCCAACCCTCGTCCGACGACGAGGCCTTCTGGGCCGACGCCCGCCGCGAAGCGCTGGCCGAAGCGGCTCGGGTCGAGGCGTGGGTCTCGGGGGGCGAGGGCGAAGCGGGCGCGGTGCTCGTCGCGCGCGATCGTCTCGAGAGCGCGCTCGTCGCGATGGGCGCTGCGTCGCACGTGAGCGCGGAGCTCGCCGGCCCGTGCGAGCGCGAGGTCGCGGCCGCGCTCGATCGCTTGGACGGCGACGCCCGGTCGCGTCCCGAGCTCAGCGAGCGCGTGCGTGGCTCGGACGTGAGCTCGCTGCGGCGGATGGCCGAGCTCGATCCCGCATCGTGGTGGCTCGACGAAGCCGCGACGGCGCCGGTGGTGGCGGGGGGCGCGCTCCTCCGCGCGGTCCGGGAGAAGCGCGCGAGCGCGCCCGCGCCGTCGATCGACCTCGCGCTCCGCATGAGCGCGTCGCGGCTGGCGAAGACGACGCCGACGTTCCTCTACGCCGAGGTCGTGGGGCAGGAAGACGAAGAGCCCGCGGGGGCGATCGTGGTCGCGCGCCTCTGCGACGACGCGGTCGCCGTTCACGCGCTCGGGCTGGGTGATGCCGACGCGCCGCCCGGGCTGCTCGTCCACCTCGAAGCGGGCGAAGGCACGCTCTCCGTCGACGTCGTTCCCGCGCTGGCTCGACCGCCGGTGCAGGTGAAGCGCGGCTATTGGATCCCGCTCGCCGGGACGGCGCGCGGCGAGTACACGCTGAACGTTCGCCACCGACACGGTGACGCCGAGCTCGAGGGCGCCGTTCCGATCATCGTGACGTGATCGAGTAAAGGTCCACGCCGGCCGGTCGTACGTCGCCCCCGAGGGTGTCGTGACGTCCAACCGTTTTCCCGCTCGCCGCGGCTCTTCCGTTTCACTCGATCCCGCCGTCGCCGCGGAGGAGCTCTTCCGCGCGCTCTGGCAGCCGGAGATCGAGCTCGCGATCTTCCACTGTTCGCCCCACTACGATCTTCCGGCGCTCGCGCGGGAGCTTCACGCGCGGTTCGGCGACGTCCAACTCATCGGGTGCACCACGGCGGGCGAGATCTCGGCCGAGGGTTACCGCCGCGACAGCATCACGGGTGTCAGCATGGCGGCGAGCGGCGCGAAGGCCGTCGTCGGCCGGCTCGACGGCATTCGGGCGTTCGAGCTCGCGCAGGGCGCATCGTTCGCCACCGCGCTCCGCGCACAGCTCGCCAAGCGCGGCCGTGCCCCGACCGGGAGCGACACCTTCGGCTACCTCCTCATCGACGGGCTCGCGATGCAGGAAGAGGGCGTCGTCGTCACGCTCTACCAAGCGCTCGACGACATCCAGCTCTTCGGCGGCTCGGCGGGGGACGAGACCCGCTTCGGAGAGACGTGGATCTACCACGAGGGCGCGTTCCATCGTGACGCGGCGGTGTTCGCGCTCGTGCAGACCGATCACCCGTTCGCCGTGTTCAAGACGCAGCACTTCGAGAGCTCGTCCGAGAAGATGGTCGTGACGGCGGCCGATCCCGGTCGCCGGATCGTCACCGAGATCAACGGCGAGCCGGCGGGGCGCGAGTACGCGCGAGTCGTGGGCCTCACCCCCGAGAGTCTCACCCCGTTCATCTTCTCGTCCCACCCGGTCGTGGTCCGCGTGGGAGGCAACTACTACGTCCGCTCGATCCAGAAGGTGAACGAGGACGAGAGCCTCACGTTCTTCTGCGCCATCGACGAAGGCATCGTCCTCACCGTCGCGAAGGGGACCGATCTGGTCGACGACCTGCGCCAATGCTTCGCGGACCTCCGCTCGAAGCTCGGTGAGCCCGAGCTCGTCCTCGGCTGCGACTGCCTGCTGCGCCACCTGGAGATCGATCAGCGCGGGATCAAGGACGACGTGGCGAAGGTGCTCGCGGAGAACAACGTCGTGGGCTTCGCGACGTACGGCGAGCAGTTCAACGCGATGCACGTCAACCAGACCTTCACCGGCGTCGCGATCGGGCGCAAGGTGCAGGATGGCTGAGGTTCCGCCCGAGATCGCCGCGGAGCTCGCCAGGCTGCGCAAGGTGAACAAGGTCCTCATGGACCGGATCGAACGCGGGATGGATCTCCAGGGCGGCGCGTACAGCCTGTTCCAAGCGGCGACCGTGCTCGAGCACAAGGTTCGTGCACGTACGAGCGCGCTCGAAGGAACGATGCACGATCTCGAAGCGTCCAACCGCGAGCTCACGCAGGCGAAGGAGGTGGCGGACGCCGCCAACCGCGCCAAGTCGGAGTTTCTGGCCAACATGAGCCACGAGATCCGCACCCCGATGAACGGCGTGATCGGGATGACGGAGCTCCTCCTCGCGACATCGCTGACGGAGCGCCAGCGGAAGCTCGCCGACACCATCTTTCGCTCGGCGGTGAACCTGCTCGGGCTCATCAACGCCGTCCTCGACTTCAGCAAGATCGAGGCGGGTCACCTCGAGCTCGAGGCGATCTCGTTCTCGCCGCGCGACGTCCTCGAAGAGACGATCGATCTCATGGCCGAGACCGCGCAACGCAAAGGCCTCGAGCTCGTGTGCACCGTCGGGTGCGACGTACCGATGCAGGTCAAGGGCGACCCGGGTCGGCTCCGCCAAGTGCTCACCAACCTGGTCGGCAACGCGATCAAGTTCACCGAGCGTGGCGAGGTCGTCGTCTCGGCGCGCGCCGCTGGGACCGATGCTGCGCTCGCCTTCGCGGTCGAGGACACGGGGATCGGCCTCGCGCCCGAGGCGCGCGACCGGATCTTCGAGGCGTTCCGCCAGGCCGACGGCTCGACCACCCGGAAGTACGGCGGCACCGGCTTGGGGCTGGCCATCGCGAAGCGGCTCGTCGAGCACATGGGCGGCTCCATCGACGTCACGAGCGAGCCCGGGCGCGGCTCTCGCTTCGCCTTCGACGCCCACTTCGACGCGGTCGACGCTCCGCGGCCGCAGCTGCCCCCGTGGCTTCGCGGTCTCCGTGTGCTCGCGATCGACGACAACACGCGCGCGCGCGATGCGCTCGAAGGACAGCTCGGCTGCCTGGGCCTCGAAGTGACCACGGAGAAGGAGCCGTTCGCCGCGCTCGCGCTCGCCCATCGCGCGAGCGACGAAGGGCGCCCGTTCGACGTCGTCGTGGTCGATCAGGACATGCCGGGGATCGACGGCTGCTCGTTCCTGCGGATCCTCTCGACCAGCGCGAGCTTCCGCGACTGCACGTTCGTCCTCCTTCACCCGCTCGGGCGTGCCTCCGAGCCGAAGGGGACCGACGACGTACCGCCTTCGACCGTCGCGCTCGCGAAGCCGACGACGACGCGCCGGCTCCTCGAGGCGATCATGGCGGCGCGGAACGGGCCCGAGCGCAACGCGCCCGAGTCGGGGCTCGTCCTGAGCGTCCGCGCGCCGGCGCCCACCACCCTCACCGGGACGCGCGTTCTGCTCGCGGAGGACACGATGGTGAACCGCGAGGTGGCCGTCGCCGTCTTGGAGATGCTCGGGTGCAGCGTGCACGCGGTCGAGAACGGGCGTCTCGCGGTCACGGCGTTGGAGCACGACACGTACGACGTCGTCCTCATGGATTGCCAGATGCCGGAGATGGACGGATACGAGGCGACGCAGGCGATTCGCGCACGCGAGCGCACGCTCGGTCTCCCGCGTCTCCCGATCGTCGCGCTCACCGCGAATGCGCTCGCCGACGATCGCGAGCGCTGTCTCGCGTCGGGGATGGATGACTTCGTCACGAAGCCCTTCACGCGCGAGCAGCTCGCGCGTGCCCTCGCGCGCTGGCCCGTCCAGCAACGGCGCGAGTCGACGCCACCGCTCGATCCGACGCGGCTCGAAGCGCTTGCAGCCCTCGACGGAACGGGGACGCGAGGCATCGTCGTGCGCGTGATCGAGCGCTACCTGGAGGAAGCCGCCATGCAACGCTCCCGTCTCGATGCAGCCGTTCAATCAGGTGACCTGCGGGCCGTCGCGTTCCACGCCCATGCCTTGAAGTCGTCGAGCGCCAACGTGGGTGCGGCGCAGGTGGCCAAGCTCTGCGCCGACCTCGAGCGCTCGGTCGCGAGCGGCGCGTCGACCGACATCGTTCGCCTGTTCGCCGAGCTGTCGCGCCGGAGCGTGGTGGCGGAGCGCATGCTGCGCGAGCGAACCGGAGGAGTGCGATGACCTCGGACCCGCGTCAACGTGTGCTCGTCGTCGACGACGACGGCACCACCCGCCTGGCGGTTCGCGTCGCGCTCGAGGCCGAAGGCCTCGACGTCGTGGAGGCGGCGGACGGCTTTGCAGCGCTCGAGCTCTTCGAGACGGCACGGCCGGACCTCGTCGTCCTCGACATGCTGATGCCCGGGATCGATGGCTTCGCGACCTGCCGCGCGCTGCGGGCCCATCCGGCCGGTGCCGTCACGCCGGTTCTCGTGACGACCGGGCTCGACGATCTCTCGGCGATCGAGCGTGCCTACGCCGCCGGCGCCACCGACTTCGCCACGAAGCCGGTGAACCTCTTCGTGCTGCGGCAACGCATCCTCTACATGCTCCGCGCCGCGCGCGACCAAGCCGCGCTCCGCGCGAGCGAGCGGCGGCTCCGCGAAGCCGAGCGCCTCGCCCACCTCGGGCATTGGGAGTTGGACGTCGCGGCGGACGTCGTGGTCGTGTCCGAAGAGGCCCGCGCGATGCTCGGTCTCGATGGCGGTCCGAACGGCCGCGCGCGCCTCGCGGCGACGGCCGCCGGCCGCGGCGGGCGCGATGCGCTCGACCGCGCGCTGACGCGAGCGCTCGGTTCGTCGGAGGTGATCAGCACGGAGCACGGCGCCGCAGCGTCGCCGGAGCGCTTCGTCGTCCAGCGGATCGTCGGCGTGCTCGGCCGCGACGGCCGCCAGCTCGTTCGAGCGACCGTGCAGGACGTGACCGAGCGCAAGCGCGCCGAGTCCACCATCACCGAGCTCGCCTTCATGGACGGCGTGACCGGGCTCCCGAACCGAGCGTTCCTGCTCCGCACGCTCGGAACGATGCTCCTGAACGACGGCGTCGCGACCGGCGCCGTGCTCTCGGTCGACCTCGATGGCTTCAAGCGCATCAACGACTCCTACGGTCACGGCGCGGGCGACGCGCTCCTGGCCGAGGTCGGGCGTCGGCTGGGCCGGAGCGTACGCGGCGACGACTTCGTCGTTCGCGGGAGTGGCGTCACGGGGGATGATGGGACCGAGACGATCGCGCGCTTCGGTGGCGACGAGTTCATCGTCGTGCTCCCGGGGATCGTGCGCGGCCAAGATGCGGCCTCCGTCGCCGAGCGCATCCTCGAGGCGCTCGCGGCCCCGATCGCGACCGGCGCCGCCGAGGTGTTCGTGTCCGCGAGCGTGGGCATCTCGATGTTTCGGCCCGGCGCCGACGTCGAGACGCTGCTCAAGCAAGCCGACGCGGCGATGTACGCGGCGAAGGCGAAGGGCCGGGGCCGGTGGGAGCACTACACCGAGTCGATCGCCGAGGCCGCGCGGAAGCGCGCCGAGCTCGAGGGCGACCTGCACAAGGCCGTCGCGCGCGGAGAGCTCGAGGTCTTCTACCAGCCGAAGCTCGATACGACGTCGCTCCACGTGCGCGGGCTCGAGGCGCTCGTGCGCTGGCGGCACCCCACGCGGGGGATGGTCTCGCCGCTCGAGTTCATCTCGATCGCCGAAGAGTCGGGGCTCATCGTCGCCATCGGCGAGCTCGTCCTGCGCACGGCCTGCCGTGACATCGTCGCGCTCCGCCAGCGTTGGGGCTCGATCCACGTCGCCGTGAACGTCTCGGCTCGGCAGTTCCGCGATCCCAACTTCGTCGACACCGTCCGTCGCGTCATCGCGGAGACGGGGGTTCCCGCGCGCGCGTTGGAGCTCGAGATCACGGAGGGCACGCTGATGGAGGACTTCGCGGTCGACGCGCTCGCCGAGCTCAAGGCGCTCGGGGTCGACATCGCGATCGACGACTTCGGCACGGGCTACTCGTCGCTGGGCTACCTCCGCCGCTTCCCGCTCGACGTCCTCAAGATCGATCGCTCCTTCGTCCGCGACGTCGTCACCGACGCGGACGCCGCCGCGATCGTCGGCGCGCTCCTCGCGCTCGCCCATCGCCTCCGCCTCTCGGTCGTCGCCGAGGGGGTGGAGACGGCGGAGCAGGTCGCGTTCCTCCGCGAGCACGGCTGCAACGAGCTCCAGGGGTTCCTCTTCAGCCCGCCGCTCCCGCGGGCGCGGCTGGAGCAGTGGTTGGAAGAGCACCGCTTCCACCAGCCGGCGCGGACGAGCGTCGAGCCGCGCTCGGCGTGACGCTGGCCAGCGCGACGGCTGGCGTGCCATAACGGAGTCGCGTGCTCCTCTCCGTCGTCGTCGTCAACTGGAACTCGAAGGACGACCTGCGCGCGTGCCTCGAGTCGCTCGCGCGGCAGACGCACACGGAGCTCGAGGTGGTGGTCGTCGACAACGGCTCGACGGACGGCTCGATCGAGCTCGTCGAGCGCGAGTTCCCCAAGGTCGACCTCCTGAAGACGGGGGAGAACCTCGGGTTCGCGGAGGGCTGCAACCGCGGCATCGCGCGGACGCGGGGGCCCTGGGTCGCGCTGCTCAACAACGACGCCGTGGCCGACGCGGCGTGGGCGGCCGAGCTCGTCGCCGCCGCCGAGAGCGCGGACGCGCGCTGCGGGATGCTGCAGTCCGCGATGTTCTTCCTCGACCGCCCCGACACCATCAACTCGATGGGGCTCTTCCTCACCCGCACCGGCGGCGCCATCGATCGGTTCGAGGGCGAGCGGCGGCGCGACGTCCCGGCCGACGCCATCTTCTGCCCCACCGGCGGCGCCGCCGCCTACCGGCGCGAGATGCTGGACGCGATCGCTCTGCCCACGGGCTACCTCGACCGCGACTACTTCATGTACGCGGAGGACTTCGATCTCGGGTGGCGTGCGCAGCTCGCCGGCTGGAGCGCGGAGCTCGTGCCGCGCTCGTTCGTGTTCCACAAGTTTCACGGCAGCACGCGCCGGCGCGGGCGAGCGTGGTTCGTCGAGATGACCCGCACGAACCGGCTCCGCACGTTGGTCAAGAACGCCTCCGTGCGGTTCCTGGTTCGGACGGCGCCGTGGACGGCGTTCGAGCTCGGCGAGCTCCTGTTCGTGGGCGGACCGCGCGCGTTCGCGAAGCTCCCGCGCGCGCTCGCGGAGAGCGTCGCGCAGCGCCGGCGCGTGGATGCGCTGCGGACGGTCGATCGGAGGACGATCGAGCGGCGTTGGGTGGAGCGCCGCTAAAGACCGCGCGGCGGCTGCCGTTTCGACGGACATGAGGCGGGTGGTGCTCTCGATCGTTCTCGCGTGTTCCGTGCTCGCGTGCGTCGGCGATGCGCCGGTAGCGGAGGATCGTGCGACGGGCACGCTCGGAGCCCGATGCTTCGCCAACGGGACGTGCAACGCGGGGCTCGTCTGCGTCGTACCCGACACGTGCGTCGCCAAGGAAGTGGACGCTGGCGGACCCGACGTCACCCCGAACGTCTCGACCGATGCGGCGGCAGAGGCGGGCCCCTGCTCGCTCCTCGCCTGGTGGCGCGGCGATGGCGACTCGAGTGACGAGCGCAACGTCAACCCGCTCACGTGGGTCGCGGGCGCCCAGTATGCGTCCGGCTTCTCGTTCGTCGGCACCAACTTCCTCGTCGGCCAGAAGAAGCTCGGCGCGGGCGCGCTCACGATCGAGGCGCGGATCAAGAGCATCGTCGCGAACGGGACGATCCTCTCGACCGACAAGCAGGACGGCGCCGGCGGCGGCATCTGGTTCGGGCTGTCGGGCGGTCACCTCTCGGCGCGGATCAACAAGGCGTGGTGTCAGGGGAACGTCCAAGTCGTCCTCGCGGCTTGGCAGCACGTGGCGATCACCTATGGCTCCGACACGTGCACCCTCTTCGTCGGCGGGACGAAGGACGTTCTCGTCGCCGTCCCGGCGGGCCCGATCACGGACGAGGTCGTCCCCTACGTCGGCGCGAGCGCGAGCGGCGCAGTTCAGTCCGAGCTGTTCAACGGCGTGATCGCAGACCTCGCCGTCTGGAATCGCGTGCTCGCGGCCGACGAGCTCGCGAAGCTGGCGGCGGAGACGCCGTCGGTGAAGTGCCGCTGAGCTAAACGCCCGGTCGGCGCCGGAAGACTTTACCAAGTTGGTACAGGAGCTCCTGGCGGAGGGAGTCCGGTGCGGGCTCGACCCAGCGCTCCTCGACCGAGCGCCGCTCGCTTCCCCGGGCGTGGGTCACGCGCGCGACCTCGCGCCGCTGGCGCACCCCCGAGACGAGCGCATCGGCGAAGTGCACCGCTTCGCGCGGCCCGCCGAGCGCGACCACCTCGATCGCCTGGTACAGCGTGCGCGGTGCGGTCCGCGCCAAGAACCCCCACGACGCGTTCTTGAGCAACATGCGGGCGCGGTTCCGGCGCAGGTGGAGACCGATGAACGTGGAGGCGCGCTTCTTGGAGCTCGCTTGGAACGCGTGCCGCACGATCGCCTTCGGCTCGAACACCGCCCGCCAGCCCGCGAGGCGGCAACGCCAACCGAGGTCCACGTCCTCGAAGTACATGAAGAAGGTGCGGTCGAAGACGCCCGTCGCGAGCCGGAGCTCGTCGAGCATCGCCCGCCGGTAGAGCGCGGCGCCGGCGGTGGCGCAGAACACCTCGAGATCGAGCTTGTCCGCCTCGGCGTCGGGGCGCCCCACGCTGCGGTCCTCGGCGACCCCGCTCGCGAAGAGCCGGACCCCGGTCGAGTTGAGGAGCGGCTCGCCTTCGCCCATGAAGAGGACCCGCGATTGGACGACGCCGACGTCGCTCGGAGACGCGAGCGCAGTCCGGTGGAGCTCCTCGAGCCAGCGCGGGTCGACCTCGGTGTCGTTGTTGAGGGTGGCGATCCAGGCGCCGCGCGCCGCGTCGATGCCCACGTTGCAGCCCTCGGCGAACCCGAGGTTCTTCCCTGCTTCGATCACGCGCACCGCAGGGTAGGCGGCGCGGATCGCCGCGACGGAGCCGTCGGTCGAGCCGTTGTCGACGAGAACGATCTCGAAGTCCCGCATCGTCTGCTGCGCGAGGGCCGCGAGGCAACGGAGCGAGAGCTCGCGCCCGTTCCAGTTCACGAGGACGACGGAGACCGCGGGCGCCATCAATACTCGAAGCCGCTCCCCCCGATGAACTCGCGCAGGATCGACGTGGGGGGCACGTGATCGGGGTAGATGGTGACGAAGCGATCGAGCAGGTGTCGCAACCGGTAGGCGGTCGGGAACGCGGCGTGCTCGGCCGGTACCTCGAGCAGGTAGCGCTCGGCGAAGACCTTGAGCACGTTGAGCTCGTAGACGAGCGACGTGTCGAAGATGGTGTCGGCGTTGGTCTGGTGTGGATAGATGTGGACCTGCTCGCCGCGCCGGACGGACGCCCAGCGGGCGATGTTGTCGGCGGCCTTGTACCCGCGCGAGTGACGATCGCGGACGATGCGACGAAGGAGCCGAACGTCGGTCGGGGAGACGTTGGACAGGCGATCGAACGGGAGCGCCGTCGCCGGGTGCACGAACACGTAGAACACCTGCTCGCGTTGGACCGCGTCGCCGAGGAGCTCGGGGTTCAAGCCGTGGATGCCTTCGAGGACCAGCACGTCGCTCGTGCCGAGCTTCAGCTCGGGGCCGCCGTCGGGGTGGCTCGTGCCGGTGAGGAAGTCGTAGCGCGCCGTCTTCACGGTCTCGCCCGCGAGCAAGCGGCGGACGTGGGACTGGAGCAGCGCGAGATCGAGGGCGTGGAGCGACTCGAAGTCGTATTCGCCGCTCTCGTCGCGCGGGGTCTTCACCCGATCGATGTAGTAGTCGTCGAGCGAGATGTTCACCGGGTGCACGCCGTCGATCTCGAGCTGCACGGTGAGCCGCTTGATGAACGTCGTCTTCCCCGAGGACGAAGGGCCGGCGATCCCGATGACGCGCACGCGCCCTTTCTGCGATGCGATCCCATCGGCGACGGTGCCGATGCGCTTCTCGTGGAAGCCCTCGGCGATGCGGAGGATCTCGCGGACGCGTCCGCTCACGCAGAACTCGTTGAACGCGCCGACGCTGTCGATCCCCATGCTGGCGAGCCAGCGCTCGTTCTCGCGCACCATGCTCCCGCCGAAGCGCGGGCACTTCTGCTCTTGCGCGCGCGACTCGGCGCGCAACCCCGCGGGGAAGAACCGAGCGACCTCGTCCCCGAAGTCGAGCAGGAGCCCGTCGGGGTGAGCGTCGAGGCGAAAGCCACCGAGCGGCGAGGCGTCGGGGAGGTTGGGCCCTTCGCTGATCGCCTTCACCCCGTCGATGCTGACGAGCGGCACCGTCGCCGCGCGCCAACTCTGGAGGAGCGCGACCGCGTCACCCCAGCCCTGGCGGGCGAAATAGCCGCGCGCTTCTTCCACCGTCCACAGCTCTTCGTGGAAGCGCATCGCCTCCCGCACCATGCGTTGCATCACGTGCGTGAGCCGCGTGCCGAGGTCGTCGACCTCTCCGCTGACCTTCACGATCCGCCCGGTGCTGATCGAGAGGCCCATCCGAACGCGTGATTGCTCACCGAGCTCGTGCGCGGCGGCCAGGAGGAGCAGGCTCAGGCTGCGGCGGTGCACCTCGCGCCCGTCCCAGCTCGCCATCGTGATCGGCGCGACCCGGCTGTCCGAGACGATCGGCGTCGAGAGCGAGACGGGACGCTGGTCGAGCAACCCGGCGACGACGCGAGCGCCGCCGGCCTCGCGCGGCAGCACGGCCGAGACGGCGGTGCCGGTGCTCAGCGCGGCGATGTGGACCACGCCGCCGTCGTTCGCGGTCTCCACGTCCACTCGGGTGTGGCGCGGGAGCGAGCGGGCGCGGATGAGGAGCTCCACCGAGTCGGTCATCTGGACGAGCTCCTCTCCGAGCGAGGAGACGAGGGCCTCGAGGAAGTGGAGCGCGAGGAGCGGGCGCGCCTTCGCCATCAACGCGTACTCGCTCCGCGAGAACCGCAGCAGGCGGAGCGTGGTGTGAGCGACGACGGTGGCGGCGCGCTTGCGTTGCCCGATCAGGGCGAGCTCGCCGAAGTGATCGCCGGGCCGAAGCGGGCGGAGCTCGAGCCCCGCGTGGCGCACCTGAGCCTCGCCCTCGAGGACGAAGTACATGTACTCGCCCTCTTCTTCCCCCTCCTTGACGATGACGGTGTCGCGGGTGAGGGCGACCTCGTCGCCGTAGTCGCAGAGGATGCTCCGCTCGTCCTCGGGCAGGCGGGACATGATCGAGTTTCGAGCGAGGATCGCCAGGTCTTCGGCAGTCGGCACGGCGCCAATCTACGTTTTCTTGGCCCGCCGCGAAGGCTTCTCTTAGAGGTGTAGGAGAGGTGCGGTCATGTGGTTTTCCCAGAACTTCGAGAGCGTCGAGTTTCCGAGCGACAACCAGGAGCTCTGGCGCGCACGTCCTCCCGCGGTGATGGTCGACCTGCTCTCCGTCCCGAGCGCGCCACTCGTGGAGTGTGCCGCGGAAGTCGTGGAGTTGGAGGACATCGTTCTCGCGGAGTTCAGCGACGATGCCTTCGTGGACGCCGTCGACGACTCGATCCCGCCCCCGCCGATCCCGGCACCGCTCGAGTCGATGGTGGTGAGCGCGATGGGCACCGTCGCGAACGACGACCCCGCCTTCACCTATCTGCGCACGCTCAAGGACGTCGCGATCGGCTTCGGCGCGAGCGCCGTGTTCGCCGAGACGATCGATGCCGTGCTCGGCTACGAGCCCCTCTGCGTCGACGCCGAGACGGGCGCCGAGCTCGTCGCGCGTGGTCTCGCCGAGCGGGTGGAAGACGACTTCGAGCCGCTCCCTTCGATCGTGCGCGTGGCGGCCGCTTGGCGGAGCGCCTTCCGCGGCGACGAGCCCGACTTCAGCGTCTGCTCGGCGATGCTCGACGAGTGGTCCGCGGATCTCGTCGCGCGGATCGTCGGGCGCAAGGAGCTCACCGAGCAAGCGCGGCGCGAGCTGCGCTCGCGCGGCGTCGCTGCGTTCGGCCTGCTCGAAGCGGCCTGAGCCGCGTCTCGAGTCACCAAGTCACGAAGTCACCAAGCGTGGTCCTTGTAGCGCTCGCGTAGCTCGCGCTTCAGGAACTTGCCGGCGCTCGTGCGCGGGATGGCGTCCACGAAGACGACCGCATCCGGGATCCACCACTTCGCGACCTTGGTCCCGACCCAATCGCGCACCTCTTGCTCGGTGACCTCGACGCCGTCCTTCTTCACGCAGACGGCGAGCGGGCGTTCGTCCCACTTCGGGTGCGGGACCGCGATCACGCAGGCCTCCTTCAGCTTGGGGTGACCCATGAGGAGGTTCTCGAGATCGACCGAGCTGATCCACTCGCCGCCGCTCTTGATGAGGTCCTTCGTTCGATCGGTGATGCGCATCCGCCCGCTCTCGTCGAGCGTGACGACGTCGCCGGTCTTGAACCAGCCGTCCTTGCTCCAGCGGTCCTGCGCCTCCGGCATCTCGTGGTAGCTCGCCGCGATCCAGGCGCCGCGGACCTCGAGCTCCCCGGGGGTCTTCCCGTCGTTCGGGACCACGCCCGAGTCACCGACGGCGCGGAGCTCGATGAACGGCGACGGCATGCCTTGCGTGGCGCGGAGCGCGTAGCGTTCGTCCTCGCTCTCGACGCCCGGCGGCACGAGGCTCACGGTGCCGAGCGGCGACGTCTCGGTCATGCCCCACGCGTGGATGATGCGGAGGCCGAACTTGTCGAACGCCCGAATCATGCTCTCGGGCGCCGCGGACCCGCCGACGACCATGCGGAGGCCGTCGTGGAGCTTCCAGCGCTTCGGCTCCTTCTCCAGCGCCTGGAGGATCCCCATCCAGATCGTGGGGACGCCCGCCGCGACGGTGACCTTCTCCTGCTCGAAGAGATCGAGCAGGCTGATCGCGTCGAGGTGCGGCCCGGGCATCACCAGCTTCGTGCCGAGCATCATCGCCGCGTAGGGCAAGCCCCACGCGTTCACGTGGAACATCGGCACGACCGGCAAGAGCGTGTCGGAGCGGGACAGCGCCAGCATGTCGGCGAGGCCGACGGCGAACGAGTGGAGGGCCGTCGTGCGGTGCGAGTAGACGACGCCCTTCGGATGCCCCGTGGTGCCGGACGTGTAACACATGCCGGCGGCGTCCTCTTCCTGGAGCTCGGGCAAGGCGACGTCCTTCGGAGCGCTCTTCAGCACCTCTTCGTAGTCGAGGAAGGGCGCCGGAACCGGTTGGCCCGTGAGCGGCACGACGATCACCTTCTCGAAGGGGCCCTTCTCGAGGAACTTCTGCGCGAGCGGCAGGAGCACGTCGTCGACGACGACGAAGCGGTCCTTCGCGTGGTTCGCGATGAAACAGATGTCGTCGGGGTGGAGCCGCAGGTTGAGCGTGTGCAGCACGCCGCCGGCGAGCGGGATGGCGAAGTACGTCTCCAGGTGGCCGTAGTGGTTCCACCCGAGCGTGGCGACGCGCTCGCCCTTCTTCAGGCCCATCCCGACGAGAGCGCGCGCGAACGCCTCCGCGCGGTCCGAGGTCGTCGCGAAGCTCTGGCGCACCACGTCCTTGGTCGGGCGCCGGGTGACGACCTCCGTCGAGGCGAAGTGGCGGCGCGCGCGATCGAAGATCGATCGAAGGGTCAGCTCGTAGCGCATCATCGTGTGGTGCATGGGGGCGAGCATAAACTGAACGCCCCGCGAGGGGGGCTACGCGATAGCCTGGCGCCATGGAGCCCGGAGCCACGTTCGCGGACGATTTCCGCGTGCTCCGCCCGCTGGGGGCGGGCGGCATGGGCTCCGTCTTCGTCGCGGAGCAGCGCTCGACCGGCAAGCTGCGCGCGCTGAAGCTCATGCACCCGCAGCTCGCCGCGAGCGACGAAGCGCGGCGTCGCTTCGAGCAGGAGGCGCGCATCGGCGCCAAGATCGACAGCGAGCACGTCGTCGAGGTGCAGGCGGCCGGCGTCGACGCGGCGTCGGGCGCGCCGTTCCTCGTGATGGAGTTGCTGGAAGGAGAGGACCTCGCGCGCATCGTCGCGCGGCGCGGCGCCTTCGCGCCCGCGGAGGTCGCAGCGGTCTTCGAGCAGCTCGGGCACGCCATGAGCGCCGCTCACGCCGCGGGCATCGTTCACCGCGATCTCAAGCCGGAGAACGTCTTCCTCGCGCGCGCCCGGCGCTCGGGCGCGGGCTTCACGCTCAAGGTGCTCGACTTCGGCATCGCCAAGCTCGTCGAGGAGGGTGGCGGGCTGTCGACGGCCGCGCTGGGCTCTCCGTTGTGGCTCGCGCCGGAGCAGACGGAGCGCGTCCCCGTCACGCCGGCGACCGACGTGTGGGCGATGGGGCTCCTCGCGTACCACCTCCTCACGGGCAAGTCGTTCTGGCGCGAGGCCGCGTCGCCGGCGATGTCGATCGCGCGGCTCCTCCGCGAGATCCTCGTCGAGCCGCTCCCCACCGCGTCCGAGCGCGCGGCGGAGCAAGGCGCGAAGCTGCCCGCCGGCTTCGACGCGTTCTTCGCGCGGACCGTCGCGCGCGCGCCCGAGGAGCGTTTCCCCGACGCCGCGGCGGCGGTGGCGGCGCTCCTCGCGCTGCTGCCCCCGCCGGTGACGACCATCCCGACGTCGTTCGTCGTCTTCCAGCCGACCGATGCGCCGGCGCCGGATGCGTTCGCGCCGACGATGACTCCGCCGGTGGTGACGCCGCCGCCGGCGCCCGCGCGTTCGCGCCGAACGCTCGTGGTCGGTGTCGCCGGCGTCGTGGTCGCATCCATCGCCGTCGCGGCCATCCTCCACGCGCGCGCGCCCGCGGGGGGCGGCGCGTCCGTGCCGTCGACGCGGACGAGCGCCGATCCGCCGGTGGTGTCGCTCACGGAGCCATCGAGCGATCCTCCGCTCGCGCCGTTGACGCTCGCCTCCGGTGCAGAGAGCTCGGGCGCGGTACGCGGACACGGCAGCGCACCGCTCGGCGGCGTCATCGGCGCGAACCCCGCGCAGAGCACCGCACCGGCCGGGAGCAAGGGCCCCTGCGACTGTCCGCCCGGCGATCCGATGTGCACGTGCGCGGAGACGGTGCGGCCCAAGGCGACCGCCGTGGCCGGAGCCGAGCCGCCGGACAGCCGCTTCGGCGAGGCGCAGAAGCTGCTCGGGATGAACAGCGACCTCGGCGCGTCGGAGGCGCGCGATCTCCTCCGTGATCGCATCCGCGCGCACACCGCGACGGCGCGCGAGGTCGGCGCCTATCGCGCGGCGTGCACGCGGCTCGGCGATCAGGCGTGCCTCGCCGAGCTCCGCAAGTCGTACCCGTGAAGGTCAGTCCTTCGCGTTCGCGAACACGAAGGGGACCTTGACCGTCGCAGAGCCCCCGCTCGGCGCGGGGAACGTGAGGCTGCGCGCGACGCCGAGCATGCACGTCTGGACCTTGCTCGAGGTGAGCGTGGCTCCGGGCGACACGCTCGCGGCGACCACCGAGCCATCGGGCCCGATCACGAGATCGAGCGGGACCCGGCCCGAGAGCGACGGGTCGTCCTTGAGCGCATTGTTGTAACATGCACTGAATCGGGGGCGCGCCGCGGCGATGACACGTTGCACGTCCGTGGCGGAGATCGTGCCGGTCCCGGTGGTCGGCGGGACGGGGTTGGTCGGTGCCGTCGTCGCGGTCGTCGGCGCGGTGGGCTTCGGCGTCGGGACGGCGGTCGTGCCGCCGAGCTGGCGTGAGAAGTTGAAGACACCCGGGTCGTTCATCTTCACGGGGTCGTTCCGGAGACGATAGCTGCCCGCGCACGACTCGTACCCGTTCGCGCGGACGCAGTTCACGGGGATCGCGCCCGGGCTCGCGGACCATCCATCGGACGCGAGGCCGGAGACGCAGCCCTTCAACGTCTTGGGGGTGCCCGCCGCGTCGAACTCGAGGTCGCACGTGAACTTGAACTGATTGTCGATCGTGAGCGCGTAGCCGGCGCCTTTGCGGACGATGTGCGCGCTCCGCATCGCAGCCGCGCCGTTGTCGTTCCCGATGAGCGGACCTGCGACCCACGCGGCGATCGCGTCTTCGCGCGGATCCGGCGCCGGCGCAGCGCTGGCGCTCGCCGCTGCGCTCGCGCTCGGGAGTGTCACGGGCGCCACCGCGCTCGTGACGGGGATGACGGCGGGCGGTGGCTCGGGTCGGTCCGCGCCGCGCAACGCGAAGACCGCGGCCGCGGCCCCGCCGGCGAGGAGGAGGAGCACGCCGCCCGCGATCCCGATCACGAGCGCGCTCGAGCCGCCCTGCGATCCACCGGATGGCGGTGGGGGAGGGAAGTTCGGCGGCGTCGGGTTCGCGAGCCCGCTCGCCGGCGTGGCCGCGAACCCGGGCGCCGACGCTGGCGTGCCGTAGCGCGTGGGCTCGGCCGGGGCCGGTTGGAACCCCGCTTGATGGGGGAGCATCGTGGGCGCCGCCGCGAGCGCGCTCGAAGGATCGCGCCGCCAGTCCGTGCTCGCGGTCGCCTGGGCGGGACCTCGCCCCAACGCGCTCGCCAGCGCGGCGCCGAACGCACGTGCGTCGGGGAAGCGCTCGCCGGGGTTGCGCGTCACGGCGCGCGCGAACACGGCGTCGAATCCCGGCGGCACCGCGCGCCCGAGCTCCGTCGCGCGCGTGGACGCGGGGACGAGCGGCTCGAAGAGCACCTCTCGCAGGAGCTGGGCCACCGTGACCTCGCCGGTCGCGGCGCTGCGCCAGTACGGGCGCCCGGTGACGAGGAAGAACGCAATCAGCCCGAGCGCCCACACGTCGGCGCCGGGCGTGATCACGCCGCGCTCGGTCTGCTCGGGGGCGAGCCACATCGGGGAGCCCATCGCGGCGGTGGAGCGCGCGCCCCCCTCGGCGAGGAGCTTCGCGATGCCGAAGTCGAGCACCTTCACCGTGAACGTGACGCCAGCGCGCCGCGACCGCGCGAGGAAGACGTTCTCGGGCTTGAGATCGCGGTGGACGATCCCCGCGGCATGGGCCGCTCCGACGGCGTGACAGAGCTGATCGAAGATCTCCGCGACCTCGGGCGGGCTGAACGGCCCGCGTCGATCGATCGCGGCGCCGAGGTGCTCGCCCTCGAGCAGCTCCATGACGAGGAACGGCGTTCCGTTCGTCTGCTCGACGCCGGACGCCACGACTTGAACGACGTGCTCGCTGTCGATCTTGGCGCCGACGCGCGCTTCCTGGTCGAACTTCCGCCGCATCTCGTCGTTCGAGACGAGGCTCGCGTTCATGAGCTTGAGCGCGCGGCGCTGGCCGGTGCTGATCTGTTCGACGACGAAGAGCGACCCCATACCGCCTGCACCGAGCGGTCGCTCGATGCGGTAGTCCCAGGCGAAGGTGGTGCCCGGAGCGAGGTTCAACGTGTCGCTCTCGCGTTCATTTTCCCCTGCGCCAAGCTAGCATGACCGCCCGCCCGGCGGGCTCGCGACCGAGCCTGGCCGAAGGAGGCGCTCATGTCGGACCAACTCTCCGCCGATCTCGCATCGCTTCGGATCGACCGCACGAAGAAGCCGCGGCGCGGGTTCCTCGCGATCGCGTGGCGCGTCGCCGTCGTGCTCATCGCGGCGTGGGTGGTCGTGGCCTTCGTCGGGCCTTCGCTTTCGGCGAAGTTCTTCCGGACCGAGGTCGAGGTGACGGAGATTTCTTCCGTGTCACCCGCCCAGGCGGACGTGGAGCTCACGGCCACGGGCTACGTCATCCCGCAGGTCACGGCGAAGGTCGGCGCGAAGGTCATCGGTCGGATCGCCAAGGTGAACGTCCGCGAGGGCGAGACCGTGAGCGCGGGGGGCGTTCTCTTCGAGCTCGACGCGCTCGACCAGCAGGCGGCGGTCCAGTCGGCCAACGCTCGGGCGGCGGCGGCGGCGGCGCGGATCGCAACCGCGCGCGCGGCGTCCGCGGAGACGCAGCTCAACTACGATCGGCAGAAGAAGCTCGCCGAGAGCGGCACCGTCCCGAAGGCGACGGTCGACGATCTCGCGGCGCGGCTCTCCGCGCTCGACGCGCAGACCAAGGCGGCCGAGGCGGAAGCGCAGGCGGCGCGGGCCGAGGCGAGCGCGCTCGCGACCGGGCTCGGGAACCTGAGGATCGTCGCTCCGATCGAGGGCACCGCCGTGACGAAGCCTGCGAGCGTGGGCGACATCGCGGGGCCCACCAACGTGGGCTCGCTCGTGGAGCTCGTCGACTTCAAGAGCCTGCTCGTCGAGGTCGACGTGCCGGAGGTGAAGCTCGGCGTCGTGCACAAGGGCGGCCCCGTCGAGATCGTGCTCGATGCGCTCGCACCGCAGCACTTCTCGGGCGAGGTCGTGGAGCTCGGCCCGCGCTTGAACCGCGCGAAGGCGACGGGCCTCGTGAAGGTGAAGTTCGATGCAATGCCCGAGGAGCTCCGCCCGGAGATGAGCGCGCGCGTCAGCTTCCGGAAGAAGAAGATGGACGACGCCGAGCGCAAGGCCGGCATCCAAACCGTCGTCCCCGGCTCGGCGGTGGTGACGAACGCGTCCGGCAGCGCCGTCTTCGTCGTCGATCAGGGCAAGGTGAAGCTCGTGCCGCTCGTGCTCGGACCGAAGATGGGGGATGGGTTCGTCGTGTTGAGCGGAGCGGCGCCGGGCACGAAGATCGTCCGCGATCCGCCGAAGGACCTGGCCGACGGCCAACCGGTGAAGGAGAAGACGCCGTGAGCGAGACCGCGAGTGAGCCGCTGATTCGCCTGCGCGCGGTGGCCAAGAGCTACACGCGCGGGGACGAGACGGTGAAGGTGCTCGACGGGCTCGACCTCGACATCGCGCGGGGCTCGTTCGAGGCGCTCATGGGGCCGAGCGGCAGCGGCAAGACCACGCTCTTGAACCTCATCGCCGGGCTCGACAGCCCGACGAGCGGGACGATCGAGATCGACGGCGAGCGGATCGATCGCATGGGCGAGGGGGAGCTCGCGGGCTGGCGCTCGAACCACGTGGGTTTCATCTTCCAGTCCTACAACCTGCTCCCGGTCCTCACGGCGGTGGAGAACGTCGAGCTCCCGCTCCTCCTCGCGCCGGTCCCGGCGAGCGAGCGGCGCAAGCGCGCCGAGACGGCGCTCCGGATCGTGGGTCTGAGCGAGCGCATGCACCACTACCCGCGCCAGCTCTCGGGCGGGCAAGAGCAACGCGTGGCGATCGCGCGGGCGGTCGTGAACGACCCGCTGATCATCGTCGCCGACGAGCCGACCGGCGATCTCGATCGCCACGCCGCGGACGAGATCCTCGGGCTCATGGAGCGGCTGAACCGCGAGATGGGGAAGACCATCCTGATGGTCACGCACGATCCTGCCGCGGCGGACCGGGCCTCGATCACGCGCCACGTCGACAAGGGCCGCCTCAAGTCCGAGGCGACATGACGTTCACGGGGCTCGCGGCGCGGAACCTGCTCCGCAACAAGGTGCGGACCGTCCTCACGGTGCTCGGCGTCGCCGTCGCGATCGTCACGTTCCTGCTCCTTCGCACCGTGGTCGCGGCGTGGACCGCCGGGGCCGACTACGCCGCCAAGGACCGCCTGATCACGCGCCACAAGGTGACGTTCGTGATGCCGCTGCCGAAGCGCTACGTCGACGACGTGCGCGCCCACCAGCGCGAGCTCGGGATCAAGCAGGTGAGCTGGGCGAACTGGTTCGGCGGGAAGGACCCGAACCACGAGCAGGAGTTCTTCGGCAACTTCGCCGTCGACGGCGCGACCTACTTCGAGGTCGTCCCCGAGCTCATCGTCCCGAAGGATCAGCTCGCGGCGTTCATGGCGGACAAGAGCGGCGCGGTCGTCGGCGACGTGCTCGCGCAGAAGCTCGGGTGGAAGCTCGGGACGCAGGTCACGCTCGAGAGCGGGATCTATCCGTCCGACCCCGACCACCCGTGGACGTTCACGATCCGAGCGATCTACACCGCGACGGCGCGCAACGTGGACCGGTCGTCGTTCATGTTCCACTGGGACTACGTCAACGACGGGCTGCCGCAGAGTCGGAAGGACGAGATCGGTTGGATCATGGCCAAGGTCGACGATCCGTCGCGCACGGCGGACGTGGGCGTCGCGGTCGACCGCATGTTCGCCGATCAGGACATCCAGACCGTCTCGCAGGACGAGCACGCGTTCAGTCAGTCGTTCCTCGCCGGCTTCTCGGCGGTTCTGTCGGCGTTCGACATCATCTCCGTCGCGATCCTGGGGATCATGATGCTGGTGCTCGGCAACACGATCGCGATGGGCGTGCGCGAGCGAACCAGCGAGATCGCGACGATGCGGGCGATCGGCTTCCTGCCCAAGCACATCGCCCTCTGGGTCCTCGGCGAAGCCGCGGTGCTCGGAGCGATCGGGGGTGTCGTCGGGCTCGCGCTCGCGTACCCGTTCATCGAGCTCGGGCTCGGGCGTTGGCTCGAGGAGAACCTCGGCGGGTTCTTCCCGTTCTTCCGGATCCCGACGCCGATGGCCGTCGCCGCGGTCTTCCTCGCGATCCTGCTCGGCACGCTCGCCGCGCTGCTGCCCGCGTGGAACGCGTCGCGACTGAAGGTGACCGAAGGCCTCCGGAGGATCGCGTGATCATCCCGCTTCGGTACAACCTGCGGAGCCTCTGGGTGCGCAAGGTCACCACCGCCGCGACCGCGTTCGGGATCGCGCTCGTCGTCTTCGTTCTCGCGGCGGCGCTCATGCTCTCGGAGGGCGTGAAGCGGACGCTCGGCAGCTCGGGCCGTCCCGACGTCGCGATCGTGCTCCGCAAGGGCTCGGACGCGGAGCTCGGTAGCGGCATCGACGATCCGCAGGTCGGGCTGGTCATGAACATGGACGGCGTGAAGCGCGATCCCGGCGGCGCCCCGATCGGCGCGGCAGAGACGGTGGTCGTCACGGCGATGGAGAAGGTCGGGGCCGAAGGGATCACGAACGTGCAGGTCCGCGGCATCGGCGCCGGGTCGTGGGCGCTGCGACCGAACGTGAAGGTCGTGGCGGGGCGGAAGCCGAACCCCGGTGCCGACGAGGCCTTCGTCGGCGCGCGGATCGCGGGTCGGATCAAGGGGCTCGGCCTCGGGCAGTCGTTCGAGATCAAGAAGAACCGGCCCGTCACCGTCGTGGGCGTCTTCGAGGACGGCGGCTCGTCGCACGAGTCCGAAGTCTGGGTCGACGACGACGTCGTGCGCACCAGCTTCGGCCGGATGGGCACCCAATCGAGCGTGCGCGTGGTGCTGGAGTCTCCGGCGTCGTTCGACGGCTACAAGCTCGCGGTCGAGCGCGACAAGCGGATGGGGCTCATGGCCCTGCGCGAGACCACGTACTACGAGAAACAGTCGCAGGGCCTGAGCATCTTCATCACCGTGCTCGGGTCGCTCGTCGCTTTCTTCTTCTCGCTCGGCGCCATGATCGGGGCGACGATCACGATGTACGCGTCGATCGCGAACCGGCAACGCGAGATCGGCACGCTGCGCGCGCTCGGGTTCTCGCGCCTGGCGATCCTCGCGTGCTTCTTGTTCGAGGCCGTCGCGCTCTCGGTCGTCGGCGGTGCGCTCGGCGCGGTGGCCTCGCTCGCGATGGGGGCGGTGAAGTTCTCGATGATCAACTTCGCGAGCTTCTCGGAGATCGTCTTCACCTTCCAGCCGACGCCGCAGATCCTGGGGACGGCGCTGGTCGCCGCGATCGGGATGGGCGTGATGGGTGGGTTTCTGCCCGCGCTCCGCGCGGCCCGCACGTCGGCGCTCTCCGCGATGAAGGGGTGAGCCACTGTAAGGCGTAGCCATACGGTGTTGTTGCAATCATATTGCTACCGCGGATGGTCGGCGCGCCTCATGTTCTTTCCATCGGAGAGGACCCCATGAGCCACCGACTTCTTCCCACGATTGTCTTCGCCAGCTCTTCCCTGCTCGCCTGCGGCGGGCAGCTCGACGCCATCACCGATGGCCCCGACGCGCCGCCCGGTCCTCCGCCGGACGGCGCCGCCGACGTGATCGCCCGCGACGCAGCGATCGACGCCACGCCGGACGTCGCGCCGATCACCGACGCGGGTCCGGACGTACGGTCCTGCGAGGGTGGCTGGCCCACGACCAAAGGCCAGATCTGCACGTTCGACGCCGGCATCGCCTGCTGCTCGCCCGCAATCGGTCAGGACGGCGGCGAGGTGATCTGCTGCGCCACGGGGGGCCAGTGAGCGCCCTCGCGGCGAACGGGCGCTGGAACGGCGCGGTGACGAGCCGTCCGCTCCCCGACACGCGCGACGAGCTCGCCGAGCTCGCGCCCGCGCTCCGCGAGCACCTCGCTCGCATCTGGCTGAGCCAAGCCGCGACCGAGGCGCGCGTGGCGGGCTCCTTCACGATCGTGCACCGCGCGCTGCTCGACCTCGGCGCCGATCGAGGCATCGTCGCGACCGCGCAGCGGGCAATCGACGACGAGCACCGCCACACGGCGCTCTGTCGTGACGTCGCCGCGCGCTATTTCGGTGCTCCCGTGATCGCTCCGCCGGTCCTCGAGCTCGTTCCGCCGCGGCACGAGCTCGCCCCCAGCGTCGAGGCGCGGCAGGCGCTCTGGGTGGTGGGTCAATGTGCGTTCAACGAGACGTTCGCCTCCGCGTACCTCTCGCTGTGCCACGAGCGGGCCGAGACGAAGCTGGCGCGGGCGGCGCTCCGCGAGCTGCTTTCGGACGAGATCGACCACGCCCGGATCGGGTGGGCCTACTTGGACTCGATGCCGTCCCACCTCGCGGCGGTCGTGCAGGACTGGCTGGTCCCGCTCGCGGAGAGCAACCTGCGCGAGTGGCGAAAGGTTCGCCTGGTCGAGGACGAATCCCTCGCGAAGCACGGCATCCCGCCGGCGCCGGCGGTGGAAGATGCGCTCCTCTCGGCCGTCACCGACCTCATCGTGCCGGGGATGGCCCATGTCGGCCTCGACCCTACTGCGCTCGCACGTTGGAGTCGGATGCAGCATTGACTATGATTGGAGCGTGGACGCCCGTCATCTCCTGGAGATCGTTCGAGCTGCGAATCGACGTGCACCCGACGTCGCGAGCTGGTCGCGCGCCGTGGTGGAGGCCGCGCGGCTCGACTCCAACGGGGGAGTGGCCATCACCACGGTCCATCGTGGGCCGGAGGGGATCTCGTTCTCCGACGTCCACGCGTCGAGCCCCGAGATGGAGCGGGTGTTCGAGGCCTCGGCCTCCCGGGTGCCGCAGAACTTCCAGCGATTGTTCCGCGAGTGCGCGACGGTGAGCGGGAAGACGTCGTCGATGGTCTTCGGTCAGGTCGCCTACCGCACGTCGCGCGAGCTCCACGACTCCCAAGGCGCGCGCGATGCGCTGGGCATGATGTGGCACCTCGACGAGAGCCGCATCGTCGGGCTCTTCTTCAACTTGCCCCGCGTGACCACGCTCGGGAGGCGGGCGGTTCACCTGCGCCGGCTCGTCGCGGTGCACCTCGCGACCGCGCGGCGCGCGTACGATCACGGGAAGGACGAGGCATGGATCTCCCCGAGCGGGACGATCCTCGACGCCTCGGCGAGCACGGCCGAGGAGCGCGAACAGCTCTCGCTCCGCGTGCGTGCGATCGAAGCTTCGCGAACCTCCGAGCCGGAGGAAGCGCTCGAGCGCTGGAAGGCCCTCGTCTCGGGCCGCTGGTCGCTGGTCGAGACGTTCGAGGCCGACGGTCGCCGGCTCTTCGTGGCGCGGAAGAACCCGCCGAACCTCGGACCGCACCTGGCGTTGACGACCACGGAGGAGACGGTCCTCCGGCTCGTCGCGCTCGGGAACACGCAGAAGCTCGTGGCCTACTCGCTCGGCATGTCCGAGGGTGGCGTGAGCATGCAGCTCCGAAGCGCATGCCTCAAGTTGGGCCTCCGTGATCGAAGCGCCCTCCTCTCGCTCGGGGAGCTGCTCCGGGACGGGCAAGCGCCGGAGCTCCCGGTCGCGTCCTGATCGAGCGGCCTAGATCCCGCTCTGCTGCGCCCACTGGACGGTCTGGGCGTTCTCCCAGAGGCGCTCGAGAAAGGTGCGGCGGGTGCGATCGTCCCGGAAGCGTTGCGCCTGGCGCGTGACCTCGAGGTAGGCGGCGCTCAGCGCTTGGCGCGCCTCGGTCGGGCGGCCCACGGCGGCGAGCGCCCGCGCGTGGACGAGCCGTGACATCACCAGGCCGGCGGAGCTCCCGAGGATCGCGCCATCCATCTCGCTCGCCCGTTCGGCGGCCTCCAGCGCTTCGTCGGCGCGCCCGGCCTTGAGTAGCGCGTAGGCGAGCGTCGCGAGCGCGTGCCCGAGATCGCGGCGTGCGCTCCGAAGGAGCTCGACGGCGTGGCGCGCCTCGCGGACGGCGGCGTCGACGTCACCGGCGCGGACCAGGGTCATCGCGAGCGTCTTCCGGGCGGCGCCCTCCATGCGAACGTCTCCTTGGGAGCTCTGTTCGGCGATCGCGAGCTCACAGAGGTGGCGCGCGGACTCGAGGCGGCCCATCCGCTCCGCGACGACGGCTTGATCGACGTGAATCGTCGCGACGACCATCTTGAGGCGCATGTGCTCGGCCACGGGGAGCGCCTCGCGCAGCATCGCCTCGGCGCGCTCGAAGTCGCCGACGAGCGCGCGCGCGTAGGCTCCGTTCGCGGTCGCCATCGTCCAGCCGCGGAGGTTGTCGATCGCGGCGTAGGCGCTCGCGGCGGCCTCGAAGTTGGCGACCTGGCCCTGGAGATCGCCGTCGGCGTCCGCGTGGAAGGCCTCGAACGAGCAGACCATCGCGCGAGCGAGCGGGTGCTCGCGCGAGCTGGTCGAGCCGAGGAGCGCGCGGAACGCGCCTGCGGCACCCATCTCGCCGGCGAGGATGGCGGTGATGCCCACGCCGGCACCCATCATGGCGAGCGCGGGTGAGGTCGGGTCGGCGCTCAGCCGATCCCGCGCCGCTTCGATCCACTCGCGCGCCTCTTCGAGCCGACCGAGCTTGAACAGCCCGAGCGAGGTGCCGTGCACGGCGCTGGCCCAGGCGTCGGACCCGCGCGGAGCAAGGCGCAGGAGCTCGAGGCCCGTGCGGACACTCGCCTCGACGTTCCCGAGCCAGCGTTGAGCGTCCATCACGATCGCGTGGAGAGCGATCCGCGTCTCGTCGTCGGGGGCGGTTCGCAGCCCGCGCTCGGCGAGCGAGATGGCTTCGACGAGCTCGTTGCCTTCGAGCATCTGCTCTGCGGAGCGCCGGTAGAGCCCGATCGCGCGCCGCTGCTCGCCGGCGCGTTCGAAGTGTTGGGAGAGCACGCCGGCGTCCTGTTCGCCCATCGCCTCGAGCCACGTGGCCGCCACGCGGTGGCCGAGCGCTTTGTCCTCTTCGGGGAGCATCGCGTACGCGGCGTCTCGGACGATCGCGTGACGGAAGCTGAGCTCGGGCTCGTCGGCGAACCGACCCTGGCTCGCCGGGACGACCATGTCGAGCTGGACGAGCGAGTCGAGCCAACGTGCGAGCTCGGCCTCGTCCATGCCGCAGAGCTCGCGGACGCCGGCAGGCCAGAACGATTGGCCGAAGATGGCCGCGGCCCGGAGCACGCGCCGCGCTTCGGGGGCGAGCCGCTCCAGGCGCGACTCGACGATCGCGAGCACCGTGTCGGGCAGGGCGGCGGCGCGGCTCTCGGCGACTTGGCGCAGGAGCTCTTCGAGGAAGAACGGATTTCCGTTCGCGAGCGCGATGACGCGCTCGATCGTCGCCGGCGGGACCCCGTCCCCGACGACGGCGCGCGCGAGGCGCTCGGCGCTGCGCTTCGAGAGCTCCTCGAGCGGGAGCTCCTGCAACCGATGGTCCGCCCACAGGCGCGGTGCGCTCGCGCGGAGCGATGGGCGCGCGAGGCCGACGACGAGCAACGGCAGCTCCGCCGCGCGCGCGAGTGCGCCGTCGATCAGACGGACCGACGCGGGGTCGCTCCATTGCAGGTCTTCGAGCACGAGGACGAGCGGCGCCTGGCGGCACTCGCCCTCGATCCAGTCCTCGAACGCCCGCCGCAGGTGATCGCCCATGAGCATGCGGTCTTGGCGCGCGGCCTCGAGCAGCGGGAACCCGCCCTCGAACGGTGCGCCGACGAGCTCGGCGACGAACGCGACGACGCGGTCGAGGTGGGCGGGTGGAACGGCAGCCGCGATCCGCGCGCGCAGCTTCGCTTGGCGCGCCGCAGGGCTCTCGTCGTCGTGGATGGCGGCGACGCGCCGCAGGGCCTGCCCGACGAGGCCGAACGGCGAGCTCCCGCTCATGGGATCGGCGCGCCCGAGCCAGATGCGAATGCCGTCGTCGCGGGCGCGCACGCGGCGGAGCCACTCCTGGCGCAAGCGGCTCTTGCCCATGCCGGCTTCGGCGTGGACCAGCACGGCGCGGGACACGCCCTCGTCGATCACCTGGGCGAGCGTCGCATCGAGCATCGCGAGCTCGCGCTCGCGTCCGACGCACGGGGTCGCGACGCCGAGGAGCCGGCGCGCCTCGCCGAGATCGTCGAGCTCGCGGAGGAGCTCCAGCTCGCCGCCGCTCTTGTGGACCTCGAAGCGCGCGTCGAGGAGCCCGGCGCTGGCCTCGTCGATGTGGACGGGGCTCGTGCCGTGGCGGTTCGAGCGCGGCGCGTTGCGCGCGAGCTCGGCGGCGCGGTCGATCGCCTCGGCGATGTACTCGTCGGAGCCGAGGCCGCTCCGAACCGTCGCGAGCGAGACGGGGATGCCGAGGAAGCGATCGCGCAGCGTGAGGGCGCAGCGCGCGGCGGCGAGCGCGCGCTCGGCGGCGCTCGCGGAGGAGACGAACTTCACCGCGAGGCCACCGCCGGCGAAGCCCTCGGCGTGTCCACCGGCGCGCTGGGCGATCGCGAGCGCGTCGGCCCTCGCTTCGGGGAGCCACTCGGCGCTGCCGTTGACGATGACGATCGAGCACAGCCGCGCCTCGCGCGACGAGATCCCGCTGTTGGAGCTGGTGGTGATCGACGGGCGCTCGGACTGCACGACGTGGCGGAGCGCGCGGAGCGCCTCGGCGGCGGCTCGCGCATCCGGGTACCGCTCGGCCGGCTCTTTCGCCATGAGCTTGGCGACGACCGCGTCGATCTCCGGGTGGACGTCGCGAGCCTCTTCCCGCACGCGCGGCGTGTCCTGGAAGACGATCTTCGCGAGCACCGCGACGAGGTCCTGCCCCCGGAACGGAGGCTTCCCGGTGAGGCACGCGTAGAGCACGCAACCGAGCGAGAAGAGATCGGAGCGCGCGTCGATCGTCGGGGCGGCGCGCGCCTGCTCGGGGGACACGTAGCCGGGCGTGCCGACGAGAACCCCGGGCTGCGTCATCGGGCTGATCGCATCCACCATTCGCGCGATGCCGAAATCGAGGAGCAGGACGCGACCGGCGGACTCGCCGTGCGGGATCATCAGGTTGCCGGGCTTCAGGTCGCGGTGCACGACGCCTTGGGCGTGCGCGGCGCCGAGCGCCTCCGCGATCGCGATGCCGAGCTCGACCGAGAACTCCGGTCCGAGCACGCCGCGGGTGCGGAGGAGGTGGCTCAGCGTGTCGCCTTCGACCCAGCGCATCGCGAGCCACGTCGAGCCGTCTTCGGTGCCGTGGGCGACGTACCCGACGATGCCGGGGTGGACGATGCGGGCGAGGAGCTCCGCTTCGCGCGCGAAGCGGGTCTCGTGCTCGGCGGTCGAGCCGTGGAGGAGCTTCAGCGCGACGGGTTTGCCGGTCGACCGGTCGTGAGCGCGGAAGACGGCGGCCATCCCGCCGGCGCCCGCGCGCTCTTCGATGACGAAACGATCGGCGACGACGCGCCCAGGCTCCAACCGCTGGACCTCCTCAAGGCATCTTACACGCGAGACCGGTCTCGAATACGGCGGGAGATGCTCCGCGATCGTCGCGGAAAACGACCAGCACCGTTCCATCGGTGGCGAACGCGCTCCGCGGCTCGATGCTGTCCCCGATCGCTTGAGTCACCCGCACGGGGCCGCCGAGGCTACCGAGGTCCGCCCACAAGGTGCGTGCGTAGAGCTCGAAGCCGGAGTTCTTGTCGCGGTCGTCCGCCCAGAGGAAGAGGACGCGATCGCCGAGCGCGAGCAGCACCGGATCACGCGATTGGCCGCCGCCGAGCGTGACGTCCACGGCGGGCACGACGACGTTGCCGTCCCCGCTCACGACGGCGCCGTAGACTTTGCGTTTGCCGGACCGCGGGTCGTAGAACGACGTGACGTACGTCGTTCGGTTGAACACGATCTGCGGCGAGACGCCCTGGAGCACGCCCGGTGTCAGGTCGATCGCGGGGGCCTTGGGGACGAGAGCGAAGGTGAGCGGTTGGAACATCACGCGGTGGTCGTTGGCGTCCCCGCGGACCCAGACGAGCCCGAGCTCGCGCCGACCGGCGGCGATCATCGGCCCTTGGTCGCCGATCCCTTCGGGCGTGAGCGCGGCGATGTCGCCGATGAGGTGCCCGTCGAGATCGATCCGTTGTCCCTGAATGGTAAATCGGTCGTTCGAGATCTCGTCCTGCCAGACGAGCACGAACTCCTTCCCGGTCCACGTGAGCGAGGGGTAGATCGAGAACCCCGGCTTGACGGTGATGCGCTCGTCGCCCGGAGCGAGCTTCTTCCCGTCCCGATCGAGCATCGCGAAATAGATCTCGAAGTTGCCGTCGCGCCGATCGGCCCAGGCGATGCCGTAGCGATCGCCCGTCCACACGACGGCGGAGCCGCTGCCGCCGGCGACCGTTCCGGTCAGGGACACGGCCTTGCCGAGGGGATCGCCGAGCGCATCGAGCGTCTGCACGTAGGGGAAGAACTGTCCCGCGGACGACGCGCCGTACGTGGTCACCAGCCGAACGGTGCCGCCGGGATCGCCGCGCGTGATCGTCTCGGGCTCGGCCCACTCCGGGCCGTTCGGAGAGAGCTGGCGATCGCTGCCGAGCTTGGGCGTGTACGTCGCCCCGTTGTCGACGATGCCGTCGCAGTCGTTGTCCGTGCCGTCGCAGATCTCCTTGTTGCCCGGGAACGCGGCCTTGTTGCGGTCGTCGCAGTCGTCGCCGCACGAGCCCGACTCGCCCGGATCGAAGCCGGGCGCGGGGCCGCGGTGGCCGTCACCGTCGAGGTCGTAGGTGGACGGCGTGAAGACGCAGCTGCCGGTCTTCTTGTCGCACTTGTCGCTCGTGCACGGATCCTTGTCGTCGCAGACGGTGCGTTTGGTTTCGACGCAGTCGTTGTCGATGCACTTGAACGTGGCGCAGAGGTCCTTGTTCACGCACTCGATGTCCGCCGTGCAGACGATCAAGCCCGTCCGCGAGCCGCACCCCCCGGCCGCGGGGCCGAGGACGACGGCGACGGCTGCGAACGGGAGGAGCGAGAGCCAGCGCCGCTTCAGAGACATGCCGCGTAGCCGGGAACGTCGATCGGCTCGCACACGTAGCCGCTCGCGCACTGGTTCTTCTGCTTGATGTCGCACATGCGGGCGCACTGCGTGTCGCCGCCGGTGATGAGGCACACGTAGCCCGCGGCGCACCCGGAGTGGCTCCCGCACGCCTGGCCCTGCGTGGCGGTGCCGGCGGGGATGCACAGGGTCGCGTACGTCTCCGCTTGGCACTTTTGCGCGGGCGGGAGCACGGCCGGGTAGCAGCCTTCACCGGGGGCGCAGCCCTTCTGCGTCGCGACGTTGCACTCGCTGTACGTCTGGGGCGGCTTCTTGTCCGGGCACTGCGGGTCGACGTAGTTGTTGCCGCCGTCGCCCGTGCCGTTGGGGTTCCGGCCCTGGGGACCTGCGTCGTCGTCGGTGGTACCGGTGCCGTCGTCGACCTTGCCGCCGCACGCGACCACGAGCGCGCCAGCGAAGAGAAGAAGAAGAGCGTGCCGCTGCATGTGAGACGAGCGTAGCACGTGCCCCCGCGCTTGCCGTTGCTGGCGCCCGATCATTGATCTGGATCCAGGACGCCGAGCTCCGGCAGCTCACGACCTTCGTCGCGGAAGCGCCGGGACGCGAGGTCGCGCACCTCGCGCCCGATCCGCGCGAGCGCTGCGCCGTCCAGACCGATCCGGGCGGCGTTCTCGCGCAGCCAGCTCAGCGCGGCGGCATCGCACTGGAGCTCCGTCCAGGCGCGCTCGGTGAAGGGGCCGTGGTTGTGGAAGTGCGCCCAATCGTGGAGCCCCCAGTACAGCGCATTGAGGTTGTCCGCCGCGAGCCAGAGCAGCGAGCGCGGCTCCACGCGGCGGGCGCAGAGCTCGTCGGTTGCGTCGTCGATGGCGTAGGGAGCGAGCGCCCAGTCGTCGTCGCCGAGCCCGAGGCCGGGCGCGTGGGTCCAGGCGAGCTCGCGCGGCAGGAAGTCGCACGGGCCGCGAAACACGAAGACCATCCGCGCCGGGTCGCTCCCGTCGAGCGGCGTCGTGACGTCGAACGGTCGCGCTGCGGGGCGGCGCCACTCGAGGGTCGTGCTCGCGCACCACGCGAACTCGTCGAACACGCCCGGGGGGACGCGCAAGGCGAGGGGAGGCGTGGAGAGCTCGACCATCACGACGGCGGTCACGCTGCGATGATTAACACGAGTTCGTTCGAGTGACGCGTCGTCCGGCGTCGTCTCGCCGGAGCGCGTCAGTTCGCGCAGGTCACGTCGTTCGGCGCGTTCAGCGAGGGGATGGCGTGGAGCGCGGTCGGATCGAGCTCGGCCTCCGTCTGGACCACCGGCGTCGTCGATGATCCCATGTTGGGACAGCCGCCCGCCATGTCGCCGCCGCCGTGGTGGCCGCGGCCCCGCTCGTGGCTGGGGCACGTGACCGTGGCGTCGACGGGGGTCGTGGTCGTGGGCACGCCGAGGAGGAGCTTCGTCGAGGGCTTCGGCGATGCGTCCTCGATGAAGCCGAGGCTGAGCGCTGCCCCTGCCGCCGCGAGGCGGAAGTTCGCATCGAGGCGCCCGTCGGCGCGCGGGAAGCCGACCGGCTCGCTCTTGCCCCCGCCCGTGACCGCGAGCGTGTAGACGTGGTTCGACGGAAGCGTCAGCGTGAACGACCCGTCGGACGCGAGCGCTGCGGTCGTCTGCGCGCCCGCCTCGTCCGTCGCGACCACCGTCTCGGGGGTGGCCTGGAAGCCGGCCGGGACGACGGTGCCGGTGACCGCGGACGGCGCCGGGTCGGAGGCGCTCGAGCAGGCGAGGGCGGTCGCAGCGAGCGCGGCGGAGAGGAACGCGAGGCGGAGGTTCTTCATCTCGTGCACCGTGGGGTGGAGAACGAAGATCGGATCACGCGGAGCGTACGAATTTCACGGGCACCCGAACTTCACGTGTTCCTGCCCGCACTTCGTGAGGATCGCCGGCTCGACCGTAGTGGTCTGCGGGAGGTTGGGCGGGGTCATGAAGGGTGGGTTCTGGAAGTCGAACATCTCGAGCGGGGGCGCAGCGTTTGCGTCGCGGGCGGTCATGGCGGGGAGCCCGAAGCGCGTCTCGATGAAGCGCGCGAGAGAAGAATGGTCGTGGACCACGTGCGAGACGTAGTGCTTCTTCGAGTACGGCGAGACGACGATGAACGGGACGCGGAACCCCATCCGGTCGAACGCACCCGGGAGCGGGTTGTTCTTCTCGTCGATCGGCGGGAGGTCGTCGGGCTTGCACGCGGGCGGTGGCGGGACGTGATCCGCGAGCCCGCCGTTCTCGTCGTAGGTGATGAAGAGCGCGGTGCTCTTCCACGCCGGGGATGCCCAGAGCGCGCGGACGAGCGTCTCGACCATGAGCCCACCGATGCCGGGCAACGCGGACGGGCCTTCGTCCGACGTCTCGCCGACCTCCGAGCCCATGACGATCGCCACGTCGGGGAGCGTGTCGTTCTTGATGTCGTTCAAGAGGTCGCACTTCACGTTCTTGTAGCGTTCGAGCGTCGACCGCCGGAACCCGAACGTCGGGAAGAACGAGAGCTGGTGCGGGCCGTCGGTGTAGTCCTTCCAGGAGTGACCGGCGGCGTCGAGCAGATCGAAGATCTGGAGCGCGGCATGGTCGACCGTGTCCGTTCGGACGAACGAGTTGTCGCCGTTGCCGAACGACGTCGCTGCCATGACGTAGAGCCGGTTCGGCCACGTCGACGTCAGGACCGAAGCGAACCAACGGTCGCTGATCGCGAACTCGTTGGCGAGCGCGTAGTAGAACGGGATGACCTTGTCGTCCTCGTAGAACATCGCCTTGTCGCCGCCGGGCTGGTTGTTGATGACGAAGCGGTCGTTCCCGCCGTCGTTCCAGTCCTCGTGCATGTCGTTCCAGCCGTGGTTCACGCCGTAGCACCACCGATCGTCGGGGTGCGGTGCGACCGTGCCGCCATCACCGTCGGGGAGGGCCCAGTTCGAGGGCGGCACGTCGAGTTGATCGCTCGCCGCGAACCCCGAGCCCCCGTCGCTGAAGTCTCCGCCCTCGTAGTAACCCTGCGTGACGAGGCGGCCGAGGTAGTGATCGAAGGAGCGGTTCTCTTGCATCAGCACGATGACGTGCTTGATCGGGATGTCGTCGTAGACGGGTTGCTCCTTTCCGATCGTCTCGGCGGGCCACGCGCCGGCCTGAAAGGTGCAAGATGCACGTTTTGCGGCGAGGTCGGCCTCGCTCTCGGTGCGGTTGAACGACGGCGGGCGCAGGAGCGCGTCGCCCCCGGCGTCCGGCACGGCGGCGTCCGGCGTATCGGGGGTGCTGGACGAGCACGCTTCGACGGCAGCGACACCACCGACGAGGGCACCTGCGGTGCCGAGCAGCATGCCGATCGTGCCCATCGAGAGAGCGAGCTTGGCCATCTTCGACCTTCATGAGACCGCTCCGCGCCGCTCGTGTCCAGGGGACGAAAGGTCTACTCTCGGGGACGATGGAGGGACGAAGCCGGACGCTCCAGCGCGCGCTCGAGGAGGGACGGGTGGGCGCGCTCGCCGCGCTTCCCGAGCTCGAGCAGGCGGCTCACGAAGCGCCGACGGCGAACGCGCGCATGGACGCGTGTCGCGTGCTCGGCTCCCTCGCCGGGCGCGCGTTCGGGGCGCCCTGGGAGGTCGCCGAACGCGCCGCGTTCGTGTTGCTGTCCATCGCGCGCGAGGCCGATGCGGCGCCGGAGCGCGTCCAGCTGCTGCACGCGATGGGGCTCGGCTTTCGCAACGTGTGGCTGATGCCGTACGTCCACAGTCGCGTCTCCGACGACGACGAGACCGTCGTCGAGGCGGCGATCACTGCGGCCGGCGGGCTCGCGTTCCCCGCGCTCGAGGAGGCGATCGCGGGGTTCCTCGGTGACGAGACGCCCCGGGCGCTGCGCCTCGCGGCGATGGCGGCGCTGGGGCGGATGGGTGCGGAGAGCGCGGCGCGGCGCATCGCCGAGCTCGTCCCGAGCGAGCCCACCGCCGCGCTCGCCGCGCTGACCGAGATTCGCTCGCCGGCCGGTGAAGCCTCGGCGCTGGCGGCGCTCGCGCACGACGCCGCACCGGAGGTCGTGGTGGCCGCCGTGCGCTACCTCGCCGAGATCGGCAACCCGGCCGTCACGCCGACGCTGCGCAAGCTCGTGCGGCACGAGAGCTCGGAGCTCCGCATCATCGCCGCGCTCGTCTCGCGCGCGCTCGAGGCGGAGCAGAAGCGCGACGCGGGCGAGCGGATCCTCGCCGCGCTGACCGAGACCGATCGCGCGGCGCGGTCGGCGCTCGCGCGGCGCCTGCGCACGATGCCGGTCGCGGCGGTGCTCGAGCAAGCCGAGCTCCTCTTGGGCGACGAGGCGGAGGGCGTGATCCAAATCGTGGCCGAGGTGCGGGCGCCCCAGGTCACGGAGCTCCTCGCGCGCGTGGCGAAGGACGAGCGCCACGACGTGCGCGTGCGCGCGCGCGCAGCAGGCTCGATCGAGGCGAACGAGGCGTGGGAGCAGGACGTCCTCGTCGAGCTCGCCGGCTCGCCCGAGGCCGCCGTGCGCGTGGCTGCGGCGCAGACGATCGGTGCGTTCGCGCCGCTCGCGTTGCTGCTCGAGAAGCTCGGTCGGTTGGCGGACGATCCCGTGCCGAGCGTGCGCGGCGCGCTGCTCTGGGCGCTCCAGCTCGCGGCGCGGCCGCGGAGCATGGACCCGGCGGACCGCGCGCGCGTCGAGGCAATCGTGCAGCGCGCGCTCGGCGACGCGGACCCCGTCGTCCGACGGCGCGCGGCGTACGTGGCCGGCAACCTCGATTGTCGCGCGCTCGTGCCGGAGCTCGTGGAGCTCGCGCGGAGCGAGACCGAGCGCGCGGAGCTCCGCGTCGCGGCGTTCGTGGGTCTCGGAGAGATTGGCGCGCCCGGTCGCTTCGCGGATCTCGTGCACCTCTGGAACCAGGAGTCCGATCCCGAGGCGCTCGACGCGCTCAGCCGCGCGATGGATCGCAGCGTGGAGCCGCGGACCGATGGGCCGCCCTCGGCACCGCCGTCGCTCGCGCGCGCGCACGATCGGCTGAAGAAGCTCTTGGCATCGCCTGATGCGCGGGTCCGCTCGGCGGCGGCGCGCGTGTGCTCGCTCGGCGCGAACGTTCCGCCCGAACCGCTGGTGGAGCTCGCGCGCGATCCGGCGCCGCGCGTGCGCGAGCAGGCGGTGATTGCGCTGGGGCGGATCGGTGGCCAAGAAGCGGCGCTCGCGCGCGCGTTGACCGACGTCGACCCCGCCGTCCAAGAGCGCGCGGCGGAGGCGCTCCTCGCGCAGAAGACGCCCACGGCCACGATCCGCGTGATCGAGTTCGTGTCGCGCACGCCCGATCGCGACGTGGCGCTCCGCGCCGTGCGTCGGATGGGCGAGCCTTCGGGCGAGGGCGTCGTCGACGCGCTCGCGGCGGCGCTCGATCGCGTCGCGGAGGACGATCCGATCTACGAGCCGCTCCTGGAGCTCAAGGTGACCGCGCTCGAGGCGGCGCGGCCGGCGGCGGCGGGCGCGGCTTCGGTGGACGCGGCGATCACGGCGCTCTTTCCGACGTGGCCGAAGCTCCAGGCGGTGCGCGGCTTCGCGCCGCTCGCGCGCAGCCTGCGGACGGCGGAGATGTTGCAGAGCGCGGCCGGCGTGGACGCGGATCTGTCGGCACCGATCATCCTCTGGATGAAGTGCCTCGAAGGGTACCTCCACGCGTGGCTCGGGCCGCGGCTGCGCGCGCTTCAGGAGCAGCCGAGTCAGCTGTGGGATCTGACGGATCGCTTGCTCGGTCCGTCGTGGCCCGCGTACCAGCGCTGGCTCGGCGAGCGGTGGGCGGACTCGGTGAAGGTGGGCACGCTCACGGTGGAGCTGCCGCTGCGCTCGGTCGCGAACTCGATGCGGGAGTACCAAGAGCGTCGGCTGAAGCAGCTCGACTCCCCGATCTCGGTGACGGATTGGTCGCGCATGATGCTGTTCCTCGCAGTGGACCACCCGTCGGGACCGAAGAACGTCCTGAAGGTCGGGGTGACGAGCGCCGAGCGTGCGGTCAAGCTCGCGCACGGGCTTCAGGTGCTCGCGCAGGTGAGGAACGTCGTCACGCACCGCTCGGTCGCAGGGGCGGCGACGTTGAGCGAGTTTCGGGGGGCGTACTACCGCGCGTTCGAAGAGCTGACCGCGATGGCGTGAGCCGCGGCCGAGCGAGGCGTCCCGATCGAGCGTAGGATCGTCCGAGGATGGGCCAGGGGACCATCGTCCAAGACCGATTCGAGCTCCTCGGCCTCGCCGCTCGCGGAGGGATGGGCGCCGTCCACCGCGCACGCGACAAGGCGACCGGGGCCATCGTCGCGCTGAAGACGATCCACGAGTCCCTGAGCGAGTCCGAGTCCGAGCGCCTCGTCCGCGAGGGGAGCATGCTCGCCGCGCTCGCGCACCCGGGCATCGTGCGGTACGTCGCCCACGGCGTCGATCCGAACGCGGGTGCGTTCGTCGCGATGGAGTGGGTCGAGGGCATCACGCTCCGCAGCCGCATCGAGCAGGGTGGGCTCACGATCGCCGAGAGCGTCGACGTCGTGCGCCGCATCTCCGAGGCGCTCGGCCATGCGCACCGTGCGGGAGCGATCCACCGCGACATCAAGCCGAGCAACGTGATGCTCCGCGACGGCGACGTCACCCGTCCCGTCCTGATCGACTTCGGCGTGGCGCGCCCGCGAGTCGCCTCGGACCTCACCCAGACGGGCGTGATGCTCGGCACCCCTCACTTCATGGCGCCGGAGCAAGCGCGCGGGACGCGTGAGGTCGACGCGCGCGCCGACGTCTTCGCGCTCGGCGGGCTCCTCTACTACTGCCTGACGCGTCGGCACGTGTTCTCGGGCGACTCGTTGATGGCGCTCCTCGCGAAGGTGCTCCTGGAGGACGCCCCCGACGTCCGCCAGCTCGCCCCCGACGTCCCCGCCAGCCTCGCGGCGACGATCGCGCGGATGCTCGCCAAGAACCCGGCCGAGCGGCCCGCCGATGGACGGGTGGTGGCGGGCGAGCTCGCGGCGATCGTCGTGGAGGATTCGACGCTCGCTCGGATGCCGGCGCGCCCCACCCGAGAGCAAGAGATGCTCACGGGCAACGAACGCCGCCTCGTGAGCGTCATCGCGTCGAAGGTCGTGACCGTTGCGGCGGAGCCGGAGGACGAGACGCAGGTCGTCTCCGCTCCACCCGCGGTGAAGGCCGCGCTGGTTCGGACGCTCGCCGAGATGGGGGCTCGCGCCGAGCTCCTGGCGGACGGGACGATCCTCGCCTCGGTGAGTGGGTTCGGCGGCGTGCTCGATCAGGCGGCCATCGCCGCGCGGTGCGCGCTTCGGATGCGTCGCGAGCTGCCGGGGACCGCCATGGCGCTCGTCACGGGGAGCGCGGTGTTCGAGCGCTCCGACGCGGGCGCGCTCGCCACGAAGAGCGGGCACGGCTCGGACGTGTTCGAGCGTGCGGCGGCGCTCCTCGCGCGGGGTTGCACCGACGCCGTCGCTCTGGACGATGCGACGGCGGGCCTGCTCGATGGGCGCTTCGACGTCGGCTCGACGCCCGAGCTGCTCGTGCTCCGCGGCGAGCGCGACGTCATCGCTGCGACCCGTACCTTTTTGGGACGAACGATGGCGTGCGTCGGCCGCGAGCGCGAGCTCTCCGTGCTCCGCGCCGTCTGGGACGAGGTCGTGGGCGAGTCCGTCGCCCGCGTGGTCCTGGTCACCGCTCCCGCCGGGGTCGGCAAGTCACGCGTGCGATGGGAGTTCTTGCGAGGCGTCGAAGAGTCGGGGGAGCCTCACGCGCTCTTCTTCGCGCGCGGGGACGCCGTCACCACCTGCGCGCCCTACGCGCTCCTCGGGCAAGCGCTCCGTCGTGCGGCCGGGGTCGCGGACGGCGCACCGAACCCGTTCGCGCGCCTGCGCGCGCGGGTCGCGCGGAGCGTCACGAAGGACGTGAACGAGGTCGCGGAGCTTCTCGGTGAGGTCGCACAGACGCCGAACCTCGAGCCCAGCCCGAAGCTGCGTGCGGCGCGGGCGGATCCCGCGCTCATGGTCGATCGCGTCGCGTGGGCGTTCGAAGCCTTCGTCACGGCGGAGTGCGCGACGCAGCCGGTGCTGTTCGTCTTCGAAGACCTCCACTGGGGTGACGGGTTGAGCATCGAGCTCGTCGATCGTGCGCTCCGCATCTGCGAGAACGCTCCGCTGCTCGTGCTCGCGCTCGGGAGACCCGAGCTTCACACGAGCTTCCCTACGCTCTGGTCCGAGCGCTCCGTTCAACCGATCCCACTCGGCGCGCTCTCCAAGAAGGCGGCGGAGCGGCTCGTCCGCGACGCGCTCGAGGGTGCGGAGCAGGCCGCCATCGACGCCATCGTGCAGCAGGGCGGCGGCAACGCGCTCTACTTGGAGGAGCTCGTTCGCGCGGCGAAGGAGGGGCGTGGTGCGTCGTCTTCGCTCCTCGCGCTCGTGCAGTCGCGCGTGGAGGCGTTGTCGATGGAGGAGCGGCGCGTCCTCCGCGCGGCCAGCGTCTTCGGGCAGACGTTCTGGAGCGGAGGAGTGGCGACCTTGCTCAGCGGCTCGTCGCCCGCGGCGTTGGAGGACGTCTTGCGGGCGCTGGAGAAGCGAGAGCTCGTCGCGCGGCGGGGCGAGGGTCGATTCGCGAGCACCGAGGAGCTCCTCTTTCGTCACGCGCTCGTCCGCGACGCTGCGTACGAGATGCTCACCCCCGCGGATGCGGAGCTCGGGCATCGGGTCGCCGGCGAGTGGCTCGAGGAGATGGGCGAGCGCGACCCGTTCGTCCTGGCGGGGCACTTCGAGCGCGGCCGCGCCGTGGCCAAGGCCCTCGACTGGCTGCTCCGCGCTGCCGAGCGAGCGCTCCTCGCCAACGCGTTCGCCGAGGTGGACCGTGTGGTGGCGCGCGTGCTCGCGCTCGAGCCCGACGCAGAGGCGAAGGGCACGGCGCTCGCGATTCAAGCGGACTCCGCGCGGTGGAGTGGCGACATTGCAGGGGCTGCGGCGCACGCGGCCGAAGCTCTCGCGCTGCTCCGGCCCGGGACGCGTCCCTGGTATTGGGCGCTCCGAACGGCGGGGCACGCGGCATCGTTCGGGGGGCACCGGGGCGACCTCCCGCAGTTGGCGGAGATGCTCCTCATCGATCCGGCGGAGCCCTCGCTCGTGAGCGAGCTGGTCGTCGCGGCGACGCAGGTGGCGTCGGGGTTGGTCGTGAGCGGGATGAGGCCGCTCGCGTTTCTCGTGCTCGATCGCATCGAGAGCTTCGACCCGCGCTCGTTCGAGGACAACCCCGGCGTGGCCGCGCGCGTGCACCATGCGGCTGGCCTGCGGGCGTACGATCGGGCGGACTACGAGCGCGTCCTCGGCGCGCACTCCGCGATGGTGGAGTGCTATTCGCGCGCTGGCGATCGTCGCAGCGCGCTGACCCAGTGCGTGAACGTCGGGTTCGCGCACACGATGCTCGGCGAGCTCGAGCAGGCGATCGAAATCCTGGAGCGCACGGAGGCCGACTGCGAGCGACTCGGGCTCTGGGCGGTGGGGCTGACGGCGCGCCAGAACCTCGGGTTCACGCGGTACTGCCAAGGCCGCCTCGACCAAGCGGAGGCCGACGAGCAGGCCGTGGTCGTCGCGGCGACGACGCGGTTGGCGCCGCGCATCTTGACGCTCGCGCGCCGGTGCCTCGCGTTGATTCACCTCGCCCGCGGTGACTGGGCTCGCGCGCTCGAGGAGGCGCGGCGAGCGATCGAAGGCTCGCCGGATGGCCCGGTGCGGATGGCGTCGCTCGCCGTCTGCGCCGATGCGCTGGTGGCCGGGGGGCGGCTCGAAGAAGCGCGGGCGGCGGTCGACGAAGCAATGAGCTACCTCGAGCGTGGGGCGGGGGCGGCGTTCGTCGGTGACCTCACGGTCCGCTGCGCGCACGTCGGCGTGCTCGAAGCGCTGGGCGACGTGGAGGGAGCGCGGGAGGCGTTGAAGCGGGCGAGGGCGGTGGTGGACCAACGCCTGGCGATGATGGGGGCAGCCCGAAGGCGCTCGTACGTGAGGAGGGTCCCGGAAGCGAAGCGAATTGCGGCAGCGTGGGAGAGGTTGATGGAGTGACCGCGAGAAGGAGCGGGAGAAGGAGCGGGAGAAGGAGCGGGAGAAGGAGCGGGAGAAGGAGCGGGAGAAGGAGCGGGAGAAGGAGCGGGAGAAGGAGCGGGAGAAGGAGCGGGAGAAGGAGCGGGAGAAGGAGCGGGAGAAGGAGCGGGAGAAGGAGCGGGAGAAGGAGCCATCGCCGCCGCCGTCATATCCTCGTAGTCTCTGCGTGCATCCGGCTTCTGTCCCATGACTCCGCTCATCGAGATCCAGTCCCTGGTCAAACGCTTCGGCGACAAGACCGTGCTCGACGGGATCGACCTCACGATCGACCGCGGTGAGACCGTCGTCGTCATCGGCGGCTCCGGCTGCGGCAAGTCCACCCTCGCGCGGTTGATCGTCGGGCTCGATCGCGCGACGTCGGGCAAGATCCTCATCGACGGGATCGACCTCACCGGCGCCGGCGACGAGGAGCTCCGTTTGCTCCGACGCCGCTTTGCGATGGTCTTCCAACGCGGTGCGCTCCTCGACTCGCTCACCGTCTTCGACAACGTCGCGTTCCCGCTCCGCGAGGAGACCAACCTCGACGCGCGCGCCATCCGCGAGCGCGTCATGCGCTCACTCGCCGAGCTCGGCGTCGACGGCGCCGAGAAGCTCCTGCCCGCGCAGCTCTCGGGCGGCATGGCCAAGCGCGTCAGCATCGCGCGCGCGATGGTGATGGAGCCCGAGATCCTGGTCTACGACGAGCCCACGTCGGGCCTCGATCCCGTCAGCTCACGCGTCGTCGACGGGCTCATCGAGCAGATGCGCGAGAAGTTCTTCGTCACGTCGATCGTGATCACGCACGACATGGTGTCGGCGTACGAGATCTCCGATCGGGTGGTTCTCCTCGCGAGCGGCAAGGTCGCCGCGAACGGTCCCCCCGACGAGATCTTCCGGTCCCACAGTGGGATGATCGCGCCCTTCGCGCTCTCGAGCGGCATCGATCTCGAGAAGCTCGCCCCGCGCGCGGCCCGCAAGCCGCCGGCGGCGATCCAAGCCCTCTGGGCCGATGCGCACGCGAAGGGCGCCGTCGCCCGCCGCCCTTGGTACGACCGCTGGGCCGAAGCCATGACCCGGGTCGGCCGGCGCTGACGCGCGTTGCGGGATTCTGCTTCGCGCGTCGCAAAACCCACCAGCCCCCGCATCTGCGACTCGCAAATCTCGCAGCGATTGCGCTCTCCGCGATGGAATGCGGCTTGCGATGGGGGATGGAATGCACTCCTCCCTGGGCAGCTCGTTCTTCTGGCTCGCGGCGCTCGTCTTGCTCGTGCTGGTGTTGTGCACGGAAGGGACGACGTCGTTCCGTCTCCGCGCGCGACCGCCGACCGGTCCGTCGGGTGCGACCGTCGCGCCCCCCTGAGCTCACCTGCGCCGCACGAGCCCGTACACACCGGAGCCGACGTGGACCACGCCGAAGAGGACGAACACGGCCGCGAGCGCGAGCGCAGCGAACAGGAGCGGGGAGACGGTCACGCGGGCGTCGAGAGCACGGCGCGTGCCACGCGAGCCAGCGCGTGAATACCTCGATCTCGCACGCCCATCGCTGACAGAGTTGGCAGCGCGGTGCCAACCGCGTCCTTGGGACGAGCTTCACGCCGCGCCGAACGCTTCCTTCAGCACCTTCTCCAACGGCACCCGCGCCCGGCGCCTCCGCCACTCTTCGACCGCGACCTCGAGGGTGGCGGCGAGCGTCGCCGCCGTCACCGCTCGTTCGAGCCGAGCCCCGCGGCGGTGCTTCGCCAAGAGCTCCTCCAACCCGTCTCGGAGCGCGCGGACGCCCTGGTGCCCTGCCGCGACGAGCTGCGGCGTCGCTGCGATCAGGTCCGCGCGCCGCAGGATCCGCGCCTTGTCTCGCGCGTAGACGGCCGGGAGACCGGCGAGCACCCCACCCAGCACCGCCGCGCGCGGCGCCTTCCCGGCGGCGAGCAGCCGATCGATCTCCGCGAACAGCCCCGGATCGTACTCGTCCCAGAGCACGAGCCCTTCTTTGGTGCCGAAGTTCCGGAAGACGCTCGCGACCCCCACGCCCGCCGCCCGCGCGACGTCCTCCACCGTGACTGCCGCCCAGCCCTTGGTCTCGAAGGCGTCCAGCGCGACCTGCTGCACCCGCCGCATGGCCGCGATGCGCCGCTCCGTCCGTCCGTCCCGTACCGGTTGGCCTTGCTCCGACATATGAGAGTCACTATCATATGAGAGTCACTCTCACAACATCGAACGAGGTCTTCCGATGGGCATCAAGGAGAAGCTTCAGGAGCGATTCGCCAAGAACGGGGAGAAGGCCGTGAGCACGTCGCGGATCGGGCGCATGTGGTCCGGCGGGCGCTCGGCGGCGGGCTTGGCCTCCACGTTCCTCCGCCGTGATGCGATGCCCGACGCAGACGCGCTCGCATCGCTCACCGAGCGGCTCGGCGAGCTGAAGGGTGTCGGGATGAAGCTGGGGCAGATCCTCAGCTTCATCGATCCGTCGCTCTCGCCCGAGGTGCGGGAGGCCCTCTCCGTCCTCCAGCGCAGCGCGCCCGCGAGCCCTGCATCCGCCGTGCGCGAGACGCTCGAGCGCGAGCTCGGTCCCCGCGCCGCGGAGCTCCTCGCCGCGATGGAGCCCCAGCCGTTCTCCGTCGCGAGCATCGGGCAGGTTCACCGCGCGCGCCTGGCGGTCGGCGACGTGGCGGTGAAGGTCCGTCACCCGGGGATCGAAGCGGCGCTCACCGCCGACTACTCGTCCGCGCTCGGCGGCGTCACGCTCGCGAACGCGCTCCTCTTCGGCGCCGCCGCCAGCGCGAAGGAGCTCGTCGACGAGGGTCGCACGGTCATGCTCGCCGAGTGCGACTTCGCGCGCGAAGCGAACCATCAGCGCGCCTTCCGCGCCTGGTTCGCGAAGAAGGGCGCATCGCACGTCGTCGTGCCCGAGGTCGTGGATGCCTGGTCGTCCTCCGCCGTGCTCACGACCCGCTGGGAGCCGGGGAGCTCCCTCGAGCAGTTCCTCGCCGGCGCTCCGTCGCAGCGTCGGCGCGACGAAGTCGGGCGCGCCTTGTTCGAGGTGATGGTCGGTGGGTTCCACGAGCTCGGCCTCCTCTATGCGGACCCGCACCCGGGCAACTTCGCCTTCCGCGGCGATGCGGTCGTCGTCTACGACTTCGGGTGCGTCCGCCGCTTCGAGCGCGAGCAGACGCGCGCCTTCAGCGACGTGGGGGAGGCGCTCCGGAGCGGTGACCGGCGGGCCCTCTTCGCCGCCGCGCGGCGCTTCGGCTTCGGCATCGAGGGCGACGAGCGCGAGGCCATCTTCGAGCGCTTCGCGCACGGCTTCTTCGCGCCGCTCCTGGTTCGGGGCCCGAGCGCCATCCCGCCGGACGCGGCAATCGAAGCGGCCTCGCTGATGCGCGACAAACGCGCGCTCGCGAAGCTCGGCTTGCCCCCGGCGCTTCTGTTCCTCCTCCGCCTGCGCTTCGGGCTCTACGCGGTGCTCGCGCAGCTCGGCGCGCGCGCGGACTGGGGCGCGCTCGAGCGGAGCTACGCCGAGCGAGGGGGCGGCGCCACCGTCAGCGCCGCCGACTCGGCCGTGTAACCACGTCCGGGACATCCGTCGGATCGGCGGTCGGGATCGCCGTCGCGGTCGCCGTTGCGGTCGCCGTCGGCTTCGCCGTCGCGGTCGGCTTCGCGGTGGGCTTCGCCGTAGCCGTCGGCTTGGCGGTGGCGGAAGCCGGAGCGGACGCGGACGCGGATGCGGATCCGTTCACGGGCACGCGCACGGACGCGGACGCGGAAGCGGAAGCGGAAGCGGAAGCCGCCCCTGCGAGCTCGGCCTGCCACCGTGCCTCGGCCTCCGCGAGCACCGGCTTCCACACCGAAGTCCCATGGCACTCCGCGCACTCGTTCCCCGCGCGCACGTGCCAATCGAGCTTCGCGTTCGCCTTCGCATCGTCCTCGCGATGACAATCGACGCACGCCTTCCCGGTCCCGCGGAACACCGGCGGGGTCCCCGTGTGGCACGCGAAGCAATCCGTCTTCTCGTGTGCCCCATCGAGCTTCCACGAGTGATCGAGCCGCGTCGGTCGCCACCCGCTCTGCGCATGGCACGTCCCACACGTCGTCGGCTTCATGCCCTTGTGGTGCGGGGCGCGATCGAAGTCGCTCTGGTGACACTTCGCACACGCACCGGGCTCCGCGCGGCTCGTGATCGTCGCATCGTCGCCCGCGGAGCGCGACCCGCAGGCGGCGGCCGCGAGCAGGATGCCGAAGAGCAACACGGTCGTTCTCGAGCGCATCAGAACTTCTCCTCGCGGAAGGTCATCCCCAGGCGCAGGCAGATCGGCCGGATCTTCGCGCCGAGCCCGGGGGGGCCGCAGAAATAGACGTCGACCGGCTCGGGGTGCATCCGTGCGATCGCGCCGAGCATCTCGTCCCAATTTGGTACTCCAAAGTGCGTCTGGGCCCGGAGCCCGCTCACGAAGTCGCTCCGACCGGACGCGTGCATGACCTCGCGCGCGAGCTCCAACCCGATCGTCTCGGCCCCCGCCCGCGTCCCGGTCAGGCATAGGTGAATGTCCAGGAGCGCCCGCGTGTCTTCCTTCTCGAGCTCCGCCAGCAGGTTCACGAACCACTCGAACGAGTAGCCGTCCCGGTTGAGCCAGAAGAAGTGGACCTTCTTCAGCTTCGACGCCCGATCGCCCGAGCTCGCGCGGAGCACGATGCTGTCGAGCACGCTCGCGAACGGCGTCACCCCGATCCCGCCGCCGATCAAGACCGCGTACCGCGACTCGAACACGTGCGTGCTCGGCGAGCCGTACGGCCCGTCGACGTAGGCGACGAAGTCGTCGGCGTCGGGCGCCGCCTCGACGCGCTCGCGGAGCGCCTTCGTCCAATTGCCCAGCGCGCGCACGTGGAGCACGAGCGAGCCCCGCTCGGGCGCGCTGCTGATCGTGAACGGGTGCCACTCGCTCCGGGCCACGCTCGGGATGCGCAGGAACGCATAGTCGCCGGGGTTCCCCCGAAACCCGTTCGGCTTGTCGATCTCGAGTCGGACCACGCCCGAGCGCAGCGCCTGACTCGACGTGATCGCCGCGCGCGCGCCCCGCCGCCGGAGCCGCAGGAGCTGCTCGACCCCGAACGCCAGGAGCGGGAGCCCCGCGACCAGCACGAACGACGGACCATGCGCGATCGCGAGGCCCAGCCAGACCACGTAGAGCAGGTGGGTCGTCGAGAAGAGCTCGAACCGCCCCCGCCGCCGCACGACGTCGAGCGCGAACACCCACATGACGCCGAACACGGCCAGGAGCGCGAGGCCCGTCGCACCACGCAGGTGCAGGAAGACCCCCAGGAGCCCCGTCGCGTGCCCCTGCACCCACGCGACGAGCGTCGCCGCGACGTGCGCGAGCGCGAACCCGAACAGCGTGTGACCGAGGAGCCGATGGAACGCGACGGCATCGTCCAGCGGGATGAAGCGCCCGAGCGCCGTCGCGCGCACCTTGCCGAGCAGGCGCCGCATCATCGGGAGCAGGATCAGCGCTCCGTCGAAGTCGATGCATTTTGCAAACGAACGCCCGAGCGTGGTCGCGACGTCCGCGTCGGGCGAGCGCGCGATCGCGATCGCGAGCACGACCAGGTGAAGCACCGCCCACCCGGCGACGAAGGCGACCTTCACGCCGTTGTTCTCGAGCCAGCGCCGCGTCGCGCCGGGGGGCTCGCCGCGCGGCTCGTCGAGCCACTTCAGGAGCGCTTCGTTCGGCGCGACCCAGATCGCCTCGCTCCGCGTCATCTTGCGGAGCAGCTGGGGTCGCTTGGCGACGGCACTCTCGAGCTCCGCGAACGACACCTTCCCGTCGCGGTTCTTGTCGAGCGCCAGGAAGAGCGCGTTCACGAGCTGGTCGGCCGGCTGTGATGCCCGGGCAGCGACCTCGCTCTCGGCGAGCGCGAGGCCGATCATCCGCCCGACCTCGCGCCGGTTCAGCGCGCCGTCGCCGTCGTCGTCCCAGAGGCGAAACGCGAAGCCGAGCTTCTCGCGATCGGAGCCGAAGACGAGCGTCTTCACGGCGGCGAGGAACTCGTCCCGGTCGATCGCGCCGCTGCGGTCCGTGTCGAACTGGGCGAAGATGCGCTGCGCGAGCTCCGGGCTCTTGATCCCGAGCGCGCGCTGGAGCTTCGGGCAATCGATGCGGCCATCGGCTCCCGCGTGGGTGGCGAAGGCTTGCTCCAGCGTTCGGAGGAGGCGGGCGTCGGGTTCGGAGATGCGATCCAAGCGATCCTGGGTAGGGCTGGGCCAGGAACGTACCTCGACCGGGGGTACGGCAGGCAACCACCCTTGACGGCTCGGTGGGGTCGCGGCCACGATGGGGCTTCCCATGGACTCCCGCGACCTCCGCGAGGAAAAGAAGCAGGTTCTCCTCGAGGCGCTCGACGCCGCGCCGACGGTCATGCTCCATCTCGACGCACGGCGCGAGGGCGTGAAGGTCCCCGACGTCCATCGCTCGAACTACGCGCTCGCGCTTCGCGTCGGCTACATGCTGTCGCCGCCGATCAACCTGTCGTGCGGGGACGAGTTCGTGACCTGCACGCTCAGCTTCAACCGCACCCCGTTCTATTGCGAGCTCCCGTGGGATGCGATCTACGCGATCGCATGCGACGACGGCCGCGCAGCCGTCTGGCCGGACGACATCCCGCCCGAGGCAGCTGCTCGCTTCAGCGGCGCGTTCGCTGGCCGCTCGGATGCGGCGGCGGGGGCGGAGCGCGTGGAGGCCCCCGGCGCGGAGGCCAAGGCCAAGCGCACGCCGCCGCGGAAGGACAAGCCGCGCCTCGGCAGCGTGGACGCCGGGGTCCGCGCCCGCCCAGTCACGGTTCGCGGTGGCGCCAGCGAAGCCAAGAGCCCGCCCGAGGCCCCTCCGCCGGCCGGGTCCGACGCCCCGCAAGCCGAGGGGGACTCCGCGCCGCCGGCCGCTGAACGGAAGCCCAAGCGTGAGCTTCCGCCGTACCTACGGGTCGTCAAATAGAGTAGAACCGGCCCCGATGTCGGGCGCGCGGATGCGGGGCGTGGTCATTGCCGTGGTCGTGATCGGCCTCTTGGTCGGGCTCGACTACGGCTTCGAGAGCATCCTCCACGACAGCTCCATCCGCGGTCTCCTCTACATCGCGGCCTGCAATGTCCTCGCGGCGCTCTCGCTCAACGTCATCAACGGGATGGCGGGGCAGTTCTCGATCGGCCACGCGGGCTTCATCGCGCTCGGCGCCTACACCAGCGCGATCGTCGGCGCGCACCTGCACGACTCGATCGCGGCGTGGCAGCTCCACACGACCGATCCGGATCAGATTGCGGCGTTCGACCCCACCTTCGCGAACTCGTTCATCGTGATGCCGGTCTGCATCCTCGCGTCCGCGCTGGTCGCGGGGCTGTTCGGGCTCCTCGTGGGCCTCCCCAGCCTGCGGCTCAAGGGCGACTACCTCGCGATCGTGACGCTCGGCTTCGCCGAGGTCGTTCGCCTCGTGATCTCGACCGCGAAGCCGATCGGCAAGGAGACGCCCGGCGCGGCGTGGGCCGAGCTCTGGGCCAAGCTCTCTCCCGGCCGCTTCGCGCACGCGCTCTCGGTCTCGCTCTCGGCCCTCGGCGGCGAGAACGGCTACTTCGGCACGAGCCCCAACGGCCTCCCGCTCTACGCCGGGCCGTTCTGGGTCTTCGGCTCGGTCATCGTCGTCGCGATCGCGGCGTGGCGGCTCAAGTTCTCGAGCTGGGGCCGCGCGCTCCGCGCCCTGCGCGAGGACGAGATCGCCGCCGCCGCCGTGGGCGTCGACCCCACGCGCTACAAAGTGCGCTCGTTCGTCATCTCGGCGATCGGGGCGAGCGTCGCCGGCTGCATGCTCGCGCTCATGCACGACGGCAGCGGCAGCGTCGGGCCCGGCGACTACAAGATGGACAAGAGCTTCGAGCTCATCACGATGGTGATCCTCGGCGGCAGCGGCAGCATCAGCGGCGCGATCGTCGGCGGGCTCTTCGTCACCTTCACCGTGAAGTTCATCGAGTACTTCCAGAGCACCGGCGCGGGGGCGGCGATCCGCGGGCCCCACGATCTCGGCTTCACGCACCTCACGGTCGACCTCAACGCGCTCCGCATGATGATCTACGCCGCGCTCCTGATCGCGGTCGTCATCCGCCGTCCCGAAGGACTCTTCGGCGAGCGCGAGTTCTCGCTCGGGCGGCTCGTGGCCCGCTTCCGCGGCGGCCCGCCGCCGGAGCCGAAGAAGGCCTGACATGGAGCTCGTCCTCGAGAAGGTCTCCAAGAACTTCGGCGGGCTCCGCGCCGCGTCGGACGTCAGCTTCAAGGTGCCGTCGAAGAGCATCTTCGGGCTCATCGGGCCGAACGGCGCCGGCAAGACCACCGTCTTCAACCTGATCACCGGCATCTACAAGCACGACGTCGGCTCGATTCACTTTGGCGGGAAGGACCTGTTGCCGCTCAAGCCCTCGCAGATCGCGGGCGTCGGCATCGGGCGCACGTTCCAGAACATCCGCCTCTTCGGCCAGCTCACGGTCATGGAGAACCTGCTCGTCGCAGCCGAGCTCTCGAAGGCGACGAACCTCTTCTCCGGGCTGCTCCGCACGAAGACGCACTACGCCGACGAGGCGAAGCAGAAGAAGCGCGCCGAGGAGCTCCTGGAGGTCTTCGGCCTGAAGGACCTCGCCGACGCGGGGTCGACATCGCTCCCCTACGGCAACCAGCGCCGCCTCGAGATCTGCCGCGCGATGATGTTGGAGCCGAAGCTCTTGCTCCTCGACGAGCCCGCCGCCGGCATGAACTACGGCGAGGCCGAGGGCCTCAAGGACCAGATCCGCTGGCTCCGCGACACCTTCTCCATCTCCGTCGTGCTCGTCGAGCACAACATGCAGGTCGTGATGGGCGTGTGCGAGGAGATCCACGTCCTCGATCACGGCGAGACCATCGCCCACGGCGTGCCGAGCGAGATCAAGGCGCACCCCAAGGTCATCGCGGCGTACCTCGGCGAAGAGACGGAGGACGGCTGATGCGCGTCGCCCACCCGACGCGCGCCAAGATCGTCGTCCCCGGCGGCGGACCGCTGCTCGAGATCCTCGATCTCAAGGTCGCCTACGGCGGCATCAAGGCGCTCAAGGGCATCTCGCTCCGTGTCTTCCAGGGCGAGATCGTCGCCATGATCGGCGCGAACGGCGCCGGCAAGACCACCACCCTCAAGACGATCGCCGGTCTGCTCCCCGTGACCAGCGGCGAGGTGACGTTCGCCAAGCAGTCGATCGTCGGGCGGAGCGCCGAGACGCTCGCCGAGCGCGGCATCTCGCTCGTGCCCGAGGGCCGCGGCATCTTCCCGAACCTGACCGTGCGCGAGAACCTCGAGCTCGGCGCGTACCTCCACCGCGATCCCAAGTGCATCGCGGAGACGATCGAGGACGTCACCCAGCTCTTCCCGCGCCTCGGCGAACGCATGAAGCAAGAGGGCGGGACCCTCTCCGGGGGCGAGCAGCAGATGCTCGCGATCGGGCGCGCGCTGATGGCGCGACCGACGCTCCTGCTCCTCGACGAGCCCTCGCTCGGCATCGCGCCGAAGCTCGTCCAGCAGATCTTCGAGGCGATCAAGAAGATCGCATCGTCGGGCGTCACGATCCTCGTCGTCGAGCAGAACACCCGAATCGCGCTCCAGTCGAGCCAGCGCGCGTACGTGCTCCGCACCGGCGAGATCGCGCTCGAAGGCAAGAGCGAGGAGCTCGCCCAGAACGAGGAGATCCGCGCCGCGTACTTGGGCGGTTAGGCGACGCTGCCGCCAGCGACGCATCGGAGGAAGCATGCAGGTCGTCGTCAGCGGTGGAACCGGCTTCATCGGCAAGCGCCTCGTCGCCACGCTCCGCGAGCGCGGCGACGCGGTCACGGTGCTCAGCCGGAGCGAGGGCGACGGTGGGGGCGTGAAGACGGTGCGGTGGGATCCGCGGCCCGGGCGCGATGCGTCGTGGATGCGCGCGATCGACGGCGCGGACGCGGTCGTGCACCTCGCCGGAGCGGGCGTGATGGACGAGCGCTGGACGGACGCGCGGCTCGCGATCATCCGCTCGAGCCGCACGGAGTCGACGTCCCTCCTCGCCGAGGCGATCGCGAAGGCCGAGAAGAAGCCGGCCGTGTTCGTCTCGAGCTCCGCGGTCGGCATCTACGGGATGCGCGCCGGTGGCGAGCCGATCTTCGACGAAGACTCCACCACCTTCGGGACCGACGTCCTGGCCGAGGTCTGCAAGGCCTGGGAAGCCGCGGCCGACGGCGCGCGCGCGCACACGCGCGTCGTCCACCCGCGGATCGGGATCGTGCTCGGCAAGGAAGAGGGCGCGCTCGCCAAGTTCCTCCCCGCGTTCCGCGCGTTCGCGGGGGGACCGATCGGCGACGGCAAGCAATGGATGAGCTGGATCCATTGGCAGGACACCGTCTCGGCGCTCGTCCGGATGATCGACGACGCGTCGCTCACCGGGCCGGTCAACGTGGTCGGACCGAATCCATGTACCATGCAAACGTTTGCCGAGACGCTCGGCAAGGTCCTCCACCGTCCGTCCGTGTTCCGCGTGCCGGCGTTCGCGGCGAAGCTCGCGATCGGGGCCGGGGCGGAGGTCGTGCTCACCGGGCAACGCGCGGTGCCGAAGCGTCTCGAAGCGGCCGGCTTCCCGTTCGCCCACCCCGACCTCGCCGGGTGCCTCACCGCGGAGCTCGGCTGAGGAAGGCTCGGCCCGGCGAGAACGTAGGCTGAGCATGACCCGCCGTGGCGCGATGGTGCGCGCTCTCCTCGCTCTGCTGGTCGCCCCGTTCGTGTTCGCTGCGCCTGCCGCCGCAGCCACGCCGCCCGCGCCGTGGAGCCCTCCCGTCGGGGGCCTCCGCGGTCGTCTCGTCGCCGATCCCCCCACCATCCCGGCGGGCGACCGCTTCCGGATCTGGCTGGAGCTCTACAACACCACGTCGGCTCCGATTGTGGTGCGCGAGCAGGACGCCCTCGCGTTCGTCCCCGACCTCCGCGATGCGCACGGACCCGTGAAGACGACGTCGGGGCGCACGGAGGTGCTCTCCTCGTCGGCGAAGCGGGTGATCCTCCCGGGAGGGCAAGCCCGGCTCGAGCTGACGATCAACGGCTCCGATGCACCTCGCGCCACCCTCGACGTCACCACGCACATCTGGCAGCTCCCTTCCGGTCACTACGAGCTCTCGGGCCGATACACCGCGTTCGGTGCGAGCAGCCCGATGCTCCTTCCTCCGATCGCGCTCGAGGTCCACTGACGGCACCCGGAGACGCGTCGCGGTGCGCTACCATCCCGCTCCCATGAGGCTTTCGCTCGCGACTCCCCTCGTCGTCCTCGTCGTCTTCGTCGCAGGGTGCGACGACAAGCACGGCGCCGCCGACGCTGGATACACGCCGACCAAGACGATCCCCGCGCCTTCGGTCCGGACCACCCGCCTCGACTGCGGTGGCAAGTTCGGGACGTGCCCGCCGGGCGAGAGCTGCTTCTACGACTCGCCCGGCTGCGACGCGACCGGCTTCTGCGGGCCGCCCGAGCCACCGTGTGGCCACACGCTCACCTTCTGCGGGTGCAACGCGATGGAGTTCGCGTGCAAGTTCCCCAAGCACCCCTGGCGTGACCAAGGACCGCAGTGCATCACGCAGGCCGCCTATGGGATGGAGCCGAGCGGCCCGCTCGAGGCGGGCACGCGGTCCGACGCCGGTGTCCGCCCCGACGCGGGCAAGTGATCACTTCGGCGTCGGCGGGATGATGACGCTGTTGATCGTCGCGACGTTGCCGCCGGCCGGGTAGCCGTACGACGCGGCGCTGTCGAGGCCCCACACCGTGATGCCGAACGGTCCATCGCTCGTCGCGGTGTGCGGACCGTTCTGGCAGTTCTGGCCCTTGGGTTGGTTGTCGCGCACGAGATCGACGTTCGTGAACTCGTAATTGCCGGACGCACCGACGGGCTTCCACCCAGTGAGGTTGCCGAGGCAGTCGATCGACACGTCCTTGAAGCCGGCGGACGACTTCTTGCGGACGACGGTGAACGTCGTCGTGCGGTACGTCACGTCGGTATAGAAGACGTACTTGGAGAGGAACTGCGCGGGCGGAAGGACGTTGGTGTAGTCCTCGTCGCCGAGGCCGCTCGCACCGTTCGAGCCCGTCATCATCTGCGCGACGTAGAACGGGTGCTGGGCGTCTTGGCTCGTGACGACGAAGGGTCCCTTCGCCTCGAACTCGACCATCTGGCCGACCTTGAGCGTCGCCGGTGCGCTCGGCACCGCGGGCGAGTAGGTGAGCGTGGTGCCGTCCGCCGCGCCGACGAAGCGATAGAGGATCGACTCGTCCGCGTTGACGCGGAAGTAGGGCGCCACCGCGTACTCGTTCGCGAGCGCGGAGACGGGCGGGATCTGCTCGTGGTCCGAGTCGCAGCCGCCACCGCTCGACGTCGTCGACCCGAGGCAGAGGTAGCCGTTGCCGCCGTTGAAGGCGATCGGCTTGTTCGAGGCGAGGATCGACCCCGACATGTCCATCGCGCCGCCGCCGCCCGGGTAGTTGTACGGGGCGCCCTGCCACTGCACGAACTCGCCGGCGTTGAGGTTGTAGGTCGTCGTCACGTTCTGCGGGGCCGCGGCGACGCCGGTACCGGACGGGAGCGCCACGTTCGGGAGCACCTGGACCTGCGTACCATCTTGGTACGCGACGATCTGGCCCCAGTGCGGGCCACTGCTCGAGGAGTTGGAGCCGCTGCCGAGCTTCGGAACGGCCGCGACGTAGTTCGTGCCCCACGCCGTCGTCGGAAGGAGGAGCGTCGCCCCGGGGAGGAACGAGCTCGCGCCGCCGAACGGCAGGATGTCGTACCCGCTGATCGGCACGCTGCTGACGACGTGCCAGGCGGTGCCCTTCCCGGTGCCTTGCACCTGCGCACCCGCGTTGAGCGCGCTCGTGACGGGGCACTTGAAGTTGGAGCTCGGGTCGTTGCCCATGAAGAGCACTGCGACCTTGCCCGGCGGGATGCCGGTGCTCGGGATCGTCGCCCAGGTCGCCGGTGGCGTGCCCGCCTGCGAGATGCGCCCGAACTTGGTCGCGTCGTAGGTCTGGCCGCCGCGCGTGACGGTGAGCGTCACGTCCTTCGCCCAGTTGTTGGCGACGAAGATCGCGAAGCACGGCGCGTAGTACGTGGTCTGCAGCCCGGCGAAGAACGCGGGCGTCGCGACCATGAAGTCGCAGCCGACGCTGCCCTTCGCCGCCGCCGCTGCGTCGCAGGCGGGGATGCACACGCCCGCGGAGCAGCCTTGGTCGGGCGGGCACGTCTGGATGACGTTGCCGTTCCCGTCGACCACGTTGCGGAGATCGGGGCTGCAGCCGGAGGTCGGGCCCCCGTCCTTGTTCGGCCCGGTGTCTCCGAACTGGAACGGGCTGTCGTCGACGGCGCCGTCGGTCGGGTTGCCGCCGTCTTGGCCCCCGTCACCGAAAAAGCTCCCGTCGGTCCCTCCGCAACCCGCGAACGAGCCCACCGCGAACGAGCCACCACCCACCAAGCCCAGGACGAAGATCAAGCGACGCATGACGACGAGCATAGCGGGTTTCGGTGGACGCGCTGGCGGCCGCGCGGGGTAGGTCGGTGTGCGACGTGCTATCGTGGCCGTCATGCGCCTCGGGCCGCGCAGCGTCGTCGCCACCCTCGTGCTCGTCACGTTCGCGAGCGGCTGCGCGTTGGTCTCGGGGCTCTCGGGGCTCGATCTGGACGAAGGGACGGACGCGTCGATCGAGAGCGGCGGTCCCCTGGACTCGTCCATGGACGGCGCGCGCGATCGCGGGGCGCCGCCTCTCCCGGACGTCGTTCAACCTCCTCCCGACGCGCTCGCGAGCGACGCGCCGTCCGACGCCCCCGTCAGCGACGCCGGGGCGGTGATCCAGTGCGGCACCTCGACGTGTCCCACCACCGACGTCTGCTGCAACCACCTCCAGAACGGCAAGAGCACGTTCACGTGCGGCGCGGCCGGAGCCTGCAAGGGGAACGCCGACTACGTGATGGCTTGCGACGCGCTCTCGTGTGGCGCCGGCAAGCGCTGCTGCGTGACGCTCACGTTCAACGGCGGCACCGTCGCGACCGCCGCGAGCTGCGCGGCAAACTGTACGACGTCCCTCCCGCTCTGCCGGAGCGACGCTGGCGACGCGAGCCCGCCCTGCAACTTCGGGTTCACGTGCCAGCCGCACACGCAGCTCGTCGGCTACGAGGCGTGCTCGTTCTGAAGCGAGCGCCTCAGAGCTCGATCTGAGCGCCGAACTCGACGACCCGGTTCGGCGGGATCTGGAAGAACGCGGTCGCCGGGCGCGCGTTGCGCGACAGGAACGAGAAGAGGACCTTCCGCCAGAACGCCATCGAGCCCTTCTTCTTCGTGATGACGAGGGTCTCTCGCCCGAGGAAGAAGCTCGTGTCGTCGAACTTGGTCTGGAGGCCCTTCTGCCCGCAGAGCGTCATGATCTCGAGCGCGTTGGGCGTCTGCATGAAGCCGTAGAGCGCGCGCACCTGATAGATCCCGTTGCCGAGGTCCTTCACGTACTCGAGGCGCTCGGACGGTGGCACCTCCGGCACGTGGCGCGTGGCGATCGAGAGGCAGACGACCTGCTCGTGCAGGACCTTGTTGTGCTTGAAGTGGTGCAGGAGCACCGGGGGCGCAGCGTCCGGGTTGGATGTCATGAAGACGGCGGTGCCCTGGACGCGGTGGGGCTTCATCCGCTCGCAGTCCTCGAGGAACATCGGCAGCGGGAGCGTGGTCGCGAAGATGGCCTGGCCGAGCTCGGCGCGCCCGCGCTTCCAGGTGACCATGATCGTGAAGACCGCGATCGCGATCGCGAGCGGGACCCAGCCGCCCTCGCCGATCTTCACCGTGTTGGCGGCGAAGAACGTCAGGTCGATCGTGAGGAAGAGCGCGCAAAGCGCGAGTGCCTTCGGCGCGCTCCAGTTCCACTTCGTGCGAGCGACGACGTAAAATAGGACCGTCGTGATGCTCATCGTGCCCGTGACGGCGATGCCGTAGGCCGCGGCCAAATCCGACGAGTGACGGAAGCCGAGCACGAGCGCCACGCACGCGACCATGAGCGCGTAGTTGATCTCGGGGACGTAGATCTGGCCCTCGGCTTCGCCGGAGGTGTGCTTGATCTGGACGCGCGGCCAATAGCCGAGCTGCACCGCCTGTTGGGTGAGCGAGTAGGCGCCCGAGATGAGCGCCTGCGAGGCGATGACGGTCGCGGCGGTCGCGATCGCGACGAGCGGGTAGTGGAACCACCCCGGCGCGAGCGCGTAGAACGGGTTGTTCATCGCCAGGTCGCCCTTGTCGGAGAGCAGGATCGCGCCCTGCCCGAAGTAGTTCAGGAGCAGGCACGGGAAGACGATCGCGTACCAGGCGATCTTGATCGGCTTCGCGCCGAAGTGACCCATGTCGGCGTAGAGGGCCTCGCCGCCGGTGATGCAGAGCACGACCGAGCCGAGGACGAAGAACCCATGCGACCCGTGCGCGTGCATGAACTGCACGGCGAGGAGCGGGTTCATCGCCTTGAGCACGCCCGGGTTGCGCACGATCCACGGCGCGCCGAGCGAGGCGAGACAACCGAACCAGAGCAACATCATCGGACCGAACACGGCGCCGACGCGGTGGGTACCGCGCTTCTGGACCAAGAAGAGCCCGACCAGGATCAGGATGGTGATCGGGACGACGAGGCGTTCGAGGATGGGGTTCGTGTGCTCGGCGCCCGCGGCGAGCTCCGCGAGCGGCTTCACACCGAGACCCTCGACCGCGGAGAGCACCGAGATCGCCGGGGTGATGATGCCGTCCCCGTAGAGGAGCGCGGCGCCGAACAACCCGAGGAACACGAGGGTGATGCTCTTCGACGCCTTGGACTTCCCGTCGCCCTTCACCAGCGCGAGCAGCGCGAGGATGCCGCCCTCGCCGCCGTTGTCGGCGCGCATGATGAACGAGAGGTACTTGAGGACGACCACGAGCCCGAGCGACCAGAACACGAGCGAGAGGACGCCGAGCACGTTCGCGTCGTCCCGCACGAGCGGCTCGATGACGTGACCGCCGAAATCCTTGTGCTCGGAGAAGCACTCCTTCAGCGCGTAGAGCGGGGACGTTCCGATGTCGCCGTAGACGACTCCGAGCGCGCCGAGCGAGAGCGTCGCGAGGGCGAACCGACCCTTGCCGTGGGCCGCGTGACCATGCACCGTCGCTTCCATCGCTCGCGCCGCAAGAGGTACGACGCGGAGGGGACCGCGTAAAGGGCCAATCGTCGCGAGAACGGCCCGACACTTGCAAGGCCGACGCGCCGACCGAGAGTTCGTGTAGGCTCGCGAAGATCGTCGATGAACGCCTCCGTCACGCGACTGATGTACGCCGTCGGCGTGCTCTCGTTCCTCGTGTTCGGAGGAGCCTTGGGGTTCCACTACTTGGGCGGCGGGCGGTGGAGCTACGGCGACTGCGTGTTCATGACGGTCATCACGCTGTCGACCGTCGGGTTCGGTGAGCTCAACCACATGAGCGAGGTCCCCGGAGCGCGGATCCTCACGATGGTCCTCATCATTGGCGGGATCGGTACCCTCGCGTACGTTCAGGGTAACCTCACCGCGCTCCTCGTCGAAGGCGCCATCGGTCAAGCGTGGCGGAGGAACCGAATGAAGAAGCGGATCGCGGAGCTGCAGGATCACGTCGTCGTCGCCGGCGCCGGCTCGACCGGGCGTCACGTGATCGAAGAGCTCGTCGCGACGAAGACGCCCTTCGTCGTGATCGATCGGAACCGGGAGCACCTCGAGCGGGTCTCCGAGACGCTCGCTCATGGGAACCTGCTGTACGTCCACGGCGATGCGACCGAGGACTATGCGCTGATCGAGGCGGGGATCTCCCGCTCGCGCGGCGTGGTCGCGGCGCTCACGCACGACAAGGACAACCTCTACGTGACGCTGAGCGCGCGCGCACTCAACGCGCGGGCGCGGATCGTCGCGAAGGTCACCGAGGACGAAGCGGCGCCGAAGATGCTGAAGGCGGGCGCGACGAGCATCGTCAGCCCGGCCCAGATCGGTGGGCGCCGGATGGCGAGCGACGTCATCCGGCCCGAGGTGAACGAGTTCCTCGACAACATGCTCCGCGACAAGGACCGGGCGCTCCGGCTCGAAGAGATCGCGATCCCCGCGGGCTCGCCGTACGCCGGCCACGCGCTGAAGGACGCGCCGATCCGCAAGGAGACGAAGCTCTTGGTGATCGCCGTCCGGCGCGCGGACCGCGAGTTCGTGTACAACCCGGACCCGGACTTCGTCCTCCAGGAAGGGGCGACGCTCGTGGTGATGGGAGAACCGGACGGCGTGCAGAAGCTGCGGAAGATGGTCGAGGCGAGCGAATGAAGGCGCGACTCGGGCTCGCGCTCGCGGCAGTGCTCTCCGTCGCCGCGTGCGACGGCTGTCATCCGGCGGATGCCCCGGGCGACGCGCCGGCGGGCTCCTCGTCGATCAAGACCGACTACAAGCCGACCACCCCGACGGCGCCGCGCGTCGTCGAGGCGACGGACAAGATGACGCTCGCGGACGTCGCGACCAAGCTGCTCGTCGGCGAGTGCGCGGACGCGATGCTCGTGTGGGGCGACGTCTCGGTCGCTGCCGAGCTGGGGAAGCCGGTCAGCATCCACGCGCCGTCGCGGTCGCTCGACGGCTACTTGGTCTGTCAGGCGACGAGCGCGGAGGAGTTCCTCCGCAAGCAGGCGAAGAACCCGCGGATGCTCGGCGGCCACGGCGGGACCGCCAACGTGCACTACCGGGATGGGCAGCTGCGGATGGTCCGCCGGTGGTCGGCGGGCGAGATTGCGCTCGGCGACCTGTCGACCGTGCCGGAGGGCGTGTTCCAGAAGGGCGAGGCGCTCGCGGCGCTCGTCGAGCTCGACGCCGACAAGGCCGCCGCCCCGCTGGTGGTGCCGATGCTCGCGAACCTGCCCAAGGCGTTCGTCTTCGCGATGTGGCCGCTCAAGTGAGCGCGGGGGCCAGCGCGGACGCGGGCGTGGCGCGGACGAAGGTCGGGCTCGCGGTGCTCGTCGCCGCGCTCGGGTACTTCGTCGACATCTACGACCTCCTTCTGTTCGGGATCGTGCGGCGCCCGAGCTTGCTCGACATCGGTGTGCCCAAGGAGCAGCTCCTCGACACCGGCGTGTTCCTCGACAACATGCAGATGGGGGCGATGCTGCTCGGGGGCATCCTCTGGGGCGTTCTCGGTGACAAGCGGGGCCGCCTGTCGGTGCTCTTCGGGAGCATCCTGCTCTATTCGATCGCGAACATCGCGAACGGGTTCGTCCACACCGTTCCGCAGTACGCGGCGTTGCGGTTCGTGGCGGGGATCGGGCTCGCGGGCGAGCTCGGCGCGGGCATCACGCTCGTGAGCGAGTCGCTGCCGGCGAAGTCGCGCGGGCTCGGGACCACGATCGTGGCGACGGTGGGCATCACCGGCGCGGTGGTGGCTGCGTTGGTCGGCAAGCTCACGCACTGGCGCACGAGCTACTTCATCGGCGGGGGCCTGGGGCTGATGCTCCTGCTCCTGCGCGTCGGCGTGCTCGAGTCGGGGATGTTCGCGCGCGCGAAGGAGAAGAGCGTGAGCCGCGGCAACTTCTTCGCGTTGTTCGCGACGCGGGTCCGGCTCAAGCGCTACGCGAGCGTGATCCTGGTCGGTGTACCGATTTGGTACTGCGTGGGCATCCTCGTGAAGTTCTCGGATGCGCTCGGCGGCGCGCTCGGCATGGCGAAGGCGCCGGAGCCGGCGCTCGCGATCATGTTCTGCTACATCGGGCTCGCGCTCGGGGATCTCGGGAGCGGCCTCGCGAGCCAGCGCTTGCGGAGCCGGCGGCGCGCGGTGGCGCTGTTCCTGGTGATGACGACGCTCTCGCTCGTCTTCTACTTCGTGGTGGGACCCGGCTCGATCGAGCGCTTCTACCTGGCGTGCTCGCTGTTGGGGTTCTCCACCGGCTACTGGGCGGTCTTCGTGACGACGGCGGCGGAGCAGTTCGGGACGAACCTGCGCGCGACGGCGACGACGACGGTGCCGAACTTCGTGCGCGGTGCCACGGTGCCGATGACGCTGACGTTCGCGGCGTTGAAGGCGAGCCCCTCGCTCGGGGTCGTCGGCTCGGCGCTCGTGGTGGGAGTGCCCGTGATGGCGCTGGCGTTCATCGCACTCTGGACGCTGGACGAGAGCTACGGAAAAGACCTCGATTACGTCGAGTGACCGGGGACGGTGTCAACCTTGTCAACCTTTGCGGAGGGGGACGGTGTCAACCTTGTCAACCTTTCGAGACGGCAGGCCAGTTGTTCCGCGCAGTTGGCGCGAAAGGTTGACAAGGTTGACACCGTCCCCCTAGGTCTCGCCGGCCAGCGCTTGCAGGAGACGCTCGCGGCCGTCGTCCAGCGCGCGCTCGGGGTTCCCCGCGATCGGGCGGTGCAGGAGCGCGACCAGCGTCACCTCGAGCAAGCACACCGGCACGAGGAACCGGGGCGCCCAGCGCTCGCAGGCGAGGAACGTCCCCACCGACAGCGCGCCGCCCACCACCGACAGCGCGAGCCCCACGAACACCAGCGCCAGCGGCGCCGCGTTCCCGCGCAGACCCTTCCGCGGAAACATCCGCGGCAGCCTCACGCTCGTCCGGCGCCCCACCGCGTTCGAGAGGATCGACATCGTGGCGAACAAGAGGAGCCCGGCCACGAGCTGCTCCGTCTGCGCACGGAAGACCACGCCCAGGAGCAGCGTCATCGTCACCGCTTGCACGCCCTGGTAGGCGTAGAGCCCGATCGCCTTGCCTCGGAAGATCTCGCGCGGCTCGATCGGCAGGAGGAGCAGCGTCTTCGCTCCGTGCCCGTCGAACCCGAACTGGTTCAGCTGGAACTGCGCGCTCACCAGCGAGAGGTAGACGTAGGCCCCCGCGATCGACCACGGCGCCGGCCCGCGCAACTGCTGGAGCGGTCCCCGCACGAGCGCGAACACGATCACCGGCACGACCAACCCGAAGCGGCCCATCCGATTCTCCAACATCGCGTGCCACTGCAGTCGCGCGATGCCCCACGTCGGGCTCGTGAACGACCAGGGTTTGCCCGCGCGCCCGCCGTCGTCGATCGCCGCGTCCGCGTCGCGCTCGAGCATTCGTCGCACGACGAACCCCAGCAGCACCGTCGCGGCGATCGGGTAGAGGTGCTTCACCGTCGCGCTCCCCCAATCGCCCGCCAGCGCGTCCGACAGCCCCGCCACCGCGACCGTGAACGGGAAAGCACCGATCGCCCGGCGATAGAGCGAGTCGTTCTTCAGGAACGCGTCGATCCGGTCGGGCGAGAGCGTGTCCGGTTGGCCCGAGAGCGCCCCCGTCGGGAGCGCCGACGTCAGCGTCGCCGCGAGGAAGAACGCGAGCCCCAGCAGCACGAGCCCGACCCGGAGCCGCCGGACCGCGCGCTCGGCCAAGCTCCCGACGAAGAGCTGCACCAAGAGCAGCGTCGCGATCGCCTCGAGCTCGAGGAGTACCAGCCACGGTACCAAAATGGGATGAATGGTCGCGATCCCGGTGAACAGCGCCACGAGCGCCCCGGCCGCCATGAGCGGGATGAGGTCGAAGAAGCCGCTCGCGAGCTCCGCCGCGAAGATGCGCGCCCCGCCGACGGGGAAGGTTCGGTAGCTCTCCCACGTGAGCTGCTTCGCCCCACCGACCGCTCCGCTCGAGGCCCCCGCCAACACCGAGGCCGCCGTGACCGCCGTCGCGAGGACGGCCTCGGCCCCGCGGCCGGGGAGGGTGGAGCCGAGCCAGATGCCCAGCCCGAAGAGCGACAGCAGCATCGGTACGAGCAACGTGAAGACGAGCACCGCCAGCGCGACCAGCACCCGCACCGCGCCGCGGCGGCCCACCTCGCGCACGAAGCGATTCCGCGACGCCCCGAAGTGCGCCGCCAGCATCGCGCGGAGCGAGCCTACAGCCACGACAGCACTCCGCTCTTCGGCCCCCCGACGAGCTCGACGAACAGCTGCTCCAACGAGCCGCCGCGCGAGAGCTCCTCGATCGTCCCGAACCCGCGGAGCGCGCCGTCGTGCAGGATCGCGACGTGCGGGCACAGCCGCTCGACGATCTCGAGGATGTGGCTCGTGAGGACGAGCGTGGTCCCCTTCTTCTGGAGCCCGAGCAGGATGTCCTTGATCGTGCGGCTCGTGACGGGGTCGATGCCCTCGAACGGTTCGTCCAAGAAGAGGATCTTGGGATCGTGGATGAGCGCCGCCGACAGCGCGACCTTCTTCTTCATCCCGAAGCTGTAGTCGCCGATCACCGCCGTCCCCGACGCACGCAAATCGAGCACGTCGAAGAGCTCGCGCTGGCGCGCTTCGATCAGCGCATCTTCCAGCCCGTACATCCGCCCGACGAACGTGAGGTACTGCGCGCCGGTCAGCATCTCGAGCAGGGCCATGTCCTCGGGCATGACCCCGATCTGGCGCTTCGCAGCGATCGGATCCTTCGCCAAGTCGTGGCCGAGCACGTGGATCGTCCCGGACGTCGGGCGCAGGAGCCCGGTCACCATCTTCAGGGTCGTCGACTTGCCCGCCCCGTTCCGCCCGAGCAAGCCCAGGAACTGCCCGCGCGCGATCGCGAGGGACAGGTCGTTCACCGCTACTTTGTCGCCGAAGCGCTTCGTCACTCCGCGGAGCTCGAGCGCGGCGTCGGTCACGCGAGGTCCTCGCTCGCGAGCCGAACGAGCTCCGCCGCGGCATCCACGTGGACCCAGTGCCCGGCGCCCTCCACGACGTGGAGCGCGACGCGCCCGTTCGTGCGCTGCGCGAGCTCGCGCGCGTGCGCGCGGTCCGATTCGTCGACGACGGTGGACTTGCCCCCGACGATGAAGTCCACGCGCGCGGAGCTCTGCTCCACGGCGTCCCACGAGTCACGCACGAAGTAGTCGTCGAGCATGCTCGTGATCGCGGCGACGTCCAAGACGAAGGCGAAGCTCCCACCCGGCTGCACCTTCACGTTGAGCGCGAGCCAATTCGCGACGTCGCGAGAGTGCCCGTCGGCGACGACGAGGTCCACGAACTGCTGGCGCGAGTCCAATCGCGCCGGCAGCCCGCGCAGGAGCTGGACCACGCGGCGCGTGGATTCGCTCCCGCGCGCATCGGGACGCGCGCTCGGCGTCGAGTCCACGACCACCACGCGCTCGAGCTGGGTCGCGATCCGCAGGTACTCGATCGCCACTTTCCCCCCGAAGCTGTGGCCGACGACCGCCCGCACGGGCCCCGGCACCGCGGCCTCGAGCTCGACCAGATCCCGCGCGCACGACGGGAGGTCGTGGGGAGGGCTCGTGTCCTGCGAGAGCCCATGCAGGCGCAGGTCGACCAGCACGGCGCCCCACGTGGGGCGCTTCTCGACGACGGCCTTCGCGATCGAGCGCAGGTTGTTCCCCGCGCCGAGGATCCCGTGGAGGAAGTAGACCCACTGCGCCGGCCCGGCCCCCTGAGCAGCGGCGGGAGCGGAAACGAGCGAGTGAGCCAGCACTACTTCTTCGGTTCCTTTTCCCGCTTCAGACGCGCGACTTCTTCTTCGAGCTTGCGCACGGTGCGCTTGAGGTCGCTCACCTCGTCCTCGGTCGCGAGCGCCATCGCCTTCGCGATCTTCTCCACGCTCTCGTTCGTGAGCGTCGTCACCTTGCCGGGGACGCTCATCGCGGCCATCACCGCCTTCATGACCCGAGGGTCTTGCATCATCTTGAGGACGCGCGGATCCGCCATCAGCTTCATGCCGCGCTCGAGGAGCGTGTTCTTTAACGAGGCCACGCTCCGACGTTAGCACAGCTCCGGCGACGGTCGCCGGGTTAGGTCGGCCGGTGCGTCCGGCGCGCGAAGAGGTAGGCGTCGAGGCGGTCACGCTCCGGCGCGTCGAGCACCTCCCCGAGCCATGCGGCGAGCTCGTCCGGAGCGCGGAACACCCTCCGCCCCGGGTGATTCGCCTCGCGGATCATGCGCTGGATCTGCATCCCGAAGGTCGGGCTCTCGTTCAGGAGCGTCGCGGTTCGGAGCAGGCGCGGCTCGTCCTTCATCGTCGCCACGTACGCGTCGACGACGTTCTGGGGAAACACCGTGGCCTCGACGAGGTCGACCAAGCACACGTACGGCCCCTCGAGGGCGGCAATCACGTCGTCGTGCGCGCGCTGCCACGGGATCGTCTCTTCGACCGAGACGGGCGACCAGATCTGGATCTCCACCAGACGCCCCACCTTTCGCTGGATCGACCACACGCAGCGAGCCTACCTCAGGAGGCGCGTCGTCGGGTTCGAGCTCCGGGGGGCCGTGCAGGTTCCGTCGCGAGCGCGCGGAGCGCCTCGAGTGCCTCTCGAACGTGAGCGCCGAAGCCCTTGGGCTTTCGCTCTCCGATCCAGCGATCGAACCCCACCTTGAACGCGGTCATGCCCGCCTCGGCCGCGAGCGTCGCCGCTGGCTCCCGAACGCCGCGCGCCCGCAGCGCCGTCGCCACCGTGCCGCCCAACGCAGCGAGCTTCATCAGCTCGCGCTCGTGGAGCTCGGCGTGCTTCGCGACGAGCGCCGCGCGCGCGCGCACGTAGGTGAGGTCGCGCCCGTCCTGGAGCAGCGCCGTCGCTCGGTCGAGCGCATGCGCCACGACGGCGAGCGGCGTCGCGTCCGGGGGCGCCTCCTCGACCCCGCGTCGCAGCGCCTCCTCGAGGTGCGCCGAGCCCGAGAAGAGCACCTCCCGCTTGTCCGCGAAGTAGCGGAAGAACGTGCGCTCCGTCACCCCCGCGCGCGCGGCGATCTCCGCCACCGTCGTCTCCGGATAGCCCCGCTCGACGAAGAGCTCCATCGCAGCTTTCTCCAGTCGACCGCGTGCGTCGGGCTCCCAGCGCGCCATGGCAGCCATCCTAGCCGATTGCAGAAACTGACATCGTGATTGCAGGGACTGACATCAGCTGCTAGGTCCATGTCAGAAACTGACATCGGAGGTTCCCATGAACGTGTTCGTCACCGGCGCATCGGGTCACATCGGTCTTCCCGTCGTTCGCGACCTCGTCGCGGCGGGTCACCGCGTCGTCGGGCTCGCGCGCTCCGACGCATCTGCGCAGAAGGTCAGCGCCGCCGGAGCCGAGGTGCTCCGCGCCACCCTCGACGAGCTCGACGCGCTCCGCGCCGCCGCCAAGCGCGCCGACGGCGTGATTCACTTGGCGTTCAAGCACGATCTCGCGCTCGCCGGCGGCGACTTCGGGGGTGCCGTCGCCGCCGATCTGCGCGCGGTCGAGGCCATCGGCGAGGCCCTCGCCGGCTCCGAGAAGCCGTTCGTCAACACCACGGGGACCATGCTCCTCGCACACTCGGTCAGCGGGCGCACGGGGACCGAGGAGGACGTCGGCCAAGAAGGCGGCAACCCTCGCGTCGCGTCCGAGACCCTGTCGCTCGCGCTCGCGAAGCGCGGCGTGCGCGCGTCGATCGTTCGGCTCGCGCCCACCGTCCACAGCTCGCTCGATCACCACGGGTTCATCCCGATGCTGATCGAGATGGCGCGGAAGAACGGGTTCGCCGGGTACGTCGGCGAAGGGAAGACCCGCTGGCCGGCCGTCCACACGCTGGATGCCGCGCGCCTCTACCGGCTCGCGCTCGAGAAGGCACCGCCGGGCATGCGCGTGCACGCGGCGGCCGAAGAGGGCGTTCCGTTCCGTGCGATCGCCGAGGCGATCGGCCGCGGCGCCGGCGTGCCGGCGAAGAGCGTCGCGCCGGAGCAACTCGGCGGCTTCGTCGGGATGATCGCGCAGCTCGACAACCCGACCTCCAGCGCGCGCACGCGCGCGGTCCTGGGGTGGAACCCCGAGCACCCGGAGCTCCTCGCCGACATCGCTGCCGGGCACTACTTCCAGAAGGCGAGCTGAGCTATTTGGGCGCCGCGCAGCAGCGGAACCCGGTCGAGTAGTCGTGGTAGCGGAAGTGGTGCGCGGTGGTCCGGTAGGCGCACCCTTCGCCGTTCACGCTGGTGTCGAGGAAGTAGCCGCCCTGGAAGGTGCCGTTCGGGTCGGACGTCCACTCGTGGAGGTTGCCCACCATGTCGAACGCGCCCCAGTCGTTCACGCAGCCCGGGAACGCGCCGGTCTTCGCGACGGTGCCCTCGAGCAGATCGTTGCGCGGATCGTTGAGCTCTTCGAGGTTCCACCCGGGCCACCCGCGCTGCGCCGGCGGCGGGTGATAGAACTGCATCGGGTTCTTGCCGTTGTCGTTGCAGCGGCCTTGGACGCGCGTCGTCCCATAAGGGTACACCCACGCGTTGGTGCCCCCGCAGGCCAGGCGCCACTCCGTCGGGTTGCAGAGCCGCTTGCCCACGCCGGCGCACGCGGCTTGGGCCTGTTCGGCGCTGATGTACGCCTGCGGGATCACGCCGGGGACGCTCTTCGCCAGGTACTTCTTCCCGTCCTCGAGCGCCTCGTTGGCGGCGTGCGGGGCCGTCGTGCCGTCGGCGTGGACCTCGACGATCGACCCTTCCCACCGGTCCACGCAGAACCGATCGTCGACCTTCGCCATGTCGGGGGGACAGGTCCCCGACGCGACGAGGCCGGGGAGGGTGCCCTCGTCGACCGTCCGCGCCGTCCCGCGATAGGAGGCAATCGCGGCTTCGATCGTCCCCGGATCGCCGGGGCGCGTCCGGCGCTTGCTCGGCGTCGGGGCGGATTGGGCCACCACGCTCCCGCACACGAAGAGGGGGAGCAGGGCGAGGACGATCGCCGACTTCGCGCGCGTCCGGTGCTGCATCTTCTCGGAGCTACCAGCTTTCGCGCCGGGAGTCAGCTTTGCAGCGCCCGCGCGGCGATCCCTCACGGCGCGATGCGGCGCAGGAGCTCCTCGATCCGCAGCATCTCCGCGAGCTTCCCCTCGCGGTGGGCCCAGTCCATCGCCCCGAACAGGTGCGTCTGTTCCAGCATCAGCCGCTCGGGCTCGCGCTCGAGGAGCGAGACGTAGTGGCGCGCGATCCGCGCGCCGTCGAACGAGCACCACTTCCGGATCGCGTGGCGCACGACGGCGTGCAGCGCGAACCGCCCTGCCAGCGGCTCCTGAACCTGGTGCCACCGCCGCGGGAGCTCGAGCGCGGCGGCGCCGTCGCAGCGCGCGAGCGCCCCGAGCGACGCTGCATCCGCGTTGTCGCCATCGAGGTTCGCCAGCACCGCGAGCACGCGCCTGCTCTCCGCTGCCAACCGCTCCCACGCGAAGCGCACGAGCAACCCGACCTCGGGGAGGTCGTCCTCGTGCTCGATCACGTGCACCGCGCCGAGCCCGCGCCGCGCGAGCTCCGCGCCGAGCGCAGCGACCCCGATGACGCGCGCGCCGACGAGCGCGTTGGCGACGTCGAGCGCGAGCGGGTTCCAACGCAGCGCGCGCGTCAGCGCGGCCACGCGGGGGAACGCGTTCTTCCCCGTCGTCACGAGCGGGGCGGTGACGGGATAGACCAGGACGCCCGCGAGCAAGCAGCGCCGAGCGGTGATCACGAACGTGGCCTTCGTGCCGTCCAGCTCGTCGAGCACGCGCGCGGTCGCGGCATCGACCTCGTGGTTGTCGAGCACGACGAGCCGCGGCGGGCCGTCGGCGAGGAAGCGCCGCAGCGCGGGCGCCATTCGCTTGCGCTCGCGCGTCGTCCCAAAATGGAGCGCCAGCATCTCGAACAAGGTCGACGGATCCCACGCGCCGATCCGGAACCAGTGGATCCGCCCACCGAAGAGGCGGCGCAGGCGATGCCCGAGCGCCGCCGCGAGCATCGACTTGCCGCTGCCGCCCGAGCCCACGAGCGCGAGCCGCGTCGGAGCGGCCCGCTCGATCGCGCGCGCGAGCGTCGCGAGCTCCGCGGTACGCCCCTTCATCCCCCGCGGCGGCGGAGGGAACACGTCAGAGCGCATACTTGGATTTCAGGTACTTCTCGAGCGCGGCTTGATCGTCGGTCGAAACGAGCCCGTCCACCCCGACCACCTCGGCCAGGTAACCCATGAACGGGCCGCCGAAGCGGAAGAGCGCGCTCAGCGCGCCGGTCGGTGCGTCCGCGACCGAGGCGGTCGCGCCGTCGATCCCGAGCTCGAACTTGGTGCCCTGCCGGCGCAGGAAGACGACGTGCGCGGTGCCCGGCGTGATCGGGCTCTGGATCTCGAGGAACTTCGAGACCGGTCCCACCACGATCCCGGCGTTCAGCTTGCCGTTGGCGACGCGGATCTGCGCGTTGTCGCCGATCGGGTTGCCCGCGTCGAACACGTCCCCCGAGTCGCTCGAAGGCAGGTTGGTCGTCATCACGAGCTCGACGAAGAAGTCGCCCGTGAACGCCTTCGTCGGAGACCCGATGTCGAGGTTCGTCGGCGTCGCCCCACCCGGGAACTCGAGCGCCGTCTGCCCGGCGATGGCGTTCGAGGCGAGCTTGGGCTGCCGCGACGGATCGGATTGCGAGGCGTCGTTCTTCACCCCGGACTGGTCGGCCCAGGCCGTGACGAACCCGCCGCTCACGGTCGTACCGCGCGAGCCGTCCATCCAGAAGTGGAGCTTCGGGAGGGACTTCGGCGTGAAGGGACCCGCGTCGACGGTGGCGTCCTTCGCCGCGTCCGGCGCGGTGGAACCGTCGAGTTGGCTGGGCGTGTTCCCGCTGTCGCCGACGCAGGCCAGGTTCGCACCCAGCGCCACGGCGGCGACCACCACGATTCGACGCACGCTCACTCCTTGGAGTCGCCGCGCGCGAAGATGGATGCGACGTAGTTGAGGACGTCCGTCGCGCTCACTTCGTTGTAACCGAAGTTCTTGATCAGGCGCGCCTTGATGATGTCGATCTTCTCCTGCGTGTCCTTGTCGACGACGGCGGAGACGAGCGTCTTCAGCTTGATCGAGTCCTTCTGATCTTCGAAGAGCTTGAGCTCGAGCGCGCGGCGCAGGCGATCGTTCGTGTTCCAGGCGAACTTCTTCCCTTCGACGGCGAGCGCGCCGATGAAGTTCATGATCTCGCGCCGGAAGTCGTCCTTGCGGTTCTCGGGGATGTCGATCTTCTCTTCGATCGACCGCATGAGGCGCTCGTCCGGCTCTTCGTCCTGGCCGGTGTAGCGGTTCTTCACGCGCTCCTTGAGCGTGTAGGCCTTGATCGAGTCGATGTAGTTCGCGGAGAGCTTCGCGATCGCGTCCTCGTCCGCGCTGATCGCGCGTTGGACCTCGTTCTTGACGATCTCCTCGTACTCGCGCTTCACCTGCGAGATGATCTCGCCGTAGCGCTTGCGCATCTCCTCGTTCGTGATGAGCGAGTGGTGGCGCAGGCCCTTCTCGAGCTCGTTCAGGACCATGAAGGGGTTGATCGTCCCTTCGCCCTGCTCGTTGACGAGCGCGTTCGAGATTTTGTCCTGCACGTAGCGCGGAGAGATGCCCTCCATGCCCTCGCGCTTGGCTTCCTTGCGCAGCTCCTTGACGGTGTCCTGCGTGTAACCCGGGAGCACCTTGCCGTCGTAGAGCTTCATCTTCTGGATGAGCGACAGGTTGTGCTTCTTCGGATCTTCCAGGCGCGTGAGCACCGCCCACATCGCCGCGACTTCCAGCGTGTGCGGCGCGACGTGCTTGCCCTTGATCTTCGCGGCGTTGAAATCCTTCTCGTAGATCCGGATCTCTTCCGTGAGCTTCGTGATGTAGGGGATGTCGATCTTGATCGTACGGTCGCGCAAGGCCTCCATGAACTCGTTGTTCAGGAGCTTCTTGTACTCGGCCTCGTTGGTGTGGCCGATGATGACCTCGTCGATGTCCGTCTGAGCGAACTTCTTCGGCTTGATCTTCTTCTCCTGCGAGGCGCCGAGGAGGTCGTAGAGGAACGCGACGTCGAGCTTGAGCATTTCGACGAACTCGACGATGCCGCGGTTCGCGATGTTGAACTCGCCGTCGAAGTTGAACGCGCGCGGATCCGAGTCGGACCCGTACTCCGCGATCTTGCGGTAGTTGATGTCGCCCGTGAGCTCGGTCGAGTCCTGGTTCTTCTCGTCCTTGGGCTGGAACGTGCCGATGCCGACGCGATCCTTCTCGGAGAGCACGAGCCGCCGAACGCGGATGTGCTTCTCCATCATCTTCGACCAGTCACCGCCGTACTTGGTCATCAGGTGCTTGAAGATGAAGCGGCTGGCGGGGTCCAGGTCGCCATCGACCTTGACCTTGAAGCGCTCGTTCGACAGCCCGAGCTCCTCGATCGCCTTCGCGCGCCACTCCTGCGGGATGAGACGCAGCGGCTCTTCGTTCATCGGGCTCGGGAAGCGGTCGGTGCCTTCGCCGGCGAGCCCCGTGTCCTTCAAGTTGATCCAGTCGAAGGAGTAGAGCGCCCCTTCCGCGCTCCTCGAGTACGCCTCGATCCCCTGCTTCAGGAGACGCGCGATCGTGCTCTTCGACGACCCGACCGGGCCGTGGAGAAGAATGACGCGCTTCTCCGGGCCGTAGCCCTCGGACGCGGCCTTGAGCACGTGCACGAGGCGCATCAGCGGGATGTCGAGGCCGTAGATCGCGTTCGCGCCGCCGTTCTGGTCGTCCTTGAAGAACGTGTACCGAACGAGCTTCTTCTTGTTGTCGATGTACTCTTCGGTCCCGAACGAGATGATCATGTCGTACAGCCGCTGGTACGCGTTGCGCGTGATCTGCGGCCGCTCTCGGACGATGCCGAGGTACTCCTCGAACGAGCCCTCCCAATGCAGCTCGCGGTACAGCTTGTAGTCCTGCATCGCGGCGATGCGTTCGGTCATCGAGGTGCGCATGTCGGCCATTCGATTCGTCTCCTGAGGCGGAGCGTAACACGCGACCTCCAGTCGATCCTTTCGTGATCGTTGACCTTGAACGTCGACGTTGACGTTGACGTCGACGGCGACGGCGACGGGGCGCGGTCAAGGGGATCGACCTCTCCGTGCTGGCTCGGCCTTCTGGGAGAGTCCGAACTGCCGAGCTCCCCGTCACGTCAAGGTCCACCTCAACGTCGACGTCAGGCGCTTTGCCATCTTGTCCTGGCTCGGCTGCACCGAGGACAAACGTGCACACTCCTCCCCATCCATCCGTTCACACCCGCCCCGCGTCCCGCCCCCCACCGCCCTGGAGAATGCAGGATAAAGCCTGGTTTCTACGGATTGCCGAAGGTCCTACCGCGCCTTAACTTCGCATGGACTTTGCAGGCAGGATGCCAACGTACCCCCCGAAAGGGTCCACCTCATGACCTTCCGCCGCCCCTCGATTGCCCTGTTCGCCTTCGCTCCGCTGGTCGCCGTTCTGACCGGTTGCGGTGCGGAGTACTACGAGAACAACGGCGGCGCCGCCGCCACCTCCTACGGGCAGTCCGGCGTGGTGTACGGCGGTGGGCAGATGAACACGAGCGGGCAGGGCCAAGCCGTCGTGGATCAGGACGGGAACGTCGTCGGCTACACGAACCCGCAGCCGGGGCAGGAGATCTACATCGGCGCGGACAACGAGGACTACGTCGACACCGATCCGTCGGCGCTCGTCGAGTTCCGGTCCACGCTCGATCCCTACGGTAGCTGGTACGAGGACGCGACCTACGGCACGGTGTGGGTGCCTTCGCCCACCGTCGTCGGTGGCGACTTCGCTCCCTACGTGACCGCGGGCCACTGGGCCTACGGCGACGATTACACGTGGGTCTCCGACTACGACTGGGGCTGGGCACCCTTCCACTACGGCCGCTGGGTCTACATCACCGGCCGCGGCTGGGCGTGGATCCCGGGTCGCCGGTACGCGGGCGCGTGGGTCTCGTGGCGCGTCGGCAACGCCGGCTACGGCTACGTCGGTTGGGGCCCGCTCGCGCCGACGTGGTACTGGCGCAGCGGCGTGGCGGTCGGGCTCTCGATGTACCCGCCCACCCCGTACACCTTCTGCTCGACGAACGATCTGTTCCACCCCGCCGTCGCCGCGCGCACGGTCGCGGGTCCCGCGGTCCAGGCGATCGCGAACCAGACGCGCCCGTGGACGCCCGCGCAGCCCACCACCGCGGGTCGCACGCCGGCGAGCCCGAGCGTCGGCGTGCAGCAGCCGGGGCCTGGCGGTCGCATGGCGCTCGGTCCTCCGCCCTCCGCGCTGGGGCTCCAGCCGCAGTTCGTGCCGCCCCCGCCGACCAGTGATCGCGGGCTCCTCCGCGCGCAGCAGTACGCGCGTCCGTCCACCGCGGTGGCGATCGGCGCGCGCGCGCCGCAAGGCTTCCCCACGCAAGCGGCGCCGACCCCGATCGACGGGCGGCCGCGCCTCCCCACCACCGTCGTGCAAGGCGGACCGCAGGCCTACACGCGACCTCCGCAGCAGCTGCCGCCGCCGGTCTACCAGCAGCCGCAGGTGTACCAGCGCCCGCCGCAGCAGATGCCGCCTCCCACGGCGTACCACCCGGCGCCGTCGTACGGCAGCACCTACGGTAGCTCGCCGCCTCCGACCTACGTGCGACCGTCGTCGCCCCCGCCGACGTACTCGCCGCCGCCCACCTACCAGCAGCCGCAGGTCTACCGGGCGCCGTCGCCGCCGCCCGTCTATCAACAGCGCCCGTCGGCGCCCCCGGCGGCTCCGCCGCCCGTCGTTCGTGCCGCGCCGATGGGCGGTGGCGGCGCGAGCGCACCGCCTGCAGGCGCCGTGCAGATGCGGCGTCGTTGACGCGAGATCTCACCAACAAGGGAGACGGCTCGGGATGCGCCTTTCATACCTCGCTTTCGTCGCCGCGGCTGCCGCGTTCCCGCTCGCGGTCGCGTGTGGGCCACGCTCACGGACCCAGGACAACAATCCCAACCCGCAACCGACCACCACTACTCCCGTCGTCGTCGATCCGGTCACCGTCGTGGTGGACACGGACCAGACGATGACGGCGGTCGGCGGGGACGGCGTCGGCGTCTTCGTCGAATACAAGAAGGGCGGCCACTGGGCGGTCTGGTGGACGTGCGACACCACGCGCTCGAAGCTCGGGTGCACCTTCAGCATCGGCGGCACCGCCGCCGGCGGCCTGCGCAACCTCACCGGGGACACGGACGCTCGACTCGTCAGCGGCTCGCTCAGCATCGCGTCCACGGTCGCGACGGAGATCCACGAGATCGCGTTCGACACGAACCCCGGCGAGAAGCTCACGCTCGACGCCAAGGTGAACGGGATCGACCCCGCCACGTCGCTCTTCTTCTTCGTCCAGGACGGGAAGATCAACGGTGGTTTCACGGGGAAGCTCACGAACCCACTCATCTTCCAGCCTTCGTCGCCTTGATCGCTATACTGCGGCCGTGAAGGTCGTCGTCGGTCTCGGTTCGAATTTGGGGGATCGCCTGGTCACGCTGCGCTCCGCCGTCGCGGCGCTGGGGAAGCTCGGCGCGGTTCGGGCGAAGTCGGCCATCTACGAGACCGCGGCGCTCCTCGCGCCGGGCGCATCCTCGCAGCCGCACTTCTTCAACGCCGCGGTGCTCCTCGAGACGGAGCTCGCGCCCGACGCGCTCCTCGATCAGCTGCACGCGATCGAGGCCCAGCACGGGCGCGTGCGCGGCGAGAAGTGGGCGGCGCGGACGCTCGATCTGGACATCCTCTGGATCGATGGGATGACGATCGCGACCGAAAAGCTCGTCGTCCCGCACCCGCAGCTCCGCGAGCGCGCGTTCGCGCTGCGCCCGCTCCTCGACGTGGCGCCGGGCGCGAAGGATCCCGCGACGCGAACGATCTACCGTCTCGCCACCGGCAACACGGTGGTGAAGATGAACCACGAGCTCTGAGCCGATCAGAGCCCGTACGCGCGCAGCTTCTTGTGCAGGCCTTCGCGCGTGATGCCGAGCGCCTTGGCGGCCGCCGTCTTGTTGTTCTGGTGCTCGCGGAGCGCCTCGATGAGGAGCCAGCGCTCGAGCTGGTCCATCATCTCCTTCAGCGTGCCCTTCGTCGGGCGGACGCGATCGACCACGCCTTCGATCTGGCGCACGCGCGGCGAGAGCATCTCCGGCGTGATGAACTGACCCGGGTCCACCTGGATGACCAGGCGCTGGACCTCGTTCTGCAGCTCGCGGACGTTGCCCGGCCAGTCGTAGCTCTGCATGAGCTCCATGCACTGCTGCGAGAAGCCGGCGGCCGGCTTGCCCATCTCCTGCGAGAAGCGCTGGAGGAAGTGCGAGCCGATGAGCGGGATGTCCTCGCGCCGCTCGCGGAGCGGCGGGACACGGAGCGGGAACACCTTGAGTCGGTAGTAGAGGTCCTCGCGGAAGCGGCCCTCGGCGACCTCCTTCTCGAGGTTGCGGTTGGTCGCGGCGACGATGCGCACGTCGACCTTCTTCTCCTGCGTCGCGCCGATCGGGCGAATCTCGCCCTCCTGCAGCGCGCGGAGGAGCTTCGACTGGAGGGAGAGCGGCATCTCCGTCACTTCGTCGAGGAAGAGGGTGCCGCCGTCCGCGATCTCGAAGAGACCCTTCTTCTCCTCGTGCGCACCCGTGAACGCGCCCTTCTTGTGGCCGAAGAGCTCGCTCTCGAGCAGGTTCTCCGGCATCGCGGCGCAGTTCTGGCCGACGAACAGCTTGTCGCGCCGGCGCGAGCGGTAGTGGACCGCGGCGGCGACGAGCTCCTTGCCGACGCCCGTCTCGCCTTCGATCAGGACCGTGACGCGCGTGTCGACGACCTTGTCGAGCTGTCCCAAAAGGGTACGCATCGCCGTCGACTGGCCGATGATCTCCTGCTTGTTGCCGCGGCCGCCGGTGCGGCGCTCTTGCTCGCGGCCCTTGAGGAACTGGTTCTCCTTGCGGAGCCGCTCCTCGGCCGCGCGCAGGCGCTTGAGCAAGCGTGCGTTCGCGACCGCGAGCGACGCGTTGTGGGCGAGCACGGCAACGAGCTCGAGGTCGGCGTTCGTGAAGATCGCCGCGTTCTCGCGGTTGTCGAGCTGGAGCACGCCGAGGATCTCGGGCCCGCGCCAGAGCGGCACGCCCATCGTCGCGCGGATGCCGGCGCCCATGAGCGACTCGCTCTGGCCGACCTCGCGCGGGGCGTCCGCGGCGACGACGGCGGCGCGCTCCGAGATGACCTTCCGGAAGACGCTGCGCGTGATCGGGATCGGTCCGCTCGGCTGCGTCGTGCCGCGCACGCGCGTGAGGACGGGGACGTAGCCGCCCGGACCCGCGTCGGCGCCGTCGGCGTCGTCGTCGCGGAGGGTGATCGTGACGTGGGTCGCGCGCGGGACGAGATCGAGGACGGCGTCGCAGACGGCGCTGAGCACCTCGGACAGATCGCCCGCTTCGCCGATCCGCTTCTGCGCCTCGTACAGGATCCGGAGGCGCCCGGTGTCTTCCTCGACCTTGGTCGTGGCCGGGGCGAGGTCGTCGATTCGGCGGACGGCGAGCACGCGCGCTTCGCCGTCGTCGTCTTGGATGCTGATCGCGAGGATGACCGCTTGCTCGCCGTGCCCGAGCTCGACCCGGTCGCCGCTGACGAGCCCGACCGGCGTGCCCGGCGCGACCGCGAAGCGCTCGTCCCCGCGGCGTACGAAGGTGCCGTTCGTGGAGCCGTGATCGACGACGACCCAGCGGTCACCACCGTACTGAATCTGCGCATGGAGCGCCGAGACCACGCCGTCGGGGAGCTGGACTTCGCTCTCGGGCGCGCGCCCGATGCGCAAGGCGTCGGCGGAAGACTGAATCTTCTCGCCGGCGCGTTGCCCTCGGACGATCTCGACGTTGATCATGCAGTGCCGTCGGAGAGAAGCAGGTCAGCCTTTCACTGACCCGCGCGGGCGCGAAGACGGAGGGCGACCTTGATCACGGCGTCGTCGCCCTTGAGGGCTTCGAGCGCGTTCTTGGCCGTGTCGTCGGCGACGATCTTCTCGAGCGCTTCGGCAGCGGCGACGTCGCCGTTGGGCGCGAGCCGGTCGATCGCGGTCGCCATCGCGAGGCGCGCGCCCGGGTTCGTGACCTTCGGCAGCTTCTCGAGGAGCGCCTTCTTCGTCGCGTCGTTGCCGAGCATGCCCGCCATGACGGCGGCCTTGATCGCCTTCCAGTTGGCAGCGCTGCCGGTGGAGGGGATCGGCTCGTCGAGCGTCGCGAGGTAGCACGTGACGTCCTTCGTGCACTTGTTGGTGACGCCGGCGGCCAGGTCGTAGGCGGCGCGAAGATCGGCGACGCCCTGCTTCTCGCCCGGCGCGAGCGGCTGCTTCTCGAGCGCGGCGAGCGCGTCGCCGATGCCCTTCACCTGCTCCGCCTGCATGACCTTGGTGGCGGCCTGGATGCCGCCGACCTCGGCGAGGATGACGAGGTCGCCCTTCGCCGTCGTCGCTTCCTTGATGATGAAGGGGACGAGGCTCGGGTCACCGAACTCGCCCGAGACCTGGAGCAGCTGCGCGCGCTCGCGACCCGTGTCGTCCGAGCCCTTCTCCGCGATCGGCGGGAGCTTGCCGTAGAGGTCCTTGAACGCGTTCGTGACCTTCGGGTCCGGCGGGAACTGGGTGAGGTAGGTCGCGACCGCCATCCGGTTCTGGTCGCTGTCGAGCTGCGGGATGTACTGGAGGATCGTGTCCTTCGCGGCGTTCGTCGTCGTGTAGGAGAGGACGTCGACGAGCGGAACGACGAAGCCCTTGTCCGGGCCGTAGTCGCCCTGGAGCGCCTTGAGATCGGGATCGGTCCCGAGGAGGCCTGCGCTGAGCTGCGGGACCGCATCCTTCGGGATGTTGAGGAGCGCGGCCTTCGCCGTGTTCGCGATCTTCAGCTTGTTCTTCGTCATGAGGACGGTGACGAGCTGCTTCGCGGCCGGGGCGTACTTCAGCTCCTTGAGGATCTGGACCGACGTGGTCTGCCAGAAGTCGAGCTGATCGTTGACGGGCTGGTCGTCGAGCACGACCGGCGCCTTGAGCTTGTCGGTCGCCTTCGGTCCCCACGAGGGATCCTTCACCGCGAGCATCGCGTCGTGGAGGGCGGTCGTCGCCTTGAGGTGCGCGCCCTTGCCGTCCGCGGTCTTCGACTTGGTCGGCGCGAACTTGGAGAAGCAGTTCCACTGCGCGTCGATCACGCTCTGGTCGAGCTTGCCGCCGCCCTTGTAGATGCCGATGACGGCGTAGGACGCCTGCTCGACGTCGTCGTCGGTCTTGCCGGCTTCGTACTCGTTGAAGACCTTGGCGAACGCCGGGCCCGACCGCGGGTCGCGGATGTCGGACAGGGTCTTGATGAGCATCTTCCGCGTCTTGTCGTCGAGCCCGCCCTTCGTATAGGTCGTGGTCAGGGGGTCGACGATGACGTCCACGAGCGACTTCACCTCGGGCGCATCGGCCTTCTTGCCGTGGCTCGAGAATGCATCGTTGTAGAAGTTGCCGAGGCGCTCGATGGCAGCCGAGCGCTGGGCCGGATCATCGAGCCGTTTGACCCACGTCTTGGGGTCGTTCTCGTCGGCACAGCCCGTCAGCGTCGAAGCACCGAGGGCCAAACCGGCCGCCAGGGCGAGGGTGAACGCGAACGATGCGGTGCGATGCGAGACCTTCTTCATGACGTCCCTCCGGAGAGCGCGGGCGGCCGGCGCCCGGGGAGACGCTACTTTGGCCCGTTACCGGGTGTCAAAGGCTAACCGTGAACTTCCATTGACGGTCGCTCAATAGGGGTCGTCGTCGTCGTACTTGCTCCCGGATCCCGTGCCGGTGCCGGTGCCCGTGCCCGTGCCCGGCTTCCCACCCGGAGCGGCCGCCGCCCCACCCTTGGGGGGCGCGACCTGGAAGAAGACCTCCGACAGCTTGGTCGACAGCTGGTCGAACGCGCGGAGTGCCATGATGTCGTACACCTGCGTATCGGCGGGGCCGCTCGAGTCACGGAGCGCGCTGCCGTAGAGCGGGTCGCTGAACGTGTCGTAGCTGACGGTGAACCGGTCGGGCGGGAGGACCGTGAGCTTGAAGGCCATGCTCTTGTCGAAGTTCGGCGTCTTCATGACCGTGTCGAACGCGATCTTGATGCCGACGAACCGCCGGGTCTCGGTCTTGTTGACGTAGGTGTCCCCCGACCAGCCGACCTCGTAGTCGACGTAGATCACGGGCTTCGTGGACTCGGGGATGGTGCGATCCTTCTCGGGGAGCGGGTCCCCGAGCTTGAGCGAGAGCACGTCGGCCGGGAACACGCTGGCGAACGCGCCCTGGAGCGCCTTGACCATCGTCTCCTCGCGGCTGCGCATGCTCTCGGCGTCGAAGTTGCTCGACGCCGCGGCGACGTCGCCGTCACCGGCGAGGATGCGGTCGGCCGCTGCGAGCGACGCGTTCGAGCGCCGGCGAAAACGAACCGCCACGGACTCGGACGCGTTGTCTTCCTCGTACTTGATCAGAGCTTCGACGAACGGGATGACCGTGGGGTCCTTCTTGTTCGCCTTCGTGCGGAAGTCGGCGAGCGTCTTGTCGAAGAGGGTGTGGATGTCCTTCTTCGCCTGCGGCACGTCGGCCGCCTTCGGGTACTTCGTGACGAAGTCGCGCAGCGCGGAGACGGTCTTCGCGTCCTTCGCCTTCGTGTACTGGTCGTGGACCGCGTCGGTGTAGGCCTGCTGCGCCTCGGCGTCGACGGACGAGCCGGGGTACTGCGAGCGGAACTTCTCGATCGCCTCGGGGGTGCCCTCGTGCTTCGCCTTCGCGAGCTCGAGCTTCGCGAGCCAGACGGTGCGGACCTCGTCGGAGTGGCGACCGCCCTTGTCGATGTAGTTCTGCCACTCGTACGTGTCGATCGACGGGTAGTAGTAGCTGCCGTAGCTCCCGTAGCTGCCGTAGGTCGAGGTCGACGTCGTTGCGGGCGCGGGGGGCTTCGCGAGCTCCTTCTCCGTCCGATCCTTGAGCTTCGAGAACGCAGACTCGTCGCTCATCAGGTTGCGCACGAACCAGATCGGGGCTGCGAGCACCATGAACGCGAGGCCGAACGCCCAGCCCTTCGACATCCAGCCCGGGATGTCGCTCGCGAAGAGGTTGTCCGGCTGCTGCGGGAGCTCCGCCCAGCTGTTCATGCGGAGCTCGAAGAACGGATCGAGCGCGGCCAGCGCGTAGACGTCCTTGCGAGCGATCGCGTCGTCGAGCTGCTGCTGGCTCTGACGCAGCATCACGAGCTGGCTCTCGGCGTACGCCTTGTTGCCGCTCGTGAACGAGAAGTTGCGCCCGCCCGCGAAATAGAAGTGGAACGCGGTGTGGGTGTACATGCCGTTCCGGTAGTGGTGGACCGGCTGCAGCGTCGTGAGATCCGCCATCGGGATGATCTCGAGGTCCTTCGAGTTCGCCACGACGACGTCGAGCGGGAAGACGTACGTGCCCGCCTTGAACGGGAGGGCGCTGTTCATCTTGATCCGGCGGATGAAGCCCACCACCGCCAGCATCAGGAGGAAGAAGCAGACGAAGTAGGGGATCAGCCAACCCACGCCCTGCTTCACCTGCCACGTGTCGCCGAAGCCCACCGTGAGCAGGAAGAGCGAGCCCGCGACCGCGAGCACCGCGAGGAAGATCCAACCGACGATGGCACCGACTCCACCGGCATCCGCGAAGATCGGGCGCGGCCCGATCGATCCGTTCAGACATCCGATGAAACGCTCGCGCGAGGAGCGCGGCATCTTGTTGAAGTCGATCCTTCGTGCGGCCATGGGGTGGAGGAGCATACGCCAAAGTCGGGCGGCTCATCCCCTGCCGGGTGTAGGTACGGGTGCGAGCTTCGGCGCCCGCCGCCGGCTCAGTGCAACACTTTCACGAGGCCGTCGGCGTTCACCACGCCGAGCTGGCCCTTGTCGTTCGCGCCGGCACACAAGACGGTGCCCTTCGCGTCCAAGCCGCAGACGTGATGGCGCCCGGCCGTCAGGGTGGTGAGGCCCGTGATCGTCACCTTGAACGGAACGTCCCCGACGCAGTTGGCCGTGTCGCCCACCAGGCCACACGTGAACGTGTCTCCCCCGACGAGGGCGCTCGCGCTGGAGAAGACGAGCACCGGTTGGGCGACGGTCAGCCCGGCGAGGCCGAGCTGCCCTTGATTCGAGTCACCCCACCCGAAGGCGCCGCCCTTGCCGTTCGCCAGGAGGTGCCGGGCTCCCGCGGCGACGGTGAGCGGGGATTGGATCCCTTGCGAGCTCGTCTTGAAGCGGATGAACCGAGGCGTCGGATCGGTGTCGGGGCCCCGCCCCGCTTGGGCCATCACGTTGTCGCCCCAGCAGATCACGTCGTAGCAGCCGCCGAGGGTGACGATGCACGACGAGACGCCTTGGACGGCGTTCACGCAGTTGTTGGTCGCGCTGCTCGCGAGGCTGGTGAGCGACTTCGCGCCGTCGATGTCGAGCGAGGTGACACGCGAGGGGGGAGCATCGGCCTTCGAGACCGTTCCCAGCACCTGTCCGAGCGAGTTGTCGCCCCAGCACACGATGATGGTCCCGAGCTTGGTCTCAGCGAGGCCGCAGCTGTGCGCATCGCCGACGCTCACGTCGTTCCAGGCGTTGACGTTGGGGTAGGCCACGTCGTTGCGGGTCAGCCCGCCCGGTGCTCCGAGCTGCGCGTGCGTGTTGCCGCCCCAGCAGGTGAGCGTGCCGCCGCCTTTGCCGATCGCGCAGTAGTGCGTGGGCCCGAGCGCGATCTTGACCGCCCCATCGAGCTCGCTCACGTGGATGGGAGTCGGCCCGAAACCGTAACCCCAGCACCACGTCTCGGAGCCCGTGTCGGCGCAGGTGGAGTCGCCGCCGGCGTACACGGCTTTCGCGATCAAGGGCGTGAGCACGCCGCCGTCGTCGCGCGGGCCTCCGTCGTTGGGGGGCGGGGGCGGCGGCTCTTCCTCGCCGATGCACTTCCCTCCGACGCTGCACGTCTGCCCGGCCGGGCACGTCTTCCCGGCGCACGCGCTGTCGAGGAAGATCGGAATCGAGAGGGATTGGTGGCGCACGAAGCGGAGCGTGCGCGACGACACGACGCAGTCGGGGCCCATCGTGGTGAAGCAGTCGCGCGCTTCTTTGGCGGTCGCTCCCGTCACGCCGCCGAGGCGCGCGGCGGCGCGGATGCGGACCGACGCTTCGTCGCCCGAGGCGCCGGGGACCACCGCGATGCTGCCGAGCGCACCGGTGGTGCAGGCGCTCTTCGCGAGGGGCGCCTCCGAGCCGTCGAGCACGGCTTCGCCTTGGAAGACCGCGACGTGCGCGCCTTCGAAGGTGGGGGACGTCTTGCCGGAGCAGTCGACGTTCGTGGAGAGCGAGACGACGATCTGGGTCGGCTCACGGCAAGCGGCGCCACCGGTGACCACGGCGGCGAGGAGGGGGAGAGCAAGGGCAAAGTGACGCAGACGCATCGCCCGACAGCTTAGCAGGCGTTTTCGTCACTGCGGCAGTGTGACCCGGTGCGGGCTCGTCGCCTTGTCCGCCCCGAGTTGCAGCTTGTCGTTCTTGCCCCAGCACCACACCTGGCCCGACTTCGCGGTGAGCGCGCAGGCGTGGTTCCAACCGGACGCCATGGCTCCGAACGCGGTGGCGTTGGGGACGGTGGTGTTGAACGCGCCCATGAAGTTGGGGTCGCCCGCGACGCAGCTCGGGCGGATCCCGTCGAGCACGCACGCGTGATCGGTGCCGCCGCTCGCGGCGACGACGAGCGCGAAGTTGGACACCTTCGTGGGCGTCGGGGTCGAGGGGATGGTGTCGACCCCTTTGCCCCACGCCCACAGCTCCGCCGCGGTGTCGACGAGGTTCGGACGCTTCACGAAGCTGCGGTCGCCCCCCGCGTAGATGCCGCGCGCGTTGGTCGCGACGAGGCGCGGGAACGCGGGGGAATCGGACGGCGTGCTGCACTGCCCGTCTTTGTTCAGGCCCCAGCACACGACGCCGCACTGCGACCCGCCCGTGCAGGGCGCATTGGTCAGGTTCGCGATCGCGCACGCGTGGTTGGCGCCCGCCGCGAGCGCGTTCGCGGGGGCGTCCTTGCCGATCGTCACGCCCTTCACCACGGTGGCCTTCGGCGTTCCGTTCGGAACCGAGGACCCCAGCTGCGCGACGTCGCCCGCGCCCCAGCACTCGACGATCGAGCGCGACAGCACGGGGCCGCCGTCGACGGCGGCGCAGGTGAAGTCGTCGCCGGCGGCGAGGTACGAAGGCGCCGTCACCGGCGCGCCGTTGGCGTCGAGCACCGGCGACGGCTTGGTCACGTTCGTCGCGTCGGCCGAGCCGGCCTGGAAGCGGTCGTTCGCGCCCCAGCACTTCACCACGTCGCCTGCGCTCGGATCGGGGAAGACGCCGCAGCCGTGCGCGCGGCCGAGCACGACCTTCTTGGCGCCCTGGAGCTCGGTGACGAGCGTCGGCGGGATCGTCCCGCTCCGGAACAGCTTGCCGCCGGTCGAGTCGCCCCAGCACACCCAGTTGCCGTTCCCGTCGCTCGCGCACGTCGCGTCGCCGCCGGCGGTGAGGATCGTCGCGCGCGGCGTGGTCCCGCCGTCGCCGCCGTCGCTGCAGCTGGACGACGTGCACTGCGGGTCGACGCAGACGCCCGCCTGACACGTCTGGTTGCTCGGGCACTCGACGCCGGCGCAGTCCGAGTCGAGGCGCACCGTGATGGTGAGCGGGATGTGCTCGATGAAGGAGAGGCGCCGCTTCGCGACGACGCACCCGTCACCGTTCGCCGACCCGAGGTCGCACTTGGCGCCTTGGAGGCGGCCCACGACGTCGATGTCGATCGTGTCGGACTTGCCGGGCACGATCGTGACGCTGCCGACGAACCCGTCCTGGCAAGGGCCCTTGAGGCTCACGGTCGCCGCTTCTCCGGTGCCGGTGCCGACGAGCACCTTCTCCAGATCGCCGTCGGCCTCGCCGCAGGTCATGTCGGTCTCGACCCGGACGGTGATCTCGGTGGGGGAGAGGCACGCGGCGGGTGCGGCGATGCCGACGAAGAGGGCGGCAGCAAGCACCGCGGTGCGAGGAAAGCCAAGGCTCAAGGTCCTCGGATTTTGTCTCACCGAACGCGCGGTTGCAACCGCGTCAGCCGATGATCATCGCTTCGGAGAGCAGCTTGCCCTCCTTGAAGCGGCGCAGGTTCCAGCGCTCGAGCAGCGCGCGGGTCTCTGCGTTCTCCGTGCCGAGCAGATGCTCTGCGATTCGCTTCCCCATCACGGGCGCCATCATGAAGCCGTGGCCCATGAAGCCGGACGCCTGGACGAAGCCTTCGAGCTCGTCGACGGGGCCGACGATCGGGTTCGCGTCGGGCGTGAGGTCGTAGCAGCCCGCCCATTGGCGGAGCACCTTGACCTGTCCCAAAATGGGACAAGCGCGAACGAGCGAGCGGGCGTAGAGACCCAGGAACGCGTGCGAGCTGTTCTGGTCGATGCCGTGCGGCACGCGCTCCTGGCCGATGCCCCCGACGATCTCGCCGCGGGTGGACTGCGAGAAGTACAGGCCGTCGGTCAGATCGGCGACGAGCGGCTTGAGCCAGGGCTTCAGCGGCTCGGTGCTGCAGATCTCGTGGCGGTGCGGCTTGTTCGGGAGCTCGACCCCGACGAGTCGTGCGATCTCGGGTGACCACGCGCCGGCCGCGTTCACGATCGTGTCGGTCTCGATCCGGAGCACGTCGCTCGCGAGGGCCTTGCCGCTCGGCGAGAGCTTCTTCGCGACGACCGCGCGCACGCGGCCGCCCTTGGTCTCGATCGCCGACACGTCGCGGAACGTCTCGACGCGAACGCCGAGCTTCGCTGCGGCCTGCGCGAACCCCCACACGAACGGCCACGGAAAGACGACGCCGTCGTCCCCGTTGAAGCTCGCGGCGACGATCCCGTCGGTGTCGAGCTCGGGGACGATCTTGCGGGCCTCCTTCGGGCCGAGCATCCGCGAGCGCAGGCCGCAGCGGTTCTGGAGCGCGACGCTCGCCTCGAGCGCGCGGCGCTTCTCCTCGCTCCGGACGATGAAGAGGTAGCCGCCCTGGCGGAACCAGACGTTGATCTTCATCTCGCTCGCGAAGTCGCGGCACATCTGGATGCTCTCCTGCATCAGCCGCACGTTCGCTTCGCTCGACCATTGGGCGCGCACGCCGCCGCCGTTGCGCCCGCTCGCGCCGCCGCAGAGGTAGCTCTTGTCGAGCACGATCACGTCGGTGCAGCCGCGCCGCGCGAGCTGGTAGGCGATGGAGAGGCCCATGATGCCGGCCCCGACGACGACGACGCGGGCGCGGGTGGTGGTCGTCATGCTTCGCCTCGTTCGGCGCGGACGCGCGCGAGCGCTGCCACCATCGCCTCGTGAATCGCGGGGGACGCGGAGAGCACGCCGCGATCGAGATCGATCACCGGGCGGCGGTAGTCGAAGGCGGCGCCCCAGGGGTCGGTGTAGCGAACGCCCACCCCGGTCGCGATCGCCTCGGGCGCGCACGCATCCCAGAGCGAGCCGGAGCGGCCGGTCTGGAGGTAGAGATCCACCTCGCCCGCCGCGACGCCGATGCCTTTGACGCCCGCACCGCCGCGCGGCTTCACGTCCATCACGCCGAGGGACTCGAGGAGCACGCGCGTGTCGTCGCCGCGCGAGCGCGAGACGAACGCCGACGCCGCCGCGAGCTCCGCGCCGCGCCGCGGTGCGATCGCGCTCGTGGCGCCCGAGAGCTCCACGACGTGGCTGGGCACCCCGCTCCCGCCGGCGAAGCTCTTGCCCCACGCCGGGCAGTCGACCACGCCGAGGAGCGCCCGCCCGCCGTCGGCGAAGCCGATCATCACCGCGAACTCGCCGTTCCGTTTGATGAAGTCGCGCGTGCCGTCGATCGGATCGACGAAGAAGGTGGGGCCGCCGGAGAGGCGCGCGTCGAACGTCGATGCGTCGCTCTCCTCGGCGACGATGGGCACGCCGGGGAATGCGCGCCCGAGCGCCTCGACGAGGAGCTCGTTGGCGGCGCGGTCGACCTCCGTGACGGGATCGTCCTCGGACTTGTAGTCGATCCGAAAGTCGCGCGTGTACGCGTCGCGGACGAGCGCCGACGCGCGCGCCGCGATCCGGCGCATCTCGTCGAGCGTGCGGGCGTCGCCCTTCACGTGAGGATCCCGATCTTCGAGAGCGCGCGCGGGAGCTGCGTGAGCTGCTCGTCGGGGAGGTAGCGCGGACCGCCGCCCGTCTCGCGGACGAGCTGCTCCGCCTGCTCGACCGTGCGCGGACCGAGGACCGCGCTCGAGACGAGCGAGTTCGCGAGGACGAACCGAACCGCCGCCGCGCGGAGCGAGTGCACGTCGCCGCGGACCAGGAAGCGGACGGCGTCGAGCTGGTCGATCCGCTGCTCGAGCTCGAGCTTCGTCCACCGCATCATGCGGTGATCACCCTCCGCGAACTCGCGGTCCTTCGGCCATTGCCCGACGAGGAGCCCGTGCAGGAGCACGGAGCGCGCGAGGACCCCGGTCCCCGCGACCATGATGTCGCCCGCGATGCGGTGCAGCTCGGCGCCGTGGAAGAGGTTGTAGCCGAGCTCGATCACCTCGGCGCCGTGGTCGATCGCGGCGCGTGCGACCTCGTCGTTGCCGGCGCTCACCCCCCAATGACGGAGCGTGCCCTTCGCGACGAGGTCCTTCATCGTGGCGACCGCTTCGGTCGCCGAGAGCGCGTCGACGCTCGGGTTGTGGAGCAGGTAGACGTCGAGCGCGTCGCGCCCGAGCCGCTTCCGTGAGGCTTCCACGCGCTCGCGCAGCCACGCGGCATCGAAGCGCTTGCGCGGCGGCTCCGTGGTGCGGTCCGTCCCGCCCTTGGTCACGACGATGACGTCGTCGCGGTTGGGGAGGTCACGGAGGATCTTGCCGAGCAGAGCCTCCATCTTGCCGCCGCCGTACGCATCGGCGGTGTCGAAGAGGTTCATGCCCATCTCGAGCGCGCGCCGAACCACGCGCTCGGCGAGCGCGGGGTCGACTTCTCCGTACCCATCGCCGGAGAGGCCCCAGGTGCCGAGGCTCATCTCACTGACGAATAGACCGGTCCGGCCGAGCGGGCGTTTTCGCACGGTGCCGGAGCCTAATCCAAGTCAGTGGCGACGGCGACGGCGGAGCAGCACGGCGGCCCCGAGCGCCCCGAGGCCCACGGCGATCACCGCGCGGTCGGAGGCCGAGCTCGGGGCGGCGTTGCAGCCGTCGCCCGGATCGGCCTCCGGCCCGTTCCCGGCTTGGTAGAGCGCGTCGACCTTCGTCTGGGTGGGCGCCGCCTGGAGCTTCAGGTCGCGGTCGAGCGTGGCGACGGGGAGGTTCGCGCGGAGGCGCGTGATCCAAACGTCGCTCGGGTACATGCCGAGCGTGGCCACGTCGACGTCGTCGTAGGCGCAGGTCGGCTTCGTCCCCGCATCGCTCGCTCCGGCGTCGCTCGCGGATGCGTCGGAGACGCCGGCGTCGGTCGCGCCGTCGTCGCTCGCGTCCGCCACGGCGGCGTCCTTGAGGCTGCCGCCATCGATGCCGGGGAGCCCGCCGTCGGAGCTCGGCGGGAGCTTGCACTTCCCGCCTTGCGTCGCCGTCGCGTACGCCTCGCTCAGGGTGGGGATGTTCCGGAAGTAGTTCACGCGCGAGCCGACGCGCTCGAGCAGCATCGGGTACGCGTACTCGGTGAACCAGCCGCGGCCGTCGCCCTGCGCGAGCGTGGCGTCGACGAGCTCGGTGTAGTTCGAGCGGTTCTGCGTGCTGTCCCAGGTGAGCTTCGTCGCGTCGATCCCGACGTTGGGGTAGTTCGCGGTCTCGTAGCGACCTTCGGCGATGACGTAGAGGACGATGCCGACCTTCGCTCCGACGCCCGCGGCGACCATGCGGAGCGGGAGCGTCGCGTCGGCGCCTTGGGTCACGACGCGAACCGGCTGCATCGCGTTGACGTTCTGGTTCGGGAGGAGCCGGAGCGCGACGAAGTCGAACTGCTCCTTCACGTACGCGTCGATCACCGGCTGCACGTTGGTCGGGATCGCGTAGCCGTGGCTCACGAGCCAAGCGTTGAGCGCGTTGCCGCTCGTGGACTTGAGGGTGACGACCTCGTAGGGACCGACGACCTCCTGCTTCACCACCTGCACGGGGTCGGTGTTGTTCGAGCCGGGGGTGGTCGCGGACAAGCCGCTCGAACCACATCCAGCGCCGCCACCATTCGAAACCGGGGGCGGTGCGGTGATGATCGGTTGCGACGCGGCGTCGAGCGCGGCGAAGAACTCGTCGTTCGCGAGCTCGACGCGGGTGTTGCCACGAACGGGGAGGACCCACGCGAACTCGGTGGGGCTCCCGCTGTAGCGGAACTGGTCCCAGAGCACGGTCTGCGTCTTCGCGATCGAGAGCGCCATGCGGTGCCCCTCGACCTTGGTGTTCTCGGCGGGGGGCGCGAGACAGCCGCCGCAGGCGTGGGCGGGGCTGGTGGTGGCGAGGAGAGCCCCTGCGGTGGCGAGGGCGGAGAAAAGAACAAGCGGGCGAAGCATCCTCGGGATCTTGCGCCAAAGCGCGGGTGAAGCAAATCCAGGCGTTGCTGTAATTTTTCGGCTCCAGCGAAAGTCCCCAGAGCGGACGATTTTCCCGGAACCGCGGCCCCGGGCTGCTGTCTCTCCCGGTGTGCACGCTGCGGCGCCTCGGCAGGCAGCGTGACCGGACGAGCGCTCGGCGCTTGGCTGGTGTCAGACGCGGGATTCGCCTGCGTCTTCACGCGCCGAGGATGACCTGAGCACGCATGTGCGTGCATTCCGGAGGAGTGTCTTCATGAACCGCGTCGCCCCCCAGTCTGCTGCCCTCTCCACCACCAGCGCCGACCGTGGCCTCGAGCTGGACGTCACGCTCTTCTGGTCGAAGGGCACCGATCGGAATGCGCTCGCGCAGAAGAACCTCCCGATCGCGACGAACATCGTCATCGGCGAAGGCCCCGAGTGCCACTTCACGGTCCCCGAGGCGCTCCTCGGCGGCACCTCGCACGTGCTCGTCTCGTCGGCTGGCGGCGAGATCACGGTGAACCCGCCCGCGAACGCGACCGTGTTCGTCGACCGCATGATGCGCGTCGCGGCGCCGTTCGCGCTCGGCGTCGGTCACTCGGCCGACATCACGCTCGGCGACTTCACGCTGAGCCTCGGCATCTCGGAGGCGGAAGCGAAGGTCGCTCCGGCCGCGCTGCTCGAGGGCTCCTCGCTCAGCATCATCGCGGGCTCCGGTCTCGCGCACGCCGCGCTCTTCGCCGCGTTCGCGTTCTTCATGCCGTCGATGAGCGAGGCGAGCATGGAAGACATGCAGCGCGATCAGATGCTCACGATGAAGCAGTACATGACGAACATCGCGGAGCGCGAGCCGGAGCAGACGGAGCAGCCGGCCGACACGCAGGGCGCCGCGGACTCGTCGAGCCCGGGTCAGAAGGCGAAGGACTCGGAGGGCGCGATGGGCGGCAGCACGCCGACGGCGCAGACCGGGAAGTGGTCGGCCAAGGGCGACAATCGCCCGCAGGACACGAGCCTCGCGAAGGACCACGCGCTCTCGGAGGCGGCGGACTTCGGTCTCCTCGGTCTCCTGAGCTCGGCGCAGTACTCGGATCCGAAGGCGCCGGTCGTCCCCTGGGGCACCGTGCTCGCGGGCGCCGACAAAGAGAGCCACATGGGCAACCTCTGGGGCGGCGACATCGGCGACGCATTCGGCACCGGCCTCGGCCTCTCGGGCAACGAGCAGGGCGGCGGCGGTAAGGGTGAAGGCGTCGGGCTGAAGGACGTCGGTGGCCTCGGCCACATGCTCGGCAACTGCACCGGCGACCACTGCCCGCCCGGTGGCGGCATCGGTCACGGCGGCAACGTGCCCGGTGGCGGCCACAAGCCGACGGGCCCGACGTGGCGTCCGGCCGGTGAGGTCACCACCAACGGTCACCTCCCGCCCGAGGTCATCCAGCGCATCGTGCGCCAGAACCAGGGCCGCATGATGAACTGCTACGCGGACGGTCTGAAGTCGAACCCGAGCCTCGCCGGTCGCGTCGCGGTGCAGTTCGTGATCGGTCGCGACGGCAGCGTCACGATGGCGCAGGACACGGCGGGGAGCGACCTGCCCGACACGAACGTCCGCGCGTGCGTGGTGAAGAGCTTCTACAGCATCTCGTTCCCGGAGCCGAAGGACGGGACGGTCCGGGTCATCTACCCGTTCCAGCTCAGCCCGGCGCAGTGAAGTCGAAGTAGCGCCGAGGAGGACGAGGGCACGAAGCGCGAGCTTCGTGCCCTTCGTCTATTTGCAGGTCACGGTGATCGTCTGCGCCGCCGCGTTGCAGTTCACGCCGTTGATGCCGCCCCAGTTGAGGTTCCCGATGCACGGGCGCGCGGTGTAACCGGTGATGCAGGAGCACACGCCGGCCTGCGCGCTGAGCTCGATGCCGGAGCCGCACGTGCCGATGCTCCAAGTGAAGGCGCCGCATACGAAGCTCGAGAGCGCGGTGCCGTTGCGCAGGGCCTGGCAGATCGTGTTCGCACCGCTCCCGGTGCACGAGCGCCCGACCAGATCGTTCGAGCCGCTGATCGTCACGGTCGAGTACGTGCCGGTGAGGCTCGCGCGGAACGTGTTCCACGCGGTGCACTGGGTGGTGGGTGTCGCGCCTTGGGTGAACGACTGACTGTAAGTGACACCCGCCGTGCAGACGCCTCCGCTGCAGAATGGAGTCCCGCCGCTGCACGCCTTTCCGCACGCGCCGCAGTTCGAGTTGTCGTTGAGCACGTCGGTGCAGGTGCCATTGCAGTTCGCTTGGCCGAACGAGCAGCACTTGCCCGAGTTGCAGTGCTCGGTCGGGGCGCACGCGGTGGTGCAGCCGCCGCAGTGGTCGTGCGCGACTTGGGTGTCCCAACAGATCGAGTCGCTGCACAACGTGCCGCTCGTGCAGTTGAGGGCACACTTCGAAGCCGCGCACCCGGACGTCGGGAACGTCCAGCCGATGCCGGCGTCGGTTCCACCGTCGGGGGTGGGGAGTCCGCTGTCCGGGTTCCCGGCGCCGCCCTCGGGGCCGGCGTCGGGGACGCTGCAGGCGGTGCCGCACTGGCCGCAGTTGTTGGGGTCCTTGGTCGTGTCCACGCAGACGCTCGCGTCGCCCGCGCACTTCACGAGCGGGGGATCGCACTGCGCCTTGCATGTGCCCGCCGAGCAGACCTCGCCGCTCTTGCATGCGGGCGAGCACCCACCGTCGCCGCCAGCGTCGGTCTTGGTGCCAGCGTCGTCGGTGGTGCCGCCGTCGAAGCCAATCGTGGAGACGGCTGCGGTCGCACAAGCAGCGAGCGAGAGGGAGAGCGCGGCGAGGGATACGGTGCGCTTCATTTCGCCACCAGCTTCGTGGTCGTCCCCGTCGTGGCATACAAGTCGCGCATGGGAGAAGGTTATCCGCTCTCGTTGGGGCAACACGCCCCAAAATCAGCGATTTCACTCTCGCTGGAACTTCGGCTGCGGGTCCCTGTCGAACTCCCCATGGACGAAGAAGAGGTGCTCGAGGCCACGCTCTTCTGGGGCAGCACGCTCGTGGAGCGGGTGACCGTCCCGACGTGGGAGCCCGTGCGCATCGCCGATCTGTTCGCCGTGCCCGACGAGCTCGCCGCGCGGACGATCGACTTCGGCTCGCGGCCGATGCTCGGCGAGCGGAAGATGGTGACGTGGGGGAGCCTCGGCGTCGTGATCGAGGTCGCGTACATGACGGCGCCCCCGCCGCGCGCGAAGGCCGAACGGAGCCTCGCGTGGGCGCTCGCCGCGGCCGGCGTGTTGCACGTGCTCGCGTTCGGTGCGGCGCAGTCGTTCCCGCGCGAGTCGGACGAGATCACCGCCGATCGGATCGCGGAGCTCCGCGCGCGCATCCCGCTGACCGACGACGACGAAGGCGGCAGCGGCGCGATGGGTGTGACGCCGCGCCCAGCCGAGGAGCATGCGGCCACCGAGGGACGCTTCGCCGGTGCGCTCGCGGGGCCCCGCGCCCGAGCGCTCGGTCGCAAGCAGGGCGCGAACGTGGCGCCGTCCGCCGCGCTCGACCCGCGCACGTTCGGGCTCGCGGCGCAGCTGTCGGGCCTCCATGTCGGTGAGACGGGTTTCGCGGGAGCGACGCGGGGTGGTGCGCTGTTCGGCGGTGACGACCTCGGCGGTCTCGAGGGCGCAGGGCTCGCTCTGTCCGGCGCCGGCGAGGGGAGCGGCGGCTCCGGGAAGGGCGTCGATGTCGACGAGGGCGCGCTGGGCCTCGGGCTCGGCGGTGCGGGCGGCTCGTGCGACGACACGTGCATGGCGTCGCGGCTCGGGCGCGTCGGCGTGATCGGTGGCCACGGCCAACTCGGTCCAGGCCACGCCACGCGCGTGCCGACGCTGCGATGCCCGCCCGACGACGGATGCGTGACGGCGACGACGGGGCGCGTTCCGCCGGAGGCGATTCAGCGGGTCGTCCGCGCGAACCAAGGGCGCTTCCGTCTCTGTTACGAGCGCGGCCTCGTCGCGAACCCGAGCCTCGGCGGGACGGTCGGCGTCGCGTTCCTCATCGGGCGTGGCGGCGACGTGGTGGCGGCGAAAGAGTCGGCGCCGAACGGTGAGGCTACGCTCCCCGACGCGAGCGTCCGCGCGTGCATCGTGAGCACGTTCCAGACCCTGACGTTCCCCGACCCGGGCTTGGCGCCGGTCTCGGTGGTGTACCCGATGCAGCTGTCCCCCGAATGACGAGGGGAGATGCGCCGGCGCACGGCGTATCCTCGCGAGATGTACCGCTCCCTCGGCTGGCGCACGATCTTCGCGACGATCGCGGTGGCGCTCGCCGTCGTGACCGCGTTCGGCAGCGATCTCGTGAGCCTCGCGTTCGCGGGCGACGAGAGTGACGGCGCCCTCCTCGCGATCGGCGCCGGCGGTCTCGCGCAGTTCGGCGCGGTGGTCGTCTCCGTCACCGCGGTGTGCATGTGGATGCACTGCGCTGCGACCAACCTGCGCGCGTTCGGTAACCCGTACCTGAACTTCACGCCGGCGGGGTCCGTCGGTTGGTGGTTCGTCCCGTTCGCGAACTTCGTGAAGCCGTTCCAGGCCATGCGCGAGATCGTGAACGCCAGCGATCCCTCCACCCTCACCGTCGACGGCATCCTGGGATCGATGCCGGCGCCGTCGCCGGCCGGGATGCTCTCGCTCTGGTGGGGTGCGTGGATCGGGAGCAACCTGATCGCGAACGTGTCGTCGCGGATCGACGATCCGGTTCTCTCCGGGTCCGTCAGTCTCGTCTCGTCGATGCTGTGGGCCGTCGCGGGCGTGCTCCTCGTCTTGCTCATGCGGCGGGTCGAAGCGCACCAGGCCGAGTGCGATCGACGGCTGCGCCGCGAGCCGATGCCGGCGCCCGCGCCATACCCGTACCGAGCGCCGGGCGCGTTCTGAAGGGGACCGCTACGGTCCGTAGAACCAATAGTGGTACGAGGTGAACGCCGTCCCCGACGGCGCCACTACCTCGAACGTGCCGCTGCTCGCGGGGAGCGCGAAGTGGCGCTCTTCCCACCCGAAGCCTTCGAGGTGGATCGTGCCGACGGTGCTCCCGTTCAGGCGCACCTCGAGCTCGACCGGGACCACGGACTCGAGCCGCGCGAACGCCGTCACCGGCCCGGCGCCCATCACGAAGAAGCGGTCGCGCGTGCGCCGGGAGCGCCCGCCGTCGAGCGTGCGCTTCCCACCGCCGAGGCCATCGAGCGCGGACGGGCTCGTGTCGTCCTTCATGACCTCTTCGTTGTCGCGCGTCCCGGCGAGGTCCCAGGCGTGGTGCTCCTCGCTGTCGAGGTCGGCGACGTCGAGCTCGTCGACGAGCGTGCCTTGCGTCTCCGACCAGGGCTTCGCGCCGCTGTCGAGGTAGCCGTAGTCCGCTTCGTATGCGCGCATGCTCTGGCCACCGAGGATCGTCGAGTCGGTGACGGTGGCGTCGAAGAGAAACTTGCCGAGCACCGCGGTGGTGCCCATCCACTCGGGGTAGACGATGAAGTGCGTCGGCAGGCGCCCCGGATCGGTGGCGTGCAGGCGCTCGTAGTGCTCGATCCGCGAGGCGGCGCCGGCGACCCAGTAGCGGCCTTCGTCCTTCGAGGTGAGCCCGACGATGTCGAACGTCTTCCGGTTGCTGAAGTACGCGATCGCGCCGGTGTCGTTGACGCCGATCCGCGCGTCGGCGGGGAGGTTTCCGTCGGCCCAGCGGCCGATCTTCACGTGCTGCTCGTGGATGCCGCGGGCGGAGTTGGCGATGTCGTCGATCGTCCAATCGAGGCGCACCGCGAGCGCGCCGGCGAACGCGGCGGCCAGGAGGGGAGCGATCACGCGGGTGCGGTGGTTCACCCACGTGCCGAGCTCGCCGACGATGCGAGCGAGACAGGCGAGGCCGAGCAGCCATCCGGTCGCGAACGGCCAGAGGTAGCGGAGTCGGTTCCAGAGGAACGTCACGTAGAAGCACGGCGCGAGCATGAGCAGCGCGATGAGGACGATGCCGGCCGCGCGCCAGCTCCGCTTCGTCATCGCGCCGCGGATGGGCACCGCGACCAGGCCCATGAGGGCGAGGGGCGCTGCGCCGGCGGGGAGGAACTCGGCCGACCACACCTCGCCGTTGAGGATGGTCTTCACCAGCGTGCGGGCGTTCTCCTTCACGGCCGACCACAGCACGTCACCGTGGTAGTAGGGGTTGCCCGGGAGGAGCTTCACGAGCGCGGTGTTCGATTTGGTCGAGCCCGTCGTCACGAGGAGCAGGAGCGGCGTCACCAGCAGCGCGGCGGCGGCGACGGCGCCCCACGGCCGCCCGCCGAAGAGCTGCTTTCCTTGCGAGGCAGGGGTCGGATGAACCGCGAGCGTGGCGGCGACGAAGAGCGCGAGCACGGCGCCTTCGGGCCGGAACAGCGCCGTGACGTACGCCATCACGAGGAGGTGGATCCGCAGCCGCTTCGTGCGGAGCACCGGCGAGTCGGCCCAGTCGCTCGCGAGGCGCACGCAGCGCGCCATCGACCACGCGAACGGGATGACCTCCATGCCGCTCGACGCGCACCACGCGAAGCCGGAGAACGTGAGGACCATCGCGCCGGCGGCGAGCGCGGTCGCGCGCCCGGTCAGCGGGATCGCGACTTTGTACGTCTCCCACGCGAGCAGCCCGAGCGCGCCGAACGAGAACGCCCACGCGGGCCACATGAGCGACACGCCCTTGAAGCCGAGCAGGTAGAACGGCGCGAGCAGGGCAGGCCAGAGCACGCTGGTGGCGCCGCTCGTGAACGGCTCGCCCGCCTGGTAGCGGAGCGGGTGACCCTCGGCGATCGCGCGGGCGTACTGGAAGTGGATGAACGAGTCGTCGAGCGTCCCGCAGGGCTCGCCCACCTGGACGAGCAAGGCGCGGATGCAGCGCCAGGCCAGGATCAGGGTCGCGATCCCGATGACGATCGGCACGACGCGATGGGCAGGGAGGAGCGTCTTGGGCCTCTGCCTGGACGCGCTCGGAGGAGCCGAGCGCGTCTCGCCCGACGGGCGCTTCGTCGCCGGGGGCTTCTCCCGCGTCTCTTTCTCCCCCGTCTCCTTCTTCTCGTCGGCCACGGCGGGTGCGACGGTCGGGCCTAGCGGGCCTCGGGTCAAGCGGAGAGTGCAATCTGGTCCAGCCCGTCGCTTCGGAGTATGGAGCGGCGGCGATGGAGACGAAGCGACCGAAGCCCTATCACGATGCGCCGAAGCTCCCGCGCGTGGAGACGGCACCGGGCGTCCCGGGCTCGCCGGTGACGATCGACGTTCGCTCGATCGCGAAAGGCGAGTGGGTCGAGCTCGAGATCGGACCCGGGCGCGGCACGTTCCTGCTCGAGCGTTGCGTCGCCGAGCCGCGCGCCGCGCTGGTCGGGCTCGAGATTCGGCGGAAGTGGGCGGCGCTCGTCGATGCGCGGCTCGCGAAGCTCGGTCACGGGAAGCGCGCGCGCGTCTTCTCCGAGGACGCGAAGACGGCGCTCCCGCTGATGGAGCCGGCGGCCTCGGTCCGGCGCGTGTATCTCCTGTTCCCCGATCCGTGGTGGAAGAAGCGGCACCAGAAGCGGCTCGTGATGGGAGACGTGTTCCTCGACGCGATCGCACGGCTCCTCGAGCCGGGGGGCGAGCTCTTCGTCGAGACGGACGTCGAAGAGCGCGCGGAGCAGTACCGGGCTCGCATCGACGCGGACGGGCGCTTCATCCCATTTGGGGACAACGAGGGCTCGCCGATCTTGGCCGAGAACCCGTACGGAGCGCGCACGAACCGCGAGCACCGCGCGATCGCGGATGGGTTGCCCGTGCACCGGCTTCGCTGGCACCGCGCGCCCGCGTGACGACACGCCACGATCGCGCCGTTTCGCACCGTGCGCTCGCGCACGGTGCGTTTCGTTCGCCGTGATCGCGGGGAATGGGTCTGGCACGCGGGATGCTGCTCCATGGGGAAGGAGAAAACCCGAAGGAGACTCGTCATGAAGCTCATCGCGTACACCAGCCTCGTCACCCTTCTGGCTCTCGGCAGCGCCGCGTGCGGCCACGAAGCCGCGCCGAAGCCCAGTGCGATCGGCGGCGCGTCGACGGCCCCTGCGCGACCCGTCGCGCGCGACACCGCGCCGAAGCCGGTCCCGCCGCAGGATCCCAACGCCAACGTCGCGCTCTCGGACGACATTCGCGTCGCGTGCGACGTGCACGTGAGTCCGAATCCCACGGACGCGCCGAAGTTCGCGTTCGACGACAGCACGCTCTCGCCGGACGATCAGGTCGAGCTCGATCAGCTCGCGAAGTGCCTGACGACGGGCAAGCTCGCGGGGCGATCGATCCTGCTCACGGGGCGCGCCGACCCGCGCGGCGAGAGCGAGTACAACCTGGGGCTCGGCAGCCGCCGCGCCCAGAGCGTCCGCGAGTACCTCGCGAGCGCGGGCGTCGCCGTCGCACGGATGGAGCTCACGTCGCGCGGCGCGCTCGACGCCACCGGCACCGACGAAGAGAGCTGGCGCGTCGACCGTCGCGTCGACGTCTCGCTGCTCTGACGCCGCACGCCGGTGAAGCCGACGGAGCGGTCACTCCGCTTCGTCGTCGAACAACCGTTCGATCCGCCGATCGGGCACGAGCCAGATCGCGGCGACGAAGACGTAGAGCCCGATCGCGGCGAACGGTTGGTAGAAGGACGCGACGATCGCCGCGGTGTAGGCGACGATCGACGCGTTCGCCTTGTGGTCCGCGCCGATCGCGGCGGCGAGCTTGCCCTCCTTGCCCTCGCCCCGAATGATTGCGGTCTGCAATAACTTGTAGGCGCCGCCGGCGAAGAGGAGGTTCGCCCCGTAGAGCGCGGTCGGGAGGGGCGCCGCGTGGTTCTCCGCGACCCACCCGGTCGTGAACGGGACGAGCGAGAGCCAGAACAAGAGGTGCAGGTTCGCCCACAGCGTGATGCCGGTCACGCGCTTCGTCGCGTGCAGCATGTGGTGGTGGTTGTTCCAGTAGATGCCCAGGTAGACGAACGAGAGGACGTAGCTGAGAAAGACCGGCAGCGCGTCGCGGAGCGCGGCCCAGTCGGCGCCGTGAGGCACCTTCAGCTCGAGCACCATGATCGTGATGAGGATCGCGATCACGCCGTCGCTGAACGCTTCGAGCCGACCCTTGTTCACGGGCTCACGGGCTCAGAGGGAGAACTTGTAGCGCGCGGTGTCGTTCGCCGGCACGTTGACCGTGGTGGAGACCGGCGGCTTTCCGTCGCCCGGAGTACAGGTGACCTTGTGCGGGCCGGCCGAGAGCTCGATCCCGGCGACCGGCGTCGCGCCGCGCGGAACGCCGTCGACCGAGACGTTGCACCAGCCGCCGCTCGCGCCGACGTTGAGCTTGCCGGAGCCGCTCGGGCCGACCGGAACCTTCGGGCCGGTGCCGTTGGAGACCACGGCCTTCACCAGCGTGACGTCGATGTGCTTCGTCTCCTGCGGGTTGCCGATGAAGCTCGTCGTGTAGTCCTGGTAGCCGTTCGCGGAGACCGTGACCTTGTGCTGATCACCGGACGAGATGCTGTCGACGGTGAGCCCGTCGTACTTCTTGCCGTCGAGCGAGACCGTCGCCTTCACGTTGGCGGGGAGCACCGTGACCGTGAGCACGACGGAGCCCTTCTTCAGGTCGGCTTTGACGGCGCCCTTGGGCGCCGCCTCGGTGAGGGTCACCGTCTGCTTCGTCGCCTCGAAGCCGTCCATCGTGAGCTTGATCTCGATCGGGGCGCCGCCGGTCGGGAGCTGCGTGAGCGTGGCGGGGGTCGTCTCGGTCTTGAGATCGCCGTTGACCCAGATGGAGGCGCCGGGCGGGTTGCTCGTGATCTCGATCGCGCCCTTGGCGACGGGGATCGGCGGCGGCGGGTTGATGTTCCCCGCCTGCACCGGCTGCTGCTTGTGCTTCATGAACCAGACGGTCCCGCCGATGCCGCCGCCGAGCAGTAGAAGAACGGCGGCGAGGCCGACGAAGAGCCCCGTCTTGCTCCGGTTCGCGTTGAGATCGGTGACGGTGTTGGAGGCCGCCGGCGTGGAGAGGTTCGGCTGCGAGAGATCGAGCTGCGAGTCCTGCGGCTGCTGCTGCTCGATGATGTCGGCGAGCTGCTTGCCTTGGAGGAGCGCTTCCTTCTGGCTGGCGATCTTGTCCTGGAACAAGCCGCCCATGAACTGGCTGAGCGCGATGTTCGAGACCGGGATCCGCTCCTCGCGCACGAACTGCTCGAGGTCCGCCTGCATCTCGCGCGCGGTCTGGTAGCGCTCGCCGCGCTCCTTCGCGAGCGCCTTCATGACGATGCGCTCGAGGTTCGGCGGGTAGGCGGGCCGGATCTGCGACGGGCGCGGGTACTCGCGCTCGCAGATCAGCTTGAGCGTCTCGAACTCGCTCGCGCCCTTGAAGAGGCGCTTGCCGGTCGTGAGCTCGAAGAGCATGACGCCGGTGGCGAAGATGTCGGAGCGCGCGTCGATGACCTCGCCGCGGGCCTGCTCCGGCGACATGTACGGGACCTTGCCCTTGAGCTTTCCGCTCTTGGTGTCCCCCGCCATCTTGTTGTCGCTCTTGGCGATGCCGAAGTCGACGATCTTCACGTCGCCGCTGAACGTGATGACGACGTTCTGCGGGGAGATGTCGCGGTGGACGATGCCGAGCGGCGTGCCGTCGAGATCGGGCTTCTCGTGCGCGTACGAGAGCCCGGCGCACATGCCGAGCGCGATCGCGAGCGCGTGCTCGAGCGGGAACTCGGGCACGTTCATCGTCTTCATCTGACGGACGATGGAGCGGATGTCCTCGCCGTGGACGTGCTCCATCGCGATGAAGTAGAGGTTCTCGGCCGAGCCGACGTCGAAGATCTGGACGATGTTCGGGTGGCTCAACGTCGCCGCGATGCGTGCTTCGTGGAGCAGCATCTCGATGAACGCCTTGTCCTGGTTCATCGACGGCAGGATGCGCTTGATGACGATGAGCTTCTCGAACCCCGCGACGCTCTTCTGGAGCGCGAGGAAGAGCTCCGCCATGCCGCCCTTCGCGAGGGAACGCAGCAGCGTGTACTTGCCGAAGCGCCGAGGGAGACCATCCGGCGATGCGATCGCCGGCGAAGATCCCCCAGTAGCCCCTTGCGGCATGCTCGGTGGCGGCGGCGGAAGTACCTCGGACATGCTCCTTACTCGCGTCGGCGTGGGCCGACACCCCGCGCGCATCCTACGCCCGCGGTGAACTGATGGGTAGTTCACATCAACGGTACGATGCTGCCCCGAGCCGGTCAATCGGCGGGGCCGGCTCCACCTACCTCGACCTACAAACCTCCGCCTAGTCCCGGCGCGCGAGCACGGTGTGGGTTTTTCTGCGCCGATCCGGCCGCGTGGAGTAGGTGGAGAGGCGATGGCGATGGGACGAAAGCTTCGTGGCGCTGCCAGAGTGGTGGCGCTCGTGGTGGCTTGGGCGGCGCTCGCGGTTGGGGCCGGGACGGCCGCGGCGGCTCCGCTCAGCCCGCTGACGAAGGGGCCATGGCTCTCGCAGCTCGGTTCGAAGGACGTGGTGATCCGCACGGAGACCGACCCCGCCGCACCGATCACGGTGCGATGGAGCGCGGGTGACGGCGGAGCGAACGGGGAGCGGCGCGAGAGCTCCGAGATATTGCACTCTACACGGATCGACGGTCTCGCTCCGAAGACGCGCTACGAGTACACGGTCGAAGCGTCGGGCGTGAAGGTCACGGGCCACTTCACGACGGCACCGCCCGACGACGACGACGCAGGGTTTCGCTTCGTCCTCTACGGGGACAACCGCTCGGACCCGATCCGGCACGCCGCGGTCGTGCACGCGGTCGAGCAGGAGGCCGGGGACTTCCTGATCAACACCGGCGATCTCGTCGACGACGGGACGCGCCCCGCCGACTGGCAGGCCTTCTTCGATCTCGAGGGAACGCTCCTCCGCGAGCGCTGCCTGTTCGCTGCGATCGGCAACCACGAGCTCGTGGAGACGTCGGGCAACGCGTTCCTCCGTTACTTCGGCGGCGCGCACACGATGGTCCCCGGCAAGCTCTACGGCACGATGCGCTGGGGAGCGGCGCGCTTCGTCTTCCTCAACGGCATGGGCCAGTGGGGCGGCGAGGACCGCTCGTGGCTCGAGAGCACCCTCGTCGCGGCCGACGCGGAGGCGGGCCTGCGCTGGCGGATCGTCGTCATCCACGACGGGCCCTATGCCTCCGGCATCCACGGCGACAACAAGGACCTGCACGCGGCGAAGATCCCGGGGATGCTCCTCCGTCATCACGTCGACCTCGTGCTCTCGGGGCACGACCACCTCTACGAGCGCGGCAACGTGGACGGGCTCCGCTACGTGGTGAGCGGTGGGGGTGGTGCCCCGCTCTATCCGGTGAAGCTCACGCGCCCGACCCAACGGAAGGCGGAGTCCACGAACCACGTGGTCACCCTCGACGTCGGGAAAGAGAGCATCAAGCTCGTGGCAAAACGCACCGATGGGAGCGCGCTCGACGGTGCCACGCTCACCAAGACGGGCTGGAGCGACGATCCGGCGGCCCCGCCGGCGACGGTATTTCCGTCACCGCAGGATCCCGGGAAGCCGGGCTCGAGCGGGGGCGGCCGGGGGAGCGGGGACAAGTGCGGGTGTCGGGTCGTCGGCGAAGGCGGCGGCGGCTTCGCACCGCCCGGGCCGGCGGCTTCGCTCTTGGCGGCGTTGGCGCTCGTGCTCGGGTTGCGGAGGCGCTCCCGGGAAAGGTAGATTGGGCGTTGATGCGACGCTTGGTTCCTTGGGTCTTCGTCGGGGCGCTCCTCGCCAGTGGCTGTGCGACGTACACCGACGAGCTCGGCCGCGGTCAGGCGGCGTTCGAGAAGAGCGAGTACGAGCGCGCGCTCGCGACGTTCCGCGCGCTCGAGCCCGACCTTCGTCACCTCACCACGCCGGATCAGGCCCGCTACGCGTACCTACGGGGGATGACGGACTACCGCATCGGCTACCGCTCCGACGCGCGCCACTGGCTCGCGCTGGCCAAGGCGATCGAGGACGCGAACCCGAAGTCGCTGCCGAGCGACTGGAAGTCGCGCACCAACGACGCGCTCTCCGAGATGAACGACGAAGTCTTCGCTGCGGGTCGCGACGAGCTCGAGAACAAGCGGACGAAGGACATCGACGTCGACGCGGACCGGCCGAAGAAGAAGTCCAAAGAAGTGGAGTGAGCATGACGAAGTTGGGATGGTTCATCCTCGGTGGCCTCGGGTTCGCCGTGGCGGGGGTCACGCTCATCACGTGCGTCGGGGACACTCCGGTCGTGCCCCCGCTCGATGCGGGAAATGACAACCAAGTCTCGGCCGACGTCGGCCCCGACGTGAGCGGGTGCGCGGCGCGCGCGGTCAACGAGACGACCGGCGTGTTCGTGAACATCAACGGAACCGACTCCGCGCAGTGCGGCGGCGCGGCCACGCCGTGTCAAACGGTCCAAGCGGGGATCAACCAGGCGAAGGTGCTCAGCAAGACCACCGTCTACATCGCGCGCGGCACGTACAAGGAGAGCATCAACCTCTCCGCGGGGCTCACGCTCGAGGGCGGGTGGGACACGCTCGCCGGCAAATGGATCCCGGCGTGCGGCGCAGAGCAGATCACGGCGGCGAAGCTCCAGATGCCCGACGCGGCGAACGTGGTCGTCAAGGCGGATTTCACGGGCGCGGCGACGCTCCGCAACCTGACCATCCTCGGCAAGGCGGCGAACCCGGCGTCGGGCGAGTCCGTCTATGGCGTGTTCGCGAAGTCGGCGAGCCTGACCTTCGAGTCGACGAGCATCAGCGTCGGTCCTGCCGGGGCGGGCGTCGACGGCGATGCGGGCGCACCGGGCTCGACCGGCGGCATCAAGTGCGCGACCAGCAACGGCGCGGACGGCGGCTCCGGCACACCGGGCGGCGGGGCGGACGCCGGAGCGTTCGGCGCGGGCGGCTACGCGCCCACGAACGGCTCCACGGGCTCGAGCAACGGCACGAACGGAAACAACGGGACGTGCAGCGCGGCCTGCGGCGGAAACGAGGTCACGATCTGCAAGCCTGCGACCCTCAACTGCAGCGCGTCGCAGGGATGCGTGAACCCGCTCGGTGGCTGCGGCGGCACGCCCGGCAAGGGCGGCTTCGGCGGCACGGGCGGCGGGAGCAGCATCGCCGTGTTCGGCTGGGATGCGACCTTCACGATCACGGGCGGCGCGTTCAACGGTGGCAACGGCGGCGCGGGTGGCGCCGGCGGTGCAGGCGGCCAGGGCGGCCAAGGCGGGAACGGCTCGACGGAGCAGGAGCTCTGCGTGAGCTGCGTGAGCGGGAACAACTGCGCGACCGTCGGCAACCAGACCCTCGCGACGGGCGGCAAGGGCGGCAACGGCGGGCTCGGTGGCGCCGGCGGCGGTGGCGCGGGCGGCTTCTCCTACGGCGTCTACGCCGGTGGGCCGAACGGGAAGATCACGGTGAACAGCGCTCCCTTGTACCAACATGGTACCGCGGGGACGGGTGGACCGCCCAACGGCGCACCCGGCCAGGCGGCGGATCGCTTCCCGCCTTGAGCGCTCAGTTGCAGGTCTTCCCGCACATCGATCCGACCTCCTGGACGCACACGCCGTCCCAGGCCGTGTTGCAGCAGTAGGGGTCTGCGCCGCAGATCGTCGCCGCACACGCGTCGCAGCTCGTCGTGAGCTTCGTGCCCTGGGTGCAGAGCGCGTGCCCGCAGGTCGGAGCGGGCGGGGGCGGGCTGTTCGACGAAGAGCCGGTCCCGCCGTGGCTCGCGATCTGCTGCGCGATCCAGTCGGACACGAGGTCGACGCGCGCCAGGACTTCGGTCCCGCCGCCCGCGCCCGAGTTCACGGCGACGATGGTGTGCGTGCCGGTGGCGAAGTCGGGCCCGCCCGAGTCGCCGGACTGGATGACCTCGCTCGCGACGTAGTCGAACGGGTAGCCCGCGTTGGCGCCGTCCTTCACCGTGATGGCCTTGCTCGCATAGACCTGGCTGCTCGAGGCGACACCGTCCTTGATCCGCCCGAGGTTGACGATGCTCGAACCGCTCGCGAGCTTCGACTTCGCGATCGTCGGATAGGACGAGAGCTTGATCGGCGTGGCGAGGAAGATCAGCGCGACGTCGTGCGCCTTGGGGTCGACGGTGTCGGCGGTGGACGTGTAGTCCAAGGTCGCGGCGCCGGTCGCCTTCGCGGTCTGGTTGCCGGCGTAGGGGGCGCGCACGCTCCAGCCGTCGAACTCGACGACGCAGTGGCCCGCGGTCAGGACGACCTGCGGGGCGATCACCGAGCCGGAGCAGATGGCGACCTGTGTACCTTTTTGGGACATGTTGACGAGCGCTGCCTCGGGGTAGCCCGTCGCCGCAGTGCCGCCGACGATCGGCTCGCGGGTGGTGTCGGCGACGACCTCTTCGTCACCGGGAGCGGCCGAGCACGCTGCGAGGGCGAGGGCGAGAGCGAGGGCGGGAGCGAGAGCGAGGGTGAGGGGGCGCATGGTCGTTTCCCCCCCTTTCGCAAGGCCCGCGCCAGCGGAAGCACGCATTCCAATTGTGAAAAACCCGCCGCTCGCGGGGCGGATCGCGGAGGCCCCACCGCGGGCCCCGTGCACGCCGTCGAACGAATCGTTCAATCGATTGAACAATCCGTCGCGCCGCTGGGCGAGCGCGGCTGCGCGGCCGATGCGCTACGTTAGGTGGCGTGACGCGGGCGCGCTTGGAGAGCACGGGGGAGGTCGACCTCGGCGCACCCGCGCGCAAGCCGAACGCGTTCGTGCTCCTCGTCGTCGGGGCAGACGGTACGTCCACGTCGCATGCGCTCCCCGAACAAGGGACGCTGCTCCTCGGCCGCGGCCCCGACTGCGACGTTCGCTTGGACGATCCCGCGGTGTCGCGCAGCCACGCGCGCATCCGCGTCGGCGAAGGCGAGCGTGGCCCGCTCGTCGTCGTGGAGGATCTCGGCAGCGCCAACGGCACGCGCGTGCGCGAGGTCTGGGACGAGGTCGGGCGCGCGCTCGTCCCGAGCGTCCCCGTCCCGCTCGCGCACGGCTCGGTGATCGAGCTCGGTACGTCGACCGCGATGGTGCAGGCGGCTCCGAGCCACGGCCGGCCGCGGCGCTTGTGGCCGCATGGGGCGTTCGAGGCACTCGTCGAGAAGGAGCACGAGCGCACCGCGCGCTCGCGGGCCGAGTTCGCGGTGCTCCACCTCGTGATCGAGGGGCTCCCCGCCGACGACGCGGAGGCGCAGGTGATCGCGGCGACGCGCGGCTCGGACACCGTCGCGCGCTACGGACCGAACCAGCTCGAGGTGCTGGTCGTGGAGGCGAACGCGCAGGCGATCGAAGAGGTGCAGAAGCGCATCGACGCTCGGATCGCGCTCCGCGGGGGCAGCGTGCGGCTCGGCGTCGCGCGGAGCCCCGACGACGCGCGGAGCCCGGAGGAGCTCCTCGAGATCGCGCGCCGGCGCGCTCGCGGCGAGGAGCCCCACGATTGGCCGGCCCGCGTCGAGGTCCTCGAGGATCCGGCGATGAAGCGCATCTACGCGCTCGTGCGCCGGGTGGCGGATGCGCGGATCGCGGTCCTCCTCCAGGGCGAGACCGGGGTGGGGAAGGACGTCGTGGCGGAGGCGATCCACGCGCTCTCCGCGCGCGCGGGCCACGCATACGTCCGGCTGAACTGCGCCGCGCTCCCGGAGAACCTGCTCGAGAGCGAGCTCTTCGGGTGGGAGAAGGGTGCGTTCTCGGGCGCCGCGTCGGCGAAGCAGGGTCTCCTCGAAGCGGCGCACGGCGGCACCATCTTCCTCGACGAGATCGGGGAGCTCCCCCTCGCGACGCAGGCCAAGCTGCTCCGCGCGCTCGAGGATGGCGAGGTGCGGCGGCTCGGAGCGATCGCTCCGCGCGTCGTCGACGTGCGCATCGTCGCGGCGACGAACCGCGATCTCGAGGTGGAGGTCGGGCGCGGTGCGTTCCGCGGCGATCTGTTCTTCCGCCTGAGCGGCGTGACGCTGACGATCCCCCCGCTCCGCGAGCGCCCGCGGGAGATCCTCCCGTTCGCGCGCACGTTCCTCCGCGACTCGGCGCGCGCGGCGGGTCGCCCGACACCTGCGCTCACCCCCGACGCCGAGCAGCTCCTCTTGCGCTACGCGTGGCCGGGCAACATCCGCGAGCTCCGCAACGCGATCGAGCGCGCGATGCTGCTCGGCGACGGCGCCACGATCGGCATGGAGCACCTGCCGGTGGAGAAGCTCACGGCGCAGCTCTCGCCGTTGACGCGCGCGCCCTCGTTGCCGCCGCCGACGAGAGTCGGCGACGGCGGACCGGTCGCGCCGCCACCGATCGACACGATGCGAGCGCTGCCGCTCGAGGAGATCGCGCGCGCACGCAGCGAGGCGAGTCGGCCCACCGCGGTGCCACGCCCCCCCGCGTCACCTTCGTCGGTGGAGATCGACGAGCTTCGTGCGCGAATGGACGAGGCGGAGCGGCGCCGGATCGTCGCCGCGCTCGAGGCGTGCGGCGGCAACCAGACGAAGGCAGCGCGAATGCTGGGCATCTCGCGCGGAACCTTCGTCACGCGGCTCGCGACGTATGGGCTCCCCCGCCCGCGGAAGTAGCGAAACGGAGCGGTCCGTTCAGACGGCGCGAAGGAGACTCATGCGATCTTTGATCGCGAGCTTGGTCTTCTTCAGCTCCGCGACCTTGGTCTGATCGACCGGAGTCATCCTCGACCCACGGCGTTCGATCTTTCGGATCTCTTTGTCGAGCTTCCGGTGCTCCGCTTCGAGCTGAGTTGCATTCGGGACCACGAGGCGCATGTCGGACCTCCTTCGAGGAGAGCAACGCGAGTCGGCGCCCTCGTCAATGGTGGCCGGGCGCGACCGCTTCTGGGTGCACAAGCATCGATGGCGTGGGAACATTCCATGCGCGGCGTACTCCGAACCATCATGCGGTCTTCTCTCTTCGGCATCTCCACGGCTCGCCTCTCGGGCAGCGGAATCGTTGCGATTTTCGCTCTGGCGATGGGGGCCGGGTGCGCCGGTGCCCCACCGCCGAAGGCTGCCCAGCCCGCCTCGTCCCTGACCGTCCGCAACCAAATCGTCGGGACGGAGGTCGAAGGGACGGAGGACGAGCTCCTGATGAAGGGGGAGCAAGCGCTCCTGGCGCAGGACTGGGCGACGGCGAAGCGGTGGCTCGCGCCGCTCGTCGCGGCCGAGCCGAAGAACGCGGACGTGAGGCTTCGGGCAACGTACGGGCTCGCCATCGCGCTCGATGCGCTCGGCGAGCGTGAGCGCGCGCGCGACCTCTTCGCGATCGTCGCGCGCGATGCGACCGATCCGGTGCAGACGCGGAGCGCGCTGACGCGGCTCCTCGGCGTGCTCGTGTACCTGGAGGCGTGGAGTGATCTCCGCGAGTACGCCGACAAGCTTCTCGCGCGCACGGATCTCCAGCCGCTCGAGACGATGACGGGGTGGGGGGCGCGCGCCCTCGCGCGCGTGGAGCTGGACGACGTGGAAGGTGCGAGCCGCGACGTGCAGAAGGGGCTCGACGTGATCGACGAGCATCGCGTCGGCTCGGGCGGTGCGATCCCGGTCGCGGCAGCGCAGCTCTACTTCGTGCTCGGCGAGGTGCGGCGCGCCGACTCCGAGAAGATCGTGCTCCAGCCCGTGACGGACGACTTCGTCACTCGTGTGAGCCTGCGCTGCGAGGTGCTCCTGCGGGCACAGTCCGCCTACGCGGACGCGATGCGCTCGGAGGACCCGCACTGGGCGATGATGGCGGGCTATCGCGTCGGTCAGATGTACCGCACGCTCCACCGCGAGCTGATGGCGATCCCGCCCGATCGCGCGAAGAACGATCACCAGAAGCAGGTGTTCTACGGGATCATGCACGTGCGCTATCGCGCGCTCCTCGACAAGGGGATCGAGATGCTGCGGCGCACGCTCGCCACGGCCGACCGGGTGGGGGACACCTCGAGCTGGGTGGTCCACGCGCGCGCGGACAGGGCGGAGATGGAAGCCGCGCTCGACGACGAGAAGAAGACGATCGCGAGCTTCCCGTTCACCGAAGCCGAGATCGAGCAGTCGCTGAAGATGCTCGAGGACGACGCGCGGAAGAAGGCGCAGGGTCAGGGGCAGTCGCCGAATCCAACTACGAATTCGAATCAGACTCCGAAGAAGTGAGCTCTCTCGACCAAGACTGACTTAGGATGCGCGCCGATGCGGCGCGGTGGCTGGGCGATCGGTGGAGTGCTCGTGGTGTGGAGCGGCGTTGCCGCCGCGCAGGACTTCGGCGGCTTCTACAACGATCGAACCGCGCCGGTCCCGGGGAGCACCGCCACGGCGTCGACCACGGGCGCACCGCCCGAGGCGGCTCCGACGACGCCCCCGGAGCCGCCGGAACCACCGCCGCCTCCGGAGCCCCCCGCGCTCCGCTTCGGCGCCCGCGGCACGGTGCTGCTCACGACCGCGACGGCCGCGGGTGCGGGTGGAGCCGTCTACACGAACAGCAGGGCCTGGAGCGCCGGTGGCGAGATCGACCCCGAGCTCGACGTGTTCGTGCTCCGCAACTTCGCGATCGGGCTCTCGAGCTCGATCGGGGGGAGCGTGGGGCGCGGCTACGGAGCGGATGGCTCGCTGATCGAGTCGCGCACGACGTTCGTCTACGTCGGACCGCGCTTCGGCGTGGCGATCCCGCTCGGCGACTGGGCCACGTTCTTTCCTTCCGTCGCGTTCGGGCTCGAGTGGCGCCACCGCACGAGCGAGATCGTGGAGGGCACGACGCTCTCCGTTCCGCTCCCGATCGCGTCCCCGGAGACGACGCAGACGGGCTTCTGGTTCGAGCTCTTCGCGCCGCTCTTGTTTCATCCGCGCCCCCACGTCGTGCTCGGCGTCGGTCCGTCGCTCTTCCACGAGTTCGCGCGCGCGACGGGCGGGCCCGACGTCGGAGGCGAGCGAACCACCGTCGGCGGGCGCGTGCTGGTCGGCGGAGCGTGGGGCGCCGACCTCCCCTCCGCGCCGTGGTCGCACTTCGCCGACCGGAACCACTTGCTCCTCTCCACCAGCGCCGGTGCGTCGTGGACCGGGTATGGGGGAACGGATGCCTCCATGGCGAGCGTCTCGGTCTCGCCGGGAGCGGACTACGTCGTGGGCTACCGCATCACCCTCGGCGGCTACGTGGACGGAATCTACTCCTTCACGAAGGGCACCGACCCCGTGACGGGGGCCGCCGTCACGCGAAAGGTCGTCGGTGGTGGGGGTGGGGTCCGCGTCGGCTACGATCTCCGGCTGACGAACGGGCTGTCCCTGTTCCCCATGGTCGGCTTCGGCCTCGAGTACGCCAGCCACGACGCCCAGGAGGGCACCGAGCGGAACAAGTACGGCACCCTGAGCCTCGCGGTCAGTGGGCGCCTCCCCCTCGTCGCTCACATCGTCCCCCACCTCTCGGTGGGCATCGGCCCCTATGTCTACCGTGATCTCGCGCAGTTGTTCACGCCGGCCCAGGCCGGGAGTCCGAGCGTGCTGGGCACCTCGTTCGGGCTCTCTACCTATGTCTTCGTCTGGCTGTAAGGGGCGCGCCCGGCCCCAACCTGCTCACCCGTGCAGGCGTGTCAGCTCCGAACCCCCCGAGACGTCAGGAAAAAACGGCGTCCCATCTCCCTTTCCTATTTCGCCACGGGCCTCGGGGCAGTAGATGGACGCCACCCAGGAAGGTGTGTGCACGTGTGCGCCCGCTCTTCTGGCCCAACGATGACGGCATCGCACGGAAAGAATCACGCCAACGTCTCTCCTTCTGCTTGCGGGGCGATGGACCGTGCGCTAGCCTGCGCGCCCCTTGAGAAGGGAGCCGCCTCGCTGGCGTAGCTCAATCGGTAGAGCACCGGTTTTGTAAACCGGTGGTTAGGGGTTCAAGTCCCCTCGCCAGCTCCGCCGCAGCGCACGCGAGTCACTTCGAACTTTCACTAGGAATCACGAACGACGTAGCAAACGACGCAGCATTTCGGAGGGTTGCCCGAGCGGCCAAAGGGAGCAGACTGTAAATCTGCCGGCTATGCCTACGGTGGTTCGAATCCACCACCCTCCACCAGCCGACGCCAATCACGGCGGCTGAAGACGGACGAAGAAGAGGAAGAAGGCAACGCAGCAAAGTTTCGCGGGTGTAGCTCAGTTGGTAGAGCGTCAGCCTTCCAAGCTGAACGTCGCCAGTTCGAATCTGGTCGCCCGCTCTCGCGATACCGCCCACCTAGCTCAGTGGTAGAGCACTTCCTTGGTAAGGAAGAGGTCACGGGTTCAAGCCCCGTGGTGGGCTCCCCCGAAGTTCAAAAAAAGAAGGCTCAGGAGACACCGTCATGGCGAAAGAGAAATTCAACCGCACCAAGCCCCACGTGAACGTCGGAACCATCGGTCACATCGACCACGGCAAGACCACGCTCACGGCGTCGCTCGTGAAGGTCCAGAGCAAGAAGAACCTGGCGAAGGTCATCTCGTACGCCGA
>JBGAKG010000043.1:0-32695 GCA_044224495.1 Polyangiaceae bacterium | reverse complement strand
GGAGAGCGGTGGTCCAGGTTGGTGTCGCCCGGGAGGAGGAGCGGGAGGGGGAGGGGGAGAGGGAGGGGAGAGGGAGGGGGAGAGGGAGGGGGAGAGGAGAGAGGGACAAGGGCAAGGGCAAGGACAAGGAGTTTGCTTCGGTCCCAAAGTGGGATGAGGGCGGGATGGCTCCCCTTCCTGCCCCGCCTCCCGCGCGTCTCGTTCTGCGGTCTCGTTGGGGGCGTGCCCGTCGGAACCACCTTTCTCGAAGCCTCCCCGGTGGGTAGCATCGGCAAATGCCCGAGCTCGTGATTTGTCCTGGCTGCGGTGCCCCCGTTCCGGCGCATGCGCCGGCCTTGTTCGTTTGTGGCTACTGTGGCTCCACCGTCGACAATCGTGCTCGTGGCGCCGCTGCCGTTCCGGCGCCGGCGGCTGCTGCGCCTCTCGGTGAGTTGCCCACGCGGGACGAGCTCGCGCATTTTCGGACTTTGTTTCCGCAGGCCCGCGCTGCCAACGCGCTCGCACCCGCGCTCGAGCGCGCGCTGCACGTCGCCACCGGGGGGCGGGTCGATGCCCGCTCCGCTTCTCACGCCGTCGCCGCGTTCGCCGGCGCGTTCAAGAAGAGCAGTGGGCTCGACATCGGGAACGACGCGATGGCGCTCGAGCGCATGATCTCGGCCTACTTCAAGGCAAAGGTGGAGCTCCGTTCGGTGCGCGAGACCGACGTGAACCTCCCGTTCCTCTCTGCAGGCCCGGCGGGGCCGGCGCACTTCGAGACGAGGCTCACACCCATCGACCTCGCGCGCCTCGAAGCGGGGTGAGCGCTCACTTCGGGACCAGCTTCAACGCGAGCGAGTTCGCGCCGAACTGCTTCACCGGCTCGAAGGTCGCGGGCGGATCCACGTCGAACGTCGCGCTCGCGTGGCCGGGGCCGGCCGTGTCCTCCCAGCGGAAGTCGCCCTCGGTGTTCGCCTCGAGGATCACGTCGTAGTCGCGATCGACACCCGTCACGTCGAGCTGGACCGGGAAGCCGTAGCTCGCCTTGCCGTTCTCGATCGTGAGCGTGAGGTTCGGCCCGCTCGTCTGCGGGAGCGGCCCGTTCGCGCCCGTCACCGGGCCGTAGGTCGACGAGCCCGTCGCGAACGCGAACGAGTACCAACCGGCGTCGTGCTTGGTGCCGTCGATCGTGGTGTCGTTGCTAAGCACCTGCACGTTCTGGAACGTGCCCGGCACCGACGCGCCCAGCGCGTGCACGACGGCATCGACCTCGTAGCGCACGTGCGAGACGAACGTCTTCGCCCAGAACCAGTTGCCCGCATGGAGCGACGACGTCGGGATCTTCGCGACGATCGTGTCGGCGCCGTCGTCGAGCGGCGCTTCGACGTACCCCGCCGCCAGATCGAACACGGTCCACGGGTTGGGATCGTTCGCGCTCTTCCCGAGCGAGAGCCCGCGCACGCCCATCCGCTGCGAGCGCGGGGTCTGGCCCGACCACGCATCGGCGTGGGTCACCGGCTTGGTCGTCGCGCGGAGGTGGATCGTGAGGAAGTGACCGCTCGCGTCGCCGGCCTGGGCGTCGGAGAGAGCATCGGCGTCGGTCACGGCGGCGTCGGTCGCCCCGGGGTCGATCGGGGTCGAGGGCGAGCCTCCACACGCCGCGAGCAGGACGAGCGAAGCGATCAGGGGCAAGGTCTTCATGCCCGTGGGTGCGGGCGGGAGGGGGACCTTATGAAACTTTCAGCTCGTCACTCGGGCTTGGCCGCCACCGCCGAGGGCGCGGCCGAGGCCGCCGCGGGAGCACCGTTCGCGATCGCCGCCGTGAGCGCGTCCGCCACGGTCTTGTGGGAGTGGAACTGGATCGCCTGCACCGCGTGGAAGGCCGCGTCGCGCAGCTCTTCGTCGACCGCGGCTTGCGGCGCCGCCATCTCCGGCGTGATGAGGAGATCGCACGCGATGATCGTCGTCTGCGGATCGATCACCCGGATCGTGAGCTGGATGTCCGCCGCGCGGACGTTGCCCTTCACCAGCTTGCCTTGGACGAACTCGGTTCCGGGCGCCGTCGTCTTGATCGGATCGAAGCGCACGATCTGCCAGAGCATGATCATCCCGTGGAAGATCGGGACCTGGACGTACATGTCCGTCGTGCCCGGCGAGCCCTGGTTCTTGTCGACGATCCGCGCCGTGCGGAACTTGCCGTTCGAGTACTCCCGGTAGCGCGGGTAATCGAGCACGTGTTTGCGCACCACGTCGACCGGGGCGCTCACGAGCGCTTCGGCGTGGCCGTAGCGGGCGGCCTGGCCGGGCGGTACGAAGTTCCACTCCAGGGCGTGAACCGGCGTTGCCTTCAGCCGAGCGAGCTGCGGATCGACCGGTGCAGCTCCCGCCGCTGCGGCAGTGCTGGGCGCCGGCGGCGGCGCATCGGCCATCGCCAAGGGCGCGACGGACACGACGGCGAGAGCGGCGAGGACCCGAGCTGATGGAGAAAAGGGGCGACGGCGCATGGGGCTCCCTAGCGTGACTGCAAAGATCGCTCCGCGCACGCGCGCGCGTAACTCCGCGAAATCTGGCGCCGAGGCGCGATCCCCACGTCGCGGCGGTGTGGTGGCGGGGTCACACCGTCAGCCGGTCACACCGTCACGCGCGCGCGCGAACCGGCCGCGGCCCTCGGCCACCCACCAGTCGCGGTAGCGCTGCTGGATGCGCTCGCGGTCCCGCTTGGGGAGATCCTCGTAGTAGCCGAACGTCTGCCGGGTCAGGACCTTCAGCTCGTCGGCCGCGGCCTTGCGCAGCGCGGGGGTCTCGCCCTCGAGCGCGTCGATCAGCCACTCCACGCGGTGGCGGGACGAGCTCTCGCCCCACCACGAGAGCCAGCGCTTCTGATCGAGCGCGAAGTCCTGCTTCGTGATCGCGATGAGCGCGCGGCGCGAGGCCATCTGCACCTCGGCGTCTTCGTCGCCGAGCGAGCGCACGAGGATCGGGACGCTGGTCGGCTCTCGCAGATCGGAGAGCGCGTCGAGGATGCCGAGGCGGACGCCGCGGCTCGCCTTCGGATCGCGGAGCGCTCGCGCGCACTCGGTGACGAGCGTCTCGCGTGCGCCGTCGGGGAGCGCGCGGGCGGCGGCTCGGGCAACCCCGCGCACGCGCGCATCGGCGTCGTGGAAGCGCGGGACCAAGACCGGGATCGCTTCGGGGTACGGGAGCTCGGTCAGGAGAAACGTGGCCCAGAAGCGGCGCGCGGAGTCGCCCGAGCGCATCTCCTCGAGCACGTACGGCAGCGCGACCCGCCGCTGGATCGCGATCAGGCGGAGGAGCGGACCGCAGTCCCGCGGCTTCGGGTACGGATCGGCGAGCTCGTTGCGCGAGATCGCGAGCGGACCCGGGAAGCGCGAGATGAGCGCGGGCATCGCGTTCGAGCCTTGACGGAGCAGCTCGCCCTCGCCGCTTCCATCGTCCTTGCCGGCGAGGATGCGGTCGATCACGTGGACGAGCTCCTGATCCATGTCGACCATGATCGACGGGAGCGACTCGAGCTTGTACGCGGCCGGCGGGCGACGCGGACCCACGGCGATCGCCTGCGACGCGGGCGCCGCGTCCTCCGGCTCGGAGCTCGGCGGGGCGTCTTCGATCTCGCCGAGCTCGCGGAGGAGAGCTTGCTCCTCGGACGAGTCGAGCGCGGCTTCCTCGAGCGCGGGCGCGCCGCTCTCGATCACGGGCTCGTCGTCGATGATGGGCTCCTCGGCCCCCGAGTCGACCGCGTTCGCGCGCTCTTCCGGATCTTCGCGCGGGATCGGCGGACGATCGAGCCGGCGCACGTCCAGCTCGCGCGGCGGCGGCTTGCTCGGCACCTTTCGGAGCGGGGTGGTGAGCGGGTAGATCGGCTGCGGCGTGATCGGACGCGCGAGCGCCACCGGATCGTCCGGCTGCTCCGACGCGAGCTCCAGCTTGGGACGCGGCGCGTGGGCGTCCGCGTCGCGGCGCGCGCTCGGCGTATCGGGCGGAGTCGGGTGGACGGGCGGCTCGCTCTTGGGGCCCGTGATGACGGCCCGGCCGAGCGCGTGCGCCCGCGCGGCGTTCTCGCGCGGGGTGCGCGGAGGCATCTTCATCACCGGGAGCGGGATCTCGGCCAGGTCGACCTTGCCCGAGGCCGGGCCCTGCGCGGCGGTGAAGCCCCCGAGCTTCTTCTTGACGATGATGCGCTCGAACGCGGCGCCGGCCGCCTTCACGAAGGCGAGCGCGTCGGCGATGGCCGCGCGATCCGAGCCCTCGACTCCGATGTCCCCGAGCACGATCGCGACGCACCGGCCGCGCACGAGCACGGGGGCGACGACGATCTCGCTCGTGGCCGGTCGCTCGAGGTCCGAGCGGAGAATGGCGTCGGCGTCGTCTTCGGTGGCGCGGACGAACGTGGGCTCCTTCGCGCTGCGCGCGCGGGCGAGCATGCTCGGGATGCCGAGCGGGACGCCGATCCCGATGACCTTCTCGCGCGCGGCGCCGTTGCCGAACGCGTCGCGGCCCTCGGCGGTTTCGCCGTGGACGACGAAGACGGCGGCGAAGTCGAAGTACTGGCGGACGAACTCGAACATCAGGTCGAGGATCGCGTCGCGATCCTCGGCCGACTTCATCTCCTCTTCCGCGCCCCCCGCCGTGAGCGGGCCGCGCCGCCGGCGAACGGGGCGGGTCGTGTTGCTCGTCGCGTGGACGAAGGTGCGCGCGGGCGGCGGCGCCACGATCGTCGGGCTCGCGTAGGCGCCCGTCGTCCGCGAGACCGGCGGCGGGACCGTGACCGGAGGCGACGGGCCGTTCGCCGTCTCGAGGTGCGGCGCCGGGAAGCCCGCTTCCGTCGTGCGGCTCTTGGGGGCCGCCTCCATCACCGGTACCGGCGGCGGCGTGGGGATCCTCTCCAGGACCGGCGCTGGGGTCTGATCGGTGTCGGGGCCCGACTCCGCCGGCTCGGGGACCTTCTGGAGCGGGGTGCCGTAGGCGGGGCTCAGGCGATAGGGCGGCACCGACGCCGGGCGTGGCGGAACGGCCACGACGGGGGCGCCGCCGAGGAGCGGCGGGCGCGAGCTCGGGAGGCGTGCGTCCTGCCCGGAGAGGCGGAGGAGGAGCGCGTCGAGCCGGCGGTCGAGCGGCGCCCCGTAGGCGCTCGCGAGCGCCTGGCGCAGGCGAACGTGGAGGGCGAACGTCTGCTCGATCCGCATCCCCAGCGCGAACGCGAGCTGCTCTTCTTCGTCTTTGGCGAGCGGCTCGGCGACCGCGAGCACCACGCGATCCCCGCGGACCGCGAGCGGCATCATGCCCCGTCGAACCGCGAGCTCGGCGGGGATGTGGTCGAGCACGTCCTTCGGCGGGATCATGAGCGCGCCGACGGGCGCCGCCGGGAGGCGAGCCGACTCCGCGGCGAGGGTCGCCACCTGCCACTCGTCGACGCTGGTGACCTCGAGGAGGTTCGTGAGGAGGTCGCCGCCGTAGAGGACTTGGCGGGCCAACGCCTCTTCGACCTGGCGGATCGTCGCGATCTCGCGTTGGACGATGAGGGAGCTCAACGACATGCCGGGTAGTAGGAAAGCATACCTTGCCCGGCCGCGGGAAAACCAGAACCTGTCGACTCAGGAGTAGGAGCGCTCCAGGGCGTCGATCAGCGCGGGGACCGTGAATTCCGCGGCTTCCACGTGCACGGTGATCCCCCGCTTCGCCGCGGCCGCGGTGGTGATCGGGCCAATGGAGCCGATGCGGATGCTCGGAGGGATCGCCGAGATGGCCAGCCCGGCCTGGGCCAGGGCGTCCGCGAAGCGGTCGACCGTGCTGGCGCTCGTGAAGAGGATGGCGTCCAGGCCGCCGCCTTCTCCGGAGAGGAGGGCGCCGAGCCGGCGCGGGGCGTCGGGGGCGGGGACCGTCACGTAGACGGGGAGGACGTCGACGGTGCAGCCCGCGGCGCGGAGCGTGTCGGGGAGCACCTCGCGGGCGTCCTTCGCGCGCGCGACCAGGACCCGCGGGCGGGCGCCTCCGAAGCGCTCGAGGAGGGCCTGCGCCAGCCCCTCGCCCCGAAACTCCTTGGCGACGACGTCGGCCCGGACGCCCCGGGAGGCCAGCGCGCTCTCGGTCCCCGGCCCGACCGCACCCACGATGGCGGCACCGAGGGCGCGCGCGTCCTTTCCGGCGGCGGCGAGCGCGTCGAAGAAGGCGCGGACGCCGTTCTCGCTCGTGAACACGACCGCGCCGCCGTCGGTCCAGGGGCGAAGGTCGGCGATCGCGGCGCGGACGGCGTCGGGCTCCGGCGGCGGCTCGAACGCGATCATGGGGACGATGACGGGCTCCGCGCCCCGTGCGCGGAGGAGGGCGGCGGTTCGTTGGGCCTGGCCCTCGGCGCGGGTGACGAGGATGCGCTTGCCGAACAAGGGGCGGGCCTCGAACCAGCGGAGGAGGTCGCGCTCGCCGAGGGAGTCGCCCACGACCAGCATCCCGTGCCCGCCGCCGAAGCTCCGCGCGTGCTTGCGGACGCCGACGAGCGTGTCGAGGACGACCCGCTGCGAGGGGAGCGACACGTCGCGGACGAGCGCGGCCGGGGTCTGCGGCGGGCGACCGTAGTAGGTGAGGGTCTCGGTGATCTGCTCGACCTGCTCGAAGTGGACGACGAGGACGAGGGTGTCGGTCGCGAGGCTCAGCTTGGTCCAGTCGTGGAGGTGCTCCGCGTCCTGGACGACGGCGACCGCGATCGACGGCGTGACGTCGGCGGCGCGGTTCAGCGCGAGCCCGGTGTAGACGGCGACGGCGGTGGGCGCGATGACGCCGGCGACGACCTCCCCCGCGATGCCGGCGGCGCGGACGCGCGCGAGCTCGACCGTGCCACCCCGAAACGCGAACGGATCGCCGACGAACACGCGCGCGACGTGGTGTCCGGCCCGCGCGTGGCGGACGAGCTCGTCGGCGACCGCCTCGGGCGAGGCGGCGCGCGGGCGCTCGTGCCGCTCGGCGTGGGGAGCCAGCGCGAGGGTCTCGGGGTGAACCCCCTCTTCGAACACGATGACGGTGGCGCGCTCGAGCAGCTCGCGCCCACGCAGCGTGAGGAGGCGCGGATCCCCAGGACCAGCGCCGATGAACGAGATGCTTCCGATCGTCGTGCTCAACGAGACTCACGATCGCGCGTCGCCGACCACACGGCAAGGAGAGAGAGGGAGATCACGGGGCGTGGCGCATGCGGCATGGGCACGGGAGCACCGGCATGGGAGAGCACGGGGCGTGGCGCGAGGAGGCATACAGGCACTGCGGAATCGGCATGGCGATGCCGATGCCTCGGTGCCTGCATGCCTTCATGCTCTGCGTGCCGCGGTGCACGTGCCCTGGTGATTCCGTGCCCCGTGCTCTTCTGCGCTTCACTCGGGAATGCAGTCGCCGGCTTCGTTGGACCAGAGTCGCGTCACGATCTTGCCTTCCCACACCGCCGCCGCGTTGCAGAGGTCGCCGATTTCGCCTTCTTGGATGGTGTGATCGGCCCACCCGCCGTAGGGGAACGGATCGGTCGCCATCTCCGCGAGCTCGTGCGAGATCGCCGTCCCCGAGTGGCCGATCCCGCAGGGCGGCATGATCGCGTAGGGGATGTGCGAACCGAGCGTCACCGAGTTAGCCACCGACCGTGTCGCAGGTGACTCCGCCGACGTCGACGTTCACGCCCCACGGGAGAAAGACGATGTACGCGTCGGCCTTCTGGACGATCGGAGCGCCGCCGTCGCCGGTCGCCTTCAACAGCGTGTCGACGCGCCAGTCGACCGTCGACCAGTACGCGATCCCTTTGCCGTCCACGTCGCTCGGTTGGAACACCGAGGCCTTCGGCACGCGCACGCTCCCGACGACCGTGCCCGGTCCCACACCGTACTGCTTCATGATCGCCCACCAGCTGGAGCTCACGAGCCACGTCACGTAGTCGTCGAAGCTCGGGGAGCCTTCGGTCTCGTCGATCCCGATGTCGACGATGCCGAGCTTCATCGCCCCGAGCACCGGGCCCCCACCCGACGTCATGCGGTCGAGCCGAGGATCGACGTCCGCCGAGCCCGCATCGCGCGGACCCGCGTCCGGCTTTCGCTTGACCACGTCGGCGCCGGCGTCGGTCGGCGTCGTGGCGGAGGGCTCGGCACCGCAAGCCAGAACGAGGGCACCGCAGAGTCCGGCGGCGCCGAGCAAGTATCTCCCCATCGTGCGCGGTTGGGATGCAACGCAGCTCGATCCATTAACTGGCCTCTCGAAGCGCACGCGCGAGACATGCCCATGCCGATGCCCTCGTGCCTTGCATGCCACCTCGGGCCACGGCCCGTTCCCCGTGCTCTCCCTGATCGAGTCTTCACTGCGGGGCGCAGGTCGAGACCCCGGCGCCGACGATCGGCGACACGTAGCCCCCCACCAGCGTCACCTTCTTCGTCACCGGATCGTAGCGGGTCACCCGTTGCTGGTCGGGCTGCGTGAAGAGCCAGAAGTACCCGCCCCAGAACGCGAACGCCCACGCGCTCCCCTGAGCGACGCCCGGCAACGGATCCGACGCGACGACCTTCGCCGTCGCCTTGTCGATCTCGGCGATCGCGCTCGTCGAGTCCGTCGGGCGATAGAACGCGTAGAGGCGACCGTCGCCCGTTCCGGTGAGCTCCGCGCTCGTGAGCGGCGGTGCGAAGAGCCCGACCTTCGTGATCCCGAAGGTGCCCGTCACGTCGATCTTCCCGAGGAGCGTGTCCGCGGTAGATGCAATATACAAGTCTTCCTCGGGCCCGAGGCCCTTCGTCGCGAAGCCCATGCCGAAGGTCGGGAAGTCGCTCTGGCCCGCCACGAACGGCGTGGGCGTGCAGCTCGCGTCCTTCGTGCTCACCTTGAAGAGCTCGCCGTCGGTGTAGGTGACGTACGCGGTTCCCTTGCGGTCGACGCCCATCGAGTAGGGCGTCTCGCCGTTCTTCGCCGGGCACTTCAGGATCCCCACGACCTTGAAGCTCACGTCCGGCGGATAGAAGGAGAGGAGCTCGTTCGCCGAGGTGACGACGTAGACGAAGGTCGAGTCGGCGTCCGGGCAGTCGTTGCGTGCCGCGTCGCGCTTGGTCGCGTCGATGGTGGGGATCACGTCGGCGCTGGCTTCGACGTCGCGCCGAGCGTCCTTGCCTGCCTCGACCGGGACCTCGTCCGGGACGAGCAAGCCGGTCCGTGAGCCGCACGCCAGGAACGCGGCGCACGGGGCCGCGAACAGCACGCTGAAGACGAGGACGTTGCGCCGCACGGGTGACCACGATGGCACCAAAAGCGTGCTAGGACCATGCCCATGCCGTTCCCCGTCGAACGCCCGCGCCGCCTGCGTCGCACGGCGGCGATCCGCAAGCTCGTCCGTGAGACCACGCTCTCGCCGAGCGACATGATCCTCCCGCTGTTCTTCTCCGAGACGGCGACCGAGCCCAAGCCGATCGGCACGATGCCGGGTGTCTTCCAGCTCCCGATCTCGCACGCTGGCGAGGTCGCCAAGACCGCGCAGAACAAGGGCCTCGGCGGTGTGATTCTCTTCGGGCTCCCCAAGGCGAAGGACCCGAAGGGCCTCGCGGGCGTGCGGCCCGATGGTCCCGTGCCGAGCGCGGTGAAGGCGATGAAGGACGCGGCGCCCGAGCTCCTCGTCATGACCGACGTGTGCGTCGACGAGTACACGGAGCACGGTCACTGCGGCGTCTTGTGCACCGCGAGCGACGGCTTGGTCGAAGTCGACAACGACGCGACGAACGCGATCCTCGCCGAGATGGCGGTCATGCACGCGAAGGCCGGTGCCGACGTCGTCGCTCCGAGCGACATGATGGACGGCCGGGTCGGTGCGATCCGCACCGCGCTCGATCAGTCGGGCTTCGCGCGGACGGCGATCCTGAGCTACGCGGTGAAGTACGCGTCGGCGTTCTACGGTCCGTTCCGCGAGGCGGCCGACTGCGCACCCAAGTTCGGTGATCGCGCGGGCTACCAGATGGATCCGGGGAACGCGCGCGAGGCGCTCCGCGAGATCCGCCTCGACGAGGCCGAAGGCGCCGACATGCTGATGGTGAAGCCGGCGCTCTCCTACTTGGACGTGATTCGGCTCGTGCGCGAGTCGTCGCCGTTGCCGCTCGCGGCCTACAACGTGTCGGGCGAGTACTCGATGCTGCACGCCGCCGCCGCCGCGAAGATGATCGACTTCGACCGCGCGATGATGGAGGTGCTCACGAGCATCCGGCGCGCCGGGGCCGACGTGATCCTGACCTACCACGCACTGGCCGCAGCGGAGCTCCTCGGTGCCTGAGCGGCGGAGCAAGCTCTCGACGGGCGCACTGGCGCTCGGCGCCGTGGCGGGGATCGCGCTCGTCACGAGCGTGGGCGCGCCGGCGTGCTTCCCGAAGGGCGCCTGCGACGAGGTGGTCGGCGAGTTCTATTGCGGGGTCGGCTCGAAGCTGTGCCCGGGGCGGCTGGTGGACGATCGGACGTGGGAGTCCAACTCGATCGACGGGACGTGGCTCTTCTATCCGAAGAACTCCACCTTCCAGATCGACCCGCGCGGTCCCGATGGGAAGCGCGTGAAGGGGCGGATGGTGAGCGTGGTGACCTGGATCAGCGTGTGCGAGAAGCCCACGGTGCCGGGGTGCAACTTCGTCGTCGCAGGGGGCAACAACGCGAAGTTCTGGATCGGGAGTCAGGGGACGCTCTACGTCAAGAACGACACGTGCGAGGACTACTACGCGCGCGTCGTGATCGAGACCGACGGCACCGACCAACCCTTCGTCGATCCGGACGCGAGCACGCCGGACGCGACGGCGACCGACGCGAGCACGTCGGACGCGACGACCGACGCAACGACCGAGTAGAAGGACCCCATCATCTCCATGACCCATCCCTGGCACGACATCGCCGTCCCCGAGCCCGTCGAAGAGGGCTTCCCCGCGTTCATCGAGATCCCCAAGGGCTCCAAGGTCAAGTACGAGCTCGACAAGGACACCGGCCTGCTCCGTGTCGACCGCATCCTCTTCAGCGCGGTCCACTACCCGGCGAACTACGGCTTCATCCCGCGCACCTACTGCGACGACGGCGATCCGCTCGACGTCCTCGTCCTCTGCCAAGAGGCGGTTGTCCCGATGTGCATGATGCGCGCGCGCGCGATCGGCGTGATGCAGATGCGCGACGACAAGGGGATGGACGAGAAGATCATCGGCATCCACCTCGACGATCCGGCGTTTGCACACTACACGCACATTCGCGAGGTCCCGCAGCACACGCTGCTCGAGCTCCGGCGCTTCTTCCTCGACTACAAGACGCTCGAGAACAAAGAGGTCATCGTCGAGGACTTCCTGGGTCCGTTCGAGGCGAACAAGGCGATCCGCGCCGGCCTCGAGGGCTACAAGAAGCTCCAGAAGAAGTAGGTCACTTCGCGTCGGCCGCGGCGTCGAGCGCCGCCGTCCCACCGTCGCGCGCTTCGAGCTTGGGCGGCGGCGCGAAGGCGCTCGTCGGCGTCGGCGCAGCGGCCGTGTCGACGTTGGTGCCTTCGCCCGGGGCCGCCGCCATCATCGCTTCGTCGGTGGGGAGCTGCGGCACCGTCGAGAGGGCATCGTAGCGAGCGCGCGCGTACTCCACGCGGTCACGCGTCTGCCCGTACGTGTGGTTCTTGTACCAGTCGTTCCAGCAGTCGGCCTTCTTGGTCATCGCGGCGGTCGGCGTCTCGTCGAGCGCGTAGCAGTGCTCGAACCGCGCGTCGTTCTCGTAGACCGTCTGGAAGCTCGGCCCGCACGCGGCGCCCACGAGGGCAAGTGACCCGCCGAGGAACCAGAGCAGCACCCGCATGCCTGGAGCTTAGCATCAGCGGTGCACGCGATAGACGTCCTTGTAGTCCTGGACGTAGACCGCGGTCGCGTCGAGCGCGAGGCTCTTGAAGACGCCGTTCGGCCCCATCGCGAGCTTGTGGCTCGCGTCGAGCGGCGCGTTCACGTCGCTCGGTGCGAAGCGGTAGAGCCCATCGGCCAAGACGTAGATGCCGGTCCCGTCGGCGGCGACGCGGAGGAGCCCTTGGTTGCCGTTGACGACGACGGTCTTCGTGTTGCCGTTCGGCAGATCGAACGAGAGGAGCTGCGTGTTGCACGCGACGTAGAGGTGGCCTCCGTCGGTCGCCATCGCGTTCGGCGTGCACCCCAAGCTGGACCAGAAGGTGGAGACGGTGGGCGTCTGCGCCGCGTAGTCGATGACGTCGATCTTCTGGAGCGTCACGAGCCCGAAGTAGAGCTTCTTGCCGTTCATCACCATGCCGCGCCCGGCCGCATCGCAGCCGTTGCCCACGTCGAACGCGAGGTTCGTCGCCGTCTTCGCGACGATGTCGCCCGCCCAGACGCCGGGTCCGTTGCACACCTCGGTGGAGAACACCTTCGTGGCGGTGCCGTTCGCGTCGGCGTCCAGCAGGATGCCGACGGCGTTGGCGCTGTTCGCGCCGAGCGGCCCGAGGTTCTCCGGCGCCGCGCTCCCGTTCTTCGGCACGCGGAGGAAGTTTCGCGGGTAGCTCTTCTCCAGGTAGTAGACGTAGTTCTTGTCGACCGCGATCGTGCGGTTCACGCCGAGCGCGGCGCCGAAGTCCGAAGGCGGCCGCACGTCGACGACGGCGCCGCCCAGCTTGGGCACCTTGCGGATCACGCCGCTCGGGGCGACGTTCGCTTGGGTGAAGTAGACGTTGGTCGCGTCGATCGCGAGCGCGTCGACCTCGGATGGATCGAAGACGAAGTCCTGGGTGCCGCCGGTGAGGCGGCACATCCCCGCGACGCAGCTCGCCGTCCCGCAGTCGAAGCCGCAGGCGCCGCAGTTCTTGGGATCGCTGGAGAGGTCCGTCTCGCAGCCGTTCGCGTCGTCGGCGTCGCAGCTCGCGGTGCCCGCGCTGCAGTTGAGCTTGCACGCGTACGCGCCCTTCACGAGCACGCACTGCGGGCTCGCGTTCTTCGAGCCGCAGACGTGGCCGCACGCACCGCACTGGGTGATCTGGGTGGTCGGGGCTTCGCAGCCGTCGCCGCCTTGGCCGTTGCAATCGCCCCAGCCGACGTCGCACCCGCTGCCGCAGGTGCCGGCGTTGCACGCCGCGACCACGTTGGGCGCGCCACCGTCGTAGCCGCAGGCCTTGCCGCACGTCCCGCAGTTCTTCGGATCGGTCTTCAGGTCGACGAGCCCGCCGTCGCAGCTCGTCAGGATCGGGCCGCCATCGCCGCCGTCGCCGCCGTCGGGGGATGGCGCGCCATCGGGGAGCGTTCCGTCCACGGCGCCGTCGGCGGGGTTCGCGGACGAAGCATCGCCGCGGTTCGCGTCGTTCGCGGAGTCTCCGACGCACGCGGTGAGCTGGAGGAGCGGGGCGGCGACGAAAGCGAAGGCGGCGATCGCGGTGAGGGTGCGCATGGGTTCCCCCCGATCCTTCCAAGGTTCGTGCCGACGCCGAGCGCGCCGCAAACGTGCGAAACCGAGCGGCCGGCCGACCGCGGTTGCGCGAATCACGCAAGCAGCTGCGCGACTCGCGCGGCGTCAGAACGTTCCGCCGACGCCCACCGTGCCGGCGCCGACGAGCGGCCACGCGCGCACGGCGCCCGCCTTCACCACCGGCACCCGGATGAGCAAGCCGACGATGCCTGCGCCGAGCCCCACGCCCGCGACCACGAACGCAATCGTCGAGACGGTCGCCAAATTGCGTGCATTATGCAAGTGTGACTCGTCGTCCGGGAGGCAGAGCTGCGCTTGGCACACGGAGCGCACCGTGGACGCTTCGCTCAGCGCGATGGCGCCGGTGATCGCGCCCACCACGGCTCCTGCGCCGGCGACGCCGAAGCCGACCCACGCGAGCGGCGACGGGCGCGTATGCACGTCGGCGTCGGGGGGTGTCGTCGGGGGCGTCACCGGGCCGGTCCCCGAGCCTCCGCCGGTCGGCCGCGGTACGTCGGGGGTGGTCGGCGCCGCGAACGCGGGGAGCGCGACCTCCTTCGTCTCGCCTTCGGCGAGCACGACGTCGAGCTTCGTCGTCCGCCCGTCGGCGGTGCGCGCCGCGAGCGCGTGGGCGCCCGGGTTGACGAGCCGCGGGACACCGAGCACCGGGCTCGGGACGGCGGCGCCATCGAGATCGACCTCGGTCGCTCCGTCGACGGGGCGAACGGTGAGGTGCGCCAGTCGCGGGAGCAGCTTGGCGGCGAGCTCCTCCGCGCTCTTCCGCGCGGCGGCGGAGCGGGCGGTCTCTTCGGGCGCGACGGGGACGCGCCCGACGGCGATGCACACCTCGCGTGCCTCCACGAGCTTGCCCGCCTTCACCTGCGCTTCGGCGTACGCGATGCCGATGACGGGCGTCTGCACGAGCGCCCACGCCGCCGCGAGCCGCTCGTTGGCGACCTCGACGTCGCCCGCTTGCAGGGCGGTGGTCCCGTCGTTGTAGAGCGTGCGGGCGGTCGCGACGGCGTCGGCCGAGGGGCCCGCCGCGAACGCGGGTGCGGACGCGGAGCACAGCGCGAGGGCGAGCGCGAGCGGAGCGGCGATGCGGTTCACCAGATGTCGTCTCCTCTCTTGATCGAGGCCGGGGGAGCGGGGGCACTGGCCGCCGCCGTCGGAGCGCTCGCCGGCGGAGGCGCCGTCGCGCTCGGCGGCGGAGCCCCGCGTGGGCCCACGGCGACCGGGTTGCGCGCGGAGGTCGCGTTCGTCGGAGCGAGGCTCGCTGGGGGAGATGCCGTGGTCGCGAGCGCGGTCGGCGCGGGCTCGAGGCTGGGGACGACGGTCGTCGTCGCGTTCGTCGCGCTCGTCGTCGCCTCGATCGAGGGCTGCGCGCTCGGTGCCGCGTCGGCGCCGTTCGTCTTCCCGTGCAGGACCACGAACGTCCCTGCGGCCGTGAGCACCACGGCGCCGACGGCGACGCCGACCCAGGTGCGGGGCCCCGGCTTCCGGCTCGGTGGGCTCGCCGCGGTCACGCTCGGCGCTCCGGTCTCGAGCAACGTGTCGGCTTCGCGCCCCGACGAGCGCGCCGTGGCCGCCGAAGCGACGAACGTGGGCGCGGAAGCTTCGGGTGCGTTCGCGAGAGCGCGCGCGAGCTCCTCGGCGAGCTCTCCGGCGCTCGCGAAGCGATCGGCGGGGCTCCGCGCGCACGCCGTCGCGAACCACGCATCGACCGCCTTCGGGAGCGACGGTTCGACCGTGCTCGGCGGAGCCGGAGCGCACTCGTCGATGGCGATCGCGAGCGCGCTCACCGTCTCTCCCTGGAAGGGAAGAGTGCCCGTGAGCATCTCGTACACGACGACCCCGACGCTGAAGAGATCGCTGCGGTAGTCGATCTGCTTCGCCGAGCGCATCTGCTCGGGGCTCATGTAGTACGGGGTGCCGAGCAGCTCCGTCACGGCGGTGGAGCGCTTCACGGCGTCGTGGCGGAGGAGCATCTCGCTCTTGGCGATCCCGAAGTCGAGGAGCTTCACGAAGATGTCGCCGCCCTCGTGCCCGAGGAACACGTTCTCCGGCTTCACGTCCCGATGGACGACGCCTGCCTCGTGCGCGCGGTCGAGCGCCTTGCAGAGCTGGCGCACGATCGCGATCGTCTCGGCGTGGGGGATCGGCCCGGCGCCGAGGCGCTTCGCGAGATCCGCGCCCTCGAGCAGCTCCATCACCAGGTAGGGGAGCCCGCCCTCGGTGACGCCGGCGTCGTGGACCTTCACGACGTGCGCGCTCTTCACGCGGGATGCCGCCATCGCCTCGCGCGCGAAGCGGGAGCGCATCTTCTCGTCGTCGGCGTGAGGTCCGCGCAGGAACTTCACCGCGACCTCCGCGTCCAGGCCGCTGTGCATCGCGACCCACACGCTGGCCATCCCGCCGGAGCCGAGCGGGCGCTCGAGGCGAACGCTGGGGGTCACCTGCATGCCGGGCTCGGGTTGCACCACGCTGCAGCGTAACTCATGGCCACGCCACCCGGGATGCATAGGGGCGATCGCCGCCCGGCGGCCCGATCGACGCGCTGCCGAGGTTCTGACCCCAGCAGTAGAGCGCGCTGTCGGCCGTCAGCGCGCACGCGAACTGGCGATGCGTGGCCATCTCGACCACGTTCTCGAGCGCACCCCCGTCCAGGAGCTGGACGTCCGCGGAGGGGGCGCCGTAGGGGTCTCCCGACGGCGTCGTGTTGGTCCCGAGCGAGCCGTGCTCGTTGCGACCCCAACACCGGACGCGGCCGTTCGTCTGCAGCACGCAGGTGTCGACGTATTGGGGGCTCGCGTGCGCGACCTGCAGGAACGGGACGGTGGCCTTCGGCGTCGGGACCACGTTGCTGAAGGTGTTGTTGCAGTTTCCGGTGGTGGACCCGGCGCTGACGACGTTGCACTCGTCGTCGCCCCAGCACTGCACGGTGTCGCCGGCGAAGACGGCGCACGCGTGGATCTCGCCCATCCGGAGCTCCTTGGGGCTGCTGCCCAACGAGGCGGTCGCGGTGACGAAGCCTTTGTGTTGGATCTGGTTCTGCGGGATCGCGAAGAGCCCGACGTCGTCGTTCCCCCAGCACGTCAGCGACGCGCCATCGTGGAGGACGCAGACGCCGTACCCGCTGACGTGGGCGCTCACGGCGTTGCTCACGGGGAGCGCCTTGGGCGGGAGCTCTCCGGCGTCGCTCGTGAGGTCCACGGCGCCCGACGAGTTTCGCCCCCAACACGTGACCGTGTCGTCGGCGAAGACGGCGCACCCGATCCCGGGTCCTACCGCGATCGACTTCGCTTTCGCTCCGAGTGGCACCTTGATCGGGCTCGTCTGGTTGCCCACCTTCGGCGTACCGAGGATCCCGCCGTCGTCCTTGCCCCAGCACCACACCGTGCCGTCGTTCTTGCGCGCGCACGCGGAGGAGAACGCGAGCGCGACCTCGGCCACGTCGCTCAAACCGACGACGGGCGTCGGGGTCGCCGAGGCGGTGAAGTTGCCGGTGCCCAGTTGCCCTTCGTCGTTCTGGCCCCAACACATCACGTGTCCGTCCGCGAGGACGACGCAGGAGAAGATGCTGCTGCCTTGCGCGAGCATCTTCGCGGACGTGCATCTTCCGGCGCTGCAGATCGGTGTGGAGCCACTGCACCCGCTCGAGCTCGTGCAGCTCGTCGGCGTCACGTCGCTCCCCGTGTCGCTGGCGCCGTCGCCCGCGTCCGCTCCGCTCGCGTCGGCGCACTCGGTGGGGGCGTCCGTGCACGTGTGGTAGCCGTCGAGCGCGATCAGACCGTTGCAGCCCGCGAGCGTGGCGAGCGGCAGAAGGAGCCCGCCCGCAACCGCCATCGCAATCCTTGCGCGGGTGGAGGAGGTCCAGAAGGAAATGGACGTCCACAAGGAGAGGGCACGCATGTTCATTCGCTGGCCAAACCAGTAGAGTACGAGAGATGACGACCCGGCGCGATCAGCGCTTCGTCGAGACGGCAGAGGGGGAGACCGGAGCTCGGCGCAGCCTCCTCATCATGAGCGAGGCAGGCACGAAGACGCGCCTGCTCCCTGCTTCGGGCGAGGTCTCGCTCGGCCGCTCGGAGGAGTGCGACGTGCAGATCGACGATCCGCGCCTCTCGCGAAAGCACGTCGTGCTGCGCGTGGGAGAGCACGTCGAGGTCGTCGACTTGGGGAGCCGCAACGGCACGCTCCTCGGCGCACGGCGGCTCGAGCCGAACACTCCGGAGCGGATCGGCGACGGCGATCGCATCACGCTCGGGTCGACGGTCGTCCTGCTTCAACATGTCGGGAGCACGCAAGGGTTGCGCCTCGCACCCCGGAGCGCGCTCGAAGCGCGAGCGGCGGCGGAGCGCGCGGCGGGGGTCGGCGTCGTCATCGTCGAGCTCGCTTGCAAGGACGGTACCCGCCCCTCCCAACTCGAGGACGCGCTCGCCAGCGAGCTGTCGCCGGTGGACGCGGCGGCGCTCGTGCGGCGCGGCACGTACGAGGTGCTGCTGGTGGGTGCCTCCACGGCGGAGCCTTTCCTCGCTCGTCTCCGGGGAGCGCTCGGTGACCGCGGGGCGATCGAAGCGACGGCGCGCACGCTCCCGCCGATGGCGTCGGGGCCCGCCGCCCCACCGAGCGCCGGCGGAGCTCCCTTGGGGAGGGATGCGCCCATCCTCGCCGGCGCGCTGGCGGCGCTCGGTCCCGTGATCGACCGCGTCGCGGCGGGCGGCATCAACGTGCTCGTCGTCGGGGAGACCGGCGTCGGCAAAGAGGTGATCGCCCAGCAGATCCACGCGCGTTCGCCGCGCGCGGGGAAGCCGTTCTTGGCGCTCAACTGCGCCGCGCTCTCGGAGAGCCTGCTCGAGAGCGAGCTGTTCGGGCACGAGAAGGGCGCTTTCACGGGCGCGGTGCAACGGAAGCTCGGTCTGCTCGAAGCGGCGCGCGGGGGCACCGTCTTCCTCGACGAGATCGGGGAGATGCCGCTCGCGCTGCAAGCGAAGCTCCTCCGCGTCCTGGAGCAGCGGGAGGTGCTGCGCGTGGGTGGGCTCAAGCCGGAGCCGATCGACGTGCGGTTCGTGGCGGCGACCCACCGCGATCTCCAACGCGAGGTCGCGGACGGTCGCTTTCGTCAGGACTTCTACTTCCGCTTGAACGGGATCTCGATCGCGGTCCCGCCGTTGCGGGACCGGCGCGACGAGATCCTGCTCTTGGCCAAGCGGTTCGTGGCCGAGGCCGCGTCCCGCGCCCGGCGCTCGCCTCCGACGCTCGACGCGGCCGCCGAACGAGCGCTCCTGGCTCATCCCTGGCCGGGGAACGTCCGCGAGCTCAAGAACGTGGTGGAGCGGGCGGTGGTCCTGGCGTCTGGCTCGACCATCTCCCCCGAGCATTTCCACCTCGAGCCGGCGGCCGGCAAGCCCGGCCCCAGCAGCCCGAAGGCGGCCGAGCCCGACGAGCGGCAGCGGATCCTCGACGCGCTGGAGCAGTGCGCCGGCAACCAGACCAAGGCGGCCAAGCTGCTGGGCTTCTCGCTCCGGACCCTCGTGAGCCGGCTGGACCAGTACGGGATCCCCCGGCCCCGCAAGTGAGCAATTTGCTGCGTGAGTCGCGCAGCGTTGCGTGATTCGTGCAGCCGTTTTGGTCCGTGGTATGGATGCGCCCGATGACGGGCGCGATCCAGCTCGACCCCAAGCTCCTCGAACGCGTGAACGCGGCCATCGCGGACATCCGCAACGGCAAGATGGTGATCCTCGTCGACGACGAGGATCGCGAGAACGAGGGCGACCTCTGCATGGCCGCGGAGTTCGTCACGCCCGAGGCGATCAACTTCATGGCCATGTACGGCCGCGGTCTCATCTGCGTGACCCTGACCGAGGAGCAGATCGACCGGCTCGAGCTGCCGATGATGTCGGCGCCCGGGCGCGGTGGACCGCCGCTCGGCACGGCGTTCACGGTCACGGTCGAGGCGCGTCACGGCGTCACCACCGGCATCAGCGCGCAGGACCGCGCGTACACGACGCGCCTCGTAGCGAGCCCCGTCTGCCGGCCCGAGGACCTCGTGACGCCGGGTCACGTGTTCCCGCTCCGCGCGCGGAAGGGTGGCGTGCTCGTTCGCACGGGGCAGACCGAAGGCTCCGTCGATCTCGCGCGGCTCGCAAACCTCACGCCCGCCGGCGTGATCTGCGAGATCATGAACGACGACGGGACGATGGCGCGGATGCCCGATCTCGAGGTCTTCGGGAAGAAGCACGGCCTGCGCATCGTCACGATCGCCGATCTGATCCAGTACCGGCTCCAGACCGAGCGCCTCGTGCGGCGCGTCTCCGAGCGGCGCCTCACCGTCGACGCGACGATGAGCGAGTGGACCGCGCACGTCTACGAGTCGGCGACCGACGGGCGTCAGCTCCTCGCGCTCGTGAAGGGCTCGATCGAAGGCGACAGCCCCGTGCTCTGCCGCATGCACGCGGGGTCGACCGTGGCCGACGTGTTCTCGTCGACGCGGCGCGAGGGCGGCGCGCACCTGCGCGAGGCGATGACGCTCATCGAGCGCGAGGGCCGCGGCATCGTCGTGTACCTGCCCGCGCGCTCGGCCCTGGCGGCGCAGCTCGAAGCGCACGGGGAAGAGCCGAAGGCCGATCCGGCGGATCACCCGCTCCGCGAGTTCGGGCTCGGGGCGCAGGTGCTCGCGGATCTGGGCGCGAAGAAGCTCCGCCTGCTCACGAACAACCCGCGCAAGATCGCCGGCATCCGCGGCTACGGGCTCGACATCGTCGACAGCGTGCCGCTCCACTCGATGGGGCACGTGCCCGCATCGTCGACGAAGGTGGGCTCCTGATGGGCGCACGTCACTCCGGCCGCGAGGCCGCGCTCCAGATGTTGTTCCAGCTCGAAGGCTCCGGCGCGGAGGTCGACTTCGTCGTCGCCACGTTCTGGAAGAGCTTCGAAGCCGACCCCGAGGGGAAGGCCTACGCGGACTCTCTCGTGCGCGACTGCGCGGCGCGCATGGCCGAGGTCGACGAGAAGATCAAAGCTGCGGCGACGAACTGGCGCATCGAGCGCATGACGCGCCTCGATCGCAACCTCCTGCGCCTCGCGACGTTGGAGCTGGTCGCTCGGCCCGACGTGCCGCGTGCCGTCATCCTCGACGAAGCCGTCGAGCTCGCGAAGTCGTTCGGGACCGAGGAGTCGAGCGCCTTCGTGAACGGCGTGCTCTCGCGCATCGCCGACGATCTCGGGCGCAAGGACGCGGATCGGGCGTGACGCTCGAGGTCGGCTTCGTCGCGCCCGACCTGCGGTCGCTCGACCGGACCCCGGCAGATGCGATCGCGTGCGCGCTCTGGGAGGACGAACGGCCGCTCCGCGGCGTGGCGGGGCTTCTCGACTGGCGCCTCTCCGGGAAGCTCTCGGGGCTGCTCGGCGCTCGGTACCTCACGGGGCGCTCGGGCGAGGTGATGCTGCTCCCCGGCACGTCGAAGCTCCCGTTCGCGCGGGTGCTGCTCTTCGGGCTCGGCGCGCGGGGCGCGTTCGACGACCACGTGTTCCGCGCGGCGCTGCTCCGTTACTTTGATCGCTTCGCCGGGCTCGCGCTCGAGACGGCGTTGCTCGAGCTGCCGGGGCGCGCGGACGATGCGATCGACGCGGCGCGCGCGGCGGAGCTCTTGGTGGAGCTCGGGGGCGTGAGCGATCGGCTCACGCTGATCGAGGCGCCGGAGCCGGCCGCCCGAATCGCCAAGCGGCTCGAAGAAGAGCGCCGCGCCAAGCGCCGGATTTGAGGAGAAGTGTGACCGGCGGGGGCCGTTCGGGTAGGCTGCTCGCATGGGGTACGCAAAAAGCTTCACGGGGCTCTTCGTCGCTGGTCTCACGTTCGTCGTCGTCGCCTGTAGCGACAGCGCGACGAGCACGCCTGCCGTCACCGCGGACCAGGCCTGTACCGACGCGGCCGTCGCGTTGTGCGCGAAGTACGACAGCTGTGCGCCGCTCCTGATCGCGACCCAGTACGGCGACCAGCCGACCTGCGTGGCGCGGGCGAAGCTCAACTGCGTGCCGGGGATGGCGGCGCCGGGGACGAGCCAGACCCCGGCTGCGCTCGAGGACTGCTCGAAGCAGATCTCGGGCACGTCGTGCGCGGCGATCACGGCGAACTCCCCGCCCGACCAGTGCAAGGTGAAGCCGGGCACGGTGGCCAACGGCGGCGCCTGTGGGACGGATGCCCAGTGCGCGAGCACGGCGTGCATCGACACCGGGACGACCGGCTGCGGCACCTGCGCTCCGCGCGTCGCGGCCGGTGGTGCGTGCGGCGCGAAGGGGCAGGGCCCCTGCGACTACGGCACGACGTGCGTGTCGAGCGTCTGCAAGAAGCTCGCGAACGCGGGCGAAGCGTGCACGGCGAGCGACGAGTGCTCGTTCGGCCTCGTCTGCAAGACGAACGCGTGCGCCCAGCCCGACGCGGGCGGCGCGGCGTGCACGCCGGGTACGGGCGACACGTGCGATCGCACGAAGGGCTTCTACTGCCACGCGACGAAGAAGCAGTGCATCGCGGCGAAGCAGGGCTCGGTGAACGGCGCGTGCGGCTTCGACACGGGCGGCGAGTACACGGTCTGCGTCGGCGGTGCTTACTGCAAGACCGGTTCGTCGCAGCTCTCGGGCGTCTGCACGAAGCTCGTGGCCGACGGCGGGGCGTGCACCGACAAGGACCCCTGCCAGGCGCCGGCTCAGTGCATCAACAGCGTCTGCAAGGTCGTGGACCCGGCGAGCTGCAAGTAGCCGCTCAGGCGTCTTCCGCGCGCCAGTGCTCTCCGCGGAGCACGTAGCGGCTCTTCCCGGGCAGCCGTGCTTCCCGGATCGAGTGCTGCGGATCGCCCGGGAGCACCAGTGCCAACGTTCCTTCCGCTTGTACCAATTCGGGACAAACGGGCTGGAGCACGTTCGCGTCGGCGATCGCGAACACGTCGGCCGCCGTCTTCGCGGGTGCGAGCTGCTCGAGCGTGCGGTGCGTGGGCGGTGCGAGCTGGACCTCGTTCTTCGCGAAGCGCTCCAGTACGGCGGCGGGCGTGGTCCAGAAGCTCGCCATCGTCTCTTCATTGTCGTGCGCGCCGGGTTGCCCAGCCGGCGCGAGCGCGACGAAGAACCGCGTGTCGTAGCGGCGCGCTTCGACCGTCGGCGTGATCCAGCGCGCGAACGGGCGAAGGGACGCCAGATCGAGCGTCCGCCCGCCGGTCGTCAGCCACTCGCGGAGCGAGCCGGAGCCGGCGGCCATCGCGGCGCGGAGCGCGAGGAGCTCCTCGTGCGTCGTGGTTCCGGCGGCGAGCGGGAGGAGCGCCGCTTCTTCGAGGCTCTCGCGGCAGACCGCGACGAGGAGCGCGCGGTGCGTCGCTTCGTCGGCGAAGCTCGCATCGCGTGGCGCGCGCGGCTCGGTCGCCGGCCACCCGGGCGCGGCGTCGGCGGGGTCGACTTTGCCCCCTGGGAACACGATCGCGCCGCCGAGGAATCGTGCCTTCTTGTTGCGCTCGACGCAGAACACCTCGACCTCGCCGGCTTGCTCGCGGACCCAGAGGACGGTGGCGGCGGGTCGGGGCTCGGTGCCCTTGCGGTTCGGATCGAGATCGAGCATGGCCGGCGAGGATACGATCTTTCGCCGGCCCCCCTCAGAACTTCCCGCCGATGCGCACCATCACGGGCACGGTCACCGCGCCGGGCGAGAGGCCAATCGACGAGCTCGCGCCGAAGTCCACCGCGCCGCTTTTGCTCGACACGGTGACGCTCGGGACGACGGCCCGCCGCGCCGGGGTCGTCGCGGTCGCCGACTCTTCCACGTAGGCGAGGCCCAGCTTCACCGCGCGCCCGTAGGTCACGAACGCCGTCGTGGTCAGGAGCGGTTGGTTGGAGCGCCCCGCCAGATCGGTCACGGCGCGGACGGAGGCGCCGAAGCGGAACAGCCCGAACGCGGCCGTCGCCGCGACCTGGCCATAGGCGGAGGGAGTCCCCGGCGTCGTGTTCTCGATCCAACCGGTCGAGGCGACGAGTTGGATCGGGCTCGTGCGTGGGAGGAGCCACGCATCGAGGCCCACCGTCATGCCGGAGAACGCGTGGGTCATGAAGTCGTCGACGCCGTAGAGCCGGAGCGTGAGCCAGGACGAGAGGCCGACGTCGCCGCCGGCCACGAACATCGGCCGGAGCAGGCCGTAGCTCGCCGGAGCGCGTGCCCACAGCCCGATCTCTGCGCTCGTCGCGAAGGCCTGGTGCGGAACGACCGCGCCGGGCGCGGGGCGGGCGTTCGGATCGGCGTCTCCGCCGTCGGTGAGGGCATCCCGCGCTTGGGCGTGGGCGGCCAGAGGGACGACGAGCGCACAAGCGCAGGCCGCGCCCGCTGCCCACCGCGCCATGCTCGGAGCTACCGCCCTCATCGCGCCTCCCAACCCACGAGTCTAGCCGATCCTTCCCGCGACCGCGGGCCCGGGAGTTGATAGATCCGAGGCGTGGGTCGCCGCCTCGAGCTCATCGCGCTTCCCCCGCTCGTCGCGCTCGCCATGCTGGGGGCCTGCACGCGCTCGTCGGCCACGACGACGGCTTCGGGCTCGGCGGACGCCGGGCCGTCGCCGAGCGACGCGGGGCGGGACGTCGCGCGCACGCCGCGGGCGCCGTCCGCGCCGAACGCGCTCACGTCCGTGCTCGGCGTCACGCGCGACGGCAAGCGCGCGCTCGTCCGGATCGACGACTTCCACGGCCACCTCGCGCCTTCGCCCTACCGTTGGATCGACGTCGCCACCGGCGCGATGCTCTCGGAGTGGACGCTCCCGATGCTCGGGATCGCCGCACCCGCGGTCCCGCCGCCGGCGGCGCTCGAGCACGACGTCGCGAAGCACGCCGCGGCGCTGCTCGAGCTCGACGAGCCGCACGACGAGCGCTTCGCGGTCGGGAAGACCGCCGTCGTCTTCAACGAAGGGGACTGGCTCCACGTCGCCGATCCGAAGACGGGCAAGGTCGGACCGCGGCTCGCCGCCGACGCTTCGTACTACCCTCAGATCGATCCCGACGGCGCATTCGTCGTGTACTCGCGGATGCAGGGCTCGCTCGACGGCGTGGTCGGCAACTACATGCCGTTCATCGCGCCGCTCCCAGCGGGTGCGCCGTCACGCCGGCTCGAGGTGCGCGATGTCGGCGGTGAGGAGATGCGCATCTCGCCCGACGGGCTCTTCCTCTACGCGCGCAGCGGCGTCGAGCTGCCGCGCGGCGGGTGTCTCGTGCGCGTGACGATCGCGCCGCCGTCGCCGACGAAGAAGCTCTTCTGCGTCGACGCGGGCGACGACCTGACCGGCGTACGCTTCTCGCCGTCGCGCACGTTCCTGGTCGTGCTCGCGCGGACGGGTTCGACCGGACCGGTGCGCGCGACGTTCCTGCATCTGCCCGAGGGCACGGTGATCGGCGTGCTCAAGGAGAGCTCGGCGTTCGACGTCGCGACGGTGGACGATCTCGGCGTGGGCCTCGGGACGGGCCTGACCCCGGGCGGGCCCGACGTCGCGCGGATCGATCCCGCGAGCCGTAGCCTCGAGACGTTCGTGCCCGGCGTACGGTTGCCGCCTGCGTTCTACGGTGCCGCGTGGCTGACTGGGAATCGCTACGCGGTCGGTGACGACGGCGGCATCGCGATCGTCGAGATCGCGACCGCCGCGAAGACCCCGCGGCCGTGGCCTGCCGGGCCGTAGCGCGGCTCCGTCGTGCGCCTCCGTCGCGGGTCGAGCGCCTTGCGCGCGATGAGCAAGTGCCGTCGCGCGCCTGCGCCTGAAGCGCAGCGCAAGTTGCGCAATGCTCTTTCGCGGTCCGCGCGATCCGCGGCGACTCGTCGCGGTGGGGCGTTGGCACTCGTTCTGCAGAGCCGCGCGCGACCCCAAGGAGGCTCTCATGCTTCGTCCCGCTCGTTTGCTCGCTTGTGCCGTCGTCCTCTCCGGAGCGCTGTTCGCCGATGCGGCGCTCGCTGGTCCGTCCACTCCGCTCCGCACGTGGAGCCCGGGAGGCGACGCGACCTTCAAGACGGCGACCGTCTGTCACGACGTGACACGCGACACGTACGTGGTCGGTGCCGTGTTCCATCGCGTGCGCACGACGCCGTTCCACCTGGAGTACGACCAGCTTTATCGGTTGCGCGTGCAGGGGAGCTCGTCCGCCACGAACTACGGTGAGCTCCTGGAGACGCCGTCGTTGATCGCGGGAGAGGCGCGGATCGACAACGTGGACTGCGCGAGCGACGGCGCCAACCGAGTGTGGGTGACGTACGACCGCTACGGGAGCAACGCCGCGTTCGTCGCGCTCGACGGGACGTCGATCGGGGGCCCGTTCGAGGTCCCGACGTACGCCTGCGGACCGACCACGCACAAACCGAGGATCGCCTACGGCAGCGGTCGGTTGATGGTCGCGTTCGAAGGGTTCCACTACCCGACGGGTGGCGCGTCGTGCGAAGCGTGCGTGCGTCAGTTCAGCGCGTCGACGGGAGCTCCCATCTCGGGGGCGGCGGAGTCGATCTGGAACGACAACATGACGCACACGGACTACGACGTGGAGTGGAACGGCTCCGATCGCTTCGTGTTCGCGCTGCCGTTCGACATCGACGCCGGTGCGAACTGGCTCTCGACGTACACCTACTCGAGCGTCACGGGGCTGCGGATCGCGGAGAACGGGATCCAGCAGTACGTCGACGGAACGGCTCCGTACTTCCCGCAGCGCACGAAGATCGTCTTCAGCAAGAACACGCGGAACCCGAACCGCATGTTCATCCAGACCGACACGGGCAGCTTCTGGACCGACACGGCCGGAGCACGAGTGGGCGCGCCGCTCCTGAGCTCGCTCGGGACCGGCTTCGCGGCGTGCGAGTACTGGGGTGCTGACGCCGCGGCGGCGACGGTGTTCACGCCGAACATCACGTGGCGCTGGGTCGGCACGTATCCGTCGGGGTACTTCGTGTCCGAGAACGTGACGACGCGGATGCACTTCGGGCTCACGAGCGGCGCGGCGTACGAGACCTTCAATTTGAACCTCGGGTACAACCCGGTCGCGTGCGACGGCGGGGACACGTACACCGATCCGGAGGTCTTGCTCCTCAGCAAGCCGGCGACCTCGGCCGCGAACGGAAACGTGACCTGGAACGTGGTGGCGTCGGACTGACGCCGTGGCCTGGCGGGCCGGAGCGCGTTACGGTTGCGGCCGATGATCGCGTTCGTGCCCAGCGCCGTGCTGTTCTTCCTGGCGCTCGCTCTCTTCGTGCCGCGGCGGCTGTTCGCCCAGCGCGCGACGCGCGCCGACGGCACGGTGGTGGGCTACGTCGAGCGCATGTCCGGTGCCTCCAAGCGGAGGCGCCGGCATGTCCGCCTCCACGCGATCGTGCAGTACGTGGTCGACGAGCAGACGCTGCGGATCACCTCGCGGGTCGGGGAGTCGGGCCAGCGCTGGCCGGTGGGCACGCCGGTCACGGTCCTCTACGAGCCGGGGAACCCGACCGCGGGCGTGATCGACTCGGTGTTCGATCTCTACTTCGGCGCCATCTTCGCCGCGATCGTCTCGGTCGTGGCGCTCGTGTGTGCGTTCGGGTTCCTCTTCACGGAGCGGTGAGCGCGCGCAGGAGCGCGGTCCACTTCGCCTCGAGCGCGGTCTGGTCGTCCTTCGGGCCCGAGCCGGCGAGCGAGCGACCGTTCACGGCCCAGACGCCGACCCGTGTAAAATGCAATACGGTCGCGCCGACCGTGACGGCGAGGTGGGCTTCGTCGTCGGCGCCGGGCATGAAGCCCCCGAGCGTGCCGGTGGCCATCCCGCGCCGGGCGAGATCGGTCAGAAGCGCGTCGACGAGCGCTGCCGGTACGGTGCCGGAGCGCTTCGCCACCGTCGGCGCGCAGGCGCATGCGTCGTCCACGCCGCAGAAGCACTGCGCGACGCGGTGGGTGGCGAAGCGATCGGGGACCGCGGACAGAAGGAGGTGCGGCGCGGGACCGAGCTTGCCGTGCCACGCGAAGGTGGCGCCCTTGCGCTCGAGCGCGACCTGCACGCTGGTCGTGCCCGTGCAGTCGTCCAGCTCCAGAGTGTCGGCCTTCGCGACGTCGGGCTGCGCCTTCGGCGCGAGCACGATCGGCAGCGGGTGGAGCGCGGCGACCCAACCGCGTGCGCCGAGAGCGTCGAGGAGGCGCATCCACGCGACGTCGAGCTCGGAGCGCTGATCGAGGTCGCGCCCGCCAGAGCGCCACGCTCGGCCGGATGCTTCCCGAACGACGTGGACCGGGTCGCCGCTCGGCAGCGTGACGGTCGCGTGAGCGCGCTCGTCGCGCGCGGAGTCGTCGAGCGGGGCCGGCGTGAAGGTGGCCTTCCCGAGCGCGGCGAGCCACGCGTCGAAGGCGGCCGCGGGGATGCGCCCGCTCTTCTTCTGGACCTCGACCCCGCTCGTCGCTTCGCAGGCGCACGCGTCCTTCACCGGGCACGTGCATGCCGCGCCGGCGTCGCCGGTTCCGACCGAGGCGACCGGGCTCGGCTCGCCGAAGGCATACGGGCGCTCGGTGAGCTTCGCAGTCCACGCGATCTCGGCGCCGTCCCGCACGAGCTCCACGACGAGGTCGTGCTCCTCGCCCGCGACGGACGCCACGTCGCGCACGGTCACCTTGGTCGCGCCTTCGAGCGCGGCGAGCTTCTTCGGCGCGGCGTCTTCTTCGGGAGGGGGAGTGCTCGACTTGCAGTGCACGGCGAGCGCGAAGAGAGGGACGAGCGCGCCGAGCAGGCCGCTCCGGCCGACCGCGGCGAGCGTCATCGTGCGCCCCGTCCGCCGAGCGTCTTCCGCCACGCGTCGAGGCCGATCGCGGTGAGCATCTTCGTGTAGGCGGCGTTGATGACGGCGTGCTGGATCTCGAACGACGAGGGCTTGGCCGGCGCCGGATCGGGCGCGAGCTCTCGCCCGTTCGCGCGCCACTGGCGCTGCTGATCGAGGAACGAGAGGTGGATCGGCGCGGCACCCGCTCTGGTCCAGACGATGACGTGGCCGCGCGGGTAGTCGTCGGTCCAGTAGCCACGCTCGCGGAACGGCGCGGGGTCGAGGCCATGGCGGGCGACCTCGGCGAGGAACGCCTCGACCGGCTCCTTCGCGACGTTCCCCTTCTGGAGCTTTGCGCCGTGATCGCACTCGCAGAGAACGTCGAGCGCGCAGCGACAGCTCACGTAGTGCGACGTGCGCTTCGGATCCCACGGGTCGAGGATCGACTCCTGGACGCCGTCGTGATCCGGCGTGACCTTCGCTTTCATCGCGAACCCGGTCGCGGTGCGCTCGAGGCGAGCGACCATCCCGTGCGTGGCGCCGAGGCCGTTCCAGCCGTCGAAGACCTCGACCGTCTGGGCCTTGGCGAGGTCGGCGAAGTCGGGCGGGAGGGCCGCCGGGGGAGGAGGATTGAGGACCTTGTCCCAATTTGGTACGTCGAGCGCGGCGAGGAGCTCGGTCCACGCGGCGTCGACGTCGGGGTTCGCGCCTGCGTCGCCGGCGGTCCCCGCGATGGGCGAGCCGTCGCGGAGCCATCCGTCGGCAAAGCGGCTCGCGTGGACGGGCGAGTCGACGTCGGGCCAGAACGCGACGAGGTGCGCCGTATGAAGTCCGCTCAACGGTGCGCCGCCATCGGCGGGCGCGGCGGTGGTGGTCTTGCCCGCGACGAGCGCGAGGAACGCCTCGACCTTGGCGGCGGGGACGCGCCCGGTCTTCTGGACGATCGCGTCGTTCTCGCCCGCCGACTCGCAGTCGCACCGCACGTCGACGCCGCACTGACAGTCCTTGGCGTAGGGGCTCTTCAGGATCGGCGCCGGATCCGGCACGCGTTCGCCGAGCGTGCCGACGGCGGTGCCCTTGGCGGTCCATGCGAACTCGGCGCCCTCGCGCACGAGCCGAAACACGACGTCGTGCTCGCTCCGTGCGGCGGTGCGGCGGTCGCGGAGCTCGACGACGTTCGCCTTCGTCGGGTCGATCGCGAGCGGATCGTGGCTGCCGTGCGCGGTGGGCTTCGGCTTCGCCGACGCGGAGGCCACCGTGCTCGTCGTGGGATCGCCAGCGGACTTGCAGGCGGCGAGGACGAAGAGCGCGGCGAGGCAGGCGACTCGGGTCATGGCGAGCCGGTCCTCAGGGCGCTTCGAAGGTGACGCCGTACGTGCCCGCATCGGCGGCGCCGCTCGGGGCGACGGTCGCGGTGATCGAGCCGTCCGGCGTGCAGTCGCTCTTGATCTTGAAGCGGACGCTCGCGCCCGGATCGGGCGTGACGACGACGACGAGGGTCGCGCCGTCGTAGTTGGACGAGACGAGCTTTCCCCCGCTGACGATCGTGGCCGACTCGAGCGAGAAGCTCTGGCCGGACTTCGGGTCGATCGAGATCTCGACCCGAACGTCGGCGCCGACGGTCGTGACCTTGGCGGTGAGGGACTTCAGCGCGTCCGGGCACCGCGTCGGGGGTGGGAGCGGATCGACCACGCCGTAGCCGCCGCACGCGGAGGCCTCGGCGGACAGCGCCGACACGACGGCGACGGCGGTCACGAGCTCCCGCAGATGCTCCATCGTCTTCGCGCGCGCGCTGCTCATGGCCGCAGCATAGCTCGGTTGCGTCAGCGATTCTCGCGTCTCGACGGCGGCAGGTAGCCGTCCCAGGCGGCCGTGGGCGCGACGAGCGCGGGCCACTTCTCGCCGAGCGTGGCGAACACGGGGGCGTCGAACCAGTGACCGCGGAGACCGACGTCGTTGGTGAGCACGTCGACGCCGCGCTTGGGGCCGGCGGCGGCCATCGCCTGGGAGAGCGTGCGGCACGGCGTGGACGAGCACGAGACGAGCGCCCGGGTCACGCCGCCACGGCGCAGGCTCGCGACGACGGCGTCGCCGTCGAGCGGGGTGTGGCCCCCTTCGACGAGGACGGCGCGATCGAATGTACCAGGATGGGACGACACGACGATGCCCGCGAGCGACGCGCCTTGCGACCACCCGCCGTAGACGAGCGGTCCGGGGGCGATCCACGTGGGCCAGCGACGGCGGAGCTCTTCGACGAGGGCGAGCGCGCGCGCGTGGATCTGCTCCGCCGAGGTCCAGACGAAGCCGGTGCGGAACGCGGTGCCTTCCGGGCAGACGACCCAGGCGAAGCGCCCGAGGGTGGCCGCCCACTCGGAGCACGACCAGTCCGCGTGGTCTTCGGCGCCGTGCACGCCGACGACGATGGGGCGCGCGTCGGTCGCGTGCGCGGGGACGGCGACGAAGCCGTGGACGTCGCCGACGTGGAGGTCGAGGAGCTCGGCGCCGACGTCGAGGACGCGCGGCGATGCGAGGGGCGGTGCGGCGGTGGCGGCGGACGCGGTGGGTGTGGAGGCGATCGGGGCCGCTGGCGGGGCGCTCGTTCGCTCGGTTGCGCCGGCGGGGGGTGGGGGCTCGGGGTGGCAGGCGAGGGTGAGCGGAAGAAGAAGGAGGAGGGGCCGTGCGGGCGGCATGCTCGTTCTTCGTGCGAGGGGTCCGGAGTGTGACGGGCGGCGGCGCGGCGGGGCGCAACCTACATCGGCCCCGGTGCATCGAAGGGCGCATGAGCGAAGCCGTGGCCTCCGGAGCCGTCTGCAAGCCCAACATCTCGCGGGCGGGGCGCGTTCGGCGGACGCGGTTCGGCTACGGCGCGATCGTGGTGGCGCTCGGGCTCTTCGCGGCAGGCGTGGGGCTGCACTGGGCGTGGTGGCTCCGTGCGCTGGTGTTCCTGCCGGCGGCGATGGCGGCGGTGAGCCTGCTGCAGGTGAGCCGCAACACGTGCGTCGCGCACGCGGCGACGGGGATGTTCGAGCACGACGATTTCTCGACGACGAAGCAGAGGGACGAAGACGCGGCGGCGAGCCGGCGCGTGGCGGCGACGATCTACCGCGATGCGATCGGCATCGGGGTCGCGGTCGCGTTCGTGGCGGCGGCGACGGCGTTCGTGATCTGACGAGCCGCCCGAAGGGGGACGTGCGATTCTGCGCGTCGGCCCGCATGACGGACGAAGATCTCAAAGCGCGCATCCTCGCGCGGCGCGCGGCGTTCGTGGCGGCGGCCATCGCGAGCCTCGGCGGTGCCGCGGCCTGCCGAACGACGGCGCCGTCGTCGGAGCCTCAGAGCGTGACGCTCGATCCGCCGCCGGTCTCGGACGCCGCAGCGCCGGTGGTGAGCGCGAAGCCGATCGCGAGCGATGCGGGGAGCCCGCCGCCGGTGGACACGGGTGAAGAGATCGTGCCGTCGGCGTGTCTCTCGATCCGTCGGCCCTGATGCGGAGACGGGGTAGGCTCCTGCGCAGCAGGAGTTTCCTTCTTCGGCCCCGACGCCGAGTCGGAGATGAGCGCGTTGGTCCGCGCTCAGTTCTTCGCGATGTTGGAAGACAGCGGAGAGACGGCGACGTCGATGCGCGAGTGGTGCGAGCAGGTTGGCCGGGTTCGAGTCGTGGGACGGATTCGAGACGAGGTCGAAGCGACGCGGTTCACGCTGCTGTACTTCGGAGACACTTCGGAGACTCTTCGGAGACTAGGACGGTGGGCTCTTGTTCCACGCGGGGACGGCGAAGGCGTTCGGCCTCGCGCTGTGGCCGGAGGGATTCAAGCCGAAGCCCGAGGACGCGGTCATCACCGGGGTGGACGTGTCGGCGCTGACGACGGCGTGGGAGGAGCGGTGACGTCGGGGCGCGGTTCGCGCGGGGCAAGGGTCGCCCACGCGACGCGGTCGGTCGCGCGGAAGCGCGGGAGCGACGCGTAGCGCACGCTCGGTTCGCACCAAGCGCGCGAGAGGGCAGGACGACGTTCGGGCGCGCACGTCTGGCACTGTCAGGGATGTCCTCGGACAATGCCGAGAAGGTGTCAGGAGTGTCCTCGGTCTGACCGCTCGGGGATCGGGGCTCTCCGACGCGGTTTCGGACCCGCCCTGCGGCGAGCTCTAGGCCGCGGGATTCGGAGGAGCTCCCTGCGGCGGACTCGGACGCGCGCATCAACGCGATCTCGGACGAGCTCTAGGCCGCGGGCATTCGGAGGAGCCCTGCGGCGGACTCGGCGCGCACTGGGCCGCGCTCTGCGGCGCGCTGACGGCCGCACTCCGGGCGCGCTGGCAGCCGCGCTTCGGACGCGGCTTCGGACGCGGCTTCGGACGCGGCTTCGGACGCGGCTTCGGACGCGGCTTCGGACGCGGCTTCAGACGCGGCTTCGGACGCGGCTTCGGACGCGGCTTCGGACGCGGCTTCGGACGCGGCTTCGGACGCGGCTTCGGACGCGGCTTCGGACGCGGCTTCGGACGCGGCTTCGGACGCGGCTTCGGACGCGGCTTCGGACG
>JBGAKG010000019.1:0-216938 GCA_044224495.1 Polyangiaceae bacterium | reverse complement strand
ACCAAAGCCGCGAATCGTCCATCGAGCCGGCACGTAGCGAAGCCGACTCTCGAAGAGCCGGATGCGGGAATTCTGCATGTCCGGATCTGTGGGGGCCCCGCCGGGCGACCGGCGGGGCTACCCGACCAAGCGCCAACACGTGAACGGTAGGCACCGAGCAGCTTGGCAGGAATCTTCCGCACCGGGGATGACCTCGCCCCTCGCCCTTCGCGGTTGCGCGGGGAGTTTGGTCGGATCGAGAGCCGCCGGGGCGAGGCCATGAGGTCGAGCACAAAACGAGTACGTGGCGCGTGTACCGAGCCGACGTTAGGGTTAGGTGGTGCGTCTCCTGCCGTGCAAGTCGTGCCGTCGTCTGATCGCGGAGTCCATCTGCCCATTTTGCGGTGGTGAACGTGGAGCGCTGCGAGTCAGCGGTTCGCCGCCGGCGCGCATCGCGGCGGCTGCGCTGGTTCTAGGTGCGATGGGAGGGCTGGCGGCCTGTTCGACGTACGGTTGCCCGGACTGCAGCTTCCCAGTGGGCGATGCGGGCCCGGACCATCGCACGCTAAGGGACGCGACGGCGGACTCAGTCGACGCGGGCAACGAGTAGTCCACCGCGGTATCGCTGGAACCACTCTCCCCGCTTGGCGCGAAGCGCCAAGCTTGGGGAGAGTCGCGGCGCGAAGCGCCGCGGTGAGGGGCACCCCTCGCGCCGCCCGAACAGACAAGAGAGAAACAACAGAGAAACAAAAACAAAAGAGAAAGCCCCCGAGTCCTTCCGAACCCGAGGGCCTTCACGATCCCTCTCGGGACCTACTCTCTGATCACTCAGCGATCAGAAATCGCCGTGACCGTGGCCCGCGTGCCCGCCGCCACCGCCCGCCGCCTTCTCCTCCTTCGGACGCTCGGCAACGAGGCACTCCGTCGTGAGCATGAGCGACGAAACGCTCGACGCGTTCTGCAGCGCCGTACGAACCACCTTCACCGGGTCGATGACGCCCATGCCGAGGAGGTTGCCGTACGTGTCGCTCGCCGCGTTGTAGCCAAAGTCGTCTTTGCCTTCCTTGACCTTGTTCACGACGATCGAGCCCTCGAGGCCCGCGTTGCCGACGATCTGGCGGAGCGGCTCCTCGATCGCGCGGCGGATGATCTTCACGCCGAACATCTGCTCGTCCGACAGCTTGAGGCCGTCGAGCGAGGCCTGCGCGCGGATGAGAGCGACGCCGCCGCCGGGGACGATGCCTTCCTCGACCGCCGCACGCGTCGCGTGGAGCGCGTCTTCCACGCGCGCCTTCTTCTCCTTCATCTCGGTCTCGGTCGCAGCGCCGACCTTGACGACCGCGACGCCGCCCACGAGCTTCGCGAGGCGCTCCTGGAGCTTCTCACGGTCGTAGTCCGAGGTCGTGTTCTCGATCTGGGTGCGGATCTCGGCGATGCGGCCCTGGATCTTGTTCTTGTCGCCCGCGCCGTCGACGATGGTGGTGTTGTCCTTGTCCATCGCGACACGCTTCGCGCGGCCGAGGTCCGAGATCGTGACGTTCTCGAGCTTGAGGCCGAGCTCCTCGCTGATGACCTGGCCGCCGGTGAGGGTGGCGATGTCCTTCAGCATCTCCTTGCGGCGATCACCGAAGCCCGGCGCCTTGCAGGCGGCGCAGTGCAGGGTGCCACGGAGCTTGTTGACGACGAGCGTCGCGAGAGCCTCGCCCTCGATGTCCTCGGCGATGATCACGAGCGGCTTCTGGCTGCGCGCGATCGCCTCGAGCACCGGGAGGAGATCCTTCATGTTCGAGATCTTCTTCTCGGAGATGAGGAGGTACGCGTCTTCCAGAACGGCTTCCATGCGCTCCGGGTCCGTCACGAAGTACGGCGAGAGGTAGCCGCGGTCGAACTGCATGCCCTCGACCACGTCGAGCGTGGTCTCGGCCGTCTTCGACTCTTCGACGGTGATGACGCCTTCCTTGCCGACCTTCTGCATCGCTTCCGCGAGCTTCGTGCCGATTTCCTTGTCCCCGTTGGCGCTGATCGTGCCGACGTGCTCGATCTCCTTCGGGTCCTTGGTCTGCTTCGCCATCTTCTTGAGGTTGTCGACGAGCGTCTCGACCGCCTTGTCGATGCCGCGCTTGATCTCCATCGGGTTGTGGCCCGCCGCGACGAGCTTCGAGCCCTCGCGGTAGATCGCCTGCGCGAGCACGGTCGCGGTGGTGGTGCCGTCGCCGGCCACGTCGCTGGTCTTCGAGGCGACTTCGCGCACCATCTGGGCGCCCATGTTCTCGAAGCGGTTCTCGAGCTCGATCTCCTTGGCGACGGTGACGCCGTCCTTGGTGACCGTGGGCGAGCCGAAGCTCTTCTCGATGACGACGTTGCGGCCCTTCGGCCCGAGGGTGACCTTCACCGCGTCGGCGAGAGCATTGACGCCCGCGAGGATCAGGTTCCGAGCGGATTCCGTGTAGACGATTTCCTTAGCTGCCATTTTCAATTCTCCTAAATCTTCTGGTTCATCACTCTCCCCGCGTGGCGCGAAGCGCCACGCTTGGGAGTCGCCGCGAAGCGCGGCGGTGAGGGGCATCTTCACTTCTCGAGCACGCCGAGGATGTCGTCCTCGCGGAGGATGAGGCGCTCCTCGCCGTCGATCTTGACCTCGGTCCCGCTGTACTTGCCGAAGAGCACGCGGTCGCCGACCTTCACGTCGAGCTTCCGCACGGTGCCGTCCTCGTTGACCTTGCCGTTGCCGACCGCAACGACCTCACCCTCGATCGGCTTCTCCTTCGCCGAGTCCGGGATGATGATGCCGCCCTTGGTCTTCTCTTCTTCCTTCACGCGCTTGAGAATCACGCGATCCTGGAGGGGACGAATGCCTGCCATGTGCTTCCTCTTCTGAGTGTGCTGGAGGTGGATACGCCGGCTGCCGGTCGATTGTTGGCACTCGTTTGGGACGAGTGCTAGCAGCGGCGACGCGCAAGATAACCGCCAGGCACCCACCGTCAAGCGGGGCCGGTGGCAATTTCTGCGGGGGTACAAGCTTCCGGAATCGCTGGGCTATTCGTCTGTCCAGGGGAGGGGCGATGCTCGGGCTGGCAGCCAGGGCGCGGAGGTGCCACGGATTTTCTGGCGGCCGCCCAGGGCAAGTGCAGGAAATTGCGGGATTTTTCTGGGCGGGTTAGGAACGTAGAAGACCCGATCGTTAGCAAGATCACCTTCTGGGCTCTCGCACCCCTGGGGAACCATAAAGTCCAACGTCATCCGGTCGTTCCCCTCGGATGAGACCCCACGCAAGGCGCTTTTCCAGCGGCGGGTGTGGTGTCTCGGAGGTACGGCGATGACGACGATTGCGCTCACGGGTTCGGTCGACGGTTTCTTTCACGAGGTGGTCGGCGAGGCGATGAAAGCCCGCCGAATCGACGCCTCGGACGGCACGCGCAGCTACCTCGTCGCGATGCTCGCCGACTACGGCCGCACCCCGGACGCGGCGGCGGCGATGCGCGGGTCGCTCACGCTCGAGCTCGACCAGGCCCTCCACCTGACCGCCCCGGCGGAGCGCTTCGAGCGGCTCCGCATGCTGGGGGACGCGGTCCTCTACGCGAGCGGCTTCTTCCACGACCACTTCGAGGCGCGCGGCATCGACCCCCGCTACGTGCACGGCATCGGCACCCGCGCCTACGGAACGGCGGCGAGCATGCTGCGGTCGGGGTCGTCGACGACCTCGGTCGAGGAGCAGGCCGTCCAGATCGACGTCTTCGGCGAGCTCGCGCAGCGGTTCGACGCGTTCGCGTCCGTCATCGAAGAGATCGCCGACCTCACGCTCGCGCGGAGCGCCGGCGGCAACGCGAGCTCCAAGGGCGTGCTCAAGGTCTACGAGCGCTGGCTCCGCACCGGCAGCACGACGCTGGCGCAGGCGCTCGGCGAGCACGGGCTCGTCCCGATGCGTGGTCCGAAGGGTCTCTCGTGAGCGAAGCGCAGCTCCGCGGCAACGGCGTCGAGCTCGTGCGCGAGCGGGCGCTCGCAGGTCGCGTGCAGCAGGGGCTCGAGCGCTTGTACCTGATCGACGGCGCACCCCACGTCGGCGACTTCCTCTCCGCCGCCGGCGAAGGCGAGCGCGAGGTGCTGCTCGTGCACGAGGACGACGAAGGCCTCGCCGTCGAGCTCAAGGTCCCCGCGCTGGGGAACGCGACCATCGCGCTCGACCGCGGCGAAGACCTGGACCGCCTGTGCCAGCTCATCGAAGGCGTGAGTCACTATGTGTATCTTGCACATCGAGCGCGCGACGATCGGTCCACCACCGCGCTCGAGATGGAGCTCCAGGCCGAGGTCGACAAGTGGGTCATCCTCGCGACGAGCCTGGGCTCGCTGGACGTGCGGCGGAGCAGCGCCCTCCGCGAGCGCCTCTACGAAGACGTGACCTTCACGCACGGCGAGCACACCGAGCTCGGCGAGCGCTACCGCGTCGCGAACCGCGCGGCGTCGCGCTTCGCGTACGGCCTCGAGCGGCGCTACGTGGCGGAGGGGCGCTTCGCGGAGCTGCGCGGCGCGCTTCGTCGCTTCTTCCACGTGGGGCAGAGCGAGAAGATGTGGCTCGCGCAGTGAGCCTGGCTCACGGGTGCGATTTGGCGACGGACTGAATCCACGCCCCGACCGTCTTCAGCTCGGGAAAGACGTTGGCGTGTTGATAGACGGCGAACATCGGACAGGCCGGGCTCGTCGGCGTGAACGTCTTGGATTGGATCTCGCCGTTGGTCTTGCGGTCGACGATCTTCACCGTCCACGACTCGATCTCGAGCGGGTAGTGCACGCCGCCTTGGTACGCGCAGCTCACGCCGTTCTGGGTGGTGCTCGTCGTGGTGACGGCGATCCAGTCGGCCTCGGCCAAGTGCTTGCCGGACCCCACGACGTTGGAAGCGGAGCCGCGCTGGAGCCAGAAGACGGTGTGGGGCCCTTCGTGCTTGCCCTCGCCCTCGAACGTGAGGGGATGGTCGGCGGCCCAGGTCATGATCTTCTCGGCGAGCGTGTGGTTGAGCTTTCCTTCCGGGAGCTCGACGGAGCTCTCGACGCCGTTCGAGAAGCGGAACACGAGCTTCCCCTGCGGGTGCACGGTCGCGTCGTTCATGTCACCCAAGCCGACGTCGTCGAGGCTCCGCGCCGCGATCGGGATCGCTCCGTAGACGGCGTACGGCGCTTTGATCTTCGCCGTCGCGTAGTCGGCGAGGTCGGACTCCTCCGCGCCGTAGACGAGCTTCGTGCCGGCGGGCCAGTGCACCGTGCCCACGGCGCTGCAGTCGATCGAGCCGTCGTAGCCGTAGTGGAGCGTGCAGGTCCAGTCGGGGTGGCCGTCCAGGACGAGCTTCGTCCCGTCGAAATGACCGGCCGGGGCGCTCGACGGCGGCGCGGGCGCGCTCGCGACCGGGGCGACGTACCTGGTCGTCGGCGGGGGTGGCTTGCGCTTGCAACCCGCGCCTCCGCTCACGGCGATGGCCAGGGTGACGAAGGCGAGCACGGAGACACGCATGGGCACCGGTATACGCGAGCGCGGCTCGATTCGTTCCTCGCGCGTGCTCAGAGCTGGGTGAACACGAACGTCGGGTTGAACTGACTCGACGTGCTCTTGTCCTTCACCTGGAACTCGCTGGCGAACCCCATGTTGATGCGCGCCTTGCCCGCGTCCGTCGGAGGGACGGTCGCGTACCAGTCGGTCTTGGGCGAAGCGCTCGGGCACTCGCGCGTCAACGAGAGGTTCGCGTTGAGCTGATCGAACGTGCCCGTCCAGCGGTCGGCCACGCTCTGGAGCGGCTGGCCCTGCTCTTGGAGATCGAAGCGACGCTGGATCGTGACGGTCTGTCCCGAGATCGTGATGATGAGCCCGCCGACCGCGCTCGCCGTCACGACCGAGCAGCTGGCGCAGCTGTAGAACGCGTCGGTGAGGACGTAGGTGCCTGCCTTGAGCGGCGCGGACTGGGGGGCGAACGTGAAGTTCCCGGTCGTCGGTAGGTTCACCGTGTTGCCCGGCTGGGCATTGGAGCAGACGCCCGCGTCCACGGGGGCGTCGGCGTTGCCGTCGCCGACGGACGTCTCCGCAACGGACGTGTCTTGCCCCGTCTCGGTCGTGGAGGCATCGGTGCCGCTCTGCGCGTCGGTCGATGCGTCGGGCTGCGGGGGCGGGGTCACCGCGTCCCCGACGCACGCGATGAGGGCCAACGAAGGGACGAAGACGAAGGGGGCAACTCGTGCCCAACTGCGACGGAAGCTCATCCACAAATGATAGCGCACGTGTCGTTTCACGGGCGATACACTCGTGATGATGACGTCGCTCTACGATCGGGTGGGGGGAGAGAAGGCGATCATGGCGGCGGTGCCGCGCTTCTACACGAAGCTCCTCGAAGACCCGCGGACGCGGCCGTACTTCGAGGGGCTCGACCTCGAGAAGCAGATCGCGAAGCAGGTGAGCTTCCTCGCGCGCGCGTTCGGTGGGCCGGATGCGTACAAGGGGAGGGACCTGCGAACGGCGCATGCCGGGTTGCTCGCGCGCGGTCTGCGCGACGAGCACTTCGATGCGATGCTGGAGCACCTCGATGCGACGTTGGTGGAGCTCGAGGTCGGTCCGGCCGAGCGCGCCGAGGTGAGGGCGCTCGTCGAGTCACACCGCGCGACCGTGCTCGGGCGCTGAGGGGGCGGGGGCGTGAAGTTCGATCGCATCGTCCACCGCGACGCGACGGGGGAGCAGGAGCTCACCCTGGAGGAGCTCATGGCGGTCCCGCTGCCGACGCGGGTGCGCTGGATCCTGCGGGAAGAGCTCTCGTTCTTCTCCGGCGAGGAGCCCGTTCCGACGGCGGAGGCCCTGAAAGATTTGCGCCTGCTCTGACCTAATTGCGTGCGATATGCACGTAATGGCGTTACGGAGACATGGCCGTGGAAACGCGCTAGAGTCCGCGCATGGCGTTCTTCCAGACCCCTCCCGCGCTCGGTAACACCTGGCTGGCTGATCCGATCATCCGCTCGTACTTCGAGCGCGTCGTTCCGAAGGATGCGCTCGCGGCGATTGCGCCGACGCTCGAAGAGATGGGCGAGCTCGCCTCGGGCGAGCTCTTCACCCGCTCGATCACGGAGCGGCTCGACGAGCCTCGGTTGGTCCAGTGGGATGCGTGGGGCAATCGGATCGATCAGATCGAGGTGTCGTCGCTCTGGAAGCTCGCCGCGCGCATCGCGGCCGAGAAGGGCGTGATCGCGACGGCGTACGAGCGCAAGAACGCGCAGTACTCGCGCCTGCACCAGTTCGCGCTGATCTACCTGATCGATCCGTCGTGGCACGTGTACTCGTGCCCGCTCGCGATGACGGACGGGGCGGCGCGCACGCTGCTCGCGACCGGTAACGCGGCGCTGGTGGAGCGGGCGCTGCCGCGGCTCACGTCGCGCGATCCGGACAAGGCGTGGACGAGCGGTCAGTGGATGACGGAGCGCACGGGCGGCTCGGACGTGGCGATCTCGGAGACGGTCGCGAAGGACGCGGGGAACGGGCAGCACCGGCTGTACGGGACGAAGTGGTTCACGTCGGCGACGACGTCGCAGATGGCGCTGACCTTGGCCCGGCCCGAGGGCAACCCGCCGGGCGGCAGCGGCCTGGCGCTGTTCTACGTGGAGACGCGGGACGATGCGGGTCGCCTGAACGGCATCCAGATCAATCGCTTGAAGGACAAGCTTGGTACCAGAATGGTACCGACAGCCGAGCTCACGCTGGATGGCGCGCTCGCGACGGCCGTGACGGGGACGCGGGACGGCATCAAGCAGATCACGCCGATGCTGGCGACGACGCGCACCTGGAACGCAGTCTGCGCGGCGGGTGGCATGCGGCGCGGAATGGCGCTCGCGCACGACTACGCCCGGCGCCGCGTGGCGTTCGGGGCGCCGCTGGCGGACAAGCCGCTCCACGTCGATACGCTGTCGTTCGTCGAGGCCGAGTCGCGCGCCGCGTTCCTCCTCGCGTTCCGGACCGTGGAGCTGATGGGGAAGGAAGAGTCGAAGACGATGACCGACGAAGAGCGCGAGCTCTTCCGGATGATCGTGCCGCTCGCGAAGCTGGTGACGGGGAAGCAGGCGGTGCAGGGCGCGAGCGAGATCCTCGAGGCGTTCGGTGGCGCGGGCTACGTGGAAGACACGGGGCTGCCGAAGCTGCTGCGCGATGCGCAGGTGCTGCCGATCTGGGAAGGGACGACGAACGTGCTGTCCCTCGACGTGCTGCGCGTGCTCGCGCGCGGTGGCTCGGTGGATCCGATCGAGCGGGAAGTGCGCCGTTGCGTGCAGAATGCACCGGCCTCGCTGCGCGGGGCGGCGGAGGTCGCGACCAACGCGGTCGCGCACGCCAAGTCGTGGGTGATGGCGACGATGGGAGCGGGAGGTCCGGCGGCGGTCGAGCAGGGCGCGCGCCGCTTCGCGTTGACGCTCGGTCGTGCGGTGGAGCTCGCGCTGCTGATCGAGCACGCGACGTGGGCCGAGTCGCGCGGCGATCTCAGCCACTCGGCGGCGGCGCGGTTGTTTGCGCGCGCCGGAGTCGATTGCGTTTACGACGGATTCGGGTCCGAAGACGTTTTCGCTCTGCGAGCCGTCTGAGGACGTACGCGATCGCGGACTCGTCGACTGCCTCTTCTTTTTCGAGGGGGCCGTCGTGGTCGCACCGTTCTTCGTGGCCTTCCTCGTAGTCTTCGCTGACGCGCGGGCCGGTGTCGACGATGCAGGGGTTGCCGATGACGCGGGCGTAGAGGAACGCGTCGTCGCTCGGGGTCTCGTACCAAGGGTTGCCGTCGGCGCGGCGGAAGGGGCCGCAAGCGTCGTCGAGTCGGTGGGCGACCTGGTGGGTGATGCGCGGGACCTTGGACGTGGGCGCGTGCTGGGTGCCGAAGGAGCTCGCGTGCAAGTGGTCGAGCCACGGCTCGAGGACGACGTCGTGGTGAATCTGCCGGAGCGCCTGGTTGGTCTTCAGCGTGAGGAAGACGACGAACGTGCGCTTGTCGGCGGGATTGCGGACGCGGGTGAGGAAGCCTTCGCGTTCGAGCGCGCGGATCATGACGCTGATCGCGGACTTCACCACACCGAGCGTGTGACGAAGGTCGCTCTGGAGGACGGGGCCGTTGCCGCACTCCGCATGAATGGAGCGGAGCATGTCGAGGCGGCCGGGGGTGAGCGCGATGCGCTCCGTGAACGGCCGCTGGAACCGAAGCGAGGAGAGGTGGGCCTGTTTGATCTCGAATCGGAGGTAGTGCATGCCTCCGCCTCAGCACGAACGGTGCCAGGGACCACGATGCGAGAGTGAGGACGCTCCACCCCCCATTTTGTCGGCCTAGGTCGCAATGCGAACCATCTGGCGCAAAGCTAGGGGTGGAAAACGGGGTGGCGCGCGCCGGTTCGTCGCCGGTGCGCGCGCCGGTGCCCTCAGGGGCCCGTGCCGCTTCGGGCGTGCTCGATTTGGTCCATCACTCCCGGGATCAGCTCCAAGACTCCGAAGACGAGACCGAGCGATGCGCAGATCAGGCCCGCGATGGCCATCCCGTTGCCCTTGAACGCATCCGGCGCTGCCTTGATTTTCATCAGGCCCAGCACTCCCGTGATCACTCCCGCGATCGCGAGCGGGATCCCGAGGAACCCCAAGCAGCAGCACGACGGCAGGATCGAGAGGATGCCCGTCACCAGCGACGCAATCGCGAGCGCGTGCGTCTTCTGCATGGGCATCTGCGGCCCACCAAAGCCCGGACCACCGAACCCCATCGGTGGCGGCGCTCCGTACGGGGGCGGCGCTCCTCCCGGCGGGCCAAACCCACCGCCGTAGGGCGCCCCCGCCGGGGGCGGCGCTTGTGGAGGATACCCGGGCGGCCCGCCGTAGCCGCCGCCCGGATTTCCGTAGCCAGCGTTGACCTGGTTCATCGGACCCATGATGGGCCCGATATACGCTCAGGGACCCCCGCCTCCCCCCGCCGAGTTCATCACCTGCGAACCGAGGTTCATCGCGAAGCCGATGATCTCGACCACGAGACCCACGCCGCCGCAGACCAGACCCGCAATCGCGAGGCCCTTACCCTTGAACTGCATCGGATCCGCGTTGATCTTGTTCATGCCCAAGATCCCCGTCACCACCGCCGCAATCGCGAGCGGGATGCCGAGGAGACCGCAGCAGCAGCCCGGCACGATCGCCAGGATGCCCGTCACCAGCGACGCGATCGCCAGCGGGTGCGTACGCTCCATGCCCGGACCCATCGGCCCACCCATCGGCGGCGGACCAAACCCACCACCCGGCGGCGGACCACCGTACGGGTTCGGCGGCGGCGCACCGTAGCCACCCGGCGGCGCTCCCGGAGGCGCACCCGGCGGACCGAAGCCACCCGGCGGCGGACCACCCGGCGGACCAAAGCCACCCGGCGGCGGACCACCCGGCGGACCGAAACCACCCGGGGGCGCACCACCACCCGGCGGACCGTAGCCACCCGGGGGCGCACCACCACCCGGCGGACCGTAGCCACCAGGCGGAGCCCCTCCGCCAGGGGGAGGGCCGTAGCCTCCAGGAGGTCCGTATCCACCAGCTGCTTGCACGAGGTCAGTCATCGTCCGGCCATGCTCGCACGCTTCTCGCCGAAAGGAAGCGTTTTTTCGGTGGGCGTCGTGGGTCTTTTGCCTGCAAGCTTCGCCCGATGACGACGGCGCCCACGAGCTCCGAGAGCCTCCCCGAAAAGGCTGCCACGAAGCCGAAGGGACCCTTTCCCGGCCGCGCCGCGCTCGCGCTCCTCGTCTGGGTCGTCGGCGTCGCTCCCGCCGCCGCAGGCATCAAGCGCTGCACCATCGCCGCCGTCTTCCACGTGCCGTGCCCCGGCTGCGGGCTCACGCGCTCCGCGCACTCTCTGATGGATGGGCACGTCATCGAGTCGCTGCGGATGCACCCGCTGCTCGTCCCGATCCTGCTCTCCAACTCGCTCGTCGCTCTCGCCACGATCGTCGCGACGTGGAAGGACGGCTCTCCGTTCTATTTCTATCGCGACCGCCTCGGCCGCTTCACGCTCTGGTTCGTCGGCATCGTGTACGCGCTCGCCATCATCGTCTGGATCGCGCGGTTCTTCGGTCTCCTCGGCGGCCCCGTTCCCGTGTGACGCACCACTGTCCGTCGTGACGCGCGGCGATTACGATGGCGCCATGGATCCGTACGCGCCCATCCAGGGCATCACGCTCGAGCGCTACGCCGAGCTCTCGGCCCTCGTCAGCGACGTCTATCAAGACGTCGAGCGCTCCGCCGCGCTCGTCGCCGCCCAAGGCGTCGCCCGCCCCGACTGGGAAGCCGCCAAGGCCGGGTGGACCGCGCGCATGCAGGACCCCTCGCTCATGGGCCAGGTCGCCACGCGCTACATGGAGCTCTACAACGCGGCGCTCGCGCGCAAGAACCCCGTCGCCGCGATGCCCTCGTGGGAGGACTACGTCGCGATCAGCGGATGCGCCAAAGCGTGGGGCCTTCCGCGCGCTCTCGCGCACTACCAGATCGACATGAATCGCTGGACGCAGATCGCGATGCACTGGAACGGTCAGATGGCCGCGAACATGCCGCGCTACGCCGGCTGGGGACCGATGGTCGAGCAAGAAGGCGCGCGCATCGCCGCTGGCGGCCCGCCGCGTCCGCTGGGCGCCTCCGCGTCCGCCGCCGCACCGGGCGCCGCCGCCGCCGCCCCGGGCGCCGCCGCCCCCGCGCAGCCGAACCCGTATGGTCCGCAAGCGAACCAATTCGACCGCCAAGCCCAGGCCGCCGCCAACGAGGTCGGCAAAGCCGCCGTCCTCGGCTTCAACGCGCTCGGCGATGCGTTCTCTTCGTTCGGGCGCGCCGTTTCGACGTTCCCGATCGGCGCGCGCGTCCTCGTCACCTGGAGCGACGGCAATCGCTACCCCGGCACCGTCGCCGCCGTCGGCCAGAACCAGTACCTCGTCACGATGACCAACGGCCAGCAGCACTGGATCGCCGCGAACTTCGTCACGTCGGCCTGAGCGTCTCCGCCATCGCGCTCGGCAACGCCACGCCGAGCTCCCGCGCGCGCAGGACCACGCGCCGATGCTCCGGCACCTCGCGCAGGAAGCTCTCGCGCCACCGCTCCTCGACGCTCGCCACGCGCGCCTCGATCCGCGCGAGCGCGCGCTCGAGCTCGCGCACCGCCGCCGCGCGCTCTCCCACCTGGAGCATCACGTCCACCCAGACGATCCGCACGAGCGCCTCGCCCTCTTCCAGCCCCCCGAGCGCGTTCACCGTCTCGAGCGCCGGCACCACCAACTCGCGCGCGCGCTCGGCGTCACCTTTGCGCAGCTCGAGATCGGCGAGCGCTGCCCGCGCCGCTGCGTGCACCGGCGGGAGCGGCGCGCTCACCTCGACGGCCCGCCGCGCCGCGCCAAACGCCTCTTCGTCGCGCCCCGCCGCCTCCAGCGCGCGCGCGAGGTACATCCGCCCCGAGCACTCGAGCCGCCGGTCGCCCTGCGCCGCGAAGAACTGCACCGACTCGAGCTGGGTCGCGACCGACGCCTCGATCTCTCCGACCTCGAGCCGGCCCAGCGCCAAGTTTTGATCGATCAGCGCGATGATCCGCGGCAGCCCGAGCGCGACCGCGATCTCTCGCGCCGGCACGAACAGATCGATCGCCTCGCGCCAGCGGCCCAAGCCTTGGATCGCGCAGCCCATGTTCGTCGTCGACACGCACGCGTTGCGACGATCGCCGATCGCCTCGAACAGCTCGCCCGCCTTCGCGGTCCACTCCCGGTAGCGCGCCGGATCGCTCGTCGCGAGCGCCTGGATCCCGCGCGCCTGCGCGAGCCGCGCCATCGCGCGCGCCGAGCCTTCGATGTCGCACCCCTCGGCCGCGCGCAGGAGCTCGTCCGTCGCCTCGGGCTTCCCCGCCACCACGTGCTGCGCCGCCACGCGCGACAGCGCGACCACGCGCGCGGCGGGGAACGCGGTCGGGAACGCGTCTTCCATCAGCAGCGTCCGCAAGCGCACGAGCTCGTCGACGTGCCCCTGCGCCGTCGCGGCCGCCGCGAGCTCGCTGATGGCCGCATACCAAGTCGGGCTGCTCGGGGACAGGTGCTCCATCGCCACGCGGGCCCACTCCTCCGACGCGGAGAGCCGCGCGCGCCACCGCAGCGCCTCGGCGGCGTAGCGCGCGAGCTCGCCCAGCGGTTCGCCGGTCACGCCGCGCACGCGCGCGCGCTCGGCGAGCTGCACCGCGAGATCGAGATCGTTCGCGTCGAGCGCCTGCTTCGCCGCGCGCCGCAGGTAGGGCACCGCCCGATCGAAGAGGTTCCCGCGCTCGAAGTGATCCGCGAGGAGCAACGCATCCCGCTCGCCTTGCGCCTCGAGCCACTCCGCCGCGAGTGCGTGACCGAGCACCTTGTCCTCGTCCGTGAGCATCGCGTACGCCGCCTCGCGGACGTACGCGTGGCGGAACACCCACTCCTCGTCGCCGTCGAAGCGCGACGTGCTCCGCGCCGACACGACCTCCCGATCGCGCAGCATCCGCAGGAGCGGCCCCGTCATCACCGCGCCGTCCGGTGCGAGCGCGCGGACGGCCCCCGTCCAGAACGTCATTCCGAAGATGGCCGCCGCGCGCAGGGCCCGCCGCGTCGCGCCGTCGAAGCTCTCGAGCCGCCGCTGGACGATCGCCTGCACCGTCGCCGGCGCGTCGCCCTCCGCGCCCTCGGCGTGCGCGCGCAGCATCTCCTCGAGGAAGAACGCGTTCCCCGCCGCGCGCTGCACGAGCTCCGCGATCTCGTCGTTCGCCGCGTCCGCGCCGAGCACCGCGCGCACGAGCTCCGTCGCCGCGCCCTTCGTGAGCTCGGACAGACGACGCTCGTGCATGCTCCGGCCGTCGAAGAGGGCCGGGAACGTGGTCCGCACCTCCGGACGCGCGAACGCGACCACGAAGAGCGGCGAGCCTTCGCCCGCGCCGAGCGCCGCGTCGAGCAGGCGCACGCTCGCCGCGTCCGCCCACTGGAGATCGTCGATGACCGCCACGAGCGGGGCCGTCTGCGTCTCCAGCGCGATCCAGTCGGTGAACGCGGCGCGCACCTGATCGCCCATCAGCATCGGATCGTCGCGCGCGGCGGCGAGCTGCACGCTGGCCTCGGCGCCTTCGTTCGCGCCGGCGATCTCGGCGAGGAACTCGGTGAGGCGCGGGACGTCGCCCGCGCGCGCGGTCGGCGCCAACGCGCTCACGCGCGCTGCGATGCGCGTACGCGCCGCGGCTGCACCTTCGCCCGCCGTCACCCCTGCGGCGGCGCGGATGAAGTCCGCCGCGAGCGCGAGCGGCGCGTTGCCCAGCATCGCGTCGCAGCGCGCCAGGATCACGAACGTCTCGGGCTCGCGCGCGCGCAGGCGCTCGAGCCACTCCCAACGCAAGCGCGACTTCCCGACGCCGCTCGGTCCCACGAGGAGCGACGCGATCGGGCGCGCCTCGCTCTTCACGTCCTCGAGCGAGGCATCCAGCTCGGCGAGCTCGCGCTCGCGCCCGACGCACGGGGTCGGACGGCCGAGGAGCGTGCGCGGTGCGGCCTCGGCGCGCGGGAGCTCCCGCACCACGACGAGCGCGTCACCGGTCGCGTCGACCTGGAAGTCACCCGCGAGCAGGCCGACCGTGATCGGCCCGGCGGCGAGCCGCCCGGGCGTGGCGCGGCGGGCGATCTCGACCGCGGTGTCGACGGCTTCGCCGACCACGCGCTGGGCGACCTCGACGCGGCCCGTCGCGACGGCGACCGGCACGTCGGGCATGAGCCCGACGAGCTCGAGCCCGAACCGCGTGGCGCGCCCCGCCTGCTCCTGCGCGCCGCCCGTGTCGGCGAACACCGCAAGGACCGACGGCCCGAGGAACTCGACGCGCGCCCCATACCGCTGCGCGGCGCTCCGCACCTCGGCGACGACTTCGCCCGGGGCGGCGAGCGTGCCGTGCAGCGTCGTCTCCGCGCCGCCGGTGACGTGGCCCTGGTGCGTGACGACGACGGTCACGATCCGGCGCTCGCGGTGCCCCAAGCCGCGCTCGGGCGGCGGAGGGGCGCTCGGTGTCCCGCTCGCGCGCCGGTGCGCGCGCAGCGCCTCGAGCACGGCGCGCGCGGTGGGGCGCGCCCCCGGGTCCTTCGAGAGCATCTGCACCACGAGCTCGTCGAGCGTCTGCGGCAGATCGCGCACGAGCTCGCTCGGTCGCGCCGGCTCGTCGAAGAGCACGCGCGCGAGCGTGCCGACGACGTCGGGCGCCTGGAAGGGGCCGTGCCCCGTGAGACACTTGTAGAGTACACATCCGAGCGCGAAGACGTCGGCCGCGCCGTCCGCCTTGCCGCGCGTCTGCTCGGGCGCCATGTAGCCGGGGGTCCCGATCAGGATGCCCGACGCGCTCTGGAACTCGTTCGTCGGGTCCCCTTCGTCGAGCAGCCGCGCAAGCCCGAAGTCGACGAGCTTCGGCCGCGCGACGGCGCCGCCGTCGAGGAACACGTTCGACGGCTTCACGTCGCGGTGGACTGCGCCGCGCTCGTGGACGTGCGCCAGCGCATCGGCCAACGCTCGCCCGAGCTCCACCGCCTCGTCGATCGAGAGCGGCTCCCGCGCGAGCCGATGACGGAGGTCCTCGCCTTCGAGCCACTCCATGACGAGGAAGCGGTCCTCCGCTTCGGCGCCGTGGCTCACGTGCGCGACGACGTGCTGGTGATGGAGCCGCTCGAGCGCGCGGATCTCGCGCGCGAAGCGCGGGGGACCTTCGGGGATGTTCGGGCGCAGCACCTTCACGGCGACGGAGCGCCCGGCGCTCAGATCGGCCGCCCGGTAGACCTCGCCCATCGCGCCCGCGCCGACGCGCGCTTCGATCCGGAATCGGCCCGCGATCTTCGCGCCGAGCTCCATCGGATCAGGGTAACTCAGTTGCGAGGGTGGCGGCGACCCCCGGTGGGATCGTGACGGTGCCGGCTTCGGGGAATTCGCCTGCTGCCACGCGCGCAATTTCTGCTCGCGCGCGCGCGATGACGCGGGCGTGCTCGGCCACGTTCGAGAGGAAGCTCACCCTCCAGCTCGGCTCCTCGATGTCCTTCATGCGCTCGTCGAGGCGCGTGAGCGCACGGTTGAGCTCGGCCCGCGCCGCGGCCACGTCGCCGCGCCGAAACGCGGCCTCGACGAAGACGATCCGAACGAGCGCCTCGCACTCCTCGAGCCCGCCGAGCTCCTCGAGCGTGGCGTGAGCGGCGCGCGCGAGCTCAGCCGCACGCTCGTCCTCGCCACCGCGACGCATGAGCTGGTCGGCGAGCGTCGCGCGCGCGCCGGCGAGCGCGGGCGGGAGCGGCCCGCCGGCGACCACGGCGCGCTCGGCCTCGGCGACGGCGTCGTCCTGGCGCCCGGCCGCCGCGAGCGCCCAGGCGAGGTAGATCCGCGAGTAGCACTCGAGCCGGCGGTCGCGCTGCGCCTCGAAGAACGCCGCCGCCTTCTGCTGCACCTCGATCGAGCGCTCGACGTCGCCCTCGGCCAGCCACGCCTGCGCGACGTTCTGATCCATGAGCGCGACGATCCGCGCGAGCCCGAGGGACGCCGCCGTCGCGCGCGCGGCCTCGAAGCGCTCGATGGACTCCTTCGTGCGGCCCATGTTCAGCATCGCGCTCGCGAGGTTCACCGCCTGCACGCACGCGTTGCGGCGGTCGCCGATAGCCTCGAACAGGAGCTGCGCCTCGGACACGTTGCGCCGGTAGTTCGCGGGATCGCTCGCGTGGAGCGCGCGCAGGCTCCGCGCTTGCGCGAGCCGTGCTTGCGCGCGCACGGAGCTCCCGAGATCGGAGCGCTCCGCGAGCGTGATCGTCGCGTCGGCCTCGGCCGGGCGCCCGGCGACGACGAGCTGGCCCGCGAGCCGTGCGAGCGCGACGACCCGCGCGCCGACGAACGCGTTCGGTGAAGGATCCTCGACGAGCAGCCGCTGCGCGCGCAGGAGGGCTTCGACGCTCCCTTGCACGGTGGACGCGGTCGCGAGCTCGGCCAAAGCCGCGTACCACGTCGGCGTGCTCGGGGAGAGCTCCTGGAGCGCGAGCTCGGCGTAGCTCACCGCCTCGGCCAGGCGCGCGCGCCAGCGGAGTGCTTCGGCCGCGTAGCGCGCGAGCTCGCCGAGCGCCTCGCCCGTCGCGCCGGCCGCGCGCGCGCGCTCCACGTTCTTCACGACGAGGTCCAGATCGTTCCCGTCGAGCGCTTGCTTCGCCGCGCGGCGCAGGTGGGGCACCGCGCGTTCGGCGCGCCCGCCGCGCTCGAAGTGATCGGCGACGACGAGCGCATCGCGCTCGCCCCGCGCCTCGAGCCACTCCCCGGCGAGGCGATGCCCGAGCATCCGGTCCTCGCTCGTCAGCATCGCGTAGGCGGCGTCGCGGACGTACGCGTGGCGGAAGACCCACTCCTCGTCGCCCTCGAAGCGGGCGGTCGGGCGTGGCGAGACGACCTCGCGATCGCGGAGCGTTCGCAGGACCGCCTCGGCCTTGCCTCCGCCGACGAGCGCCTCGACCGAGCCCGTCCAGAAGCTCATCCCGAAGATCGCGGCGGCGCGGAGCGCACGCCGCACGGGCTCGTCGAAGCTCTCGAGCCGGCGCTGGACGACGGCCTGCACCGTCGCCGGCGCGTCGCCGTCTTGGCCTTCGGCGTGGGCGCGGAGCATCTCCTCGAGGAAGAAGGCGTTGCCGCTCGCGCGCTTCACGAGCGCGGAGATCTCGTCGGCGCTCGCATCGCCGCCGAGGACGCTCCGCGCGAGCTCCGTCGCCGCGTTCGTTCCGAGCTCGCCGAGCTGCCGCTGCGCGACGTTGCGGCCCTCCCACAGCGCGGGGAAGCTCGCGTGGAGCTCGGGCCGCGCGAGCGCGAAGACGAACAGCGGCGCCTCGCGCAGCGCATCCAGCGCGGCGTCGATCAGGCGCACGCTCGCGGCGTCGCCCCACTGCAGATCGTCGACGACGCCGACGAACGGCATCGTCTCCGTCTCCCAGCGGAGCCAGTCGGTGAACGCGGCGCGGACCTGATCGCTCATCAGCATCGGATCGTCGCGCGCCTCGGAGAGCTGGACGCCGACGGGGGCCTTGGGTGGGTTCGCGCCCGCGATCTCGGCGAGGAAGTCGGTGAGGCGCGGCGCGTCGGCCGGCGGCGCGATCGCGGCGACGCGCGCGGCGATCAGCGCGTGCGCGCGCTCGGGCGGATCGGCGGGGACGACGGAGGCGGCCTCGCGCACCCACTGCGCGGCGAGCGCGAGCGGCGCGGTGCCGGTCATGGCGTCGCAGCGCGCGGTCACGACGTGCGTGCCCCCACGCTCGCGCAGCCGCCGCAGCCACTCGTAGCGGAGGCGCGACTTCCCGGTGCCGCTCGGCGCGACGAAGAGCGCGACCTCCGCGCGGGGGCCCGCGATCACGTCGCTCAGCGCCGCGTCGAGCGCGGAGAGCTCGCGGTCACGCCCCACGCACGGCGTCGGCTTTCCGAGCAGCGTGCGCGGCGCGACCTCACCGCGCGGGAGCGCGCGGACGAGCCAGAGTCGATCGCCTTCGGAGGCGACCTCGAAGTCGGCGCCGAGGAGCCCCACCGTGATCGGATCCGCGGCCACGCGCGTGGGCGCCGTCACGCGCGCGAGCGCGACCGCCGACTCGACCGCGTCGCCGACGATGCGCTGCGCGATCTCCGCGCGGCCCGTCGTGACCGCGATCGGGATCTCGCGGAGCACGGCCCGCAGCGCGAGCGCGAAGCGAGCGGCCCGCGCCGACTGCTCCGTCGCGCCCCCGCGGTCGGCGAAGACGGCGAGCACCGACGGACCGAGGAACTCGACGTGCGCTGCGTACTCCTCGCCGAGCGCGCGCACGCGCTCGAGGACCTCGGGCGCGGCCACCGAGCTCTTGGTTCCGAGCAGCGTCTCCTCGCCGTCGTCGTTGGCGCCGCGGTACGCGAGGACCACGCTCACGATCCGACGCTCGCGCCCGGTGAGCGCGCGCGGCTCGTTCGTGCGGCGCTCGGTGGTCTCGTGGCCGCCGATTCGGCGGAGCGCTTGCTCGACCTCGCGCGCGGTCGGTCGCTTCGGCGCGTCCTTCGCGAGCATGCGCAGGAGCAGCGCGTCGAGCGCGGCCGGCGTCTGCGGCACCTGCTCGGAGGGGGGCGCCGCGTCGTCGAAGAGCACGCGCGCGAGCGTGCCGACCATGTCCGGCGCCTGGAACGGCGGATGCCCGGTGAGGCACTTGTAGAGGAGGCAGCCGAGGCCGAAGACGTCGGCCGGGGGACCCGCGCTCCCGCGCGCCTGCTCCGGCGCCATGTAGCCGGGCGTGCCGACGAGGATGCCACTCGCGCTCGCGAACTCTTCGCCGGGTTGGCCGTCGACGTCGAGCAAGCGCGCGAGCCCGAAGTCGACGAGCTTCGGGCGCTCGATCGCCCCGCGCTCGAGGATGATGTTGCTGGGCTTCACGTCGCGGTGGACGGCGCCGTGCTCGTGGACGTGGGCGAGCGCGTCGGCCAGCTCGCAGCCGAGCCGGACCGTCTGCTCGATCGTCAGCGGCTCGCGGGCGAGGCGCGCGCGGAGATCTTCGCCCTCGAGCCACTCCATGACGAGGTAGGGGAGCGCGGCTTGTCCGTGCGCGACGTGTCCGACGATCCCGGGGTGGGACAACCGTTCGAGCGCGCGAACCTCGCGCGAGAAGCGCGGCCGCCCGTCAGGCACGTTCTCGCGGAGCAGCTTGATCGCGACGACGCGACCGTCGGTCAGATCGGCGGCGCGAAAGACTTCGCCCATGGCACCAGCCCCAACGCGGGCTTCGATGCGGAACCGTCCGGCGACCGTGGCGCCGAGGTGCATCGAACCAAGATACCCGAGTTTTCTCCCCGAAAGTGAGCCTCCTCGGTGACGGAGGCGTGGCGGGCCAGGGATTGTGTCTAGTATGGGCGCTCATGCGCGTGGGCGAGCTCCATCGCGGTGACTGTCTCGACGTGCTTCCGCGGCTCCCGGCCGGCTTCGCGCGGCTCGTCTACATCGATCCGCCGTTCAACACGGGCACGGTGCAAAGGCGCGATCGGATGAAGGTTTCGCGCGCGGCGGAAGGCGACCGGCGTGGCTTCCACGGCGAGCGCTACGCGGTGACGCGCGTGAAGAGCGCGTCCTACGGCGACCGCTTCGACGACTATGTGGCGTTTTTGCTGCCGCGGATCGAAGCGTCGCTCCGCTGTCTCACGCCCGACGGCTCGCTCTTCGTGCACCTGGACGCGCACGAGGTCCACTACGTGAAGGTCGCGCTGGATGGGCTGCTCGGGCGCGACTGCTTCATGAACGAGATCGTGTGGGCCTACGACTACGGCGGCCGCTCGCGCGACCGTTGGCCGCGGAAGCACGACACCATCCTCTGGTATGCGCGCGACCCGAAGCGCTGGGTGTTCGAGTACGACGCGATCGACCGGATCCCCTACATGGCGCCACGTCTGGTGACGAAGGAGAAGGCGGCGCGGGGGAAGACCCCGACCGACGTGTGGTGGAACACGATCGTTCCGACGACCTCGAAGGAGAAGACGGGGTACCCCACGCAGAAGCCCCTCGCGATCGTCGAGCGGATCGTGAAGGTGCACTCGCGCCCGGGGGACGTGGTGCTCGACTACTTCGCCGGGAGCGGTACCGCGGGCGAGGCGGCGGCGCGGCACGGGCGCCGCTTCGTCCTCGTCGACGAGAGCGCGGCCGCGCACCGCGTGATGAAGAAGCGCCTCGCGCGTTGGCTGGTAGACTGAGGGCAGCCATGCAGCAACCGATCAAGATGTACGCGAAGGACTACTGCATCTTCTGCTGGCGCGCGAAGCGCCTGCTCCGCAAGCGGGGGCTCGACTTCGAGCTGATCGACGCGACGAACAAGCCCGATCTGCGCGCGTGGCTGGCCGAGAAGACGGGGCGCAACACGGTCCCTCAGATCTGGATCGGGGAGACGCACGTGGGCGGCTTCGACGATCTGAACGCGCTCGATGCGCGCGGCGAGCTGATGAAGCTGGCGACGGGCTGACGGCTCACGTCGCCCACGCGTCGGCCCAACGCTGCAGCGGCGAGAGCGCGCGGAGCAGCGCCTTGCCGGACGCGGTGAGCACGAAGCCGTCGTCGCCGAGCTCCACGATCGCCGACTCGCGGAGCTCGCGCAGGCGATCGTTCAGGACCGTCGGCGAGACGCCGTCGCAGCGCTCGCGGAGCGCGCGGAACGTCGCTGCGCCGTCGCGCAGCTCCCAGAGCACGCGGAGGGCCCAGCGCCGGCCGAGGAGGTCGAGGAGCGCCATGATCGGGCGGCCGGTGCGCGAGCCACGGACTGCGGTCCCGGGTTTGGGGGTCTTGCGGGTCGCCATGCTACGAAAAATGTAGCGTCGCGCTTGACGAAAGTCCACGCGCTACTAAATGCGTAGCATGACCAACGTCACCGCCCCCGCACCTTCGGCTGCGCCCCGCATTCGTCCGCTCGAGCCGCCGTACGCGCCCGACGTGGCCGAGCGGCTCGCGAAATGGATGCCCCCCAACAGCGGGATGGACCCGCTCGTGCTCTTTCGGACCGTGGCGCGCCACCCGGAGCTCGATGGGCGGATGCGCGCGCTCGGCAGCGGCCTGCTCTCGAAGAGCTCGCTCCCGCCCCGCGTGCGGGAGCTCGTGATCCTTCGGGCGACCGCGCGCTGCGGCTCCGAGTACGAGTGGGGCGTGCACGTCACCGCGTTCGCGGCGGCCGCCGGGCTGAGCGCCGAGACGCTGCGCGCCACCGTGCTCCGCGCACCGAGCGAGCTGGGGACGAGCGACGACGACGAGGTGCTTCGCCTCGTCGACGAGCTCCACGACGGCGGGCGCGTGACCGGCGAGACGTGGGCCGCGCTCGCACGCCGGTTCGACGAGCCCCAGCTCCTGGAGCTCGTCGTCCTCGTCGGCTTCTATCACCTCATCGCGTTCGTCACGAACGCGGCCGAGCTGCCGCGCGAGCCGTGGGCGGCGCGTTTCCCGCGCTGAGCCGGCGCGCCGTCGCGCTCAGGCGAGGCCGACGAAGATGCTCTGGACGTCGTCGTCCTCGTCGAGCCCTTCGAGGAACGCTTCGACCTCGCCGCGCGCCGCCGCCTCGAGCGAGACCGGGTTCTTCGCCTTCCAGATGAGCGCGGCCGACGTGACGTTCCACTTCCGATCCGAGAGCGCCTTGCTCACCGCGTCCACGTCCCCGGGCTCGGTGAAGAAGCGCGCGGTCCCGTCGGGGTCGGCTTCGACGTCCTGCGCGCCCGACTCGATCGCGGCCTCTTCGGCGTCGGTGCCCGGCGCCGGGGGAGTCGCTTCGACCTGACCCACGCGCGCGAAGTCCCACGAGACGGAGCCCGACGCACCGAGCTGACCCTTGCGGAACAGCATGCGGACGTTCGCCGACGTGCGGTTCCGGTTGTCGGTCAGGCACTCGACGATGACCGGCACCTGGTGGGGCGCGAAGCCTTCGTAGGTGACGGTCTCGTAGTTGACGGGCTCGTCGAGGAGGCCGGCGCCCTTCTTGATCGCGCGCTCGAGCGTGTCCTTCGGCATCGACGCCTTCTTCGCGGCGTCGACGGCCATGCGCAGGCGCGCGTTCATCGAAGGATCGGCGCCGCTGCGCGCGGCGACCATGATCTCCTTCGCGAGCTTGGTGAAGATCCTACCCTTCGCGGCGGCCGAAGCCTCGCGACCCTTTTGCTTCCACTGTGCGCCCATGCGCGATGACTTACACCAGCTTCACTTGCAGCGGCCAGCGCTCGTGCACGCGCCGGGGTTCATCGTCATGCACTGGCGATACGCGTCCTGGCTCGGGCAGTTGTAGAGGGCGCCGTTGATGCAGCACGTGATCGTCTGCGAACCGGACGTGACCGAGGTCGAAGACGTCGCGTTCACCGCCGGGAGCGGCACGCCCGGCAGCGTGACCGGGACGACGATCGCGGGCCCGGCCGGCTGGGCGGCCTGCTGCTGCTGGGCCTGCGCGGCCTGCGCCTGCGCTTGCGCCTGCGCGGTGCGCTGCTGCTCGAGGAGCATCTGGTACTCGCGCTCCTGGCGCTCGGCCTCGGCGCGCTCCTTCGCGGGGCGCTTGAGCTCGAGGTCGATCGACTTCCTCAGCGCGACGAGCTCCTTGCTCAACCGCTCTTCCGGGACTTGCGCTCCGTTGGGCCCCGCCTCGGACTTGTAGCCGCCGAAGCCGAGGAGCAGCACGCGGTAGTGCGACTCGTCGTACTCGATGGCGATCTTGATATCCATGCCGCCCTTCGAGTGGTGGGCGGTCACCTTGCCGGCCTCTTCGCCCTCGGGGGAGAACTTGCGCTGAGCGAGTGCGCTGATCACGGCGCCCCGCACCTCGGCCGCGGGCTGCGGCTGGGCGAGCAGGGTGGGATCCTGCGACGGCATCTCGTAGGAGGTGCCACAGGCAGTCGCGAGCAGGAGACCGGCGAAGAGAGCGGCGGCGGTGAGCTTCATGTAGGTCGAACTACCACCTTCTGCGCGGCGCGGGAAGTCCCGCCGAGGCGAAGGGTCAGTTCGGGCACTTCACGAGCGGCGTGAGCGGCGCGAAGTTCCAGCCGTCGCTCGTCGTCTGTGCGTCCGCGTCGGTGAGCGCCTTCTCGAGCGCGGCTTTGATTTGGGCGTAGGTCTGATCGAGCTTGTCGGTCGCCTGCGGCAGCGCGACGCAGAGGAACTTGGAGCCCCCGCACAGGTCGAGCTTCTCGCAGCTCGTGGACACTGCCGCCGGTTCCAGCACGTCGTCGCCGTAGAGCACGACGCCGCCGATCATGACGAGTCGCACGTCGCGTGGCGTCGCCGCCACGATCGCGTCGAAGGGCTTGCTGCGGTCGCCGCGGAAGATCGCGATGTCGGCGACGTAGCCCTCCTTCAACGCCCCGAGGCGCGTGTCGAGCGCGAGCACCTTCGCCGGGTTCGCGGTCGCCATGCGAACGACGTCCTTGCTGGTGAGGCGCGCGTTCCACTTGGCGTCGCTCCAGCCCTTCGCGAAGCGGAGCTCGTCGAGCATGTTCTGGCTCCCGCCCATCGACCAGTCCGGCGCGACGGCGACGGTGACGTTCGCGTCGAGCGCGGCGGGGACGTTGGTCGTGGCTTGGTAGAGCGAGACGTTCGATTGCGGCGACCAGATGAGCTTCATCCCCTTGTCGCCCATCGTCTTGAACTCGTTCGCCGTCAGCGCCGTCCCGTGCGTGATCGCCGTCTGCGGAGCGTAGAGGCACCCGGGAGTCGTCGAGACCGTCCCCAGCGTCGCGAACTCGGCGAGCGCCTTGCTGTCGGTCCCTTCACCGACGTGAATGATGTACGACTCGGTCGCCTTCGACGCGAAGTTGTTGCACACGCCGTCCGCGCTCGCCTTGGACGGCGGGAAGATGGCGCTGGTCTGCACCTTGTCGCTGTTGAGCCCGTTCTGCGCGACGTCGATCGAGCGCGCGAGCGAGCCGAAGCACGCCGCGGACGTGCCGGGCAGACCGACGACGCTCGTGGTCCCGGCGACGAGCGCCTTGAGCTCGCCCCACTTGTCCATCTCGCAGCGCAGGCTGCCGCTCGCGGTGCCGTAGGGCGTCTGCGCGCACCACGCCGGCTTGCCCTGCGAGTCGTTGGCGAGGCACTGCTTCACGTCGATCATCGCCGCGTAGCGCGGCTCGTTCGGCCACTCGTCGTGGTTGGTGTTGACCTTGCTCGTCGTCCAATCGTCGTTGTCGAAGATGTCGAACAAGATGTGGTTGTGCGTGTCGATCAGGCCGGGCGCGATGATGCCCTTGGTGTCGATCACGGTCGCGCTCGCGGCGCCGGGGCGACCGGCGCACTCGGTGCCGGGGGCGGCGCAGGTGATCGTCGCGCCCTCGACGAGGACCTGTCCTTCGAACGGATCGTCCGGACCGATCACCGTGCCAATCAGAAGAATCTTGTCCTTCGCGCCGAACGTGATCGTGGGCACGTCGCTCGTGCCACCGTCGCCCGAGTCGGAGGGCGTGCCCGAGTCGATGGGCGGCGGAGTGATCCCGTCGCCACCACCGCAAGCGGGAGCGAATGCAACGAGGGAGATGACGGAAGCCGTGCCGAGCCAAGCAAAGGACCGCATTCCATCAGAGTAACACGGCGACCGCGCGAAGCGACTAGGCGGGCGGCGATGACTTGCCGACTGTCGGCGCTCCCGAGTCGCTCGCGGAACGCGTCACTCTCATACCTCGAGGAGCATCGCGGCGGTCCCGCCGCTGTCATCACGCTACCGCTGCTCGAGAGCAACGACGTGCCGAGTCAGGATCGGCTCATCGGGCCGCTCGACTCAGCGCAGATCCGCGAACCAGGGCTCGTTCCGCACGCCGTCGAATGCCGCATCGCCACGGATTCGTTGCTTCATCGCCGCGGTCGCGCTGCTCGCGTTGCTCGCGCCGCCGGCGTGGGCGAGCGCTCGGTCGAGCGCATCCTTCGTCTTCGGATCCTTCTGCCGCGCGAGGGCCGTCGCGAGCTCGTAGGAGAAGCGAGGGTCGTCGGGCTTCGCCGCCTCGGCCTTCGCGAGCCAGACCGCTGCGCCGGCGGCGTCGTTCGCGTCGAGCCGGCGGTGCCCGGTCTGTTCGTAGATCTCGGCGGCGAACGCCGCGGCGCTCATGCGCGCGGAGCCGCCGGTCTCGAACCACATCGAGCCCCCCGCGATCGCGACGACGCCGATGTCGCGGCCGTCCTTCGTCACGTTCGCGTAGGCGAGTCGCGGTGGGTTCATGCCCCACGAGTCGTCCCAGTCCTTCTGCGCCTTCGCGCGCTCGGCGGGAGGGAGCTTCGCGATCCGGGCGCGCTCTTCGGGCGACATCTTGCCGAGCATCTCGTGCGGTCCGAGCTCGATCCGGATCGGGTGGACGGAGAGGTTCGCCGGCTCGGAGGCGACGTGCGCGCCGAAGAGGAGCGCGACCGTACCGGCGCGCGACGTCTGGCCCGTCGTGACGTGGAAGATCAGATCGGGGTAGGGGAAGGGACCGCGCAGCTTGCGGCCCGCTTCGACCTTGTCGGCCGCGAGGCTCTTCAGCCGCGCGTCGACCGCGCCGTCGGCGGCCTTGCGACGCTTCTCGGCGACGTCGGCCGGGAGGGTGCCGTCAGCGCCCGGATCCCAGTGGTAGAAGAGGTCGACGGGCGCCGCGCCCGGGCCGCGGAAGTGGAACTCGCTCGGGCACGGATCGCAGGTGGAGATCTGCCAGCCGAGGTACTTGTCGTCGCTCGAGAAGCCGGCGATCCGATCGGCGAGGATGACCGAGGCGCCGTCTTCGTCGATGGGCGGGAGCTCGGCGTACGGGTCCGGTGTCGCGCTGGCATCGGCGCTCGAGACGCTCGTGCTGCTCGCGGCCGATGCGCTCGGCGGCGGAGCGACCCACGCGTCGTTCGTTCCCGTCGCGGGGGCGTCCTTGGTCGGCGTCGCCCCGTCGTGCTTGCAGGCGGGGGCGAGCGCGACGAGCGCGAGCGCGAAGCCGAAGGCGAGACGCGAGCCGGACATGACGAAAGAACGCCCCAATTCGGAGGGTGCTTCCCGTCACTTCGGGCACGGGCGAAACGCGGTCTGCACGACCGACATCGCGAGCGAGTACTTCGCGATCATGCTGCCGCCGAAGAAGCTGAAGCGGGCTTCGTAGAACCAATCGCCGCGCTTGAAGACGAGCGCTTGCTCGATGGCTTGGCCGTTGCGGGTCGCGTGGCCGCACGCGGCGATGACGCCCGGATCGGGGAAGCGCGGGTCGGAGACGTTGGTGCTCATCGACGTCGCGCCCTTGCACATGAGGCCGGCGATGCCCTCGATCTCCGCCTTCAACGACCGCGGGGCGGGGTAGGTGAAGAAGGAGAGGATGATGCCGTCGCCGGGAGACACGAGCGAGACGCCGCGATCATCGTCGCCGTTGTCGACGACGTTCTTGAGGACGAAGGGGCCGAGGCCCTCGGGCATGCAGGTGCCGGTGGGGAGGTGAGCGTGGAAGCTCGTGGGCTGTCCCAACTTGGGATCAGCTGCGCCGGTGCCCAAGGTCGACCACGCGACGATGAGCGGGGCGACGATCTCGACGCTGGGATCGTCGGCCTTGTCGTGCGGGTGCTTCGGAGAAGTGGCGGCGGCGGGGGGAGGCGCGTCGTCCTCGTCATCGGGCGTGGCGGGCGGCTTCTGCCGCGCGCACCCCGCTCCGCCTCCCACGAGGAGGAGAGCGAGGCACGCGGGCAGCACGAGCGCCCACCGCGACGGATGCAGGGTGCGTTCGCGGCTCACGGGACGAGCGCGACCAGCGCGTAGTCTTGCGGCCCCGAGCTCACGTTGGACGCGACGACGTCGATCGTCCACGTGCCTTTGGCTGCCTTCGCGACGTCCACGACCTCGACGTTGTTGCGTGCGTCGAGCGTGAGCGTCGGGCTCGCGCCGGAGAGGTTGCCGACCCAGCGCTTGCCGTTGGGATCGGTGACGATGAGGTTGAGGTTGTTCACCAGCTCGTGACCGGGGAAGTCGCTGTAGGCGAGGGCGATGCGGAGCTTCTTGTTCGGCGCCGAGACTTGGATCGTGTGGGTCGCCTTCTCGCCGGTCTCGAGGGCTTCGCCGTCGACGACCAGGAGCGTCTTGCGGAGCGAGCGGTCGAGGTTCACGCGCCCGAAGCCCTGGTGGTCGTCGACGATCGTGCCCGCCGGGGCGGTCTTCGGGAGGCGATTGGCGCCGGCGATCAGGAGCGCTTTGAGGAGCGCCGCGGTGGGCTTCGCGATTCCCTTTTTGGTACGCAGCCACTGGCGGAGGAGCGCCACGGCGCCGGCGGTGAGCGGCGTCGCCATGCTCGTGCCGCCCATGTAGAAGTAGCGCCCGGAGTTCTGCGGGAACGCCTTCCACGCGAAGTTGTTCGGCGCGAGCTGCGACGAGCGGGTGGAGAGTATGAACGTGCCGGGCGCCACGACGTCGGGCTTGTTGCGCCCGTCGGTCGTCGGACCGCGGCTCGAGAACGCGACGACTTGGTCGGGATCGTCGGCCATGGGATCGTTGCCGATCTTCGGGGTGGGGAAGTCGTCGGGCCACCAGCCGCCGTAGGTCTCGTCGTCGAAGTCGCGCCGGCTCTCGCATGCGCCGACGGTGATGCAGTTCTTCGCCGTTCCGGGCGAGGTGACGCTGCCGGGGTTGATGTGTCCGTTCCCATCCGCGTCGGTACCGTCGTTCCCGGCCGCGATGACGAAGCACATGTCTTTGTTGTTCCAGACGAACTCGTCGAACTGGCGGCATTGGTCGTCGTAGTCGCCCGGCTCGCCGCCGCCCCACGAGTTCGAGTGGACGCGTGCGCCCGCGTCGTAGGCGAACTGGAAGAGGGCGCGGAGATCGTTGGGGATGCCCGAGAGCGTGTAGCGCTCGCGCTTCAGCTTCGCGGGCGCGCTCGGCTTCCACTTCATCTCTTGCTCGATCGCTTGGAAGACGAGCTTGGCCTCGTGCGCGTGGCCGCGGATGGCGGGGGTGCCGGGGGACGAGGCGGCGCCGTTGCCGACGGCCGAGCCGCTCGTGTGGGTGCCGTGGCCGGAGTCGAAATCGGCGGCGCCGTCGTTCGCGCCGACGTTGGTGACGACGTCGGCCCAGTCGGCGGTCATCGGGTAACTCTTGATCGCGACGATGCGACCGGCGAAGTCGGGGTGGATGTCGTCGGGATCGCCGGTGTCGAGGCCGGTGTCGCAGACGGCGACGATCTCGCCTTTGCCGGTGAGCTTGAGCCCGCTCCCGCTCACGGCGGACCACGCGTTGCCCATGATGCCGGTGGCGACGTCGTTGCAGGTTCGGCGGACGACGCGCTCGCGGATCTCCTTCACGCCGTGGACCGCGGAGAGCTCCTTGACGAGCTGGCGGCGCTTGGTCTGCGATTCGGCGCTCGCCACGACCAGGAGCGTGGCGCGCGGCTGCATGTCGAGGACGCGGAAGCCGAGGCTGCGCGCGGCGCGCGCGATCTTCGCGATCTCGTCGCGGTGGAAGATCTCGATCGTGTAGACGCCGTCGCGGGTGCGCTTGCGCGGGAGCGGCCGGCTGGGAGCGATCCGGGCGTCGTGCGGGAGGTGGCCGACCCAGCGCACGAAGGGGAGCTTGGCGATTCGGGGGAGCGCGGCCGGACGGGCGCGCACGACCCACGCGAAGCTCGAGTGGGGCGCGCGCGGCTCGGCGAGGCCCTTCACCTTGCGCAGCCACGCCGGTTTGATCGGGCCGACGAACTGGACCAGATAGTGGTGGGGCGCCTTGGGGAGGTGCTTCTCGAGCGCGTAGGTTTCGAGCGCGCGCGGGAGCTTCGCTTTTGCGGTTGGCGCAACCCGTATTTCGTATTGGCCGGAGATGTCTTCGACCGGCCACTCGTGGGCGAACGTCTCGGCTTGCGCCGGCTTCGCGTTCACGACGATGAACGCCTCGTATTTCTCGACGAGAGACGAGCTCTTCAGGATCCGTCGATAGTCGGACTTCGGCGCAAAGACCTTGATGGTCGCCATTGGCACCTCCCCTTCGGCCAACGACGCTCGCCCGAAAGTGGAACTCGGTCAATGGTGACGGCTGAGCCGAGAGGTAGTGATCCTTTTCGCAGCGGCGCGCGCACATCGAGGACATGATTCGTCGCTCGGCTGCGTTCACGCGCGTTCTTTTGGGGTTGGTGTCGTTTGTCGTGATCGAAGCGTGCTCCGATCGCAACCAAGACGGAGATGGGGCGGAGGCGACCCCGACCTCGGTCGCGGCTACGGAGCAGGCCGGGGTGCCCCAACCGGCGAAGAACCCGACGAACCCGGCGAAGGTCGCGCTCGGGAGGCTCTTGTTCTGGGATCCGCTGCTCTCGGGCGATCGCGACGTCGCGTGCGCATCGTGCCACGTCCCCGCGCAGGGCTACTCCGATGGGCGCGTGCGTTCGGTGGGGACGGGCGGCGCCGTGGTGACGCGGAACGCGCTCACCGTGCTCGACACGGCGTGGAACGGTTGGACGGCGCTGAACCCGAACCCGGATCCGACGCAGGCGCCGATGTTCTGGGACAACCGCGCGCGCGCGTTGGAGGGGCAGGCGCGCGGGCCGATCACCGCCGCCGCGGAGATGCGCGGGAACGCGTTCGGGGAAGCGGAGATCTTCCCCGAGCTCGTGCGTCGCCTCTCGGCGATTCCGGACTACGTCGCGCGCTTCCAAGCGGCGTTCGGGACGAGCACGATCGACGAGCTCGCGATCGTCGACGCGATTGCCGCGTTCGAGCGCACGCTGGTCACGGTGCCGTCGTACGAGCGCTTCCTGACGGGCGACACGAGCGCGATCAGCGATGCGGCGCAGCGCGGGGTCCGGGTGTTTCGAGACTCGGGCTGCGCGCGCTGTCACGGTGGCCCGATGTTGTCCGACTATCGGCTTCACCGATTCACGGACGGGGGCGAGGCGATCCGCACACCGTCGCTCCGCAACGTGCTCCGGACGGCGCCGTACATGCACGACGGGCGCGCGGCGTCGATCCCGGAGGTGCTGCAGATCTACCGGCGCGTCGACCGAGGCGCCGACCCTGCGTTCCGCGACCTGCGCGTGCCGGACGGCGGCGAGGTGGCCGACCTGCTCGCGTTCTTCGCCGCGGCGAGCGACGGTGCGTTCGATGCGTCGGTGCCGACGGAGGTGCCGAGCGGGCTGGCGGTTGGCGGGACGCGCTGAGCGCGCAGGTCGGGCGAGCGGCCCAACGTCGCGCGCACGACGTCGCGGAAGAAGCGCATCGCCGGATCGGCGTCGGTGCGTTCGTGCCAGGAGAGGCTCATCGTCACCGCACGCGCGGGGCTCGCGGCGGGCACGCCGACGATCCCGAGGCGCGGTCCGAGGACGCGAAGCAGGGTCAGCGGGAGCGTCGCGACCAAGTCCGTGGCGGCGACGACGGCGGCCGCGGCGGTGAAGGAGGGCACGAGCATCGCGATGCGGCGGGGCGCGCCGGCTCGCGCGAAGGCCGCCGCGATCGGATCGTCGCCCGAGCCGCGGCCGGGGACCATGTCGATCGCGACGTGGCCGACGTCGGCGAGGAGCGCGGCGGCGGACGACGAGGGACGGCGCGCGCGGAGGAGCGGGTGACCGCGCCGCGCGACGAGCGTCGTGGGCTCGGCGAACATGGCTTCGCGATGGATCTCGGGCGCGGTGCTCGCGACGCCGAACGCGAGATCGACGTCGGTCCCGGCGAGCCCGCCGAGCGCGACGAGGGAGTCGATCCCGACGACGCGCAGGGTCGCGCGGGGGAGGGCGGCGCGGAAGCGCGCGGCGATTCGCGGGAGGTGGACGAGCTGGCCGACGTCGGCGATGGCGAACGTGAAGGTGCGGGCCTCGCGCTGCGGATCGAACGCGGCGCCGTGGAGCGCGCGGTCGAGCTCGCCGAGCGTCTTCGCGAGGATCGGCGCGAGCTGGAGCGCGCGCGGCGTGGGGACGACGCCGCGCCCGCGCCGGACGAAGAGCGGGTCGCCCAGGGCGGCGCGCAGCCGTGCGAGCGCGTTGCTCACGGCGGAGGGGCCGACGTGGAGGCGCTTGGCCGCGCGCGCGACGCTTCGCTCCGAGAGGACGGCGTCGAGGACGACGAGCAGGTTCAGGTCGAGCGCGGAAAGACTCATCAACGGTGATGATACCGGTCACGAAGCATCACTGGTCGAAATTGGTTTGCCGGCAAAAGCTGGGAGGCATGCGAACCCCTGCCATGCCCCCGTCCACTCCTCCGTCGCTCCCGCTCCAGGATGCCCCCGTCCTCGACTCGCACATGACCTGGCGCGAATCGGGGAGCGGTCCCTCGGTGGTCTTCCTCCACGGAAACCCGACCTCGTCGTTCGTCTGGCGTTCGGTGATGCCGCGCGTCCCGGGCGTGCGTGCGCTCGCGCCGGACCTCATCGGCATGGGCGGCTCGGGCAAGCCGGAGCTCGGCTACCGCTTCGCCGATCACGCGCGCTACCTCGAGGCGTGGATGGACGGACGCGAGCTCGGGGACGTCGTTCTCGTCGGCTACGACTGGGGCGGTGCGCTCGCGCTCGATTGGGCGCGGCGCCACTCGGCGCGCGTGCGCGGCGTGGTGGTCTTCGAGACGTTCCTCCGTCCGATGGAGTGGCGCATGTGGCCGCCGCGCGGGGAGGAGCTGTTCCGCGCGCTGCGGACGCCGGGCGTCGGCGAGGGCCTGGTGCTCGAGCGGAACGAGTTTCTCGCTGCGTCGCTCGCGAACGGCGTTCTGCGCGGGCTGAGCGACGAAGAGCGCGCCGTCTACGCCGCGCCGTTCCCGGATCCGGCATCGCGTCGCCCCGTGTTGCAGTGGCCGCGCGAGATCCCGATCGTCGACGCGTCGACCGGCGCCGCGGAGCCCGCCGACGTAGCGGAGGTGATGCGCGCCTACGGCGCGTGGATGGCGGCGACGCCCCGGGTGCCCAAGTTGCTGCTCACGTTCGCGTCGCCGAGCCCGCTCGGCTCGGAGGAGCTCGTCGACTGGGCGAAGGCGAACGTGGCGGGGCTCGAGCGGAAGGCACTCGGCCCGGCGGGGCACCACGCGCCGGAAGATCGGCCGGAAGAGATTGGCGACGCGATCGCGACCTGGCTCGCCTCCGTCGGCAGGTGAGGGCCGCTCGGCTCACCCGTCGGCGCGGACCACGTCGACGAACACCGCGTCATAGGTGGAGATGCCGTTCTTCAGCGTGATGTCGAACTCGGTCTTGCCCTTGGGAGGAACGGTGTAGCCGCTGACGGGGACGTCCCACTCCTCGAGGCGTGTGTCCCCGGGGTTGCGGCGCAGCTTCACGGTGAGCTTGGTCGGAGTGAGCGTGCGGCTCGGGTCGTCGTTGACGAAGGTGCCGAGGACGTGGACGTCGAAGGTGATGTTGTGGTGCCCGTGCTCGTACTCGAGGTGGGCGGACTCGACGTGCATGGGCGGGGGCTTGCTGCACGCGACCAGAAGCAGAGCGAGGGCGCAAACGACGAAGAGACGGCGCACGCGACGAGCGTAGCGCTCGCGGTCGAGGTACGCGTGGTCATTCCGGTGTCACGGGCGGGTGGTGCGATACCCGCGAGCGAAAAACTTTGGTCGGGGAGGCGGGATTTGAACCCGCGACGACGAGCACCCAAAGCTCGTGCACTACCGGACTGTGCGACTCCCCGAGGAGCCGGTACGTCTTAGCACGATCGACGGACGGTGAGCACGGGCTGCAACGGACACGCGCCGGCCCCCGGTGAGCCGTCGTTCCGCGCTCCCGTTCCCGTTCTCTACTCCTGGTTCGTCTTCTTAATTCGGACCAAGGCACCCCCCCGTGCCGGTAGCGACGTCGTTGTTCGTCCTGCACTGCGCCCAGCTCGGGTGCGGCGGCGCCCCGTCGTCCACCACGACGTACACGGGCGTCTTCCCCTCTTTCACTCCTGCCGGCGGGTTCGGCAGCGCCAAGAAGAGCGTCTCCGACTGCGCCGGGTAGAGCGTCTGCGTCGTCGAGAGCTGTCCCATCTTGGTACCGGTCATCGGCACGCCGGCGTAGAAGCCCACCGGCACCCCCGCCGGCAACGCCGCCTCGCCCACGTTGGTCACCGTCGCATACAGCCCGTACTCACCGCCGCACGCCGGGTAGACGCGCACCACCGCATCCGGCGCCGTGAACTCGCTCCCCGGCTGCTTGTTCTGGCGGAAGTTGTTCAGCCCGGGCTGGAGCCAGTTCTTGAGCTCCGTCTTCGGGATCGTCCCGTCCTCGTTCACGTTCGTCACGTGGTACGCGTGCTCGTTCCACACGCGCCGCGTCCGCACCCACGCGCCCTTCGTGTCGCCGAAGACGCGCACGCCCGACTGCGCGATCGCCTTGCCGTCGTTGCACTGGTAGCCGACGTTGCCGCTCGCGTACGCGTTCGACACCACGACGATGTCCGCGTGCCCGTCGTTGTCGACGTCCGCCACGAGCGGGTACTCGATCAGGGTGCCGGTCGTGTTGCAGACCTTGAACTTCTCCGTCCCGGTCGGCCCGTCGTAGATGCGCAGGTAGTTCTCGTCCGAGTAGATGACCTCGGCCTTCCCGTCGCCGTCGAAGTCGAAGACGCTGCTGCCCGTCGCCGCCGACGAGCAGTCCTTCGTCTGGACCGACCACAAGAGCGTGTTCGGGTTCGTGATCGCCGAGTTCGCGACCTTCGCGCCGTTCAGGATCGCGTAGCCGATGCCGCCCGCGAGCGCGACGTCCGGCACGCCGTCGCCGTCGAAGTCCGCGACCGTCGGGGGACCGCCGCCCTTCGTGTTGCCCGCCGACCCGACCGGACAGAGGTTCTGCGAGAGCGAGCCGTTGATGTCGACGTTCTGCCGCATCCACGTGAACTTCTGCGGCGCGTTCGCGTCGTAGTGCCAGAACGAAGCGGCGTGCGTGTTGTAGTAGGTCGCGACGACCTCGGGCTTGCCGTCCTTGTCGAAGTCGCCGACCGCGTTGTAGTTGCCCGGCACGCCCGTATCGACGAAGCGCGTGCCGTCGCCGTGGAAGCCTTGGCTCGCCGTCACGACGTCCAAGAGCCCGTCGCCGTCGAGATCGCTCACCGACAGCCCGCCCACCGGTCCGGCCGGCGTGTAGCTCGCCTTGGTCGTGCCCGTCGCCCCGTTCAGGATCGCGCCTTCGACGACGACCTCTGCTTTGCCGTCCCCATCGAGGTCGGCGATGTTCGGCATGTAGCACCCGACCGCGCTCGCCGTGGTCCAGAGGATGGTGCCGTTCGCCTTGTACGCGCGCACCGTGCCCGCGGTCGTGCACGCGACGATCTCGTTCCCCGGCACGCCGTCGACGTCGCCGGCCGCGAGCTGGGTCGAGGGGGACACCTCGCCCGGCTTCGACCACTTGTCCACGAACGCGCCGTTCTTGATCGAGACGACGTGGAGCGTGCCGTTCGTCGTGTACTGCCCGTTCGTGAACGACGTGAAGACGATCTCGGGGATGTCGTTCTCGTTCACCTTGCCGTCGCAGTTGTCGTCGTCGAGCTCGATGACGATCGGCGCCATCATCACGTCCGTCGAGAACGGCGTCGTGATCTGGCCGCCCCACGCGTACTTCAGGACCGGCTGGAACACGCCGCTCCCCTTGACCTCGCACTTCTCGATGCAGTCGAGCGCGCCGCCGTCGCTTCCGCCGTCCGGTGCGCACGTCGGCGGACGCGGCAGGCAGCGCCCGTTCTTCGGGACGAAGCCGCCTTGGCACCCGGCCTCGGGCAGCGCACCGCCGTCGTTGGCGCCCAAGCTGTAGTCGCAGACCTCGTTCGGTTTGCAGTCGGTGCTGTCGAGGCAGGGGCCGCCCGGCGTCACGCACTTCTGGAAGGAGCACACCTGGCCACCGCCGCAGCAGCTCCCGCCGCACGCGAGCTTCGGATCGCAGCAGACGTTGCCCGCGCAGACGCCACCGTCGCCGCACGCGCTTCCCTGCGCGCACGCATCGGCGAACGAGACGTCCTGTCCGATCACGTCGGCCGTTCCGTCGGGGCCGCCGTCACCGAAGTCGGAGCCGTCGTCGCTCCCGCACCCCGAGCCCACCACGCACGCGACCCCGGCGAGCGCTGCCGCGCTCGCTACCCAAGCAAGTGCTCTCCGCATCCTCTCAGGCTACGCGGCCGGGAAGTCCTTTTCCACCGCCGCTGCGTCCTCGGCGCGAGGGGAGTTCGCCTTCAACAGCGCGAGGAGCGCATCGCGCCCCATCTCCTTCGCTTCCTCCGCGTTGGGAACACATGCAGAGTGCACCCATCCGGCGGTCTTCGTCATCCCCATCCCCGTGTCGTACAGGCGCTCGAACGCGACGCGGAGCGACCCCTTCGTGACGGCCTCGCGGCAGACGCGGCAGCGGGCGCGCCCGTTCCCGGCGAGCTCGGCGTAGGGGTAGTCGGGGTGAGCGTTCTCTTCGACGATCGCGTCGATCGCGGCGCGGTCCGGGATCTCGCCGTCGTACGCCTTCATCGCCGCGCGCAGATCGTTGGGGTGCTTCTTCGCCGCGCACTTGAGGTGGAGCCAGCGGTAGCTCGTGCCGCCCTCCTCGGCGAAGGCGTTCGCCACTTCTTCTCCGTACCGCACCTCGTCCTTGGCGATCTTCTCGCCGCAGCCGCGGCAAGTGGCGCGCCCGCTCTTGGCGACCTCGATGATGTTGGCCATGGCTCCTACCTTGTCCCACAAAACGCAGCGCCGGCGAAATTTCGGGCCGGCTCGTCCGAACTGGCGGCATGGACCGCACCGTCGAGATGGAAGCCTCCTACGCGCTCGTGGAAACGTCTAGTGAAGTCGCCCCGGTCGAGAAAGCCCGAACGGTCGGCACGGTCGCTGCCGTGATCGCGCACGCCGGCGCGGCCTTCGGGTGGTTCCTCGTCCCCCTCTGCGTCTGGTTGCTCCAGCGGAACCGCAACCGCTACGGCGAGTTCCACGCCCTCCAAGCGATGCTCTGGTCGCTCGCGGGCACGGCGGTGACCGCGGCCACCTGCGGCCTCGCGCTGCCCGTGTTCATGGTGTTCCACCTCTGGGCGGCGGTGAAGGTGCTGCGCGACGAGGACTACGAGTACCCGATCGTCGGCGGCTTCGCGCGCACCCTCATGGGGTGACGAGCGAGGTCAGTGGCCCTGGCGCCGCGACATCGGCGAGTCGGCGAGCGTGATCTTCGCCTGCGGTGCCCCACCTCGCGACATCGGCGCGTCGGCCATGGTGACGCGCGTATGCGCCTGCGCGAACTGGACCGGCGGCGCCACGGGGCGCGGCGGGAGCGGCGGTGCGTGCGCGACCGGCCTCGGCGTCGGCGCGGGCTCGGGGATGAGCGTCGACTCGGGCTCGGCCTCGATCACCTCGGGCGCCTTCATCAACCGAACGAAGAGCGCGACGTCGGCGCGGAGCTCGGCCGGCGGCTCGACGAACTCGAGACCGACCGCCCAGCCACCGAGGTGACCGGGGCGCGCGCGCACCCACTGCGCCTTCGCCTGACAGATCGCGACGCGCCCGCTCACCGGTGCGCCGAAGCGGAGCTGGTAGATGCGACCGGGCGTGCACTCGTTCCGCGAGAGGAAGAGCATGCCGCCTTCGGAGATGTCTTCGCAGCGTCCGTCGACCACGCCTTCGGGGCCGCGCAGGCTGACGGGCGCGAGGAACGGCGCGCGCTCGAAGCGGCGGCGCTGGGTCGGCGACTCCGCCTGGAGTAGACGGATGCGCGTGCCCGGTGGCACGAAGTGTTGGAGCGCGGCCGCGAGCGCGTCGACCGACGGCCACCGCTTCTCGCGATCCTTCGCCAGCGCCTTCGCGACGACGGCCTCGAGCCCGGGATCGATCCCCGGCACGCCGAGCGCGGGCGGGGGCTCCGGCGAGTACGCCGCGCGCAGGATCATGCCGTAGTTGCCGGGGTAGACCGCGCGGCCGGTGACGCACTCGTAGAAGAGCGCGGCGAGCGCGTACACGTCGGTCCGCTGATCGAGCTCCATCCCCATCAGCTGCTCCGGCGACATGTACGCGGGCGTGCCGATGATGGCGCCGTCGTCGGTGAGCTTCGTGTCGAACATCGGCGCAGCGCGGCTGGTGCCGAAGTCCAGGAGCTTCGTGCGCTCCTCACCGTTGAGCCGGCGGATGACGAACACGTTCGACGGCTTGATGTCGCGATGGAGCACGTTGCGCTTGTGCGCCGTCGAGATCGTCTCGCAGAGCTCGAGCACGAGCGCGAGCGCGTCGACGATCGGGAGACGCCCGCGCGCGGCGATGATCGCGTCGACGGTCTTTCCCTCGAGCAGCTCCATCGCCACGTACGGATGACCTTCGCCGGTGAGGCCCGCGTCGAGCACGGAGACGATGCCGGGGTGGCGCAGCTCGCTCAGGACCCGGGCTTCACGGAGGATGCGCTGGCGGCGCTTCTTCAGCGCCGGCTCGGCGCCGTCGGCCAGGATGGTCTTCAGCGCGACCGGCCGATGCAGGTACCGGTGCCAAGCCTCGTAGACGACGCCCTCGGCGCCGCTGCCGATGACTCGGCGGAGCTCGTAGCGTTGATCGACGACGTGCCCCACCTCGTAAAACGACCTTGCAGTCATGGCAACCCATGGATCGGTCGCCTGCGAGGAAGCTTTAGCGGCTCAAGCGTTGCGGATCGCTGCGAGCGCGAGCCCGAGGTTCGCCGGCGTCGCGCGGAGCGCCACGTACAGGTGCGTCCGATCCGTCTCGATCGCGCGGATGCCGACGAGCGGAGCGATCACGTCGAGCACCTTGCGCAGGCGCTTGTTCTCCGCGAGCTGGGGGACCTTGAGCAGGTCGAGCGTGATCCGATCCTCGTGCGCCTCGATGATCATCGGCGGGCGCTTCGGGATGAACTTGAGGATGTTCCCCGGCTTCGAGAGATCGAGCGCGCCGGACTTCACGAGCATCGCCACCGGCGTCTCGCTGTCGTCCATGACCTTGAGCTTGATGTCGTTGACGCGAACGCCGACGCGGATCGACTCGCTCGAGATCTCGACCTCGTCGACCTTGATGCTCGCCGCCGCGCGGAGCTGCGTGCCCATCGCGTCGAGCGTGGCCGAGAGGCGGAGCGCGGGGGGGACGGCGCCGACCTCGATGTCCTTCGGCGCCTTCTTCCCCTTCACGTTGCCCGCGAGCCACGCGAGCGCGGCGATGGGAACGCCGAAGCGGAGCCCCGCCGCGTTGACCGCGGTCTTCACGACTTCTTGGGGGTTCTCGCGAACGTAGGAAGCGGCAGCCTTGAGCAGATCGCGCAGCATTCGTGCGAGATGTTAGCTCACGCAGGCGTCACTTGACGAGCACGTCCCAGTGGTCGCGGATTTCTTCGGCGGTCCAGGGCCCCTCGTCCTTGAACTTCCCGGCCGTCTCCACGACCTTGAAGGCGTACATCCGCGCACCTGCCACGGCGAGCACGTAACCGGTCTTGTCGCCCGAGAGGGAGCTCCCCAAGAAGAGCGCCGCCGGGGCCACGTGCTCGGGCGTGAGCGATTCCTTGCCTGCGAACATCGGCAGATCCTCGGTCATGCGCGTCTTCGCCATCGGGGCGAGGGCGTTGACCTGGATTCTGTGCTTCTGGAGCTCGATGCTCATCGTGCGGGTGAGCCCGTAGATGCCGGCCTTGGCGGCGGCGTAGTTCGACTGGCCGAAGTTACCGAGCATGCCGCTCACGCTCGTGGTGTTGACGATCTTGCCGCCCTCGCCGGCGCCTCCACGCGCCTGAGCCACGAGCGCCTGCGCGAACGCTTGCCCCACGAGGAACGTGCCCTTGAGGTGGACGGCGACGACGGCGTCGAAGTCTTCCTCCGTCATCTTGAGGAGCGTCTTGTCGCGCAGGATGCCCGCGTTGTTGACGAGCACGTCGACCCGACCGAACGCATCGATCGCGCTCTTCACGATCGCCGCGGCTCCGGCCGCCGTGGCGACCGAGTCCTTGTTCGCCTCGGCCACGCCGCCGGCTTCGCGGATCTCGCGCACCACGACCTCGGCCGGGTGCATCGCGGCAGAGCCAGCGGTCCCGTCGCGCGCGCCGCCGAAGTCGTTGACGAGGACCTTCGCTCCCTCGCGCGCGAACAGATGAGCATGCGCACGGCCGAGCCCGCCGCCGGCGCCGGTGATGATCGCGACCTTGCCTTCGAGGAGTCCCATCGCGAAAAGAGCTGCTAGCATGAGCGCGCCGTCGATGGAATCGAAGCCGCCCTCCGAGGAGTCGCCGCCGACGACCGAGTTCACGGTGCCCGTCGCGCTGCGCCAGCACGCGAGCGTTCCCACCGGGCGCAAGGTGCCGGTTCTGTTCGTGCTCGCCGGCCTGGATGCCGGGCGCCTCTTCGTGCTCGATCGCGCGACCACGATCATCGGGCGCGAGAAGGGCGTCGAGGTGCAGCTCGCCGACGGCGCGATGAGCCGCAAGCACGCCGCGATTCAGCGCGAGGGCGAGCACTTCTTCATCCAAGATCTCGAGTCGCGCAACGGCACGTTCGTGAACGGCGACCGCATCACGCGGCGCCAGCTCGGCACGGGCGATCACGTCGCGGTCAGTCCGAACGTCACGCTCCGCTTCTCCTGGCTCGACGAGTCGGAGGCCTCGCTCGCGAAGCAGCTCTTCGAAGCGTCGACGCGCGATCCGCTCACGCACGTCTTCAACCGCAAGTACCTGATGGAGCGCGTCTCGGCGGAGGTGTCGTACGGCCTTCGCCACGGCGGCCACTTCGGCACCATCATGTTCGACATCGACTTCTTCAAGCGCGTGAACGACGAGCACGGGCACGCTGCGGGGGATGCCGTTCTGCTCGCGGTCGCGCAGCGCGTGGCCAAGCTGGTTCGCGCGGAGGACATCGTCGCTCGCTACGGTGGCGAGGAGTTCGCGATCGCGGTTCGCGGCGTGGCGGCGCCGGGCATGCGCTCGCTGGCGGAGCGTGTTCGGTCGGCCGTGAGCGAGGTCACGGTCGAGACGCGCTCGCTCGACGGCACCCGCGTGACGCTCCACGTGACGGTGAGCGTGGGGGTGGCGATGCTCCACGAGTGCCCGGCGCGCACGCCGACCGGCACCGTGTCCGATGCGCTGCTCGGGATGACCGATCGCCGGCTCTACGCCGCGAAGAACGGCGGGCGAAACCGCGTGGTCTTCGAGGGCGCATAGCCCTCCCTTGACCTGCCGCGGGGGTGGGTGTAGCAAACTGAACCGCGATTCAGTTTCCCACAACCGCAGGAGATTCCGCGATGGCCGTCGACATCAAGCAGCTCTTCAACGAGACGCTCCCCAAGGGGCTCGCCAACAACGCCGAGGACGCGAAGACCATCGGCGCGAAGTTCCAGATCAACGTCACGGGCGAGGGCGAGTGGTTCGTCGACGCCTCCGCGAGCGGCCCGTCCTGCGTCGCGGGCAACCAGCCGGCGGACTGCACCATCACGATCGCCGCCGAGGACTTCCAGAAGCTGATGGAGAACCCGCAGGCGAACGGCATGCAGCTCTTCTTCGCGGGCAAGCTCAAGGTCGCGGGGAACCCGACACTGGCGATGAAGCTGCAGAAGCTCTTCTCCTACAAGTGATCGGCTCCTGACCTGACGAAGGCCTCCGTCGCCACGCGCCGGGGGCCTTTCTCATTTCTCCCACTCGAGGAACCACCATGCTGCCGCTCACTGGTCTCAAGGTCCTGGATCTCTCGCGCCTGCTCCCGGGCCCGTTCGCGTCGCTCGTCCTCGCCGATCTGGGGGCCCAGGTCGACAAGGTGGAGGACCTCGAAGCGGGGGACTACCTCCGCCACATGCCGCCGCAGGTCGGGGCGGGGGCGGACGCGCAGTCGGCGATGTTCCTCGCGCTGAACCGCAACAAGCGGAGCGCGTGCTTGGATCTCAAGAAGCCTGCGGCGCAGGCGGCGCTGAAGCAGATGGTGAAGCACTACGACGTGGTGCTCGAGCAGTTCCGTCCGGGCGTCATGGCGCGGCTGGGCGTGTCGCACGAGGCGCTCCTCGCGGAGAACCCGCGCCTCGTGGTGTGCGCGCTCACGGGCTATGGGCAGTCGGGGCCGCTCGCGCATCGCGCCGGGCACGACATCAACTACCTGGCGCGGGCGGGCGTGCTCGGCTTCCAGGGTCCGGCGAGCGGTGCGCCGCAGCCGCCCGGCTTCCAGCTCGCCGACGTGAGCGGGGCGCTGTGGTCCGTCATCGCGATTCTCTCGGCGTTGGCCGAGCGCGATCGTACCAACAAGGGACGAGTGGTCGACGTCGCGATGGTCGAGTCGTCGATGGGCTTCGCGATCGCGACGCTCGCGTCCGGCTTCGGCGGCCAGAGCTCGGCCCGCGGCGAAGACGCGCTGACCGGCGGCCTGGCCGGGTACAACGTCTACGCGACGAAGGACGGCCGAGCGATGTCGCTCGGCGCGCTCGAGCCGAAGTTCTGGCTCGCGTTCGCCACCGGTGTCGGGCTCGAGGCCGACATGGCGGGCATCACGCCGGGCCCGCACCAGAAGGAGCTGAAGGAGAAGGTGGCCGCCATCTTCCGCGAGAAGACGCGCGCGGAGTGGGAGGCGTTCGCAAAGGATCGGGACTGCTGCCTCGAGCCGGTGTTGGAGCCGGGCGAGCTCGCGACGGATCCGCACCTCGTCGCGCGGCGGGCCTTCCTGGAGGTGGCCTCACCGTGGGGGGCGCTGAAGCAGCTCCGGCTCCCCGTGACGCCGGAGCGAGAGCACACGGCGCCGCCGCGGCAGGGCGAGCACACGCGAGCCATCCTCTCCGAGGCCGGGATCTCCCCCCAGCAGATCACAGAGCTCGAGGAAGCCAAAGCCATCCGCTGACTGGCGCGCCGACCGGCGCGCGCCACCCCGCGCCACCAAATCGCCAGGGCCCCCCCATCCGGGGCGTCTGCGTCGACTTGCCGGCAAAGCAAATTTCGAGGGTAGGCGAGGGGGGCCTGAGAGTTCTTCCGTTGGCTTCGTTCTTGCTGAGCACGGGGCATGGACCGAGCCTGCTTCAACGTTCGACGCGCTGGCGTCTGCTACGCCGCGCGCGCTGCCAAACTGCTTCGGCGGTGGAATTTCACGCATTCACGCGTGGACGTGTTCGTCATTCATGCGCGGGTGCTCGCGATGCACGGCGTCGTCTTCCAGTCCGACATCCGTGCACGGCTCGGCATCGCGGCATGCACCATGACGATCATGATGCAGCGCCTCGAGAAGCGCGGCTTCATCGAACGCCGTCCCGCAGAGCACGACCGGCGCATGATCGTCGTGACGATCACGCCGCTCGGTCGGCACACGTTCGCCGACCTCCAGGGTCGCGTCGGCGGCCAGCTGTTCACGCCCTACGTGGACAGCCAACTCATGCTCGCCGGCAACTTCACGATGCCCGTGGCCGCCAAGCGCGCACAACTCATCGCCCAGATCGACATCCTCCGAGACTTGTTCTCCGACTTCTCTCGAAGCCCCTACCCACCCTAGATCTTGCGGTACTCCTCGACGAACTCCCAATCCGCGATGAGCCCCTTCCGGAGAAGGATGGAGAGCAGCGCCGCCACCACCGGCTCCCACTTCGGCTCGTCGCCGAGGATCTCCGTCGCGTCCGCGCCGTGCGAGACCGCGCGGAGCGCGCTGACCAGGTCACGCGCCGTCAGCGGATCGACGTCGCCGCTCGCGCTCTTCGCGCGCGGCTGCGCGCCCGCGCGCCGCCCCTTCGCGGGGAGCTGAATCGTCGTCCCATCCAGGAGCGTCAGCGCCACCATCGGCACCGCGCGGCCGGGCGCTCGGTCTTCCGAGCGCGCCGCGGTCAGCGTCTGCGACGGCTTCGTCGACGTGTCGGGGCGCGCGCGCGGGATCGTCTGCGGCTCGGCCTCCGGCAACGTGTCGGGCGCGCTCTTCGGCGGCGCCGGGATCTCGGCCGGCTTCGCGGCTTGCGGCGGCGGCGGCTTCGGCGCCGGGGGCGGCGCGACGATCTGCTGCGACGGCGGCGGCGGTGGGATCTCCGGCTCGCCCCCCGTGTAGTAGACGCGGATCGCGTTCCGGATGTCGCTCTTCTCCGCGATCATCGGGCGCACCGGCAGCCCGCACGAGCTCTTGACAAGGAGCAGCGCGCCCTCGTTCGTGGGATCGGCCATCGCGACGAAGAGGACCTCGCCCTCCTTCTTCGTCTTCCGCACGAACACCGGCACGAGGCAGTGCATCTCCGCCAGCTCCTCGGGCACGAGGTTCAAGAGCTGGCGCGAGAACTCGACGTGGTACAGCGAGACCCACGGCACGCTCAGCTGCTGCGAGAGCGTCTGCGTGAGCTGGGTCTCGGTGACCATTCCGAGCCGCACCAGCACGTCCCCGATGCGTTCGCCTTCGAGGCGCGGTTTGGTCAGCGCTTCTTCGAGCTCCGCCTCGGTGAGGACGCCCGCCGAGATGAGGAGCTCACCGATGCGTTGGCGTGGCGTGGACCCGGCATTTCCCAATTTTTCCTGCGAGCTCACCTCGTGATGTTCGCGATTTTTCAGGGGCGCGGCAAGCGGTGACGCGTGCTACCCTGGCGTTTCCCCGATGCGCGCTTGCCCGCAGTGCAACCAGCTGTGCGACTCCTCGCATCAGTTCTGCCCTGCCTGTGGCTTCCCGATCGGGAAGGTGGCCGCCAACCAGGAGGACCCCCTCATCGGGCGCACCCTGCCGGGCGGCTTCGTCATCCTCGAGCTCATCGGCGTTGGCGGCATGGGCCGCGTCTACCGCGCCGAGCAGACCAACCTCGGCCGTACCGTCGCGGTGAAGATCGTCCACCCGCACCTCGCGGGGGAAGAGAACGCGGTCGCCCGCTTCATCACCGAGGCGCGCGCGGCCAGTCGGCTCAACCACCCGAACTCCGTCGCCGTCATCGACTTCGGCAAGACGAACGACGGTCAGCTCTACCTCGTCATGGAGTACCTGCGTGGGAAGGACCTCGCGCGCGTCGCCTACGAGGAAGGGCCGCTCCCGTTCCGAAGGATCGTCGACGTGCTCCGTCAGGTGCTCGCGGCGCTCAGTGAAGCGCACCACCTCGAGATCATCCACCGCGACCTCAAGCCCGAGAACATCATCCTCGAGCCGGTGCGCGGCGGCGGCGACTTCGTGAAGGTCGTGGACTTCGGCCTCGCGAAGATGCGGGTCGAGGAGAAGGCGCCCTCGATCACGAGCCCCGGCATCGTCTGCGGCACGCCCGAGTACATGAGCCCCGAGCAGGGCCGCGGCGATCCGCTGGACCCGCGGAGCGACCTCTACGCCGTCGGCGTCATCATGTACCAGCTCCTCACGGGGCGGCTCCCGTTCGAGGCGGACACGCCGACGCAGGTCGTGCTGATGCACCTCTCGAAGACCCCTCCGAACCCGAAGGAGGTCGCTCCGGAGCGCGGGATCCCGCACCAGCTGGTCTCGCTCACGCTCCGCTCGCTCTCGAAGGAAGCGAAGGATCGGTTCAAGAACGCCGACGACTTCTCCGCCGCGCTCGGCGCGGCGATGGACGAGATCGAAGCGGCGGCCCAGGCGTCGACCGGCATGCAGAGCTGCGCCAAGTGCGGCGCGACGAACTCGCTCAAGCAGAAGTTCTGCGGCGAGTGCGGTGCGGCGCTGCTCGTGCGCCCGCCGTCGAAGAAGAGCTCGCCGGTCATCGCCCCCGAGACCGCGCGCGAGCTCGGTCACGCCGTCACCATCCCGCCCGAGTCGCCGCATCCGCAGCAGGCCGTGCGGCGTGCCTCGGTCGTCGATCGCGCGGGTGCGCTGCGCTTCGCCGGTCGCGACGAGGACATGCGTTGGCTCGACGAGCGCCGCACGGACGCCCGCATGAGCCTCCGCGCCGCGGTGCTCGTGAGCGATCCCGGCGTGGGCAAGACGCGCCTCCTCAACGAGTTCGCTTCGTCCGCCAAGTCGGCCGGCGACACCGTCGTCTTCACCGGCCCGGATCCGCGCTGGAGCGAGGTCGGGTACTGGGCGCTCCGCAAGGCGATCGTCGCGCTCGCGGCGCTCCCGCACGACGGCGGGAACCTCGGTGACTGGCCGGCCTCCAGCCCCGAGGCGAAGAGCGGCCTCACGATCGTGTTCGGCGTGAAGGGCTCGAAGCCCGTCACGCTCGCGCCCGACCAGCAGCGCTTCGCTGCGGCCGAGGCGCTCCGCTGGGCCTTCGTCCGCGCCAACGCGAAGGGCGGCGGCCGGCGCGTGATCCTCTGCGTCGACGATCTCCAATCCATCGACGGCGCGAGCCGCAATGCGTTCCTCGATGCGATCGCCGAGCCGCCCCTCGTCCCGGCGCTGCTCGTGCTCGCGCACTCCGCCGGCTTCGATCCGCGCTTCTCGTCGTCGCAGCCGACGCGCACGCTCTCGCCGCTCTCGGGCCAGGTCGTCCTCGACATGCTCTCGGCGGGCGGCGTGCGTGATACGTCGGTCATGTCGAGCGGGCGCGGGATCGCGCCTCTCTACATCGAGCACCTGCTCCGCTTCCTCCGCGATCAGGGCGGGCCGCCGCCGCCGCGCCTCCCCGACTTGCTCGCGCTCCGCGTCGAGCGCCTCGATGCCGACGCTCGCCGCGTCCTCCAGGCGATCGCCGTCACCGGGGACGACGCGACCGAGGAGACCGTTCGGCCGCTCCTCCCGCCCGAGACCGATCTGAAGGCGTCGCTCGACGCGCTCCGCAAGGCCGGCATGATCGAGGCGACGTCGGACACGTACCGCGCGTCGCACCCGCTCCTGCGCGACATCGTGCTCTCCACGATCCCCGCCGCCGCCCGGCGCGACCTGCACCGCAAGGCCGCCGAGGTGTGCGAGACCAAGGGCGCTCCGCTCGAGGTGCAGGCCCTCCACGAGTTCCACGCGCAGCTCGCGTTCGAGGCGCTCCTCTCGCTCGAGCGCGTGAGCAACGTCGCAGCTGCGCGGGGCGACGTCGTCGGCAGCGCGCTCGCGCTCCGGCGCGGCCTCGAGACCGCGCGGCGCGAGCTCTTCCGCGGCGAGATCGACGACCCCGAGCGCGCCGTCGTCATCTTCAGCCGCAAGCTCGGCGAGAACCTTGCGGCGCAAGGCAACTACGCCGACGCCGAGGGCGTCCTGCGCGAGGCCCTCGACATGGCCGGCCCCGGCGGTCCCGACCGCGCGCGCGTGCTCGCCGCGCTCGCGCACGTGGCGCACGGCCGCGAGCGCAAGCGCGAGGCTCAGGCGTACCTGCGCGAAGCGCTCGAGCTCGCGCGCAAGTCCGGGGCCCACGAGCTCCTCGCGTCGCTGAAGGATCTCGAGCGCGCCATCGCCGTGTGAGCGGAGCCCGATGAAGCCCGACGCACGGAGTCTCTGCGCTGCGGTCCTCGTCGCCCTGGCCGCGGCGTGCGCCGGTGGCTCGAAGACGCCGCCGCCCGCCGCTCCCGCGACGACCGCCTGGCGCGCCGCGGTCGGGCGCGGCTGCGCGCGGATCGCGAGCTGCTCGGATCCCCACGACCCCTCGACCTTCCGCAGCGTCTCCGCGTGCGTCGATTGGTGGCTCGTGAACGACGAAGCCGAGCGCCCACTCGCCGACTGCGTGATGCGCGCCTCCACCTGCGAAGAGGTCGAGCGCTGCACCCACGCGCCCGGCGATCCCGGCGCCGAGACCTTCTGCAAGGCGCACCCGGGCACGCTCAGCACCTGCGACGGGACGCGCTTCGTCTCGTGCGAGGCCGGGCGCCCGGAGGAGAGCGTCCTCACGGATTGCAGCCGGCTCGGCGGGACGTGCGGCGAGGTGCGGCGCGAAGGGCTCGTGGTCCGCGGCTGCCTCTCCAAGAGCGCGTGCCCCGACGGTGCTCCGCCGCTCCGCTGCGACGGCGACGGCTTTCTCCTCGATTGCTCCGAGGGTGTCGCCGAGCGCCGCGCGTGCCCGGCCGGGACGCGCTGCCGCCAGGCCGTCGATGGTGACGAGCAGCACTCCGCGCGCTGCGAATCGCTGAACGGCAAGGCGTGCAGCATCCCCGGCAGCGCCTTCTGCGACGGCGATCACGCCGTCGCGTGCGTGCAGAACGGGCGTTACACCGGCATGCACGTCGGCGATTGCGCACGCTTCGGGCTGGGCTGCGGCATTCGCGCCGGGCGCTCGTACTGCGTTCGCAAGGAGCCCGGTGGCTGCGTGCCCCACCCCGCGGCGTGCGCCGGGGACGATCTGCGCTTCTGCGCGGCAGGCGAAGAGATGAGTGTATCCTGCAAGGAGCTCGGGTTCGCGGGCTGCGATCCGACCGGTGCAGGTACCGAAGGCGCCTGCAAAAGATAGGCTATGCTCGCCGCGCGATGACGGAGCAGGGTGAAGACGACAAGGCGGAAGCAGGACCCGCGCGTGCGAGTGGCACGATCAGCGTGCGCCGCATCCACCGCCGCGATCTGAATCGGGTGTGGGACTTCCTGAAGCTCACCTTCCGCGACGTCAACCGCGACACGGTCGAGTACCAGCGCCCGCGCTCGAAGAAGCGCTTCCTCGAGGTCTACGCCGAGGAAGGGGTCGAGCAGCTCCTCTTCGAGATGGCGCTCCCCGGGAAGAAGGGCGCCCAGATCGTCGGCTACGCGGAGTGCGCGTTCGAGATCCTCGGCAACGACAACTGGATGAACCAGCGCTACTTCGAGACGCGCGAGATGCGCCCGCTCTTCGTCGAGGAGCTCGCGGTTCATCCCGAGGTGCAGGGGATGGGCGTGGGGAGCTTCGTGCTCGAACAGCTCGAGCACCTCGCGCGCGTGCGCGGGTGCACGCACCTCGTGCTCGAGGTCGCGGAGAACAACGAGCGCGCGCTGAAGTTCTACCGTGGGCGCGCGTTCCACAAGCTCGACGCGGCGGTCTTCATGGCCAAGCGCGTCCAGGCCGAGGCCGAGCTGCTCCCGCCGCGCCGCCTGCGCACGCGTCGCGCGAAGCCGTCGGCGTCCGGGGGGGACGAGAAGTGACGGCTCCGGCGCACCTCGCGCGGTGGGATCTCGACAAGACGTACCTCCGCACCGAGTTCGACACGATCAAGGATCTCGTGCGCACCGCGCTCGAGCGGCCGGACGAGAAGCGCACGAACCCGGGCGCGGCGACGCTCCTCCGCGAGATGGTGCGCTCCGGCATCCGCGTTCACATCTTGAGCGGTTCGCCGGAGCAGATGCGGGAGCGGCTGGAGTCCAAGCTGCGCCTCGACGGGATCGCGTGGGACAGCTTCACCTTGAAGCCGAACCTCCAGAACATGCTGCGCCTGCGGTTCCGCGCGCTGCGGGATCAGCTCGGGTACAAGCTGCCGGCGCTCCTCCACTCGCGGGCAGGGCTCGCTGCGCCCGAGGGTGAGGCGCCCGCGGACGGGGCCGAGGCCGCCGTGCTCCCGACCGAGACGCTCTTCGGTGACGATGCCGAGGCGGACGCATTCGTCTACTCGCTCTACGCCGACGTGATCGCGGGTCGGATCGACGTGCCCACCCTCCGTCGGATCTGCGAGAACGGGCGCATGTACGAGGACGTAATGGAGGAGACGCTCGCGGACGCCGCGCGCATCCGCCCCGTCGACGCGGTCGAACGCATCTTCATCCACCTCGAGCGGCAGTCTCCGCCCGACGAGTTCGCCGCGTACGGGCTCCGCGTGGTGCCGTTCTACAATTACTTGCAGGCTGCATTCGTCATGCACGAGAGCGGGAGGCTCCAACCCGAGGCCGTTCTCCGCGTCGCGGCCGAGCTCGTGCTCCAGCACCGCTTCGACGGCGATGCGCTCGCGCGGAGCTACGCCGATCTCGCGCGGCGGGGACACCTCGTGGGGAAGGACGACGACGTGCTCGTGAAGACGCTCGCCGAGTGGAAGGAGCGCGAGAAGGTCCCCGCCGTCGCCGAGCTCGAGCGCATGGTCGCGAAGCTCCCGAAGTACGCGGAGGACGCTCGGAAGGCGAGCGCGAAGGAGCCGCCGAAGCCCTACGAGATCCCGGACTACGCGAAGCTCGTGAAGGCGCACAACAAGCGCCGGAAGAAGGAGTAGGGTCGCGTTGGTGCTCAGGTCCAGTGACCCGCGCGCAGCGCTGCCGCGTCGATCACTTTGACCTTCGGTCCGAGCGCTTCGCGGAAGCTGTCCTCGTCCTCGTCGTCCATGATCGCGTCGCCGAAGCCGGCGGCGATTTCCATCGCCGTCGCCACGATGCGGAGGAACTGCGCGAAGCTCGACGCCGCGAGCGTCGGCACCCAGCGATCCTGGCCGCTCATCGCGGTGTAGACGGGACAGTCGCCCTCGGGATCGGGCTTCGACACGTCGAGGAAGTACGGATCGCCGAGGAGCGAGCTCTCGGCGATGACGACCCACGAGGCCTTCCACTCGCCCGACGGCGTGGACTTGCCGACCTCGTCCGCGGGGAGCAGCCGCACGCGCTCGACCGGCGTCGCCGTCTCCACCTTCACCGGGTTGGCACCGAGCAGGAAGTGCCGGTACCGCGGTGGGATGCGGAGCTGCTTCTTCAGCGATTCGACGAGCTCGGGCGGCGCTTTGTCGAAGGAGGCTGCGATTTTTCGTTTCGCGAAAACCGTCTTGAGATTCTCGACTGCGTCGGCCAGATCGCTGTCCAAGTCGTCCTCACACTGAGCAATCTCCAGCGGCGCCGGGGCGAGCCCTCCACCATGGAGTCTCGCGAGTTTACACGGAGCGACCGCGGCTGCAATTTCGTTAGCAAGCTACGGGTATGTATCAATGATATCAATGGCTTGCGCCGGCGTCCCCCGCTTCGATCCGCTCGGCGCGAGGCCTCGCCCAGAGGTGAATGGGGCAGTGGACCCTCGTGCTGGCGCTCGCCGCGTTCGCCACGCCCCCGAGTGCGCGGAGCGCTCCGAGCACCGGCCGAACGCCGCGTTCGACGACCGCGCGCGCGGTGTCGCTCGGGGCGCCGGCGGAGATCGCCTCGATCCGGAGCTCGGCTTCGCCGATCTCGTTCGCGCGCATCCGAAGCTCGAGCGTCACGATCACGTCGTCCTCGGTCGTGGTGCCGAACCGCTTGTCGGCGCGGAGCGGCGCGCAGATCGCGGTGGTCCCCGCGCCGCCATCGGCGCCGAACGCAGCGCGCATCCACTGGGCGACGTCGACGAGGGGCCGATCGTCGAGCGCGGTCACGACGCGCGCGCAGCGATCGTCGATCGCGGACCACAGCGTGCCCGCGGAGCACGCGGGTAGCGGCGTGCACGCGCCCTTCTCCGCGCGCTCGCCGCGCTCGCACGCGTCGGTCACGGGGGCACACGCAGCGGTGGACGCGCGCACGAGGAGGTGCGAGCCCTCGGCGTCGCAGCCGAGCGTCTCGTCGTCGTAGAGCCCGACGCCGATCTGCTTCGCGAGCGCGCGCTGCGAGCCCACCGGCAGGCAGACGCCACTCGCGCGATCGAGGACGTAGCTCGTGCTGCACGGCACCGGCGCACAACCGCCGGCGGCCGGTCGCGCTGCCACGCCGCAGTACGAGGGGAGCGCCTCGGCGCCCATGCACGCGCCGAAGAACGCCGGCTGTCCGTCGGTGCAGACGCACCCACCAGCGCCGTCGGGCTTGGAGCCTTCGGGGCAGGCGAGGGGAACGCAGCGTGCGACGACGGTCTCCTTCGGCGCCTTGTCGACCGCGGCGCAGCGATCGCTCCGCGGGCACGCCGTCGCCGCGAGGCCGAGCACCACGACGACGAGCGGGGCGAAGCCGAAGGCGGTGACGCGCCGCATTCGGCGGAAGCTATCACGACTTCATGCTACGCAGCGGGCCATGCGCATCCTCATCGAGGGGACCTCCGACTTCACCGCTGCGGTCGACGCGCTCGAGCGCCGCGGCGACGACGATCTCGCGCGCGTCGAGGCCGACGTCCGCGCGATCCTCGACGCCGTTCGGCGCGAGGGGGACACGGCTGCGCTCCGCTACGCGGAGCGCTTCGACAAGCGGCGCCCCGATCCGCTCCTCCGGCGCGACGTGGCCACGGCCGGAGCCGAGGCCCTCGCGCGGCTCGCGCCCGACGTGCGCGCAGCGCTCGAGCTCGCGGCCGAGCGGATCGCGCGCTTCCACGAGCACGAGCGCGAGAGCGGCTTTCGCCACACCGAAGAAGGCGTGACGCTCGGGTGTCGCGTTCGTCCGCTCGAGCGGGTCGCGGTCTACGCTCCTGGTGGCAAGGCGCGCTACCCGTCGAGCGTGCTCATGAGCGCGGTGCCCGCGCGGGTGGCCGGCGTGCGCGAGATCCTCCTCGTCACGCCGCTCGCGGGGGATGCATCCGACGACAGCCTCCTCGCCGCGGCTCATCTGTCGGGCGTGACGGGGCTGGTCGACCTCGGCGGCGCGCACGCCATCGGTGCCGTCGCGTACGGGACCGCCAGCATCCCGCGCGTCGACAAAATCGTCGGCCCCGGCAACATCTACGTGGCGTGCGCGAAGCGGCTCGTCTTCGGCACGGTCGCGATCGACGGCGTGGCGGGCCCCTCGGAGATCCTGGTCGTGTGCGACGACGAGGCCGACCCGCGGGTGGTGGCGGCGGATCTGCTCTCCCAGGCCGAGCACGACGAGGCGGCCTATCCTCTTCTACTGTGCACCTCCGTGCCGATGGCCGAGGCGGTGGTGGCCGAGGTGCGCGAGCAGCTCACGAGCCTGCCCCGCCGGGCCATCGCCGAGGCCTCGGTGGAGCGGAACGGCGTGGCGCTGGTGGTCAAGTCCCGGGATCGATTGGCGGAAGTGGCGGATCGGCTGGCGGCGGAGCACCTCAGCCTACAGACGCGAAGCCCCGAGGAGCTCCTCGCGCAAGTCCGCAACGCGGGGGCGGTTTTTCTGGGGCCCTTGACGCCGGAGGCCGCTGGTGACTATGTCGCCGGCCCTTCGCACGTTCTTCCTACCGGGGGTACGGTCCGGTTCGGTTCCCCCCTCGGCGTCTACGATTTTTACGCTCGCACCTCGGTCATTGGCTACACGGCCGAGGCGCTTGCGAAGCAGGGCGGCGCCATCGCCGCCTTTGCGCGCCTCGAGGGTCTCGAGGCACACGCCCGGGCCGTCGAGGTCCGGACGGGGTCTCGAGCAGGGTAAAGGGCCTAACGGTTCCTATTCCCGGACCGTGCGAAGATCGACGGTGGTACGTTCAACTAGTTGAAACTATTAGATGTTGTGCCCTGGATTCATTCTTGCTTACAGGGCACGAGGCTCATCCGGCGTGCCGTCGGATGTTCATTGGAGGTTCGGATGCAACCGAAGTGGAAATCGCGTCTAGGGCTCTTGGGGCTCGCGGGCGCCGTAGTGTGGGCATCGGCGGGATGCGCCCAGGAAAGGGACGCCATCAATCGCGTGCAGTACAACGCGATGGATAAGGGTTTCTTCGTCGGGCAGGACCTGTCCAGCCCGAAGGACGACCCCGAGTTCTACATGCGCAACACCGTCACGGACGTTCCGTTCGGTGCGGCGCAGGACGGGCTCTTCACCGCGTCGTACGCGCAGCCGGTCACCCGCATCAAGTGGGAGATCAGCGAGGACGCGCTCATCGCGCGCATGACGTACGAGCAGATTCAGGACTCCGACTTCTACGGCGCCAAGGACACCGACAAGGGCCAGGTCGTCGCGATGTTCGCGATCCAGAGCCACTTCGACATTCGGCGCGCCTACAACCCGCAGACGGGCGAGGAGCTGAACGTCATCGAGGAGAACACCTCGGACCGCCCCTGGTACCAGCGTCAGTACATGCGCGTCGATTGGTCGCGCAACATGGTGACCGACGGCTACATGGTCGACACCCTGTCGCAGATCGGCATCTTCGGCGGCATCAAGTTCGAGCCCGTCAGCTACGCGGTGCTCGATCCCTCGAACCCGGATGCGCCGGCGTTCGACGCGGACAACGGCTACTTCGACGTCACGACGAAGGCCTATGCCACCCCGCAGACGATCGACACGCCCTGGGGCGAGTTCCCGGCGTGCTTCCTCCCGGGTGATTACGGTGGATCGTACCCGGTCGGTAACTGCAACCCGACCGAGATCACGCTCCGTCTCTCCTTCAAGAAGGTCGTCGACACGGACTTCGAGCCGTTCGACCAGACTGGCACGCGCCAGGAAGCCTTCGGTTGGTTCACCGAGGACCGCAACGGCTACGACCGTCACTACGGCGTCGTGGACGAGAAGTGGCACCGGTTCGCCGCCAAGTACAACATCTTCCAGAAGAACCACATCCAGGGGACCCAGTGCGCGGTCGACTACTGGCGTGACAAGGACGGCAACATCGGGAAGTTCCAAGTCGACGGCAACGGCGACTTCGTTCTCGACGCCAACGGCCTCCCGATCGCCGATGCGAATGGCAAGCCCTTCCCGGGCACGCCGCTCGGCGCGACGGACGTCCACCGCCTCGCGAGCGACGGCAAGACCGAAGCGGAGTGCGCGTTCACCGATCCGGACGGGAACATCGTCCACCCGGGGTCGGCCTGCGACGAGTTCACGCACCGCTGCACCATCCCGCTGCGCGATCGCCAGACGAAGACGATCCCGTGGTACTACGGCCCCGATTCGCCGCCGGACCTGTTCCCGTCGACGAAGAACGCGGTCGAGCAGTGGAACGTCGCCATCAAGCGCGCCACGCAGCTCGGTCAGAAGGCGGACGCGGAGCGCGTCGGCCTCGACGGCTCGGGCTTCATCACGAGCGAAGACGACATCGCGAACCGCACCAACGGTGGCGAGAACGTCAAGGACATCATCGTGCTCTGCCACAACCCCGTCATCGAAGGCGATGACGCGGCCTGCGGCAAGCCGGGTCTCCTCGCGCGCGTCGGTGACCTTCGCTACAACATGGTCAACCTGATCAACTCGCCGCAGACCCCCTCGCCGTGGGGCATCATGGTCGACGCCGTCGACCCGATCACCGGTGAGAAGGTCGCGACGAGCGTCAACGAGTGGGTCCACGTCCTCGACATCGCGTCGAAGGGCACGCAGGACATCCTGCGCTGGCTCAACGGCGAGATCACCGACGAGCAGATCGCCGACGGTTCCTACCTCCGTGAGTGGGCGGGCGCGAGCCAGCTCGGCACGAAGGAGTTCCGTCCCGAGACGCTGTCGAAGGAAGAGATCCAGTCGCGTCTCGCGTCGGTCAACACGGACCTCGCGAAGCTGAACGGTCTCACCCCGGCCGACGGCGCGGGCCCCAAGGAGCTCCGCGTGTCCAAGGCGTCGCGCAACCTCGCGACCGCCCTCGGCCCGTCGGTGGCGCCGCAGTTCGAGGCCTTCCGCACGAAGGCGATCGGCTCGGAATTCGAAGCACGGATGATCACCCCGGACATGATCCAGGCCGTCGGCATGGATCCGCAGAGCCCGGTGGCGAACAACCCCTCGCTCATCAACCGCGCCTCGATGTTCCGCGGGATGAACCCCACCTTCCGCAAGTGGATTCGTCAGCAGCGCGAGAAGACGATGGCCCGCATCGGCGCTTGCGCCGTCGAGCAGCCCGAGCCGGCGTCGTACGTCGGTCTCGCGCGGCAGGCGAACAAGCTCTACCCGATGCCGGACAAGAACGACCCGAACTTCGCCGCGAAGAACGTCGCGCGCGAGCAGGCGATGCTCCAGTGGATCCGTGAGCAGTTCCACATCGCGGTCATCGCGCACGAGATGGGTCACTCCGTCGGCCTCCGCCACAACTTCGCGGGCAGCCAGGACGCGCTCAACTACCACCTCCAGTACTGGCAGCTCCGCACGCAGAACGGCAAGGAGCCGGTCTGCAAGGATCTCCTCACGCCGCAAGCGGACGGGAAGACCTGCACGGGCCCGCGCTGGATGGACCCCGTCACCGACGACGAAGTCAACGGGCTCATCTGGAAGTGGGGCTCCACGACCGTGATGGACTACCCGGGTGACGCGACCCAGGACATGAACGGTCTCGGCGCGTACGACAAGGCCGCGATGCGGTTCATGTACGGGCAGGTCGTGGACGTCGACGAAGATGCGGTCGACGGCACGGACAAGGGCAAGGCCTACATCCAGGTCCTCGACGGCTTCGGCGGCATCGGCGGCTACACCGTCGCTCCCCCCGGCGGCAGCGTCCACTACTCGCAGTACAACGACAAGTACAAGGTCCTCGGCACCTGCAGCGCGCCGACCGACCCGAAGGACGCGTTGACCGCGAAGTGCACGGGCATCCCGATGCGCTACATCCCGATGCGCGACATGGAGACGGTGGACAAGTACGGCAAGGCCGTCACGGAAGTCCGCCCGGACCTCGTCGCCAACTTCGCTCGTACCAAGGACAAGGTCGCGAACGGCCGCAAGCTGATCCGCCACCCGTACATGTTCGGCTCCGACGAGTACGCGGACACCGGGAACCTCCCGATCTTCCGCTTCGACGCCGGCGCGGACAACTACGAGCAGATGCAGTACACGATCTCGACCTACGAGAACCGGTACATCTTCGACAACTTCCGCCGCGACCGCACGACGTTCAACTCGGGCGCCGTCATCGCGCGTACGGAGAGCCGCTACCTGGACCGCATCCAGGGCTTCGTGAAGTCGTTCGCCCTCCTCATCGGGTTCTCGTCGAACCCAGCGGGTGCGACGTCCGACCCGGGCGATCTGATGCCGCTCGCGCTCGCGTCCTCGGACGCCATGGCGACGTTCGCGCGCATCCTGACCCGTCCGGAGCCGGGTGGCTACGACCTGCGCCAGCCGGTCGACACGGGGTTCGTGCTGCCCTTCGGTCAGGGGCAGGACATCAACGGCCAGATCCAGCGCCCGGGCGGGGACTTCAAGATCCGCCTCGGCTCGGGTGAGGGTCGTTGGATCCACAACGACTACGACTACGCCCAGGGCTACTACTGGTCGTCGTACCAGAAGTGGGCCGGCAGCTTCTACGAGAAGAACTCGACGGCGTACTACCTCTGGGAGGCGTACAACCACTTCGTCCAGAACTCGAAGGAAGACTACATCGACGGTCGCTACAAGAACCTGAACTTCGCGAGCGTGTATCCCAACCAGATGCGCCGCCTCTTCGCGAACATCATGGCGGGCGACCCGATGACCCTCGGCCCGTACATCAACAACGGCTCGGGCGGTCTCTCCAAGGATGGCTACGGCTCCGTTCGCTACCTCCCCTGGGAGAAGTGGGACGAAAGCCAGCCCAGCACCACCTCGATCAGCTACCCGGCCAACTCGGTCGTCCTCGACCCGCTCGTCGGCTTCGAGGAGCAGATCCCGCTGATGATCTACACGGCGTGGTTCGGCTCCACGAACATGACGAACGACACCATCAGCCAGATGCGTGTTTGGACGCCCGATGGCAAGGAGTCGGTCACGATCCCGGTCAGCGAGACGGTTCGCTTCCGTGACCCGTACACTGGCGTCGTCTACGTCGCCCGTACCTACGGGACGGAGACGGTCAACTCGCTGCGTGCGCCGGTCCAGAAGACCATGGGCGCCCGCATGATCCAGTACGCGAACGAGTTGGCGGCGCAGGCCTTCAACTCGACGGGTACGGTCACGGACAAGGACGGCGTCTCGTACCCCAAGTACGACGTCAACACCCCGAAGAACGGCCAGTTCGTCACGGCGCAGAAGCTCCACGGCTTCGTCTCGAACCTCGAGTTCGCGCGCCTCCTGTCGAACTACTTCGGCATGGGCATCTGATTCGCTGAAAAGCGAGAAGGCTGAGACGCCTCGGACCGCAAGGTTCGGGGCGTTTCGCTTTTTGTAGGTCTCGAGCACGAAGCTCTTCCTCGTGCCCGTGCCCGTGCCCGTGCCCGAACGACGACCCTCACAAGTCGGATCGCTTCCGGGAAGCCCTCAGTCCTTCGCCATTCGCTTCAGCGCGAAGCGGAGGATCGGCGGCGTCACTCGGGCAGCGAACGACGAGACCCTCACGAAGGCACTCGTCTCCACCACCGGCGTTCGGCGCTCCACCGCTCGCAACGTCATCCGCGCCACGTCTTCGGGCGACTGCACCTTGGCGCCCTTGGGCCGCACGCCGGCCTCCACGTTCGTCGCCACCGAGTTCGCCCGGAACGCCGTGTCGACCGGCCCCGGGCGAATGACGGTCACCCGGATGCCGTCGTGGGCGACCTCGGCCCGCAGCGCGCTCGCCACGGCCTCGAGCGCGAACTTGGATGCCGCGTACGCGCCGAGCTTCGGCGCCGCTACGACACCGGCGACCGACGACATCATCACGACCGTGCCGTGCGCCCGCGCCAACGCCCCGTAGGCGAGCTGGGTGAGGCGCAGCGGGGCGACCACGTTCAGGGCGAAGATGCCCTCGAGCTCGGCGAGGTCGACCGCCAGAACGGCGCCGTAGTAGCCGCGCCCGGCGTTGTTCACGAGGACGTCCAGGCGCCCGCTCGAGGTCGCCCGCTCGATCAGCCGACGGCGGTCGTCTTCCTTCGTCACGTCGGAGGCGACGACCTCGGCCGTGCCGCCGCGCGCTTCGACCTCGCGTGCGACGGTCGCGAGCTGATCGGCGTTCCGAGCGGACAGAACGATCCGATCGCCGCGCTCCGCGAACGCGAGCGCGACGGCGCGCCCGATCCCGATCGATGCGCCCGTCACCAGGACGGTGCGCGCGGTCATTCCGACTTGAGGTACGACGCCTTGAGGAGCTTCAGCAGGATCGTCGTCGTCTCGAGGTCGGTCGCGAGGCTCTTGTTGAGCACCGTCTCGACGTGCCCGTAGTTGTGCGCGAGCTGAAGGACGTCGAGCTCCTCGGCCTTGAGCTCGCGCAGCGGCGGGATGAGCGGCGCGACGATGGTGAGGCGCGCGTTGAGATCGGGGAGCTCCGCGCGGAGCTGCTCGAACTCGTCGAGCTGGCGAAGGCCCTCCATGAGGACCTCCTGCACGCTCACGTCGACCTCGTTCGGGAACGTGCGCTCGTCCGGCGGATCGAGATCGAAGAGACCCTTCTGCCACGTGAGCATGCGGAAGAGCGCCTTCAGCGGCGGCACGTCGTCGTTGTCGTTGATCTGCGCGTAGTAGATGTTGCCCTTGCGCAGGAAGATCTTGCCGACGTCGTCCTCGGTGCGGACGACGAGCACGCCGTTCTTCTTCGACGTGCCGAACAGCTGGAGCAAGTCGGGGAGGGGGACCTCTTCGATCGCGCCCGACATCGTGCGCGCTTGGCTCGTCGTGCGGCGCTTCTCCGCCATGTTCTCCAGCTCGCGCTTGGCGTCGGTGGTGCTCGTCGACTCGGGAGCGCCGTCGCCGGCGATCACCTTGAGGATGCTCGTGCCGATGAGGACGCGGTCGCCCTCCTTGAGCTTGGACTTCTTGATCTTCTCGCCGTTGACGAACGTTCCGTTCGTGGACCCGAGATCCTCGATCCAGATCCCGTCGGCCTGCATGTTGATGCGCGCGTGCTTGCGCGAGACCATGTCCTCGACGAGCACCATGTCGAGGTCGCTCGATCGCCCGACGACGATCTCCTTCCCTGCCGAGATGGGGAACTCGCCGCCTTGGTACTTCCCGCTGATGAAGCGCAGGACAAACGACTTCCCTCGCTGGGGGGAACCGCCCTTTCCTGCCGGATCATTCATCTCTTCGGGTGCCCACGCGGGCCGCGTATTGTTCACGCCTTCTGCCACGCGGCAAAAAGAGTATCTAGGGTGCGCAAAGATGGTCAAGTCGGCGTAAGCTCCCGCCCCACATGCGCCCCCTAGAGCCGACCGGCGATCCGCTGGGGACCCACCGCGCCCTTTCGCCGCGGGGGGCGCTCCCGCAGCCTGCCGACCGGGTCGACAACGACTTCTCCCGCCTTTTTCCCGGGGAAATGTTGATCGAGGTGGAGACCCTGAACGTCGACGCAGCCAGCTTCCGCCAGATGGAGGAGGCCTCCGCCCAGGCCGGGGAGGACCCCGTGGCCGGGGTGGCTCGGCGCGTTCGGGAGACCATTGCCGAGCGTGGGAAGCAGCACAACCGGGTCACGGGCTCCGGCGGGATGCTCCTCGGGAGGGTCCTGGAGCTCGCTCCGGGGCGCCCCGCGGGCGAAAAGCTCGGGGTCGGGGACCGCATCGCGACGCTCGTCTCGCTCTCGCTCACGCCGCTCCGCATCACGGACGTGAAGGCGGTGCGGCCGGTGAGCGCGCAGCTCGACGTCGTCGGCGAGGCCGTCATCTTCGCCTCGTCGCCGTACGCGGTGATGCCGAGCGACATGCCGGAGCGGCTCGCGCTCGCGGTGCTCGACGTCGCCGGGGCGGCGCCGCAGGTCGCGCGGCTCGCGAAGCCCGGCGCCGTCGTCGTGGTGCTCGGCGCGGGCGGAAAGAGCGGCGTGCTCTGCGCGGCCGAGGCGCGGCGCCGCGTCGGTGCCGGCATGGTCGTCGGCGTCGAGTCCTACGCCGCGTTCGCCGACGATCTGGAGAAGCTTGCAATCTGCAATCATGTCGTCCGCGCCGACGCGCGGGATCCGATCGCGACGCGCGCCGCCGTCCTCGCCGCGACGGGCGGGCGCGAGGCGGACGTCGTGCTCTCGTGCGTGAACGTGAGCGACGTCGAGATGAGCGCGATCCTCTGCACGAAGGATCGCGGCGTCACCTACTTCTTCGCGATGTCGACGAGCTTCACGAAGGCGGCCCTGGGCGCAGAGGGCGTCGGCAAGGACGTGGACCTCGTCATCGGCAACGGCTTCGCGCACGGCCACGCCGACCACACCCTCCAGATGATGCGCGACTTCCCTGCGATTCGGGCGCTGTTCGAGCGCCGCTACGGCTGAGGAAAGGAACCCCGATGCAAAGCTTCGCCCCCCGCCCGATCACCGAGGTCGCCAAGGAGCTCGGACTCGACGACGATCACGTCGAGCTCTACGGCAAGAAGAAGGCGAAGGTCGACCTCGCAGCGCTCGCGCGTCCCGCGCGCGGGAGAGGGCGGCTGATCCTCGTCACCGCGATCAACCCGACGCCCGCGGGCGAGGGCAAGACGACGACCTCGATCAGCCTCGCGATGGGCATGCGACGCCTCGGGATGAACGCGGTCCTCGCGCTGCGGGAGCCGTCGCTCGGGCCGGTCTTCGGCGTGAAGGGTGGCGGCACCGGCGGCGGAAAGGCATCGCTCACCCCCGCCGACGACATCAACCTGCACTTCACCGGGGACATCCACGCGATCACGACCGCGCACAACCTGCTCTCCGCGCTCGTCGACAACGCGTGCTACTTCCGCGACGAGAACAAGGGGAAGGGCGCGCTCGACCCGCGTCAGGTCACGTGGGGCCGCGCGCTCGACATGAACGACCGCTTCCTCCGGCGCGTGGTCGTCGGGCTCGGCGGCAAGGCGCACGGCGTCCCGCGGGAGGAGCGCTTCGACATCACCGCCGCGAGTGAGGTCATGGCGATCCTCGCGCTCGCGAAGGATCACGCGGACCTGGAGGTGCGGCTCGGCCGCATCGTCGTCGGCTCGACGTGGGACGGCAAGCCGGTGACCGCGGCCGACGTCGGGGCGGCCGGCGCGATGACGGCGGTCCTGCGCGACGCGCTCAAGCCCAACCTGGTCCAAACGGAAGAGGGCGGACCCGCGATCGTCCACGCCGGGCCGTTCGGCAACATCGCGCACGGCTGCAACAGCGTGCTCGCCACCGAGCTCGCGATGAAGCTCGGCGACTATGCGATCACGGAGGCCGGCTTCGGGTTCGATCTCGGCGGCGAGAAGTTCTTCGACATCAAGTGTCGGCAGATGGGCGTCTGGCCGCGCGCGATCGTGGTGGTCGCGACGCTGCGCGCGCTGAAGATGCACGGCGGTGCCCCGGTGAAGTCGGCGGGCGACCCGAACGCGACGGCGCTCGAGAAGGGGATCGCGCACCTCGAGAAGCACCTGGAGAACGCGAAGACGTTCGGGCTCACGCCGGTCGTCGCGATCAACGTCTTCCCGAACGACACGGCGGACGAGCTCGCTCAGGTCGAGCGAGCGGCGGCGAATCTCGGCGCACGCTTCGCGCGGAGCGAGGGCTTCGGCAAGGGCGGCGAAGGAGCGACGGAGCTCGCGAAGGCCGTCGCGGAGGTCGCGGACGCGACGGACGCGTCGCCGCCGAAGCCGCAGTTCGTCTACGAGCTGGACGACGCGCCGGAGAAGAAGATCGAGAAGATCGCGAAGACGATCTACGGCGCCGACGGCGTCGTCTTCACGGGGAAGGCGCCCGCGGATCTGAAGCGCGTGCGTGAGCTCGGCGGCGAGAAGCTCCCGATCTGCATGGCGAAGACGCAGCTGTCGCTCTCCGACGATCCGACGGTCCCCGGGCGGCCGCGGGGGTTCACGATCACGGTCCGGGAGGTTCGCCTCTCGGCCGGCGCGGGGTTCTTGGTGCCGCTGACGGGGGACATGATGACCATGCCGGGTTTGCCGAAGGCGCCGGCGGCGTGGAACGTGAAGCTCGTCGAAGGCGGTCGAATCAAGGGCCTGATGCAGAACGACTGATCGGCGGCTACCTCGCCGCCAGCTCTTCGGCGAGGACGATCCGCGCGTACTGATCGAGCATCCGCTCGACCGAGAACTTCTCCTGGATCCTCGCGCGCGCCGCGAGGCCCATCCGGAGCCTCGCTCCATCGTCCTCGACCAGGGACGCGATGGCTTCCCCGAGCGCTGCCCCGTCGCCGCGGGGGACCAGGAGCCCGCTCTCGCCGCGCGCGATCTGCTCACGGACCCCGCCGGCGTCCGTCGCGACCACCGCCAGGCCTGCCGCCATCGCTTCGAGGGACGCGTTGGGGCAACCCTCCGGCTCCGAGACCAACGCGAACAGATCGAGGTCGTCGAGGAACTCGTCCGCCCCCACCGCCCCCACGAGCTCGACGCCCGCGCTCCGTGCCTCCAGCTCGAGCTCTCGCGCGTACGCTTCGTGCCCCGTCTCGACCGGACCCGCGACGCGGAGCTCGAACGGCCGCTTCGTGTGGCGGCGCGCGGCGCGCGCGCCTTCGAGGAGCTGCTCGAGCTTCTTGTCGGGCGAGATGCGCGCGAGCGTCCCGATCCGGAGCGGCTCGCCCGTTCGCCCGCGGCGCGGTCGCTCGGGTCGCAGCGGGACGCCGTTCTGCACGACGTGGACGCGCGTGCCGAGCGTCGCGGCTGCGCGGTCGCCTTCGGCCCCGAACTTCACCACGACGCCGGCGAGCAAGCGGCCGTAGTCGCGCGCGTCCAGGTAGGGGAGATCGAGGCGCGGCTTCGCGAAGTAGCGCTCGAGCGAGGCGAAGTACATCTCGCCCGGGCTCACGTCGAAGACCGGGACGCCCAGGAGCGCATCCGAGATCCGAATCTTGTATTCTGCAATCGCGTTCCAGAACACGACCGCGCGTGCTCCGTGGGCGTCGATGGCCTCCACGACCGCCTCGGCCGCGTCGGCGGTCGCGATCCGCGGAGCCACGACCACCGGCACGCCGTGCACCTCGAGCTCGGTCAGCCACGGCGTCTTGTGGAGGCGATGCTCCTCGAGCACGACCGCGCGCGCATCGATGCCGCGCTCCCGCCAGCCGAGGAGCAACCGCCGTGCGCTGGCCTGCGCGCCGCCGATCGAGAAGTTGTTCGTCACGAGCCAGACCGGATCTTCGCGCCGGGCGGAATGCGCGACGGCGCGGCGGTAGAGCGCCTCGTGCCGGCGCGCCATCGCGGTGCGGCCGAGCTCGGGGGCGAGGGCCGGGCGCGGCCCCTCGGCGGCGCGGAGCACGGCGGCTGCGAGGGCGGTGGGGGACTCGTCCGCGCAGAGCACGACGCCGCGATGCGTGCGCGCGAGCTCGGTCGCGCCGCTCACGACCGTGCTGACGAGCGGGACGCCGGCAGCGATCGCCTCGAGGTGTGCGATGCTGAATCCTTCCCACGCGCTGGTCGAGAGCGCGACGTCGGCGGCTTCCAAGAGCTCGTGCACGTCGTCGCGAGAGCCCAAGCGACGCACGTGCGGGGCGAGCCCCCGGCGCGCGATGACGTCGTCCAAGGCAGCGGCAGCCGCACGCGCGTCGGCGTTGGTGGTGAGCGGGGCGCCCACCAGGAGCCAGACGACGTCGCGCTCGCGCGCGAGCTCCGCGATCGTCTCCGCGGCGAGGTCGAGGCGCTTCTGCGCGCGAGGGTTGGCGACGGTAATCACCGCGAGGGCACCGGCGGGGATCTCCAGCGCCGCCCGGGTCGAAGCGCGCCGCCCGAGCGCAGGCACGGGCGCGATGCCGTTCCACGCGACGCGCGTCGGGGGCGCGTCGGGAGCGACCTCGCGCGCGACGGACGCAGCGCACGCGACCACCAAGCGCGCCTCGCCCCGCGTGAGCTCCGCGACGCCCGGCGGCCACGCCCGGCGCAGGTTGTGGAGCGTCGTGACCGTCGGGACGCCGGCGTGCTCGAGCGCGCGCACGACCGAGCCATCGGCGAGGTGCAGGTGAACGACGTCGTGCCCCTCCTCGACGCACGCCGCGACGAGCGCCGCGAGCCGAGCTTCGTGGTTGCGCGCCCACTCGTGCGCGGCGATGGTGCCGGGAGGCGCGGGGTACGTCGCGCGCCGTGGGCGATCGAGCACGTAGAGCGTCGATGCGGCGCCCGCGGCCTGGAGCTCGGTGTGGAGGTCGAGCGCGACCCGCTCCGCGCCCCCGCGGTGGAGCGTCGTCACCACCTGGGCGAAGCGCGGGCGATCGTCGAAGCGCGCATCGAGCGCGGGCAACCGCACGACGCGGAGGGTGTCGTCGTCGAGCACGTGCTCGACCAACGCACTCCACGTCGCCGGCCGCCCTGCGCGCTGCGGGGCCTCGAGGAGGAGACTCGGGAGCTCGAGTGGCGCTTCTCGGCGGGCGAGCTGCGCGGGGGCGCCCTCGCCGCCGGTCGCGCTCAGCCACGCGCGGAAGCGCGGGTCGGCCGGATCGATCCCGAGCCCGACGAGCGGGCGCCCGGTGGCGCTCGCGTGAAACGTCGGAGCGCGCGTCGGCCACGCGCCAGCCGCGAGCACCCACGTCGGCGTGTCGGAGCGCGCGAGCTCGTCGAGCAGCTCGGGCTCGTCGACGACGCGCCCGCTCAGCCCCAGGCGCGCGAGCGCGCGCTCGGTGCGCCGGGCCAGGAGGGGCTCGGCGCCGGCGCGAATGCGGAGCTCAATACGCACTCGGGAAACCACCGAACGGGCGATCGTCGTCGTCGCGGCGCCGGGTCGGCTCGTGGCGCCGCCGCTGCGGTTGCGCCGAGCCACGAACGTCGGTGCGGATCCCCACGACCTCGAGGATGCGAATCGCGCTGGGGGTCCCGCCGGTGTAGACGAAGGTCTCGGGTCCGTCGCCCACCGGCACCACGTCCGTGACGGGGACGCCGTTCACGACGCACTCGTACCGCACGCGGCTGCCGGGACCGAGCCCGGGGGTGCGGAGGCGGAAGCCGTCGGGGGCGACCACGAAGTCGACGTTCTGTCCTCCGCCGGGAGGGACCGGTGCGGCGCCCTTCTTGCGGAACGCGAGCCAGAGGAGCGCTGCGAGCACCGCGACCGTCCCGGCGACGCCGGGGACCGACATGATCGCATTCAACAGCGGCGAACGGTCCTCGTCCGGCGGTGAAGCGGTGCTCGGCGGAGGGGAGCCCGACGTCGGCGTGGCGGTCGTCGAGATGCGACCGCTCGGCAAGAGCGTCGGGAGCGTCGTCGGGAGGCTCTTGCCCGCTACGAGCACGAACCGGAACCCGTTGTCTGCGTTTCGACTCCCGGGGGTATTGCGGTAGCGCGCCGCCGAGCGCGCGCGCTTCGGCTCCTTGAGCCACGAGCCACCGCGGAGGACGCGCCGGAGCGGCTCGCCCGGTGGGGGCGTCGCGTTCTCCGGATCAGTCACGGCAGTCGTCGGGTACGCCCCGTAGACGTCGAGGCACCACTCGTAGACGTTGCCCGACATGTCGTAGAGCCCGTACGCGTTGGGGACGTGCTTCCGCACGGGCTCGGTGCCGTGACCCCCGTTCGTCTTGAAGACGCCGATCGTGAGCGCCGCCGACTCGTCTTCGCCGACGTACCACGACGTCACCGTTCCGCCGCGCGCCGCGCGCTCGAACTCCGCTTCGGTCGGCAGGCGCGCGCTCTTCCCCGTCTTGGCCGAGAACCACGCCAGGAACGCGATGGAGTCCGCGTACGTCACGAGGACGACGGGGTGCTCCTCGGTCTGCGGGAAGCCGGGGTTCCGCCAGGTGTACTCTTTCTTCTGTACCAACTCGGTACCGTTCCATCCGGAGCCGCCGCTCGAGCCCTTCTCGGCCTCGGTCACGTAGCCGGTCTCGCCCACGAACGCCGCGTACTGTCCGCGGGTGACGGGCGTCTCGAGCATGTCGACGTCGTTGGTGAGCGTGACCTCGTGATCGGTCTCGTCGGCTTCGTGCCACTTGTTGTCCGCCGGAGAGCCCTCGTGGAACGTGCCCTTCGGGACGTGCACGAACGCGAACCGCTCGCTGCCGATCGTCAGGACCACCGGACCGGCTTCGACGGTCTTCGCGGCGTCGGCGCTGGCGTCGTTCGGCAGTGCGGTCGCTGCGCCTGCGCCGCCAGCGAGGAAGACGAAGGTCGCCGCAAAAAGAAGGGGGGTCGCACGGGCCATGATGCGCGATGATGCCCGAACGAGCGGCGGGTGTCGCGTCAGGTCGCCTTGGCCTTGGCCAGCACCGGCTTCGGCGAAGTGTCCCCGCCCGGGGTGCCCGCGGTGACGACCGGCTTCGGCGCGACGGACTCCGGGATCGGCGTCGCGAGCGCGTCCGTCGCGGCGGGCAGCGTGATCGTGAACGTGGTGCCCGCGCCGGGCTGGGTCTGCACTTGGATCGTTCCGCCCGCCTTCTGCACGATGCTCTGGCTGATCGCGAGGCCGAGCCCGGTGCCCTGCTCCTTCGTCGTGAAGAAGGGGACGAAGAGGTTCTGGAGGACCTTCTGCGAGATGCCCGGCCCCTGATCGCGGACCGAGATCTCGACGCGCTCGGGCTCCTCGCTCCGCGGCCCGTTCGACTTCTCGCTGCTCGGCCCGTTGATGGTCCAGCTCGCCTGCGAGGTCGACCACGCGCGTGAGGGCTTGCGGACGTACGTGCTGACGGTGACGCGACCGCGCCCGTTCATCGCCTGCACCGCGTTCTGGATGAGGTTGATGAGGACCTGGCGGAGCTGCTCGGGGTCGATCTTCACGCGCGGCAACGCATCGGCCAGCTCGAGCTGGAGATCGACGTCGGCGGTGAACTGGCTCGAGAGGATCTGCGTCGTGCGCCGGACGGCGGCGTTCAGGTCGACCGGGATCGGGTTGCCCGCGTGCGGGCGCGCGTACGCGAGGAAGCTCCCGACGACGCGGTCGAGCCGGTTCACCTCTTCGAGGATGATCCCGACGAACTCGTTCGCTTGCGGATCGTTGGCCGGCGTCGCGGACATCTCCTCCAGGAGCTGCGCGGCGCCCTTGATCGCGCCGAGTGGGTTCTTGACCTCGTGCGCGAGACCCGCGGCCATCGCGCCGAGCGCGGCGAGGCGGTCGCGCTCCTTCATCTGCGAGTAGATCTTGCTGTTCGCGATCGCGACGCCCATCTGGGTCGCGACGCTCTCGAGGAGCGCGATCTCTTCCGGCGTGAACGCGTCACGTACACGGTCGTCGGCGATGCACATGAGGCCGACGAGCTGGTCGTCCTCGATCCGAACGGCGTAGAGGGACGCGCTCTTGAGCAGGCCCAGCCCGCTCGCGGCGGTGAGGAGCGGGGCGTCCGCCTCTTTGCCCTCGCGCGAGAGCTCTTCGAGCGACACCGACGACTGATGCGCGAGGCGGTCGAGGAGCGGACGCGCCGCGAGCGACTCGATCCGGCGCGGGACGGCCTCGCCCGTGGCCACGCCGCCGCCGATGCTGCCGGCGAGGTCGAACCCGTTGCCATCCTGATCGCGGAGGTAGACCGCGCACGTGGTGACGCGGCGCGAACGCTCGAGGCCCGAGAGCACGGTCTCGACCATCTCCGAGAGCTCGAGCACGTGGGACAGGCGCTTGCGGAGGTCCGTGACCGCCGTCTCGATGTCGTAGCGCTCGCGGAAGAGGAACTGGTGGATGCGGCGTTCGACCTCGCTCTGGAGCGGCTCGAAGAGGACGAGGAACACGATCGCGGCGAGGACCGCGTTCAGGTACATCGTGCTGAAGCGCCCGACGAACGTGACGAACACGTAGAAGATGCCGGCGAGCGAGAACGCGAGCGCGGTCGAGACGAGGAGGCGCCCCGCCATCTCGTAGAGGTCGGCCAGGCGCGGGCGCGTGAGCGACTCGGCGAGGACGAAGAGAAAGACGATCGAGAGCACCGCGCCGATCGGCGGCAGCGTCACGCCCATGAACGAGAGGAAGTCGGCGAGCGTGAACGTGGTCGCGAGCGCGCCGACCACGACGAGGAACCGGACGCGATCGCGCACCGCGCGCGATGGGCTCCGCTGGCCCCGCATCCAGAGCGACACGAGCGCGGCCGAGAGGAGCCCGAAGACGTAGGTGTAGATGAGCGCGAGCGGGATCGAGTCGTCCTGGTACGGAGACAGCTCGAGCAGCAGCATCGGCACCGACAGCGCCGCCGCGACGCGCGGCAGGAGGGGCTTCTGCCCTTGCTCGGCGGGGACGATCGCCTGGAAAAGGTGCACCGCGAACTGCGGGAGCAGGACGGTGAGGACCGCGGTCGCGCGGACCCAGATCGGCGCCTGGAAGATCCCGTAGAGCGACTGGCTCAGGTACCAGAACGCGACGGTGGTCGCGAAGGCGGCGAAGAGCCAGTGGACCGCACGCCGCCCGCGCAAGAGCATCGAGAGCGCGATCGCCAGCGCCAGCACGGCGCAGAAGAGCACGGTCTGTGGGCGAAGCTCTTCCACGTCGGCAGTCTGCGCCGGATCGCGGACGCGATCAAATCGACGACGTTGCCGTTACTTCGTCTGCTGCGACGACGCCGAGGTTGCCTTGTCCATCCACGGGCTCGGATCGGGATCCGTGCTGCCAGGTGTCTCGACCCACGGGCTCGGATCCGGATCGTTGCCGGTGCCGGTCTGGACTTGATCCGGATCGATCGGGCCGACCGGACGCTGCGGCTTCGCACGGTTCTGGAGCAGTCGCTCCAGCGGAGCAGGAGCTTGAGTCTGATCGGTCGGAGCGACTTCGGCCGGATTGACGTTGACGAGGTCTGCGCCTTGCGCGCTCGTGTCTTCGGGCGCGCCGACCTGCGCCGTACAACCGGCGAGGGCACCTGCCGCGAGCAGCGGCAGGACGAGCAGGGCAGAGCGCAGGCGCTTGAACATGAACGTCTTCATGACCTTATGACTCCGACGAGACCACGGCAAGTCCGTATTGTTTCACGAGCTGGGAAAGCCGCGGGCGCTTCATTCCGAGCAGGTTCGCTGCTTTCGTAATGTTTCCGCGGGTTTCCGCGAGCGCGCGGGCGATGCAGTCGCGCTCGATCTGACGCTTGAGGTCCGAAAGGGAGATGGTGCCCTGCCGGACGCACGCATAGGCGACGGCCGTGGGACCGGCTTCGCCCGGGGGGAGGGGGGCGTCGTCGTCGACGGGCTCGCCCTCTTCTTCGACCACGATCTCGACCTCCGACAGGCGGCCGCTGTCGGCGGGCCGAAGCGGGAGGACGCTCACACTCGTGCGCGACACGCGCTCGGGCTGGGCCGCGAGGCCGCGAAGGTCTTCGACGTTCTCCGTCAGATCGGCCGTGGTGATGGCCCCGCCTTCGGCGAAGAGCGAAGCGGCGCGGAGCGCGTTCTCGAGCTCGCGCACGTTGCCCGGCCAGCGGTGGCGCTGGAGCAGCTCGACGGAGTCGCCCGCGAGCGACTTCATCGCTTCGCCGCGCTCGGCCGCGATGCGCCCGAGCAGGTTCTCCGCGATGCGTGGGAGATCGCCGAGGCGGTTGCGGAGCGCAGGCACCTCGAGCGTGATGCCGCGGAGGCGGTAGTAGAGATCCTCGCGGAACTCCCCGCGCTCCACCATCGCCTTGAGGTCGCGGTGGGTCGCGCAGATGATCCGGCAGTTCGCGCGGATGGCGGTGGTCCCGCCGACGCGCTCGAACGTGCGCTCTTGGAGGACGCGGAGGAGCGCGACCTGCGTGCGCGGCGAGATGTCGCCGATCTCGTCGAGGAAGAGCGTGCCGCCCTCGGCCAGCTCGAAGCGACCGCGCCGGCGCGCTGCGGCGCCGGTGAACGCGCCCTTCTCGTGACCGAAGAGCTCGCTCAGGAGGAGCGTCTCGACGAGGGCGGCGCAGTTCACGGCCACGAACGGGCCGTTCGCGCGCTCGCTCGCGCGGTGGAGTCCTTCGGCCACGAGCTCCTTGCCCGTGCCGCTCTCTCCGCGGATGAGCACGGTGCCGTCGCTCTTGCCGACCTTCTTGATTGCCGCGAGCAGCCCGCGGATGGCGGGATCGTCGCCGACGATCTCGCGGACGTAGGACGCGCCGCGCGGCGAACGCTGCGTCGACGGAGAGGCGTCGTCGTTACCGGCGCTATCGCCCGAGACTGCGTTCGCCCCGAGCTCGGCCAGCTCGGCGACGAGCAACTCGAGCCGCGCGAAGCCCGCGCGCGCGAGGTACGAGGTGCGGACTTCGCCCCGGAGCGTGCCGGCGACGGTGTCGCGGAGGGCGACGGCTTGCTGCGCGTGAGCGCGCGCACGCTCGATGTGCCCGCCCGCCTGGAAGTGATCGTAGGCGAGGAGGTGCGCCTCGATGAGCGTCTCTTCTTCGCCCGCCGTACGCGCGAGCTTGAGCGCGTGGTCGAGCATCGCGTCGGTCAAGGTGCCTTCGGCGCGGGCGCAAGCCGTGGCGAGCACCGCGACCTCGGCGTGGGCCGGATCCTTCGCCGCGAGCTGACGCGCGGCGCTGACCGCGGCGAGCGCGCGCGGGACGTCGCCGTCGTCGAGGGCGATGCGGGCGGCGACGCGGTAGGCCTCGCCCACGTAGTCGGTGCAGTCGGGCGAGCCGTGCGACGCGATGACGTGAGAGACCTCTCGCTGGGCATCGCTCGTGCGGCCGCGAGCCAGCGCGACGCGAGCGGCGACGACGGCGAAGTGCGCCGCGCGGCGCGGCGGCATGCCGGGCCCGAGGAGGCGACGACCGAACGCGACGCCGTGCTCGGCGTGCGCGAGGAGACCGAGCTTCGCGCGGAGCTCCGCGACGTTGGCGATGTTCAGCGCCGTCGTGAGACGGTGGCCGAGGCGGAGCCGAAGCTTGAGGGTGCGCTCGTAGAGCTCGAGCGCGAGGCCGTACTCGTGGCGCCACATCGCAGTGACGGCGAGGTTGTCGAGCGCGAACGCGGCGGCCCGTGCGTCCCCGAGGCGCTCGCCTTCCGCGAGGGCCATCTCGAAGACGCGCTGCGCCTCTTCGATCTTGCCGCGCGAGAGCACCGCGATGCCGCGGTTGACGTGAGCGCGGAGCTCGTCGATGCGGGCGCCGACGGCCTGTGCTTCGGCCGCGTCTTCCGTGAAGTGGCGCTCGGCGTCGTCCCAGCGGCTCGCGCCGAGGAGCAGCTTGCCGAGCGTGTTGCGGGCCCGCAGGCGCGTGCGCGGGTTCTTCGCTTCGAGGGCGTGGGTCGCTTCGACCTCCGCCGTCTCGTGGTCGCCGCCGAGGTACGCGACCTCCGCGAGCTCCGCGACGATGCGGCAGCGCTCGTCTTCGTCGGTGGCGTTCGCCGAGAGCGCATCGCGCCCGCGCTCGAGCGCGACCTTCGCCGCGACGAGATCGCCCATCGCGACGGCGGCGCGGCCGAGGAGCAGATGACCGCCCTCGCCCGAAGAAGCGCGCTTCGCCCAACGGTACGCTTCGTCCGCTTCGCCCGCGGCGAGCGCGCGCTCGGCGGCGGAGCGCGCGAGCCCGAGCTGCACGGCCGGAGCCGCCGCGTCGACCGCGCTCATCCAGCACTCGGCGATCTCGCGCCGGGCGAGGCTCTCGTCGGCGCGCCGGAGCGCTTCGCCGTACGTGTCGTCCGCGCGCTTCACGTCGCCGGCGACGAGGAAGAGCTCGGCCGCGCGTGCGAGCGCCCACGGGTCGTCCCCGAAGGACTCGGTCAGTGACGTGGCGACGTGAGCGCCGAGCGAGGCGTCCGCCTCGGCCGAGGCTTCCACGTCCAGCGTGACGAGCCCGCGCTCGACGGTGGCCAGGCCGGCGCCGACCAGCGCATCGAGATCGCCCAACCCCGCCACGCTGCTCACCGGCAGCGAGCGGCCCGCGAGGACGAGCGCGGCGGCGACGGGCTTCGCCGCCATCGGAATCTGTGGCGCCGCCGTGCGCGGCTCGGCGGTGCGGGCCGCAGCCCACCACGCTTCGAGGCTCTTCAGGTCGTCGAAGGGAACGTTGCGCGCAGCGTCCAGGCGAACGCCCTCGAGCCAGCGCTCGCGATCGGTGTCGCCGAGCTGCGGCGCGATCTCGTAGGTCTCTGCGCCGAGGTCGGCGGCTTCGTCGTCGTGCGTGGTGACGAAGACGACGAGGGGCATCGCATCGAGCTGGGCGATCTCCGCCGCGACGGCGCGATCCCAGCTGCCCGCGGCGGGGAGGGGAGCGACGATGGTGGCGCGCTTCGCGAGCGCCGCGCTCGCGATCTGCATCGCGCACGCGAGCGGCGCGCAGTCGAGCTTGGCGATCGAGAGGCGCTGCGCAATCTCCCGCCAGAGCGGGGCGTGGCGCTGGCCGCGCGCGCGGAGGACCGACGAGCTCGTGTGGGCAGCGCGCCGCGCGACGTGCGCGAGGAGTGCGGAGGTGGTGGTCGGATCGATCGCACGCGCGACGAGAACTGCGCCGACGTCACGCGCGGAGATCACGCGCTCGTCGAGGGCGGCGAAGCCACGGGCGGCAGGCGCGAGCGAGGGCGCCGGGATCGAGGGCGAGAGAGGATTAAGGGCCTGTGCGCTCAAGCTTGGAAAGCCTACCGCTGGGCCATGTGGCGGCAAGCCCCACGGGGCCCTTCTCCTTACAAAGTCGCACGCCGGGGCCCGGAAAGTTCAGCTTCGTTGTAAGAATTCCAGCCAGGTCGCAATACCGTCGTAGTCGCTGGCGGGAGCCTCGCCGATCGCCCGGGCGAGCGGGAGCTGGGCACGGACCGTGGCGAGGAAGAGCGGGACCGCCTCCGGCGCGCGGGCGGCCAGCACGTCCCGCGCGCGTGCGATCCCCGAGCGGTCGCCGCGCCGCACCGGACCGGTGAGCGCCTCAGGGAAGCCGAGCCGCTCCACGTTCTCGGCGACGCTCCGGAGAAGGGGGCCGAGGAGCTTGGGCGCGTCCCTCTTTGGTACACCCGCGCTGACGAGCACCGCCTGTCCGAGCGCGGCGAGCGCCGCCGACCCGTTCGCGACGAGCCCGGCGGCGGCGTGATAGCCGACGGGGTCGAGGCCCGAGAACGTGCGGGCCGTCATCCCGAGCGTGCGCGCCACCGTCCGAGCGCGGCGCACGGCAGGCGCATCGCCTTGGACGTGGACGTTGCCGCGCGCGAGCGAGGGGACGAAGCGCAGCGAAGCGAACGAGATCATCGGGTGCATCTGCGCGACGCTCACCCCGAGCTCGCGCAGCGGAGCGAGGATGCTCGCGTCGCGCGCGCCCGAGCAGTGCACGGCGCTCGCGCCGCGCGCGAGGAGCTTCCGCTCCACGATTGCGCGGACCATGTCGGGGACCTCGCGATCGCGGATCGCGACGATGAGGAGCTCTGCGTCGATCCGCGCCGGCAGCCCGCGCCGCGCGGGGCGGAGCACCACCTTCCAGCGCGCGCTCTTCAGCGCCGCCGCGAGGGCGCGCCCGACCTTCCCCGCGCCGAACACGAAGACCTTCATCGGTAGAGACCTCGCTCTCGAATGCGCGCGAGCACCGCGCGGGGGACGACGGACACGAGCTCGTCCACGCGGTCCTCGGCCAGACACTGGCGGACGTGCGTCGACGAGATCTCGGGGAGGACGGCCGGCGGCGCGCCCGGCGCCGAGATTCCCGCGCGCCCGAGGACGATCGGAGGCGCGAGCTTCTTCACGTCGTCGAAGCGGTGCCACTTGGGCGCCTCGAGCAGGATGTCGGCGCCCATCACGAGCCGCATCGCCCACGTCGGGTTCTGGCGCTGGAGATGCTCGAGCGTGTAGAGCGTGCGGCTCTCGCCCCCGAGCTCTTCCTCGACGCGCGAGATCTCGACGCCCGGGATCCAGCCCATGGCGAGCCGGCAGAGCTCGATTCGCTCGTCGAACGGGACGAGCGCCTTCGCGAACGGATGGCGGAACGTCGGCACGACGAGGATGCGATCGACGTCCTCCAACGAGCGGACGCAAGTGATGGCCAGCACGTGGGCGAGGTGCGGCGGGTTGAAGCTGCCGCCGAAGATCGCGACCTTCATGGGTGGCCGTACCTCGCGGTCTCGGGGAAGAGGATCATCCCCCGCAGCACCTCGCGCGCGTCGGGATCGAAGACGACGAGGCTGATCTCCTCGCCCGACTCGAGGAGCGCGATCCCCGCCCCGGAGCCCAAGCGGCCGGGTTGGAGCCAGTAGCGCCCGTCGGTCTCTTCGAACCGCGGCGTGTCGCCGTCGCCGCGGACCACGACGAGCACGTTCTCGAGCGCGTCGTCGTCGAGCGGTGCGCCCTCCGTCGCCATCACGATCGCGACGTCGCCGATGGTCTCGAAGGAGAGGGGAGCGTCCTCGGGCAGGCTCACGAGCGCGCGGAGCCGCATCCGCTGGCGCTCGGCGGCGACGAAGGCGTCGATCTCGGTCGCGGTCCCGCCGATCGCGATCGACGCGGCGCGGCTCCAGGCGCCCTCGTCGGTGGGGTCGTCGCCGACGAGGCGCCGCGCCCACTCGAGCACGCATTGGTCGAGCGCACCGTCCGCGCCGAGGTACACGACGCGCGCGACGTTCTGGTCGAGCAAGAAGGTCGCCGCGCGCTCGAGTAGCGCGAGGTCGCCGTCCGCCGGGCCGAGGAAGCCGATCCGCACGCCACCAGCGTACACGCTTGGGCTTGCCGCGCGCGAGTTCGAGCGGTAGCCATGGGGCGTGGCTCGTCCGCCGAAGCGCAAGCTCGAAGATCCGGTTCGCATCACGTTCGACGGTGACGAGCTCGATGCCGAGCGTGGCGAACCGCTCGCGGCCACGTTGATCGCGGCCGGGCACGTGGCGCTCGCCCGGAGCCCGAAGTTCCATCGGCCGCGCGGCCCCTCGTGCATGCGCGCCGCGTGCGACGGGTGCCTCGCTCGGGTGGACGGCGTGCCGAACGTGATGACGTGCATGGCCCCGGCGGCGCAGGGCACCACGATCGAGTCGCAGAACCGGCTCGGGCCGCGCGACCTGGACCTGCTCCGAATGACGGACTGGTTCTTCCCCGACGGGATGAACCACCACGAGCTCTTCGCGGGCGTCCCCGGCGTCCAACGCGTGATGCAGGTCTTCGCGCGGCGCGTCGCCGGGCTCGGCAAGCTCCCCGCTTCGGCGGAGGCGCCGCGGCCGGCGCGCCGCATCGACGAGGACGTCGTGATCGTCGGGGCGGGCCCCGGCGGGATGGCCGTCGCGAACCGCCTCCGCGAGCGCGGGCGCAAGGTTCGCGTCGTCGACGACGCGCTCACGTGGGGCGGCGCGGCCCGTGCGCTGGAGCGCTCCGCCTTCGCCACGATCACCAACCCGTTCGCGGCGGCCGTCGGCGACGGGGAGCTCCGGTTCGACGCGCAGACGACGGCGTGCGGCATCTTCGGCGACGATCTCCTGGTGGTCGGCCCGGAGGGGGCCGAAGTGCTCACGGCGAAGACGCTCGTCCTCGCGCCGGGCGCGCACGACGGCGTGCTCGCGTTCGAGGGCAACGACGTCCCCGGCGTGATGAGCGCGCGCGCCGGGTCGCTGCTCGCGCACCGTGGTGTCGCGCCCGGGCGGCGCGTCGTCGTCTGTCGCGCGCCGGGCTCGGACGGCGTCTTCGCGGAGGCCTTCGTCCGAGTCGCGCGCGAGCGGAGCTTGCCGTGCGAGACCACGCTCCTCGAAGGGACCCCGGTCGCCGCACGGGGCACGTCGCGTGTGAAGGAGGTCCTCGTGCGCGAAGGCGAGACGGTTCGCGCGCTCCGGGCGGATGCGCTCCTGGTCGACGCCCCGCGTGCGCCTGCGTTCGAGCTCGCCGAGCAGGCGGGCGCGAAGCTCGGCTTCGAGCGCGGCGCGTTCCGGGTGCTCGACCCGGGCGGGAAGGTGCGCGACGGGCTCTGGGTGGCGGGAGAGCTCGCAGGGACGAAATTCGACGAACGCGCGATGACGCGCGCGGGTGAACGCGTGGAGTGACCAGGGTCGCGCGCAGGAACTGTTGACGCTACGTCAGCTCATTCGCGCGACGAAGAAGCGTTCTGGGACTGCGCGCCCTCAGGACATAGCGGTACCGATCCATGAGCAGAGCTTGACGCTCACTCGGCACCTCTCCCTTGAGCGCAGCTAGAAATCGCCGCGCCTCGCCCACTGCCAAAGCAATCTTGCCCATGCCTCGGTAGCTCAGAAAGAGTCCGATGGACGCCCCGTGTGCTCGAGGATTCTCTCGAAGGACTCTGCGAAACAGTACTACGGCACGCGAAAAATTTCCCCGTGACCCATAGAGAAGGCCGAGCACACCAAGCCCGGCCGGAGGAAGACGACGACGAAGTTGCTCGAGCAGCCGGATCGCCGCCTCGTAGTCTCCTCGGTTCTTGAGCTCGATTGCCTCGGAAACGACGGCAACGACCCCGTCATCCAATCGCATCATCGTGGTCTTGATGCTAATCGGCGTGACCGCGCGGCGGACTCACTTTGTCGCCCGCGGCTGAGCTTCCGCTCTCACTGCGCTCTCCGGCATCCGGTACGGAGCTCGCCGGGCGCTGCTCTTCTCCACGACTCCTTCGAGCACGCAGGCATGCGCGCCTTTCGTGGTGGTGCCTTCGTTGGGGGCAACCCCTCCGTCAGTCGTCCACGAGGGAGCCGAAGAGCCCCAGGCCCCCCGCCACCGCGACCGCGTCGAACACACCGAGCAACATGAAGTAGTCCCCGAGCTCGTCCAGCGGCGTACCGCCGAGGAGCTCGCGCGTTCCCGTCACTCCCGTCAGGAGCGCCGGCGCCAAGAGGGGGAACAGCACCGTCGCCAGGACGAGGTCGCGCGCGCGCGTCCGCACCGTCATCGCGCCGAACAGCGTGCCCGTCGCCGCGACGCCCAGCGCCCCGAGGAGGAGGAACAAGAGCAGCGGACCGGCGACGTTGCCGAGGTCGACGTGGAGCACGAGCGCGGCCACCGGCACGACGACCAGCTCCACGATGCAGACGAACAGAAACACCCCCAACATCTTCCCGAGGTAGATCGCACCGCGCGGGATCGGCGAGACCAGGAGCGCCAAGAACGCGCTCTCCTCCCGCTCGCGCTGCCACGCTCGGCCCAGCGCGAGGACGCTCGAGAAGGCGAGCGTCAGCCAGATCGTCCCGGGCGCGATGCGGGTGGTGACGCTGGGGCCCGTGGTGTACGCGAGCGACGCCAACAGGGTCATCAGGACCCCGAAGAACCCGGTCGTCGTGACCACCTCGCGCGTGCGGAGCTCGACCTTCAGATCCTTCCGGAAGACGGTCCAAGCCGAAGACAAGAACGAGGGCGAGGTCATGCGCGCGGTTCTGTGCGAGAGTACGCGGCCGGCTGCGGTGGTCGCGAATTTCCCGCAAGAGAGCACGTGAAGAGGGTCGCCGTCGCCTACAACGTGGATTTCCAGGAGTCGTCGCCCGCCGACGATGCCGGTCATGCCGCGCGTCGGGACGTCGCCGACGCCGCGGCGGCCGTCGCGAGCGCGCTCTCGGGGGCCTTCGACGTGACCCTCGTCCCCGTGGATGCGGACCTGCACGCCTTCTGCGAGCGCGTGCGCGAGCTCGCTCCCGATGCGGTCTTCAACCTCTGCGAGTCCGTCGCGGGCGACGCGCGCCTCGAGAGCACGCTCCCGATGCTGCTCGAGGCGATGAAGGTGCCCTACACCGGGTCGCCTCCCGCGGCGCTCGCGTTGGCCCTGCGGAAGGATCGCGTGAAGACCGCCCTCGAGCGCGCCGGCATCCCGACCCCGCGCGGGGGCCTCTTCGCTGCGCTCCCGGACAAGATCGCGCTGCCGTGCATCGTGAAGCCGTCGCGCGAGGACGGGTCCGCCGGGATCGTTCCGGCGAGCGTCGCGCACGACACCGCGAGCGTGCGCAGGCGTGCCCACGCGATCGAGCGTGCGTTCCACCAGCCCGCGATCGTCGAAGAGTACGTCGACGGGCGCGAGCTCAACGTGGCGGTGCTCGGCGGGAGCGTCCTGCCGCTGTGGGAGATCGACTTCTCGCGCATGCCGAAGCGCTTGCCGAAGATCGTGACCTACGAGAGCAAGTGGCGGCCGGGCTCCGTGGAAGACCTGGGGGCGCGCCCACGCCGCGCGCGACTCTCCGGCGGAGCGCTGCGCGCCGTGCGGCGGGTCGCGCTGGAGGCGTTCGAGGCGGTGGGCCTGCGCGACTACGGGCGCATCGACGTGCGGCTCGATCGCGCCGGGGTGCCCTGGGTCGTCGACGTGAACCCGAACTGCGATCTGTCTCCCACCGCCGGCTTCGCGCGCGCGGCGCAGGCGGGCGGCGTCGGCTACCCCGCGCTCGTGAAGCGGCTCGTCGGCTTCGCGCTCGGGCGCAAGCGAAGGAGCGCTCGGTGACCGAGCTCGCCATCCTTCCGCTGGGTGCCGACCACCTCCCGTCGCTCGAGAAGCTCCTGCGCGCCACGCCGGAGTTCACGCCGGAGGAGACGGTCGTCGCGCTCGAGGTCCTCGAAGAAGCGCTCGCCAGCACCGGCGCGAACGGCGCGCCGGGCCCCGACGACTACGTGGCCCTCGTCGCCGAACGTGACACGACAGTCCTCGGCTATGCGTGCTTCGGCCGCACCCCGATGACGGAGCGCTCGTACGACCTCTATTGGATCGCAGTCGACCCGAGCGCGAAGCGCGCCGGCATCGGTCGCGCCCTCATCGACGCGGTCCTCGCCGCGCTGCGCGAGCGCGCCGGCGGCGTGCTCCGCGTCGAGACCGAAGGGGGCGCGAAATACGCCGCGACGCGCGCCTTCTACGAACGCATCGGCTTCGAGGTCGCCGGCTCGATCCGCGACTTCTACGGCACGGACCGCAGCCTCGTGGTCTTCGTCAAATACTTGTAGAGCTCATTCCTCTTTGGCGTGATCGCGGATCTTCCCCGCGAGGATCGTCCGCTGCTCCGGTGTCAGGATCGGGAGCACCGCCTGCCCGAGCTTGAACATCTTGTCGCCGTGGTCGGTCATGAAGTCCTTCGGCTCCGAGTCCTTGGGCTCGAGCTCCGCGACCACGAAGTGCTCGCTCTTGAAGGCCTCGGTCAGCTTCTCGAGCCGCTCGTGGCCTTCGCGCATCCCGCCGCGCCAGTCGTGCATGCCACCGGCCGCGTCGTGCTGGGCGAAGAGCGCCTGTTTGATCTTGTCCTTCTGATCGTCGGTGAGCTTCAGGTCCGCGCCGAGTTGCGCGAGCGGGCCGAAGCCCATGCCGCGCCCCATGGGCGAGGATGGCGGCCCGTCGTGATCGGCGCCCGGCGGTCCGCCGTGCTCGGGACCACCGTGCTCGGGTCCGCCGTGGTCGTGCCACTTCGCCTGGAGCGCGGCGACGAACGCCGCGCGCTGCTCGGGATCGAGGACCGCGTGGAGCTTCTCGAGCGCCGCTGCGTCGAGCGGCTTCGACGCCTTCATCGCCGCCTGGAGCGCGTCGATCTTGGGCTGGAGCGCCGCGCGATCGAGCGTGCCGGCCTGCACCTGATCGGCGATCGCCGTGACGAGCGCGTTCTTCGCGTCGCGCGAGCTCTGGTGGCGCGCCTCTGCGTCCTTCGCGAGCGCTTCGATCTGCGGGCGCTGCTCCGGGCGAAGCGGCACGTCGCCGAGCGCGTCGAGCGACACCTTCACGAAGCCATGCGCGGGGACGGTGAACGGTGCCTTGGTCGCGGCCTGCGCCGTCTGCGCCGTGGGCTCGGTGCCGCTGCTCGCGCCGCAACCCGACGTCACGTAGGCAGCCGTGGCGAGACCGAGACCGAGGACGATGGTGAGCGCGCGCAGCGACATGGCGGAACCTCCACCGGGAAGGATGCGCCCTCCCGCGCCGCGCGCACGTGAAGAAATGTTGGGCGTGGCCCGTCAGAAGATGAAGACGCCGAGCGCGACGACGGTCGACCAGTGGCCGCGCTTGTTGCCCTCTGCGCTCTGCACGACGTGGCGGGTGCGGAGGAACGTCTTCTCCATCTTGAAGACCTGCTCGCGCTCGCTCCACGCCTTCTCGGGATCGAACTCGATGCCGAGCGTCGTCGCGAGCATCGTCGCGGCGAGATCTTCGGCGTAGTCACCAGCGATCTTGCTGGTCTCGCCGTAGCTGTGGTGCTCGGAGAGGTAGCCGTACATCTTCGGGTCGCTGGGGCGCGCGACGCCGATGGAGGCGGCGATGAGACGGTTCGGCTCGTTGGTGTCCTGGCGTGCCATGACGCAGTGGACGATCTGGCCCGGCCGGATCAGCTTCTCGCCTTCCTTGCGGCTCAGCTCCCTGCAGTGGGGAGGGAAGATGGAGCTGACGGTGACGAGGTTCGCCTTCTCGATCCCGGCATCGCGGAGCGCGAGCTCGAACGACGAGAGCCGGTCTTTGTGCACGCCCACGCCGTGGGTGAAGAAGATCCCCTTCGGCACGAACATGTCGTGCATCACGGGGTAGCCCGAGTCACCCAAAACGATTCCGGTCTTGTCTTTCTTGCCCATGGATTTGTCACCGTGTCTTTTACCGAAGTCCATCCGACCGCCGGAAGAAAAAACGCCGGGCCTCCTCGCGTTTCTGCGCGGAGCCCGGCGTCGTCACCGAACCGTCACCTTTTGCACCTTTGCTCGCGTGCGGCGGGCGGTTCAGGCCTTCTTCTTCGGCGCAGCCGGCTTCTTCGCCGCGGCTTCCTTCTTCGGTGCGGCGGCCTTCTTCGGCGCAGCTTCCTTCTTCGGCGCGGCGGCCTTCTTCGAGCCCGCGCTGCGCTTCTCGAGCGAGCGGTACATGTCCCAGAGGCGGGGGACCGGGTAGGCGCTGATGCGACCCTTGTAGCCCTCGTCCTTGGTGCGCTTCTCGAGGTCGAGGATCGCGCCGATGAGCTTGTCGCGCGTCCCGAACTTCTCCTTCACCGTGGTGAAGGTCGCGTGGAGGCGGAGGAGCTTCGCGTTCGACACGTGGGCCAGGCCCTTGTCCTTGTTCGTGCGGGCGACCCAGAGGTCCCCCTCGGCGAACTTCTCCACCGCGGCGACCAGCTTCTGCTTGTCTCCGAACTTGTCCTTCACGACGCTCTGCGGGTTCTTCATGGCTGCTTCCTTTCGAGGGTGCGCGAGATGACTCGCGCGGCGAACACTGCAAAATGCAGGGGGCGGACGAATAGCAGCCGGGGGCCCGACTCGCAACGCCGGAGTTGGTGTAGCTTGGGGCCGTGAACCGCCGTCTTTTTCAGGTCCTCGGCCTCTGTCTCGGTCTCGGTCTCGGTCTCGTAGCTTGCGCCGAGGCCAAGCCCGCGGCGTCTCCGCCTCCGGCTTACTACGGGACGGGTGGTGGCGCGGCCCCGGCCGAAGCGGCTCCCGTCGCCGCCAACGACGAGCGCTTCGAGTCCGACGACGCCAGCGGGACCCCGGCGCCGCCGCCGCCGAAGCCGGTCCGCCAGATCGACCGCGACGGGGATGCGCCGCCCGCGCCCAAGAAGGCCGAGATCGACCGCACACCGGGCGACGGGAGCACGACCGATGGGAACGCGGGGGGCGGCGGCAACGGGCAAGGCCAACCGCAGAGCCCGGTCTCGGCCGAGGTGCACGGGACCGAGTACCTCATCTACACCGCGCACGTGACGATGGCGGTCTATCAAGTCGCGCCGGGGCTCGAGGCGATCGAGCGGATCGGGCGCGACTCGGGCGGCTACCTGTCGGTGAAGACCGATCGGGAGGTCACCATCCGCGTCCCGCGCGCGAAGTTCGAGGACGCGCTGAAGCGGGTCGAAGCCAGCGGCGACGTCCTCCACCGCGACGTGCGCGCGCAAGACGTGACGGACGAGTTCATGGATCTCGACACCCGCCTGAAGAACGCCCACGCGATGCGCCAGCGGCTCCAGGATCTCCTCGCGAAGGCCGCGGTGAAGGAGGCGCTCGAGATCGAGAAGGAGCTCGGCCGCATCACCGGCGAGATCGAGACGATGGAGGGGAAGCTCAAGCTCCTCCGCGATCGGATCGCGTTCTCCACGATCACGGTCTCCTTCGAGGCGCGCGGCCAAGCCGCCGTTCGCGACATGCCGCTCCGGCTACCGTTCCCGTGGCTCTCCAACCTGGGGCTCCAGCGGCTCCTGAGCCTGTATTGAGGAGGGCGCGATGAAGAAGCTCTTCGCCATCGCCGTTCTGACCTTCGCCGCGCTCTCCGCGAGCGCGTGCGCGAAGCCCTACGACATCAAGACCGCCCCCGGCTTCATCGAGCTCCAGAACCAGGGCCCCACGTACGCGTGGCGTGCGACCGCGCCGGAGGGCGTCGTCATGGGGCTCCAGGTCATCGATCTGGAGGGGGACAACCCCGGTGACCTCGGCTTCTGGACGCGCGCGATCACGCTCCAGGTCCGGGACGTGAACGGCTACGCGCTCGTGAGCTCCCGCGATCTCAAGTCGCGCGACGGCACGCCCGGCACCGAGCTCCGGTTCGGTCACGACGAGGACAACAAGCCGTTCGTCTATCGGCTCACGCTCTTCGTGAAGGACAAGCACCTCTTCATGCTCGAGGCGGGTGGCAGCCAGGCCAGCTTCGACCGCTACGAGAAGAACGTGCAGTGGATGACCGACACGCTCTACCTGAAGTGAGGGTCGGATGCGCTGGCTCTACCACGTCGTCCGCGCCGACGAAGCTCCGGCCGATGCACGCCCGCTGACGGCTCCGTGGGCGCCGGCCTCGCTCGCGAGCGAGGGCTTCGTTCACTGCTCGTTCTTGCCCGCCGTCGCCGAGAGTGCACGGTTGTATTTTGCAAATATTCCGGTGCGCGTGCTCCGGATCGACCCGCGCCGGCTCGACGTCGCCCTCGAGGTGGCGGACACGCCGCGCGGCCCGATGCCGCACGTGCACGGCCCCATCCCCGCGGGCGCCGTCCGCGAGGTGCTCGAGCTCGGCGCGATGGCGGCCGCTCCCGACGCGGTGCGCGGCACCCACTTCGCGTTCGTCGCCTTCCACGGGATGACGCTGCTCGATCTGATCGGCGTCCACGACCCGATCGCGCGCATCGCGCGCATGAAGCTCGACCCCTCCGCCCGCTTCACGTTCGCGTCCGCCACCGAGGACGCATGGACCGAGCACGGCGCGCGCTTCGACGCCGGCTACGTGCGGCCCGACCTCGAGGACGTCGACGTGCTCGTCGTCCCCGGGGGACCGGGCGCGCGCGAGCTCGCGGAGGACCCCGAGATCGTCGCGTGGCTCCAGACGTTCCCGCGCGAGCGGCTCAAGGTGTCGGTCTGTACGGGCGCGCTCCTCCTCGGCGCGGCCGGTTTCCTCCACGGGCGGCGCGCGACCACGCACCGCTCCGCGATCGCCGAGCTCGCGCGGTGGGGCGCGGTCCACGAAGACGCGCGCGTCGTGCGCGACCGCGAGCTGATCACGGGCGGGGGCGTGACCGCGGGGCTCGACGTCGGGCTCGAGATCGTCCGGCTCTTCCACGGTGAAGACGCAGCGCGCACGGTCGCGGCGCAGATGGAGTGGCGGTGAGCGCGGTCGCATCGAAGCCGTTCGCGCAGGGCCCCTTCGCGGCGCTCCCGGAGAAGCCGCGCGTCGCGCATCGATTCTTCGACGCTGCCCCGCGCGACGTCGTCGTGAGAGCCAGCGCGATGGGCGACGTGCGGATCCACTGGCGCGAGGCGGGGCCGAAGGACGCGGAGCCCCTGCTCCTGGTCCACGGGCTCATGACGACGAGCTACTCGTGGCGCTACGTGCTGCACCCGCTCGCCGAGGGCGCGCTGGGCTCGCCGCGGCGCGTGATCGCGCTCGATCTCCCGGGCGCCGGGCGGAGCGAGACGGTGCGCGGGAGCTACGCGCCCGACGTCCTCGCGCGGTTCATCGGCGACTTCATGACCACCCTCGGGATCGCAGGGGCGGACGTCGTCGGCAACTCGATGGCGGGCTACCTGACGATGCGGCTCGCGATCGCGAGGCCGCAGGTGATGAAGCGTCTGGTCTGCATGCATGCGCCGATGTTCCCGTCCGCGCGCTTCCACGCGCTCCGTGCGGTGACGCGGCTGCCGCGCGCCTCGGCCGTGCTGCACGCGCTCGTGCGGCGCGACCCGCTCCGTTGGGCGCACCGGAACGTCCACTACTTCGACGAGTCGCTGAAGTCGCTGGAGGAAGCTCGCGAGTACGGGCTCCCGCTCGCGACGCGCGAAGGGTGCGATGCGTTCTTCCGCTACCTCGCCGACACGCTCGATCCGCGCGCGTTCGCTGCGTTCGCGGACACGCTCGCGACGACGCGCCCGTTTCCGGTGCCGCTGATGCTCCTCTACACGCGCGAGAAGGATCCGATGGTTCCGCCGAGCGTGGGCGAGCGCCTCGAGAAGCTCGTGCCCGACGCGAAGATGACGTGGCTCAACGGCGCGTCGCATTTCCCGCATGTCGACGCGCCGGAAGCGACCCTGGCGGCGCTCCGCGAGTTCTTGGCGTAGTACAACACCCGCGATGCGGCGCGGGATCGTGTGCTCCGGGCTCTTGGCGATGCTGGCGGTGGCGTGCGGGAGTCGCACGCCGCTCGGCACCGGCGCGTCGTCCGACGCGGGCCTCTCGTTCCCGACCGGCACGTTCACGCACTGCACCGAGGGCGAGCACGGCTCGGAGCCGAACCTCTTCCTCGGTGGCGTCGGCTTGGCGGAGCAAGGGAGCCTCACCGTCAGCGTCAGCGGCAGCGGCAGCGGTGCCGCGCTCCACGCGACGTACGTCGGCGTCTCGGGCCACGCGACGGAGCTCGACTTTCGCGCCCTCACGAGCCGCACCGCGATCGGCGTGGACGCGTCGTCGATCGACGGGTTCACCGGGCTCTGCGTCGAAGGGATCGGCTTCAACCACGAGCACCCGTTCCCGGCGACCATGCAGGTGAGCCACGCCACGCTCACCTACTCCGGTGGCGCGATGTTCCTCGCCGCGAGTGGTGACGTCGCCGGCGACGGCGGCTCGTGTGGGATCCTGCGCGAGACCGCGACGCGTTGGGTGGTCTGTACCGATGGGCCACCCGTCCCCGACGCACCGCCTCCCGCTCCCGTGGCATCGAAGCTCACGAGCCCCGCCCTCTGCACGGCTCAGCTCGCGACCTTCTACGTGAGCGGTAGCCAGAAGCAGCTGCTCTCGAGCGGCGGCGACGGCGAGAAGATGAGCGTGATGCCGAGCTCCGCGTCGGTCGCGTCGGACACGTCGGGCCCGTGGTGGGACGGAGCGCTCGTGCTCCGCACGGAGACGCCCTGGCTCGGCGCGATCGCGACGGCCGGACAGAAGGGCGCGACGCCGTGCCAGGTGCCGGTCGAGACGCGCGCCAACGACCGAACGCCGGAGGCGCTGGACGTCGGGGGCGCCGTGCTCGACGGCGAGGGGAGCGAGACGATGCTGCTCTTCCACGGGACGATGAGCGCGAGCTCGTCCTGCGCGGGCGCGGAGAAAGTCGGCGCCCTGTTCTGCGCGAAGCCCTGAACGTGGGCGCCCATTTTCTGCTACCTGTCATCGGCGTCGATGACCAAACCGCGCGTCCGCTTCGCACCCTCGCCCACGGGCTCCCTCCACATCGGGGGCGTCCGCACGGCGCTGTTCAACTGGCTCTGGGCCCGCCACACGGGCGGCACGTTCGTGCTCCGGATCGAAGACACCGATCAGGAGCGGAGCACGCCCGAGAGCCGCAAGGTGATCCTCGATGCCATGACGTGGCTCGGCCTCGACTGGGACGAGGGTCCCGGCAAGGGCGGCGCCTACGGGCCGTACACGCAGATGGAGCGGCTCGCGATCTACAAGGAGTGGAGCGAGAAGCTGATCTCCCAGGACAAGGCGTTCCGTTGCTGGTGCACGAAGGAAGAGCTCGAGGCTGCGCGCGAGGAGCTGAAGAAGCGCGACCCGAAGGCCACCTTCAAGTACCCGGGCACGTGTCGGAATCGGAAGGACGAGCCGGGCAAGCCGTTCGTCGTGCGCTTCAAGGCGCCGCTCGAGGGCAAGACCGTCTACGTCGACAAGGTCTTCGGCGAGGTCGCCACCCCGAACGCCGCGCAGCAGGACTTCGTGCTGCTCCGGAGCGACGGCGTCCCGCTCTACAACTTCGGTTGCGTCGTGGACGACGTGACGATGGATATCACGCTCGTCGCGCGCGGGCGCGATCACATGGTGAACACGCCGCCGCAGATCATGCTGTACGAGGCGTTCGGCGCGCGGCTGCCGGAGTTCGCGCACCTGCCGATGATGCTGAACCAGAAGGGCGAGAAGCTCTCGAAGCGCGACGGCGCGGTCAGCGTCGAGGAGTACCAGAAGCTCGGCTACACGCCCGACGGCCTCCTCAACTACCTGGTGCGCTTCGGCTGGTCGCACGGCGATCAGGAGATCTTCTCGAAGTCGCAGCTCGTCGAGGCGTTCAACTGGGAGGCGACCGGGCGCGGCGACGGCAAGTTCGACCCGAAGAAGTTCCTCGCGATCCAGTACGAGCACCTGAAGCAGCCGCGGCTCACCGGCGACGACGACTACGCGCGCGGCGTGGTGCCCTTCGCGAAGAAGCGCGGGCTCGACCTGAGCGAGGCCGACGTCAAGCGTGTACTCTACACGATTCGTGAGCGCGCTCAGACGCTCGACGACGCGGCCGACCGGATCGACTTCTTCTTCCGCGAGCCGCCGACGATGGATGAAGCGGCCGCGAAGAAGTTCCTCGTCGCTTCCAGCGCGAAGGTGCTGAAGGACCTGCGCGCTGCGTTCGCGGCGGCGAGCGAGCTCGGGGCCGACGCGGCGAAGGGCATCATCGAGACGTACCTCGCCGAGCAGAAGCTCGAGATGAAGGTCGTCGCGCAGCCGCTTCGGGTGGCGCTCACGGGCCGCACCGCCACGCCGGGGCTCTACGAGGTCATCCAGGAGGTCGGGCGCGACAAGGTGCTCGCGCGCCTGGACCGCGCCATCGGAATCGCGGAAGCGAGCGGATGATCTTCGCGCCGGGCGATCCGCCGACGAGTCACGACACGCTGCTCGCAGCGCTGCGTCCGTTCGTCCCGATCCCGGGCTTCCTGATCGTCTTGCCGGTCGTGTACCTGTTCTTCCGCAAGACCTGGCGGGAGCTCGATCAGGACGCGCAGGAGCACCGCGGCAAGCTCCTGGCCGAGGGCAAACAGGACCTGCGCCCGTTCATCTCGCTCGTGCTCTGCGGGATCATCCTCACCGTCCAGGAGTACTACGGCGGTCGGATGTACTTCGACACCATCATCATGCCGAAGCTCACGGCATGGGATGCGGCGCACCACGAGGCGCTCAAGATCTTCAAGTACAACGAGCTCTGGGGCTTCGGTTGGTGGGTCTTCTCGCGCGTGCTCGGCTACGTGATCGTGCCGTTCCCGCTGTGGAAGGCGATGTTTCGCAAGGACTCGCTCCTCGATCTCGGGCTCCGCGCGAAGGGCTTCTTCGACCACGCGTGGATCTACGCGCTCTTCTTGGCGGTCGTGCTGCCGGCCATGTTGGTCGTGAGCCGCCAGGACGACTTCGGCACCTACTACCCGTTCTACAAACAGTCGTCGCGGAGCTGGTTCGACTTCCTCTGTTGGGAGGCGATGTACTTCCTCCAGTTCTTCGCGCTCGAGATGTTCTTCCGCGGGTTCTGGCTCGGCGTGCTGCGGAAGAGCTTGGGCTCGGGGGCGATCTTCGCGATGGCCGTCCCGTACTGCATGATCCACTACGGGAAGCCGTACCTCGAGGCGAACGGCGCGATCATCGCCGGCATCGCGCTCGGCTCTCTGTCGATGAAGACGAAGAGCATCTACCAGGGCTTCCTGGTCCACATCACGGTGGCGGGGCTGATGGATTGGCTCGCGCTGAGTCACCGCGATGCGCTGCCGCACGTCTTCTGGCCGCCCGAGATCGACGCGACGACCGGTGCGGTGATCCCGCAGCACGAGATCCCGCCGACGACGGTGGTGCACTGGGTCGTCGGGGTGCTCGGGACGGTCGTCTTCGCGATCGTGGCGTGGCGCGCGTTCCTCTATTGGCGGAAGCGGAAGGGGCAGGGGCAAGCGCAAGCGCAAGCGCAAGGAGCGGCACAAGCCCAAGCGCAGCCGGAGGAAAAGGCAGCCGAGGAAGCGGGATTGCCCTAAGCTGGAGCGTCCGATGAGTCGACGGGTCCTCGCGGGGTCGGTGGCGTTGGTGGTTCTGGGCGGGCTCGCGCTGGGGGTCGCGTGCACGGCGAACCCCACGATCGATGGGAGCACGGTCGCCAAGATCGGGAGCCCGGGCTCACCGCCCGCGTGCAAGGACCTGTGCGCACGGATGGACAAGCTCTGCGGTGCCGCGCCGCAGGAGTGCGTGAACGCGGATGCGTCGGGCTACTGCGAGCAGTTCTGGGACGACGACAACCGCCTCTGCCGCGGCCAAGCGGGAACGTGCCTGGCGGCCACCCAGTGCGCGAACGCGAGCGCAGGGGATGCCGGAGTGGATGCGAAGGAAGACGCCGCGAGCGACGACGCCGGCGGCGATGCCGCAACGGACGGAGAGAGCGACGCCAAGAGCGGAGACGCGAAGGCGGACTGAGAGCGGCGCTCACCAATCGCGTCCGCGGGTCAGTTTCTCGTCGTCGTTGTCCAAGCCGACGAGGCGGGCGAGCTCTTCGATTCGTTCGACGATGAAATCGCGCTCGACCGTTTCGACGAAGCCCGTCGTGTCGTCGAGCTCGTTGAAGTCGGTCACGATGCGCTTCAGCACCGCGGCGCGTTGCCGAGGCGTCCCCTTCTTCTCGAGCGCGATGAGCTTCTCGATGGCCTCGCGAAAGATCTCGCGGGCTCGCTCCACGACGTCTTCGGGGTGATGGTCTTCGCATCCAGCGAAGGTTCGCTCGCGGAGCAACCTCTTCAGCGTGAGCTTCTCGCGACGCTTTCGGGCGTGCGCTTCGCGTGCCCGCTCCGCTTCGGCCCATTCGGCGCGAAGGGCATCTCCATCGTGGACGACGCGCCACTCAACTAGCGCACTAGCGCGCACACGCTCCATGGTTCCAAACATGCACGTGCCAGAAATGTCTGCTCCGGACGCCACGTCTTCGGGGGCGAGCTCGCGGGTACCGACGATCACGAAGTCGTTCGGGAGCGGGAGCTGGGCGTAACCTTTCTGCTCATCGTACTGAGCCCGAAGAGCCTCGCCGAGCGGTCGCCGTTTCGGCGCAGCCCGAAGCACGGCCTCCGATGGCACCTCGGGCCACTCTCCCTCGAGGAACACGAAACAGCACCCCGGTTCACTCATCATCGAGGTCCCATCGGTCAGGTCCCTGATCCAGATCGCGACGTAGAAACCGTTTCCCAACGGCACGGCGACGAGATCGCCGACGGCGACGCGCCGCGGGGGCACGACGCCTCCATGCTTGGGCCCGAGGAGCTCCACCGCGCGTCGGAGCCGGTCCACGTAGCCGTCCCCGAAGTCGCGGTGCTGCGTCGTCGCTTCGTCGAGTCGCTCCACGTGGCGACGCAGTCGCTCCAGCGGCTCGCTCGGGACCGTGACCTTTCCTGACGTGGTCAGCTCGAGCAGGACGCCGAGGTGGCCGCCCGAGTGCATGGCGTCGCCGAGATCGCGTGCGGACTCCATCGTGGCGAGCAGCTTCTCCAGCGCGCGCGCCGCGAGCGAGCGAACCATGAGCGCACCGATTTCGCCGGAGAGGAGCTTGTCGTACCTCGTGCCGTCGCAGCGGCTCCCGAGCACCTCGGTGACGGCCGCCGAACGCGAACGTTTCTTCGCGAACGCGTGGGGGTCGGCGATGAGCGCGGCGAGCAGGGGGCGTGTGCGCGCTGGTAGCGCGGCGAAGTCGGGCGCATGTCGACGTACCTCCGTCATCACGGCATCGCTGACCCGGCCACGGAGCCAAACCTGCAGAGCCACCGTGGGCGCCAGAGAATGGGGCTCCGTTGGCGCACCCAACCCGTCGATCAGCTCGTCCAGAGCCACCAGCGCATTCTCGTCGTCATAGAGACCGGACCCCGACGTTCGCATCGCCAGCACCGAATCCTAGAGGAACACGAACGCGGCCCTGATGGTGATCGTGGACGATGCCCGTGGAACTGAGCGTGGGCGTGGTCGCGGTCGTAGCTCGTGGTCGTGGACGTGGTCGTGGACGTGGTCGGCCAGCACGCATCTTCTTCAGCGGAGCGTCTAGGGCTTCAGCCCTAGCTCCTCCATCTGCGCGTCACTCTCCGACGATCCGCGCTCTCCCCGCTTCCTTCGCTCGATACATCGCCGCGTCCGCGCGCGCCACGATGTCCTCGTGCCGCTCGTCCGTCCCGAGCGCCACGCCGCCGCTCACGGTGATCGTGCGGACCTCCTGCTCGGGTCCGAGCAACGTCGGTCGTCCCACCAGCGTCCCGAGAAGCCGATCGCCCGCCCGCACGCCGCCGGCGAGATCGGTCGCGCGCAGGAGCACCGCGAACTCTTCGCCGCCGTAGCGGAAGCACGCGTCTTCCTCGCGGATCGCAGCCCGCATCGCCGCCGCCACGTGTTGGAGCACGCGGTCGCCCTCTTCGTGGCCGAACGTGTCGTTCACCGATTTGAAGCGGTCGACGTCGAGCATCAACAGCGCGAACGCGGTCTTGTGCCGCTTCGTGAACGCGATCTCCTCGCGGAGCCGCTGATCGAACGAGCGCCGGTTGAGCAGGCCGGTGAGCGCGTCGATGCGCGCGGTCTCCTCGGCGATGATCAGCTTCTTCCGCAGCCCCCGCTCCGCGCGCGAGCGCGTGCACGCCGCGTTCACCTTCGCCAGGAACACGGGCCCGCTGAACGGCTTCGCGAGGTGATCGAGCGCGCCGGCTTCCACCCCCTTCACGACGTCGCCCTCGCTGTTGGCGTGGGCCGTGAGCACGATGACCGGGATCGCGGCCGTGTCGGCGTTCTTCTTCAGCTCGCCGATCGCGGTGAAGCCGTCCATCACCGGCATCATCACGTCGCAGACGATCGCGTCGATGTCCTCGTGCCGCGCCACGGCCAGGTCGACGCCCTCCTGTCCGTTCTTTGCCTCGAGGCAGCGGATCTTCTTGCTCTCGAGCCACCGCTTCGCGAGCGCGCGCATCGCGTCGTCGTCGTCGATGACGAGGACGCAGAACGGAGCCGTGCTCCGGGACATCGGGGGGGCGGAAGGCGTGCCGCTCATGGAAATCGCGAGGTCAGGATCATGACCCACTCGGGGCCAAGAGCCCAAGTTTTGCTCGGCTCAGCCGCGCTCGGAGCTGGAATCCACGATCGAAGCCAGGTGCCGGAGCGCATCCGCCTGGATGCGGCGGCCCTTGGCCCCGAGGTCGCACACTCGCGCGAGCGCGACCAGCGTCTGGCGCTGAATGGCCTTCGGCTCAGCCTTGAAATCGGCGTGCGCCATGCGCCGCCAGAGGTAGGTCTCGAGCGCGCGGGGCTTGTGGTGCAGCCCTTCGAGCGCGCGCTTGAGGATCGCCTCGGACGCCGGGGCGAGCCGGGCCGCGCGCAGGTAGTACGAGACCGCGGCCGAGGACCGGCCGAAGGCGAGGGCGCACGCGTCGGCCGCGTCGCACAGGGCGGCGGCCTTCTCGTCGTCGGCCTTGGCGCCTTCCACCCGTGCCTGCGCCTTGCGGAGCGCGTCGCGGTAGCCGCTCCCCCGGCCACCATCCAGGAAGGCGGGTCTGGTTCGCCACAGAAGAAGGAGGGCAAACACGATCGCAACGGCCAAGAGGGCGATCGTCGTGGGCGTCATGGCGCCCGGGATAGCATGAATTGCTGCCAAACTTGCAGAACCCGGCGCAATCGAGCACGATCGCTTCGTGCGCCGTCGTCTGGCCCTGGCTCTCCCCCTCGCCGTCGCGGCCACGGTCGCGGCCGCGCCGGCGTTCGCGGACATCTACCAGTACACGGACGCCGACGGCGTCGTGCACTTCGCCAACACGGCCCCCGCGGGCGGCGGCGCCAAGGTCGTCGTGCGCGGCAGTGGCGGGACGCCGGGCGCGCGCCCGCTCGGACCGATCGTGCCGCCCCAGGACCGCGATCCGTCGCGCTTCACCCGCTACGACGAGTGGATCCGCCAGGCGGCCGCGCTCTACCAGATCCCCGAAGCGCTCGTGCGCGCCGTCATCAAGGTCGAGAGCGACTACGATCCGCGCGCGGTGAGCTCGTCCGGTGCGCGCGGGCTCATGCAGCTCATGCCCGAGACGGCGGAGCGCATGCAGGTGAAGGACTCGCACGATCCGCGCGAGAACATCTTCGGCGGCGTGCGGCTCCTCCGCATCCTCGCCAACTCGTTCAACGGTGACCTCCAGCTCACGGTGGCCGCCTACAACGCCGGGCCCGACGCGGTGATGAAGTACGGCGGCATCCCGCCGTACCAGCAGACGCGCGACTACGTCGTGAAGGTCGTCGGCTACTACAAGCGTTACCGCACGACGGCCGATCCGGTCGAAGCGAGCCTGGCTCCGCCCAGCCCATGAAGCGCACCGCCTTCGTCGCCGCGCTCGCGATTGGGACCGCGATCGCCGGCGCCTCGCTCGCCGATCCGCCCAAGATCGAGCTCCAAGAAGTGGCCGAGACGGGCTCGATGCCGAAGGGCGTGAGCTTGTCCCCCGATGGGACGCGCCTCTTCGTCACCAACTTCGGGATGGCGAACGGCCACAACATCACGATCTACGATGCGACCACGCTCGCGCCGCAGGGCAGCATCGATCTCCCGGGCGTCGTGGTGGAGACGGTGCTGTCGGCCGACGGGAGCACCATCTTCGCCTCCAACTTCACGCGCGACAGCGTCCAGCTCATCGACGTGAAGACCAAGCGCGTCACGCGCGAGATCAACGTCGGCATCCACCCCAAGATCCTGGTGCTCTCGCGCGACGGCAAGACGCTCTACGCGGCGAACTGGAACGGCAACTCCGTGACCGAGGTCGACATCGCGCGCGGCACCATCCTCCGCACGCTCCCCGCCGGCGTGCACCCGCGCGGGATGGCGCTCGCACAGAACGGCACGCTCTACGTCGCCAACTTCGACGGCGCCACGATCGACGTCTTCAAGGGCGCCGACCACTCGCAGACGTACCGGCTCGCGGCGTGTCCGATCCCGCGCCACCTCGCTCTCTCGCCCGACGAGAAGACGCTCTACGTGTCCTGCTACCACGACTCGCAGCTCTGGGCGCTCGACGTGGCGACCGAGCGCTTCGTCCACGTCGTGAACGTCGGCAAGAACCCGAAAAGCATCGAGGTCAGCCGCGACGGACGATACGTGTACTCTGCAGATTACGGGCCGTCCAACTCGGTGTCGGTCGTGGACACCACGACGTGGAGCGCGACGACGTACACCGTCCCGGGGCTCGATCGGGGGAGCGGCATCGCGGTCTACGCGGACGGCAAGCACGCCGCCGTCACGGGTTGGTGCGACAACCACGTGTTTCTGGTGGGGTTCGAGGGGATGGGGGGCCACCCGAAAGAAGCTCAGGCGAAGATGCTCGCACCCCGTCCCCACGGTGTGTGTATGCAGGCTACACCGTAGGACAAAGCCGGCGGCCGTACCCCGATCGGGGCCAGATCGGGCTGGACCAACGGTTCCGCTCGAAGCATCCTTTTTTTGCGGGACTGGACGGGCTGAAGCAGATCGAGTGACGGGCTCGGACGAGCTCGGCCATGGGAGCGACGGGATGGACCTTCCGGCCATTGTCATCGAGGGCGATCGGTGCCCCGACGCGGAGCGCGCCGAGGCGGCGCTCCGTGATGCGCTCGCCAGCGCGAATGGCTCCGGCTATCGCGTCCACGTGAAGGTCCGCTTCGAGGGTGGGCTCACCAAGGTCGTCGCCGAGCTCGACGGGCCCGATGGTCCGCTCTCCCACCGTGATCTCCAGACCAACGGCCGGCGGTGCGAATCGCTCGCGCGCGGCGCGGGGGTCTGGGCCGCGCTCGCGCTCGACGCGGAGCACACGCGGGTGGTGCAAGCGCAGGTGCGCGCCAAGGCCGACGCCGACGAAGCGCAGCGCGCGGCGAAGGCGCGCGCGAACGGTACCGACCCGGCTTCGGGCTCGGGGAACGCGGGCGACCCGAACGCCGATCCGACCGTCCTCAGCGTCGGCGACTCGAACGGCGCGAACGCGGACCCCACGAAGCGGCGGACGCGCGCGGAGGGGCCCGACGCGACGGCGCCGAAGCCGTACGTGATGCCGAACCTCGAGCTCGGTGTGTCGAGCACGATGACGACGGCCTACGGCTCGGGGGCAGCGCCGGTCGTCGGCGCCGACGTGTTCGCCCAGATCCGGGTCCGCGAGTCGATCTTCCTGCGCCCCGCGCTCGGCTTCGGCGCTGGCATGACGAACCCCACCTCGGTCGGGCGCGGCCGCATCGATGCGTGCCTGCGCATCCCCGGGAACTACATCGAGCACCGTGGGCTCGAGCTCGACACGTGCCTCGGCATGGAGCTCGGTGGCGTGCGCGCTCCGAACGAGAGCGGCGTCCAGGAGACGCGCTTCATCTTCACGCCGGGCCCCGCGCTCGCGCTCCGCGGCGCGATGACCCGCGCGCTCAGCATCGAGATCCGCGGCACGTTCGGCTTCAACATCCCGCTCTCCTACCAAGCGGATCTCCTCAACCTCCGCGCCGAGATCGGCCTCACGTGGGCGGTCCTATGACGTTGCTGTTCCGCACCCTCTACGACGAGCACGTCGACTTCGTCTGGCGCAACCTGCGGCGCCTCGGTGTGGCCGAGGCAGACGTGGACGATCGCACGCAGGAGGTCTTCGTCGTCGCTCATCGGCGGCTCGGCGACTTCGAGGATCGCGGGCACGGTCCGCGGGCGTGGCTCTACCAGATCGTTCTGCGCATCGCGTCCGAGTCGCGCCGTCACCGGCGCCGTCACCCGGTGGACTCGGACGGCGGCGCGGCCGAGGCGTTTCTCCGCTGCACGAGTGATCCCTCGGCCGACGTGGAGGCGCGCGAGTCGCTGGGCCGCCTCGACGCCGCGTTGTCGCAGCTCGACGACGACAAGCGCGCGGTGCTCGTCCTGCACGACGTGGAGGAGATGACGGCCCCCGAGATCGCCGAGGCGACAGGCGTCCCGCTCAACACCGTCTACAGCCGGCTCCGCCTCGCGCGGCAGCGGCTCGAGGAGCTGTTGCGGCGGACGAAGATCGTGTCCGGTGAGTACCAAGTTGGGACACTCCGCGTCCTGGCGGGAGGTGCGCGATGACCGCGCCGGGAGTACCGGGGGGCGACGTCCAGGTCCTGCTCCGCGCGGCGCGTCGTGACGGGCCGAGCGAAGCCTCGCGCCAAGCGATGTTCGCCCGCATCGCCGCGCAGACGGCGGGCGCTGCGGCGGCCGCGCCGCTCGCGTCGAAGCTGTTCGGTTCGCTCGCGGGGAAGCTCGCGCTCGGGGTCGTCTCGCTCGCCACGCTCGCCGGGCTCGCGCTGTGGGTCGCTCCGCGGGTGAGCCCGCCGGTGCTGGGGCCTGCGCCGGTCCTCACGATCGATCGGAGCGGTGGTGGGGGCGCGGGCGCGGACGCGAGCGGAGCCGCCTCGGGTGACGAGCTCGGCGCGGACGGCTGGGTGCTGCCTTCCTCGCTGATGACGCTCGAGTCGCACGCGCCGCCTTCGCCGGGCCGCAAAGAGGCGGCGGTCGCGGTCGATGGCGATGCGATCGAGCGCGAAGCGCGCTGGGTGGCCGAGGCGCGCACCGCGCTCATGCGCGGCGAGCCGTCGGTCGCGGCGACGAAGGCGCGTGCGGCGCGTGCGCTCCCGTCGAAGGCGCTCGAGCCGGAGGAGCTTCGCATCCTCGGCCGCGCGCTCCGCGTCATGGGGGACGACAAGGGCGCGGACGCCGCGTTCAACGAGCTCGTCGCGAAGTACCCGGAAGAGGCGCTGCGGCCCTGAGCTCAAGGCGCTTTCGGCGCCAGCTCGATCTCGAACGCCGCGTTGCCCTTCCCGCCATCGGGGCTCGGGAAGCTCAAGTTGCTCGTCGCCTTCGTGATGCACTGGAGGATGGCGTCGTCGGTGACGTCGGTCCCGGTCGCCTTCTTCACCCCGGTCGGCGAGCCGTCCTTCGTGAGATCGAACCCGACGACGACCTTGCCCTTCAGCGTCGGGACGCGCGTGAGGGCATCCTCGTAGCAGAGCCGGTAGCGCCCGGTGTTCTGGCGCACGATGCGTTGGACGACCTCCGGGGGGAGGCCCGTCGCGGTGAACCCGCCGAGCTTGATCGTCGCCGGCGGCGCCCACTTGAGCACCGGCGTGCAGCTCGGGACGGCCCCGTACTTTCCGCAGCCCTGAGCGCGGCGATCTTCGGCGGCGACGAGCGCTCCTGCGTCGTCGAAGTACTCCACGATTCCGGCGTCGTTCGCTTCGTTCTCGGCGAAGACCTTGTACGGCCCGCACGTGCCGAGCGCGAACGCGGCCGGGGCGTGGATGCGGCTCGCGTGGTGGGTCGCGCTGCGGACGGAGTAGCCGCGGCAGTTGCGGCGGCAGTAGTTGGGGTGGATCGGGAGGGGGCAACCGCCATCGCCTTCGACGCCGGGCTCTTCGTCGTCGTCCGCGATGCCGACGCCCGCGTCGACGGTGGGCGCTGCGCTCGCCGCGCTCGGCGCGGTGAGGTCGATCTTCACGCCACCGTCGTCACCGACGGGCTTCGTCTTGCACGCAGAGAAGACGAGAGCGAAGAGCGGGAGCGCGACGAGGGGAGTGGCGAGGGCGAGGACACGGCGGAGCATGCGCGGCGAGTCTACCTCGCGCCGCGTGGGCGTGCGTGCGCATGTCGATCGAGGAGCTTCAGCACGCGGTCGATCGCCGCGTCGCCCCGGCGCTCGGGGCGGCACATGGCCCAGAAGCGCGAGCGCGCGAAGTGCGGCGTGACGTCGCGCAGGACCAGGCCTGCGCTCGGGGGCTCGTGCCCCACCAGGAGCGAGACGAAGGTGATCCCGAGCCCGGCGCGGACGTACTCGAGCGCGGCCCCCTTGCCGTCGACCTCGACCCGCACGAAGGCCCCGCGCGGGGCGAGGCGCTCCATCACGCGGGCGCGCGTTCGGGACGACGCGCCATAGAGCACGAGCGGCGCGCTCGCGAGGCGCGCCGGCTCCAACGGGCCCGTGGCGAGCGGGTGCTTCTTCGGGACGGCGAGCCAGAGCCGATCCTCGGCGAGGAGCTGCGCGGCGAACGCCGTCGGGGCGCGCTCGCTCCGGACCACGGCGACGTCGGCCTCGCCGGCGAGGAGCATGCGCTCGGCGAGCGCTCCCCCGGCGCGCCGAACGACGAGATCGATCCGTGCGTCGGGGTCCCCGTCGAGGTCGCGGAGCACGCGCGGGAGGAGCTCGGTCGTGATCGTGCCGGTGCACGCGACGACGATGCGCTCGCGCGCCTCGCGAACCAGGCGCGCGAGGTCGCGGGTCTCGGCGACGATCGCGCGCGCTCGCGCGTGCAGCCGTGCTCCCGCGTCGGTCGGCGTCAGCGCGGACCCGCGCCCGCGGAGGAGCGGTGCCCCGACGTGGGCGGTGAGCGCCTGGATCCGTCGACGCAGCACGCTCCGATCGATCCGGAGCTCGTGCGCGGCCCCATCGAACGCGCCGGGCCCACCCGCGGCGATGCGATCGCCGAGCACGACGAAGGACTCGAGGTGGAGGAGCAGGTCGTTCATGGTGCACATTGTGCACCATTCAAGTGTGTAGAATGCGTAGAACGCACCATGGAACGTGCCCACGATGAGGGCATGAGCGCGCTCCCCACCCATCTCTTCGTCCTCGCCGTCGTCGCCGATCGCGGCCGCTACCTGATCGTGGAAGAGCGGGACGGCACCTTCTACCTGCCCGCGGGAAAGGTCGAGCTCGGCGAGGATCTGGTCACGGCGGCGGTGCGCGAGACGGCCGAGGAAGCGGGAGTGCCGATCACGGTGCGCGGCCTGCTCGGGTTCGATCACGAGGCATTAGCGGGGCGCGCGCGCCTGCGCTTCGTGTTCGTGGCGTCCGCGGCGCCGGGCGTGGCGCCGAAGGCGAGCGCTGACCGGCACAGTCGGCGCGCGCTCTGGGCGACGCCGCAGGAGATCGCGAAGCTCCCGCTGCGGCACGGCGAGGTGTGCCGGTGGATCGAGCTGCACCTCGCCGGGAGGCCGGTTCTCCCCCGCGAGGCGTACGAGGTCCACGGGTTCGGATAGGATGCGCCACGGGCTTCCCTCGAGGGAGCGGCAGCCCTAGAGATCAAGTCAATGAGACTCTTTTCGATCGCTCTCGCGAGCGTGAACTCCACGGTGGGTGCGGTGAAGAGCAACCTCGAGCGCGTCGTCGCGCTCGCCGAGCGCGCCGCCACCCAGGGCGCCACGCTCGTCGTCTTCCCGGAGCAGGTGCTCGGCGGCTACGCGCCCGAGGATCTCGTGCAGTGGCGCGGCTTCGTCGACGCCCAGTGGACCGCGCTCGAGCGCTTCACGGAGGCGACCAAGAGCCTCCCGATCGTGAGCGCGCTCGGCATCACGGTCGATCTCGACGCGCGTCTCTTCAACGCGGCCGCGCTCGTGCACCGCGGCGCCATCGTCGGCGTCGTACCGAAGGAGAAGCTCCCGACCTACAACGTCTTCTACGAAGCCCGCACGTTCGCCTCGGGGGCGCCGGGCCTCTCCGGGCGCGTCCGCGGCGTACCCTTCGGGGACATCGTCTTCGATCTCGGCGTCACCACCGTCGCGCTCGAGGTCTGCGAGGATCTCTGGTCACCCGACGGCCCCATGCGCCGGCGCTGCTACGCGGGCGCGGAGATCGTCGCGAACCTCTCCGCCTCGCCCTTCCGGCTCGGCGTCGCCGAGACGCGGCGCGAGATGATCGCCACGCGCGCGGGCGACAACCAGTGCGTCGTCGCCTACGCCAACATGGTCGGCGCGAACGACGGGCTCGTCTTCGACGGCGGCGGGTGGGTCGCGCAGAACGGCCGCATGCTCGTCGAAGCACCGCGCTTCCGCGAAGGGCTCGCGCTCGCCACCGTCGATCTCGACCGCACGCGCCGCTTACGCACGGAGAACACGACTTGGCGCGGCGACCGCGAGCGCTTCCTCGCCGAGACGCCGCTCGTGCAGCGGCTCGAGGTCCCGGTCGAGCTCGAGCGCAGCCACCTCCGCTACCCCGCGCCGGCGCACAAGAGCTTCTTCCTCCCGTCGCCGCCGGAGCCGAAGCCCACCGCGCGGGCCGCGTTCTGCGAGGAGCTGATGGACGCGCTCGCGCTCGGGATCGGCGACTACTTCGAGAAGACCGGCGCGTTCAAGACGATCGGTGTCGCGCTCTCGGGCGGGCGCGACAGCCTGCTCTGCATGCTCCTCGCGCGGCGCTACGTGGATCGCCGCTTCGCCGAGCTCGGCAAGGCCGAGCGCGACGCGAAGGCGCACGCGATCCTGCGCGGCTTCTTCATGCCGAGCCGCTTCTCCTCGGCCGAGACGCGCGCGGCGGCGAAGGCCACCGCCGACGAGGTCGGCGCCCCGTTCGTCGAGTCTCCGATCGACGAAGCCTTCGAGCGCGAGGTGAAGGCGGTCGAGGCGATGCTCCAACCCGGCGAGACCCTGACCGGGCTCGCGCGCCAGAACTCGCAGGCGCGCGTCCGCGCCGAGCGCATGTGGACGTGGTCGAACAGCGCGTCGGCGCTGTTCCTCCAGACGAGCAACATGAGCGAGAAGGCCGTCGGGTACACCACCATCGGCGGCGACATGGAGGGCGCGCTCTCCGTCGTCGCGAACGTACCGAAGACGGTCGTGAACTACCTCCTCGACTACCTGCTCGAGACGACGGGCTCGAAGGCGATCGAGCTCACGCTGAAGAAGCCGGCGTCCGCCGAGCTCGCGGCGGATCAGGAGGACGAGAAGGACTTGATGCCGTTCCCCGTCCTCGACGCGTGCTTCGCGCTCTACGCGGGCGAGAAGATGAGCGTCGCCGAGGTGAAGGTGGTCCTCCACGAGATGTTCCCCGAGCATGGCGCCAAGTGCGACGCCTGGGCCGAGCGCTTCGGGCGCCTCTTCGTCCAGTCGATCTACAAGTGGGTGCAAGCGCCGCTGGCGCTCCACGTCGGCAACCTCGATCTCGATCGCGAGCGCGCGCTCCAGCTTCCGGTCGTACAGCGGACCGAGTGGTGACTGCGTCCCGGTGACGAATTGCTCCGCACTTCGGCGGGACCGGGCACCCGAGCCTTACCTTTGGTCACTTCCGATGTCCTCGTGGGGATACGCGGATGGTTTGAGAGTAGTGACCTACTGTGAAAGTCGGCGACGAACCGCGTCAAGCGGGCAGCGAAGTGAGTTCGCGGCCGTTCTCGAGTACGCGGACGTCGCGTGACGGCCGTGACTCGCTGACCCAGCGGAGCTGGCAGGTGTGCCTTCCGCAAACAAGCGTCACCACCACTCAATCTAATGAAAGGTGACTTCGCGCGGAGGGTGATCCCGTCCCGCTGACCCTCACGGCTCGCGAGGCGAGGAAGAGATCGGTCGGTCTGGAAGCTGCGTCGCTCCGAGCACGCGGCTCTTGAGCTTGACGGCGAACGCAAGTCCATCGTCGGAGAAGCACTCCTTCGCTCCGACGACGCGACGCGCAATGCTCACCTTGCCTTTGGAAAGTGCGGTCGCGACGCGTCGCTTCTCGTCGGCGTCGAGCTGCGAGCCCTCGCAACTGGCTGAGGCGGCGAGCCGCGCGTGGAATCGCTCGGAACCGCTCGCACGTCCATAGACCACCGTCAGCTTACGCCCGGCTCTCACTATGTTTGGAGCGACCTCGGAAGCGACGTGCCGAAGAACCTCTTCACTCACGAAGTCCTCAACCTCTCGCACAGTTAGGGGCAGAACGCACGCCCGGTCAGGTTTCCGCTTTGCAGCCTCATTGAGGAGGCGTTGCACGTGATTCTTTACGTTTCCCTGGTCCCCGTTCGCAACGTCCAGATCGCAGACTACTACGTTGCGAGGATTGACCTCGAAGCAGCGGACGAGACGGTCGGAATTGTCCTCCATCGTCAGGTGCTCTCCGACGGACCCTCCGTACATTACGAAGGTGAAGTCGCGTCCTCGCACCAAACCCGCATCGGCGAGCATCCGTTCGTAGTACAAGACGTCGGAAGGTCCCTCGACCCACACAACACAGTTCGACATGAAGAGCTGCGTGGGTCGAATGCCTAACTCGCCGAGAAGGTCGAGTTTTTCTTCCGACGTTTCTAGACGCGTAATCGCAGTCGCGCCTCCGGAGTTCATGCTTGCGCGAAAGACTGCTGTGTCTGCATCAGCAGCGTCGATGAGTGCGGTCGAATGGGTTGTAATGAAGAACTGAAATCTTGGAAACTCCTTCCGAATAATGCGCAGAAATTCGAGTGCCGCTGCGGGATGTAGATGGGCTTCCGGTTCGTCGAGAAATACTACGGCGTTGCGAATTGCGTTCGTTCGAAGAAAAACGAGAAGCATGACCGTCTCGATCGCCCCCGTACCCATCGACTCCCAGTGGCATCGCAAGACTGTGTCGTCGCCACTGCCCACGCGCTCGATATACAGCTCATCGTGAGGGTCGAGGGCCATGGGCTGACCGCAGATCCGCGAGAGCCAGCGCGAAACGTCGGAGCGAAGAATAGTGCCCGCACGCGGGTTCGCCTTGTCATTGAGGTGTGCTTTGAGGGTCTCCAGCGTCTTTCCGCCTGCAGTCGTTAGTCCATGCGGGAGCCCCTTCCGATTCTTTCCGCTGTTGTCATAACCGGGATGTGGAAGATCGGGATGGCGTAGAGGCTCGACGTTGATGACGTCCGTGACGAACGATTGGGCAACACGCGCCAAAGACTCGCGGTGAGGTGCGTCGTGTGCTTGGAAGTCGCGATACTCGTGGTTTGGAAGAGTTAGTACGGTAATCGTTTGACCCTTCCGCGCGAATAACGGCTTCCCAGCGAGTAGTGGAACGATGCGAACTGAGGCGGGTGTCCCCGTGACCGAGATCGTGGTGAGTCCGTTGGGACCCTCAAAGCTGGGGGCGCCTACGTCGGAGAGTACAAGGGTTGCGTCGAATTGGTTGGTTGAGTCTTGATTCCAAAGGTCGCTTCCGTCCACGTTTGAGCGCATTTCGAGTAGTTCGAGTTGAAACTTGCCGTTACTTAGTGCCACGCTGAAGGGGTGCAGCTCCGCTCGGAGCCAGCTGAAGAATCGGACCAAGTTCGACTTGCCAGCGTTGTTTGGTCCAATGATCAGATTGACGTGCTTGAGGTCGCCGAAGGTCGCGGGCTGATCGGGACTAAATGAACGCCATCCTGCCAACTTGATCGATGTGATTCTCACGGTACGCCCTCTTGAATCTCCAGGAGAAGCTGACTGCGTTCGGACAGCGCGTCAATCCTGCTTGACGTAGCGACCCTGCCCACGTCTCACACAAATTTTCACTGACGCCGCGTTTGGAGCGCGAACCTCCCCGAAGTTCGGACCGATCTTTGACGTACGCTTGACCGGCGTTCCCTTTTGTGTGGCCCGTTCACCTCGGACGGCATCCGGCAGAGTAGCAGGCGGTGCCCGAAGGAAGTCGGTCTACGCATCGTGTATGACGACGAAGCCGGCTCCCCATGAGGCGCGCGCACTACCGAGGTTCTTCACTCGTGCCCGATCTCGCGCACTTCGTCGGCAACGAGGCACCCCGCTCTTCACTCTTGGGTAGTCGCCTTCCGAAGTCGCGATCTGTGCGCGATCACCAGGGAAGAATTATGGAAATTGTTCACGCACTTCGGGCTCCAGATGCTCCAGTCAAGGTCAGCGCGCCGACGTGTCGACGATCGAGCGCGCCGGGGAGCCGAACTGCGGGAGCTGGAACGCCTGCTGGAACGTGATGATGAACTGCACCGGGCTGACGCCCGTCGGCAGCGGTGACGCGCTGATCGGGACGCCGAGATCGGCGCGGAACACGATCCGATCGAAGTAAGGGAACACCATGCGGAGGCCGACGCCCACCGCCTGCTTCGGGCGCATGTTCTCGAAGCCGTCGAACGCGTCCCCCACGTCGTAGAAGAGCACGCCGCCGATCTGGGTCCCGAGGAGCGTGAAGTGACGCGTCCGGTACTCCAGGTTCGAGCTCACCACGTCCTTGCCGACGAAGAAGTTGCTCGGGTAGCCGCGGAGGCGGTTGTTTCCGCCCAAGAACGTCGTGGTGTTGAGGTAGTTCGCGTACCGATCGAGAACGCGTGCGCTGTACACGAGACGGCCGATGCCGAACCGCGGCGTCACGACTTGGAGCTCGCCCTCGACGCTCCCCTGGATGATGCCGGAGTCGTTGATCTCGTTCGTCGTCGACACGTCCGCGCGAACGAGGCCGTCGCCGAGGGGGAGCGTGTAGCCCGCCTCGGCGAAGGTGCCGAGGAACGTGCGCGACGAGCCGAGCGCGCCGAACACCGGGTAGAGGCGCACGTCGAACCAATGGCCGAGCCGCCAGTCCTCCTGCAGGCCGAGCGTCTCCAGATCGACGACGCGCGTGAAGCTCGTGGTGTAGCTGCGCCACTCGAGCGAGGGACCGACGCGATCGTCGCTCACCGGGACGCGCGAGGCGACGAAGTCCTTCACCGCCGCCGGATCGAACGCGCTGAGATCCGGCGTGGTGTACTGCTTGCGCGACCCGCTGGCCGAGAGGACGAAGTCGTTCTTGAGCGCCCACCCGAAGGAGCGAGTGACGGAGGCCTCGCCATAGGCGAGGTCGGAGCGGTACGCGAACGGGATCCCGTCTTCGTAGGGGGTCTGCTCGGAGTCGAAGACGCCGAGGCGCGCGCGGGAGTAGCGGCGCGTGATCTCGTTGCGCCACTGGCCGGTCACGCTCCAAGCCCAGTCGGTGCGCGTGGACCACTGGGGCTGACCGATCGTCACGGCACCGAACGAGCCTTCGGGATCGCCGCTCCGGTTGTTGACGATGACGTTGAACGTGGCCGACCCGCCGATGCGCGACGTGAACACGCGCGGGACGACGTAGTAACCACCGAACGACGTCGCGAAGGGCAGGTACTGGTAGGTGAGGCCGCCGGTGTGATGGATGCCGAGGAAGTTCGTCTCCGCGGGCTGGAGGACGATGCGCTCGATGCCGTTGTTCGTGACGACGAAGTCCCACTGGAGGCGCAGGCTCCAGACGTCCTTGGTGATGACGAGCACGCGCACGCGGCCGGGCTCGCTCCCCTGGACCGGCACGACGAGCACGAGCGAGAGCTGCGAGAGGCCGCGGAGGTTGCGCGCCGTCTCGTCCATGAGGACTTGGCGATAGGACTCTCCCGCCTTCTGGAGGACCTCGCGCGCGATGATGCGGGCTTTGGTGGTCGTGTGGAAGACGTTGAGGAAGCGCGGGAGCGGATCGCGCTTCTCGAAGACCTCCAGCCGCACCGTCTGGATGTCTTCGATGACCTTGCCTTCGGGCGTCGGGTCGAGCGTGACGCCGAGCTGCTTCTCGGCGTCCGCGATCGTGTCGCGCTCGTAGCTCGAGTAGCCGAAGGTCTTGGTCGTCGGGGCATCGTCGGCGCGCACGGTCCGCGCGGCGACCACGAGCGCGCACGCGAGACCGAAGGCGAGGAGGTACCGCGCGCGCATCAGGCCGTCAGCGCTTGGCTGCGCCCGTCTCGAGCAAGCGGAGGAGATAGCGCGCGAGGAGATCGACCTCGAGGTTGACCTTGGATCCGAGCGCCAGGCCGGCGAGGGAGGTCTCGAGGAGCGTGCGCGGGATGAGCATGACGTCGAAGCGCGTCGCGGAGACGCCGTTGATGGTGAGGCTGACGCCGCTCACGCAGACGGACCCCTTCTCGGCGAAGAACGGCGCGAGCGCGGGGGGGAACTCGAACTCCACGCGCTCGGACTCGCCGACCTTGGTCCGCGCGGCGATGGTGCCCACGCCGTCCACGTGACCGGAGACGATGTGACCGCCCATCCGCCCGCCGAGCGGCATCGCGCGCTCGAGGTTGACCTTGGCCCCGAGCGCGACGCCGCCGAGCGTCGTCCGCGCCAAGGTCTCGGCCGAAGCGTCCACCAGGAACGTGTCGCCTTCGATCGCGTCGACCGTGAGGCAGACCCCGTCGACCGAGATCGACTCGCCGAGGACGAGCGGACCGAGCTTCGTCCGGACCGCCATCCGGGCGTCCGGGCCGTTCATCGTCCGTGAGACCAGCGTGCCTGCGTCTTCCACCAAGCCAGTGAACACGGTTGCCACGTTACCCAATTTTTCCGATTTCGTCGTTACACCCCCTACCGGGCGACGTCATCTCCACGCGGCCAAGGTCGGTCGCAGATGGAGTGAGTCATGTTCGTGCGTTTCGGTGTGGTTTCCATGGCGGTCTCGGCGTTCGTGCTCGTCGCGTGCGGGGGAGACGGTTCTTCGTCTTCTTCCTCTTCTTCGAGCGAGTCGAGCCAAGGCGAGCAGCAGAACGGGGCCTGTCCGGCCAGCCCCAGCGTCCTCACCGGGACGAAAGGGGCCGGGGAGTCGTGCTCCAGCTACTCGGACTGCGCCCCCGCGTGCTGCGCGTGCGCCGGCTCCAGCAAGAAGTACGGGGCCGCGAGCTGCGTGAACGGGAAGTGCTCGGCCTCGGCGTGCTCCGCCGTCTCGAGCTCGAGCTTCTGCAACTGAGGTCCGCCATGCGTCGTCTCGTCTTGGTTGCGTCCATCGCTGCGCTCACGTTCGCCGCCCGCCAGGCGGCGGCCGCCGACTCCGAGCGCGGTCCCTTCTACGTCCAAGCTCACGTCGCCGGTGCGTCGGTCGCGTTCGTCGACCCGGTCATCGGCCTGAGCTTCCCCCTCGAGCTCCACGGCGGCTACCACTTCAGCGGTCGCCACGACGGCTTCGTCGTCGGTCTCACCCAGCGCATCGGCTTCGGCTCCGGCGTCTACGGAATGACGCTCGCGCGCATCGGTTGGGACATCCCCATCCCGGTCGGGCGGGCGGAGCTCACGATCGCACCCTACGTGTTCGGCGGTGCCTTCTATCCGTTCGGCGACGGTGACGCCGGCGCGCACTTCGGCGCGGGCGGCGAGCTTCGGATCTTCCCGCTCCACGCCCCCGACCCGGATCACCCCGAGGTCGTGCGGAAGGAGCGGCGCGTCGTGCTCGCGGCCGACCACATCGACATCAAGGAGAAGATCCAGTTCCGTCCGAACGAAGCGGTGATCGACCCGGTGAGCTATCCGCTCCTCGACGAGATCGCGGCCGTCATCAAGGAGAACCCGCAGATCGAGCTCCTCGCGATCGAAGGCCACGCGAGCTCCGAGGGCGACCCCGTCGCCAACGAGAAGCTCAGCGACGCCCGCGCCCACGCCGTGCGCCAGCACCTGATCGATCGCGGCGGCGTGAAGGCCGAGAGCCTCGACGCGAAGGGCTACGGCGCTTCGCGCCCGATCGCGACCAACGACACCCCGGAGGGGCGCGAGTCCAACCGGCGCGTCGAGTTCAACATCGTCAAGCAGAGCGCGACGGTGGAGAAGGTCGTCGTCGACGAGAAGAAGAAGGGCGGCGGCGCCGGCTTCTTCATCGTGGTGAAGCCGATCGAGCTCGGCTTCACGACGGGCCAGACGCTCGTCACTTCGGTGACGTTCCAGGCCGGTGTCGGGTTCGCGTTCTGACCACGCCCGTGATAGCTCAGAGACAGCCATGCCCTGCATCGCTCCGCACGAGCTGGCATCGTTCGATCGCGCGGAGCCGAGCGCACGCGCGGCGTGGGATGCTCACCTCGACGTCTGCGCCGACTGCCGCGCGCTGGTGGCGGCGTGGGCGCAGACGAGCGACGACGAGGGCGCCCAGTTCACTCTCGCCGAGCCGGATCCCTCGGATCCGGCGAGCGAGCGCACGATCGGTCAGTTCGACCTCGTGCGCCGCATCGGCGAGGGTGGGATGGGGGTCGTCTGGGAAGGGAAGGACCGCACGACGGGCGAGCGCGTCGCGATCAAGGTCCTGAAGACGGACAACCCGGAGCTCGTCGCTCGATTCGCGCGCGAGTCGAGGCTCGTCGCGGCGGTGAAGCACCCGAACGTGATCGACATCCGGAGCGTCGTGATCGACGCGCGCGGCCCGCGCGCGATCGTCATGGATTACCTCGATGGTACCGATCTCGCCGCCGTCCTCGATCGCGAGGGCCGCCTGACCGAGGGCCGCGTCCGCACCATCTTCACCGACGTGCTCGACGCGGTCGCCGCCGCACACGCGCTCGGCATCGTCCATCGCGACCTCAAGCCGAAGAACCTGTTCCTCGCGCAGGACGAAGACGGCGGAGAGACGCCGATGCTCCTCGACTTCGGGCTCGCGCGGACCCTCGCCGGAAGCGATCTCGGCGCCGACTCGCTCACGCAGACCGGGGCGCGCCTAGGGACGCCGAGCTACATGGCGCCCGAGCAGCTCTACGGCGAGAAGGGCGTGAACCAAGCGGCGGACGTTTGGGCGCTCGGCGCGATGATGTACGAGTGCCTCGCCGGCGAGCGTCCGGTCCAAGGCAAGTCGTACGGTCAGATCGTCCGCAACGTCACCCAGCGCCTGGTCGTGCCGCTCCGCGAGCGCGCTCCGGACGTGAGCCTGCCGCTCGCGATCCTCGTCGAGCGCATGCTCACCCTCGATCGCGCAGCGCGCCCGTCCATCGCCGACGCGCACGCCATCCTGCTCGAGCAGAGCCCGTGATTCGGCGGGCGCTGTTCCTGAGCTGCGCCTTGGCGTGCACGACGAGCTTGCCCGCCGCACCCGCGGCCGTCGTCGTCGTCGACACCGACCTGCAGGTCCCGCTCGCCGTGACGCGTCTCCGGATCGACGTCTTCGACGGCTCGGGCGCTTGGATCGAGACGACCGACGTCGTACGACCCGACCCGCGCGATTGGCCCGTGTCGTTCGGCGTCGTCACCGACGACGACGGGAAGGACCACGTGGCCACGCTCCGCCTCCGCGCATATGCGGATGGGCGCGTCCGCGACTACCGCGGCGCGCGCCGGCTCGTGAAGGACGGCGTCGACGTCACGCCGCTCACCGAGCCCGACCCGCGCGACGCCGTCGACCGGATCGTCAAGGTGAAGCTCGGGCCGGGCTCGGGCGGCCGCGTCCTGGTCACGCTCGAGGGAGCGTGCCTCTCGTTGGGCGCCGACCTCGACGCCGATCGAACGTGCGTCGGCGGGAGCGTCGGCGACGTCGTCCCCGTCGGCCCGGTCGTGATCGACGCGCCGAAGACGGTGGTGGGCACGTTCCTCGCGGAGCCCGGCTGCCCCGCCCCGAGCACCACCGAGCGCGTCTGCGTGCCGGGCGGCGCGACCGTGCTCGGCTCGTCCGAGGATCGCGTCTCGGCGATCGCCGCCGTCCCTACCCACGTCTTCGGCATCAACCGCTTCTTCATGGACCGCCGCGAGGTCACGGTCGGTCGGTTCCGCGCCGCGGTCGGCGCCGGCTTCTCTCCGATCGCGATGCCCACCGCCAACGACGGCGCGCTCGGCGCGGGTGGCGTCTCGACCTGCACGTACACCTCGAAGGCGGGGGCGCGCGAGGACTACGCGCTCTCGTGCGTCTCGGCCGAGACGGGGCGCGCGTTCTGCCAGTTCCTCGGCGGCGATCTTCCGACCGAAGCGCAGTGGGAGCACGCGGCGACCGTCGCGGGGAAGCCGCGGAAGTCGCTGTACCCGTGGGGCGATCGGCCGCCGACCTGCGCGGACGCCGCCTACGCGCGCAACGTGACCGGCGGCATCACGCTCGAGTGCGCCAGCCTGGGCATCAAACCGCCTCCGCCCGAGGCCAGCGACGGCGATCGCACGCCCTCGGGCATCCGCGAGCTCTTCGGCAGCATGTGGGAGCTCACGCGGGACGAGGCGCAGCCGTACTCCGCGCCGTGCTGGCAGAAGGCGCGCATCGTCGATCCGGACTGCACGACCGAGCCGTTCGTCACGGATCGCGCGATGCGGGGATCGTCGTGGTTCGACATCGCGCACGGCATGACGAGCCGCACGCCGTTCGGGGGTCTCGCCGCCGGTGGCGCGATGGGCTTTCGATGTGTGTATCCTACACCTGACCCATGAGCCCCACCGTGAAAGCGCCCCTCCTGCACTCGCTCGCGCTCGCGGTCGCGCTCGCGGCGGGATGCACCGCGCCGCCCGAGGGTCAGCTCACGCTCGGGATCGACACCGACGCGATCGTCCCGCGCGCTCCGAGCGAGGGGCCCGATCCGCTCGGCCAGCTCCCGCTCTTCGACCGGCTCCGGGTCGAGGTCTACCCCGAGGGCAGCGCCGAACCGTGCCGCGAGTGCACGCGCGAGTTCGGCGTCGACCGCAAGGCGTTCCTCGAGCGGCGCGTGTCGTTCGGGCTCGTCGCTCCGCCGGGGTCGCGCGCGATCGTGCGCCTGCGACTCTTTCGCGGGAGCGGGAGCGAGGTCGTCGAGCCTCGCCCGCGGTCGACGCTCGAGGCGTGGGTCCGCACGCCGCCGATCGGCGCCGACGTCGTCACGAACGTCTCGACCACGCTGCTCACCGAGACGGTCGGCGTGCCCCGGGGCTCCCTGGACGCTCCGGTCGACGCGGACGCCGGCCCGATCGGGGCGAGCAAGGTCGACTCGTTCGCGCAAACGCAACGCCGCGGTTGCACGGGCTCCATCGCCGCGGACGAAGCGTGCTTCGCGGGAGGCGCGGCGTTCCTCGGTGGCATCGACGCGAACCCCGAACGCCTGATCGCGGTCGGACCGTTCGCGATCGATCGGACCGAGGTCACGGTCGCGCGCTTCCGCGCGTCGGGCCTCGCCGCGCCGAAGGACCCGCTCGGACCGACGTCGGACACCCTCTGCGACTACGCGCCCGAGAACGACGCGCTTCCGGTGGTGTGCTTGACGCGCAAGCGCGCGCTCGCGTTCTGCGAAGCGCAGGGGAAGACGCTGCCGACGGAGGTCCAGTTCGAATACGCCGCCCGGAATCGCGGCGCGAGCTTGCTCCCGTGGGGCAACGACCCCGCCACCTGCGACGACGCGGTGTTCGGGCGCGATCCGTTCGCTCCCAACGGCAGCAAGCAGGGGGCATGTCTCGCGAAGGGGAAGGGACCCGCGCCTCCCTTCAGCGGCGCGCGCGACCGCGTCGGAGCCCCGGGGGCCGAGGTCGGCGATCTGGGCGCCAACGTCGCCGAGTGGGTGCGCGACACGTGGGCGCAGATCGACGAGCCGTGCTGGTCGCCGTTCGTCCTCCTCGATCCGGTCTGCACGACGCCGAGCGCGAAGGACAAGGTCTCCGACGTCGCGCGGGGCGGCGCGTGGTTCGACGTCGCGGTCGACGTGCGGGAGCGTGCGCACTTGGATGCGGGGACGCCGAGCGACCTGATCGGATTTCGGTGCGTGCGAGCGCTGCCGTGAGCCGGTAGAATTCTGCCCGTGGAGGCATCCCACCCCGATCTCGAGCTCGCCCGCGCTGCCGCGCGCCGCGATGCGCGAGCCACGCGGGAGCTCAACGACGTGCTCGAGCGCGAGGCGCAGAAGGCGCTCGCGCGGATGCGCTTCACTCCCGACGAGGTCGCGGAGCTCGTCCAGCGACTGCGCGTGCGCCTCTTCGTGGAGGACGGTGGGCGCCTCGACACCTACGACGGGCGCGGTCCGATCGCGGCGTGGTTCCGGGCCATGATCGTGCACGCCGCGCTCGACGAACGGCGGAAGGAAGCGCGGCGCGGACCGGCGCGCGGGGACTCGGCGCTCGAGAACGTGGTGAAGAGCGGCGTCGATGCCGAGCTCGGTGCGCTGCGCTCGCGCTACGCGAAGGAGTTCTCCGAGGCGTTCCGGGGTGCGCTCGGCGCGCGCACGCCGCGCGAGCGCACGATCCGGCGGCTCGTTTACGTCGACGGTCTCACCGCTGCTCAGGTCGGCAAGGTCTACGGGACGCACCGCGTGAGCGTGGCGCGCTGGCTCGGCGACGTGCGGCGGAAGATCCACACCGAGACCCTCGCGCGCCTGAGCCACGTGGTGACGCCGGCCGAGGGCGCGAGCCTCATTCGGCTGTGCTGGAGCACGCTCGACGCCAGCATCGCGCGGATGCTGGCGGACCCGGTGGAGTGAAGGTCACTGGAAGCGCACCGCCCAACCGAGGCCACCGCCATCGACCGGCGGAGCTTCGGGGGCGGGCTTCGCGATGGCCCACGTCACGACCGCGATCGTCGCCACGACCGCGACGGCGCCGGTCCAGAACCACCAGCGCGTGAAGATGGAGGGCTTCTCCGCGCGGAGCGGCGCGAAGACCTCCACGCGCTGACCGGGGAGGAGCTTCGTCTCCGTCTCGAACGACGTGAAGCCCGGCAGGCGGATCCGAACGCGGTGCGGGCCGCCGCCGCGCTCGAGCGTGAGCGGCGCGACGCCGACGTCGAGGCCGTCGACCTCCACGACCGCGTTCGCTTGCGACGCGCTGACGACGAGCGTGGCGGGGAGCTTCGCGAGCGCGAGGCTCACCGTGGCGTGCTCCCCCGGGCGAACGTCACGGGGAGAGCTCGCGTCCGCGTAGCCCTCCCGCCGCAACGTCAATACGTGGTGCCCCGGGTCGAGCTCGAGCGTCGCCTTCGCGCCGGGCGTGGGCTTCGCGACGCCGTCGACGACGAGCGCCGCGTCCGCCGGATCGATCGTGACGTCGAGCGTGGCGACGAGGCCCTTCGCTTCGCGCAGCATGTCGGCGGCCTGCGCGCGGGCTTGGGGCGGTAGCTCGGAGGCGTCGGTCACGCTCGCGAACAGATCGCGCGCCCGCACGTAGTGCCCGAGCGCGCGCTCGCACACGCCGATGTTGTAGGTCGTCCACGGGTGCGGCACGAGCGCGGCCGAGCGCTCGAAGCTCACGAGTGCCCCGTTCCACTGCTCGTCGCGCGCCAGATCGGCGCCGTGCTTGAAGGCCTCGCGTGCCTCGGTCGTGGGGTCGGTGGTCTGCGCCGACGCCGACGCCGACGCGATGAGCAGCCCGAGCGCGAGCGTGGCGGCCGAGAGGCGAATCACGCGGCGAGTCTAGCAAACTCAGAACGGCGGGTTGTCGAGGATGCGGCTCGTGGCATGCGCGCTCGCCGACGTGCTCGCGGCCGCCGACGGGCCCGCCGAGACGCCGGCCGTCGGGTGCGGCGCGAGCCTGGCGGTCGCGGTCGGGAGCGCGGTCGCCGATGCCGTCGCGGTGGGGATGCTCACGGTCGTGCTCGGGACGTCCGCCGTGGGCGGAGAGCTCGCGGTCGTTGCGCTCGCGGTCGCGGTCGGGCCCGCCGGCTCGTCGTGGCGGAGGGCGAGCGCGACGAGACCCACCGCGCCGGCTGCGACCGCGACGCCGGCGAGCCACACCCACGGCGCCGCGGTGCGCCGCGCGGCTGGCTGCGGCGGCGCGTCGGCGGGCTGCGCCTTCACGACCTCGCCGTGGAGCCGGGCGAGCGCTTCCTCGGCGGTGGCGAGCCGCTTCTCGCGATCGACGACGAGCAGATCGGCGATCAGCCCACGCAGCGGCTCGGGCACGTCCACCGCGTGCTCGGAGAGCGGGACGATCGCACCCTGCGCGAGGCGCTTCATGATCTGCCCCAGGTTGTCGCCCGGCGCGGGAAGCGCGCCGGTGAGGCACTCGTAGAGCACGGCGCCCGCCGCCCAGAGGTCCGCGCGCGCGTCGACGTCCGCCTCGCCGAACGCCTGCTCGGGCGCCATGTACTTCGGCGTTCCGAGCATCGCGCCCGACTCGGTGAGGGCGGTTTCGTCGCGCTGGGCCTCGGGCATCAGCTTCGCGATCCCGAAGTCGAGGATGCGGACGCGCGCCGCGAGGGGTTCGTCGCCCTCGACGACGAAGACGTTGTCGGGCTTGAGATCGCGGTGGACGACGCCGGCGCGGTGGAGCGCTTCGAGCCCGGAGAAGATCCCCTCGGCGAGGGCGGCGGTGTCGCGCGCGCTCATCTTCGCGGTGTCGGCCAGGCGCGCGCGGAGCGAGGCGCCGCGGAGCCGTGCCATGACCAGGATCGTGGTGCCGTCCTCTTCCTCGAGGATGTCCCAGATTGGGACGAGGTTGGGGTGCTCGACGGCGCAGGCGGCGCGGGCCTCGCGGAGGGCACGCCGCTGGTGCGCGCGGTGCGGCGCGACGACCTTGAGCGCGACCTCGTTCCCGGTCTTCTCGTGGCGCGCGGCGAAGACGACCCCGGTCGTTCCCTGGCCGAGGCGCTCGGTCAGGCGGTACTTCGTCGCGACGAGCGTTCCGACCTCCACGAGCGGGCAGCTTATCAGTCGGCGTCGGGCCGTGCGCGCAGGCGCGCGAAGAGCAGGAGAGGGAGCCAGAGCGGGAACAGGAGCGGAAGGCAGCGCACCAGCATCACGGCCGCCGGCAGCCCGGTGTGGCTGCGCCCGTCCCGATCGCGGATGACGATCCTTCGTGCGCCCGCGAGCCGGTCCGGCGTCCACGCGACGACGCGGAACCGCGCGAGCCAATCGAGGAGCCGCACCGCGCGGGCGACGAAGGCCGTCGGCGCGTGGCTCGGATCGAACGAGAGCGTGCGCGCGCGGTGGTCGTGGGTCGCGAAGAGCGCGTACGCCAGGATCATGAACCACGAGAAGTAGGAGACCTTGCTCGTCACCTCGATCATGAGGTGGAACATCACGCCGACCCAGAGCGCGACGGGGCGCGTGCGCGGGAGCCAGAGCCCGACGACGAGGAAGAGCTCCGTCGCGATCGTTCCCTTCGCGAGGGCCGCGGCGACGGCCGGATCCTGGAAGAAGTGGACGACGCGCTCGGGCACGCCCTTCGCGAGCGCGTCGCCGCCGTAACGCGTCATGCGGTCGAGCAACACCAGCCCGCCGCGCCAGTCCTCGTCGAGCAGCTTGGAGCCACCCGAGGCGAGGTAGATGATCGCGACCTGCGCTTGGGCGAGGCGCGCGGCCCAGAGCGGACCTTGCGGCGGAGCGCTCTCCTTGTCCCGCACCAGCGAGACCGCCTCGTCGCACGGGCTCAGCGCGACGAGGAAGCCGATGCACGCGAGCGCCCACTCGTGGTGGTGGAACTGCAGCCGATCGCAGAGGATGACGTACGCGAGCGCGAGCGCCGAGCCCGCGAGGGCGGGGCGGGCGACGTGGCCCGTGACGACGAGGATCGCGCCGAGCAACCGGACGCCGAGGAGCGCAGCGAAGACGCTCGCCGACGCGACGAACCGCTCCGGAAGGAAGGGGAGGTGGAAGCGGTCGCCGAAGTAGCCTTCGTTCCAGGCGCGTGCGTCCTCGATCGCCTGGAAGAAGAAGAGCAGGCCGAGGCCCACGCGGACCACGCCGAGGACGTGGGTCGAGCCCACCTCGTCGGCGAGGCCCGGGGCCGCGGGGGCGTGCTCTTCGTCGACGCTCAACGGCGGTCCCCGTCGGTGGCCGCGCCGCACGCCTCGCGCGGCGCGCTCCGGAGGACGAGCTCGTCCGCGTCGTGTCCGTTCCGGTTCGCGGTGACGCGCGCTTGGAGCGCGCACGTCTCGTGATCCTCGGGGACGTGGCGGGCGACGTCGTCGAGCGCGGCTTGGAGCCGCTGGAGCTGCGCGGCTTCCCCGTACGCGGCGTGCACGGTCAGATCGAGGTTCTTCAGCACGGGATCGGCGACGCGATCGGTCCACGCGAAGCGGTGGAGCTCGCCCGCCCCGTCCCGCGCGGTCCACGTCCCGTCGTCGACCGCGACCACGGTGTGGTCTCGGAGCTCGCGCTCGAGGTGAATCGAGATCGTCGTCGACTCACTGAACATTCGGAAGCCGAACGCCCCGTCCGGCCGCGACGCCGCGGTGACGACGAGGATGGCCTGCCCGCCGAGCCAGGCGAGCGCGAAGACCACGCGGAAAGTTCGGTTCGCACCCATCCGGCGCAATAAACTCGCGCGGCGGGGTGCTTAATGCAACGCTACCGAGGTCGTCGTGCGATCGGTCTCCGTCGTATCCTTCCTGCTTGCCGCCAGCGTGGTCCCGGGTGTCTTCGCGCTCTCGGCGTGCGGGCAATCCAGCGCGAACGGCCAGCCCGCGCCGAAGCCAGTCGACCAAGCGGCTGCGCCCGTGATCGCAGCCGCGGTCGAGGTCGCTGATGCGGGTCCCACCGCGCCCGCACCCCCCGGTCCGATCGACAACCCGGCGGCGCTGAAGCGGTTCTTCCAGGCGCTGGTGAAGCTCGATGACGGCGGCTCCACCGACGATGTGAAGGTCGTGCAGTTCGGTGATTCGCACACCGCCGCCGATCTCGAGAGCGGCGCCGTGCGCCGCACCCTGCAAGCGCGCTTCGGTGACGGCGGGCGTGGCTTCGTCGAGGTCGGGCGCCCGTGGAAGACCTACATCCAGGACGGCCTCAAGGCGCCCGGGATGACGAAGGACTGGAACCCCGAGCACGGCAAGCTCGACCACGGGAAGTTCGTCGGCGACGGCTGTTACGGCCTGAACGGCGTGTGTCTCCTGACGAACAAGAAGGGCGCGCGCACCTGGACGGACGTGGTGGTGCCGGCGTCGAAGATCGAGGTCGACTACTGGGAGCAACCGAGCGGCGGCTCGTTCGAGGTCCTCGTCGACGGCAGCGTCGTCGGGAAGATCTCCACGAAGGGCACTGCAACGGTCTCCGCGTTCAAGACGATCGACGTCCCCGATGCGCCGCACCACATCGAGGTACGCACCTCGGTCGACGGCGAGGTCCGGTTGTTCGGCGTCGCGCTCGACCGCGCGCAGGTCGGTCTCGTCTGGGACGCGCTCGGGATCAACGGCGCCCGCGCGTCGACCACGCTCCAGTGGAGCGAAGCGCACTTCAAGGAGCAGCTCGCCCACCGGGCGCCCAACCTCGTCGTCTTCGCGTACGGCACGAACGAGTCGGCCGACGATCAACCGGTCGAGACGCTCGAGCGCCAGCTCGTCGACGCGCTCGGGCGGGTGGCGCGCGCGATGCCCACGGCCTCGTGCCTCATCCTCGGTCCGCCCGATCGCGCGGTGGAGTCGAACGGCGGCTGGGTCACGTCGGCCAAGCTCGAGAACGTCATCGACATGGAGCGCAACGTCGCGCGCGCGGCGGGCTGCGCCTTCTACGACCAGCTGACGGCGATGGGCGGCCCCGGCACGATCGCGAACTGGGCGAACGAGACCCCGGCGCGCGCGCAGAAGGATCGTGTGCACTATACACGTGACTCGTACGTCGCGATGGGCACCACGTTCGCCAACGATCTGATGCGTACGTACGCCGCGTGGCGCGCCGAGAACGGGCTCCCGGCCGTGCAGGCACCGCCGCCGAAGGCGACGCCCCCGGTGACCCCTCCGCCTCCGCACGACGACGAGCCCGGCAGCTCGCCGTTCGTCGCGATCCCGATGTGACATGGCGCCGCGCTCGCGTGGACCGACCGCATGGTCGGTGCTCGATCTCTCGCCGATCGGTCCGGGGCAAGACGCGCACGCGGCGCTGATGGAGACGATTGCGCTCGCGAAGCACGCCGAGGCGCTCGGCGCCGCGCGGTATTGGCTCGCGGAGCACCACAACGCGGGCTCGCTCGCGAGCTCCGCGCCCGAGATCCTGATCGGCCAGATCGGCGCCGCGACGAAGACGCTGCGCGTCGGCTCGGGTGGGATGATGCTCCCGAACCACGCGCCGTTGAAGGTCGCGGAGCTCTTCCGCGTGCTGGGCGCGCTGTTTCCCGGTCGGATCGACCTCGGGCTCGGCCGCGCCGCCGGGACCGATCCCCGCACGGCCGCAGCGCTCCACCCCGCGCTCAAGAGCGTTCCAGGCGCCCGCGGTCCCAGCGCCGACGACTTCCCGCAGCAGATGACGGAGCTCCTCGCTTTCCTCGACGAGGACGAGCCGCCACGTGGCCCGTTCGGTGGGGGCATCCGCGCGATCCCGGCGCACGTCCCGGCGCCGGAGATCTGGATGCTCGGCTCGAGCGAGTGGGGCGCCGCCTACGCTGCCGCGAACGGGCTTCCGTTCGCGTTCGCGCGTCACATCAACCCGCGCGATGCCGAGCAGGTGCTCCGCACCTACCGGCGTGACTTCCGCCCGTCGCGACGGTGCGCGGAGCCGCGTGCCATCGTCGCGCTCTCGGTGATCTGCGCCGACGACGAGGCGACGGCGCGCGATCTCGAGGCGACGGTGGGGTTCGGGTTCCTCCGGTTCACGCAGGGGCTGCGCGATCTGCCGATGCCGACGATCGCCGAGGCCAAGGCGCATCGCTGGGACGACGACGAGAGCGCGCTCCTCGCGGGACAGGCGGGGCGGACGATCGTCGGGACGCCCGAGCGCGTGCGCGCGCAGCTCGCCGAGCTCGTCGAGCGGTGCGAGGCGGACGAGGTGATGGCGCTCGCACACGTGCCCGACCCGGCGCTCCGGCGGCGCTCGTACGAGCTCCTCGCGGAGATCGTTCGCGGCTCGGGGTGAGCTCAGCGCGAGACGGCGAGCTGCACGTCGGGGAAGAGGTCGCGCTTGGCGCCGCGGGTGACGTCGAGGATGCGCCACACCTCCGCGAAGGGAAGGCTCGGGCTCGCGGAGAACGTCACGAGGTGCTCGCTCGTGGCCGTGGCCTTGAGCGAGCGGAGGCACGCGTCGAGCCCGGCGAGGTCCCAGTTGCCGCTCTGCTTGGGGAGCGTGAGGCCCGCGCCGATCGCCGAGCAGCCGGGGGTGAGGTTGCCGCCCGACGTCTTGACCGCGATGCCGCCGTCCAACGCGAGCACGGCGAGGTGCATCCCCGACGGTGCGCCGCTCAGTGCGCTCGCGTCGAAGCGCGGCGCGGTGATCGGCAGCGTCTCGGCGTGGCCGCGCCGGCGGAGCTCCCAGGACGCGATCTCGCTCTGTCCGAGCGTGTAGAGGACCTCGATCAGCACGCGGTACGACGTGCGATCGTCGACGTCGATCGTGAGCGGCGAAGGCCACGTCCCGGCGTCGCGCGCGAACGAAGCGGCGAGCGGAACGACGTAGAGGTCGTTCTTGCCGTTGCGCTTGTACTTGGGGTCGAGGCCGGCGCTCTGATCTTCGGGGAGGTCCAGGAGCTCCTTGCCGTTCACGACGATCCGGTGGTCCTCGATGACGAGCGGGGCGGACGTCATTGCCGCGGGAGGGACCTGCACGGCGTCGACGCCCGAGGCCGTCGTCGCGGGGAGCGGCACGCTCGCCGGCTTGGGATCGTCGTGGCAGGCGCTGGCGACGACGAGAGTGGCGGCGAGGAAGGTCGGGCGGAGCATCAGTCGTGTCCTCCGTCACTCGCGCCGGCGTCGCTCGCGCTCGCGGTCGGTGCGAGTGGTGCGTCCTTGTGCTTGCTCGCCCACGCGTCGTAGCCGGTCGTCAGGGACTTGAAGAAGAGGTCGCCGAGCACCTGCGCGCCGGCGGGGCTCGGGTGGGTGAGGTCGCCGCCGGCGAGGCCGCGTTGGACCCACTTCGCCATCGAGCCCTTGCCACCCATCGCCGCGAACGTGTTCCAGAACGCGACGCCGTGAGCCTTCGCGATCTCTTGCTGGAGATCGACGAGCCGTACGATGACCTTCACCGTGCGCAGGTTGCCGGAGTCGTCGCGCTCGGCGCGATCGAGCGGGGCGGCGACCAGGATGGATGCGTTCGGCGCCGCAGCTTTGAGCACGTCGATGAGGTCGCCGAGGTTCTTCCGGTACTGAGGCTCGTTGACGCCGCCGTCCTCGCTCTCGTTCGTGCCGTACTGGATGACGATGAGCGCGGGCTCGCGGAGCGCCATCTGTTCCTTCCAGTGGTCGGCGTTCATCGAGGTCCAGAGGCTCGCGCGCCCGCCGAGCGCGCCGAGCGCGTCGTAGGTGACGCCGGGGACGTCGCGCTCGAGGACGGTGCCGAAGACGCGGACGTCGCCGCCGCCGAGCGTGCGGAGCGTCATCGATGCGGGGCCGTCGGGGACGGTGACGCTCTTCTTGCGGGAGACCTTCGCGTCGCCGGCGGTGCTGACGCGGATCGGGTCTTGGCCCTTGAGCTCGATCTGGAAGTCGCCGCCGCCGGGTTGCTCGAGGTAGTAGACGTCGAAGCGGGAGACGTTCTTGCCGTAGTCGCCGCGCGAGACGGTGCCGAACGTGGCGGTCGCGGTTTGGGCGGTGTGGAACGAGACGCCGCCCATGCCGTAGAGGCCGTCCTTGGCGAGCGGGCCGGTGATGCGGCTCATGCTCCAGCCTTCGGACGCTTTGTGATCGACGTCGTTGTGGAAGTACCACTCCCAGGGGTTGGCGGTGAGGATGAAGCCGTGCCCGGCGTCGCCGTAGCGGGCCTGCATGCGGCGGCGCATGGTGCCGGACACGTAGTCGCTGGCGATGACGGAGTCGCCGTAGTGGAGCACGCGGGTCACGGCGCCGGGCTCGTGCGCGATGGTCTTGCCGAGATGGGTGTAGAATGCATCCAACGCGGTGCCGGTGGCGTCCTCGACGGCGGTGGTGCCCTGTGCCTTGGCGAGGTCCTCGGCGTCGAGGGGGATGCGGTCGTCGACGGGGAGGGCGTTGGTGACGGTGCCGGTGTTGTCGGTGCCCTTGAGGGTGGCCTCGCCGACGGTGGCGGAGGGCTGCGGAGTGATGGGGGCGGAGAGGGTGTCGTCTTCCTTGTCCCAGGGAGCGTGGATGAGGCGGAGCTTCTTGAGCGCGGGGTGGGCGTAAGGAACGAGGAGCACCGCGAGCATGACGGCCACGACTTGGGTCGTGCGGCCGAGGAGGGGATGGAGCGGTGCGGGTTCGGACACGGAGGACGTCGAGTTATCGCGGTTCCGTAACGCGCTCAAGGGGCGGGGTCTTCCCCCCGTCTCGCCCCTGCGCCTGCGCCTGCGCCTGCCCATGCCTCCCCGGACGCCCGCAACCGAACCCGCGCCCGCGTTCGCACCCGCATGCCCTTGCCCTTGCCCTTGTCGTTGCCTATCGGCGTCCGCAACCGAATCCGCGCCCGCGTTCGCACCCGCATGCCCTTGCCCTTGTCCTTGCCTATCGGCGTCCGCATCCGAATCCGCGCCCGCGTCCGGATCGGCATCCGCACCCGCATCCGCACCCGCATCCGCGTCCGCGTCCGCATCCGCATCCGCGTTCGCACCCGCATCCGCGTCCGCGCGACAGCCCCCTTTTCCACGTCGTGGGGCGGCCACTGCGCATGCATCGGCGCCGACCGCGCGTGCGTCTCCGTCGTCGCCCAGTGCCGAGCCACCCGAGGCGCGTCGCCGGTCTCGCCTTCAACGACGGTGAGTCCATCCGTCCTCGGCGCGGTCGATGCGCTCCGTAGTCGGAGGGAGCCATCGCGCGTGCGCAGTCTCGCCGTCGCATCACCGAAGGCGCGCTGGACCGACAGCGTGTGCGGGGGCGTATGCGGGTGCGGACACGGACCCGGACGCGGACCCGGACCCGGACGCGGACCCGGACGCGGACCCGGACCCGCACACGGACACGGACACGGACACGGACGCGGACGCGGACGCGGGGCGGTGAGCAACCGAAGAGATCCCTGACACTTTGGTCCGAGGACATCCCTGACACTTTCAGTCCGGGGACATCACCGACACTTCTCTCACATCCGTCATTCTTCCCTTCGATGGGACAAACACGATCGCCTTCGACTTCTCGACAAGTCGACCGATGGACAGCGGGCCAAAGACGACGTCCCAACTCGGTACGCGTTCATTCTCCAGATACTGCAACTCCACGTCTTCGTGCCGAAGCGCGGTGGACAGGAAGAGCCGCGTTTCGTTCCAGGTGATGTGCCCTGCCTTGTCGACGCGGAGCACACGTCCCCACGGCATTGCGTAGAAGCGCACGAGCGGCCTCGGGTAGTGACGCGGTGACGCGACGAAGTGCGAGCTCGGCGTCTTCTGTCCGAGCGCTTCATGAGGTCGCTCGTTGTTGTACTCGCGTCGAAAGACGTCGAAGACGCGCTGCTGCGCGCGCAAGTCGGCCTGCGGTGGCGTCTCGGCTTTGAGCGTTCGGTGAAAGCGTTCCTGCCGTCCGTTCTCTTGCGGCTTGCCTGGGGTGATGCGTTCGACGTGGATGCCGAGGCGAAGCCACCACACCGCCAAGGGTGAGAGGCCGCCCGCGCCTACCGTCGCGAACGGCGGACCGTTGTCGGAGCGAATGCGGCACGGCAGTCCGTACTCCTGGAACGCCGCATCGAAGATGCGCTGCACCTCTCGGCCATCGGGCTCGGTGACACCCTCGCAGCGAATGAGAAAGCGCGAGTACGCGTCGACGATGGTGAGCGGGTAGCACTTCACGCCGTCACGCGTGCGGAAGTGACCCTTGAAGTCGACGCACCACGTCGCGTTCGGCCCCGCAATCTCAGCGAAGGGCTGCCGCGCCTCACGAGTGCCTCGCGGCCGGCGCACGCGCCTCGTCGTGACCCCGCGCCGCTTGAGAATCTCTCCGATCGTGCTCGGCGCCGGCACCCCGATGTCGGGCCGGTTGTTGAGAACCCACCCGTGGATCTTCTTCGGGCCCCATGTCGGGTGCTGCTTCCGAAACGCGACGAGCGCGTCTTCCATCTCGGTCGCGACTTTGGTTGGGCTCGAGACGGGCCGCCGCGACCTCTCCTCCGCGGCCTTCACGTCGTGCTGCGCCTCCCGGAAGCGCTCGAGCCACACGTAGCCCACCTGTCGGCTCACGCCGAACTCGCGGCAGAGCGCCGAGAAGTTCATCCGCCCTTCGCCTTCATTCCAACGACGCTCCCACTCCAGCAAGAACTTCACGCGCTCCTTCACGACCTTGGTCTCCTTCCAGGGCATGCCGCACTGTCAGGGATGTCCTCGGACAAGCCGAGAAAGTGTCAGGAGTGTCCTCGGTCTGAACTGTCAGGGATCTATCCGGTCTGTACCGGCGGTGAGCAACCGAAGCGGGGCTTGACGGGACAGGAAATCGTACGAATATTGCCCTAATCAAATGAGCGCCGACCCACCCGACCAGCTCGCGCTCTTCCGCCAGCAGCCCGAGCCGAAGAAGTGCGGGCCTCGCGGCGGCGCTCGTCCCGGGGCGGGTCGCAAGCCCGGTCCGGTGCGCCGCGTCCCGCATCGCGCGCGCCCGGTTCATCGCACGTACCACCCCGTGCACGTGACGCTGCGTGCTCGCGCAGGCCTCCCGTCCTTCCGCGAGCAGGTTCTCGCTCGCGCGCTCACGGCGGCGATCGCGGCGGTGAAGCGTTCTCCCTCGACGGGCGCGTCGTTCCGCGTGGTTCATTTCTCGATCCAGAAGAACCACCTTCACTTCATGGTGGAAGCGCACGACACGCGGTTCCTCTCGCGCGGAATGCTCGGCCTCGCGGTTCGCCTCGCCCGCGCGCTCAACCGCGAGTTGAAGGTGACCGGCAGCGTTTGGGGCGAGCGCTACCACGCGCGAGACTTGAAGACCCCGCGTGAGGTCCGTCACACGATCGTCTACGTCCTCATGAACGCGAAGAAGCACGGCTCCCGCATCGCCGGGCTCGATCCGTGCTCGTCCGCCGCTTGGTTCGACGGGATTCGGCGCGAGCTCGAGGACGTCGCTCCGCACCCCGAGCCACCCGAGTGCGGGTCGTCCGCGCGCTCGCCCGTGGCCCAGGCACGGACGTGGCTCGCTCGCATCGGTTGGCGCAGGCACGGGCTCGTCGCGCCGACGGAACGGCCCCACCGCGAAGCGTGACGGGGGTGGTTGCGCCGGCCCCCACCCATCCCTACGGTCTTCTGGTGGAGCTCGTCATGGCCCTTCAGGGCCGACCCAGCAAGGTCGCCCTCGCCGTCGGCGTCGTCGGCGCGACCCTCGTCCTCGACGTTCTCGTCCGGGGGACGTTCCACATGTTCGCGCTCTTCGCCGCCGTACCCCTCGTCCTCCACGCGCGGAGCCTCGGCGGGTGGGCCGGCGGGTTCGAGCTCTTCCGGGATCGCATCGTCGTCCGTGGGCCGTTCCATCACGAGCTCCCCGCGTCCGCGATCCTCGCCGTCCAGCTCTCCGAGCGCCGCAGCCGCTCCGGCGACGAAGCGTGGACGGCCGTCGTCCTCTGGGCTCGCGTCGGCGGGCGCACCCGCTCCTACGTCGTGGACGGCGTGGACCCCGCCACCGCGCGCGCCTTCGTTCGGGAGGTGGCCGCCATCGCTCCGCACGCGACCGGCCGGCTGCCGCGCGGTGCCGTCATCCCCTCGCTCGTCGGGTGGTTCCTCGGTTGCCTCGCCGTGGCCGCGCTCTTCGCTGCCGCAGTCGGCGTGACGCCCTCCCCGGCGATCCTGCTCTACGCGCTCCTCACTACGACGATCGTGCACGGTACCCACCTCCACGCGTTCATCGACCCGGAAGGCGCCCTCGGTCTCTGGCGTTCCCTGTCGTCGAACCCACGCCGCTCGCCTCCCGGGCCTTATCGCGTCTGACGCGCCTGACGCGCCTGACGCGCCGGACGCCCTCCCCCCGTCTCCCGCTCTTCACGTGGCGCGCGCTCCACGCTAAGAGACGCGCCGTTCCCCGTGCTCTTCAGCTCCCCCCTCTACGGTGCCTTCCTGCTCGCGGTCTTCGCGTGCCACTGGCTCCTCAAGGACCGCCGCATCCCGCGGCTCCTGTTTCTCGTCGCGGTGAGCTACGGGTTCTACTTCTACGGCACGCTCGAGTCCGCCTGGGAGGCCCGCGACCTCGGGCGCCCCGTCCCGTTCGGGGAGATCCCGTGGGCGGTCCTCTGCCTCGGCGTCATCTTCCTCGGCTCCACGCTCGACTTCTTCATCGGCAAGAAGCTCGGAAAGACGCAAGCGCCCGCGGCGCGCAAGGCGCTCCTGCTCGTCTCCGTCGTCTACTATCTCGGGATACTTGCGGTCTTCAAGTATTTCAATTTCTTCGTCGACTCGTTCGTCGATCTGTTCGGTCTCTTCGGCGTCGCGATGAAGCCGGTGCACCTCCGGCTGGTGCTCCCCTTCGGGATCAGCTTCTTCACGTTCGAGACGATGAGCTACACGATCGACGTCTACCGCAAGGAGATCGAGCCGGCGCAGCGCTACCTCGACTACCTGCTGTTCGTCTGCTTCTTCCCCCACCTCGTCGCGGGCCCAATCGTGCGCCCGCAGTACATGCTCCCGCAGCTCGAGGCGAAGCCCGTCTTCGACACGACGCAGCAGCTCGAGGGGCTCTGGCTCATCGCGACCGGCATGGCGAAGAAGGTGATCCTCGGCGACACGCTGCAGGTGAACTTCGTGAAGCGCGTCTTCGACAACCCCGAGCGCTTCTCCGGCCTCGAGAACTTGGTCGCGGTCTACGGGTACGCCATCTTCATCTACGCGAACTTCTCGGGTTACACGGACGTCGCGCGCGGGAGCGCCAAGCTCCTCGGCTTCGAGCTCCCGCTCAACTTCGACGCGCCGTACATCGCGAAGAACCTCCAGGAGTTCTGGCACCGCTGGCACATCTCGCTCTCCACCTGGCTCCGCGACTACCTCTACAAGCCGCTCGGTGGCTCGCGCGGCAGTACGTGGCTCACGTACCGGAATCTGTTCCTCACGATGTTGCTCGGTGGCTTCTGGCACGGCGCGAAGTGGACCTTCGTCGTCTGGGGCGTGCTCCACGGAGCCGCCCTCGCCGTCACGCGCTTGTGGCAGCGCTGGCGCCTCAAGGACGGCGAGCCGAAGCATGCGACACCGATCGGCAAGATCGTCGCGACGGTGCTGACCTTCCACTACGTCTGCTTCGCGTGGATCTTCTTCAACGCGGACAGCCTCGCCGTGGCGAAGCTCATGCTCGTCCGCATCGCGACGGCGGGGGCCGGCACCACCCAGCTCGCGACGCGGGGCGGCCACGAGGTGCTCGCCATCATCGTCATCGCCCTCGCGCTCCACTTCGTCCCCAAGGGCTGGGAGGATGCGCTCCGCGCCCGCTTCACGCGCTCGCCGGTGGTGGTGCAGGGGCTCGTGCTCGCCGCGGTCGCGATGGCGGTGCACGTCGCCGCCGGTGCGAAGGTGCAGCCGCTGATCTACGGCCAGTTCTGAACGCCGCAGCCGCAGGACGGGTCGACACCGGGAACGAAAGGGCGGGAAGCGCACGGTCGTGCTACGAACGCGCCGATGGATCGCTGGGTGGTTCACAAGTTCGGCGGGACGAGCGTGGCGGGCGCGGAGCGTTACCGTGGCGTCGCCACGCTCATGGCGAGCGAGCGGGCGCGCGACTCGGGACGAGCGGGCGCGCTGGGGACCGCCATCGTGGTCTCCGCGATGTCGGGCGTGACGGACGCGCTCCTCGGCCTCGTGGCGCTCGCGAAGGCGCGTGACGGGGGCTACCGCGCGAAGCTCGAGGCGCTCCGCGAGAAGCACGTGGCCACCGTGCGCGATCTCCTGCCGCGCGAAGAAGCAGAGCGCCTCGCGCGCGTGTTCGAGGCGGACGCGACCGACGTCGGCGACGTGCTCCGCGCCGTGTGGCTCGGCAAGAGCGCGAGCGAGCTCACGGAGGAGCTCGTCGCGGGCTACGGCGAGGTCTGGTCGGCCCAGATCCTCGCCGCGCACCTCCGCGCCAGCGGCGCGAAGGCCGACTGGCTCGACGCGCGGCAGGTCCTCACGGTGCGCCCCGGCGAGCTGGGGCCGCTCGTCGACTTCGAGGGCTCGACGGAGCGCGTCCGCGCCTTCGTGAACGAGCGCGCCGACTGCGACCACCTCGTGATCACCGGCTACGTCGCCTCCACGCCCGACGGCGTACCCACGACGCTCAAGCGGAACGGGAGCGACTTCTCGGGCGCGATCTTCGGCGCGCTCCTCGGGGCCGAGGCGGTGACGATCTGGACCGACGTCGACGGCGTGCTCAGCGCCGATCCGCGGCGCGTGCCCGAGGCCGTCGTGCTCGACGGCATGTCCTACGCCGAGGCCATCGAGCTCGCGTACTTCGGCGCGAAGGTGCTCCACCCCCGCACGATGGAACCCGCGATCGCGCGCGAGATCCCGATCTGGATTCGGAACACGTTCAACCCGTCCCATCCTGGGACGAAGATCGATCGCGCGGGCGCCCTCGGGCGGAGCGCGGTCAAGGGCTTCTCGACCGTCGACGCGATCGCACTCGTCAACGTCGAGGGGACCGGGATGATGGGCGTCCCCGGCGTGGCCCAGCGGCTCTTCGGCGCGCTGCGCGAGGTCGGCGTGAGCGTCGTGCTCATCTCGCAGGCGAGCTCCGAGCACTCGATCTGCTTCGCCGTCCCCGAGGCGCAGGCCGAACGCGCCCGCGTCACGGTCGAGCGCGCCTTCGCGCACGAGATGAAGGAGCGCCAAATCGAGCGCGTCGACGTCGTGCCCGGGTGCAGCATCCTGGCGGCCGTCGGTGACGGGATGGCGCACACCGCGGGCGTCGCCGCGACGTTCTTCGGCGCGCTCGGGCGCGCGGGCGTGAGCGTTCGCGCGATCGCGCAGGGCTCTTCGGAGCGGAACATCTCCGCCGTCATCTCGCGCGAGGACGGTACGCGCGGGCTCCGCGCCGTCCACGCGGGCTTCTACCTCTCGAACCGCGTCCTCTCGGTCGGCGTCGTCGGGCCGGGCTTGGTGGGGAAGGCGCTGCTGGCTCAGCTCGCAGCCCAAGCGCGCGTCCTGCGCGACGAGCATCACATCGAGCTGCGCGTCCGCGCGATCGCGGATTCGAAGAAGATGGCCCTCGCGGACGGAGCCATCGAGCTCGCGCGTTGGACCGACGCCGTCGCCTCCGGGACGCCCGTCGATCTCGACGCGCTCGCCGCGCACGTCCGCGCGGATCACCTGCCGCACGCCGTGATCGTGGACTGCAGCGCGAGCGACGCCGTCGCCGAGCGCTACGAAGGCTGGCTCGCGCGCGGCATCCACGTGGTCACGCCGAACAAGCGCGCCGGCGCTGGTCCGCTCGCGCGGTGGAACGCGCTCCGCGCTCACGGCCGCGGCGGGCGGCGCCACTTCTTCTACGAAGCGACGGTGGGCGCGGGGCTCCCCGTCATCACGACGCTCCGCGATCTCATCCAGACCGGCGATCGGATCGAGCGGATCGAAGGCGTGCTCTCGGGCACGCTCTCGTACGTGTTCAACTCGTTCGGCCCGGGCGTCGCGTTCTCGGACGTCGTCGCCGAGGCGAAGCGGCTCGGCTACACCGAGCCCGATCCACGCGACGACCTCTCCGGCATGGACGTCGCGCGCAAGCTCGTGATCCTCGCGCGCGAGATGGGGGTCGCGATCGAGCTCGATGCGGTCGCGCTCGAGAGCCTGGTCCCCGAGAGCGCGCGCGACGCAGCCACGCCCGAGGCCTTCCTCGAGCAGCTCCGCGCCAGCGACGCCGCGATGGCGAAGCGGCGCGACGATGCGCTCGCGGCGGACGAAGTCCTCCGCTACGTCGGGGTGGTCGATGCCTCGGGCAAGGCGACCGTCTCGCTCCGGCGCTACCCGAAGACCCACGCGTTCGCGCGGATCACTGGGAGCGACAACGTGTTCGCGTTCACGACCGCGCGCTATGCGAAGCAGCCGCTCATCGTGCAAGGCCCCGGCGCCGGGCCCGACGTCACGGCGGGCGGGGTGTTCGCCGACCTGCTGCGGCTCGCCAGCTGGCTCGGCGGAGCCTGAAGACCGGATTCGTGTACGCTGGGCGCATGATGATCTCGTGCGCGACGTGTCGGCGACTTCACCGGGTGAGCGAGCGCGACGGAGCCTGTCCGTTCTGCGTGCGTCGAGGGGCGACGGGCGTCGTCGTCGCGTGCGGGCTCGCCGCGGTCGTGCTCGCGGCGTGTGAGCCCAAGTCGCAGGACGTCGTCGATCCGAGCGCGAGCGCATCGGCGTTGCCGACCGTGACTGCGTCGGCGCCGCCGTCCGCGAGCGTGGCGCCGGTGGTGTCGGCTTCGGCATCGGCTGCTCCAACGGCGACGGCGCCGCCGATCCCGACGGGGCGGATCACGCGACCGATGTATGGCGCGTCACCCCCGCCGCCCGAGGAAGAGGTCGTTTGAGCCGGAGGGCGGGGCTCCTCGTCCTCTGCGTCGCGTGCGGAGCCCGGACCGATCCCGGTGGTGTCGGCGTCGTGGACGCGTCGAGCGACGCTCCCATCGACGCCCCGAGCGATGCTGGGGCGCGCGACGCGCCCGACAGCGGGAGCGTCGATCCGGATCTCGTGCTCTGGCTCCGTGCCGATGTCGGGCTCGAGACGACATCGGCGGGTGCAGTGTCCACATGGCGCGACCAGAGCGGCCATCAGCGCGACGCCGTTCAGACCAACGCCGCGTGGCGCCCGCAGCGCAACGCAGTCACGCCTCCGGCGGTCGTCGGCTTCGACGGCGTGGACGACCACCTCGCCGTCGCCAGCGGGTTCGCCGACTTCACGACGGGCCTGACCGCATTCGTCTTCGCGCGCACTCGCAAGACGACGCCTCTTCACGCGGCGCGCTTCTTCGATTTCGCGCCGAGCTATGGCTCGCTCGCGAGCTCGCTCCTCTTCGTCCGCTTCGGCGGTGGCGACGAGCTCCTCTTCCAGACCTACCAATCCGGGACGGTGGGCCCCTACGTCGATGCGCCGGGCGCCGTGGTCGACGGATCGTGGATCATCTACTCGGTGGTCATGTCGCCAGGCGCACCCAGCAGCTTCGTCGACGCGACCCTGTTCACGAACGGCGTCGCGCGCGCGACCGCGAAGGTCCATCCTCCCGACGTGACGAGTCGAGGGTCCAACTTCATCGCCCGGTCGAATCTCGGCGCGGTCGACACCTGGCTGGCTGCCGAGATCGCCGAGCTCCGGCTCTATCGTCGCGCGCTCGGAGCGAGCGAGCGGAGCACCATCGAGGCCGAGCTTCACGCCCGATGGAAGCGTTGAGGTACCTCCTCGGCAGTCGACGTGCGGAGCAGCACCGCGCTAGGCTGATCGCGTGCCACTGATCGACGATCCACGCGCGGCCGAGCGCCTCGCCAAGGCCATCCTCGACGACATCACCCTCGAGAACGACGTCGCGGTCCGCGATGCCAAGGACCTGCGCGAGGACCTCGCGCCGCTGCTCGAGCAAGGGCGCACGTTGTTCCGTTCCCGCGTCGCGCCCGAGCTCCACGAGATCTACGAGGGCGAGATCCTCCCCTGGACCGGACGGGCCAAGGGCCGCGCCGAGAAGCTCGCTCCCGCGAAGCTGGATGGAACGCGCGTCCTGTTCCTCATCGGCGGAGCGGCGCTGCTCGTCGTCATCATCGTGTGGCTCGTCGTCCGGAAGTGAGCCCAGGGCTGGGCAAGCCGTCCATCACCGTTCGCGAGGGCTCGCGAACGGTCGCGAGGTTCGCGCGGCCGAGCGACGCGTAAGTCTTCGGAATCACGTGGCTGGAGGGCTCGCGGCAGAACGTTGTTACGGGGTCCGGGAATTGCATAACGACGTTACGATGCGTACGGCAGTCCTCCTTTCTTGTGCGGCACTGGTGGTGGCGTGTGGCACGAAGCCGAGCGGCTTCGACGCGCAGGACGGCGAAGACGCGGGCGTCACGCCGTCGCTCGACGACGATTCGGGCATCAGCCTGCCGCCCGGCATCGACGCGTCCACCGACGCGAACGCGTCGTGCGCCACCGCGAAGGCGCGCCCGGAGTACTCGCCGATCCAGATCGTGATCAGCTTCGACAAGTCGGCGAGCATGATCCTCTTCGCCAAGTGGGACGCCGCGAAGGCAGCGTTCAACGCGTTCTTCGCCGACCCGGCATCGAAGAACATCGGGGCCAGCCTCTCGTTCTTCCCGCAGGGCACGGCGTGCGACATCCCCACCTACGCGAAGCCGACGGTCCCGGTTTCGCCGCTGCCCGACAAGGTGACGTTCGCCAACGCGCTCGCGGCGCAGTTCCCCAACGGCGACACGCCGACCCTCCCCGCGATCCAGGGCGCGATCCAGTATGCGCAGACGATCGCGAGCAAGGTGAAGACGGTCATCGTGCTCGTCACCGATGGCGAGCCGAACGTCTGCTCGAGCACCGTGCAAGCCGTCTCGAGCGCCGTCGCCGCGGTCGCGAACACGATCCCGACGTACGTCGTCGGCATCGGCAACGTCGCGAACCTCGACACCATCGCGGCCGCTGGCGGAACGAAGAAGGCCACGATCATCTCGACGACGAACGCGCAGCAGACCGCCGACGATCTCCAGAAGGCGCTGAACGCGATTCGGGAAGAGGTCACCTCGTGCGAGTACGGCATCCCGCCGCCGCCGCAGGGGAAGACGTTCGATCCGGGGAAGGCGAACGTCGTCTTCACGCCATCGAACGGACCGGCCGTGACGTGGCCGTACGATCCCGGGTGCACGGGTGGTGTCGGCTGGCACTACGACGACCCGAAGAACCCGAAGACGATCGTGCTCTGTCCGGCATCGTGTGCGACGCGAAAGGCGGATCCGAAGGGCACGATGGACGTCGTGCTCGGGTGCAAGACGGTGGGTCAGCCGGTCAATTGATGCCGAGTCGCACTCGACGTCACATGTCGATGCGCTCCAGCTTCGCGTGCGGCTGGTAGTCGTCGTCGATCCCGATCGCATAGGTCCGCATGATCTGCCCCTGCTTGCGATTCTCCTCGAGGTGCGGCGAGCCGGGCGCCACACCTCCCGAGAACCGCCACGCTTGGATGCTCATCAGCTTCTTCCCCGAGGCGTCCGCGTAGAACGTCGGCGTGCCCGGGCCGAACAGGTGGTCCGCGGCGTTCGTGCGCATCCATCCGTTGTTCGGCGTGAGCTTCTTGCACGTGCCGCGCGACGCATCGAGCAGTGTGGTGCCGCAGTCGGCGACGCCGATCGCGTACGAATTGTCGTCCCAGTGGCGCGCCGAGTAGAAGACGAACCAGTGCCCCGGTCCGCCGCCGGGCGGCGCGAGTCGCACGATGCCGGCGTTCTCCATCACGTGCTGATCCCAGCTTCCTTCGTGGTTCCGCGTGAGCTCCATGTAGTCGGAGCCCGGCTCGAAATGCGTTCCCCGGTCGTTGAGCTGGCGGATTCGAATCGTGTTGATCCCGTTGCCGACGTCGTAGCGCATGCCGAGCACCCAGCGACCCTGCATGTCCTCGACGACGTACGCATCGAGCGCCCACTCGCTGTTGTCCGGGCACACGAGCGGTCCGTCGTAGTCGTCGACGAACGGACCTTCACCGCTCGTCGCGTGAGCGCGCCAGATGCACTTCTTCTCACCGTGTCCCGCGAGCGTCGCGGTGTAGTAGAGCATCCAGTGATTCGGGCCGATCTGTCCGACCGCGGGCGCCCACACGACGCCGTTCGGCTCGGCGCCTTTGCCCAACTTGGGAAGCGCCTCGCGCGGGTTGGTCCACGCGTCATTCGCGTCGAAGGTGGCATGCGGGACGTTGAACGTGCGCTTCGTTCCGTTGATCGTCAGCGTCGTCTTGGCGAAGTACGCATGGTAAGTGCCGCCATCGCGGACGATCGACGGGGACTTGTACGGTCCGAGGTACGCCGTCGGGTTCTTGGAGAGACCTTCATCGTCGGTCGTCGCGTCGTCGGTCGCAGCGCTGCACGCGAACGAGAGGGCGACCAACGTGAGGGGCAGGAATCGGAGAGCTCGCATGCCGCCCGAGGACTGCAACGCGCGTGCCGCGCTGAAATGGCTCGTTTTCGCCTGATCTCGAAGCGCGGGGCTCGCGTTCCTGGATCGCGGTCCAGCAGGCGGATCGCGCGCGAGCCGCTCGACATCGTGAGCTCCGGGCTAGGCTGCACCCCATGAACGTCACCTCCGCCACCCTTCCGCTCCACTCCGGCGGCAGCATCCCCGTCGTCGGGCTCGGCGTCTGGCAAGCGCCTCGCGGCGCCACCCGTGACGCCGTCACCTTCGCGCTGAAGAGCGGCTACCGCCACGTCGATACCGCGCGCATCTACGGCAACGAGGCCGACGTCGGCGAAGGCGTCCGCGCGAGCGGCATCCCCCGCAGCGAGCTCTTCGTGACGACGAAGCTGTGGAACCAAGACCAAGGCTTCGACGCTGCGCTGCGCGCCTTCGATGCGAGCTTGAAGCGGCTCGCGTTCGAGTACGTCGACCTCTACTTGATCCACTGGCCGGTCGCCGACCTACGCAAGGACTCGTGGCGCGCGCTCGAGCGCATCAAGTCGGAGGGGCGCGCGAAGCACATCGGTGTCTCCAACTACCTCGTGCCGCACCTCGAAGAGCTCGAGAGCTACGCCACGGTGTTGCCCGAGGTGAACCAGATCGAGATCCACCCGTTCTTGCAGCAACGCGAGACGCGCACGTGGTGCGCGAAGAAGAAGATCGTCGTCGAAGCGTACAGCCCGCTCGGGAGCGGTCGCTACGTCGAGCACCCGAAGGTCGCGGCGATCGCCGGGCGCGTGAAGCGCTCGAACGCGCAGGTGCTGCTCCGGTGGGGCGTGCAGCACGGGCTCGTGACGCTCCCGAAGTCGGTGCGCGAAGCGCGCATCGTCGAGAACGCGGCGCTCTTCGACTTCACGCTCGACGCCGAGGCGATGAGCGCGCTCGATGCGCTCGAAGCGGGACAAGCGACGGGCTGGGATCCGAGAGATCAGCGCTGAGGCCCGGCGCGCCCATCGCTGCCGCGCCCGGCCTCACGCCAAGCGCGCCCGAACCTCTGCCGCGCTCGCGGCGATCTCGATTGGCCGGTTCGCCCACTTCGCGTCGACCGCCCCACCCGCGCCGTCCGCGAGCGTACCAATATGGTACGCCTTCTTGAACTCCGTGAACTTCAGCCCGTGCGCCGTGCTCACGACGACCACGCGGTCCTTCTTCTTCACGAGCCCCCGCGTCGCCAGCTTCTCCACCGCCGCGAGCGCCACTCCCGTGTGCGGGCAGTTGTACATCCCGGTGCGGTCCGCGCGCGCCACCGCGTCCGCGAGCTCGCCTTCGGTGGCTTGCTCCACGACCCCGTCGCACTCGCCCAGAACGCGGATCGCGCGGTGGATGCTCACCGGATCGCCGATCTGAATCGCGCTCGCCGCCGTCGCCTCTGCGTGGACGGGCGCGTACTTCTCGAAGCCGGCGACGTACGCGCGGTAGAGCGGGTTCGCGCGCTCCGCCTGCGCGACGCAGATGCGCGGCAGCTTCGCGGTGAGGCCCAGCTCGCGCATCATCCGGAAGCCCTTGCCGAGCGCGTAGACGTTGCCGAGGTTGCCCCCGGGCACGACCACCCAATCCGGCACCGCCCAGTCGAGCTGCTGCACCATCTCGATCGCGACGGTCTTCTGCCCCTCGATCCGGAGGCTGTTCATCGAGTTCGCGAGGTAGATCGTCCCGTCCTCGGTGAGCTCCTTCACGACCTTCATGCAACCGTCGAAGTCCGTGTCGAGCGAGAACACCTTCGCCCCGTTCGCGAGCGGCTGCAGCAGCTGCGCGACCGAGACTTTGTCGCGCGGGAGCAGCACGAGCGCCGGAAGCCCCGCAGCCGCGCAGTACGCTGCGAGCGCCGCCGACGTATCTCCCGTGCTCGCGCACGCGATCGCCTTCACCGACTTCTTGCGCCGGATCATCTCGCGCACGGCGCTCACGAGCACCGTCATCCCGAGATCCTTGAACGAACCCGTGTGCGAGTTGCCGCACTGCTTGATCCAGAGATCGTCGAGCCCGATCTCGGCGCCCCAACGCTCCGCCCAGAGCAAGTTCGAGCCGCCCTCGGCGAAGCTCGTGATGCTCTCGTGCGCGATGTCGGGGTAGACCCACTCGAGCTTGCCCCAGACGCCCGAGCCGTACGGCCACTCCGTGCGCATCCAGCGCTTGTCGAAGAGCGCCATCCATGCCGCCGCGCTGCGATCGCGGAGCGCCTCGACATCGTGCTCGACGTCGAGCAGGGCACCACAGCGCTTGCAGCGGTAGACGATCTCGTCGAGCGGGTAGTGCTCGCCGCAACCGGCGAAGCAGACGAAGCGGGCGCTGGGGGACGTCATGGGGGCGGAGAGTACATGACGAGGACGCTCGTCGTGTTCGAATAATGTTCGACCCACATGCGTAATCAACGAATGAAATTCGACCATGACGCAAAGGTGGCGAACAAAACGTTGACACGTCGCGTTGGCTTGGTACCACCTCTCTCGAGATGTTCGAAGGCATCGACGAAACCGACCGCACCCTCCTGATGGCCCTCCAGGACGACTGCACTGCGTCCCTCGCCGCGCTCGGCGAGAAGGTCGGGCTCAAGCCGCCCGCCGTCCTCGAGCGCGTGCGGCGCCTCGAGAAGGCCGGCATCGTCCGCGGCTACCACGCGCTGATCGACGCGCGCGAAGCCGGGCTCGACATCGGGGCCTTCATCGGCGTCGGCATCGATCACCCGAAGCACATGGCGGCGTTCGAGCGCGCCATCCTCGCGATGCCCGAGGTCCTCGAGTGCCACCACGTCACCGGGCGCCACACGTTGGTCCTCAAGATCCGCACGAAGGACACCGCGAGCTTGCATGGGCTCATCAGCGCGCTCCGCGAGCTGCCCGGCGTCGACCGCACGGAGACGATGATCGTCCTCGACACCAAGGTCGAGCGCACGCGGATCGAGCTCCCCCCGATCGACGGCAGCAAGGCGCGCACCCGGAGGGTCCGATGAGCTTCCCCGAGCGCGATTGCGGCGGGCTCCACTGGCGCGAAGCCGAGCGCGATGCCTGCGGCGTCGGCTTCGTCACCAGCACGCGCGGCGAGCGCTCGCACCGCATCGTCGATGCGGCGCTCACCGTGCTCGCCAACCTCGAGCACCGCGGCGCCGCCGCGAGCGACCCGCTCACCGGCGACGGCGCGGGCATCCTCCTCGCGATCCCGCACGAGCTCTTCGTCGCGACGTGCCCCGCCATCGATCTCGTCGCGCCCGGTGCCTACGGCGTCGGCATGTTCTTCCTCCCGCTCGAGGAGAGTGCGCGCGCGACCGTCGTCGCGCTCGTCGAGCGCGTCGTCCGCGAAGAAGGGCAGATCGTCCTCGGTTGGCGCGAAGTCCCCGTTCGCCCCGACCACGCCGGCCCGGCCGCGCGCGCGTCGATGCCTCACGTCGCGCAGCTCCTCGTCGGACCCGGCACGCTCCCCGCGGACGACGCCGCGCTCGACCGTAAGCTCTACGTCATCCGCAAGCGGATCGAGGCCGGCGCTCGCGCGCTGCCCGGGCTCACCGGCGAGTACCCTTACGTCGCGTCGCTCTCGACGCGCACCGTCGTCTACAAGGGCCTCCTCACGCCCGAGCAGCTCCCGCGCTTCTACGTCGACCTCGCGGACGAGCGCACGAAGACCCCGCTCGCGATCGTGCACCAACGCTTCAGCACGAACACGTTTCCCTCGTGGTCGCGCGCGCACCCTTATCGCCGCGTCGCCCACAACGGCGAGATCAACACGCTCCGCGGCAACGTCGCGTGGATGAAGGCGCGCGAGCCCGTGCTCGAGGCGGGGGTCTTCGGCGAAGACGTCCGCAAGCTCTTCCCCGTCATCGACGAGGAGGGCAGCGACTCCGCCATGTTCGACGACGTGCTCGAGCTCCTGGTCCACACCGGCCGCTCGCTCCCGCACGCGATGATGATGATGATCCCGGAGGCGTGGGAGCGCGACGACACGATGGACCGCGCGCGGCGCGGCTTCTACGCGTACCACGCGTCGGTGATGGAGCCGTGGGACGGCCCGGCCTGCATCGCCTTCTCGGACGGGCGCTACGTCGGCGCCGTTCTCGATCGCAACGGCCTGCGCCCCGCGCGCTGGGCGACCACGAGCGACGGTCTCGTCGTGATGGCCTCGGAGACCGGCGTCCTCGAGCTCGCCCCCGAGACGATCACCGCGAAGCGCCGCCTGACGCCGGGCCGCATGCTCCTCGTCGACACGCGCGAAGGTCGCATCGTCGAGGACGCGGAGCTCAAGGCGCAGATCGCCGCGCGCCGCCCCTACGGGCGCTGGGCCACCGAGAACGCGACCCCGCTCGAGGCGCTCGCGCCGGCCGAGAGCAGCGCCCCCGTCACCGGAACCGAGCTCCGGCGCCGCGAGCGGCTCTTCGGCGTGACCGAAGAAGACGTGCGCTCGGTCCTCGGCCCGATGGCCGAGCGGGGCGAGGAGCCCGTGGGCTCGATGGGCAAGGACTCGCCCCCCGCGATCCTGAGCGATCGTCCGCAGCTCTTCTTCTCCTACTTCCGCCAGCTCTTCGCTCAGGTGACGAACCCGCCGATCGATCCGATCCGCGAGGCGCTCGTGATGTCGCTGCGGGTCGCGCTCGGGCCCGAGGCGAACCTCTTCGAGGAGAGCCCGCTCCACGCGAAGAAGCTCGTGCTCGATGGCCCCATCGTCGACGCCGACGCGATCGCCCGCGTGCGCGCCGCGAACGATCCCGCGCGCGGGATCGTCAGCCACGTGCTCCGCACCGTCTACGCGCCGGGCGGCGGCGCACCCGGGCTCGAGGCCACGTTGGCGGCCCTCGGCCGCGAAGCCGAGCTCGCCGTCCGCGACGGCGCGACGATCCTCGTCCTCTCCGATCGCGACAGCACGCGCGACGAGGCGCCGCTCCCTTCGCTCCTCGCGCTCGCCGCGATCTCGCAGCACCTCGTCGACGTGGGACTCCGGCACCGCGCCGGCATCGTCGTCGAGTCGGGCGAGGTCCGCGAGGTCATGCACGTCGCGCTGCTCCTCGGCTTCGGCGCGGGAGCCGTGGCCCCGTGGCTCGCCGACGCCATCACCAAGGACCTCGCCGAGCGGGGCGCGCTCGCCCAGCGCGAGCCGGCGCGTGCGATCGAGAACCTTCATCACGCGCTCGAGAAGGGCGTGCTGAAGGTCATGTCGAAGATGGGCATCTCCACGCTCTCGTCGTACCGGGGCGCCCGCATCTTCGAGGCGCTCGGCGTCTCGACCGCGCTCCTCGATCGATGGTTCGGCGGGATGCGCAGCACGATCGGCGGCATCGGCACGTTCGAGCTGGCCGAGGACTGCGCCGCCCGCCATCGCGCGGCCTGGCGCGCGCCGGCGCTGCCGCTCGCGCCGGACTCCCCCGACGAAGCGCTCGATCCGGGCGGGCTCTACCGCTTCCGCCGCCGCGGCGAGCGCCACTCGTGGAACCCGGGCACGCTCGCGCTCCTGCAGCACGCGGTCCGCAGCGCCGATCGGGACAAGTTCCGCGCGTTCCAGCGTCGCGTCGACGACGAGACGAAGAACGCCGGGTTCCTCCGCGGTCTCCTCGAGTTCGTCCCCAGCACCCCGATCCCGATCGAGTCGGTCGAGCCCGTGAGCGCGATCGTGAAGCGCTTCAAGACCGGCGCGATGTCGTTCGGGTCGATCTCGAAAGAGGCCCACGAGACCCTCGCGGTCGCCATGAACCGGCTCGGCGGTCGCTCGAACAGCGGCGAGGGCGGCGAGGACCCCGAGCGCTACGTCTTGTCCCAAGATGGGACGAATCGGCGCAGCGCGATCAAGCAGGTCGCGAGCGGTCGCTTCGGCGTCACGCTCGAGTACTTGACCCAAGCCGACGAGATCCAGATCAAGATCGCCCAGGGCGCCAAGCCGGGCGAGGGGGGTCAGCTCCCCGGCGACAAGGTCGACGAGGCGATCGCCAAGACGCGCCACGCGACGCCGGGCGTGCAGCTCATCTCGCCGCCGCCCCACCACGACATCTACTCGATCGAGGATCTCGCGGAGCTCATCCACGATCTGAAGAACGCGAACAAGGCAGCGCACGTCTCCGTCAAGCTCGTCGCCGAGAGCGGCGTCGGGACGATCGCGGCGGGCGTCGCCAAGGCCAAGGCCGACGTCATCGTCGTCAGCGGCGACGCGGGCGGCACGGGCGCGGCGCCGCTCGGCTCCGTGCAGCATGCAGGGATCCCGTGGGAGATCGGGCTCGCCGAGGCGCAGCAGGTGCTCACGCTCAACGGCCTCCGCGACCGCGTTCGCCTCGAGACCGACGGACAGCTCAAGACCGCGCGCGACGTCGTGATCGCGACCCTGCTCGGGGCCGAGGAGATGGCGTTCGGCACGGCCGCGCTCGTCGCGAGCGGCTGCGTGATGATGCGCGTGTGCCACCTGAACTCGTGCCCGGTCGGGGTCGCGACCCAGGACCCCGAGCTCCGCGCACGCTTCACAGGCCAGCCCGAGCACGTGATGAACTTCTTCGTCTTCCTGGCCGAGGAGGTGCGCGCCCTCATGGCGGAGCTCGGCTTCACCACGATGGCCGAGATGGTCGGGCGCGTGGAGCGGCTCCGCCAGCGGCAGGGCATCACGCACCGGCGCGCGCAGACGGTGGACCTCTCGCGCCTCCTCGTCGCGCCTCCGCCCACCGCGGCGCGGCGCAAGCTCCGCGAGCAGGATCACGAGCTCGAGCTCGCGCTCGACACCGTGCTGCTCGAAGAAGCGCTCCCCGCGATCGAGCGGCGCGAGCCGATCGAGCTCGCGATGCCGATCCGCAACGTGAACCGCACGACGGCCACGCTGCTCAGCTCCGAGATCGTCCGTCGGCACGGCGCCGCCGGTCTCCCCGATGCCACCGTGCGGCTCCGCTTCACCGGCTCGGCGGGACAGAGCTTCGGTGCGTTCCTCGCCGCGGGCGTCGAGCTCGTGCTCGAGGGCGATGCCAACGACGGCGCAGGGAAGGGGCTCTCCGGCGGTCGGATCGTCGTCTTCCCGCCGGCCGGCGCGGGGTTCGTGCCCGAGGAGAACGTCATCGTCGGCAACGTCGCGCTCTACGGTGCGACGAGCGGCGAAGCGTTCTTCCGCGGCATCGCCGGCGAGCGCTTCGCCGTCCGCAACAGCGGCGCGACGGCCGTCGTCGAGGGCGCCGGCGATCACGCGTGCGAGTACATGACCGGCGGCGTGGTGGTCGTGCTCGGCGGGGTCGGCCGCAACTTCGCGGCGGGCATGAGCGGCGGCGTGGCCTACGTGCTCGAGCGCGAGGGCGAGGAGCTCGCGAAGCGCGTGAACCCGGCGATGGTCGAGATGCTCCCTCTCGACGAGACCGATCTCAGCCGCGTCCGCTCGCTCGTCCACAAGCACTTCCAGCGGACGCAGAGCCAGCTCGCGTGGCGCATCCTCTCCGGGTGGCGGCCGTGGAGCCGCCGCTTCGTGAAGGTCGCCCCCCGCGCGAGCGCGGGTCCGCCCCGCGCCAAGGTCGTGAACGCCCGAGGTGGCCAATGACGAAGCGTCGCCTCCCGTTCCTCCACGAACCGCGGCGCGAGCCAACGAAAGACCCGGTCGCCGAGCGCATTCAGCACGCGCACGAGTTCGAGCACGCCATGCCCGAGGCGCAGGCGAAGGTTCAGGCCGAGCGCTGCATGCAGTGCGGCGTTCCCTTCTGTCACACGGGTTGTCCGCTCGGGAACGAGATCCCCGACTGGAACGATCGGCTCGCCCACGGCGACGCCCCCGGCGCTGCGGCGTCCCTTCTTGGGACGAACAACTTCCCCGAGATCACCGGTCGGATCTGCCCTGCGCCCTGCGAAGCCGCGTGCGTCGCCGGGATCGGCGGGCAAGCCGTCGCGATCAAGGCGATCGAGCGCCACCTCGGCGATGCGATCACGGCGGCGGGGATCATCGCCCGTCCGCCCGCACGCCGTACCGGGAAGCGCGTCTCGATCATCGGCTCGGGGCCGGCCGGCCTGGCCTGCGCGCAGGAGCTCGCACGGGCAGGCCATGCGGTGACCGTCCTCGAGCGGAGCGATCGGCTCGGGGGCCTCCTGCGCTACGGCATCCCCGACTTCAAGCTCGAGAAGACCATCGTCGACGCGCGGATCGCGCAGCTCCGGACCGAGGGCGTCGTCTTTCGGACCGGGATCGAGGTCGGCGTCGACGTCACGATCGGCGAGCTCCGCCAGCACGCGGATGCGGTCGTGGTCGCCGCGGGCGCGCCGCTCGCGCGCGAGCTGGCGCTCCCCGGGCGCGAGCTCGCGGGCATCCACCTCGCGATGGACTACCTGGTCCAGCACAACCGCCGCGTCGCGGGAGACACGATCGCGAGCGACACCGAGATCACGGCCCGCGGGAAGCGCGTGATCGTCCTCGGCGGTGGCGACACCGGCTCCGACTGCGTGGGCACCGCGATTCGCCAGGGCGCGAAGAGCGTGACCCAGCTCGAGATCCAAGCGCGCCCGCCGAACGAGCGCTCTCCGAGCACCCCGTGGCCGCTCTGGCCGCTCGTGTTCCGCACCTCGTCGAGCCAGGAGGAAGGCGCGGAGCGCGCCTTCGCCGTGCGCACGACCGGCTTCGTCGGCGACGCGCAAGATCGCGTGCGCGCGCTCGAGACCGAGCGGATCGAGGGCGGCGCCGTGGAGGTTCTGGAGGCCGAGCTCGTCCTCCTCGCGCTCGGGTTCACCGGCCCCGACGAGCGCACGTTCCGCGGCGGCTCGCTCGCTCGCGACGCGCGCGGCAACGTTCGCGCGGACAAGTTCGTCACCAGCACCGACGGCGTCTTCGCCTGCGGCGACGTGCGGCGCGGTCAGTCGCTCGTGGTGTGGGCGATCTGGGAGGGCCGCGAGACGGCGCGCGCGGTGGACCTCTTCCTCGAAGGCGAGACCCGGATCGCGACGTCTCCGTGGGTGCACGCCCCGTGATCTCGCCCCGGGTCGGCCCGGCGAGATGCAGTATCCTTTCGCGGTGCGCCGCCATCTCCCGCTCCTGATTGCGGTCCTCGCCGGTTGCGGCGACTCGGGAGCGCCCGCCGTCGGTAGCGACGGCGGCGCGGACGCGTTCGTCGAGACCGGCGCGGATGCCGGCCCGGATGGCTCGGATGGCAGCGTCGTCGCGCCACTTCCCCCCGGAGTGAACGCGCTCCTTCTCCCGAACCAGACCGCACCGCTCCCGCTCTACCGCCTCGCGGCGCCGGTCGGTACGACGACGGCGATTGCCTTCGCCTACGACGGCACGACGCTCGAGGCGTTCGACCAACGCGCGGCGTCGCTCTGGAAGAAGGCCGTCGGACCCGGGGCGATGTTCGGCGGCTTCGATGCCGACGGCGACGGCGTCGTCGACGTCGCGCTCGTTCGCGCGACCGAGCTGCCGACCGCTTGCTACGGAAAGCCCCTCCACGAGCGCACGATCGACGTGGTCCTCGGCAAGGACGGCACCCTATTTCCGAAGATCGTCCCCCCGCTCTCCGACATCTGTTGGAACTTCGGCTACGCGACGGAGCAGTGGAGCGTGCTCGCCGCGCTCTTCGGCCGGGGCTCGCGCGATCTGGTGCTCGTGCCGCAGTACACGAGCACGAACGCGAACGCGCTGAACACCTACGACGTCGGGCGCGCGTTCGTCTTCGGGCTCGAGGGCGGCGGGTTCGTGAAGCGCGGCGAGATGATCATGCCGACGACACCGGCCTACGACGCGCTCCCGCTCGCCCAGCCCGAGCCGCACGGCTCGGGTACCGACTACTGCGCCGCGAGTCACGTGCCGAACGGGATGGTCGTCGGACAAGGCGCCGCCACCCGGCTCCTCTTCTTCACGAGCGGCCGCGCGGTCCAGTACGACATGACGACGCCCTATGCGCTCACCGCCGATCGGCCCTGGCTGACGGCCGGGCGAAAGGATCTGGTCGGCCGCAACTACGGGCTCGTCATGCCGGATCCGGCGGCGCCCGAGCGGGTGCTCCTCGTGAACGGAGCGACGACGCACGCGCTCTTCGCCGACATGCTCTCGGGCACGATGACCGAGGATCCCTACGGCGGGATCGAGCGGCACGTCGCGGTCTACGACGCGAAAGCGAACACGGTCGACGATCGCTTCTTCTCCTACGCCCACGACGGCAACGACGCGTTCCTCTACGAGGGCCGCCTCACCCACCCGAACGGAGCGTGGGTCCAGTCGCGCGCGATCTTCGACGTGTACCAAGGGGGTCACTGGCACACGATCGTGACGACGCCCGGGGGAACGGCGACCGCGTTCGACGCGCGCGACCTGTTCGTCTGGGACGTGCGCGATCTCGACGGCGACGGCGAGCTCGACGTCGTGGCGACCCCGTCGCGCGATCCTTCCGATCCCGACGTGCCCGGGTACTACTTCGTGAAGTGGCGGACCGTGCTGATGCGCTGGGACGAGCCCTCGAAGACCCTCGTGCCGAAGCGCACGATCGCGGGCGCGATCCCGTGGTTGGTCGCCTCGTTCCGCGACTTCGAGCGGAGCTCGTCGGGTGGGTTTCTCTATCCGGCGCTCACCGTGGCGCAGGGCAGCGCTCCGGCGCTCGTGCTTCGGCAGAGCGATGGCGGTAGACTCGTCGTGACGCTGCCATGAGGAACTCGGCTCACCTCGGCTTGCTCGTGCTCCTCGTCGCGTGTGGCGGCGGTTCGGAGGGCTCCGTCCCCGATGCTGCGACGGTGCCGGACGCCGGCAGCAGCGATGGCCAGTCGTCCCAAGATGGTACGACCGTGGACGGGCAGCCTCCGCCGTCGGACTCGGGCTCGACCCCCGTGGCGTGGGTGCCGAGCCCCAGCGACCGCTTCCTCTACCAACTCGGAGCACCGGCCCCCGACACCACCGTGTGCTCGGTCCCCTTCACCGGTGGCAACTGCGTGAAGCCCACGGTGTGGGTGCTCGACATGTACGCCGCGGATGGCACGACCCCGAACGCCGCTGGCGCATCGGCCGTTCACGCCGCGAAGGGCCACGCCGTCTGCTACGTGTCGGGCGGCAGTCTCGAGAACTGGCGGCCCGATGCGTCGTCATTCCCGCCGACCGTGCTCGGCAAGGTTCTCGACGGCTGGCCCAACGAGAAGTGGCTCGACGTCGCGCAGACCAGCGTGCTCGAGCCGCTCATGCGCGCGCGCGCCCAGAAGTGCAAGACCGCAGGCTTCGACGCGATCGACTGGGACAACGTCGATGGCTACACGAACGACAACGGCGTCGGCATCACGGCCCAGAAGCAGCTCGCGTACAATCGGCTCCTCGCGAAGATCGCGCACGACCTCGGGATGTCGGTCGCGCTGAAGAACGACCTCGATCAGATCCCCGATCTCTTCGCCGACTTCGACTTCGCCGTGAACGAACAGTGCGCGCAGTACAACGAGTGCGCCACGCTGGACCCGTTCACCAAGGCCGGCAAAGCGGTCGTGCAGATCGAGTACCAGTCGCAGCCCGCGACATTCTGCGCCGCCGCGAACACGGCGGGGCGCTCTGCCTCCAAGATGGTGCTGGCGCTGACGCCTACCCCTTGGTCGCCTTGCAAATAGGAAGACGCTGAGAGCTCTGCCGTAGCGAGAGTAGCGAGAGAAGGCAGAGCAGCCAGAAAATCGCCAGCTCAGCCGAAGAGCAGCGTTGATGCGCGCTCGGGATCGTGAGACGGTGGGAAATTGGGCTTCGTCCCAAGTTGGTACCTCCCCGCTCACCCAAGAAAGAAGATCCTTCATGCGCAAGACCTCGCTTCGTGCCGTCCTCGGGTCGATGACCGCCGTTTCCACCACGATTGCCCTGGTGGTCGCCTGTGGAGGCGGGGACACGACGACCCCGACGCCCACCAACGACGCCGCGACCTGCAACGCACCCTTGGCGCAGTGCGGGAGCGCCTGTACCGACCTCCAGAGCGATCCGACCAACTGCGGCGCGTGTGGGACCAAGTGCGACACGGCGAAGGCCCAGGTCTGCTCGCAAGGAAAGTGCGCCCTCGCGTGTGGCGGCGGCACCACCCAGTGCGGTTCGTCGTGCTTCGACACGCAGGTGGATCCGAACAACTGCGGCGCCTGCGGGACCAAGTGCGCCCAAGGCGAGCAGTGCGTCACCGGCAAGTGCGCGGTGGCCTGCGGGGCCGGGCTCACGCTCTGCTCGGGTGGCGAGGGCGGAGCGGCCCTGTGCGTCAACACGCAGAACGACCAGAAGAACTGCGGCGCCTGCGGGACGACCTGCGGGCTGAATCAGACCTGCACCACGGGCAAGTGCCTCGCGAACCTCGTCCCGATCTCGCCCACCGACATCACCGGTGGGCTCGCGAACTGCAGCACCGGCAACGCGCAAGTCGCGCACAAGACCAGCATCGACGACGCCAACGGCATGGCCGTCATCATGCGCTGCGGCGGCGAGGCCTTCGTCGTCACCAGCACGACCGGGGGTCTCTCCTGGAACAAGCCCGTCACGACGAACATCAAGAACGTGCAGGACGTCACGCTGTCCGTCGCGCGCGGTCCCAAGGCGAACCTCTACGTCGCTGCGGTCGACAACACCGGTGCTCTCCTCTTCAGCGCGAGCGCGAACGGTGGCTCGACGTGGAGCGCACCCGTCACGATCGACACCGGCGTCGTCGCCACCAACGGGCTCCGCATCGACTCGTACAAGGACACCGTGTACGTCAGCGCGCGCGGCAACGCGGGCAACGTCCACGTCCTCCGCAACGGCTCGGGCGCGGGTGACGCGGGCGTCGCGGACGCCGGGGATGCCGGATTCGGTCTGACGGTCGTCCCGATCACGTTTGCCTTCGGCATGGTCATGGTGAACCAGTCCAACGGCGACGTGTGGGTCGCGACCGACCAGCCCTCGTTCCAGCTCGCGAAGAGCACGAACGGTGGCGCGTCGTTCGGCTCCACCTTGGCGCCGCCCGGCACGCTCAACTACTCCGACTGGATGCTCGCCAAGGACACCATCTACGGCGTCGGGACCCAGGACCTCATCTACTACATCCCGACCTCCGCCCCGACGACGTCGACGTCCACGGCGGGGCTCGGCGGCGCCAATGCGCAGCAGCGGTCGCTCACCCTCGACACCGCGGGCAACGCCTTCGTCGGTACCGGAGCTTCCACGAACGTGAAGCTGATGAAGGTCCCCTACATCCAGGGCCTCGACGGCGGCGTCGATGCGGGCGGCGGGCTCTCCACCGTTCTCGTCCCCAACACCAACGGCGCGACCGACGTGAGCGTCGCCGCGAACGCCCCCAACGCCGTGGTCTACGCGTACACGCTCGGCGGCAAGGTCTACGCCGGCGTCCAGACGTACTGATGTCCTGAGAGAGCAATGGTTCGGGCAGGGGCTCCTCCTTACCGTCATCGGTAGGAGGAGCCCGATGCTCGACACGCGCACGCCCCAGGAGACCGAGATGATCCGCCGCGTCCGGCGGCACATGCTGACCTCGATCGGAGGGATCTTCGTCGCCGTGATCCTCGCCGGGCTCGCGGGGGGTGCAGCCCGGGCGATGGCGCTGTCGCAAGGGGTGGGGGGCGTCCTCGTGTTGCTGGCGATCCTGCTCATCCCGGCGATCGGCTTCACCTCGACGTTCCGCAACCTGCGTTGCCCCAAGTGCGACAAGCACGTGATCTTCCAGGTGAGCTCGCAGTACTCCTGGTTCGGGCGGTTCGCCTCGAAGAACTGCCGTCACTGCGGCGAGAAGATCTTCGCCGACGACATCCCGCAGCGCTTCCGTCGCGTTGCGCTCGTCATGATGGCGCTCGGGATCGGCCTTGGCGTCCTCGGGGCGATCGCGAACATCGTCACCCACAGCCACTGAGGAGGTATCCTCCGGTGGGTGTTCCGGGCGTTTGCTACCTTCGACGTCCCCGAGGTGGGCGCGCGCCACCGCTCGATGGAGGCTCGTGCGCCGGGCTTCCGGATCGGGTGGCTCCGCGGGGAGAACGTCGCGACGGACTATGGTCTGCTCCATCGGGCGACGCCCTTCGCTCAGTTCCAGAGCCGGGCCGCCATCACGGTCATCCTCGAAGGCTCCGGGCGCTTCGAAGAGCGCTCCCGGCGCGCGTTCCTCGAGACCGGTTCGCTCAGCATCTCCGACCAGCGCAACCATGGGACCGAGGCGTTCGTCGGTCCCACGTCGTCCTACTTCGTGTTCGAGTGGGAACCGCGCGAGCTCGGCGTGCCCGCTCCGAGCGAGTTCGCGACGACGCGGCTCAGTGCCCGTGACGTCGCGCGGCTCCGTGAGCTCGTCCCCGGGCTCGAGGGGCCCACGCCCGCGCGCACGACGCTCGAGATCATGGACGTGCTGCGCGCGAATGGTCTCCCGCTCGCGCGGATCGACGAGGGGTACCTCGCCGATCGCACGACACCCGAGGAGCGGGCGCTCTCCGCCGCGATCGCGAAGTACCTCGGCCGGCTCGAGGATTTTCCGGCGATCGAGGAGGTGTCGGCGGAGCTCGGTTGGAGCTCGCGTCACGTCAGCCGGCGCATCGCGGAGCTCGCCAAGCGCCACGCGTTCCCGTGGGAGAGCTGGCGCGCGAGCCTGCATCAGGCGCGGATCCTCGCTGCGCTTCGCTTGGCCTCGGTCGGGGCGACGACCGAGCTCATCGCACGAAAGACCGGCTTTCGCTCGCCGACCGCCCTGTGCCACGCGTTCTCGAAGGCAGGGCTCCCGTCGCCGGGCGCGCTCGCGAAGAGCGCCCGGCGAGACGTCCTCGATCGGTGGGGCGAGTTGATCCCGCTCCCGGCCGAGCCTGTCGCGGCGGAGTGACCGCGCTCAGCGTGGGCCGCAGCGCGGCTCGACCGCCTCGCGGTACGACCCGAGCTCGTCGCGCCAGAACTCGCCGTCGAACGGCCACTTCACGTGCTCGTGGTCGACCGTGATCGTCGCCGTGCCCGCCGGACGACCCGCGCCGGGTGCCGTCCCCGTGCGCATGAGCGTCGGCAGCGCGACCACCAGATCCGCGCTCTCCCGCAGGTCCCGCTCGAGCGCGTCGTGCTCGCTCCCGACTTCGCGCCGGAGGTGACGCGCGAGATCGGCCACGGCCAGCGCGCGCGCCAAGTCGAGCGTGTCCTCGAGCGACGTGCGGAGGACCGTCGGGCGGAGCGCAGGCGACTCCTCGACGCGCGCGCGCTCCGCCTCGATGAACCGAACCCACGCGGCTTCGCGCGCCAACCCACGGTCCCGCGCGACGTGGAGGAGCGGCGCGCGAGCGATCGGCGCGAGCTCCGGCACCGCGGCACCGGTGTCGAGCGCCTCCACCGTGGCCAGCGCGAGCGCGTCGCCGCCGGAGCCGCCGAGCCGAGCGACGAGCCGCGCGAGCTCGGCTTCCACGGGGAGCCAGCGCCGCTGGAACGAAAGCGCCGTCGTCGTCGCGCTCTCCCACTGGCAGTTCGTCGCATAGACGAGCGAGCGCAGCAGCCACGCGTCGGGGAAGTAGCTCTCCGCGAAATAGGGCGCGTCCAGCGTGTGCAGGTTGCCGAGCGCGCGGGCGTCGTCGCGCTCCATGAAGTACGCCCACGCTTGGTCGGCGAGCGCGTCGAGCCAGAGCGGGCTCGCGCGTCCCACGCTCGACCACGCCGCGATCGCGGCGTCGAGCTTCGCGCGGTCGATGGTCGGCCCCCCACCTTGGCCGAGCCGGAACGAGTCGGAGTAGAGCGTGCGGGCGATCGCGAGGTTCGCCAGATCGCGGAGCGCCGGATCGCTCCCCGCGCTCTGCAAGCACGCGAGCGCCGGCGCCGAGCGGCGGAGCTGCACGTTCGCCGCCGCGCAGAAGAGCTGGCTCTTCGCGGAGGGCGCGGTCCCGGCCGGCACCGCAGCGAACGAACGCAGCGCGAGCTCGTAGCGACCGGCGAAGTAGTGGTCCCTTCCTGCGAGCCACGCGAGCTGCGCGAGCACGGCGCGATCACCGCCCGCGGCGCGGTCGACCTCCGCCGCATCCCACTTCGAGATGCGCTCCGCGACGTCCGCCGGCTCGGGGAGCTCCTGCGCGAGCCGAACGAGCCAGCCCAGCGTCTCCCGGAAGCGCGCGTGGTTCGGCCGATCGGCGATGACGCTGAAGCGGGCGAACGCGGCGGCGCGCAGGTTCATCCGGTAGAGCGCGACGCCGAGCTCCCACTCCGCGACCTCGCGCTCCCACGGCGCGCCGGTGCGCGTCACCTCTTCGAGCGCGATCGCCGCGGGCTCCCACCGCTCGGCCGCGAACGCTTGCGTGGCCCGATCGAGCGCGGTCGCAGGCGCTGCCGGTGCCGCGCTCGCGTCGGCGCTGGCGAGGACCGCGACGAGCGCCGAGCCGCAGGAAAGCCGCCGGACGAGGGACAACGAGGCCATTTCACCGCACATCGGACTCGCGGGCAACCGACCTCTTGGGTACCGTGCGGCCCGTGACGTCGCGCTTCAGACCTTGGGCTCGGCTCTTCGGCGCGGCCGATCTCTTCGCCGCCGTCGTGATCGCGCTCGGCGTCTTTCGCGGGCTCCCGGCGCGCTGGGCTCCGGTGGACGTCCCCGCCGCGATCCTCGTCGGTCTCCTCGGCGCGGCGGGCGTGCTGCTCGTCGTTCGGCATCAGGTCGCGATCAAGGTCGCGCGCATCGCGTCGTTCGCGGCCCTCGTGGCAGGGCTCCTCGTCGTCACTCTCCTCGCCGTGAGCGCGAGCTGGCTCTCTGCCGTCTACGGCCCCGTCGGGCGCGGGGGCGCGCTCTTGCTCGCGCTCGTCGCTGCGCTCGTGCTCCCGTACCTGGTGTTCTTGCCCGTCGCGCAGCTCCTTTGGATTGGGGGGCGGTCGAAGGCGGGGGCGCGGTCATGAGACCGCGCAGCCTCGCTCGCCTGCTCGTCGCCTGGGCGTTCGTCACCTTCGTCGCCGTCTGGTCCACGCACCTCCGCTACGATCTCGCCGCCGTCGACGGTCCCGTGATCGCTTCGGTGTGGCAGGGCGGCCACCTCGCCGCGCGCGTGGTGTTGCCCAAGGCCGACGTGACTGGCACCGTCCTCGATGGGTACCCCGGCACGCTCGTGTACGAGCGCGTCGTCGGGGTCGCTCCCGTGCTCACCGTCCATCCGATCGCCACCGCCCTCTCGTTCGTGCCCGGGCGCGATGGCGTTCGCGTCACGCTCGACGGGAAGTCGACGTGGATCACCCCGGACGATCTCCTCGCGGCGCAGGCGTACGATCACGGCGTCCAGATCGACGCGCTCATGCTCGGCTTCGGGCTCGATCTGGCGTACGTGGCGATGCTCGCGGGCAAGCGCCTGAACGTGAACCCGGCGGACATCGAGGAGCGCGCGACGTTCGAGCGCGTCCGCACGGAGCGCACGATCCCGGCGTTCCCACCGCTGAAGCGGCTCGACGCGACGAACCTGCGCGACGACGATCTTCGCGCCGGCGCGCGGGACGCGGCGCACTACCTCGTCCGCGGGATCACGGCCGACGGTCACTTCCGCTACCTGGTCGACGCCGCCACGAACGAGGACAAACCCGGCTACGACTGGCCGCGCCACTCGGGGACGACCTTGTTCGTCGGGCAGGCCGGGCGCGTGTTCGGCGATCGTTCGCTCCAGATCGGCGCGCTCCAGGGGGCTCAGCTCCTGCGCAGCGCGCTCCAACCGTGCGGTACCCACACCTGCATCGGGGACGGTCCGACGTTCGAGATCGGCACGGTCGCGCTCGCCGCGATGGCCTTCGCGGAGATCACGGCATCGGGCCTCGACCCGTCGTACCGCTCGCAGGTCGCCGCGCTCGCCGACACGCTCCTCGCGCAGCAACGGCCCGACGGCGACTTCAAGCATCAGATCACGGCGGACGGGACGCCGATCGACGTGCAGTTCCTCTACTTCTCGGGCGAGGCGGCGCTCGCGCTCGCGCGCGCGCACGCGCTACTCGGCGACGAGCGGTACCTGGACGGCGCGAAGAAGGCCCTCGACCGCCTGGTGGGGAGCGCGTGGAGCTTCTTCGGTGATCGCTACTACTTCGGCGAGGAGCACTGGACCTGTCAGACGATGGGCGAGCTCTGGGATCGTGCGCCGAACCCCGAGGCCCTCGACTTCTGCCTCCGCTGGCTCGCCTACGGGCGCGCGCAGCAGCAGCACGAGGGCGACTCGCTCTACGACGGGGATGGCGCGTACCAGTTTGGGACAATCGTCACGCCCCGCCTCACGCCGGCCGCGAGCCGCTGCGAGGCCGGAGTGGCGACGTTGTCCGCGGCGGAGAAGGCCGGCGTCGACGGCGCGGAGATCGCGCGGTTGCGCGAGCAACTCCGACGTTCCTTCGCGCTCCTCCTGCGTCACCAACTGCCGGGAAACAATGCCCACCTGATGACGTCGCCCGCGAGTGTGACGGGAGCGATCCCGGGGAGTGACGTCGATTGGGCGCTTCGCATCGACTACGCGCAACACGCAGGTGCCGCGATGGTGCGATGGTTGGAGCTGCCCCGTCCCTGAGCGCGGCACGGGTAGGATGACCTGCGACCGCGCACACGGTGCGATGGACGATTGGGGTTGTATCCTTCACCGATCGGGTTACGTTTGAGGAGTACACGGAAACGGCTGTCCTACTTTCCGTGTCGCAAAGCGCAGGAATGGCGGAAGACGGGCTAGTGCAGAGGATGGCGGTGGGGACCTCCGGTCAGGTCCCGCGCGTCCCCCACGTCGTTTCCCCCTTCGAAGAGTTTGCCGGGGTAGCCAAGGGCTCGGACCTTCCGAGGCCGTCTTGGATTCACCTGGTGAATCGGGCTCCGGCCCGACGTACGTGGGATCCGGAGGCGAACAGGTTCGCCTCCGGGGCTCGACGTTCCCCGCGCGCGCGTGGTGCACGCGTGGGTCGTTCCTCGGACCTCAAGCCCGGCGCGCTCGCGTGCCGGTACGGCCACGGGGCGCTCCCCCGTGGCGTTCGGAGATGACGACATGGCCCAAGTGAAGCTTCGTAGTCTCGCGGCGGTGACCGTCGACGAGGCGCGCGCGTACATCGAGGCAGCTCGCGGCGACGAGATCGTCGCGGCGATTGCGATCGCGATCGATCGCAACGTCCTCGCTGGGACGGAGGGGCAGCCCGACGATCAGGACGTGCATCACGCACTCTTCCTGCTCCGTCGTGCCCAGGGCCTCGGAGCTCCGAGCTTCGACGACGTTCGCGCGGCGCTGAAGACGCACCGCGATCAAGTCCGCGACGTCGCGGCCTGACGCCCGCCGCTCAGGACCCCGTCACCCGCCATCGGCCCCCGCCGATGGCGGGGCCGTGGTCGTAGCGGTCGCAGTCGCGGAGGGCGCGGTGGGGACCGCCGTGGTCGCCGTCGCGGGGACGGCCGTGCGCCGCGGGCTCGGCGCAGGGCTCGCGCTCGCCGACGCGGAGACCGAGGCCGACACCGAAGCCGACGGCGGCGCCGAAGCCGACGGCGGGGGCGGCGCGGAGACGGTGGCGCTCGCGCTCTTCGGCGCGTTGAGCCGGTCCTCTTCTTCCTGAGTCTGCTTCCAGGCGAGCGCGCCGGCGATGCCGATCATGATCGTGACGCCGAGCACCAGCCCCGCGAGGAGCGCCGTGCGGGGGGACATGCCCTTCGGCACCTCGAGCTCGTCGGCCAGCGCCGCGACGTCGGGCGAGGACGGCTTCAGCGCGTACTGGATCTGATCCTCGTTGAGCGTGGCCGTGCGGACCTTCCCGACGCCGCAGACGTTCGCCAGCGCTTGCGAGAGCTCCTCGGCGGTCTGGAAACGCTTCGCGGGATCGCGGTTGCACGCGCGCGCGAACCACGCATCGAAGCCCGACGGCACGTCGGGGTTGTACTTGGAAGGAACGGGGAGCGGCGCCGCGCAGACCTTGAGCACGATGTCGCCGAGGACCTCGCCCTCGAACGGGATGCGCGCGGTCATCGCGGCGAACGTGCACGCGCCGAGCGACCACATGTCCGTCAGAGCGTTCGGGTTGCCGCCGACGGTGAGCTGCTCGGGCGCCATGAAGTTGGGCGTGCCGATGACGGCGCCCTCTTGCGTGGGACCGCCCATCGGCATCGCCTTCGAGTCGCCGCGGATCGGCTCGTCGAACATCTTCGCGATCCCGAAGTCCACGAGCTTCACCGTGTAGGGAAGGTCGTCTTCGTCCTGGCTCTCCTCGCCCGACTGCGCGAGGAAGATGTTGTCCGGCTTCAGATCGCGGTGGACGATGCCGGCGGCGTGCGCCTTGACGAGCGCGCGCGCCGCTTGGCCGATGAGCAGCGCGACCTCTTGCGCGGGCATCGGCCCGCGCCGGATCAGCGCCTCCGAGAGCGATTCGCCCTCGAGGTACTCCATCACGATGTACGGAAGCCCACTCTCGGTGACGCCGTAATCGAACACGTGCACCGCGTGCTTCGACTGGAGCTTCGCTGCAGCACGCGCTTCGATCTCGAAGCGCCTCCGCGCGTCCGACGCCTGCGCGTGCGCGGGCTTGATGAACTTGACCGCGACGCGCGTGCCGAGCGCCTCGTGGACGCCCTCCCACACGGTGCCCATGCCACCCGAACCGATGAGCCGCCCCACGCGGTACTTCCCCGAGACGAGGGAGCCCTCGAGGGTGGGTGAATCGTCGTGCTCTTCGAGCGGCGCCGGCTGGGACATGGAGAAGGAAGCCTCGACGAGGCGTGAATCGCAGATCCTACCAGGATTCCTCAGGGCGGGGGCATCGTCCCGTTCGGTGGGTGCACGTGCAAGATCGCCGCGGCGGTTTTGACGAACTCGGTGAAATCGGTCGGCGCATCGACCACCGCCCCCATGTTCGCCTTTCCGGGGGCGCGGATCAGGAGGGGTACGGTGCGGTCGTAGAGGTAGGGCGCGCCATGGCTGGTCCCCTTGCCTACGGTGTAAGCGGGGTCGAAGAACCCGCCCTTCTTGGCCACGACGTAGAAGCCCGGGGGCTGCTTCACGACCAGCGACTCGCACAGCGCGCGGTCGATCGGATCGGTGCTCGCGCTGGGGCCCTCGCATTTGAGCTCGTCCCGCGAGAGGACGACGCGATCGACGCCGGGGTAGGCGAGGAGCGCTTTCCGGAGCCCCGTCAGGAGCTTCTCCTTCGTCGGTGCGGGGAGGTTGCCGGCCGCGAACGACAGGAAGAGATAGGGCGAAGCGAAGCCATCGACGAAGCGCGTCGGCACCTTGACGACGCCGAGCGGCTTCATGAGCTTCTGGGCCTCGGCCTCCATCGCATCGGCGATCTCGTCCTGCAGCACGCGGACGCCGGGGGCGCACGGGCGCTCCCAGCGGTCGTCCTTGCCGTCGTTCTTGGCGCACCACGCGTGCTTGCTCGCGGGGATCTCCGGCATCGGCACGCCGCCGTGATCGGCGGTGAGCATCGTGCTCCACCCGGTCTGGCCCAGCTTCTCGTCGAGGAACGTGAAGAAGGAGCCCAACGCGGCGTCGAGGCGGAGGAGCTCGTCCCACGCCTCCCACGAGTCGGGGCCGAAGTAGTGGTTCACGCCGTCGTACGAGCTGAGCGAGAGCGCGAGCAGGAGCGGCTTCGCCGGATCGTGGCGCTCGATCGCCGTGCGTGCGAGCGCGAGCAGCGCATCGTCCCCGCGCGGGCTCGCGCGGAACGCGTAGCCGATCGTCTTCGTCTTCTGGAAGTCGTGCGGGAACGTGATGCCGAAGCCGTCGATGTCGCCTTCGCCGGCTTGGGCGTCCGGCGTGGCGGCGTGCTTCTCGACCCACGCGCGATCGAGGAGCTCCCACGGAGCGCGCTGGAGCGGCTCGACGTCGAGCTTGGCCCACGCGGGGAACTCGCGCGCGACGGCGGTCGACGTGACGAACGTGTTCTTCTTGGTGTCGAACCAGACCGAAGCGTCGGGCTTGCGGCCGCCGCCGAAGAGGGCGCCGCGGTCCTTGAGCGAGAGCGCGACGATCTCGGCGCCGTCGCGCTCGGCGCGCAGCCGGTCGGCGAGGGTCTCGACGTCCAGGATGGCCAAGCTCGAACCGAGATCGTCGCTCGTGCCGAGGGGGACGAGCTGGGTGGTGGTGCGGTCACGCATGACGGTGACGCGCTTGTGGGTGAGGGGATCGATGATCTCGTTCCCGAACACGCCGGAGATGCGGGGCGTGGCGCCGGTGTAGAGCGCGGAGTGACCGGGAGCGGTCTCCGTGTTGGCGTGGCGGTAGCGGAGCTCCCGCACATAGGTGCCTTCTCGCAGAAGCCGCGCGAAGCCGCCGTTCTTGGGGAGCTCGGGCAGCCGCTCGGAGGCGACCCAAGCCGCGAGTTGGTCGACGACGATCGTGACGAGCACGTCGTTCTTCGGCGCGGGCGGTCCCGCATCCGGCGAAGCCGCGGTGGAGGCGGATGCGCTGGCGGCCGCGTCGGGACCGGTGGTCGTCGGGGTCTCGGGCGTGCGACAGGCCGAGAAGGCAGCGAGGGTCGCGAGCGTGGCGAGACCGAAGGAGGCCGACGAGAGGTAGCGCACGGCCGTGGTCTAGCATGAGAGAGGAGGGAGCCCCGCCCGTCCGTCGCGCGACCGTCGCGCGTCAGCCGCGTGCTCATGGGCCGTCCGTGCAGAATCGGTTGACAACGTCGACGGCCCGCGTAGATTCCGCATCCCCGTAGTTCCGGGGCAGTAGCTCAGCTGGGAGAGCGCCGCGTTCGCAATGCGGAGGTCAGGGGTTCGATCCCCCTCTGCTCCACAAAATCAAAAGGCCGCCAGGCAGAAGCCGGGCGGCCTTTCTCGTTTCCGCGTTCGTCGGGCTCAGTTCACGTGAACGCCCTGCATCGCGGCCTCGATCTGGTCCTTTCCGGCTTCCAGATCCTGCGCGCGCCCCGTCGCCTCGACGAGGATGATCCGCTGGTCCGTCGCGTAGACGTCGACCCAGTACTTCTTCCCGCCGTAGTCGTAGCGGAGCGCCTTGCCGGGGATGCCGCTCTTGCTCTTCACGTCGGCGGGCGCGCCCTTCGCGACGTAGCCGCGCTGCTGCAGGCGAAGGTCGATCGCTTCGACCCAGAACTCGAGGTTCGCCTTCGGCTCGTTCTTCTCGACGCGCGCGCCGATGACGACGCCACGGGCGCTCGAGATGCGATCGTCGTACTCGCCGTCGACGTGGGCGAACCCCGCCGGGGCGGTGAGCTTGGCGCTCGGACCGCAGGCGACCGAGCCGAGCGGAACGAGGAGAAACAGAGCAGCGGCCAGGAGCTTCATCGACGATTTCATTTCTTCACCTGCATCAGACGGTCGGAGCCGAGTTGGTCGAGCCACTTCACCGGGAGCTCGATCGCCGTGGGGGGCTGCGGCGGCGGCGGGGGCGGCGGCGGCGGGGGCGGATCGGGATCCTTCGCGAGGATCGGGACGGGCTTCGGCTTGGGCGTCACGCTGACGGTGATCGTGGAGAGCGCCGTGCGCTCGCGGAGGAAGCGCATGCGCCCTTCGATCCGGTCGATCTCGAGGGAGACGCGCTCGAGCTGCTGCTCGAGGGTCAGCATGTCGTTCACGTTCGCCGCCTTCGCGAGGAAGTCCTGGATGCGGGTGCGCGTCGCCTTCATGTTGGCGAGGCGGACCTCGGCGTCCTTGTACTCCTCCGAAACGTCTTCGGCGCTGACGCTGCGGTTGGTCACCATGCCGAGCTTCTCCATCTCGCCGAGCGCGTCGCGGAAGCGGCCCGACGGGACCTTCACCGTGACGGTCGTGTTCGTGCGGCCGGCGAGGTGACCACCGAAGTTCTCGGCGATGTCGACCATCTTGTCGATCGCGCCGGGGACGGCGGCTTCGTCGATCGTCATCGTCAGCGCGCCCGTGTACATGATGAGGACGGCGGGGTTCGACGCGTCCTTCTGGTTCTCTTTGTTGCCCTGCGCCGTCGCGCCGGTGGACTTGCTCGCGGCCGGCGAAGGCGCGGCGGTGTTCGTCGCGGGCGGGTGGTACGCGGCAGGGGCGACGGGCGGGCGAGCGCCAGCGGCGCCGGGCGCGGGAGCGCCGGCCGTGACCGGGGCGGGGGCGACCGGGGCATCCTCGGAGTCGCCGCGCGAGGCACTGTAGTCGGCGTTCGTCGCGGGCGCGTCGGCAGCGCCGTAGGCCGAGGACGGCATCGCGGACGGGGGCTTCATCGAAGCGCCGCCGCCGCAGCCAGTCAGGGTGAACAAAAGGCCCGCGAACGTCGTCGCGGCAAGCACTTGAATCTTACGCATTGCTCCTCCAGGTGTGCGAGGAGAACGGGGGGCCCCGGCAGCCCTTACAGGGTTCCAGCAACTTTCCGTAACTCCGCGTGCGAATGAAGGAATCTCCCTCTCTTGGCGTGCCCGTGCCCGTGCCCGTGCCCGTGCCCGAACGACCACGCTGACAGGCTCGGACGCGGACTCCGCGACTTCGCGAAGCGTACCGACGGCACCGGTTCGTCGGGCACGGGCACGGGCACGGGCACGGGCACGCGAAGAGGGCTAGCGGTATCCCGCTACCAACGCTCTCGCCAGCAGGCCCCAACCATCGATCGCCACGAACAACAGCAGCTTGAACGGCAAGCTCACCTGCGTCGGGTTCAGCATCTGCATCCCCAACGCGAGCAAGACGTTCGACACCACCAGATCGATGATCAAGAAGGGCAGATACAAAAGGAACCCGAGCGCGAACGCCTCCGTCAGCTCCGTCACCACGAACGCGGGCACCAGGATGGAGATGTCCTTCTCGCCGACCTTGTCGCGGTCGGCTTCGGGACGCGACTCCTTCGCGACCTGCAGGAAGCGCGCGCGCTCCGTCGGGCTCGCGTTGTCGTAGAGGAAGTCGCGCATCGGCTCGCGCACGGCGTCGATCCCTCCCTTCACGAGCGTGACCGTGTCCGGTACGTCCTTGCCCTCGAAGAGCGGCGCCGCACGCGCCCAGATTTTGTCGCCCACCGGCGCCATCGCGAGCAGCGTCAGCGACGCCGCGAGCGCCATGATCACCGTGTTCGACGGGACGTTCTGCGCGCCGATCGCGCTCTTCACGATCTGGAGCACCGTCGAGATCTTCACGAACGCCGTCACGCTCATGAACACGAACGGCAGGAGCGAGACGAGCGCGAGCGCCACGACGAGGACGATCGGGCGCCCGAGCAGATCGTCGGTCCCCGCGGCCGCCGGCTGCGGCGGTGGCACCGCATGCGCGACACCGGGCGCGACCGCGAGCGCGAGCGCACCGAACACGACGCCGACGGCGATCTTGCCCTTACTCGTCATCGACGCTCTTCGCCTCCGCGCGGGGTTCGGCGTCCTGCTTCGGCGCGGGCTTGTCGTCATCGCGGGGCTCGGGCTTCGGCGCGCGCGTGCGCGCGAGGAGCGCGGCGAACGGGCTCTCGGGCTTCGTCGGCTCGGGCGGCAGCTCCGAGGCCGCCATCTCACCGAGCTTGGTGAGCCCCGCCTCCGACGCCCCGACGACGAGCACCTTGGGCCCGACCTTCACGAGGTAGATCGCGCGCCGCGCATCGAGCGGGAGGCGCCCCACGAGCTGCGCCGCCCCGAGCTGCGTGCCGATCCCGAGGCGCCGCGCGCCCCAGAGCACGACGAACGCGAGCGCGCAGACGACGACGAGCGTCGTGAACGTCTCCGCGAGGTAGCTCGAGTACGATCCCACCGCGAGCGACGATATCGGCGACTCTCTATTTCTGCCAAAACAAACTGAAGACCACGTCCCCACCGCGTTTCGTCGCGACGAAGTGGGCACCCATGAGGACCTTGGTCATGCAGTTCACGAACGGGGCGGCGGCGCCGACGGGGATCACCGAGCTCACGCCCCCATCGGTCTTCACCTTCACGAGGATCGTGAGCTGGCCGGCCCGACGCTCCGCGCCCGTGGGGAGGCACTTCGCGAGCTCCGACGCGAGGTGGTCGTTGAACTGCGCTTGCGCGTCGGCCTGGAGCTCCGGGGACTTCTCCGCGATCACCATCCCGTTCATGCCGCTCGCGCCGCCCACGCCGAGGGCGGGCATGCCGGGGATCGCGAACGAAGGCATCGCCGACGGGGGCGGAGGCGGCGTGAGGTTGGGCGTGCCGCTCGGCGGCGGGGGAGGGGGAGGCGTGAGAGTGACCTGGAGGCCGCTCGGGCTCCCGTTCGCTTCGTAGGTCCCTGCGTCGGTCGTGTACTTCGCGTGGCCGTTGCGCGAGATCATCCAGAACGCACCGGCGATGCCGCCGACGACGACGCAGACGCCGAGCACCACCCCGATCATGATCAGGCCGATCCCGCTCCGCCGCGGCACGCCCGGCACGGGCGTTCCGACGCTCGCGCTGCCGGTCGTGGGCGGAGGCGCGGCCTCGCGATCGGTCGGCGACGCATCGACGAAGGGCTGCGTCTCGGCGAACTGCTGGGCCCCCGGCGTGATGCGCGCGCCGGCGCCCGGGGCCGCGATCGCAGGTCCCTGGAGCACCGGCTCCAGCGCCGCCCACGCCGCGGCGGCGTCCGGGAAGCGCGTGCGCATGTCGCGCGCGACGCAGTGGGCGAACCACGCGTCGAAGCCCTGCGGCAGGCGCGCGCCGAACTCGGCGGCCCGCTGCGATGCGGGCGGGATCGGATCCATCACGACCTCCCGCATCAGGCGCGGGATCGAAGCATCCGGCCCGGTGGCGTTCTTCCAGAAGATCACGCCCGTGAGCATGTAGAATGCAATCAATCCGAGCGCCCACACGTCGGTCGCGGGGGCGACCGGGCTGCGCTCGGTCTGCTCCGGCGCGAGCCACATCGGCGACCCGATCGCGCTCGTCGCCACGGCCTCGCGCTCGACGATCTTGGCGATGCCGAAGTCGAGGATCTTCACCGTGAGCGTCGCGCCGATGCGGTGCGGGACGGCGAGGAACACGTTCTCGGGCTTGAGGTCGCGATGGACGACGCCGGCGCGGTGCGCGGCGATCAGCGCGTGACACATCTGGGCGAGGATCTCGCGGGCGGTCGTCGGGTCGACCGGGCTGCGCGCGATCCGCGCGGCCAGGCTCTCGCCTTCGAGCAGCTCCATCACGATGTACGGCTGCTGGGTCCCGAAATCGATCCCGGCGGCGTGGACCTCGACGACGTGCTCGCTCGGGATGCGCGCGCCGATCTTGGCCTCCTGCTCGAACCGCGCGCGGAGCTCGGCGCTCTGCGCGAGCTGCGGGTGCATGAGCTTCAGGGCCCGCGCCTTGCCGGTCGAGATCTGATCGACGACGTAGACCGCCCCCATCCCTCCCGAAGAGAGCGCGTGGCGGACGCGATAGTCGTTCGCGAAGATCGTGCCGGGCACGAACTCCATGGAGCGGCACGGTAGCAGAAAGCCCGCGAAGAAGACGTTCGACTGCAGCAGCAGCGGGAGACGACGCGGAACGGCTCGGCGGGCATGCGCACGCGCATGGGCAGGCGCAGGTTCGCGAGACGACGCCCACGCCGAGCGACGGGGGGCGTCGGCCCGGCGACCATTGACGCGGCGCGTAGAATTCGCGTAGCAGTTCTTCCCCGTGGCACTGGTCGTTCAGAAGTACGGCGGCACGTCGGTCGGGTCGCTCGAGCGCATGCGGAACGTGGCGGAGCGCTGCATCGCCGCTCAGAGAGCGGGCAACGACGTCGTCGTGATCGTCAGCGCGATGAGCGGCGAGACGAACCGGCTTCTCAAGATGGCGCACGAGATGCAGGGCGTGCCCGACGCGCGCGAGATGGACGCCCTCGCGGCGACCGGCGAGCAAGTCTCCGCCGCGCTCGTCGCGATGGCGATCCAGGAGCGCGGCGTCGAGGCGCGGAGCCTCCTTGGTCATCAGGTGAAGATCCTGACCGATGGTGCGTTCACGAAGGCGCGCATCAAGACGATCGAGGGCTCGAAGATCTTCTCGACCTTGAAAGAGGGAGCGATCGCCGTCGTCGCCGGGTTCCAAGGCGTCGACGAGGGCGGCAACATCACCACCCTCGGGCGCGGCGGCTCGGACACTTCGGCGGTGGCCATCGCCGCGGCGATCGGCGCCGACGCATGCGAGATCTACACGGACGTGGACGGCGTCTACACGACGGACCCCAACGTGTGCCCGTCGGCGCGGAAGATCGGGAAGATTTCGTTCGAGGAGATGCTCGAGCTCGCGTCGCTCGGGGCGAAGGTGCTGCAGATCCGCAGCGTGGAGATCGCGATGAAGTACGGAGTGCCGGTTCACGTTCGCAGCTCGTTCTCGGACGCCGAGGGGACCTGGGTCACGCGCGAGGACAAGTCACTCGAAGACGTCGTGGTCGCCGGCGTCGCCTACGACAAGGGCGAAGCGCGCGTCACGCTCATCGGCGTGAAGGACGAGCCGGGCTCCGTCGCGCAGCTCTTCTCGCGGATCGCGGAGAAGAACATCTCGGTCGACATGATCGTGCAGAATGCACAGACCGAGAGCGCCGGCCGCGCCGACGTCACCTTCACCCTGGCGAAGACCGACCTGAACCGCGCGAAGCCCGAGCTCGAGGCGATCGCCAAGGAGCTCGGGACGCGCGAGGTTCGCTACGACGACGACGTGGTGAAGGTGAGCATCGTCGGGCTCGGCATGCGCTCCCACGCGGGTATCGCGGCGAAGATGTTCGGCCTGCTCGCGAAGGAAGGGATCAACATTCAGGCGATCTCGACCAGCGAGATCAAGGTGTCGGTCCTGGTGGCGGCGAAGTACACCGAGCTCGCCGTGCGCACGCTGCACGATGGGTTCGGGTTGGCGGAAGCGCCGAAGGGCGGCTGAAGCGCATGAAGACGCGCGTGGCGTCGTCGTTCGCGGGTTCCATCTGGCGCTCGATGGCGGCATCTCGACCGAGAGCCTGCCCGACGAGCTGCACGGGCACTTCCAGAAGTGGGTGAAGAAGAACCACCCCGAAGCGTTGGAGAACGCCGACCCCGACAGCCTGGAGGGTTACCTCATCGACGAGAACGAAGGCGTCGACGTCATCGTCGACTACTTCGAGACCGTGCCCGCGGAGCACCTGCCGGAGATCTACGCGTCGTTCCGCGAGCGCATCCAGGAGTTCTACTCGAACACGGAGCTCGACCCCGGGAACGAGCAGCACAAGGCCGCGATCGATACGCTCGCGGCCATCGAGCGCTTTGAGGGTTGACGCCTCACTCCCCGTAGCAGGCGCTCCACCCCTCTCACCTCAGACGCCGCGCGAGCCGCACGAAGCAGTGAGACTTCGAGGTACACGTCTGCGTTGGACGCAGGAGTCCTGCGCCATTGCGCCGTGTCACGGTGGCGCCGCTGGAAATGATTTGTGTCGCCCAAATTTGGTGTCCGTCGGGATGAATGATCCTAGCGTCTTGCGCAACGTTGGGTGCCGTGTATCGCCAGCAACGATAGGTACTTGGCGGGACTTTGAGTTTCTGTCAGTCTCGTTGCGGTCGAGATAGTTGGCAAAAAGCGATTTGTGCCGCACGTGTCAGAGGCGGCACGGGCGAGGGAGGAGTTGCGATGAGGCGTCAACTGGGTAGTGGCGGTGGTGTCGTGCGTGACCTTCCGGACGGGGCAAGTTCGCCCGAGTCGGCTGACTCGGCGGCATCGACCCGCCGTACGGTGCTTGCTGGACTCCTGGGAACCATCGGACTTGCAGCCCTGACGGCGTGCACGAAAGGCGAAGCCGATGGCGGGGCTTCCGCCGAGGCTCTCGTCAATGGAACGACGATTCGATGGGCCGACTCCGTCGCCCAGCTTCGACTGCTCGTCGGCGGTGCAGCTTCTGGGTCACTTGGTGTCGTCATCGTCCAGGGCTATTCGACGCCTGGCGATGGGGGCGGTGGAGTCTTCGTGTGGGGCGATACCACTACGAATGTGGAAGACGGTGGGACCGTCATCGTTCAGACCAGTGGCGCAGTGACGGTCGGTGTCACGACCGGGAAGGCCTGGCTGCGAGTTTATGATGGGGCTTTCAACGTAAAGTGGTTCGGCGCCAGGGGCGACGGTACGACGCCCGACGACACGGCGTTTCTCAATGCCATCAACGCGATGAAGTTTCTTGCCCCCGTAACCGCTGGCGGAACGAAGCTGGTGGTTCCTGCCGGGAAATATCGCCTGTCGAACATGCTGCACATCGACCGGGCGATGGTGCTGGAGGGTATGTCCGGGGCCTATGCGCGCGCGGGAACGATATTGCTCTTCGATGCCGGGCGTGGCTTGCAAGTCGACCCTATCTCTGGCACCGGCGCGCGCGGCGATGTGACCGTCATCAGGAATCTGATGCTCCAGAGCGCGGGGAAGGTGCCGGCGGCGCATGGCATCACCATGAACACCACCGCAGTGATCGAGAACTGCTACATCAACAACTTTGGCGGAGACGGCGTTCACATCGTCGGGGATTTGAACGCGAACCCCCAGACGAGCGCGAGTTCCTTTCAGCTGACCAAGCTCACGATTGAAGGGAACGGAGGCCACGGGCTGTATGTGAGCGGCGGCGATGCCTCTGCGGGCCTCGCGTTGAACGTGTTCGTGGTGGCCAACGGCGGTTGGGGAATCTGGGACGATTCCTTTTTGGGCAACACCTATGTCGGTTGCTACGCTGAGGTGAACACGCTTGGGCCATTTCGCACCACGAAGACCACTGCTTGCAACACGTTCGTGGGGTGCATGACCGAGGTGGCACATGGGAGCCCGCCGTGCAACTTGGTGGCTCCGACCTATGTGTTTGGTGGTGACTACGCTTCGCCCGATCCCGTCGCTGGAGCGCCCGCGTTTGCGCTAGTTCCGACGGACGGCTCGGGTGTCCAAGTGCCGCAGGCGATCATCCATACGGCAGGCTATACGAGCCCGTCGAAAGTGACCACGGTTCAGACGGGACTTCCCACGATAACGACGCTCCTGGGGAGCGATGTCAATGGAATCCTATCTGCGTTCGGTTTCGATTCGAGCGCCGAGACTCCAGGAAATGCATGGCGGTTGACGTACAACTTCAACGGCACGGGCTGGTGGGGCCTCAACCAGGGCAACGCGGCCTCTCTCTGCCCCATCGGCATCTCCGGGACTCAGGCGGCGGAAGGACCGGGTCAGCTGCGTCTGACGAATGGATTCTACCTTGGGTGGGGTGGTACCCAGCGTAAGGTGACGAATGGATCTTCACCACCAGTGGCGGGCACGGCGGGCGACATCGTCTACAACATCAATCCAACTCCAGGCGGCTCGATTGGATGGGTTTGTACGACATCCGGAAACCCCGCAACGTGGAAGACGTTTGGGGTGATCTCCGCCTAGCAGGTCTGGTTGGTGGCCTCCCGGATCCGACGGTGAGGCCACCTTCTGGTTCTGGCTCACTCCCCGTAGCAGGCGCTCCACCCCTCGATGACCGGGCGACCGAAGCCGATCGTCCGCACCGTGCCGAGGCTCTTCGTGTCCGTCGCGACGATGCCGCCGTACGAGATCGAGTACATCACGTCGTCCATGAAGACGCTGCGGCGCACGTCGGGCCCGTAGTAGCCGCCGCACCAACCGCGGCTGAAGCTCGAGGGGAAGAGCGACGTGTGGTCCACGCTTCCGATCGGCTTGATGCCGGTCGCCGCGTCCACCGCGACGAGCTCCGCCGAGCTGCGGAACGAGTACCCGTTCCCGCCGTAGCTCCAGCGCGGGAAGGAGAGGAGCTTCTTCTCCGGGTAGTAGGTGAACGCCTTGTGGTTGTACTCGGCCTCCGAGTACCCGTAGCCGTCCGCGTACTCGTACTTCGACGTCTGCTTCGGGTGGATCGGATCAGCGACGTCGAAGATCTGCAGCGCGAGGTTGCCGGTGTTGGCGCCGCGCCCGATCGTGAGCAAGTGCGTCGCGTCGAGCGGCTGCATGTACTCGGAGAAGCCCGGGATGGTGAGCTCACCGAGGACCTTCGGGTTCGCCGGATCCTTCGTGTCGATCACGAAGAGCGGGTCGACGTTGCGGTAGGTCACGACGTACGCCGTGTCGCCGACGAACCGCGTCGCGGTGATGCGCTCGTCCTTCACGAGATCGCCGACGCTGCCCGACGGCTCGAGCGCGCCGCCCTTCGCTTGGAGCGTGTAGAGGTGGCCGACGGACTGGAAGCCCATGTAGCCGGAGGAGAAGAGGCCGTGCCCGGGCCGCCAGATCGTGCGCTGCTCGGTCGCGGCGACGCGGACGACGCCGTTCTTCTCGTCGAGGGCGAACTGGTCGTCGACGATGCCGTCGACGGTGCCCGAGCCGACGTAGATCGGGTGGGCGGGGTCGCTCTTCACGTCGAACGCGTGGACGTGGGTGTACGTGTAGCTGAAGCCCTCGCCCAGGTCGTCGTAGTTCCACCACCAACCCGAGCGCCAGCCGCGCTGGGCGAGGAGCATCGTGCCTTCGTTGCCGTAGACCACGTCGACGGCGCCGGTGATCGCGAGGTCACTCGGGGCGACCTCGGGCGCGTCGAGATCGAACGTGACGAGCTGCGAGAGCCCGTACTCGGTCGAGCCCGTCGTCGGGAGCATCACGTCGGTGCAGTCGAGCGGCTGCGCCTTCACGGCGCCGTTCGCCTTCTCGAGCCGCACGGGGACCCAGTCGGCCCAGCTCGAAGCGTCGATCCGGCGGAGGTCCTCCGTGCGGATGGCCTCGTACGCGTCGGTCATCGCGTCCGTGTCGTTCCAGTCCACGTTGCCGGTCGGGTAGTAGAGGAGCTCGGGCGCATAGGCTCCGCCGCTCGTGACCGCGCGGACCTTCCCGCCGACGCGGCGCGAGCTGACGTACGACCCCTCGAACCAGAGCTCGCGCTTCACGCTGGGCGTCGTGCCTTCGACCGTGAGCACGGTGACCTTCGTCATCGGGTCGGAGATCCAGCTGCCGCAACCCCAACCCATGCACATCGGCGCGCCGACGCCGCTGCCCCACCATCCGCCGCCGTAGTAGCCGTAGCGCGGCTTGCGCGCGAGGCCGGCGGCGCTGAAGACGGGTCCGGCGCTCACGGTCGAGAAGACGACGATCTGGTTGCCGGAGACGAACATCTCGTTCGGCGTGCCGTCGATGGTGGTGGTGCTGCTCGTCGCCATCTTCGCGGCGGGGAAGGCGTCGACGATCTGGAGCGTGCCGCCGTGAAGGACGTAGATGTACTTGTCGTCGTTCTTGACGATGTCGGCCTCGTCGACGCCGTCGACCTGGGTGTTGGTCTTCGACCACGTCGTCGCGCGATCGGGGGTGGTGCCCGCGTTCTGGCTGGTGGGGGCGCCGCTCGCCGAAGCGTCGAACACCACGCCGCCAGAGCTCCGGTGGTGGAGCGACTCGATCATGCCGTCGACGTAGGCGTTGATCTTCGCCTTCGCGTCGGCCTTGAGCATGGATTCGAGGTTGGGGCAGCTCGAAGCGCGTTCGAGCCGAGCGGACACCATACCAGGCGGCTCCGCTTTGCCGGAGCAGCCGGCGAGAACCGCGAGGAGACCCGAGATGCCGAAGACCAAGCCAAGACGGGAAGTGCTCATGGCGGGGAGACAGAGCACGCGGTGTGCCAGGGGAAGGTGCGGGATCCTTCGGGGATTTCGTGTGCCACCGAGGGGGACGGGTGGCACAGGTTGGGGCGGGAGGATCCGGGTGCGGGGGGGCGTGTCCGTGTCCGTGCCCGTGCCCGTGTCCGTGCTCGTACCCGTGCTCGTGCTCGTGCTCGTGCTCGCGTTGCCCGGCCGTCGCGATCTCGCTGCCCCCTGGCCTAGCCACCTGGGGCGTTGGGCTCGCTCGGCAGTTCGATCGTGCCAGCGTACTCGGCACTGTCCAGGCCGAGCCGCCTTCGGGGGTGGCGCTTCGCGCCAGCCTGGACAGCGCCTCCGTGCGCTGGCCCGACCGAACCGCCTTCGCGCGCTTGGCGCAGGGCAGGAGGATCGCATGTTGAGAATTCACTCGTTCGCGCTGGACACTCTGAAGACGATGGCTCCGCTGGTCGCTGCGATTGCGGCGAAGGATCCCGATTTGGGACGACAAGTGCGGCGATCGGCAAGCAGCATGGTGCTCAATCTCGCGGAGGCTCAAACGGTGCGCGATGGGAACGCGCAATAGCGCTCGGTTCCTCCGAGCGCGTCTTGGATGCGGTTTCGGACCGCTCTCGGGTCGGCGCGGGAGACGTATGCCGCTCTCGAGATCGGCGTGGCTTGGGGCTACGTGAAGCACGATGCCGCCGTTCTCGATGCGCTCGACCGCATCCAGGCGACCCTGAGCAAGCTCGCGCGGTAGCGAGCTGGGGCGGCGCGGTGCGATCCGCGCCGCCCGGGGCTCGGTGTCGCGTCACTTGCGATGCGCGTTGATCTCGAGCAGCGCGGGATCGTCGTCGTCGATGGCGCGCGCGATCACACGGCCCGTGTCCTTCGCGAAGTAGGCCTGACCCGCCGCGATGAGGACGGGGAACATCGTCCGGAGATCCGTGGTGACGCCCGCACTCGTGATGGTCGTCTTCCAGGTCTGGACGGTCCTTTGAGAGTCGCGCCACGCCTTGGCATCCATGGCTTCGACCACGACCCATCGCGTGTATTCCGTGATCGCGACGATCTCGCGACGGAAGATGTCCGTGGTGACATCGTAGGAGGTCCGTGGTGCGCCAATCCCATAGCTCAGAAACACCACGAGATCCGCGCGCTCGGGGGTGGTCGGATCGAAGCCCGCCCGCACCAGCGCCTGTTCCGTGGTCGCCGCGAACTCTCGGAATTGAAGGTCGGTCTCGGACACGTTGCTCACTCCGGAGCGCAGGACGAAGCTCTTGCCCGACGGGTTCGGCTCGCTCAGACCGTTCACCCTGACGTTGTAGGTCGCATGCCCGCCGCAACCGACCAGTGCGACCAAGGACAAGGTCCAGAGCGAAGCGGTCTTCATGCGAGGAGCGTAGCAAAATCGAAGTTCGTGACGATTATCGACTAGCTCCAGGGCCGGCTTCTCCATCGGGCGAATGCCCGCGCTTGCTCGCGCTCGCAGCTCTGCGATGATGCCGGCGATGCCTCGCGTGCTCGAGCCCGTGGCCGAGATTTCATTGCCGGGCGAACCTCGGGGGCTCGTCGTCGACGGGGCCCGCACGCTGGTCGCCGTCGGTGCGGTTCTCCATCGGCTCGACGTCGGCGCCCGGACGTGCGAGCCGGTCGTCACCTTGCCGCTCGAGATCACGGCGCTCGCCGCATCATCCGCTGGCGTCTTCGCAGGGCTCGCGAACGGCGACGTGGTTCACGTGCAGGGCAGCTCGATCGTGGGCACGTGGACCTCCAGCCCCGGCCCCGTCCGAACCATCGCCGCCCTCGATCGGGTCGTCGCCGTCGGCCACCGCTACGCGAGCGCCGTCGACCTCTGGGACGTCGCGAGCGGAGCACGAATGGGCACCGTCGACGCCAAACGCGGCGAGGTCTACGCGTTGGCGCTCTCCCCCGACGGCGCTCGGCTCGCGATGGGGATCAACAGCGCGCACGTCTACGTGTTCGATCTCGAGGCGCCGAAGAAACCCAGCCACGTCCTCCGCGGTCGATCGCGCTGCATCTACGCCGTCGCATGGCTCGACGCTCGCCGCCTCGCCGACGTCCCGTTCGGTCGCACGGTCTTCGTCTGGGACGTCCCCTCGGACCAGAAGCTCGGCTCCGTCAGCGGCAAGCCGACCGACGGCACACCGAGCGCGGGCATCTCCATCAACGAGACGAGCCTCGCCGTCCGGGGCGAGCTCCTCGCGGTGGCCGGCGGAGACTGCGTCGTCCGGATCGCGTCCTCACGCTCCTTCGAGCCCATCGCCTTCGGTCGCGGTCATCGCGCCTACATCGACGGCGTGGTTTTCCTGAACGACACCGAGCTGCTCTCCGTCTCCCGCGACGGACGCGCGCTCGCCTGGCGGCTCGACGCGCTCAGGGCGTGACGGTCAGCGTCCCCTTCGCGTCCGGGTAGTCCTTCACCGTCAGCGTGTACGTCCCCGGCGGAAGCGGCGGGCTGAAGTCGTAGAGGCCCAGCGTCACCGTGTACGTCTCGCCCGGCTTCAGGGTCTGGAAGTCGCTCGGCGAGAACTCCGTCGGCGGCACCGGCGGCGACAGCGAGGGCATCCGCTTCCCGTCGCTCGCCGTCACCACGAGCTCCAGCGTCGCGTTCTCGAGGATGTACGTGTTGATCTTCTGCTCTTGCGCCGTGTCGTTCGTGATCTTGAGCGCCGCGGTCCCGTGACTCGCCGTGCGCATCGTCACGGTGTCGGGATCGAACACGGCGAGCATCTTGCCCGACGGAGCCTTCGCCCCCGGGCAAGCGGTGAGGAACGTCAATGCGAGCGCGCCTGCTGCGAGTCGTCGGACCATCACCATCCCCAAACGTATTCGGCGCGGAGGAAGAACTGCGAGTAGGACGGATAGTCCGTGATCGAGCTCAGCGCGAAGTGCTGCCGGAACGCGAACCCCGCCGCGAAGTTGCGCGAGATCTGGTAGTCGAGCCCGAGCGCGAGCGCGACGCCCGCCGCAAAGCGCGGCTTGTCGAGGTTCCCGCCCGTGAAGAGGTAGCCGTCGGCCAGGACGCCGCCGTACGGGACCCAGCGCACCACGTCGAGCACGTACGCGATCCCGACCCCGAGGTTCGACACGCCGGTGGGCCGGTTCGCCGGGATCTTCGCGCCGGACGCCTCTTCGAGCGCAACCTGGAAGTAGCCGCCCTCGACCAGGAAGTTGAACGCGTCGCTGATGCCGTACGCGTAGTGCACCTGCCCGCCGCCGCCGAAGTCCAGCGTGTCCTTGTCGGCGACCTTGAGGATCGAGAACCCGCCGTCGACGCCGAAGTGGTGCTGGCGCTCGAACGCGCCCGCGGTCCGTGATCCGGCGAAGGTCGCCACCGCGGCGACGAAAGCGAAGGTGAGCGCGCGCGCACGCACTCCGGTCGAACCCCGGTGGTTCACGGTTTCTTCCCCGGCGCCGCCTCGGCGAGCGCGCGGTCCACCAACCGCCGGAACTTGCGGTACGGCTGCGCGCCCGAGATCGGGTAGCCGTTGACGTAGAACTGCGGCGTTCCGTTGAACCCGAGCGCCGTGCCCGTGGCCATGTCGGCGTCGACGGCGCTCGCGTGGGTGCCCGAGTCGAGCGCGGTCGTGAGCTTCTTGGGATCGAGCCCGGCCGTCTTGCCGGCCGCGTCCAGGTCGGCGCGCTCGAGCATCGTGCCGATCGGTGTGGCCATCAGCAGATCGTGCATCTTCCAGAAGCCGTCGGTGCCCTTCTCCTTCATCGCCTCCACCGTGGCCTCGGCCGCGACGTGCGACAGCACGTGCATCGAGAGCGGGAACTGGCGCCACTGGAGCTTCACCTTCGCCGGGTAAGCGGCCAAGAGGTCCTTGAGCGTCGCGTTCGCCTTGCGCGAGTAGGGGTCCTGGTAGCCGCCGAACGCCACGATCGTCACGGGCGCGCCGGCGGGGCCACGCACGGGCGCCGAAGCGAGCGCGGGCACGGTGACCTTCGTCGGCGGCGCCACCGTCTGCCCGTTCTTCACGACGTCGGCGTAGTAGTCCGCGGCCGTCATGCCACCGGCGATCTTCGCCTTGGCCTTCGCCATCTCTTCGTCGATGAGCGCGATGAACTTCGCGAGCGGCTGATTGCCCCCGAGCGCGCGCCCGTTGATCAGGAAGTGCGGCGTGCCGGAGACGTTCACGTCGTCCCCGAGATCCTGGTCGGCGTCGATCACCGACTGGTACTTCTTCTTCGCGATCGCGTCCTTGACCTTCTTGTCGTCGAGCCCGAGCGCCTTCGCGATCGACTCGAGCGTCGCGTCCTCGAGGTCGGGCGCGTCGAACAAGCGATCGTGCGCGTCCCAGAACGCGGCGTCGCCCTTCTCGGCACGGGCCTCGAGCGCCAACATCGCCGCCGGGATCGCGCGTGGGTGGAACTCGAGCGGGAAGTTCTTCCAGACGATGCGGAGATCCGCGCCGTACTTCACCGCGACCGCCTTCAGCGTGGCCTCGACCTTCTTGCAGAACGGGCACTGGAAGTCGGCGAAGACGAGCATCGTCACCGGCGCCGTCGCCGGTCCCTTGGCGGGGCTGGTGCCGATGGGGGCCTTCCACACCGTCGGATCGACGGGGTCGTCGTCGTCGGGCTCCTTCTGGAAGTTCGCCTGCGCGAGCGTCCGATAGAGCTTGTCGCGGTCCGTGCCCTTCGCGAGCGCTTCCTTGGCCGCTTGGATCTGCGCGTCGATGACCTGCTTGAACTTCTCGTACGGCTGCGCGCCCATCAGCGAGATGCCGTTCACGAAGAACGCCGGCGTCCCGTTGACGCCGACCTTGTCACCGACGTCGTGGTCGCGCTCCAGCTTCGCCGCGACGTGAGGCTGCTTGCGCGCGTCGCGGAGTACGTTCGGCGCGAGCCCGACCTGCGATGCCCACTGCTCGAGGTTCGCGTCGTCCAGGTTCTTCTGGTTCTCGAACACCAGCCGATAGAAGCGCCAGAACGCATCGATCCCCACCCGATCGCGGACGGCGATCCCGACCTCGGCGGCGGGCCGCGCCATCGGGTGGAACGAGAGCGGCTCGTTCTTGAAGACGAGCCGCACGGTGTCGGGCCCGTAGTCCTTCAGCACCTTCTCGATCGTCGCGTAGCCCTTCGCGCAGAACGGGCACTGGAAGTCCGTGAACTCCACGATCGTGACGAGCGCCTGGCGCGAGCCGATCGTCGGGTCGTCGTCGTCGACCGGGATGGCCGCGTCGTTCTCGGGCGACCCGAGGGGCGCCTTGGGCGCCGCACCGAGGGAGTCGCCGTGCACGACCGGCAGCGCAATCTGAGGGTCCGGGCGGTTGGTCGACCCACCGCACGCGACGAGCGAGACCACCAGCGCCACCAGCAACACACCGACGAGACGAACGAAGCTCACGCGCCCATCCGTAGCATGGTGCCCGCCTCTCGTGCCGTGCCCCCATGCCGGGCCAGGTCGTGTAGCATGTTCACCCACATGCCGAGCTGCTACGCTGCGCGCGCATGAGCGTCAGCGTGAGTCCGCTGCGGTGCGCCGCGTGCGGTGCGGCGATCCCCCTCGGTCGCGAGAAGTACGCGCGCTGTCCCTTCTGCAACGCGGAGACGACGGTCCCCGCCGAGTACGAGGCGCTCCAGCGCGCGGCGCTCGGCTTCGCGAGCGATCGCACGCTGGCGGAGAGCCTCTACGGTCAGCTCGGCAAGCCGCCGGGCCGGCTCGCCCGCGCGCTCGCCGCGAGCGCCGAGGGGAGCGTGAGCATCGGCGCGAAGGTCGGGATCATCCTCCTCGGCCTCGCGATCGAGCAGCCCCTGATCGGGCTCGCGATGTTCGTCGCGGGCGCGTACGCGCTCGGTTGGCCCGTCGCCGAGCTGGCGCGGGCGGGGAACTGGGTTCTCGGTCGACCGCCGCTCGGTCCGCTCTCGCCGTTCCCGATCCTGCTCGTCGCGACGTTCGTCGTGGTGTTCGGGATCGGGATCCCGACGATCCTCCTCGGCAAGGAGCGCAAGCTCGCGGGCGTGCGCAAGGACGTGCAAGCGAGCCTCGCGGCGTCGCTCCCCGAGCGCCCCGGCGGTCCGAGCCGGTGTCGCAACTGCGGTGCCGCGCTCGACGTCCCCAAGGATGCGCTCGGCGTCCCCTGCGCCTATTGCCGCGCCGACAACCTCGTCGCGCTTCCCGCGGATTGGGTGAAGCGAATCCAGGCGACCGAGTTCAAGCACTTCCTCAGCATCGACGCCTCGCTCGACGTCTATCGCCGCGCCGCCGGCGACGCGCGCGAGAAGATGTGGCAGCTCGTGTTCGCGGTCGTGCTGCTCTTGCCGATCGTGATGGGGATCGCGTGGCTCCTCGACGCCGCGCACCTCCCGTTCTGAAGCTCAGCGCGCCTTCTTCTTCCGCTTCGCCTTCGGCGCCGGCGCCTCTTCGGCCGGGAGCTCGCCCCAGCGCTCGCTCGGGGGGACCCAACCGTGCTTGCGGAGGAACACGCGCACCTTGCCCATGCCTTCGAGGCCCGCGGAGTAGGGCTGCCACTCCTCGGTCAGGGTGAAGCTGCGTCCTTCGCCCTCGAGCGCAACCCGAACGATCTCGGTCGCGGAGTCGACGGTGGAGTTGATGGTCATCAACGCGGGCAGAATCGGAGCTCCGTCGCGGACCTTCTTCACCTCGCGCTTCTCGAGCGTGACGTTCTCGAGATCTCGGAGCGGGATTTCGAAGCTGCGCGAGCCGTCGTCGACGAAGAGCTTTCGCTTCGCGACCCGCAGCACGATCGCACTCGGGCTTTCGCTGCGGCGCCAGAGGTAGAAGCAGAGCGCGCCGCTCGCGATCCCGCCGACGTACGAGAACAGGCCGAGCCCGAGCAGCGAGAGAACGAGCGTGACCAGGACCGGCACCGTGACGAGGCCACCGACGACCAGCTGGAAGAGCGCGATGCCGCGGTTCTTGTCGGCGCGCGCCTCGTAGATCATCTGGTCGTCGCGCGCTTCGCTCACCCGATCGGCGTATCACCCACCCCACAAAACGCCAAACGGGCGTATCCGCAACCCAGTTGGAGTCAGCGGGCGCGGGCGGCTCGGAGCCCGAGCACTCGCTGTTCGAGTTCCGACCGACGCTCGGGGTGCTGCTCCGCCTGGATGGCTGTGTCGACCAGATCATCGCCAGCCGCCTGCCAGGAGCCCTCGGCGTCCCGAACAAAACACGCCTCCGCTATTTCGCGGAGAACGAGATACCGGAGCCGCCCACCGCACTCGGAGTCTGCGATGAACTCCCTTAGTGGTGCGAGAGCCTTCTCGCGGAGGTCACCGATTGATGTGGCTGCGACTTCTACCAGCGAGCGCGCAGCCCCGTAACCCACCCAAGGGTAAGGGTCGATGAGGAGGGCTTTCGAAAGCGTCGATACGTTCTCCATCGTAGGCCAACGACCGAGAGCATGAACGACTCGCCAACGAATGCTGTCTGCACTGCGGTCAGACAAACGACTCGCGTACAAGCTTCGGAGCGAAGCCTGTGCACCCGACGAAAGTATTCCTCGTCGTGCAAGATTCGACGCAGTCCACCCGACCAGGGAATCGAGGTCCGTGATACGTGCGGCATCATCATCATCGATGACCCCGTCCTCCGCTTGCGCGAAGAGGCGCCGCCAAAGGAGGAACCATGCATCGGTATCCTCGACTGCCTGCACGAGTCGAACGACGGCGTTGCGGTCCTTCGCGTCGAGGAAAGGCTTCGCGAAGGGAAATTGACTCAGCAGTTTGCCGATCCGTTCTTGTGTGCGTGGAATCGGGTCGAAGCGCTTCTCCGCCACGACCGCGAGTATCGCTTTGACGAGTGAGCTCGGGAGGTGGCGCTCGCGCTCCTCGGTCGGACTGGAGTGTGCGACGCACTCGAGGGCGACGTTGTAATTCCAATCGTAGACAGCTTTGACGAACGTCACCCGCTTCTCCAGATCGAGCTGCTCGACTGCGAGCGAAACGCAGTCCGGCGACATACCATTCGTTGTCGCGCCGTCGAATGTCGCCGCGTCCCAGTTCGCTGACGCCCGGAATGCGCGCGAGAAAAGAAAGTCGCGCCACAAGTGGTGCTCGAACTCGTGGCTCTCGTCGAGCACACGCGCAATGCGCAGGGCAGCGTGCGCCTGCTGCGGCGTATTCTTCAGCCAATCCTCGTGGCGGAACGTTCCAGCAATGTCGATCGCCTTCGGAAGCGCGGCTGACAGGGCGTCGAGGTCCTCGCTCGATATCACGGCGTGCTCGCGAAGAAATTCTTCGAAGATGCCGCTCCAAAGCCTGTTGCCCACGAACTTCCGCTTCGAACGAATCGCGAGGTCGAGAAAGAAGGGCCGCAGCATGATCGCCTGAAGCCGGTCGCCAAGCATCGCAAATTCTCCAGCACCAAATTCGTCGTCGAAGCAGCGTGAAGCGACGACAGAGGATACTTGGCTCACAGTCGCATGCTGGACGCCGGCGGAGCCGCTTGTTACTCCGTCGAGGGATGCAACGCGGTTCGTCCAGACCACCCGCAACCCACCGTCTGACCGCTTGCGCATGTCGCCGCAGAGTTCGACGATTGCGGCGCGCTCTTTCTGCGTGACTTCGTTCGCGCCGTCGATGATGAGAACCAGAGGTGCTTCGGCGCAAAGCGCCTGCAGCGCGCCTACGGTGCGCATCGGGATCGACGCTGCGCGTACGATTCGCGCAATAGTGTCGTTCGTGGCTTCTTCGGCGGGTGCAGCTATGGGGACAGTCGCGACTCGCTTCAGGTCAAGTAGCGCCGGAAGCTCGCCACGCTGGCTCATCTCGATGAATAGTCGCCGTGCAATCGTCGTCTTCCCGGCCCCTCCGCCGGCGTACAGCACAACGGTCGGAGTCACGTCGGTTGGCAACAAGTCTGTGCGGGTGCGCTCGTTCGGATCATACTCCTTGCGTCGGAGCTGCTCGTAGGTCTTTGCCGTCCGGATTCGGCAGTCAAAGTCGGATGCTGGCAACTCACGCTCCAGTGCCCTTGCCGCGGCATCTACGTCATTTTCGTACTCCTTCAGTCGCCCGGTGACGGGCAGTTCGTAGCGTTCTAACGTCGTGAGGACGAATCCTGCGGAGAGCTGGCAACTGTACTCCCGCCAGTCGTCGTCCTTGCTGGTCGTTGCCCTGTCGACGGAGGCCTTCGCGAGCAGGAATGGCGTGTGGAATCGTCTACAGGCGTTGAACACACCGAACGACTCCATCTCGAGTCCGAGCGCTTGGCGCGGATAGCACTCCAGAAGCCACTTGCGAACTTCAGCCTCCTCGTGTGCGACCACCTTCTCCCCGCATCCAATGATCGTCTCGGTCCCGACGTGCACACGCGGTAGACGCTTCGCTCCGTCGGGCCGGCCTACGCGGACGTGTCTGAGCCATGGCATCGATTGGTCCTCTGCGAGGTTCGCGGCGACCCTCCACACAGACTCGGAGACAGCGTGGGCGACGCCGCGGTGCTCCGCCTCCAACTTCCGCCGAACGCCGAACCAGCCGAGAATCGTCTCGAGGGTAGTCGGTTGCCGTCGCTCGCGGATCTTTTGAAGCTCGTAGGGAACCATTCCGTACGGCACCATCAGGTCGCCGAGCTGCACCTTGGCAGGCCCGTCCTCGAAGCCAGCTGCAATGCCCGTCATGAAGACAGCACGCGGTCGGTAAGCGGCGATCGCCTGTTCGGCCGCGAGCTGAGCGTTGTTCGTCCCCATGCCGAAGAGGTTCTGGACGCCCACCCAGAACTTTCCGCCGCCCTTCCATCGTTCGAGAGCTCCGATCTTGATCACGCTGTCGGACCGAACGTCGGTCAACCGACTCTCGATCTCCGCGGCCTCGTCTCTAAGAGCGGCGACGATGAGGAAGTCTACGTGCATCTGCCCCCCCCCCTTTCCCGTATCAGTCCAGGTACTCGAGAACGGACTCGAACTTTTCGACGCTGTGCGTGGTCACTTCACGGAGGCGCGGATGGCCGCGATACGCGATCGAGCGAGGAGCAGATCGAGCGATCGGAACGTCGTTGAGACCGTCGCCGACGAAGATCCATTCGTCGGCCCCGAGCCGATACTCGCGAAGCATGAGCGTGATGAAGTCGATCTTACCCGCAAAATCACATGGTAAAAGATTGAAGCCGGCAAGCGACCCGCGCGAATCGAAAAAGTACTCGCATGCGGCAAACGCGTGCACTATCGAGAGGTCGACCTGCGCTCGCTTTGCAAGCTCGCGAAAGCCTCCCGATACCAGCACCGGTTCGTAACGTGATCGGTCAATTCGTGCGAAGGTCTCGCGCACGCCAGCGTTGTACCTCGCTGCCGAGATCACTTCAGAAAACAGCTCGCTCGTTAGTCCGTTGCGGACGTGAATTGCGATCGACTCACGCATCCACTCCAGATAGCTCCCGTACCGACCATCCTCCCAATGCCGATGCGTCGCTACTTCCTCGAGAACGGCGACGTCGCCCAGCCGGCGCGCCAAGGCTTGCCAAATCGTCGAGTCGATGTGCGCGCCCGGGAGACGCACACTCGTTTCGAACAGGGTGCCCTCGACGTCGAATACGAGAAGCTTCATTTATAGACAGTCGCACGAATCGTGTACGCAGTCTCCACGCCATTTTCGGAGTTACCCAGCGCTAGAAGCCCGCTGTCCTGGCAGCGGAGTAGTCGGCGGCCACCCTGCGACGGGTTCCGTCGCGGGTGCCGCGGCGGTTCCATGCCGGCTCACTTCGTGCGATCGTCCATGTTCCATCTGGAGGGGAAGTGGACCCGAAGCCCGAAACTGCCAACGTCGTGACGAGTTCTTCCAGCAGCGTGGTCATTGTCACGGACGGCACCTGCATCACCAACACGCTCGCGCTGCTCGAGGACGGCGCCGGTACTGGGAAACCGATGGCGCGAGCCGCCTTGGGGAAGGCGCGCGCACAGGCCTCCTCTCTTTTGGAGCGCGTCGTCGCCGCGTACGACAGCGATGTCGCGAGTGGCGAGGTAGGCGCGCGAGGTAGCGCACGTGCAGCCGACTCGCCGCCAAAGGCGGACCGTTGCCCGACGGGGCTTCTCTACGGCCGCATCCAAAGTGGAAAGACGCTCGCGATGATTACCTTTGCCGCGCTCGCCATCGACAACGGCTTTCGTGTCGTCGTGGTACTGACGTCCGACAACGTGAAGCTCGTCGAGCAGACCGCGTCCCGCTTCTCGGCGCTCGACGGCATCGTGAAGGATTCGACGCAGGCGGACACGTGGAGCGACGACGCCACGCACATTCGAAAGAGCCTGCCAGAGACGGGCCTGGTTCTCATCTGCCAGAAGAACCAAGCCCACCTCGCGAGCCTGGTGGATTTTCTCGAGAGCATTGGTGCATCGGACTTTCCAGCGCTCATCATGGATGACGAGGCGGACCAGGCGACGCTGGACACGACCGTCAACGCGAGGGCATCCGGCCGTGCGAACGCCCCGAAGTTCAAGAGCACCATCAATCGTCGGACGATGAGCAACGACCGCCCTGAGGAACAGGGGCGCTCTGTCGCCGAAGTCTTGCGTCACTTCGTGTTCCTCCAGGTGACAGCGACGCCGTATTCGCTTCTCTTACAGAACGTCGACAGCCCTCTGCGTCCGCGATTTACGAAGCTGCTCGTACCCGGAGACGGCTACACGGGGGGCGAGTTCTTTTTCTCGGACGAACATCTGCCCGAGGATGGGGAGCCCGCGCCGCCAGTCGTGTTCGTGAGGGACGAAGAAAGCGACGAACTCGAGCGCGGAGTTCCCGTTGCGCCGGCGGGGTTGGTCGAGGCATTGACTTTCTTCCTCGTGGCTGCGGGAGCTCAGGCCGTTCGCGAACCGGCCGTGCGCGCACGGGCGCAGAACTTTCTCTGCCACACGAGCCAAAAGCGAATGGAGCACGACAAGGTGTCGGGCCTCATTCGCGACTACCTCGACCGCGTCGGGGATGAACTCCGCAAGGGCGAACTCTCGGGCGAAATCGGCATTCACTTCGAGAAGGCTCACGCCGAACTGCGCCGCACGGTCGCTGAGTCACCGCCTCTCACCGCGATCGTTGCGGACCTTCGACAGCGACTTCCGCGCCGTCAGGTCATCACGGTGAACTCGGACGGGGCGAACGCGGAATTTACGCGCGGCATCAACTTCATCGTCGGCGGCAACATCCTCGGACGCGGTCTCACGATCGAGAACCTGCTCGTGACGTACTACCTGCGGCGCGCGAAGGTTTCGCAGATGGATACGATGCTCCAGCACGCGCGCATGTTCGGGTACCGTCAGCCTCTGATGCAGTTTACACGCGTGTTCTTGCCTGAGCGCCTCGCGGAGCGCTTCCACCGCATCCACAATGCGGAGCAGCACCTTCGCGAGTTGCTCGCCGACCCAGAGCGCAGCGCGCGTATTCCGGTTGAGGTGAGCGAAGGACTCAGGGCGACACGACCTGCCGTCCTCGACATGCGAAGCATCCTTGCGTACACACCCGGTCAACATCTGTATCCCAGCGGTCCGCTGACGACGAAGGACGCCTACAAAGTGCATGAGCGCGCAAGGCAAGAGACGACGAAGCTCGGCGGCGCCTTCATGGATGACAGCGAACGCGACCCGGTGCCCGTCGGCATCGAGGACATGCTCCGTCTAGTTCCGTTTTTGCCCTACGACGACAGCGACGAAGACAACTGGGACCCGCGCGCAATACAGAGCGTGCTGCGCTCCAATGCGTCGCGATTCGACGGCAAGGGCTTCCTCTACTGCCGCCGAATGAGGCGCAAGAAGTTCCGCCAGGGTGCCTTGAGCGGTGATGAGCTGAAACGACTCCGCAAGGTCGGAAAGCCGGTCCTCTGTGTGTTCCTCGACGTCGGTCGGCTTTACGGCGACTACAACGAAGACTTCATCTATCCGTCGTTCGTTCTACCGGAGAGCGACGATATGCCCGCCCACGTGTTCAACGTTTCCGACTGATGGCGCTCGGAGTCGAATCCATCGTCAGACTCTATGCATCGGCGAAGCCGTCCAGCGGCGCCGACTACGACGTCTTGACCCCAGCAGACGCCGTCCGTGGATCCCACCTCGCTGTGGCCAGCACCGGGGCGCCGGCATTGCTGATTCCAGTGGCGAAGGTGGCTTCTGAGGCCATTCGGCTCACCCACGGCCTCGCGCTGCGCGGCGTCTCGAAGGTCGAGTTTGCGCGTGGCAGTGAACGTTGGACCGAGCCTGCCGCGGTCGTCGAGTGCCGAGATCCGAAACTCGCTCGCACCTTCGCAGGACTCGTCGCGGCACTGATTGCTCGAGTAGAAGCGACGACGAAGCCGTCGTGGCCAATGGTGTCGGCACTCTTCACCGAATGGGAGCGGCTTCTCGGACGCCGCGAAGTTTTGTCGGGTGAGTCCGAACTTGGCCTTTGGGCCGAGCTCTGGTGTCTCACGCGCACACAGCGGCCCAGCAAACTGCTGGAGGCGTGGCGGGGGCCGGATGCGGAGCGCGTCGACTTTCTGCTCGACGGCTTCGGGTTCGAGGTCAAAGCGGGTCGACGACCAAATGTTCATATGGTCTCGCAGGACCAAGTAGAGCGTCCGCTCGGAGACACGACCGCCGTTCTCGTTTCGATGCTTGTCATGCCCGACCCTCTCAAAGGGCGAAGTCTTGCCGAACTCGTCGCAAACATGACTGCGGCGGTCGAAGACGTCGCCGAGTTCGAAGAGAAGCTCGCGGCGACGGGGTACTCGCGGGACGACGACGGTGCGTACCATCGGCGATATGCCGTTCTCGAGCCACCTCGCTTCTACGACGTCGACGATGTTCCGCGCGTTCGTGCTGCGGACCGCGGTGTCAGCCGCATACGTTTCCGGGCAGAATTGGACCCGGAGAAAGCCCTCACCGGGCCTCGTCTACAATCCGCCATCGCCGCGCTGGGCATCACCCCCGCGGGCTACGAGTACCCATGCGCCTAGCTGCCCTTCTCGCCGAACTTCCCGTCGACCAACTCGAGAGGCTCGGAGCCGAACACCTCGGTCCGGACGAGAACGTCTCCCGACATGCGCTCTGCGCGACTCTCGAGGGCGTCCTGAGGAGCTACTCCTTCGTCCGCAAGTTCGTATCGGACCGCATGCCTCCGACGTTCGCCGCACTCGAACTCCTGCTGGACGCGGAAGGCTACAGCCTGCCGGCGACTTCGTTTCGAGAGGCCGTCGCCGAGCGGACTGAGTCCATCGTGCAACGGGTCACGTCGGGTGACCTCGTCGGGCGAGATTCCGGGCTGCGCCTCTACCGCCGCGTCCTGCTCGAAGCTCGTCGAAACGATCTCGTTTTGGACGCGAGCGAGATCGCCATCCTCGGCGTACTCCGGCGTGAGCTCGATATCAGGCCCGTCGAGCACTTCCTGGTCGAGCACCATCCCGAGTTTCACGAGTTCTGGAAGAATAGGGAACTCGACGAGATGCACGAGCTCAGGTCGAGCGGCCTCGTCTTCGGTCATGGCGGCAACGTCCTCCTCGCCGAGGAGGTCGTGCCGCTCATTCGACAGACCCTCGGCGTCGAGATGGCAACGGCGAACCGGCGGCGCCTCTATGGTCACCTCTCGGGCGGCGATCTCGGCGAGGTCCTGGGACGCTGCGGACTGAAGACGAGCGGCAGTCGCGAAGACAAGTTCGAGCGTCTCGTTGCGAGCTACGTGCAGCCGACAGAGGTGTTGCGTGGGCTACCGCTGCAAACACTTCGCGACCTTTGCCGCGACATGAAGGCTTCTGTCTCCGGCTCGAAGGACGACCTCGTCGAGCGCCTGGTCGAACACGTTTTGCGGGACCTCGACATTCTCCCGGCATCATCGGCTCCCGAGGCTGCGGCACCGCCTCCGGAACCGCGAGTGCTCGACGGAGTTCGCTTCCGCGCACTGTTTTCGTCGCTGAAAGGCGACGACCTGAGCGACATCCTCGCAGGCATCGACAGTACTCGAATCACGGGTCTCAAAGAGACAAAGGTTACCTTGCTCGTCCAGTCACCGTTCAGCGAGTCGACGCTGCTCGACAAGGTGATGAGTCGGTATCTCGAGGAAGCACTCGCGCGGCATCATTTGCGAACGACCGGTTCGAAGCGGGAGCGCATCGACCGTCTCGTGGAGTACTTCCGGACGATGCCGGAGCATCTGCTCGCTAGCGAGACGCAGGCGTCGAGCAGCCTCGCTCCGCACGTCCCAGCGGAGGAACGCGACGAGTCTCGGGGTGATCCATCCACGGAGTAGAGGGAGTTGCGCTCGCGAACGCTGGACTATCGCCCGCGTCACCGCGCGGCACGCTCGAAGTCTATGAACGCCGATGCCAGCACGAACGCAAGCTTCGGCGGAACCGCGTTGCCGATGACGCGCGCCAACTCAGTTCGGTAGAGCCCGGAGAAATCGAACCAGTCGGGAAAGAACTGAATGCGAGCGGCCTCGTGGCTCGTCAGCGTTCGTAGCTCCTGTGGATGGAGATAGCGGCCCTGTCCCGGCGACCCGAAGCCCGTGGTGATGGTCTGCGCCGGTGCGTCCCAGCGAAGACGTCCGTACATCGACTTGTACTTGTGCGCGCCTCGCTGACATGGCGGGCGCATGCGATTCGGCAAGTCGAATTGCTGCGTCCGCAGCAGGTACCGCGCCCGCTTTAGGTTCTCCTTCGTCAGCACGGACGGCTCATCGAGAGGTGAACGACGCGCACCTCGCAGGTCGCCGATGGCCCAGCGAAGATCACGCGGTCCCTTCACACTGTGCTGGAGAACCGCTTCTCGAATCCGAGGGGACGAACCGCGACTCGCCACGAGCACGTGCCGCTTGCGGAGCTGCGGCACGCCGATGTCGGCAACCGAAACGACGTCGGCGTCGACAGCGTATCCAAGTCGTTCGAAGAGCCCGGTGGCTTTGTCGAGTACGCGCCCGCTATCGCGTTCCACCGGAGGGACGTTCTCGACGACGACGACGCGCGGCGCGAGCACCTCGGCGGCACGAACCATTGCGAGGTAGAGCCTGTTCTTGGGGTCATCGCCTCGCGTGTGATTGTTGAGCGTCGAATGCCCCTGACATGGCGGACCTCCGACGAGGATGTCGAGCTTTCGTCCGACGAGCGCGACGGCGGCCTTTTCGTTGTTCGTGAACGGGCGCCCGTGGCGGCCATCGAAGGTACCGACGACGTCGCGCGCGAGACGCTCGGAAGGGACGCCGAAGTTGCGGCCGTAGACGGCGGCAACCTTCTCATCGAGCTCGACCGCGAGCCGCACGTCCGTCTCGTAGCCACGTGTGCGAGCCGCTTCTTGGACGCCCAACGTCAACCCGCCGCAACCGGAGAAGAGATCGACAACGCAAACCGTGCTCCGTGAACGAGCTAGGCGGCCCCGCGGACCACACAAGAACACGCGGTCGTCACCGCGCATCTCCGTCGTCATCGAAGGAGCTCCTTCGCCAGCTTGCGTTCGAGCTTCTCCGGCTTCGACAACTCGCACTGCCACACCGTCACCACGTTGTATCCATCCGCGCGCAGGCGTGAGCGCTTCCGGGCATCGCGGGCGCGATTCGTAGCGAGCTTCTCCAGCCACCATTGGCGATTCGTCTTCGGCACTGTTGCGAGGCGGCAACCGCGATGGCCGTGCCAGAAGCAGCCATGGACGAAGACGGCCCACTTCTGCGTCATGTTCGCGATGTCGGGCGAACCGGAGAGCGTTCGCACGCAGGTGCGGAAACGCAGCCCGAGCCGCCAGAGAATGCGACGCACCTCTTGCTCCGGCTTGGTATCACGCTGCCTGACGCGCTTCATCCGCGCGGAGACGTCGGCCGTAGGTGCCTCGAGCATTGTTGCGAATCTACCGCATCTCTCGAGGCCGCTCGAGCGCGTCGACGATGCGACAGGTCAGATTAAATGGCTCGTCCATCCGCCCGGGTTCGCGAATCGTGAGCTCGTCTCGGTGGCGGAGCGCACTTTGCACCGGCCGGGTCGCCTGCTTCAGGTCAGCGCGCTTGGCTTCTCCTTCGTCTTGTCGAGGGCACACTCGAGCGGTCGAACGAGCGTCAGCGGGAGGATGCCCCTCCCGTGGCCTCCTGCTTGTCATCCGGAGAAAGGAGATCGGCGATGCTCGAGAGAAGCTGGTGATCTCGGAGAACCCACTGAAGCCTCTGACCGAGGACGGCGCCCGCGATTCCGTAGCTCTCGAACCGCTGGGAAGTGGGCGGCGACCGTAGACCATGGCGACCTCCCCTACGTCTTCGCCACGCGGATGTTGAGCACAGACGTTCGGTCCATTGCATCAACGATCACGCTCGTGTCACGGTCACCGCGACGACATCGCAGTGCGTCGATGATGAGCTCCTGCGGTGTAAGTCGAGTATTGAGTAGGTTTCCGCCTCGCACGATGAGGCCGTCGGGGCTGTAGATGAGCGCGTATGCGTCGGTAGTCCGTCGACGCATCGCGCGCACCTGCTCCTTCAAGCGGGGCAGCTTGAGCACGTCGCGTGGAAGCTTCTGCACGAGCTTGGCCTGGATCAACATCGCCTTCATCACCCGCACACCCGTGTCGTCCTCAACTTCCACAATGATCGCGCCGTCCGCGCCGAGAGTCGGTTCCTTCTTGTGCGTTGAGAACGCTTGGGTCGAAAGCCTCACTTGCCAGCCGTCAGCCTGGAACCGTCCTTCGAGACGACCAAAAAACTCGCCCGTCGCTTGGTCCTCATTCGCGTAGCGTTCAAGTCGTTGCGAAACTCTTGCGCTAACGCGATTGACTCGTGCCGCGAGATTTTTCAAGACCCGATCCGGAATTCCCTTTCCAACATCGGGAACCGAGGCGGGAGGCAACCCAAAGTGCGTTTCGATGGCCGTCAACATGAGTTTGGGCGTTGCGGCGGGCCCGCGCTCCAGCGAATCGAGCGTGGAGCCAATGGAAGCGATCAGCGTCGAGTGGAGTGCGGAGGGAAACGCCCACTGTCCCCGCAGCTTCGGATAGTGGTACTCGCGCACTTGGTTCACATCCAAGCAATAGAAGGCGCGATGGAACTGCTGGAGCATGGAGGTTTGAAACTCGTCTGAGCCGCATGAAGCCAGCGACACCAGACGAAGTCGACTGTAACACGAGAGCCCCCCCAGCGCGGTCAGCGCCGAGGGCTATGCCAACTCCTCGCCGGAGAGTTCGTCGGTGAGCATTTGAGCTCCGAGACAGTGCCCGAAGGGAGGCCGAGCGAATTCGACGGATCGCGGCATCCTGGGTGATCGTCGGCTGAGCACGCGTGGAGGGGGCGCTGCTGACTATGCCGCTGACCTACGAGAACTCCGGCGTCGCGAAGGCAGAGACCGGGATGAGTCCCAGAGCAAGCTCGGGAAGGCCGCCGAGCGCGGGCCTTTGGTCCACAAAACGCAAAACGCCCCGTGGTCTCCCACGGGGCGTCTCGCGCGCCTTCTCAGGCGACTCGCGATCTCAGCTCACTTCGCCTCGGCGAGAGCGAGCTCGATGACCTTGCGGAACTTCGCATACGGCTGCGCGCCGTTGACGAAGTAGCCGTTGACGATGAACGCCGGCGTGCCGCCGATGCCCGCGTCGTCCGCCGCCTTCGCGTCGGCGTCGACTTCCGCCTTGTGCGAGTGGTTGTCGAGCGCCGCCTTGAACTTCGTCATGTCGAGCCCGAGGTCCTGGGCGATCTTCTCGAGGCCCTGGCGCTTCAGACCGTCTTGCACGCCCTGGGCGGCGAAGAGCTTGTCGTGGAACTTCCAGAAGCCATCGTTGCCCTTCTGCTTGAACGCTTCCATCGCAGCTTCCGCAGCGAGGGGCGCATCCGGGTGCATCGGGAGGGGCTTGTTGCGCCAGACGAACTTCACCTTGGTGCCGTAGTTCTTGTAGACCTCGGTCAAGGTGTCTTCGACCATCTTGCAGTAGGGGCACTGGAAGTCGGAGACGATGGTGACCGTCACCTTGGAGCCCAGCGCGCCCTTGGCGGGAGCGTTCGGCGCGGCGGCGATCGTCTTCTTCTCCGGAGCAGCCGGACCCTTGCCGTCCTTGATCAGCGTCGCGTAGAGGTCAGCCGGAGCCGTGCCCTTCGCGAGCAGGTCCTGCGCCTTCTTGATCTCTTCGTCGATGATCTTCTCGAACGCCGCTTGCGGCTGCGCGCCGACGAGGCGACGACCGTTGATGAAGAAGTGCGGCGTGCCGGACGCGCCGTAGTCTTCGGCCGTGTCCTGATCCGCGTCGATGTCCGCCTTGTACTTGTGGTTCTTGATCGCGTCCTTCACGCGGCCCACGTCGAGGCCGAGCTGCTTCGCGTAACCTTCGAAGTCGGCGTCCTCGAGCTTCGCCGGGTCGGGGCGGTTCGGGTCGGCGCCTTGCGGGCCGAAGAGGAGGTCGTGCATGTCCCAGAAGCCCTTGTCGCCCTTCTGCGCGCGGGCCTCCATCGCGACTTCCGCCGCCGGCTCCGCACGCGGGTGGAACGGAAGCGGCTCGTGCTTCCAGACGAAGCGGACCTTGTCGCCGTACTTCTGGGCAACGCCCTGGAGCGACGGCTCGACGCGCTTGCAGTACGGGCACTGGAAGTCCGAAAACTCGATGATCGTGACGAGCGCGTTCGGGTTGCCCTTCACCGCGCTCTTGCCGACCGTGATGTTGTTGACGGTCTTGGTGTCGTTCTGCGGATCGTCCTCGGCCTCGGCCGGGGGCGGCGCGTTCTTCTTGTTCTCGAGCGACATGGTCACGTAGACCTTGTCCTTCGGCGTGCCCGCCGCGATCTTCGCCTGAGCCTTCTGGAGCTCCTGGTCGATCACGCTCTTGAACTTCTCGAAGGGCTGCGCGCCACCGACCTCGACGCCGTTGATGTACGACGCGGGGGTACCGTTGACGCCGACCTTCTGCGCGAGCTCGTGGTCCGCGTCGACGCGGGGAGCCCAGGTGTGCGCGTCGAGACCGGCCTTGAACTTCGGCATGTCGACGCCGGCTTCCTTGGCCCACTTCTCGTAGCTCTCACGCGAGAGCGCGCTCTGGTTGTGGAACGCGGTGTCGTGGAACTTCCAGAAACCGTCGTTGCCCTTGAGCGCGAAGACGCCCATCGCAGCTTCGGCGGCGGGCTTGGCGTTCGGGTGGAACGAGAGCGGCTCGTTCTTCCAGATGATGCGGACCTTGTCCTTGCCGTAGGCCTTCTTGATCTCGTCCATCGTGAGATCGACCTTCGAGCAGTACGGGCACTGGAAGTCCGAGAAGTGGACGATCGTGACGGGAGCGTCACGGTTGCCCCACATCGGATCCTTGCTGGTGATGGGGATGGATGCGCCCTCATCGCTCCAGTTCTGCACCGCCGCGGTGTCCGCGCCGATGTCCGACTTCGTACGCTTCTGGTCGTAGCCCCACATGAGGGCGGCGCCGGCCAGGAAGCACATGAGGAAGCCGATGATGGCGACCCCCGTGTTGATGCCGGCGGAGGTCTCCGTCGGCTCCGGTTTCTCTTGCTTTGCCATTTTTCGATTCACCTGGTTTGGAAGAAAGGAACAGCGAGAGGTCGCGCCCGTGGACGACACGGGTGCCGCGCGAACGTGGAGACGCGGACGTCTGCGCCGAGCTCACCGCCTGTTCCGCGGAGTGGGCTCGGGCGCGCGGGCGACGCTCGACGAAGCGAGCGTCACCTGCGGCGGGCGCAAAATGGATCGCGAGCCCTCAGCTTCGGGGCGGGCGGTCGACCGTCGAGCGGGCGCCACGCGGACCGGGATCGTCGGCGGAGGGTGCCCGAGGGACGAGCGCGCCGTGCGGCGCGACGAAGGCGAGCGGCGCCGGGAGCGCCACCGCGGGAGTGCCACCGCTGAAGTCGGGGAGCGAGCCCCGCCCTTCTTCGTACGCGAGATCGTCGACGTCGGACGCGGGCGCCCCGCAGTCCCCCACGTCCACCGAGGCACGCTGCACCTCGAGGAGAGGGTTCTTCGCGAACGTGGTCGCGCCACGCTCGTCGCACTGCGGAGCCGATGCGTGCGCATCCCCGGCCGCAAGCCACACGACCGTCGCCGCGAAGACGGCGAAGGCGACACGTAGGACGTGGCTGGCGCGACGAAGGGTCATCGGAAGCGGTTCGGGGACAGCATGGACGACCTCGGCGCCCAGCGCAAGGACGTCCGCCAGCGCGCTCCAAGCCCCCGCGCTCCTACGGTGTACGCGCGGTTTCTGGGGCGGCCGTGGGTGCAGGAGCATCGCGAGGAGCTCGGCGGAGCGCGATCCGCGCACCGGCGTGACCGAGCAGCGTGCCGAGGACCGCGCCCGCGGCGACGTCGGTCGGGAAGTGCACGCCGAGGTAGACGCGCGAGATCGCGATGCCCGTCGCCACCGCTGCGAGCGCGAGCACCGCGAACGCCTTCGTTCGGCGGGGCGTGGAGCTCGCGAGGACGAGGGTCGCGAGGAACGCGCTGAACGCGAACGCCCCCGCAGCGTGGCCGCTCGGGAACGAGGGGTCCGTCGGCGGCGCGAAGCAGAGGGCCTTCACGCCGCCGAGCGCGAAGCACGGCCGCGCGCGCCCGACCGCGAGCTTCACGCCGAAGACCACCAGGGAAGTGGCGACGAGGGTGGCGAGGAGGAACGCGCCGGTGCGCCGCGTCCGCCGCAGGACCGCGAACGGCACGAACGCGATCATGCTCCAGCCGCTGCCCAGCACGGTGAGCGCGACCATGAGCCCGTACGCGATCGCTCCGTGCGTCGAGCCCCCGTACAGCGTGCGAAAGAGGGTCTCGTCCACGTCAGTTACAGGAGAGGTTCACCGGCGAGGTGCAGGTGACGTTGCGCGTGTTCGTGCCGCCGTCGGAGGGACCGCTCGCGACGCCGGTGTACGTGAAGCGGATGCTCGAGGGGCTCTGGACGGTGGAGGCGATGAGGCTCCCGTCCGCGAGGCGAATGCCGCCGCTCTCCTTCGTGCCGGTGAGCGGCGCGAGCGCGGAGGGGTCGGCGATGGTGCTGACCTGCGGCGGAGCGACGAGGCGCACCTCCCACTTGGCGGTCGCCGTTCCGCCGCGGCAGGTGCCCTTCGCGAGCACGCCGATCCGCGCGGTGGGCTCGGCGTTGACGCCGCCACCGAGCTCGGTGACCGCGAGGGTGTCCTCGAGAAGGGGGCCCGCGATTCCGCAGGGGCCGCAGTCGGCGCAGTCGTTGCTGGAGCACGCGACCAGAGCGGTCACGGCGACGAACGCGACGCCGACGATGCGAGCGACCATGCCGTCGAGGATTGGGGACGGTGTCAACCTTGTCAACCTTTGGTGCCACTGGAACTGCAGCGCTGAAGTGTGCGGAACCGCGTCAAAGGTTGACAAGGTTGACACCGTCCCCTGCCGCAGAGGTTGACAAGGTTGACACCGTCCCCTCACTTGCTCAGCGTCACGTACAGGACCGGGATCGCGATCCCCACTGCCAAGAAGACGGCTCCGCGCCCCACGAGCCCCTTCTTCCCCGGGATCATGAAGAGGCCCGACAGGGCGAGGAAGAGCAGGCCCCCCGCGTACGCATCCGCGAAGTAGGTCCACGCCTTCTTCCCGCGGTTCAAGTGGAGGAAGTTCGCCATGCGCAGCAAGAAGCGCGGCTTCTGCTCTTCGTCCACCACGTGCCCCGTCGACGGGATCACGTGGAGCGTCCGGTGCTCGTAGAGGATCTCGAGCGCGTCGTCGCCGAGCCGATAGGTCTCCTTCGGCCGCTCCGTGATCGCGAGCTTCGTCGCCACGAGCTCCGACAGCTCGTCGTCCGTCTTGCCCGCCGGCATCGGCCCGAGCTCGTGCGTGTGCTCGCTGTTCTGGAAGTTGGGATCCCAGTCCGCCAGGTGATTCACGGCGAGCCCGCTCGACGCGTACACCAGCGTCAGCCCCACCGCGAGGTAACCGAGGTCACGGTGAATCGCCCGCAGCCACCGCCGCGCCGCACCGAAGGAGACGTCGCCCATGCGTCAGGAGTAGCGCTCTTCGAGCCACGGGTCCGCGTGGTTGTGGTACCCGCGCGTCTCCCAGTAGCCGGGGGCGTCGGTCGCGGCGAAGCGGATCCCGGTGAGCCACTTCGCGCTCTTCCAGAAGTACAGATCCGGGACGAGCGCGCGCACCGGCGCACCGTGAGCGCGCGGGATCGGCTGACCCTCGTAGCGGTGCGCGACGAGCACGTTCGGACGCAGCGCCTCGCGGAGTGGAACGTTCGCCGTGTAGCCGAACGCGGCCTCGAAGATCGCGTAGCGCGCCGACGAACGCACCTTGGCCTTGGCCGCGAGGTCCGCGACCTTCACGCCGGTCCAGTGGCTGTCGAAGAGCGACCACTTCGTCACGCAGTGGACGTCGCACGTCTGGTTCACCTGCGGCATCCCGAGGAGCCCGTTCATGTCGAGCTCGAACGGCGCATCCACCTCGCCGTGGACCTTCAGCCGGAACGCGCTCGGGCTCGGGTCTCCCTCTTGCCCGCCCATCGGCTTGATCCGCTCGATGAGGTGCTGCCCCGGCGGCAGGCGCGGACGCCCGTCGGCCAGCTTGAGCTTCCGCGCCGCGCGCGTCTTCGCATCGTCGGTCACGACGTACAGGCCGCCGCCGACGGCCGCGATCACCGTCCCCGCCGTGAACAGGCGGATGAAGGTCCGCCGGTCCGTCATGCGCGGGCGAACCACGCCTTCCACGTCGGCGACGGTCGGGTCGAGATCCTTGGTCATTGCAGCCTTTCGTGGATTCTACGCGCGGGCCGCGCCCGCGGTTACGCGCGCAAAAGCTTTTTCCGAGTTTCGCGCCGCGGTTTGGGGTAGGCAGTCGTTCGATGCCGCACGTCCTCGAAAAGCTTCGCGATCCGGGCTGGACGCCGGGCCGGAAGGACGTGCGCCCCCTCCTCGAAGCCCTCGCTGGGGCGGACGAGGAAGCTGCCGAGGCGATCGTGCGCATCCTCGCGCCGGTCGCCGGCGAGCCCGCCGCGCGCGAGGCGCTCGCCGCCGCACCCGAGAAGGCGCGTCCGCGCTTCGTCGCGCTCCTGGGGCGAATCGCCAAGCGCGACCCCGCGGCGATCGACGCCCTGGTCGGCGCGCTCGACGGTACCGACGCTCCTTCGCGCAAGGCGGCCGCCCGCGCGCTCGGAAAGTTGCAAGATGCACGGGTCGAGCCGGCGCTCCTCGCGGCGTTCGCGCGCGAAGCGCGGCCCGAGGTGAAGCGCGCACTCGTCGAAGCGCTCGGCCGCGCGGGGGGCGAGGCCAGCCGCGCCGCGCTCGCCGCCGCGACCGACGACGAAGGCGACGAGCTCGGCAAGAAGCTCCGCTCGCGTGCCGCGCTCCTCCTCGACCGCACCGTCGAGCGCACCACGGCGGGCGCCGAGCCCGACGCCCGCGACGCGATCGTCGTCCCCGCCACCGCCACGGTCGTCCTCCGCTGTCGCGAAGGGCTCGAGGAGCTCCTCCGCGACGAGCTCGGTGGGCGCGCCGTCGTCGCGACCGCGGGGGCCGTGCGCACGCCGCTTCGGCGCGGGGCGGACGAGCTCATGGCGTCGCGCCTCTGGACCGCCGTCACGGTGCCCGTCTTCGAGGGCACGTACGAGGGCGACGTCGCCACCGCGATCGCCGAGCGCCTTCGCGCCGCGAAGGCGTCGCTCCTCGCTTGGACCGGCGGGCGCTTCCGCTTCCGTCTGTCGTTCCGCGACGCCGGGCACCGCCGCGCGGTCGTGTTCCGGGTGGCCGAGCTCCTCGCCGACGAGCCCGCGCTTCGCAACGATCCGCACGCGAGCCCGTGGGAGCTCGAGATCACCGACCGCGCTCCGGCGCTCTCCATCGTCGCCGTCGCGAAGAAGCTCCCCGATCCGCGCTTCGCGTGGCGCGTCGCGGACGTGCCCGCTGCCTCGCACCCGACGCTCGCCGCCGCGCTCGCGCTCGTGGGCGCCGCCGAAGGCGACGACGTCGTCTGGGATCCTTTCGTCGGCTCGGGCCTCGAGCTCGTCGAGCGCGCGCGCTTCGGCGGTCACCGCGTCCTCGTCGGCACCGATCTCGACGAGCGCGCGCTCGCGGCGGCGCGGAAGAACCTCGAGTCGGCCGGCGTCGAGCGCTTCGAGCTCGCGCTCGGCGACGCACGGAGCTTCACCCCCGCCGCCGCGCCGACGCTCGTGCTCACGAACCCGCCGATGGGGCGCCGCGTCCAGGGGGGCTCGCTCGACGACCTTCTCGCCGCGTTCCTCCGTCACGTCGCGGACGTCTTGAGGCCCGGCGGTCGCTTCGTCTGGCTCACGCCGCGCGCGAAGACGACCGATCGCGTCCTCGCCGGGCTCGGCCTCGAGCGCACGGTGCGCACGCTCGTCGACATGGGCGGGTTCACCGCCGAGCTCCAGCGGTGGGACAAGCCGAAGAAGCCGGAGAAGCCGCGCCTCAAGAAGAGGTCGTGACGAGCGCCGTCACGGTGCGCTTCATCACGCGCTTCGCGTTGGCGACCGACAGCTTCATCTCCACGCGCAGCTGATCCCACGCGCGCCCGCCGCTCGCCACCTCCAGCGCGTCGAGGCTCACGCCGTCGTCCCCGAGCTCGGCCGCGAAGATCGAGGCCGCTGCCTTGCGCCGCTCTTCGGCCGCGCGGGCCATCGCCGTCGTCACCGTCTTCGAGCGCGTGATGACGCTCGCCGCGCGCCGCAGCGCGCTGGTCTCTTCGAGCTCCGCCGCGCGCGCCTCCACGAAGCGCTCGATCCGCGTGGCGAGCGGGCCCGTGATCGGCACGGGGTCCCGAGCCGCCTCGCGCGCCCGCCGCGCGTGCTCCGCCGCCGCCGCGACGAACAGGTTCTCGCGCGAAGGGAAGTGCTGCCCGATCGAGCGAATCGCGACGCCCGCCCGGGTCGCGATCTGCTTCGCGGTCGGCGCGAGCGTCCCGTCGCGCACGAGGTCGAGCAGCGCACCGACGATCGCGCTCTTGGTGCGGACCGCACGCGCCCGACGTCCGTCCGTCTCCTCCAGGTTGGGGATCATGAGGCCCTCGTCTCCGAGCATCGCACTTCGCGCCGAGCCCGTCACCCACTCACGGCGTGCGCTCGGCGACCCACAGATCCGGGTTCCCGTTGCGATCCGAGGCGAAGTACAGCCGGCAGAGGTCCGGCGAGATCCAGCCCGGGATCGTCTCTCCGCCGCCCACCAGCTCCGGAACCACGGTCGGGTTCGGCCACGCGTCGGTCGTCTTCGCGCGGGCCGAAGCGTAGATGGCGTCGACGGTGCCACCGTCCACGCTGAAGGAGCGCTGGATGTAGGCGACGAGCTCGTCCGCGCTGATCGCCGGGGCCGCGTCGTACCCGGTGCCGCTGAGCCCCTGGACGACGGCGGGGGCGCCGAACGTGCTTCCGCTCAGGCTCATCCGATAGACGTCCTCGCTCCCGAGGCCGGTGCGGCCGGAGCTGAAGTAGACCGCCCCGGTCCCGGCGAAGCTCGGGTAGTGGTCGATCGCGCTCGAGCTCGCGCCGGCGATCGCCGTCGGCGTCGCGAACGCCGATCCCAAATTGGGACGAGTCGCCGTCCACAAGTCGTAGTTGCCGAGGCCCCCGGCGCGCGAGCTCGCGAAGACGATGCGCAGCCCCGTCGGATCGATCCCCGGGTCGGCTGCATCGCCGCCGGTCGTCAGCTCGTTCACCTGCGTCGCCGCGCCGAACGCGCTCGTCCGATCGGGCCGCGTCGCCGTGAACACCGCGTACCCGCTCGGGACGCGCTGGAACCAGATCGTCTTCTCGTCCGGCGAGAGGCGCGGGTGCTGGTCGGTGCCCGACGTGTTGAGCTCCGCGATCGGCTTGATCGACGTGAACGGCGCGTTCGGCTTGCAGCTGGGCGGCGGTCCCACGTCGGGCGTCGCGTCCGCATCGGGCCCGCCCGCCTCGGGAGGCGCAGCTTCGGCGGTGGCGTCGGGGGCGCCGGCATCGCCGCGGGGCGTCCCGTCCTCGATCCCGAGGACGAGCGCGCAACCGGCCCCGAAGAAGGCCGCGATCGCCAACGCCGCGCCGCCGAAGCGAGCCCTCATCTCTTCAGCGTATCAGGATCGGACGATCATGGCCGCGCGCACGCCGGGAGCTTCGTGCTCCCGCACGTGGGGTGCGGCTTGCCTTCGAGCGCGGCGAGCCCCCACGCCCGCCCGAACGCACCCTGCGCATCGACGATGGACTGGTGGGTCGCCGTCCCGTCGACGCACACCTCGGGCGTGCGCCCATCTGCGCTCATCTTGTCGCGGATGCACGCCGCTTCTTCGCCCGCCGGCAGGATCTGATCGAGGAGGCCTTGCACGAGCACGACCGGCGCACCGCTCGGATCGCTCGTCAGCACGTTGCTCTGGAGGAACGTCCAGTACCCCTTCGCCGAGCCCGTACACGTCGCGCCGTTCGTCTGCACGCACGAGAGCAGGCCCGTGCGGAGCCCGTCGTCGACGAGATCGCCCAGCTTCAACGCGGTGCCCTGGAGGTAGCCGCCGAGCGGCACGAGACAGAGCGACTCGATCGCGTTCTGGAAACCCGCGCGCTGGCCCTGCGGAAACCCGTCGGTCGCGCTCCCGGGTCCGACGCGGTTCGCGAAGTACGCGTACGCGCGGAGCACGGCGATCGAGCTCTTCGACAGGCCCGTCGTCACGGTGAGCTGGTTCGGGTTCGCGAGCAGGCTCGCATAGCCGAACGACTTCATGTCGATCGGCCACTCGGGCGCGAAGGCGACGACGCCGACGAGCTTGCCGCTCGTGCCCCAGCTCTTCTCCAGCGCCTGCGCGCTCAGGGCGGCGCCGCCGCCCTGGCTGTACCCCACGACGAGGATGCGCGCGAAAGGACCGTGCGCGAGCAGATCGTCGAGCGCGCGCCCCGAGTCCAGGATCGTGCGGCCCTGCTCGACGTTGTCGAGGTACCCCTGCACGCCGTCGTTCCCGAGGCCGACGTAGTCGGGGACGATCACCGGCCGTCCGAGCGTGGCCCACGCGAGAGCGAGCTCGTCGTTCGCCCCATCCTTCTTCGAAGGCACGCAGCCGTCCGCGATCCCGTCGGTCGGGTGGGCGACGAGCACGGCCTGCGCGGTGGGCGTCTTCGTGTCGGGCAGCAGCACCCGCGCCGTCGAGAGCGCGGGCGTGCCGTCGCTCCGGTAGGTGCGGAACGCGATCCGAACCTCGTGCACGCCGAAGAGCGCCTTCGTCGCGATCGACTTCGCGTCGAGCCGGGCCTGCACCGCGGTCGGATCGAGATCGGCTTTCGGCGCGCAGCGAACGACGTCGCCGCGAAGGGCGGGGCTCATCGGCGCCAGCACCTTCGGCGCGACGTAGACGTCGTCGAGCGAATCGGTGCACGGGATCGCCGGGCGGTCGACCGGCGTGGGGGCGGGGGCCGCGTCGTCGTCGGCGGGAGGCGCCGCGTCGTCGTCGCTCGGAGGCGCCGCGTCGAGCACCGCCGCATCGCCCGCGTCGGCCGGGACCGTCGGCGTGCCGTCGGGGCTCGCGCCGCACCCGAGCGAGCTTCCGGCCGAAAGACCGAGACCGAGGAACGCCGCCGCCACCCAAAACCGCATGGTGCCCTCCCGCGCAAAAACCGCGTGCAGGGTCCTAGCACGACTATTTGCCGATGCCATGCAAAAATGATTCGGGGCGGCGTCGGCTGTTCGCCGAAGCGAGAATCGGCTATGCCCCTCGCAATCCCATGATGCAGGGCGCGATCGAGGACATCACCAAGGCCGTCGGCAACACCCCCATCGTTCGCCTGAACAAGGTGACCGCCGGGCTCGACGCCGAGATCTACGTGAAGTGCGAGTACCTGAACCCCGGCGGAAGCCACAAGGATCGCCTCGCGGCGAACCTGCTCCGGCGCGCGGAAGAGGGTGGGCTCAAGCCGGGCGGCACGATCATCGAGGCGACGAGCGGCAACACCGGCGCGTCGCTCGCGCTGCTCGCCGCGGTGCGCGGCTACAAGTGCATCTTCGTCATGCCGGACAAGATGAGCCAGGAGAAGATCTCGAACCTGCGCGCGTTCGGCGCGAAGGTCGTGGTCTGCCCGACGGCGGTCGAAGCCGACGACCCGCGGAGCTACTACCAGGTCGCGAAGCGCCTCTCGGTGGAGACGCCGAACTGCTTCTACGCGAACCAGTACCACAACCCGGCGAACCCCGAGGCGCACTACCTCTCCACCGGCCCCGAGATCTGGCGCCAGACGAACGGCGACTTCGACGCGTTCCTCGCCGGCATGGGCACCGGCGGCACGCTCAGCGGCACCGGCAAGTACCTCCGCGAGAAGAAGCCCGAGATCAAGATCGTCGGCGTCGACCCGGTCGGCTCACTCTACTACGACTTCGTCAAGACGCAGCGGATCACGAAGCCGTTCTCGTACAAGGTCGAGGGCATCGGCGAGGACTTCTTCCCGACCACGATGAACCTCAAGATCCTCGACGACATCGTCCGCGTCGACGACAAGGAGTGCTTCCTCATGACGCGTGATCTCACGCGGCTCGAGGGGCTCTTCGTCGGCGGCTCCGGCGGCGCGGCCGTCGCGGGCGCGATCAAGTGGGCCAAGGCGAACCCGAAGAAGGGCCAGAAGATCCTCGTGTTCCTCGCCGACGGCGGCAACAAGTACGTCTCCAAGATCTTCAACGACGACTGGATGCGCGAGAACGGCTTCCTCGAGGAGAACCCCGGCCTCGGCACCGTGCGCGACGTCCTCGGCGCGCGCTACCGCGCCAAGCTCACCACCGCCCAGTCCACGACCACCGTGCGCGAGGCGATCGACACGCTCAAGGGCAGCGGCATCAGCCAGCTCCCGGTCGTCGACGGCGGCAAGCTCCGCGGCATCGTGGCCGAGGTCGACCTCCTCCGGCACCTCGTCAGCGGAAAGAAGACGCTCGAGTCTCCCGTCGGCGAGATCGCCGAGGGCGACTACGCGACCGTCACGCCCGACACCAAGATCGAGCTCCTCCAGAGCGCCCTCGCGGACGCGAAGGTCGCCATGGTCACCGAGCGCGACGAGCTCGTCGGCATCGTGACGAAGATCGATCTCATCGACTTCCTCGCTCGCGGCACCGGGGCGGCGCCGGCCGCGTGAGCTCGCACTGCCTCGATCTCGATCGCGTCTCCCCGACGCGTCGCCCCGAAGGCAAGAACGCCGGCACCCAGCGCTGGTCCGAGCTCCTCTTCCTCCACTGGACGTTCCCGCTCGAGGTGGTGCGTCCGCTCGTGCCCGCGTCGCTCGAGCTCGATCCCTGGGACGGCGAGGCGTGGGTCGGCATGGTCCCGTTCCGGATGTCGAACATCCGCTCCGCCTGGATGCCGGAGCGGGCGGGGCTCGACTTCTTGGAGACGAACGTCCGCACGTACGTCCACCACGACGGGAAGCCGGGCGTCTACTTCCTCTCGCTCGAGGCAAGCTCGTGGCTCGCCGTTCGCGTGGCGCGCTTCGTCTGGGGGCTGCCGTACCACTTCGCGGAGATGAGCTCCGCGAAGGACGACGACGCGAGCGACCGCACGCGCTACACGAGCCGCCGCAAGGCCACCGGCGCATCGGTCTCGGTGGAGTACTCGGTCGGCGAGAAGCTCGGTCCGTCCCAAGTTGGTACACTCGAGCACTTCTTGCTCGAGCGCTACTACCTGTTCCTCGAGAAGAAGGGGCAGGTCTTCCGCGGCCACGTCAACCACGTGCCCTATCCGGCGCAGCGCGCGACCTTGCACGGGATCGAGGACGAGCTCCTCGTGGCCGACGGCCTCCCGCTGCCGGGCCGCGTCGCGTCGGTCCATTATGCCTCGGCCGTGGACGTCGAGGTGTTTGGTCCCGATCCGGTGCCGTGAATACGGATTGACGTGGCTCGTCCATCAGGATTGATTTCTGGTGGGAGAAAAGGAGCTCGCGCATGAAGATCGTCCACGCCGTTTCCGCACTGGCCCTGGTTGCAGCTTTCGGAGTCGCGCACGCACCGAGCGCGGAGGCCGCCTCGGCGGACCACGTCACGCGCGTGCAGGCTCAGCCGCACATGCAGGCCGCGCTCGCAGCGTTGAAGGATGCGCGGGACTTCCTCGCGAAGGCCGAGCACGACAAGGGCGGTTGGCGTACGGCGGCGCTCGCTTCGGCCGACAAGGCCATCGCGGAGACGAACCGCGGCATCGCGTTCGACGCGACCCACAACGCGTCCGATCTCGAGCCGGTCGCGCTCGACGCGCAGCCGAACATGCAGGCGGCGCTCGCCAAGCTGCGTGAAGCGAAGACCCAGCTCCAGGCGGCCGAGCACGACAAGGGTGGCTGGCGTGCGGCGGCGCTCGCGTCGACCGAGACCGCCATCAACGAGACCGTGCGCGGCATCGCGTTCGCCAACGCGCACTGACGCGGGCTCGCGTCAGTAGGGGTTCGGCGGCGGGTCGCCCTCGCCCGTCGCGGTCGCCGTCGGCTTCGGGCTCACCGAGGCCGACGGGCTCGGGCCGTGCGGTGCGGCGGACCGCGCCGCCGACGGGTGAAGCGGGAGCTTCGACGACAGCGGCGCCAAGCCGGCCGACGGCTCGACGTGGGCCGCGCTCGCGACGTTCGTGCCGCTCGATGCCGACGGATCGGGGCGGGTCGCGCTCGGCGCTTCGCCCGACGCCGTGCCGTTCGGCTCCGTGCCGCTCGGACGCGTGATCGCCCACGCGGCCGCCGCTCCGATGGCCCCGACCACCACCAACGCGATCAGCGCGGGCCCCACGAGCGAACGCTTCGGCGTCCCTGGGAGCTGCGAGATCGACATCGGGTCGAACGGCCGCGACGCCTCCTCGAACGTCTGCGCCGGGGCGGTCGTCGCCGCCGGCGTCAGCGCCGGGGCGGTCGTCGTCGGTGCCGCGCGCGGCGCGAGCGGCAGCGTCGTCGGTGGAGGCGCAGCGAGAGGAGCGGGGGGTTGCTCGAGCGGGAGCGTGTCCATCGTCGGCTTCGTCGCGGGAGCGACGGTCGCCACGAGATCGGGGTTCTCCTTCTTCGCACCGAGGGCCGCGACCTCGGGCGGCGCCTCGCCCTTCATGAAGCTCAGGAGCGAAGGCTCTTCGGCGAGCTTCTTGCGGACGAGCGTGCGCCGCGCCTCGAGCGTGCGCCCGGCGATCCGCGCGACGACCTCCGCGACCTGCGTGTGCGAGGCGACGAGACCCTGCGCGCGCGCGGTGCTCTCGAGCGCGTTCGCGAAGGCGAGCGCGGTCTGGAAGCGGTCGGCCGGGGCCTTGGCGAGCGCGGACGCGATGACGGAGTCGAGCGCATCCCCGAGCGCGGGTGTGCGCTCCGACACGAGCGGAGCGCGCAGCTCGAGCACCTTGCGGAGCGTGTCGGCGTCGTGCTCGCCGCGGAAGAGTCGCTCGTAGGTGAGCGCCTCCCACAGGACGACGCCGATCGCGAACACGTCGAGCCTCCGATCGATGCGTTCGTTGCGCAGGTACTCCGGCGCCATGTACGCGAGCTTCCCCTTGAGCGTTCCGTGCGCGGTCGATTGGCCGCTCGTCAGCTTCGCGACGCCGAAGTCCGAGACGCGCGTCGTGCCGTCGAGGCCCACGAGCAGGTTCTGCGGCGACACGTCGCGATGGACGAGGCCGACCGCGCGTCCCTTCTCGTCGACGACCTCGTGCGCGGCGTGGAGGCCCGCACATGCGTCGAGGATGATCCGCACGACGACGGGGGCCGGCACGCGTTCGCCCCCGCGCAGCCCTTCGTTGAGGAGCTCCGCCAGCGACGCGCCCTCGATGTAGTCCATCACGAGCGTGATCTCGTCGCCCTCGATCTCGATGTCGCGGACGTCCACCACGTTCGCGTGGTGGATGAGCGAGGCGAGCCGGGCCTCCGCGACGAGCTCGCGGCGGCCGGCCGGATCCTCGAGGAGGTGAGGGTGCGGGCGCTTGAGCGCCACGAGCTGGCGAAACCCCATCGCGCCGCGCGCGGTCCCCACGAACACCGTCGCCATCCCGCCAGCGGCGAGCTTCAGGATCGGCTCGTAGCGGCGCTCGGCCATTGCTTCGACTCTACCTCAGAAGTCGACGCTGACGGAGAGCCCCGCCGTGCCGGGCCCCGGCGCAATTCGTGCGGGCGCGCTCTTCCACCGCGTGAAGAAGATGCCGACCACGAGCGTGGCGACGCCCGCGACGCCCGTGACCGCGCCGAGCACGTTGGTGCGGAGCTGAGCCGCGCTCCCGTCGTCCGAGAGCCCCGTGCACGCGGCCGAGCTCGCGGTCGCGCAACGCGCGGCGACGAAGTCGTCGTGGATGCCCTTCGTCGCGAGGCCGCTCCAGAGCGCGGTCGCCCCGAGCACTGCCGTCACGCCGAGCCCGACGAAGAAGACCACCGGCGTGATCCCCGAGGGCTCCGCGGTGGCCTCGCGGGGCGGGACGAAGGGCGGCGGCTCGTTGGCGCTCGAGGTGGGCGGCGGCGGGGTGACGACCGGCGGCGGTGGACGATCGACGGTAGGCGGCGTCGCCGGCGGAGGCGGCGCGGGGGGCGGCGCCTGGAACCGGAGGAGCGCCGTCTGATCGGCGGATACGGTCGCGGTCGCCGCCATCGAGCCGTTCGGGTCCGCGGCCTCGGGGAACCGCACGACGACCGCATGCTGTCCCAAATTGGTACGGACGTTCGCCCGCGTCGGCGTGTCCTTGCCGTCCACGGTGGCGGTGCACGAGGAGGTGCACTCGATCCGGACGAAGCCGCTCCGGTGCGCGAGCTTCGCCGTGGCCGCCGTCACGCTCGCCTGGGCCGCTGCGCCGAGGGTGCGGGTGCTCGCGCGCTCCAGGAGCTCGCCGCCGATGACGGGATCGTCGGCGCGGACGGCGGCGTCGAGCGCCGCCTTCAACGCCGTGTCGTTCGGGGCGAGCGCATCGGCCCGAGCGAACGCGACCGCCGCCGCGTGGAAGTCGCCCGCCTTGTGCGCGCGCAGGCCTTCCTCGTAGGCCGACTTCGCCGTCTCGTCGGCGGCGGCGAGGCCGGTGCTCGCGACGAGCGCGAGGAGCACGAGTCCGGCACCGAACCTCACGGGCACCCCGCGCCGGTGCAGGTGCACGAGCCGACGCACTTGCACGTCGCCCCCGCCGGGCACGTCAGGTCGCACGTCGCGACGGTGCACACCATCGTGCAGGTCGAGCCCGCCTCGCAGGTGAGCCCGCAGGTGCCGCTCGTGCACGCGACCTCGCAGCTCGCGCCGGTGCGGCAGACCGACGTCGTCGTCGCCGCGGTCGACGCGAGCTTGCACGTCTGCCCCGCCTTGCACTCGGTGCTGCAGTTCGCGCCCGTGCAGCCGAGCTTGCACCCGTCGGTCTCGCACGCGATCGAGCACGGACCGCTCGTGCAGCTCTGCGCGCAGGCGCCGCAGCCGCCCCCCGCGTCGTTGCCCGTGCCGCCGTCGTTGCCGTTGCCGACGCTCCAGTCGTAGGCGCAGCCGGCATGGCCGACGGCCAAGAACAGGGAAGTCACGAGAGCAACGGCGAACCGTCGGCGCACGCTCCCATCGTCTTCCGTCGCTCTCCGAATCGCAAGGCCGTCCACGGCCGACGAAGGAGCACGCGCCGTGCCACGGTCACCGCTCCACCGCCGCGCGCGCGGAGCGGGGAAATCCCGGGTGCGGCTGCGTCACGCGCGACGCGCTTGCGCGTTCGGCCGCGCCCGAGCGCAGACGCTGCAGCGGAGATGCGTCACCGCTGACGCGTCAGCCCTCGTGCTTCTTCTTCGCGTCCTTGAACGTCTCCTGGCTCTTCACGAGCGTGACGTTGTAGACGCCCTTGCCCGTCGCGATCACCTCGTCGGGGCGGGAGGGGTGGAAGAGCTTCACGTCGGCCACGCCCACGCGGTTGCCTTGGCGTACGACGATCGCGATCGCGTCGAGCGTCTCGAGTCGCGCCGGGCGCAGGTAGTCGACGCGCAGATCGATCGTCGAGACGCGCGCGCGCGGGTCGACCGAGTTCGTCCACACCGCCATGCCGCCGGCGACGTCCGCCATCGTGCTGAGGACGCCGCCGTGGAGCGCGGGGCGCAGCGGGTCGCCGACGAAGTGCTCGCGGAACGGGAGCGAGAGGTGCGCTCGCCCCGGCTTCACCTCGGTGATCTTGATCCCGAGGTGGCGGTTGAACGGAATGAACTCCTCCATGAGCTGGCGCAGCTGGTCGAGATCCATCGGCGCATGTTACGCACCGACGGGGACCGAGCTGCAGCTCAAAGCACGTCGCTGGGGACGTGAAAGAACGTCGTAAGGCGGCGCACGAGCTCGCGGTCGCGGCTCGCCTCGTCCTCGAGCGCGTCGGGCGCTCCCGGCGGCACCGGGGCGGGCGTTCCTTCAGCGATTCCCAGGGGGCGCGGGGCTTCCGGCAGGTCGGGCGGGGTGGGTCGGTACATCGCGGCCTCCTTCTCCCACCATGAAAGCACGAGTATACACTGTAAGCAAACGTATTCTAGCTCGAGTCCAAATGCTCGGAATCAAAGGATGAAGTTCCGCTCGCTCCTCCGCATACACATGGCGGTTCCCGGCGGCGGGGCGCGGGTCTACTCTGAGGCGTGGAGCCGATGCGCCGAAAGAGCACGCCGAAGGTCGAGAAGAAGGAGCGGAAACGCCGTGAGCCGCTGTCGCGCGATCGCATCGCCACGACGGCGCTCGCGCTGATCGACGCGCACGGGCTGGAGGAGCTCAGCACGCGCCAGATCGGGCGCGCCCTCGGTTGCGAGGCGATGGCGATCTACAACCACTTCGCGTCGAAGGAAGCGCTCCTCGATGCGGTCGTCGATCGCATCATGCGCAAGGTGGAGATCCCTCCTGCCGGCGGCGGCTGGGTCGAGCGCGTGCGTGGCTTCGCCCGCTCGTACCGGGCGCTGGCGCGGATCCATCCGCACGCGTTCCCGCTGGTGGCGATGCGTCGCTTCGATACCGAGGCGACGAAGTCGATGCTCGACTCGATGTTCGGCGCGCTCCTGGACGAAGGCTTCGAGCCCAAGCTCGCGGTGCAGCTGTTCCGAACCGTCGGCAACTACACGAGCGGGACCGCGCTCGACGAGATCGCCGGCACCAACTACGCCGCGCGCCACGCGGAGACGGCGCAGGGAACCGAGGCCGAAGCGGAGACGAGCCTCCCGCGGCTCGCCAAGGTCGGCGCGATGCTCTCGCCCGCGCACTTCGACGCGATCTTCGAGTTCGGGCTCGAGCTGATCCTCGACGGCTTCAAGCGCCAAGCGGGCGCGCCGAAGGTCTGATCACGGTCGCCCGGCGACGATGACCGCGAGGTGACGGCCTGCTCGCTCCGCGTCGCGGCGGTGCGAGAAGTAGAGCTCGGGCGAGCACTTCGTGCAGCCGCCGACGTCTTCGACGTCGCGAACGCCGGCGCGCTCGAGCATCGCGCGGACGGCGACGCGGAGATCGATCCAGCTCTTGCCCTCGGTGCGGCGCTCCAGCGCGCGGTCGGTGGTGGAGCCGGTGATGCGCGCGGCGACGTCGTGATCGACCTCGAAGCAGCATCCGCCGATGCACGGTCCGATCGCGGCCGCGCGGAACGTCGCGCCACGTTCGGCCGCGAGCGCGACGGCGGAGTGAATCACGCCCGCGACGAGACCGCGCCAGCCCGCGTGCACCGCGGCGACGGCGCCCGAGTCCGGGTCGGCGAGCAGGATGGGCACGCAATCGGCGACGCGCACGCCGACCGCATCGCCGGGGGCGAGCGCGACGAGTGCGTCGGCCTCGCAGCGGACGGTAGCGGGGGGAGCGCCCTCGGCGAGGAGCGCGGTCGCGCCGTGGACCTGCGACGCCTGGAAGAGCCGCGCGTCGTCGAAGCGGAGGAGCAGCGCGAGCGTGTGGGCGTTTTCGGCGCGCACGGAGGGCTCGAGCTGGGACCCGAAATCGAGCGTGCGGGTCGCGAATCCGTGGCGAAATCCGAGCGTTCGGAGGTTGCTGGACTCCAGGGCGACGGGGAGGGGCATCCTGTGATACCTAGGAACGCTCTCGATGGCGCAGGCGGATCCGTTCATCGGTCGGGACATTCTTAACGGCCAATTCCAGATCCTCCAAAAGATCGGATCCGGTGGGATGGGGGCCGTCTACAAGGCGCTCCAGCCCGAGATGAACCGGATGGTGGGGGTCAAGATCCTCCACCCGAAGCTCACGAACCGCAAGGACCTCGCCTCGCGCTTCCGTCGTGAAGCGCGCGCGATGAGCCACCTGACCCACCCGAACACGGTGAAGGTGTTCCTCTACGGCGAGCTCGACGACGGGTCGCTCTACATCGTGATGGAGTTCCTCGAGGGCAAGAACCTGAACCAGACGGTTCGGGCCGAGGGCCCCTTCACCGTTCCGCGCGCGCTCCCGGTGATGATCCAAGTCTGCGGTGCGCTCGAAGAAGCCCATCGCATCGGCATCGTCCACCGCGACCTCAAGCCCGAGAACATCTTCCTCTGCCAGTCGGGCGGGTTGAAGGACTTCCCGAAGGTGCTCGACTTCGGGCTCGCGAAGGTGACCGAGCGCGAGATGCGTCCCGGCTCCGTGATCCTCACGCAGGAGGGCATGGTCTTCGGCACGCCGGAGTTCATGAGCCCCGAGCAGGCGCAGGGGAAGACGCTCGACCCGTCGAGCGATCAGTACTCGCTCGCGGTGATCCTGTACGAGGTCCTCACGGGCAAGCTCCCGTTCGACGCGAAGTCGGCGATGGACTTCCTCGCGTTCCACGTCTCGAACAAGCCGATCCCGCTCTCCGAGCGCGTGCCCGGCAAGACGTTCCCGCCGCTCCTCGATCAGATCATCGCGAAGGCGCTCTCCAAGAAGACCGAGGATCGGTTCGGCTCCGTCGCCGAGTTCGGCGCGGCGCTGCAGGCCGTGCTCGACGGCAAGTCGATGATGCCGCCGCCCGTGAGCCGACCCGCCCCGTCGATCCCGGACGCGTCGCGCAGCGAGCCGACCCCGACGCCGCCGGGCGCGAACGTCGCCCCGACCGCCCCGGCGGAGTCCGAGACCATCCCGCAGCCGCCCAAATCGGGCACCCCGCTGCTCGTCGGCGTCGCTGTGGCATTCCTGGTGGTCGGCATCGGCCTGGCCGTCCTGGTCATGCACTTCGTGAAGTGAGGCGATTCTTGCAGTAGAATGCACGTCGCCGATGCGACGCGCCCTCTTCGCCCTCCTCCTCGTGCTCCCCGCCTGCTCGGCGTGGACGCTCGAGAAGCGTGAAGGCACCCTCGCGCTCACCGGCGCCGAGCTCCCCGCGCAGCGCGCGCGTGTCTGCGTGCTGCGCCCCACGAGCGAAGCGGCGGGCGTCACGTTCCCCGTGCGCGACAACGGGACGCTGGTCGGTGCCACGCGCGGCAACACGCGCTTCTGCTACCTGGCCGAGCCGGGTGAGCACCACATCGTCTCCGAGGCGGACACGGCCGATACCCAGACCCAGATCCTCGAGGCGGGGCGGAGCTACTACCTCCGCCAGGACGTCGACGCCGTGCTCGGCGCGGTCAAGTGCCGGACGATTTGGATCGAGGAGGACCAGGCCGTGAAGCTCGCCGATCAGACGGCCGAGCAGGTCCTGGTCGGGGCACCGAGTGGGGAGCAGCTCCCCGGGACGACGGCGTACGCGCCGCTCAAGCCACGGTCGGCCATCGGAAGCAATTGAAGTGAAGTCTCGCGGAAGCGATGGCGGGCCCTCGAGCGTTTCCAAGGGCGTGAGCGCAACAGCGGCGACGAAGCGCTCGGCGGTCGATCCCAAGGAGATCGAGCCGATCGCGAAGGGCGCGAAGGCGACGGCCAAGCTGACGCGAGCGGAGCAGTGGAAGCGCGCGCGCGCGGCGCTGTGGCGCTGGACGAAGCGGCTCGCGATCACGATGGTCGTGCTCGCCGTCGCGTCGGTCGTGGGCTTCTACGTGATGGTGAAGCACTACGAGGAGGATCTGCCGTCGGTCGCGGACCTCAAGGGGAACTACCACCCCGCGCAGACCACGCGCGTCCTCGCGCGCGACGGTACGTTGCTCGCGGAGATCTACACCGAGCGGCGCACCGTGGTCGCGATCGGCACGCTCCCGCCGCACGTGAAGCTCGCGTTCCTCGCCGCCGAGGACGCGAACTTCTACGAGCACGACGGGCTCAACTACTGGGGCATCGCGCGCGCGATGCTCGTGAACCTCAAGAGCGGGCGCTTCAAGCAAGGCGGCTCGACGATCACGCAGCAGGTCGTGAAGAACCTGCTCCTCGATCAGGAGAAGACGTTCCGCCGGAAGATCCGCGAAGCGCTCCTCGCGCGGCGGCTCGAGCAGGAGCTCTCGAAGGACGAGATCCTCGAGCTCTACCTGAACCACATCTACTTCGGCGACGGGCGCTACGGCGTCGAGGAAGCCGCCCGCAACGCCTTCGGCAAGAGCGCGAAGGATCTGACGATCGGCGAAGCGGCGCTCCTCGCCGGCACGGTCGCCGGGCCCGAGTCGTACAACCCGCGCAAGCACTTGGACAAAGCGCTCCAGCGGCGGGACTTCGTGCTCGGGCAGATGCACCAGAAGAAGTTCCTGAACGACGCCCAGTACGAGGCGGCCAAGGCGGAGACGATCACGCTCGCGCCGGTCACGACCGTGAACGGCGAGCTCGCGCCCGAGGCGGTGGAGTGGGCCAAGCGCGTGCTGAAGGAGGTCGCTCCCGACGAGGAGAAGCTCGGCGGCTTCACGATCACGACGAGCATCGATCCGAAGCTCCAGACCGCCGCGCGCAAGGCGCTCCGCGACGACCTCGCCGCGTACGACAAGCGCAAGGGCGCGCAAGGGCCGCTGAAGCCGCCGCCGCAGCCGACGACCGACAAGAAGGGCCACGTCATCAAGCCGCCCGCGCCCAAGGAGCCTCCCTTCGAGGGCACGCCGAGCTTCGAGCAGCACAAGGTGCTCGTGGGAGAGGTCCTCTCCGCCGACGACCAGGCCGACACGTTCGACGTGAAGGTCGGCACCGTCACCGGCGTCGTGAAGCTTGCAGATTACACGCGGTACAACCCGGCGAACCTGGCTGCCTCCAAGTTCGCGCCCACCGGCGCGCTCGTCCGCGTGAGCTTGCTCGGCCCGGTGGCCGATCCGGCGAAGGCGGACCCGAACGCACCGATGGTGAAGGTGCCGCTCCGGCTGGAGAGCGGACCCGAAGGCGCGTTCGTCGCGATCGACGTGCGGTCGCGCGAGATCCTCGCGCTCGTCGGCAACTACGAAGCGGCTTCGGGCGGGTTGGATCGCGCCACCCAAGCGAAGCGCCAACCGGGCTCGACGTTCAAGCCGGTCGTCTACTCCTACGGCCTGCGGTCGCGCGCGTTCACGCCGTCGACGCTGGTCGATCCGAACCCCGAGGTGTTCCCGGGGAACTATCACCCGAGCAACTACGAGGGCTGGACGGGGAAGGACCCGCTCCGCTTGCGCGAGGCGCTCGCGAACTCGGTCAACGTCGTCGCGGTCCGCGTGCTCGCGAGCGTCGGACCGGCGAACGTCGTGTCGTACGCGCAGTCGCTCGGGATCAAGTCGACGCTCAAGCCCGATCTCTCGCTCGCGCTCGGTAGCTACGAGCTCGAGCCGCTCGAGCTCTGCGGCGCGTACGCGACGTTCGCCGCGGGCGGCACCTACGACGAGCCGCGGCTCGTGACGAAGATCGTCGGTCCCGACGGGAAAGAGCGGACGCTCCCCGAAGCGCCGCCGCCGCGGCGCGTCCTCGACGAAGCCGAGGCCTACGTCACGACGAGCATGCTGACGAGCGTCGTCGATCACGGCACCGCTGCGCGCGCGCGCTCGCTCGGGCGTCCCCTCGCCGGCAAGACGGGGACCAGCAACGCCTCGAAGGACACGTGGTTCGCGGGGTACTCGACCGAGATCGCCGCCGTCGTGTGGGTCGGCTACGACGACGGCAAGGCGCTCGGCTCGGGGGAGACCGGTGCGAGCACGGCGCTGCCGGCGTGGATCGACTTCATGAAGGTGGCGCACGACAAGAAGCCGCCGAGCGACTTCCCGCGCCCGGCGGGCGTGGTCACGGTGAAGATCGACAAGAAGACCGGGAAGCTGCCACCCGACGGGGACGACGACGTGATGGACGAGGTCTTCCTCGCGGGCACGGAGCCGACCGAGGTCGTGGAGCTCCCGACGAACCCGTACGACGACGCGGGCGCGGGCGACGCAGCGTCACCCTGAAAAAGAAACCGCCAGCCACGCGGTTTCGCGCGGCTGGCGGTGGGAGGAACGCTCGGCTCGGGCCGATCAGTCGTCGTTGCAGTCGTCGTCGTCCTCGTCGTCGCGATCACGATCGGAGATGTCGGTGTACGACACGACCGAGTGCTTCACGTGGAAGGACGCACCCTGTCCGAACAAGCGGCTGCCGAGGTTGCTGTTCGGGTCGACGAAGGTCTCCGGGTTGGGCTGCCCGAGCTCCGGGTTGAAGTAGAAGCCCGGCGAGTCGGACACCTTCACGAGCCCGATCTTCGACGGGAGGTGAGCGTCGAGGAGCGTGAACATGCCCATGCCGCAGAGCAGCTGCCGCGGTTGGACGTTCGTCTCGGTCCCGCCGTGGTCCAGGGTCATGTACTTGCGGTCGATGAGGAAGCCGAGGCGGCTGACGGAGTAGACCTCCTTGCCGTCGAGCACCCACCGGACGCGGTTGTTCGTGCGGTCGTACGCCGTCTTGAAGTGGTGCTGCTGACCCGGGTGCGTCTTGCCGACCGGGATGTTGAACGAGAACGCCGCGTAGTTGCCGAGGACGGGGCCACGCCCGAAGGGGAGGCGCTCGTAGAACGCGTAGATCGTCTCGTTCGTGACGAACCAGTCGAAGACCATGAAGGTCTCGAGGTCGATCGTGTTGGCGGCGTACGCCGAGAGGCGCAGGTCGTCGTTCGGGTCGAGGACGTTGTTCCCGAAGGGCTGGAACCTGTTTCCATACGTCCGCCCACCTAGGCGCCACTCGCAAGCGACTTCCTTGCCCGGGATGGCGTCGAAGCCAGGGAACCCCGAGGTCGCGGGGTGGGTGGCGTAGACCAGCCACTTCACGTGGTCGATGCCGCCCGGAAGACCGCCGTTCTGGCTGTCCGGGGCCAGCGTCTTGTCGAACGCGGGCTCACCCGTCACCGAGTTCGTGCCCGAGGCGCGGACGGAGAGCCCGTGACCCGAGGTCGACTCGATGCCGCCGTTCCCGACGAACGGCCCGGCCGAGAAGTAGAACCACTTGGATGTCGGGGTGTTGGCGCTGAAGCCGTTCTTGAAGTCGTCGTACACCATGCGGACGCCGTGGGCGTGGTGGCCGTTTCCGCCACCCCCACCGCCGCCGCCGGCGATGGCGTCAGGAGCGTGCCGGATCAGGCCGGTTCCAATGATTCCGAGGGCCAAGCAAGCGCGAGCGATTGAAGCGAGAACCTTCGTTCCTTTGCGCATTCGTTCCTCCAGGCTGGGCCGGACAAAGGCCCATCGTCCCACGGTACGCCAAGGTGGCTCACAGGCTCAACTGTTCGGTTGGATGGCCTTGAAATCTTGGCGGATTCCGGAGCACAACCGGTGCAGGTTCACCCCATTCCAGCTGATGCACACCCGTTCCCCCACCTCTACCGTGCTTCTCAAGCACCGCGCCGGTTGGTAGATTGCGAAGCTCATGCTCACGTGGAAAACGGAACGAGACGGGATGGGGTTCATCGTGACGGCAGATGCGTCACAGACCCTGATCCGGATGGCGTTCTGGGGGCTCTGGGACGAGGCGCTCGGCGCCGACTTCGAGCGCGCCATGACGAACGCGTTCCAACAAATCCCCACCGGCGAGCGCTGGTACGTGCTGGCCGACATCTCGCGCTACCCGCCCCAGCGGCCCGGAGTGCAGGAATGCCACGGCCGCTGCATGCGGCGCGCGAAGGAAAAGGTGAAGAAGTCTGCCAATTTGGTCGACTCCCGCCTTGGGGAGCTTCAGATTCGCCGCCTCTCGGAGGAGAGCGGCCTCCCCTCATTCTCTTTCTTCACGACCGAGACCACCGCCCTGCGGTGGTTGCGGGACGGTTGAGACACGCAAGGAGACCAGCCCATCATGAAGATCTACGGCCACCCCATGAGCACCTGTACGCGGAAGATCCTGACGACCCTCGAGGAAAAGGGCGGAGCGGCGGAGTTCGCCGTGGTGGACATCTTCAAGGGCGAGAACCGGCAGATGCCTCACCTCGGCCGCCAACCGTTTGGCAAGGTGCCGGCTCTCGAGGATGGCGACTTCGAGATGTACGAGTCGCGGGCGATTTGCCGCTACCTGGACGAGGTGATGCCGGGACCGAAGGTGGTGCCCAGCGATCCCAAGGCGCGCGCGCGCGTCGAGCAGTGGATCTCGATCGAGATGTCCTACTTCACGCCGGCGGCGCTCGGGCTCATCTACGAGCACGTCCTCAACCCGATGGCGGGGAAGGCGACCAACCCCGAGCGCGTGAAGGAGCTCGAGGAGACGCTCGCGAAGACGATGGTGGTGCTCGAAGAGAACCTCGCGAAGAACCCCTACATGGCGGGGAACGAGTTCTCCCTCGCGGACATCTCGTACATGCCCTACGTGGAGTTCCTCCAGGGCACGCCGTCGTGGAAGCTGTTCGAGAAGCCGGCGTTCCTGGCGTGGTGGGAGCGCGTTCGCACCCGCCCGAGTTGGAAGAAGGTCGCTGCGAAGTGAGCTCGGGACCCCGATGAACTGGCAGGATGGTGACGAGAAGGCCGGGTATCGGATCTGGGTCGACGCGCCTCGGCGTCTCCTTCGATTCCGGTTTTGGGGCCTCTGGAAGCTGCCGCTCGGCGTCTCGTACCGCGACAACTGCTTTGACGCGATCGCGCTCATGGCTCGGCGCGGGCGTTGGTTCGTCCTGGCCGACCTGAGCGACTACCCGGCGCAGAAGCCGGACGTGCAAGCGTGTCATGCCGCGACGATGGTTCGGGCGCGTGAGGCGAAGGTCGTCACCGCCGCGAACCTCGTCTCGGCGACGTTGAGCAAGATGCAGATTCGTCGTCTCTCCGAGGAGAGCGGGCTCCCCGAGTTCGCGTTCTTCCAGAGCGAGTCGAAGGCGCTCGCCTACATCGACGAGCTCAACGCGAAGGCGGACTGAGTCCCGCTCACTTCGCCTCCGCCAGCTCCTTCGTCACGTCGTACGCGAAGCCGCACCCGTCCAGCGCGCTCGCGTACTCCGACCGCGCGCTCGCGGAGAAGCCCGACGGATCCACCGTCGCGCGCCGCCGAAGGAGCGGTGCGTTCGCCGCGAGATCCCACACCACGAGCCGGAGCGGGTGCGGGCGCTCGCCGTCCATCTCGGTCGGACCGAGCGTGGTGCCGGCTTCGTCCATCACGGCGATCATCACCTCGGCCCGGAGCGCGCCGCGCATGCGCTCGAAGCTCACGAGATCGAAGTCGCCGCGGTACGCGCCGATCGTCTCGATCGTCGTGGCGTCGGCCACGTGCTTGATCCAGTCGGACGCGACGAAGCGGAGCCCGAGCGCGGCATCGCCCAGGCGCTGGATGCCGGGCGTCTTCTTCTCCATCTCGCCCTTCGCGTAAGCCGTCTTCACGCGGGCGAGGAGCACCTTCTCGGTCTTCGCCGACGGCGGCTCGACGAGGCAGTAGAGGAGAGCGTCCTTGAACGACTCGGCCTCGGTCTTGCCGACCTTCGCCGGCCCGAAGCCGTCGACGGGCCCGCGCACCCAGACCGCTGGCCGCGCGAGCGCGATCCGGAGCCCGCCCGGGCCGCGAACCGCCTCGGCCGTGAAGTCGCCCGGCCACTCGCTGCTCCACGTCGCGAGCAGCGCTTCGTCTCGCCCGAGTGCCTTGCGGTCGGCGTCGGTCAGGCTCGCGCTCTCCTTCGCGACGCGATCGAGCAGCTCGCTCCGCGCGCTCGCGAGCGCGCGCTGGTCCTCGCGCCGTTTGTGGAGGACGAGCGCGACCACGCCGACGACGGCGACCAGGATCGCGATCCGCGCGAGCCCGCGGAGCGTGGCGGCTGCGCGCGAGGTGTTGCGCGAGGGGCGCCTCCCAGTCACCGCCGCTTCGACGCGCGCGGCGAGCTCGGGGTGCATCTTGGAGTTGACGAGGAGCGTCATCAGTTCGCCTTCGACAAGCTCCGCTCGATGAGCGCCATGAGCTGATCCCCGGTGACGCCGAGCCGCGCCGCGGCCTGTCCGGCGAGCGACGTGCGCGCGACGCCGGGCGCGAACTGGTAGGTGGGCGACTGATCGGCGCCGAGCGCGACCTGGAAGAAGCGCAGGCTGTCGAGCGGCTTCTCGCGCTCGAGCCGGGCCGCGAACGCCAGGAAGTGCGTCGTGATGAACGCCTGCGGGCGGAGCCGGCTGAGCATGCGGATCACGAGCTCGAAGATCTCTTCGCCCTCGGACGGGTTCGTGCCGGAGCAGAGCTCGTCGAGGATGACCATCGCGCCCGGCGGCAGGCGCTCGAACAGACTTCGAATCCGGATCAGCTCCATGCCGAGCCGACCCTCGGTCTGGTCGGCGGTGGTGTCCTGGATGAGCGAGACGACGAGGCCCGGCGCGAGCGCGATCTTCGCGGAGGCGCACGGGACGAGCAGGCCCGATTGGGCGAGGAGCTGCGAGAGCCCGATGCTCTGGAGCAAGCGCGTCTTGCCGCCGGAGTTGGGGCCCGTGAGGAGCACGGTGGTGTCGTGCCGATTCGTGGAGAGCTCGCACGGTACCGGTTTGGTACCGTGGCCGAGGAGGAGCGGGTTGAAGAGGCCCTCGAGCACTCGCGGTTGATCGGGCGCGACGAGCTCGGGGAGACACATCGGGAGCCCCGCTTCTTTCGCCATGTCCGCGAAGCCCAGGATCCCGAGGTAGAGCTCGAGATCGCCGAGGAGCTGGACGAAGCAGGTGACGTCGTCCTCGACGCCCTCCCACACGGCGTCGATCAGGCGCGCCATGATCTCGCCGTCGCCGAAGGAGTAACCGCGGACGAAGAGCTCGATCTTGGCGAACCAGCGGCGAATGGGAGACGTCACGAACGGGTTCTTGTCGTTCTCCTGGATCGAGAGGACCTGAAACCCGCGGATGCGCCCGTCGGCGCCGACGCGCACCTTCAGATCGAGCGTCGCGAGCTTGTCGTCGTAGCGGAGCAGATCGGCGAGGGACTGGTAGGGCTCGGCGTCGCGCACGCGCTTCCCGAACGCCGCGAGGCGCGACAGCCCGGAGGTGGCGCCGGCGAAATCGTCGGCCATGAGGTCGAAGATCTCCTTCGTGAGCGCGAGGAGATCGAGCTGGCGCCGGTTGGGATCCCACTTCACCGCGTGGCTCGCGCCCTCGAGCAGGCCCCGAAATTTGCAGAGCGCGGAATAGAGCTTCTGCATCGAGGCGCGGAGCGCGGGTTTGTCGACGAGCTCCTTCACGATTGCGCGGCGGTGGTGAACGGTCGCTTCGTCCTTCGGGGGGCTGCAGAGCAAGCGGACCAGGTGCTTCTGCGCGAGGTTCGCCTCGCCGCTCCCGGAGGGCACGCGGAAGCAGTGCGCGACGAAGGACGAGACGAACAAGTCGGCGGCGAACGCCGACGGCTCGAACGTCGACTTCGCGAGCGCGGCGCGATCCAGCGCGTCCGCGAAGAGCCCGCCTGCGACGCCGCTCGCGAACGCGAGCTGGAGCGAGAGCTTCACCGACTCGAAGTCGACGCGCGTGCTCGGCGTCGCATGGAGCAGATCGGGGACCTGTGCCTCGGGCGCGTCGGCCATGATCTTTCGCATAGCTCGGCTTCGACGCGCGCGCGTCGTGATTCTTGGCCGACGGGTCGACGCGAGCCCGGCAGTTCTGCGTTTGGCGGAACTTTCCCGCTCAGTCGCAGCAGAGAAGGGGGTACTGCGTCGCGCAGGTCGAGAAGACCGTCGGATACTGCCCGTTGGAGTCCCAGATCGGGGTGTAGTTGACGTTCGAGAACGCAGTCGCCGCCGCCGAGCTCCAACCCTGACAATCCAACGAAATGGCGTTGTTTCCGACGAAGGCGCTCTCTGAAGCGTACGCGCCGGTTTCGGGCTTGACCCCCATCTGCACGGAGCGGATCAACTCGCCACCCGTGCACAAGTGCGCCGACGGAGATGCGCAGGAGGTCTGACACAGGTCCTTCACGGCCGCCCAACCCGTGAGGTTGTTGTTCGTGACGGCGCCGTTCACGGGGGCCGTCTTGCCGCAGTAGGTCGCATCGAGCGAGTAGCTCACGTTCCCCACCTTCTTGACCGGGTGCTTTTCGATCGCCGTGACCCGCGAGTCCAGTCCGGAGAAGTTGTCATTGAGGTCCGTCGCGTTGAGGACCTGTCCGTTCGAGAACGTGTGGGGAACCGTCGCCAGCGCGATGCCGCCGAGCGCGAGCAAGGCGACGGTGGGGATCCCAGCGAGGAGGAGGCGCCGCTTGATCGGCTTGGGAATCTCCAAATCCACGACAACGACCTTGAGCTTCATGAGCGTCTTCGTCTCCCCTGATTACGGACCCAGTTTGCAGTCGCCGATGGTCGAGGTGCCGAAGGTGCAGAGCGTCGAAGACTCCGGCGTTCCTGATTCCACGACACCACCATCGTTGGTGGGGACGACCGGCTCGTCGGTGCACGCGATCGTTGTCGCACCGAACAGGCCGACGAGGACGAGGATCGAAAAGAATAGAGTCGAGCGCACCAAGGCGGGTGGACTCTAACGCGATGCGGGATTCCGTGTAAAGCGCACGCGGCACCTCACTCGGGAACGCACGCTGCGACGATCACGTTGTTGGCGGAAGCGCCCCCCTTCGTGATCTTCACCGGGCTACAGATCTTGCCCTTTGGGCACTGCGAGTTGGCCTGACAAAGCTGGATGTCGCCCGACCCGCAGGTGTTCCCGATCCCGCACCTGGCGCCGTTCACGCCGCCGCCGCCGTCCACCGCCAGCATCTGGAGCGCCCCCTGAGAGCAGTCCGTCGTCGCGGTCAGCACCGCGTCGTTCGGGCTGACGCAGCACGCGGCGCTCGAACACTGGTTGGGAGAGAAGCACTCCCAGGCGATGTCGGTGGGGCCGGAGCACCCCGTCAGAGCACAGGATTGCGTCGGACCGTAGCAAGCGTTCTTCGCGTTCTGGCCGCCGCATGGAAATTGGGTCGTCTGGAAGGAGCACGTGCGCGGCCCGTCGGTGCCGGTGTCCGCCACGCCGGAGTCGTTGCCGCCGCCCGAGTCGTTGGTGCTGCCGCCATCCTTGAGGACGCACGTCGCGGTGCCGCCGACGAGTGAGCACGACAAGCCCGGGTTGCACGTGTTGTCCGAGAAGCACGGCCCGTTGAGCGTGCCCTGGGCAAGGGTGGTGTTCTCGCCAACACAGGCAGCAATGCCGATGGCGGACAGTCCAATCCCGAGGGCAACGAGCGCGACGCCGAGCTTTTGCATTCGACCACCGTAACCGAGATCGCGTCTGCTATCACGGCATCATGCTCGCGAAGCACTTCACCCGATTCCTCGCGGCCGACCCCGAGCGCGTGCATTTCGCGGCGCACTCGCACCACTACTGGCCGGACGTGACGCGGGACGCTCAGCTCCGAGCGTGGGACGACGCCGCCCGCCACGCGGACGCGAAATGGGGCCCGTTCTTCGAGGGGCCGTGGCAGGAAGCGCGCGCGAGCGTGGCGCGGCTCCTCGGCCTGGGCGCGAGCGGTTCGACGATCGCGTTCGCGCCGAACACGCACGAGCTCGTCCTGCGGCTGCTGTCGTGCCTGCCGAGCGATCGGCCCGCGCGGGTGCTGACCACGGACGGCGAGTTCCACTCCTTCGCGCGCCAGACCGCGCGGTTGGAGGAGGAAGGACGCTTGCAGGTTGCACGGATCGCGACGGAGCCCTTCGCGACGTTCCAAGAGCGGTTCGTGGCGGCGGCGCGGAGTGGAGCGGGTGGGGCGCCCTGGGATCTCGTGTGGTCGAGCCAGGTGTTCTTCGACTCGGGCTACGCGCTCGCGCCGGTGCCCTTCGTGCGTGCGGTGGCCGAGGCGACACCGGCGGCGATCGTGCTCGACGGCTACCACGGCTTCATGGCGCTCGAGACCGATCTGGGGCCGATCGCGGACCGCGCGTTCTACGTCGCGGGCGGCTACAAGTACGCGATGGCGGGCGAGGGGGCGTGCTTCCTCCACGCGCCGGCGGGGTGGTTTCCGCGCCCGCCGAACACGGGTTGGTTCGCGGCGTTCTTCGCCCTCGAAGGCGCGCGCGGTGGCGGGCCGGTGCCCTACGCGGAGGATGGCGCGCGCTTCCTCGGCGCGACGTTCGACCCGAGCGCGATCTACCGCTTCAACGCGGTTCAACGCTGGCTGGCGGACGAGAAGGTGACGGTGGGCGCGATCCATGCGCACGCGCATGCGATGCAGGAGCGCTTCGTCGCGGAGCTCGGCCGGCGCGGCGTTCGTGCGCTGCCGGAGGAGGCGTTGGTCGTGCCGCTGAGCCAGGCGAGTCGGGGGAGCTTCCTCACGTATCGGCTGAGCGGCAGTGCAGGAGCCGCCAAGCGCATCCACGACGTGCTCGCGGCGGGCAAGGTGATGACGGACGTGCGCGGCGATCGGCTTCGTTTCGGCTTCGCGCCCTACCACGATGTAGGTGCGATCGATCGGGGTGTGGAGCGCATCGCGGCCCTGCTCGCAGGGTGATACTCTGCGAGCATGACCCAACAAGGGCCCGAGAACGCGGGGCAGGTCCAGCTCCACCAGCTCCTTCGCGCGATGATCGAGAAGGGGGCGAGCGACCTCCACATCACGACGGGCTCGCCGCCCGTGCTCCGCATCGACGGCGCGATCGTGCCGCTGAAGCTCCCCAAGCTGGAGCCGGTGGACACGAAGCGGCTCTGCTACACGATCCTCACGGAGGAGCAGAAGATCGCGTTCGAGCAATCGAACGAGCTCGACTTCGCGTTCGGCGTGCGTGGTCTCTCGCGTTTCCGCGCGAACATCTTCATGCAACGCGACAACGTCGCGGGGGCGTTCCGTACGATCCCGTTCAAGATCCTCACGTTCGAGGAGCTCGGGCTCCCGCAGTCGATCGCCGATCTGGCGCAGAAGCCGAGCGGGCTCGTGCTGGTCACCGGGCCGACGGGCTCCGGTAAGAGCACGACGCTTGCGTCGATGATCGACAAGATCAACACGGAGCAGCGGCTGCACATCATCACGATCGAGGATCCGATCGAGTACCTGCACCCGCACAAGCTGAGCCTGGTGAACCAGCGCGAGGTCGGGACGGACACCGACGCGTTCAAGACGGCGCTCAAGTACGCGCTGCGCCAAGATCCGGACGTCGTGCTCGTCGGCGAAATGCGTGACCTCGAGACGATCGAGGCGGCGCTGACGATCAGCGAGACGGGTCACTTGGTGTTCGCGACGCTGCACACGAACAGCGCGGTCTCGACGATCAACCGCATCATCGACGTGTTCCCGCCGCACCAGCAGCAGCAGGTGCGGGCGAAGCTGTCGTTCGTGCTCCAGGGCGTGATCAGCCAACAGCTCATCCCGCGGCTGGGGGCGCCGGGGCGCGTGATGGCGCTCGAGGTGATGCTGCCGAACGCGGCGATCCGGAACCTGATCCGCGAGGACAAGGTGCACCAGATCTACAGCCAGATGCAGGTCGGGCAGGAGAAGCACGGCATGCAGACGCTGAATCAGTCGCTGTACTCGCTGTATGCGAGGAGGATGATCTCGCTGGAAGAGGCGATGGGGCGGTCGCTGGAGCCGGACGAGCTCCGCATGATGATCGAAGGTCGGACGGCAGCGCAGCCGGGTGGTGGCGCAGCGCCGCAGAGGCGGTAGAAGGGGAGCGCCTCTGCACCGCGGCGCCGAAGCCCAGGCCGCGAGACCGGCGACATGGCCTTCATCGACACCGTGACATCCGACGAGATGGCGGAGCGCTTCGTGAAGCGAGTCGCCGAGGGCTCCTCCGTGTTCTGGCTGCGCTCGAAGGATGGCGCGGCGACTTCCGAGTCCAATGAGCTCGTCGATCCCGACGGTAACGCGCGGGTCATCTTGCTCTTCTTTTCGGACGCCGCTTACGCGCGCAGCGTCCAACAGTCGGAGTACCGAGACCACGAAGTAGCGGAGCTGGCTCTGTTCGACTTTCTCTTCCGTTGGCTTCCCGGAATGACGGCCGATGGCGTGCTCGCGGGCTTGAACTGGCGTGCGGATCTCTGCGGCCCCGAGCGCGAGCCCTTCGATCTGCGCACCGCCATCGAACAGCGACTTCCGGCCGAGGTACGCGCCGCCCATGCGGAGCGTTACCGAGCGTCGAAGTAAGCGCCTTGTAAGGGAGGGCCATGGCACGAAGCGCCCGTCATGAAGGCGCTTCGTTGGGCTTTGGGATCCATCCTTCTGGTTGCTTGCAGCGGCGGTGCTCGCTCGTTCGACGTCGTCGACGGAGGCTCGGACGGAGGCGTCGAGGCTTCCCTCGCCGTCGATTCGGGGCCCACGGTGTTCGCCGACTTCCCGCCGCCGATCGTCGAGCCGAACGTGCCGGCGGGCGCGCCCGCGCTGTTCGCCGATGCCACGGCGGCGAGCTCGGGTGGGCCGTGCTTGCTCGAGCCCGAGGCGTTGGCGGCGTTCCCGAAGAACTGGCTGCGCCCGCGCTTCACGTGGTCGCCGGTGACGAACGCGAGCGTCTACGAGCTGCGCGTCCACGTCGCGAACCAGACGCGGGATCTCCTCGTCTACACGGCGCAGACGGCGTGGACGATGCCGGCGGAGCTCTGGGCGCTCGCGACGGAGCACTCGGCGGACGTGGACGTGCAGGTCACGGTGCGCAGCGCGAACGTCGACGGCGCGACGATCACGAAGCTGGCGTTCGGGAGCTCGATCCCGATCCGGATCGCTCCGGTCGAGGCGCCGGGCTCGATCGTGTACTGGTCGACGACGTCGAAGTCGCTCAAGGGCTTCAAGGTGGGAGACGAGGCGGTGGTCGACGTGCTGAAGCCGGCGCAGTTCGGCGAGCGGAAGGTCGACTGCGTGGGGTGTCACTCGTCGTCGCCGGACGGAGAATTCGTGGGCTTCTCGACGAAGCTGGAAGGGCCGTTCGAGCCGGCGACGGAGTATGCGGGCGGGGTTTCGCCGCTCGAGAAGAACAGCGCGGGCACGACGCCGTCGTTCGTGGGGGCGGGGGCGAAGCAAGCGCTCGCGCAGCCGTACCGAGGGATGCTGGCGTTCTCGGGAGCACACTGGAAGCAGGGCGACCGCCGCGTGGTCACGCAGTACGCGACGACGAACAATGCGTCGAGCGGAGCGTTGCAATGGCTCGATCTGGAGGCGGCGAGCGTGGGAGCGGCGAGCGGTACGCTCGCGCGAACGGGAGATCCGGGAGTGCCGGTCGCGCCGACGTGGTCCCACGATGGGACGACGGTGGCGTACGTGTCGGCGAAGACGCTGGTGGACAGCCGGGCGGATCAGCCGCCGATCGACGTCTACACCGTGCCGTACGCGAACGGGGCGGGAGGCGTGGCGACGAAGCTGGCGGGAGCGTCGGACCCGGCGTACGACGAGCACTACCCGGCGTTTTCACCGGACGATGCGCTCTTGGCGTTCGTGAGGACGCCGACGAACGCGAGTGTGCCGGCGGTCTTCGATCCGGCGAAGGAAGTGTTCGTGTTGCCGGCGAAGGGAGGGACGCCGACGCGCCTGGCGGCGAACGACCCGCCGGCGTGTGGAGGGGTGAAGAGCCCAGGGGCGTACAACAGCTTTCCGAAGTGGGCGCCGGGGGTGACGAAGGCCTTCGGGGTGTCGTGGTACTGGCTCGTGTTCAGCTCGAAGAGGTTCGTGGGGCCGGATGCGATGAAGCACACGCAGCTGTACCTCGTTGCGGTTGCAGTCGATGCGTCCGGGACGGTCAGGCCCGCGGGGGCTGTGAGGCTGTGGAATCTTCCGGAGGGAGAGGACAATCACACGCCTGCGTGGGATCGGTTCAAGACCCCCGATCCCAATTGAAGGGACGCTCCAGCTCCAGCTCCCGCTCCCGTCGTACGCGTCCGGGATCCGGATCCGATCTCCGCGCAGTCAGTCGGTGCTCGTCGCTCTCTCGAGCGCAGGCGCGCCTGGGGCTGAAGCCCCAGGCAGCGAAGTTTCTCGCGGCGAGACTCGGTCCAAGCCCGCCGAAGCGGCGGGCTCGCGATGGAGAGAGCGCGGGCTCCGCGATGGCCGCGGAGCCCGCGAGAGGAGTCAGCGCGTGAGCTTGTGTAGCGTTGCGTTGATGCGATCGAGTGCAGAGAGAAGCGAGTCGTCGCGCTTGGTGAAGCCCCAAGCGACGGCGAGCTCGAGTGCCATGCGAGTCTCTCGCGCGGAGCC
>JBGAKG010000042.1:0-33202 GCA_044224495.1 Polyangiaceae bacterium | reverse complement strand
TCGCTGACGCGGACAGGGATGCGGGAGCGGGAGCGGGAGCGGGAGCGGGAGCGGGAGCGGGAGCGGGAGCGGGAGCGGGAGCTGGAGCTGGAGCTGGAGCGGGAGCTGGAGCTGGAGCTGGAGCGGGAGCGGGAGCTGGAGCTGGAGCTGGAGCGGGAGCTGGAGCTGGAGCTGGAGCTGGAGCTGGAGCGGGAGCTGGAGCTGGAGCGGGAGCTGGAGCTGGAGCTGGAGCTGGAGCTGGAGCTGGAGCTGGAGCTGGAGCTGGAGCTGGAGCTGGAGCTGGAGCGGGAGCGGGAGCTGGAGCTGGAGCTGGAGCGGGAGCGGGAGCGGGAGCTGGAGCGGGAGCGGACCTACGGCATCTTCATCTGGTGCACATGCACCGGATCCCTCTCCAACGCACACCCAGGCACATTGGCAGAGCACTTCCCCTTGATGGCCGGCCCATCATCCGGAAGCCGTCGTTCGAGGAACGCGGCGCGGGCCGCCTCGCACGTCGGTTGCGGCGCTCCGAGCGCATCGAGCGCGAGGGACTGCACGCGAAGCGCGTCCGGATCGCGCGGCGCGAGCGCGAGCGCCGTGCGCGCGGCGTCGAGCGCGGCGCTGGAGCGATCGGCGCTCTGGAGCACGACGGCGAGGCGTGACCATCCACCGTCGTCGAGGGGCGCCCGGCGCGCGGCGGCGTCGAGCCACGCGGCCGCGGCGTCGAAGCGCCAGACCTGCGCGAGGGCTTCGCCGCGGATGCGGAGGAGGAAGGGGTGGCCGGGCGCGTCGACCTCCGCGTCGTCCGCGAGCGCGAGCGCTTCTTCGGGCCGGCCCTCGCGCGCGGCGAGCTGGGCGAGCAACGCGGTGGCCATCGCGCGCTCCTTCGGCGTCGCCGCGAGCGTGCGCGCGAGCTCGATCGCCGCGCGCCCTTCGTCGAGCCGCTCCTGGAGCACGTGGGAGAGCCCGAGCGCGTAGTCGTAGGCGCGCTGGAAGTCGTGCGCGTCGGCGGCGCGGGCGGGGCCCGGCCCGCTCGCGAGGACGACCGTCGCCGTCGCGACGTCGGTGATGGGTTGCGCTGCACATGGATCGAGCTGGAACGGGCGGAGGTCGAGCTTCGCCTCGGCGGCGGCGAAGGCGCGCGCGGTCGGGTCCCGCATCGCGTCGCACGCGAGCGCTTGGACGGGCAGGCTGCGCGTGCGGTGGCGCAGGCGCGCCGTGACCGTGAGCGGGAATGCGTCCGCGGCGGGGACGACGAGCTCGTACTCGGCGAGCTCCGCGTCCCGCGGTGGGATCGTGTGGTTGGTCACGGCGATGCGGAAGCGATCCGTCTCGCGCTGGACGACGGGGTGCCCGGTCTCGTCGAGTTGGACCGCGCGGAGGACGTGCGCGGTCGGGTCGTCGGCGACCCGCTCGTGGTCCACGCCGGCGCTCGCGACGACGCGCCCGCTCCGATCGCGGACGACCACTTCGAACCACGCGTCGGCGGCGTCGACGACGCCGGCAGGGAAGCGATGCCCGACGGACGTGTTGCGCGCGACGACGTCGAGCACGGCGCGCTCTCCGGGGACGAGCGGAGCGCCGTCGGGGAGGATGACCCGCCGCCCGTTCGGGTGGCGGAGCGCGGCGACGTCGATCGTCGCCGCTCCTTGGAGCATCGCGCGCTCGTGCGCGAGCGTATCGTCGTCGCGCCGCATCGCGGCCAACCAGGTGTGCGGCCCGGTGAAGCGGTGCGAGGCGACGAGCCCGTGCTTCGCCGCCTGATCGCCGCGAACGGCGGGCTCCTTCTTCATGTGGCAGCCCTGACAGGTGAGCTCGTCCACCTCGGCGTCCAGCCGCTCCGCGCGCTGGCCTGCGAACGCGGAGCGCTGCCACACGCCGAGCTCGTCTTGCGTCGCGAGGTGGTGTGCGTTGCCGGTGGACTCGTCGAGGAACGCGCGATGGCACGACCCGCAGAGCGCGCTCGTCCGAAGCGGCTTCGGCGCAGCGGCGACCTTGTGGCGTTGGATGCTCTCCGGATCCCCGTCGCGCGGGAGCGCGATCGGGGCAAGCGCGACCTCGAAGCTCGCGTTCCCGTCGGGTCGCACGGCCGTGATGCCATGGCACAGGCGGCACGTGACGCCGGCGTGGGCACGCGAGTCGGTCGGCGAGACCTCTCCGTCGAGCGTGCGATCGACCATGAGCGATGCGTCGTGGCAGCCGCCGCAGAAGCGGCTGCGGTCGAAGCCCTTCACTTGGCGGAAGCGCTGGACCGAGGCGCGGTAGACGGGGTTGTCGAACGACGCGAACGCATGGACGCTCGTCTGCCACTGCGCGGCGACGTCGGCGTGGCACGATGCGCAGCTCTCGACCTCGTCGACCCGCACGCTCGGATCGCGCGGACCGATGCGCATTGCCGACGGCGCGAAGTCGGGCGGGACGGCCGGGAGAACGGAGTCCAGGTTCGGCGGCGCAGCGACGGCGGAGCTCGCCGACGCCGCGGGCGCTTGCGAGGAGCTCGTGCCGAGCGAGACGCCCGCGTCGCCGCTGCACGCGACGACGGCGGCCACCAGCACCGCTGCACCGAGCCGCTTCATCACGCGCCCGTCCTACGCCGGCGGAGGCGCCTCCCGATCGCGAGCGCGACCACCACGCCGAGCGCGACTTCACCCATCCCGCCACCGCCACCGGTCGTGCTGCAGCCGCCGCATCCGCTCTTGGCGGCCGGCTTCGCGCCGGCGATCGGTGCTCCGCTCGCGACCGGCGCCGGGACCGCAGCCGGGGTCTTCGTCAGGTCGAGCTCGGGAACGTCGCTCGTGACGTAGCTCGCGAGGACGGCGTCGCGCTTGGCGAACGCCGTGTTCTTCGCCGTCACGGTTCCCTTCTGCGGATCCGGCGTCGGCGGACCGCCCCAGCGGTTGCGGAGCGGGTGCTCGCACGTGATCGGTCCGGTCCAGGGGTGGCGAATCGCGTAGCGACCCTGGAAGTTGTTGTAGCTCGACGGCTGGGCGCCGACCTCGAGCTTGCCGGTGACGCCGCTCGCCCACTCGCGCCCGCCGGCGATCGCGGGGGCGGCGCGGAAGACGAGATCCTCGCCGAGCGTCTCGCGCCCGTAGCGCGCGTGGAGGCGCGTGAGCGTGAACTGGTACGGCGAAGCGTTGCGCGGCAGCACGTCGCCGCCCAGCGTCGCGATGTCGCGCGCGTCGAGCGCGGGACCCGGGCACGGATCGCAGCTCGAAGCGTCCCAGCTGTACTCGGTGACGATCGCGCCGGGGTTCTTCGCGAGCGTGGCGTCGAAGAGCGAGGCGTAGAAGCCGGCGAAGTCCTGGCGCGTGGCCTCCGTCACGTCGAGGTTGGTCGGGATCGAGACATTCTTGTAGTTTGCAAGCTCGTAGCGCTTCCCGATCGCGAGCACGTGGACGATGAGGTCCTGCTTCCCCTTCGCGTTCAGGAGACCGAGGCGAACCGGGAGACTGAACGTCTCGCTGTCGTAGTGGAAGCGGAGCGGCGACAGCATCGCCTGGTGGTGCTCGTCGAACGTGACCTTCTGCGGATCGACCTTGGCCACGAAGAACTTGCTCCCCGCGGCGACGTAGGGCCGAAGGAACGGCTCCGCACCCTCCGGGATGGCGTACTTCTGCTCCTTCAACCACGCGTCGAGACCGCCGGAGTCCTTCGCCGACAGAATCAGGATCTCGTACTCGCCGACCGCGAACTTCGCCTCGATCTTCACGCCGCGATCGATGTCGTCGGCCCAGGTGTTGCCCCTCCCACTCATCGCCTTCGTGGGCGCCGCGGCCATGTCGGCCTCTTCGTCGTCCGGCGGATGACAGGGATCTTGCTCCCAGTACTCGACGAGCCGCGGTGCATCCAGCGTGTCGAGCTTCGCGAAGAGCTCGCGCGGGAGCGTCTTCACGTTCTCCTTCTGGAGCACGACGGGGACGGGGACGACCATCGCGAAGCGCTCGGGTGGTCCTTCGTAGGCGTTCTGCATCGAGAGCACTGTGCGCGTGCCCTCGCGCACGAGCGCGACTTGGGTGGCGTTGTTGTAGAGCGGCTTGTTCGCCTCGGCGACGTAGAACCCGCAGAACGCTCCGGCGGGCGTGGGCGTTGCGGCGACGACGGCGCCGAGCGCGAGCGCGATGCCGAGTGAGCGGAGTGAGCGCAGCGGACGGTGCATCATGGTCACGATTTTCCCTCGGAGCCTGAGTGCGAGCTTGGGTGCGAGCGACGGCGCGCCCGACGCGCGATCGAGAACGCGAGGAAGGCGGCGCCCCCGAGGACGCCCAGCCCACCGCCGTCGGCCTCTCCGACGGTGCAGCTCCCGCATCCTTTGCTCTTCGGTGCTTCGGCGGAGCTCGCGGGCGCCGGCGCGGCAGCGCTCGCGCTCGTCGTGGCCGAAGGGGCGGCGCCGAGCGAGGGCTCGGCCTGGCCACCGGCGACCCCCGGCACGTCGGAGCGGACGAAGCTTGCGAGCTGCACGTTTCCGCGGCGCGCGTAGGCGAGGTTCTTGGCGGCGGTGGCGCTCCCGCCGCCGGCCCCGCCGAGGATGCCGGTTCCACCATCCGTCGGCCACGGCCCACCCCAGCGATCGCGGATCGGGTGATCGCACGTGAGCGCACCGGGCCAGCGATGCCGGATCACGTAGCGCGCTTGGAAGTTGTTCGTGGACGACGGCGTCGCACCGTACCGGTCGCTCGCTCCCGCGTCGGGCTTGGGCGCCGCCCACGCGAAGCCCTCGCGCCCGCCTTCGATCGGCGTGGCTTCCTTGAAGACGACGTCCTCGCCGAGCGCGTCCTTCGAGTAGCGGAGGTGGAGACGCGTCAGCACCCACCCGTTCACGCCGCCGAAGAAGCCCATCATCCCGCCGCCGCCGCCGCGACCGCCGCCGAAGCCGCCGCCGCCGCCTCCACCGATTGTCCCCGCGGCCGTGCCCGTCACGGGCGTCGGCATCACGTCGCCACCGAGCGTGGCGACCTGGTTGGCCTCGAGCGGAGGCGTCGGGCAGGGATCGCAGCTCCCCGCATCCCACGAGTACTCCGTGACGACGGACTTGGGGTGCTTCGCGAGCGTCTGGTCGAAGAGCGCGGCGTAGAACGGCGCGAAGTCCGTCCGCGTCGCGTCGCTCACGTCGAAGTTCGTCGGGATGACGACGTTCGCGTAGTTCGCGGCCTCGTACCGCTTGTGCCCGAGCACGTGGACGATCAGATCCTGCGTCCCCGAGCTGTTGAGGAGCCCGAGTCGCACCGGCAGGGAGAACGTGTCGCTGTCGTAGTGGAACCGCAGCGGCGAGAGCGTGGCGCGCCCGTCCTCGAACTTCACCTTCGTCGGGTCGACCTTCGCGACGAAGAACTTCATGCCCGCGGCGACGTACGGGCGCAGCGCCGGCTCGGCGCCGTCGGGGATGGCGTACTTCTCTTGCTTCAGCCACGTGTCGAGGCCGGCGGAGTCCTGCGCCGACAAAATCACGATCTCGTACTCGCCGACGCTGAACTGCGCTTCGACCTTCACGCCGAGGCCGATGCCCTCACCGCGCCCGCCGCCACCCGCTCCCGTCCCGGTCAGGCCGAGGCCCCCGAAGCCCATCGCGTCCATCGTGTCGGGTGCGCACGGGTCCTTCTCCCAGTACTCGACGAGCCGCGGTGCATCGAGCTCCTCGATCTTCGTGAAGACGTTCCGCGGCAGCGTCTTCACGTTCTCCTTCTTCAGCACCACCGGGACCGGAACGACCATCGCGAACTTCTCCGGCGGGCCGCGGTAGTCGTTCTGCATCGAGAGCGCGGTGCGCGTGCCTTCGCGCATGAGCACGACCTGCGTCGCGTCGTTCGCGAGCTTCTCGTTCGACCCGCTCACGTAGAAACCGCAGAACGCGCCGGCGGGCGCGCTCGCGGCGACGAGAGCGAGCACGCAGGCCATCGAGAGCTGGATCTTCATCGGGGGTTCCTCCGGCGGCGCAGGCGAGCGAAGACCAGGGCACCCACGGCGAGCGCGGGAGCGAGCGGGGCCTCTTCGTCGGCGACGGCGCACGAGCCGCAGCCGCTGCTCGGCGCGGGCTTGGCGCTCGGGCCGCCGCTCGCGCTGGGCGCGGCGCTCGGGGCCGCGCTCGCGCTCGGCGTGGGCGCCGTGACGGCGCCGCTTCCGAGCTGACGCGAGAGCTCCGCGGAGCCGCCCGCGGTGACGTAGCTCGCAAAGCCCACGCTGCGGTCGGCGAACGCGAGCTTGGTGGCGGTCTGCGTTCGGCCGGACGTGCCCGCGTCGGGCCACGCGGAGCCCCAGACCCCGCGCTGCGGCTTGGCGCACGTGATGGGCCCCGGCCATTCGTGGCGGATCACGTAGCGCGCTTGGAAGTTGTTCGTGGTGTCGGGGCGCGCGCCGCGCTCGAGCTCGACGCCACCGTCGGCGCGGGCCTGCATCGATTCGCGGCCGCCGACGATCGGTTCGGCCTCCTTGAAGACGATGTCGTCGCGGAGGTCGTCCTTGCCGTAGCGGAGGTGGAGCCGCGTCAGCGTGAAGCCGCGCGTTCCCCCGCCGTGGAGCGCCGAGACCTGGAGCGTCATCGCGACCTGGCTCTTCGCCGGCGGGGCGGGGAAGGTGAGCGCACCGATGCGCTCGGTGAAGCAGCTCTTCACTTTCGGGTCGGTCGTGCCGGACACCGTCAGATCGCGGACCGCTCCGCTCGTCTCGAGCGTGAACGACAGGTTCACCGCGAGCGGCGCGCTCGTGCACGCGGAGAGGTTGGCCGAGTGCATGCGCACCACGCGCTCGGGGAGCCCCTCGCCGTAGGTGCTGCCGGTGATCTTCACCTCGGTGCCATGGGCCACGAGCTCCCCGTTGGGGAGGATGACGTCGGCGCCGAGCGTCGTGAGGTCCTCGGGTTGGAGCGTCGGGCCCGGGCACGGATCGCACGAGCTCGCGTCCCACGAGTACTCGGTGACCAGCGTGCGCGGGTGCGTCTCCGTCACGTGATCGAAGAGCGTCGCGTAGAACGAGCCGAACTTGCCTTTCGTGCCGTCGGCGACGTCGATGTTGGTCGGCATCGTCAGGTTGGCGTAGTTCGCCGCTTCGTAGCGCTGCTGCCGCCCGAGGATGTGGATGACGAGGTCCTGCTTCCCGGTCGCGTTGAGGAGTCCGAGTCGAACCGGGAGCGAGAACGTCTCCGCGTCGTACGCGAAGCGGAGCGGAGAGAGCGCGGCGTGGCCGTTGGCGAACGTGAGCTTCTGCGGGTCGACCTTGGCGACGAAGAACTTCATCCCCGCGGCGACGTACGGCCGGAGGAGCGGCTCGGCGCCATCGGGGATGTGGTACTTGTTCCCCTTCAGCCAGACCTCGAGCGCCGAGGAGTCCGTCGCCGAGAGGATGACGATCTCGTACTCGCCGACGACGAACTGCGCCTCGATCTTCACCGCGCCGCCGCCCGCGCCGTAGCCCTGGCCGGTGCCGACGCCGGCGCCGTGGCCGAGCGTCCCGATGTTGCCGAGGCCGATGCCCTCCCCAACGGCGCACGGGTCCTGCTCCCAATACTCGACGAGACGCGGAGCATCGAGCTGCTCCACCTTCTCGAGCACGGATTTGGGGAGGGTCTTCACCTGCTCCTTCTTCAGGACCACGGGTACGGGCACCACCATCGCGAAGTTCTCGGGCGGCCCCGCGTAGTCGTTCTGCATCGAGAGGACGGTCTTCGTCCCCGCCCGCATCAAGACGACCTGCGTCGCTTCGTTGGCCAAGGTCTTTCCCCCTTCGTCCACGTAGAAGCCACAGAACGCCTGCGCGATGTGGGTGCACGTGAGCAGCGCGAAACTCAGGAGGCCGCCGGTTGTCCAACGAAGGGAGGGTCGCATCGTGTCCTTTCCGGACGGGGGAAAAGAGGAGGTCGTCGTGGACGTAGGAGACAAGGTGGGACGACGGAAGTTTCCCGAGCGCTCGAGCGTTCGGCGTCGGGTAGCGTACTCCGAGGAGGGACCGTGAGTCGAAAGGTGGTCGTACTGGGCGTGGTCATCGCCGTCGTCGCGGCGGGCGGGGTCAGCGCCGCCGTGCTGGGGGTGCGCCATCATCGTCAGAAGGTCGCGACGGACCTCCTCTCCAAGGCCTCGACCGATCTCGCGACCTGCACCGTCGGCACGCCATTCCCGGCCGACGTGAAGGGCACGCTCGCCGGCATCCGCGTGGCGGAAGAAGCGGCGCAGGACACGGCGCCGCCCGGTACCGTCGCATGGCCGCAGCGCTGCGCCGACTACACCGCCGCCGTCCAAGAAGCCTACGAGCGCGCCTACGCGGCCGGCGCAGTCGAGAAGTGGGTCCCCGTGAGCGCGATCAAGGTCGAGCTCGAGGCAGGCTCGACGCAGCACCTCGCCGAGGTGCTCGAAGCGCTCCGGCCCTTCGTCACCGGAAAGGCCGCGGCGTCGGTGCCGCGACCCCAGCGCCCGATGACGAGCGGCGTTCTGCTCTCGTCGCTCGCGCCCGCGTACGGGCGCGCTCCGGGAGCGACCGTCAGTGACGTCGAGCCCGTCGACGGAGAGCTCCACCTCACCCTGAGCGACGTGAGCGGTCTCGTGTCGTGCGTCGTCGACGGGACGAGCATGGCGATGAAGTGCACGCCCGCGCAGCCGAACGCGACCGGCGTGCTGCCGTTCGCGAAGGGCGGCCGCTCGCTCTTCTGGCGCACGGTCTCGAGCGACGAGAGCGAGGTCGCGAAGATCGAGGACGCGAGCGGAAAGCTCGTCTTCCAGCCGCCGAGCTACAGCTACGGGTACGCCTTCAACGACGGGCGCATCGGCGTGATCACGAACGGCTCCGAGGATTGGGAGAACTACCAGCCCGGGCTCGTGGTGCGCACGGCGGGTGGAACGTCGAGTCGCGTCGCGTCGGACGTGTCCCTCTCGGGGACACCGCGCGTGGCGGGCGGGTACATCCTCTGGAAGGACGTCGACTACGAGAACCCCGGCAACCCCGCCAAGATCAAGGCGCGGTCGATGGGCGGTGGCGCCACGCTCACGGTCGGCCCCGTGGATCGGCGACCGTCCGGCACGGGCCACTCGAGCGGTCACTGCCAGACCGCGACGCACGTCTTCGTCGACATGAGCCCGGCGATCGCCGTGCGCACGCCCGATGGGCGCTGGTCCGACGTCAAGCAGGAGGCGCGCCCCGACGACTCCGAGCGAACGCTCCTGTGCGATGGCGCGAGCGTCCGGATCCTCGACTGGAGCTCGTCCACGCTGCGCGTGCAGGACTGCGACGCGACGTCGTGCAGCTCGAAGAGCGCGACGCTGAGCGTACCGGCCGGTGCGCTCGCCGCGTCGATGGGGCCCGACGACTTCCTCGTCGTGTGGACGAAGAACCAGGGGCTCTTCGGCGTGCGCGGCCCGCTGACGGGGCTCGCGACGGCGCAGCCGTTCGCGCTGGCCTCGTCGGACCTCAAGGAGCAGGCGTCGTTCGCTCAGGTCGGTGGCGTCGCGGCGAAACGGACCTTCGCGGACGTGGCAGCGATGCAGAGCGTGGCGGGGGGCGCGATCCTCTTCGCGCAGATCTCGGGAAAGACGTATGCGATCGCGATCAAGAAGGACGGGACCGTCAGCTCGGTGACGGACGGTACGTGATCTGAAAAGGGGAAGCCCCGTCCCACAATGGGACGGGGCCTCGCGCGTTCACGGGCCGGTGCCCGGGGTCCCGCCACCGCCCGCGGGGGTGCCCAGAATCGACAGAGCAAGCGTGTTGATCTGGCCCGACAGGTCGACGATCTGGCGGAGCGCATCGACCTGCTCGGGCACCGTGGGCGGTCCCGGGGGCTTCTGGTCGTTCACGCGCTTGAGCGTGTTGTTCGCGAGCGTGAGCGCGCCGACGATCGCGGTGAGCTCGATCTGGATGATGCGCGGATCGGTGGCCATGGTTCTTCTCCTTTGGGAAAGAAACTGCACACTCGCCCCCCCCGACGAGGCTGACGCTGAGGTCCGACGGCCGAGTTGGTTCGGCGAGCGCGAAGGATGGTACGCTCGTTTCGCGATGGGGAGGAGCAATCCGAGCGATTCGCGCGGAACACCGGTTTCCGCCGAGGCGGAGACCGCTTTGCCCGCGGAAGGAACGATGCCGTCCGCGGGCGTGGCAGGAAGCTCGTCCCAAATCGGGACTGCGGAGACCCTCCCGCCGCCGGCGCCGCCTCCGGCCACCACCGGGACCGAGCGCTACTCGCTCGTGCGGGAGCTCGGGCGCGGCGGCATGGGTCGCGTCGACGAGGTGTTCGACGCGACGCTCGGGCGCACCGTCGCGCGCAAGGCCTCGCTGGTGGTGGCATCGCACTCGCGCGCGAAGATGCTCGTCGCCGAGGCGCAGACGTGCGCTCAGCTCGAGCACCCGTCGATCGTCCCCGTCTACGACGCCGGCATCGATGCGGAAGGACAGCCTTGGTACACGATGCGCAACGTGCGCGGGCGCACGCTCGGGGACGTGCTCCTCGACAAGGAGGATCCGACGCGCGAAGCGAGAACGCTCGCGCAGCTCCTGGCGATCCTGCGCCAGGTCTGTCTCGCGGTGGACTACGCGCACAGCCGCGGCGTGGTCCATCGGGACCTCAAGCCGGACAACGTGATCGTCGGCGAGTTCGGCGAGGTCTACGTGCTGGATTGGGGGATCGCGCACGTGATGGGCGGCAGCGACGTCCGGCGTGCCGAGCTCGGTGAGTTCGTCGCCGGGAGCCCGGGGTACATCGCTCCGGAGCAGGCGCTCGGGAAGGCCGTCGACGCGCGGGCCGACGTCTTCGCGCTCGGCGCGATGCTCCACGAGATCCTCACTGGGGAAACTCCGTTCGCCGATGCCGACATCCACAGCGTGCGCGCGCGCGCGACGGCGCGCCTGTCGATGCCTCCGAGCCGGCGCAACCCGGTCGTGCATCCGTCGTTCGACGCGCTGGTCGCGAGCTGCTTGGAGCCGAACCCCGCGCACCGCCTCTCTTCCGCCCGTCTCATCGCGGATTCGATCGACGTGTACCTCGACGCAGAGCGGGAGCGAACGGAGCGCGAACGTGATGCCGAAGCCTTCGTCGCGGAGGGGATCGCGGCGCGCGACGCGCACGCTGCGCTCGATCGAGAGAGTCGTCGGCTCGCGGACGAAGCGGCGGTCGAGCTCGCTGCGATCCCGGCGTGGGCGCCGCTCGTGGCGAAAGAGAAGGCTTGGGCGAAGCGCGCGGATGCGCGGACGCTCGCCGCAGAGGCCGCGCACTCGCTGGCTCGCGCCGAGGCGGCGTTCTCCCGCGCGCTCGCGCGCGTCGAGGGCCATCGGGGGGCGCGTCAGGGGCTCGCCGCGCTCTACCTGCGTCAGTTCGAGGAGGCCGAGCGGCGAGGCGAGCACGAGCGCATGGTCCAGTACCTCGACCTCGCGCGGAGCTACGACGACGGTGAGCTGAGGCTCCTGCTCGAGGATCGCGGTGATCTGGTCGTCGAGACGTCGGCAGGCGTGGAGCTCGTCGTCGCGCGCCTCGAACAGCGCGGCGCCGTCTCGCGGCCGGTGAGCGAGGTGGCGATCCCGGCGGGCACGGGCGTCGCCGTCGCCTCGGGCTCGTACGTGGTGACGGCGCGCAAGGGCGGCGTCTCGATGCGGTACCCGCTCCGAGTGCGGCGTGCGATGACGCATCGGCTGAAGCTCGTCTTCCGTGCACCTCCGGGCGCGGGCGACGTGCTCGTGGTTCCGGGGGGACCGTGGTTGGACGCGGCGGGGCGCGAGAAGCACCTCGGCGACTTCGCGATCGGGAGGTTCCCGGTGACGCTCGCCGACTACGTGCGGTTCCTCGATGCGCTGGAACCGGTCGAGCGTGCGGCGAGGACGCCCCGCGCGTCGACGAGCGAGACACCGGGGATCGTGCGGACGGAGCGCGGGTGGGAGCTCGCTCCGGGCGAGATCGAGGGCGCCGGTCTCGAGCGCGTGCGCGGGCGGGAGCTGGAGCTCCCCGTGGGCGACATCTCCTGGTTCGACGCGCATGCGTACACGCAGTGGCTCGCGCGAACGTCCGGCCTGCCCTTTCGGCTGCCGACCGACGACGAGTGGGACAAGGCCGCGCGTGGCGCGGATGGCAGGAAGTTCCCGATGGGGAACGTGATGGATCCCTCGTTCGCGAAGCTGCGCGAGTCACGGCAGGAGGCCTCGCAACCCGAGCCCGTGGGGTCGTTTCCGACGGACGAGTCCCCCTACGGGGTGCGCGATCTCGCGGGCGGCGTCGGCGATTGGACGGCGACGATGGTCGATGGGCTGGAAGCACCGACGCTCGCCGACGAAGGCGGACCCGCCGCCGACCGCGAGGCGGTCTGGCGCGGATGCTCGTGGAGCCAGACCGCCACGTTCACGGGGGACATGCGTTACACGCAGATGCTGCGTCACCGCGTGGGTTGGGTGGGCTTCCGCGTGGCGCTCTCGCTCGACGGCGCGAGCTCCGACCTGACCCTCGTGCCGATGAAGTAAATTCCTCTTCGCGGCCGCGCGTTTACGCCCTACGCTCGTGCTCCGCATGCGGGTCGCGATCGTGGGCGGAGGGGTGATGGGGACCAGCGTCGCGCTCGCGCTCGCGGATCGCGGGGTCGCATCCGTCGTTCTGGAGCGCGCGGTACCCGGGGCCGAAGCGTCGAGCGCGGCGGCAGGCATCCTCGGGGCGCAGGTCGAGAGCGACGAGCCCAGCGCCCATTTCGCGGCGCTCCGCGACGCACGCGACCGCTTCGCGGCGTTCGCCGCGCGGCTGAAGGACGAGACCGCGATCGACGTGGGGTGGAAGAAGTGCGGCGTGCTCGCGGCGGCGTTCGACGAAGCAGGCGAGGCCGCGCTCCGTGCCCGCGTGGCATGGCAGGAGAGCGCGGGTTGCAACGCGCGCTGGCTCGATCCGGCGGCGGCGCGCGCGGTCGAGCCCGAGCTCAGCGAGCTCGTGCGCGGCGCGGCCGACTTCGAGGACGATGCCCAGGTCGACCCGCCCGCGCTGCTGCGGGCGATGGTCGCCGCGATTCATCGGCGCCCTCAGGTCGAGATCCGCAGCGGCTCCGTCGTGCGCGGGCTCGATCTCTCGGGCGACCGGTGCCGCGGGGTCGTCACCGAAGAGGGGACCCTCGGCGCCGATGCCGTCGTTCTCGCGGCGGGCTCATGGTCCGAGCTCGTCCCGGGGTACCCCGTCGCGCTGGGGCCCGTGAAACCCGTTCGGGGGCAGCTGGCGGAGCTCGACGAGCGGCCGCCGCGTTTGCGCCGCATCCTCTTCGGCCCGGGTGGGTACGTCGTCCCACGTTGGGATGGGCGCGTCGTGTGCGGTGCGACGTCCGAGCACGTCGGTTACAAGCGCGAGGTCACCGCCGGTGGTCTGCGCGCCGTCCTCGACACCGCGCTCCGTCTCGCGCCCGGGCTCGCGGCGGCGCAGGTGACGCGCACGTGGTCGAACTTCCGCCCGTGGGCGAAGGCACCGATCGTCGGGGCGTCGCCCGTCCCGGGGCTCTTCATGGCCACCGGGCACCACCGCAACGGCATCCTGCTGTGCGAAGCGACTGGCCGCACCGTCGCCGATGCGATCACGGGGGCTCCGAGCTGAGATGCGGCTCCGGAACCTCATCATCCTGCTCGCCGCGATCATCGCCGTCGGCATGACGGCGATCCTGCTCTTGCGCGATCGGAAGCGCGAGGCGATGCGCGTCGAGTCGGAGCAGGCGTTCTCGAAGCTCGCGACGTGCCTGGTCGGCGCGGACGGGAAGGGCAAGCCGTTCACGGACTCGCTGGCGGACGCGAAGGCACGCGAGCACGTCGACCCGCGCGGAACGGATTGGCCGAAGCGCTGCCGTTCGTACACCGACGAAGCGATGCGCACGCACACGCGCGCGTACGCCGCGGGCGTGATCCGGGTGGACGGCTCGATCACGGCGGTCGCCGATGCGCTCGACAAGGGCGAAGTGCCTCCGGCGGCGATCCTGGACGGTCTCGCGACGCTCTGGACCGAGATCCCTGCCGGCGTGGCTCAGCCGCGCGCTGCGATCCCGGTCGCATCGATCAAGGAGCTCCCGCCGCTTCACGCGGTGATGGCGGTGGCCGGGATCGACGACGTGGACGTGCGCTCCAGCACCGTCCACGTCGTGCTGACGGGCCAGAACGATCGCGATCCGCCGCGCGTCGTGTGCGAGCTGGACGCGAAGCTCGAGGGCTTCTCCTGCCCGACGCCGCCGCCCGCTCCGGTGTTCGACGTGCTCGCTTCGGACCGCGGGGTCGACCCCTACTACGTCAAGTTCGACACGGAATCGCGCGCCGTCGTGATCGACGCGAAGGGCAACGAGATCATCCGCCTGCCGAGCTTCGGCTACGGCTACGCCTTCGCGGACGGGCGCCTCGCCGTGATCAGCTACGGCGGCGAGGGGACGGGCGATCGGCTCGTGCTGATCCGCGAGGCGAGCGGCGCGACGACGTCGCGTTCGGTCGCCGGCATCGCCGATCGGTTCCGCGTGTCGGGGAGCTGGGTGCTCTGGAAGGAAGCCGATCCGGACAAGCGCGATGCGCCCGCGAAGGTGAAGGCGTTCGACGTCGCGTCGTCCGATCCTCCGCAGGACCTCGGGGTGGTCGAGCGGCGCGGCGAGGGTGGGCGCTCGAGCGAGGATTGCCGCAGCGACACGCACCAGTTCGTGGACCTGAGCCCGGCGCTGGCGATCCGGGATCCCGCGAAGGGCTGGGTGCTCGTCGAGCAGACGCCACGCGCGCAGTCGGCGACGCGGACGATGGCCTGCAAGGGCGACACGTTGACGATGACGGATGCGACCGGGACGTCGCTCACGGTGCAGACCTGCACCGTGGCGGGGTGCACGAAGAAGGAAGCGGTGCTCGGCGCGGAGCCGCGCGAGTACTGGGCGGGCTCGCTCGGGGACGAGGTGGTCGTCGTCTGGGCCGAGGGCGCGAGCTTGTATGCGCGGCGCGGGTCGGTGGAGACCGTGGCGGATGCGCCGATCGTCGAGCTCGCCCACGCAGCGGCGCCGATCGTGATGGCGCACGCGGCGGGGCCGGCGTTGGGTTCGTTCAACGAATCGCCGCCTCCGCCGGCGCTGGTGCCGACGCCGGATGGGCTCGTGGTGCTGGTGATGGGAAAAGACACCGCGACTCTGTCGTCGGTGCTCTTGCCTCGCACGGGTGCCCCGCGTGTGCTGACGAGTCACTGAAGCAACCTGCGCATGCGCATGCGCATGCCCATGCCCAAAAGCAGCGGGCGAAGAGGGTGGGCTGTCGGGCGGGCAGGGGCACGCGCACGCGCACGCGCAGGTTCGGAACCATGCCGAAAGGCAGCGAGCGCATCGTTTGGCTGTCGGGCGGGCAGGGGCATGCGCACGCGCATGCGCAGGTTGGGAACTGGCTCAACGCAGGCGCTCGGCGAACGTCCGGTACCACTTCGGGACAGCCACGCGAAAGGCCTCCTGCTGCCCGACGGGATCCGGCCGCGTGTAGAGGAGGACATGGCCTGCACCGTCGGCGTCCGGCGTCGCCACGAATGTGCCGTCGTCGTGGACCGCGAGGAGGACCGGGCGAAGCTCGTCGGCGAGCACGGCGTCGGTGGACCTCACGTCGGCCGCACGCACGACCTCCCACGAGCCTGCTCGCGCCACCACGACGCGATGGGTCGCGTGGAGCCAGGCTGCGGTCTCCCAGACCTCCAGCGGCCGCTTCAGCGCAGTCGCGAGCTCGCCGGCGGGCGGGGCTTGCTCCATCGCTGCCAGGTAGTCCGTGCGCGTCGACCGCGTGAGTGCAAAGTACACATAGGACTGAATCGGGGCCGGATCGTCCGCGTAATAGCTCGTGAGATCGGGGGCGCTCCAGTGGGCATTCCCTTCGGCCATCGCGAACGCGCCGTCACGCGTGGCGCAGGGATAGAGCGCAAGCGGGAGCGGCGAGCGCAGGAGCGCCGCCATGGCGACCGGATCGAGGTGCACGTTCCACTCGACGAAGCTCGGGTCGGACGAGCCCGCCACGACGTGGATCCGCTCGACCTTCGCCGCGAACAACGCAGGGTCGCGGTTCAGGGCGACCGCGATCGGGCGCGCGGATCCGGTCGAGACGATCGTGACCTTGCGCGGGCTCTCGCGGAGCGTACGGAGTAGCAGCTCGATCCCCGCTTGGCCGCTCGGCGCATCGAGCAGCGTGTCGGAGGCGCTCCGCATGGGCGTGCCGATCGCGGCTGCATACGGCACGGACCGGCCGAAGATGGCGTCGAGCTGGGCGACCGGGATCGTGCCGGGAGCGCGCGGGCCGGTGGGATCGGTGAAGCCTGGCTCGTCGGGGAACGCGACGGGCTTCAGGTACTCGTCGGTGACGTCGAGGACGACGGCGCGGAGCTCGACGTCGGGCAGACCGAAGGGCGTGAGGAGATCGAGGTTGTCTCCGACGTCCTGGTACGGATGGTAGAGGTCGGTGACGACCACGAGGGGAATCGGCTCGACGGCGCTGGTCGGTTCCGTGGACGTGCACCCGGTCTGCGCGACGTCACCGAGAGCGAGCACGGGAGATAGAAGTGCCGCGAACCCGAGCGAGGCGAAGCGGGAGGGCACGTCGTGACGATGGTGCGGGAAGGAATCGTCATCAATCCAGAAGTTGGAAATATGCTGATGGAGATAATCAAAAGTTGGAGTTGCGACAGATTTGTCACTCTCCCGAGGCGGGAAAGGGGCGAATTGTCGCCCCGAACGCGTGCGTGGGGCATTCTGGCGTCGCTCCTGCCGAGCAACTCCCCTTTCCCCGCCGCGGCTTCGGTCGAGCGCGCGGGGTGGCCGCGAGGCGGCGTTCGCCTACGCTCCGCGGTTTTCCTTGAACAACCGCTTCGCCTCTTCCAACCCGACCCGCCGCACGAAGTACGCCGTCGCCGCGCGCCCGATCGCCATCGTGCCGGCGAACGCGACCGCGCCGCTCACGACCGACCCCGCACCGGGGAACACGTACTTCACGAGCGCGCGCGCCGTCTCGCGGAACGCGAACGCGGCGCCGACGTTCACTCCCATCGCCGCCATGAACTCGCCGGCCGTCTTCGTGTCCAACGAGCGACCGCCGATCCACGCGATGCCGGCGACGAGACTCAGCTGCGCGCTCGTGATCGGGATCACGTCCGCCACCGGGATCGGCACCGCCGCGATCGCCGCGCATACACCCGCGACCGCCTTCGTGAGATCCATCGCGAGCGACTCCTGCACGCTCACGACCTGCGCCACGCGCGCGAAGACGCCGCGCCCCTCGGCCGGGAGCTTCCCGAAGATCTCGCGCGCGAGCTCGTCGATCCGCCAGCGATCGTCGGTGCGGACCGTCCCGTCCTCGCGGAACGAGAGGTAGCTCGACACCGCGAGCGTCTGCACGACATGAGGAGAGATCCGGACGTTCGTGCGCAGCTTGTCGTCGAGCGTGCGCTCCGCGAGCTTCATGTGCGCGACCTTCTCGTCGCGGTCGCGCGTGTCGCCCTCGGTCCGGAGGTTCACGTCGCGCGGCTCGAGCATGTCGACGTGCGAGAGCACCGCGAACACCGGTGGCGTCGACCCGTGCTGGCGCTGGCACGCGCGCAGGATCTCCTCGAGCAGCTCCACGTCCTTGTCGATCGCCGAGTCCACGTCGAACGCGCGCACGACGAAGAGCACCATGTCCGGCGCCTTCTTCCCGATCGCGACCAGGATCGACTTCATCGGCGACTCGGCTTGGTCCTCCTCGGCCGGCGCCGAGCCCTCTTGCAGGCCGCGCGTGTCGAGGATGGAGAGCGCGCCCAGCTCGGACGTGTAGTCGAACCACTTGCCCTGGCCGGTCTGGGCCTTCACGTGCCCGACCTCGGCGATCTTCTTCCCGAAGAGTGCGTTGACGAGCGAGGACTTGCCGGACCCGCGCCGCCCGATGAGGACGAGCGCCGGAGAGCGCGGCTCGAGGAGCGTGCGCCGAACCTCCGCGAGCTTTTCCTTCAGGTCCTTCGCGGTTCCGCCGGGGAGGAGCTCGAGCAGCTGTTCCAGCCTGCGCAGCGATTCGGCGATGGGTTTCTTCGGGTCGACGTCCGACACGTGCTCAATCTGCGTCGGGTCGGGTCGCCCGTCCAGGCCCCTTCCAAGCCGAGAAGCTCACGAACCGCTCGTCGGGCCGCAGCCTTCGCTCCAGTGGGCCGGGTGCGCGCGTGACGAGCGCATACGTCATTTCACAATCTCGGAGCTCGGCGTCGCGAGCCGCCCGCGCCCGAAGATCGTCGAGCAGCGCGGCGCTTGGTCGCTTCGTGGACCACTTCACCTCGGCCACGAGCGCGCGGCGGCGTGACTCGTCGAGCAGCACGACGTCGAGCTCGGTCGAGCAGCGGGCCGCTGTCGATTTGGGCTCGCGATGCTCGTTCCTACTACGAGCGGGAGACACCGCGGACCGAGGCGGAGTACCTCGAGGGTTCTCGACGGACCTGACCGTCAAGGCTTCGCGGGGAGCGTTGCGGTCGGCGGCGGCGCGTTCTTCACGTACGTGTCGAACCAACGCACCTCCTCGAAGAGGAGCTGCTCGTTCGACTCCATCGCCGAGTACCAGTGCGGCTCGTACGGCAGCATCACCAACCGCGCCACGCCGCCGTTGCCGCGCACCGCTTCGTAGAGCTTCTCCGCTTGGAGCGGCGTGGTCCCGGGGTTCGCGTCGTCCTCGCCGTGGATGATGAGGATCGGCGCCTTGATTTTGTCGGCCGCGAAGAAGGGCGACACCTTCAGGTACACGTCCGGCGCCTGCCAGACCGAGCGGCGCTCGTTCTGGAACCCGAACGCCGTCAGCGTCTTGTTGTACGAGCCGCTCGTCGCGATGCCCGCGCGGAAGAGGTTCGAGTGCGCGAGCAGGTTCGCCGTCATCAGCGCGCCGTGGCTGTGACCCGTCACGCCGATCCGCGCCGGATCGGCGACGCCGATCGCGACGGCCTGGTCGACCGCCGCCTTCGCATCCATCACGAGCTGATCGAGGTACGTGTCGTAGGCCTTCTTCGGATCGCCGACGACCGGGAACGACGCGTCCTCGATGATGGCGTAGCCGGCCAGGAGCAGGAGCATGTGGTCGCGGAGCCGCGTGAACGTCTGCTGCGAGCCGGTGACCTGACCCGCCTTGGACGCATCGGCGAAGTCGAGCGGGTAAGCGTAGAGGATGGTCGGGACCTTCGTCCCATCTTGGTACCCGGGGGGCGTGTAGATCGTGAACTTCAGATCCACGCCGTCCTTGCGCTTGTAGCGGACGAGCTTCTTCTTGATCGCCCGGACCGCGGGGATCGGATCGGGGAGGTGCGTCAACGCCTTCACCGTCGACGCGTACTGCGGCTCGCCCGCGGGGGCGTTGGCGATCTTCGCCCCGACCGCGCGCACGTGCACGTTGGGCGGATCGGTCGGCGACTGGTGCCAGGTGAGGAGCGTCTGCGTGCCCGACGCGTCGAACGCGTAGAAGTACTCGAGCGCGGTCTTCTCGCTCCGGAAGAGGCGCTCGGTCGTCTTTTTCGCCACGTCGTAACGGTCGAGGAACGGGCGGTCGCCGTCGGGCGAGGCACCGTCGCCGCTGAGGAAGATCGCGTCGCCGTCCTGCCGGATGACCCAGCTGCCGTTCGGCAGCACCTTGGTCACCGGGCTCCCGGGATCCTTGTAGTGCTCGTCGGTGCTCATGTCCCAGAGCAGCGTCTTCTTCGCGCCGCCCGCGGCGTCGACGTCGACGATCCAGGTCTTCTCCCAGTGCTTGTTCTCGTCGTGATCGCCGAGCAGCGCGAAGCCCGGCCGCTCGCCCCAGGTGAACCCGCCGAAGCGTTGCTCCGTCTTCGTGAGCTCGGCCGGCGGCGCGGTGAACGGCGCCCGCGCGATCATGATCTTGTCCCGATTTGGGACCGTCTTGTTCCAGTCGCCGCCATCGAGTGCCTCGGCCCAGACGAGCGTGGCCGGGTCGGTCGGGCGCCAGCCGTAGTCGCGCGGCCCGGTGGGCACGCCGTGGACCGGAACGCGATCGGCGAGCGGAAGATCGGCGACGACGCTCACGGAGTTACCGCTCGCGCGCTCCACGATCTCCACCTTGCGCGGGAAACGGTCGACCGTGACGACGTGCGAGTACGGGCGATGAATCGTCTCGACGAGCACGTGCCCACCGCCCGGCGCCGCGTCCACGTCGCCGTAGAGGCCGGACTTCTTGAACGGGGTGAGCGCACCGCTCGCGACGTCGACGAAGACGAGCTCGCTCGCCGCGTAGTAGTCGAAGAGCGCTTCGTCGTGCGCGGTCTTGAGGACGTCGCGCGCCTCGTACGTGCTGCTCTGGCCGCCTTCGCCCTTGGTCTCCTGGATGTTCGGGCCCGGCGGTACCGGCGGAGCGGGCGGCGGCGCGCCCTGATCGGCGGGGACGCGCTTCACGAGCAGCGTCTTCTGATCGGGCATCCACTGCACGGCGCTGCCGAGCATCGGGTTGAGCCGCACGCCGTCGATTCGATGGACGGCGCCGGTCGCGGTTTCGCCGACCCAGAGCTCGACCGCGTCGCGCGTCGTCTCGCGGAACGTGAACCGCTTGCCGTCGGCGCTCCACGAGAGGCGATCGGCGCACGCGCCGTCGGGCAAGGCGACCTTCTTCTCCGCGCCGTCGGCGACGTGGACCAGGACGTACGACGTCGCGCACGGCGCGATGCCGTAGCCGCCCGACGTCGAGTGGTTCGAGTGATTGCGCGGCTCCACGCGGATGCCGGCGAGCTTCAGGTACGGCTCGGCGACGCGCGCGATCGACGGGTAGTCGGTCCACGTGACCAGGATCAGATCCTCGCGCGTGGGCGAGAGCGACGGGCGCGGCGGCGAAGGCGTGTGGAGCGCGTCGAGGACCGCCGGCGGCGGCTTGTCGTAGCTCGACGTGGCTTGCGGTGCGCCGGGAACGCCCGCGCTCGCGCTGGTGCTCGCGGAAGGGATGCTCACGCTCGTGCTCGACCCGCTGGTGGAGGGGCACGGCTGCGGGCTCACGGCACCGGGGCCGCCGCAAGCGACGGCGACGAGGACGAAGGCGAGGGGAGCGAGGCGACGCATGGCGCGCACGGTAGCAAGCACGGGGATTCCGAGCACGGGGATCGGAACCACCGGCATCCGAGAGCACGGACACGGATCCCTTGCGGCATCCGGGCACCGTGGAATCGGCATGGGCACCAGGGTGCCTGCCGTTCACGTCAAGGCGTCACCGTCACCGTGCCCTGTTGATTGAACATCGAGCAGTGCTGCATGTACGTGCAGAAGTACGGGTACGTACCCGCCGTCGTGAACGTGTGATCGTAGGTGAACGGCGACGATTGCTCTCCGCTGTCCAGCTCCAGCGTCCCCGCCGCCTTCGTGCAGCTCGTCCCCGACGTCACCGAGTGGGTGCCCTTCGTGAACGTCCAGCGGACGGTGTCGCCGACCTTCACCGTGACCTTGGCCGGAACGTACTTGTAGTCGTTGGCCACCACGATGACCGCCGGCGTCGGCCCCGCCTCCGCCGCGGCATCATCGGTCGACGGCGCATCGGCGCCGGCGTCCGTACCGGAGGTGGTGCCGCCGCTGGAGCAGGCGACGACCAGGAGAGAGAAGAAGAGGAAGGAGGGGAGCACTCGCATCCCCTTCGCCTAGCAGCCGGGGAGTCTGCGCACCATCACGACGATCCAACCAGGATTGTACGGTGTAGATTTACAATCTCACGGGCGGGCCAACCGGCCCCTCACCTTCGCCAACACGGCCACGTCCGCCGGCGGGAAGCGCGCGGGGTCGAGGAAGCTGGTGTCCGCCCAGGTCACCGCGGCCACGTCGACCGCGCTCGGCTCGGGTGACCCCGCCCGCAGCGCGGCCTCGAAGAAGAGGAGCAGCACCGACTTCTCCGCCTCCGGGTAGTGATGGAACGTCACGTCGACGATCTCGCCGACGTCCGCGTCGACCCCGAGCTCCTCGCGGAGCTCGCGCGCGAGCGCCGCCCGCGGGTCCTCGCCCGCTTCCACCTTTCCACCCGGGAACTCCCACGCGCCCGCGAGGTGCGTGCCGCCCTTGCGTTGCGAAAGGAGCACCCGACCCTCGCGGATGACGACGGCGGCGGAGACGATGACGGTGCGCACGCTCCTCAAATTGCATGGTGCAGTGGCTTTGTCCTGCGGTATCGTCGCTCCCTCGCGAGGGACCCATGCTCGAGCAGCCGTCCATCATTCCGTCGAAGAAGAGCCCGCCGAATCCACTCCCCCCCAAGCCGCCGAAGGCGAAGCGGAAGAGAGAGGCGGCGCAGCTCCCGCCGGGTGATCCTCAAGGGGGGCCCCCCAACTTGGCGGGTCCCTATGATTTGGGCGGCGGCGGCTACGGCGACGACGGCAACTTCAAGAAGGGGGCGACCAAGCCCATCCTCATCATCGTCGGGCTCCTGGTGGTCATCGGAGCGGTCGTCCTCGCGATCTTCGCGATCAAGGGTGAGACCGAGAAGATGACGATCGACCAGATCGCCGCCGAGCGGAAGGCGATCGCGGTCCTCCCCAAGGCCGACCAGCTCCCGAAGTGGCGCGAGTGGGCCAAGCGCGACGACGTGCCCGCCCTCCAGCAGGACGCGTTCGCGAACCTCGCCTGGGCCAAGGACGACGAAGGTCTCAAGCTCATCATCGAGCACGGCCTCGGCTCGCCCGATCACCGCGTGCGCGGCACCGCAGCAGCCGCGCTCTACGAGTACGGCTCGCCCAAGGCGGACTCGGCCAAGCCGAAGCTCCTCGAGATCCTCAAGGAAGCCGACAACACCGACAAGCCCCAGATCTGCTGGGCGCTCGCGGTGCTGAAGGAGTCGGCGGCGTTCGACACGATCCTCGCGGAGTACCGCGCGGGCAACCTCGGCGGCATCCAGAAGCTCGACGGGTACCCGGCGTTCAACCCGGAGGTCCTCGCGGGCGCCGTCACGCTCGACAAGCTCGCGAGCTACTCGGGGGACGAGTCTCCGTCGGTGCGCCAGCTCGTCGCGACGGTCCTCTCCAACACGGCCGACGCGAAGTGGACCGAGACGCTGGTCAAGCTCGTGAAGGACGCCGACATCGCCGTCGCGCGTGAAGCCGCGGTCGGTCTCGGCCGCATCGCGAACGAGTCGACGATCACGCCGCTCCTCGCCGCGCTCGAGAAGGCCGACAAGGACTCGCGGCAGAAGTTCCTCGAGGCGCTCCGCGACGGCGTGGGCGCGCAGGGCCTCATCCTCGCGCTGCGCAGCGTGCAGGCGGGCCACGAGTACTTCCAGACGAAGCAGCTCTTCGACATGATGCGCGACATGGAAGACCCGCGCGGCGGCGACGCGCTCGCGGGCTACCTCGCGACGAACCCGCTCCCGCACTGGCGTACGGAAGCCGCGCTGCGTCTCGCCGAGATCGGCGACGTCCGCGCCGCGCCCCACCTCGCGTGGCGCCTGAAGCAGGACCCGCTGAAGCTCTACCCGGCGAGCGGCGACAAGAAGAAGGACGGCGACGACCCGTACTTGCTGTACGCGTACGACGACAACGAGCGCGTGGTCGCGGCGCGCATGCTCGCGGACCTCGCGGTCCTCTACCCGGACAAGCGCGCGCAGCTCCTGGCGGACGCGGAAGACGCGGCCCTCGGTTGGGCGACGGAGCACCCGCAGCCGCACGCGAACGCGCTTCGCTTCCTCGCGGCGGCAGGCTCGACGAAGTTCCTCCCGAACCTCCGCAAGTGGGCCGACCCGACGCTCAACCTCCCGAAGGAAGGCCAGCAGGACTTCCCGGCCGAGTGGGCGACCGCGCAGAGCTCGCTCCGTTACCTCGGTTGGACCAAGGATCCGGCGGGTTGGGCCACGCTCGAGCGCCAGATCAACCGCCGGCCGCCCAAGGTCGACGCGACGATGGACTCGCTCCTCCAGGGCGGTCTCTCGGTCCTCGGCATGGTGCTCCGCGCGCTCGAAGTCGGCGCGTCGGACGGGTTCGCCCAATACGGCGACGCGAAGGCGTACCCGATCCTCGTGAAGTACATCGAGGAGCCGCTGAACAACGAGCAGTCCCGCTACGAGGCCTGCTTCGCGCTCTCGTGGGTCGCCAGTGACGACCAGATGAAGGAAGTCGCGAAGAAGGTCCACGACTACAACAAGCCGGACCCGAAGAACGCGATCATCCGCAGCTGCTACCTCGAGACGCTGATCCACCGTCCGGTCCCCTCGGCGACGGCGGGCCTCGTCGACCTCATCACGGCGAGCGGCGACCCGCAGGTCAACCACCAGGCCGCGCGCGCGATTGGCTTCGGCGGCGTGGACGCGAGCATCGTCGGCAAGCTGATGGACATGCTGAAGGACAACGCGCTTCGCAACGACGCGATGCTCGCGCTGCTCATCGGCGCCGACAGCGACACCGCGGGCCGCGCGCTCGCCTACTACAACGACGCTCCGCCCGAGGCGATGGAAGAGCTGAAGGACACCTACAACCGGTCCTTCGGTTACTGGAGCGACAAGAACTACGAGAACGGGGACGTGGCGCGCTGGATCCAGAACGCCGAGGCCTGCCGTTTCGTGAAGGTGCACGACGCCCTCCAGGACTGGCCGCGCATGATCCTCCAGCGCGCGATTCAGGGCATCGAGTACGACAACGGTCCGCACTCGATCACGCGCGTGCAGTTCCGCGTGCGTCTCCTGGCGGACGCCAAGGGCGCCGACGCGAAGAAGCGCGCGGACGCGGTCGCGATCCTGAAGTTCATGAACGAGAAGGGTGTCCTCATGGCGCTCCGCAACGAGCCGGCACCGCTCGGCGACATGGCGCGCCAGGCCTTCTTCGAGATCATGAACCCGAAGCACAACGTCGACCAGAAGATCCCCGACGCGGTCGGCTCCGGTACGGGCGGGAGCGGCGGCAACGTGGTGCCGCCGAAGAAGTGAGCCACGGCTCGAGCAGCTGGGCACCCCGGACTGAAGTCCGGGGCAGCAAACACCAGTGCGGACTCGATCAAAGTCCGCCTGCGGCGGACTCCCGCTTTCGGACCTTCGTTCGCGGGAGTGTTCTTCTTGGCATCCTCTGGGCCTGCGTTCCTCCCGCCCAGACGGGCGGGGCGAACATCGCTCCGTCCTCGATCGAGGCTCCCGTCGGGGTGACGCTCGTTTCGGCGTGCACGCCGAGCGGGCCCGAGCTCTGCTTCAACGCGACCGACGACAACTGCAACGGCGTGATCGACGAAGGCTGCGGGCTGGCCACTGGGCCGCTCCAGTTCGTCATCGCGTGGGGCGATAGTCCGGCGAACGTGGATCTGCGCGTGACGGACCCGACCGGCGCGGTCGTCGATCCGCAGCGGCCGACTCAGGCCGACGGCCTGCGGATCGATCGCGACTGCCCGCGCGACAACTGCTTCGGGCAGAACGTGGAGAACGCGCTCTTCGACGGCACGGAGCCGCCGCGCGGCAAGTATGTGGTCGAGATCCTGCTGACGGACGCGAAAGGCGCGTCGCTCCCGGTCAACGTGCGCTTCGGAGCGCGGGTGGGGCGACAGACCTACGGGGCGGACCTGACACTCGAGAAGCGGGACGACAAGAAAGCGTTCGCGTTCACGCTGTAGTTGGGTTTTGTCCCAAAGTGAGAATCGACCGCCGCCGCGCCTTTTGGGAAGGCGCGGGAGACCAGCTCCTCCAGAGAAGGTAGACTCGGGGCGAGGTCGTGCGAAGCGAGATGAGGTCGCTGATTGGCTGCGCAATACTCCTTGGGCTCGCGACGCTTCGGTGTGCCACCGTTGCCGCTTCCATGGTGGTCGATGATTCGCGGCGCGACTTCGGGCTCTCGGATTGCGGCGGCGAATCTGCGACGACGAGTGTTCTCATCTCCAATGCGAGCGACGCCTCTCTGTCCTGGAGCACTGCCCTGGAGGGGCCGTTCGTGGCGGTCGGACCTAGTGTTGGCACGATCGAAGGGATGGGTACGGCGACCATCTCCATCGCCGCGCAGATGCCCGCCGTCTCGCCCTCTGGCGCTTCGGTCGCTGGCACGCTGGTCATCACCTCCAACGACCCCGCTCACGCGATGGTTCGGATTCCGCTCACTGCCATCGCTCGGGGCGCCGAGCTCCACTACCAGCCCACCGCCTTTGGCGACGTCCCGGTCACCTCGTCGTCGCCGGTCACATCGATCGCCATTCAGAACACTGGTAACGGCGCGGTCGATGTTGCTCTCGGACAGCCTTCGCGTGGCGACTTCATCATCGTCAGCGGAACCGTGCACCTCGAGCCTGGCGCGACGGCCGCACCGACGATGCGATTCTCTCCTCAGTCCGCCGGCGCGATCAGCGGTACCGTGCCGCTCGTCGTCAAAGGCCCCCTCTGCGGCGTGCGCCAGGACATCGCGCTGAGCGGCAAGGGTACGAAGGGCGTGGTCCTCACGAGCCCCGGCGCGCTCGACTTCGGCATGGTCGCGTGCGGGACGACGGCCAATCCCAAGAAGGTCACCATCGCCAACACCGGCGACGCTCCGTTCGACTTCGGCGCCAAGCTCGGCAACGCCCTCTACGATGTCGCTCCCGAGTCGAGCACCGTCGCCCCGGGGCAGAGCACCGACGTCACAATCACGCCGAAGCCGATTCCGTCGACATCCGCGGTCATCCCCGATCTCTACGCCGGAACCCTCACGATCACCACGACGGCGCCAGGGGATCTGCCCCATGTCGTCGACCTTCACCAGACCGCCTACGGCGCCATCCTCACGACGACCCAGCCCGCGCTCGACGCAGGCTCGCGGATCGTGGACGACGCGATCACCGTCCCGATGGGCACGATCAGCAACGCCGGCAACGCGACCGTGTCCCTGAATGGTACGGGCGCCGGCGGCGTTGCGATGGCACCGACGTCGATCCCCGCCGGTGGCAGCGCGAGCGGCGCTGCGACGTTCGCGCTCGACCCCTCGGTGCATCCGCTCGGCGTCACTGCGACGCAGACCTTCCCGCTCGCGGTCGCCCCCGTTCCGCTCTGCGCACCCGCGCCGCTCGTCACCGTCACCGTACGCTCGATCGACCGCGCGATCGATTTCGACAGCACGGGCAACGAGGGGACACTGTGCGCCGTCGGCCATACCCATCGTGCGTACTGCGTGGGAAGCAACCTCTGGGGTCAGATCAAGGACGGGCCCCCGTACACGTACGAACCGCTCACGTTGGTGAAGAGCGTGTCCGCCGACACGGTCGGTGTGGCGGCGGGCTCGAGCTGCTTCGCCAAGGGACCAACGATGACGTGCCGAACGATCGGCTTTCAGAACAACGGTGGCCCGATTCCGCCGCCGTGGACGACGACGTTTCCGGCGAGTGTGACACGCATCCGCGGCGCCGTGCAGCCCTACGGCCCCGTTGGCTACAACGGTGCCTACCTCGTACTTCTCGCCAACGGCACCGTTTACGGCGCGGGGGAAGGCCCCGACGGCATCTTCGGCGTTCCCAGTCCACCCGTGCCCGGGCCCTTCGTCGCGATGGGAGGGGTGAGCGATGCCATCGACGTGGCAATCGGACAACACCATGCCTGTGTCGCGCGCGCGACCGGCGACGTCCTCTGCGCCGGCTACGGTTACAGTGGCGAAGTCGTCTCCGGGGCCGTCAGCCAATCGGCGTACCTAAGCCCCGTGAGCAACGCGGTGGGCGCAACGCGTCTCGCGCTGTCGACCGATCGAACGTGCATCCTGCGCGGCAATGGGACCATGGCGTGCTGGGGAGCTCCTTGGATGACGCCGTACCAGGTGCCAACGCCCATCACGGACCTCCCGTTCCCGATCGCGACGGCGCGCACCTCGATCGCGACGGACGGATTGAGCTTCGCCGCTCTTCGCGCGACGGGCGGGGCAGACGCGTTCAGCATCCTCGGATCGAGTTCCACCGTCCTGAACGCCGCCCCAGGTGCAAGCCTCCGTCCCGGTATCGTTGTCAGCCTGCCCGTTGCTCTTCGTCACGGCTATTGCTCGCTCGAGCCCGGCGGCAAGATCGCGTGTTTCGGGGGACTCGACCCGCCCGGGTACCTCGCCGGCTTCGACTGACAGCCCTCCGCACTCGAGCAGCGCGGCTTCGCCTTCGTGCGTCGCGCCCGCCGCTCGCCCTCGTGCCCCCACGCGGTCCAGCGCCAACTTGGCCGTTCGTGAGCCCAGCGCTGCCAAAGTGGCATGGTTCGACGTTTCGAGACGAACGATGCTCGCGGATTCTCGTCGGCACACGGGATGCAAAGGCGCGATCATGCGCTCTTTTCGTTTCTTTGGTTTGGGTCTTCTCTTGGTGGCTGCGTGCGGAGGGTCGGTCGAAACCAACCTACCGGAGGATGCAGCGACGGACGCGGCCGCGCCCGACGCCGACGTCGTGAAGGTTCCCCCAATCGCGTTTGGCCACTTGTTCGCATGCGGGATCAAGCCGAATGGCTCCGTCGCGTGTTGGGGCCGAAATGAAGCCGGACAGCTCGGCAACGGCGCGGCCGATCCAGACGCGGGCAGCATGCCCGCGACGCCCGCGCCCACGGTCGTCGCTGGCCTCGACGGAGTCTCTGCGATCGCCGCCGGTGAGCGGCATGCCTGCGCAGTCCGGAGTGGCGTCGTGTGGTGCTGGGGCTCGAACGACAGCGGGCAGCTCGGTGATCCGAATCTTCCTCTCGACGAGAATCACGTCCCCAATTCGGTTCCAGGGATCACGAACGCTGTCTCGCTCGCCGCGGGTGCGGGATTCACGTGCGCGCAGCTCACCACCGGAACCGTGAAGTGCTGGGGCTCCTGCGGTGAGAAAGGTTGCTTCGGCGGCGGAAATGCCGTGACCGAGAACACCACGCTCACCGACGTGAAGGCCATCACCGGCATCGGAGTCGCGCCGTGTGCGTTGACCAACGGCGGTGCGGTCTGGTGTTGGGGCCAAGACACCTTCGGGCAACTCGGCGACGGTCCACCCCTCGCCGACGCAACTACGCCCGTGCCCGTGAAGGGGCTCTCGAGCGGTGTCGTCGCCGTCGGAACGGGAACGTTCTTCGCGTGTGCACTTCTGGTAGAAGGGACCGTTCGTTGCTGGGGCGCTGGGGTCTTCGGAGAGTTGGGCGACGGCAAGGAAACGAACTCGGATGTCCCCGTTCCCGTCGTCGGAATCCAGGATGCGATCGCGCTCTCGGTGGGCGCACAGCATGCTTGCGTCCTGAAGAAGGACCGCACGGCCATGTGTTGGGGGAACAACGTCGGTGCCTCGATCGGAACGGGCTCCAGCTCGCCGGTCTCGGTCTCGACGCCGACGGCGGTGAAGGTCGTCACGACGCCGCTCGCCGGAGTGCTCGCTGGTGAGACCCAAACGTGTGCCGTGACGACGACCGGGGTACTGCGCTGTTGGGGCTCCGGCATGCTCGGAGACGGAAAGACGAGCGGGAGCCCGACGCCGGTGAACGTGGACGGGTTCTAGCCGACGTCCACGCCCCACTCGCCGAGGACCGACGCGTCCACGACCTCGAACGTCGCGCTCCGACCGGCTGCGCTCTTCGCGAGCGACGTCTTCTCGAAGCGCTTTCGGAGATCCTCGAGCAGCGCCGCGTGTTTCGCCTTCGCGAGACGGCCCCATTTGAGCTCGGTCACGACGAGTCGCTCGCCCTCCTGCCGTACGCTGTCCAGCTCCACCCCCGCTTCCCAGTAGCGCGCCGCTCCGGGGTGGCGCGACCGAAACACGTCCTCGAAGACCGTCGCTGCGTGGTCGCGCACCAGCTGCTCGCGGAGCGCGCTCGCGTGGGTCACCCAGCGCGACCGGTGGGGGGAGTACACCCGAAACCAGAAGCGAAGCGTCGGGTCCGTGATCCGATAGAGCGTTCGCTTCGTCGTGCGCGCGCTCTCGCCGTAGGGGAGCTCGCGCGAGAGCACGTTGGCGTCGATGAGCTGCTCGAGCACGCGCGAGAGGTTCGTCTGCGCCGTGCCCAGGCGCGCGGCAATCTCGGATGCCTTCTCGGCCCCGCGCCCGACCGCTTCGAGCACGGCGAGAGCGTTCAGTCCGGAGATCCCTTCGTCCTTGAGCAGCCGCCACGGTTCGAGCTCCAAGAAGGGGGACGAGCCGAAGAAGAGCGCCTCGGCGAGCTCGACCGGCGACTGCCCGCGCTCCACGAGCTCCCAGTAACGCGGCACGCCACCCACGAGCGCGAAGCGAACGAACGTCTCCGGATGGGCGAGGGGGAAGCCGCACGCCTTCGCGAACGCGGCGTACCCCATCGGCTCGACGTGGAGCACCTTGCGCGCGCGCCCGTAGAGCGGAGCAGACCGATCGAGGAAGGCGGCGTGCATCATCCGGGTGCTCGACCCGGCGAGCACGAGCGTGGACTTGCGCTTGCGGTGGTCGAGCCATCGCTGGAGGACGCTCGGCAAGCTCGGGTCCGGGGCGACGAGATAGGGGAACTCGTCGATGCACAGCGTGGGGGGCTTGGGGTGGAGATCGAGCAGATCGAGGAGCTCGGTCCAGGACCGCGGAGCAACGCTCGGCGGCACGCTCGGGAGACCTTCGCGGACGTCATCCCAGACTTGGGCGAGCTGGAGCTCTCTCCCCGCCTCGATCGCCTGCGTGTAGAGCCCACCCGCCTTCTCGAGCCACCGTCCCAAGAGCCGCGTCTTCCCGACCCGCCGTCGTCCGAAGACCACGAGCAATCCGCCGTGAGCCGCGTGGGCGGCCAAGTCGGCGAGCTCGCGTTTTCGGTTCACGAAGTCCACGGAACATAATGTACCCTAAACATAATGTTCGGCGAGCATCATTCTGCCTGTCCCGCATCGTCGCGTCCTTTCCCATGGACACACAGTGTGGGATGCGGGCGGCGAACTTGGCCCATTAAGGGACGATGGAGAAACTCGATCGCGCTGCAGACTGCACGAAACGATCGACAGATGGACCATTTCATGATCAAGATGCGGGCTCGTTCGCGATGATGGAAAACGCTCGTGTCTCCGCGCCGGATAGCTCGCCGGCGTCTGCCCCCGTCCCCTGCATCGACCTGTTCGCCGGCCGTGCCGTCGTCACCCGCACCGAGGGATTTCGCGAGGTCGACGAGGAGGTCGTCCTCCCGATCATGCGCCTCTCGTTCTCGTACGACGGGACCACCATCGGTGCGGCCGACGAGCGCGACACGCTCTTCCGCGGCGACGTGAGCGGCATGCTCCCCATCTCCCGCGACGCCCGCGCCGAGCTCCACGCGCGCCGGCTGCTCGAGCGCTTCGGCGCCGTCGAGACGACGCACCTCGAGGACGTCGCGCTCGACGTCGAGGCCGACTACGTCGTCCGCCCCCACGCTCCCCCGCACGCGCTGTGCGCGTTCACCGCCGAGGCGGTCCCCCAGCTCCGCGCGCACGGCTTCCAAGTGCGCGTCGCCCCGGACTACCCGTTCCAGGTCGCCGCGACCGAGTCGCCGTGGTTCCTCCGCGTCGAGCCCGACGCCGAGACGCCGGGCTGGTTCCAGCTCGAGCTCGGGGTCGACGTCGACGGCAACCGCATCGACCTGCTCCCGATGATCGTCGACCTCCTCGAGAACGCGGACGAGTCGGACGATCTTCGCGCCCTCGAGCGCGGTGTCCGCAAGAGCTTCGCGCTGCGGGTGAGCGACACCCACCACGTCCACGTCGACACCGAGAAGCTGCGCGCGCTCCTCCACGTCGTCATCGAGCTCTACCAGGGCGTGAAGAAGCGCGCGGTGAAGCTCTCGTTCCCGGCCCAGCGCGCGCCCGCCGTCGCGCGGCTCGCGGAGACGTTGTCCCAAGCCGGGAGCAAGATCGTCCTCAAAGATCCGCTCGGCGTCGTCGCCCGGGGCGAGGCTCTCTCGAAGCCGCCGAAGGAGATCACGGAGCCGGTCGGGCTGAAGGCCACGCTCCGCCCCTACCAGCGCGAAGGCGTCGCGTTCCTCCAGCACCTCCGGCGCGAAGAGTGCGGCGGCATCCTGGCCGACGACATGGGGCTCGGGAAGACGCTCCAGACGATCACCCACCTCGCGCTCGAGAAGGCCGCGGGCCGGCTCGCGAAGCCCGCGCTCGTCGTCGGCCCCACGAGCCTGGCGTTCAACTGGCGCCGCGAGATCGAGAAGTTCGCGCCTCACCTCAAGGTCACCGTGCTCCACGGCGCCGGCCGCAAGGCGCGCTTCGCCGAGGCGCAGACCAGCGACGTCGTCGTCACGACGTACCCGCTCGTCATCCGCGACGACGAGCTCAGCCGGATGGAGTTCTCGACCGTCATCCTGGACGAGGCGCAGGCGATCAAGAACGCGCGCACCCAGGCGTTCCGCGCGCTGTCGCAGATCCGGGCCGAGCATCGGATCGCGCTGACCGGCACGCCGATCGAGAACCACGTCGGCGAGCTCTGGTCGCTCTTCGACTTCCTGAACCCGGGGCTCCTCGGCGACGAGATGACGTTCCGCCGTTGGTACCGCGTCCCGATCGAGACCAAGAACGACGAGACCCGGCTCGAGGCGCTCCGCGATTTGGTTGCACCCTACATCCTTCGCCGCCACAAGCGCGACGTCGCGAAGGACCTGCCGCCGAAGACGAACGTGCTCCGCCCGGTCGAGCTCCGCGGGGCCCAGCGCGAGCTCTACGAGGCCATCCGCGTCGCGGCCCACGCCGACGTGCGCAAGCTGATCCGGACGAAGGGCCTCGCGGCGTCCACGCTCCCGATCCTCGATGCGCTGATGAAGCTGCGTCAGGTCTGCTGCGATCCGCGCCTGGTCGCGATGGACGCGGCGCGCGGCGTGAAGGAGTCGGCCAAGTACGAGGCGCTCTTCGACCTGCTCGAGACGCAGCTCGCCGAAGGCCACCGCGTGCTCGTGTTCTCGCAGTTCACGAGCATGCTCGCGCTCATCGCCGAGGGGCTCCGCGCGCGGAACACGAAGTACCTGGTCCTCACCGGCCAGACGAAGGATCGCCAGCGCGTCGTCGACGCGTTCGAGGGCCGCCAGGCCGACGTGATGCTCATCAGCCTGAAGGCGGGCGGCACGGGTCTGAACCTCGTCAGCGCGGACACGGTCATCCACTACGATCCGTGGTGGAACCCGGCCGCGCAGGCGCAGGCGACCGACCGCGCCTACCGCATCGGCCAGACGCGACCGGTCTTCGTGTACGACCTCTACGCGGCGTCGAGCGTGGAGGAGCGCGTGCTCCGGATGCAGGCCCGCAAGAAGTGGGTCTCGGGCGCCATCCTCGGGGACGGCGAGACGATGGCGAAGCTCGACGAATACGAAGTCGATCAGCTCTTCGCGCCGCTGGAGTAATCAGGGCAGCAGAAGCAGGGCACCCCGGACTAAAGTCCGGTCAGCAGAGGCAGTGCATGAGGGCACCCCGGACTAAAGTCCGGGGCAGCAAAAGCACTGCAAG
>JBGAKG010000018.1:0-225657 GCA_044224495.1 Polyangiaceae bacterium | reverse complement strand
GTGCGCAGGCCCGACGAGGACGCCTTCGCGCGCAGCGCGACAGGCAAGGAGGTCTCTCATGCTTCAGATCGAACGGTTCGCTCTCGATACGGTGCGGCAGTTGGCTCCGGTGGTCGCGGTCGTCGGCTCCAAAGATCCGGATCTCGCTCGGCAGATGCGGCGCGCGGCTTCGTCGGTGCTGCTCAACATCGCCGAAGCTCAATCTTCCTTCGATGGGAACTCGCGACAGCGACTGCGCTCCGCTCTCGGCTCCGCGCGAGAGACTCGCATGGCACTCGAGCTCGCCGTCGCTTGGGGCTTCACCAAGCGCGACGACGCGCTTCTCTCTGCACTCGATCGCATCAACGCAACGCTCCACAAGCTCACGCGCTGACTCCTCTGCCGGGCTCCGCGGCCATCGCGGAGCCCGCGCTCACTCCCACGGAGAGCCCGCCCCTTGTGGGCGGGCTTGGACCGAGTCTCGCCGCGAGGAACTTCGCTGCCTGGGGCTTTAGCCCCAGGCGCGCCTGCGAGAGATAGAGAGAACAGCACCGACGACTGCGCGGAGAACTCAGATCCGGAATTCGGGTCCGGATCCCGGACGCGTACAGCGGGAGCGGGAGCCGGAGCCGGAGCCGGAGCCGGAGCCGGAGCCGGAGCCGGAGCCGGAGCGGAAGCCGGAGCCGGAGCGGGATGCTTGCACTCGTGGGCTCCGCTAGCCTCCGTAGGAAGGCTCGAATGTCGTCTCGCCCTTCCGACGCTTCCATCGATGCGATGTTCGCCTCTGCGCGAAGTGCGCGCGTCGTTGCCGGTCCCGGCCATCGCGGCGGTGTGCTGCTCGAGGTTCCTCGCAGCGAGCTTCCCCTCTTGCGGGCGACCCTCCGCATCGTCGAGCCCGACGAGCAGTTTCATTGCATGTGCCTCGGCGATCTCGCCGTCGAGCTCCAAGGCCGGTTCCTGTCCGCCGGGCGCATCTCGTACCATCATGGGATCTCCGTCCGCGTCGACGGGTGGAGCTCGGACGCGTCCTTGGTCGACGGCCCCGCCCTGCTCCGCTTCCTCGCCGAGCACGACGTACCCGAGCCGCTCCTCGACTACGAGCGGCGCCGCGAAGACGACCGCCGCTTGGCGCGGGCGCGCGAGGCCTGGGTCGCCGCCACCCCGCCCTTCCTCCGACCCGAGCTCGCCGCGCTCGAGAACGGACCGCTCGGGATGCCTCGGCGCCTCGACCCGAGCGAGGTCGACGCGCTCCTCGCTCGCCTCCGCGGCGACGCGAGCGACACGACCCTCGCCCGCGCGCTGCTCGGTTGGCTCGCCGTCGGGCAAGGTCCGTGGAGCGGCTATCCGTCGTACGAGACCGTGCCCATGCGGCTGTTGGACAGCATCCCCATCCAGGCCGTCATCGAGGTCGCGATGGATCCCTCCGTCGACGACGCGACGGTCGCCGCCGCTGCGCGCTTCTTCGGCGATCACGAGCTCGTGACGTTCCACAAGAGCAAGCTCGCCCTCGTGCCCGACGCGTTCTTCGAGCGCGCGCGACCGCTCCTGAAGGTCGAGGACGATCGGCACCGCCACGAGCACGCGGCCCGCGTCGCGAAGGGGGCGCGCGCGAAGCGTGCCGCGCCCTACTCCGTCGGCGAGCTCGAGGTCCTCGGCGAGAGCTCGAACGGACCGCTCAGCGGCCTCGGCGTCATCGGCGACGAGCTGATCAGCGCCGACGTGGGCACCGTCGTGCGCTTCCGACCCGACTCGGTCAGCGCCATCCCCATCGTCGACACGCGCGACACGTTCGTTTGGATCTCGCCGCAGGCCCCCGCCGCCTGGGCCACCGGGCGTCGCGGCGAGATCGCGACGGAGAGCGGCATCGTCGCCACGGGCGAGAACGGCCCCGTGGAGATCTCCGCGAGCGAGCACGGCGTCGCCTGGATCGCCAAGCAGGGGAACGATGCCCGCGCCGTCCGCGCCGTTCGCTTCGGCGACCCGACCGTCCGCACGCTCTCCACCGGGTCGCTCCTGTGGGCCATCGCGGTCCACGGCGAGCGCGCTTGGTTCCTCGAAGCCGGGTGGCGCGGCGGCGGGACCCTCTGCTCGGCACCGCTCGGCGGCGGTGACGTCGCGCGGGCGGCGACGGTGCCCGAGCTCGGACCCTCGATGGGAACGCCGCGCTGGCTCGTCGACGGGAGCGGGATCCTCTTGCCGGTCGGCAAGAGCGTCCTCGCGATCGACGCGGAAGGCGCGTCGCGCGTCCTCATCGATGCGCCAAATCGCATCCACGCCATCGCGGCCGACGCCGACCACGTCGCGCTGGTCGTGGGCGACGACGACGGCGACGATCGGAAGCGCTGGTCGATCGCCGCCGCGCCACGCACCGGCGGAACCGCGCGCATCCTCGCGTCGTTCGAGCGCGCGCCCTACCACCGCCACCCCCTCGTGGTCGCGCGCGGGCGAGCGTGCACCGTCGTCGACCAGCGCGTGCTCGCGGCGCGACTCCGCTGATTCGGGACGGACACGCTCTCCAGATCCGGAAACCGGAGACGTGATGCCGATGCTGATGCGCATGCGCATGCCGGCGCGGGAGCGGGAGCGGGAGCGGGAGCGGGAGCGGGAGCGGGAGCGGGAGCGGGAGCGGGAGCGGGAGCGGGAGCGGGAGCGGGAGCGGGAGCGGGAGCGGGAGCGGGAGCGGGAGCGGAAGCGGAAGCAGGCGCGGCCGTGGTATCGAGTGCGAAGTGAGATCCGCCCCGGTCCGCTCCCTCGCCGCGTTCGCCTCCGTGCTCCTCCTCGCGGGGTGCCCGAAGCACACCCCGACCGGAACGGACGCCGCCCCTGTCGCATCGACCACCCTCGACGCCGCAGCGGACGCGGACATGGTGACCCACGCGTCCGAGCCCTACGAAGCGGGTGCCCCGGTTCTCTCCGCCGGCGTCGTCGACGGCGACATGCTCCGCGCTCGGCACCGCGCGCGCCTCGCCGCGGACCACGCTCCCGTCACGATCGTGAAAGGCGGCACCGCGCTCGAGCTCGGCCGGCGCCTCTGCGAAGCGAAGATCCCGACCCGCCCGAAGGACACGCCGATCCTCCTGAAGCCCAACATCGGCGGCTTCGACTGGTTCAAGCCCAGCGGCCCCGACGACGGCGTGAAGGGACGCATCACCGATCCGGAGTTCGTGCGCGGCGTGATCCAGTGCCTGAAGGCGCGCGGCCACACCAAGATCGTCGTCGCCGAAGGTTGGGGCGCGACCCACAAGGACTGGGTCAAGCTCACCGAGGTCTCCGGCTACGCCGCGATGACCAAGGGCGAAGGCGTACCGCTCGTCGCGATGGACGACGATGGTGTCTTCGACGTGAGCACCGGCACCGACTTCGGGACCGACACACCCGGCAAGCCGCTCACCGTGAAGGGCATGGACAAGACCGGCGTGCCCACCCTGATGACCCCGAAGATCCTCGCGGAGGTGCTCGACCACGGGCTCTTCGTCTCGCTCCCGAAGATCAAGGCGCACCGCTTCGCCGTGTTCTCGCTCGGGATCAAGGGAACGCAGGGCACGATCGACCTCTCCGACGCCGCGCCCGCGTTCCGCCAGAAGTGGCGCATGCATCGCGAGCTCAACCCGTGGCTCGACGCGAAGAAGAAGGGGCTCCCCGAAGACCGCGCCGCCTACGTGAAGGCACTCGAGATCTTCGGCGAGCGCATCGCCGACGTGCTGGAGATCCACACGCCCGACGTCGTCCTCGCCGAAGGCGCCCCCGCGATGGGTGGAGATGGCTTCCAGAAGCTCGTGCCGTCGGCCGAGTCGTTCGCCGTCGGCGGAACGAACGTCGTGCTCGTCGACCGCGTCGCCGCGGAGCTGCTCGGGTTCTGGGACAACGCCGATCTCGCGAAGGAGCTCGGCGGCCACTCGACGTCACCGCTCTTGGAAGCGGCCGCGCGGCGCTTCGGGGTGGACATCGCCTCGCCCGCGGTCGACGGCGACGGCAAGGATCTGTTGAGCACACCACGCCCGGTGGACTTCGACGCGATGGCGGCGTTCTCCATCCACACCGGCCGCAGCGCCCCCGCCCCGACTGCCACCACCCACGAAGCGCACGCCGCCCCGCTCGGGAGCGACACGCTGACGATCGATGGCGACGCCAGCGATCCGGCCTGGGGACGCGCGGCTTCGCGCACGGTCACGTGGGACACGGATTGGTCGGGCAAGAAGACGAGCATCGTCACCCACGCGCGCTTCCTCTGGTCGGCGGCTGGGCTCTTCGCGCTCTTCGAGAACGACGGCGCCGGGCTCGCCGCCGATCCGGCCCCGCGCAAGGACGTCGACCGCGCGAAGCTGTGGAGCGAGGACTGCGTCGAGCTCTTCGTCGGTCCCGACGCGAAGGAGCCGCGCCGCTACTACGAGATCGAGCTCGGTCCGCTCGGGCACTTCCTGGATCTCTCCGTCGACCGCACCGTGACGCCGGCGAAGAGCGACGTCGCGTGGTCGAGCGGCGTGGTGGTCGCTACCAAGACGGACGCGGTCGCGCACACGTCGACGATCGAGGCGCGGATCCCGGCAAAGGAGGTCACCGCCGCGCTGACCGCGAGCGCGCGCCTCGCGTTCGCGCTCTATCGGATGGAGGGCAAGAGCCCGCGCTCGTACCTCGCCTGGAGCCCGACCCGCACGCCGAAGCCGGACTTCCACGTCCCGAGCGCGTTCGGCGTGCTGGTCATCGATCCCTGACTACTCCGCGGGGGCTTCCGCGGGCGCCGGCGGAGTCACCTCCGCCGTGCTGCCGAACCGCCGCCGGATCCACTGCTGGATGTCGTCGAAGATCGAATAGAAGACCGGCGTCGCGAGCAGGGTGAGCAAGAGCGAGAGCACCTGCCCGCCCACGATGACGCCCGAGATGCCGCGGTTGTTGCCGCTGCCCACGCCGCGCGAGAACACGAGCGGGAGCATGCCGGCCACGAACGCGATCGTCGTCATGAGGATCGGGCGCAGGCGGTCCTTGTTGGATTGGAGGATGGCCTCCTCGCGCGGCATGCCCGTCGCGCGGAGGTGGTTCGTGTGGTCGACCTGGAGGATCGAGTTCTTCTTCACGACGCCGAAGAGCACGAGCAACCCGAGCGCCGAGAAGATGTTGAGCCCCTGGTTGAAGATCAACAGCGAGATCATCGCGAAGGGGATCGTGAGCGGCAGGCAGATGAGGATCGTGATCGGGTGGAGCCACGACTCGAACTGCGCCGCGAGCACCAGGTACATGAAGACGAACGTCATCGCGAACGCGAGGAGGAAGTTCTTCGCGGCGCGCCCCGTCTCGCGCGAGCGGCCGGCCGGCTTCATCTCGTAACCGCTGGCGAGGTGCTCGTCCTTGATGATCTGATCGATCGCGCTCGTGATCGTGCTCTCGCCGACGCCGGGCGCGACGTTGCACGTGAGTGTCACCTGGCGCTGGCGGCCGAGCCGGTTGATCTGCGAGGGACCGGACTCGGGCCGAATCTGCACGATCGCATCGAGCGGGACGCGCCCGGCCTGCTTGGACGGGACCGTGACGATCGAGAGCCCGCGCGCGTCGGCGCGGTAGTCGCCGAGGGCGCGGGCGCGGACGTCGTACTCTTCGCCGTGGTCGGCGAAGGTCGACACCTTGAGCCCGGCGACGAGGAGCTGGAGCGTCGACGATACGTCCTGGACGTCGACCCCGAGGTCCGCCGCGCGCTCGCGATCGACGTTGACCCGGAGCTCGGGTCGACCGACGACGAAGTTGGAGTCCACGTCGACGGCGCCCGGGATCTTCCGCATCTTGGCGAGCATGTCCCCGCTGTAGGTGGTGAGCCGATCGAGATCGGGCCCCGAGAGCGTGTACTGGATGGCCGCGGTCGAGCCGCCGTTGCCGAAGTCGGAGACCTCGGAGACGTCGGTCCGGAGATCCTTGCGCTGGTGCGCGAGCACCTTCTCGCGGACCACGTTCATCATCTGGCGCTGCGACAGGGCTCGCTTGGGCGGCTCGACGAGGCGCACGTAGACCTTGGCGACGTTCGCGGTCTTCTGATCGTTGTCGCCGATCGTCATCAGCGTGTGCTCCACGCCGGTGAGGCCACGGATCTCCGTCGCGACGCGGTCGGCGATGATGCGTGTACCCTGCACACTCGTCCCCTCCGGCGCGCGGATGTTCACCTCGAAGTGAGCGTCGTCGTTCTCGGGGAGGAACCCCTTCGGCACGCGCGGGAAGAGGAACGCGAGCGAGGCCAGCGCGGCGAAGCTGAGCGACACGATGACCCAGCGGTGCCGCATCACCCAACGCAGCATCCCCATGTAGAGGCGCTCGATCGGGCGATAGAAGACGTCGACCAAGCGCTCGAGGAAGGGCTTCTTCTCCTCGTGCCCCGGCTGCTTCAGCTTGAGCCAGCGCGACGAGAGCATCGGCGTGAGCGTGAAGCTGACGATGAGCGACACGAAGATCGCGCACGCCATCGTGAGGCCGAAGCTCCGGAGGAAGCGCCCGACGATCCCGCTCATGAACGACACGGGGACGAAGACGGCGAGGAGCGAGAGTGTCGTCGCCAAGACCGCGAGGCCGATGTCCTTGGTCGCGGCGATGGCCGCGTCCTCGGGTTTGAGCTTCTTCTCCTCGACGAATCGGACGATGTTCTCGAGCACGACGATCGCGTCGTCGATGACGATGCCGACCGCGAGCGCCAGCGCGAGCAGCGTCATGAAGTTCAGCGTGAAGCCGAACAGATACATGAGCGTGAACGAGCCGATGACCGACACCGGGATCGCGATCGCGGCGATGATCGTGCTCCGCGCGTTCCCGAGGAACAGCAAGACGACGATCGCCGCCAGGATGGATCCGAGCACGAGGTGCTCGATCACGGCGTCGACGCTCGTGCGCACCGTCGCGGAGTTGTCGCGGATGATCTCGAGCGACGTCCCCGCCGGCATCGTCTTCTGGATGTCGTCGAGGCGCGCCTTCACGCCGTCGACGACGCCGACCGTGTTCTCACCGGATTGCTTGCGTACCGAGAGCACGACGACGCGCTCGCCGTCCTGGGCGGCCCACGTGGTCTCGTCCTCGGCGCCGTCTTCGACCCGCGCGACGTCTTCGATCCGTGTCGCGTGCCCGTCCCGCTCGCGGATGACGATCTTTCCGAGGGCGTCGACCGAGGGCACCCTCCCCTCCACGCGGAGGGTGAGCTGTTCGGGGCCGGTCTCGACCGCGCCGCCAGGGACGGTCAGGTTCTGCGCCGCGACCGCGCGGGACACGTCCGCCGGCGTGAGATCATGGGCGCGGAGCTCGATCGGATCGAGCCAGATCTTCACCTCGCGCTTGGTCCCGCCGACGATGTTGACCTGTCCGACGCCGGAGATGCTCTCGATCTGGCGCCGCACCTTCTTGTCGGCGAGCTCGGTCAGGTCACGGATGCTCTTGTCGCCGTGGAGCGTGATGTAGAGGACCGGTGCCGCGTCGGGGTCGATGCGCGCGACGACCGGCTGATCGATCCCCTTCGGCAAGTTGGGCAGGACGTTGTTGATCTTGTCCCGCACCTCCTGCGCCGCGACGTTCGGATCCTTCTCGAGCGTGAAGGTCACGACGACCATCGAGAGCCCCTCGTACGAGGTCGAGCGGAGCTCGTCGATGCCGCTGATCGTGTTGACCGACTCTTCGATTTTGTCGGTGACCTCGGACTCGACCTCCTCCGGCGCGGCGCCGTCGAGGCGGGTCGTGATGACGACCGCCGGGAAGTCGATCTTCGGATACTTGTCGAGCCCGAGCGCTCGGTACGACGTCATCCCGATCACGAGGATGACGAGCATGAGCACCCAGGTGAACACCGGGCGCTTGACGCAAACTTCGGCTAGCCATTGCATCGCATCACCTCGTCATTCCACGATCGCGCCGTCGACGAAGTTGGGCTCGGGGTGCAGCACGATCGCGTCGCCCTTCGCCAGGCCGCGCTCGATCGTGACCAGCTCGCCGCTCTCGGGTCCGAGCTGCACCAGGCGGAGCGTCAGGCGTCCGTCGACGACGCCCCAGATCGCCTTGTCGTGACCGGAGTCGAACACCGCCGTCTTCGGCACCGCGACGGCGGGCACCTGGCCCACCGCGAGCGACACGGCGACGAACATCCCCGGGATGAGCGCACCGTCCGTGTTCGGGACGATCGCCTCGACGACGAGGTCGCGCGTCGTCGGTCGCACCTCGGCACCGAGGAACTTCACCGTCCCCGTGAACGTGCGCCCGGGCGCAGCGGCGGCGGTGAAGCTCACCTCCTGCCCGACCTTGACGTCGGGGACGTTGCGCTCGGCCACCGTGAGCTTGAGCCGGAGCGGATCGGTGACGACGAGCGTCGCCACCTTGGAGCTCGGCTGCACGTAGTCGCCCACGTTCACGAGCCGCTCGCTGATGACGCCCGCGAACGGCGCGCGGACGGTCCCGTCGCCGACGGTGCGGAGCGCATCGGCCGCGCGCGCCTTCGCCTGCGCGAGCTGAGCCTCTTGGTTGCGGCACTGCGCCATCTGGCGGTCGTACTCCTGCTGCGTCGCCGCCTTGCGCTCGTAGAGCGCCTGGTAACGCGCGCACTCGTCCTTCGCCGCGTCGAGCTGGGTCTGGACGCTGTCGAGCGAGGCCTGCGCCTGCTGCGACGAGAGCGCGGCGGCGCGCACGTCGAGCTGGGCGATCGCATCCCCCGCTTTCACCTTCTGTCCGCGCTCGACGAACGTCTTCTGCACCCGCCCGCCCGCGTTCGCGGAGAGCTCGGTGCGTTGGTCCGCCTCGAGCGAGCCCGTCAGCGGGAGCACCTTCGGCATCGGATGCTCCGTCACCGGCTCGCTCGCGACGTGAATCTTCGGTTGGGCAGTCGTCGTGTCGGGGCCCGCTTTGCCCTTGCAGGCGGCGAGCAGCACGGCGGTGGAAGCAACGACCAGGAAGCGAAAGGCGCTCATCGGGGACCATCCTTGGCGTCGGCGCGGTTCGTCCGCGTGGCGAGGCGAAGAGCGACCCGCGCATAGGCGAGGTCGGCGTCGGCGGAGATACGGGAGACTTCGGCGGAGAAAGCGTCGCGCTGGGCCTGCGTGACGTCGAGCTGGGTCGCGGTGCCGTTCGCGTAGCGATCGTTGGCGAGCGAGAGCGCGAGCGCGGTCGCGGCGACTTGAGCACGAGCGGCGCGCGCGCGTTCGATGCCGGCGACGACTTGGTTGTAGGCCTGGTGGATCTGGTCCTCGGCCGCGCGGCGTGCCTTCGCTTCGCGCGCCACGGCCGCGTCGACCGCGGCGTTCTGCGCGCGCACGTTCGGCGCGATCGTGAAGTCGAAGCGCCAGGTGAGGACGGCCGTGATCGTGAAGTAGGCGTTGCGGCCGGTGAAGCCGCCGGCGTTCGTGAAGCGCTCCTGGAACTGACCCGAGATCGTGGGGAACCACGCGCTCACGGCCGCATCGCGCGTCTTCTGCTGCGCGATCGTCTGGACCGTGGCGAGCCGAACGGCGACGAGGTCGTCCGTCTTGCCGGTCAGCCAGAACGACATGGGAGCCTCGTCGTGGAGATCGTCCTGCGGGAACGCGCCGAGCGGCTCGGGGGTGAGCCCGGAGAGCGTCTCGATGTCGCGCCGCGCGTTGGCGACCGCCTGCTCGGAGGTCGCGACGTCCTGCTTCGCGCGCGCGACGTCGGCGGTGGCGCGCTGGAAGTCGAGCTCGGTCGCGACGCCGAGGTCGCGCCGCGTCTTCACCAGGTCGAGGTTCGACTGCGAGAGGTCGAGGCTCTTCTTCGCCGAGGAGAGGAGCGACTCCGAACCGACCAGCTGGTAGTAGCTCCGCGTGACCGAGCGCTCGACCACGAGGTCGGTCCCGTCGGCCGCGGCGACCTGCGCGTCGAGGGCTGCCCGCGCCGCGGCACGCCGCTCCCAGGCCGCGATGTCGACCACGGGCACGGCGAGCGTCACGAAGGCATCCAGGCCGTCCTGGGCCTGAATGGTGAGCTGCTGGCCGCCGAAGTTGGCGATGGCCTCGTACTGGTTGCGCGTGTACTGGCCCGCGACCGTGAGGGACGGGAGGAGCCGGCCCGTCGCGACGTCGACCTCGGCGTCGCGCTGGCGCACGAGCGCTCGTGCCTCGGCATCATCCGGGTTCTTGGCCTTCGCGCTCGTGACGAACGTGTCGAGCGGCTGAAGGGCCGCGGCCGAGCTCGACCAAGCGAGCACGGCACCGGCCGCGCCAATTATTGTAACTCGGCTCAATAATTCGCGGAGCATCTTCATCGCGTCTCCCATCCGCCGCTTCTTCTAGTGCTCGCGCGCGTGCGTCGCAATCGGTCGATGCACTTCTTCACGCGCGCGCGTGCACGCCGAAGCTTGGATGCGCGCCCCTCAGCCCCGTCGCGCGCGACGCTGCGCTGTCGGCTTTGCGACAGGTGGGACGAGAATGCGCGCGATCGACTCGGCAAAGACCTTGGGCGATTGTCCGGCACGCGCACCGCGAGCGCCGTAGACGAGGCGCAGGAACACGTACCCGCGCACACCTCCGAGAAACGCGAACGCCATGGCGTCGGGATCGACGTGCTCGGGGAGCGCGCCCGCCGCGCGCATGCGCTCGAGGTAACTTCGCACGGAGCGGTGGTCGCGGAGGGGCGGGTCGTTGGCAGCCTCGAGCCGGCTCTGCAGCGACTGATCGCGGTTGCTGGACCACGACATCATCACGAGCGGCATCTCCATGGTCGCCCACTCCACGAGGCCGAGCGCGGTGCGCTCGAGGACGGCGCGGACGTCGTCGCTCGTCTCGTCCTCGAGCTTCTCCAGGCACTCGGGCCGGCTGCCTTCGGGCAGCTTCATCGCGAGACGGAACAGCCGCTCCTTGTTCTCGAAGCGATGGTAGAGGAGCCCCTCGCTGACGCCCGCGCGCTCCGCGACTTCCTCGGTCGTCGCCGCCAGTCCCCGCTCGAGGAAGACCGCGCGCGCCGCCGAGAGGAGCGCTTCCGAGTCGAACTGCCGCGGGCGGCCACGGGCCATGCCATCCTGGTAACACCGATTCCGAAAAATCCAACTTGATCGGGGAACCGGTCGGTCTATCCTTACCGGGATATGGAGAGCGTGGCGGGTTGGAAGAGCCGGGTCGCCGACGTCCCTCGCGAAGGGGGGAGCGCCGCTGCCATCGTCGACGAGCTACCGCTCGGCGAGCACGAGGCCACGGCCGAGCGCGCGGAGGTGCTGCGCGACGTTCGCCACCCGAACCTCGACACCGTCTGGGAGGTGCGCCGCGACGATGGGGCGCTCGTCGTCGTCACCGAGCACCTCGAGGGCGAGCGTCTGGACGTCCTGATCCGCGAGGGTCCCCCGCCGATCGACGTGGCGCTGCGCGTCGTCGTCGACGTCCTCGCCGCGATGGCTGCGCTCCACGGGCGCACGCCGCCGATCGCGCACGGCGCGGTCTCTGCATCGAACGTCGTCGTCGGTGCGGATGGGGTCGCGCGCGTCGCGCGCGCGTGGCTCTTCGGGCGCGATGCGACCGTGGCCGGAGATCTGCGCGCGGTGGGAGAGCTGGTCGAGCTCCTCATCCCGTCCGCGACGCGGCCGAAGTGGGCGGCTCCGCTCGCGGACATCGCAGCGAAGGCCGCGGGCGCTCCGAAGCGCGACGACCGCGGTGACGCGGGGCCGTACGCGAGCGCGGCGGACATGACGCGCGATCTGCGTCTCATGGGTCGTACCAAGATCGCTCGCCCTGGACGCGTGGCGGCGTTCGTCGAAGCGCTCGCTGGCGAGGCGATCGGAGCGCGCAAGCGTGCGCTCCCCGCCCCGACCACGCCGCGCGGGGCGACGGTGCGCCTGCCCGCCGCTCCGCCACGGCCGGAGCTCCTCGCGCCCGTCGCCGCGCCCAAGGCGACGGGGGGCTTCCGCATCCCGAAGGACCGCTCGCCCTGGCTCGCGCTCGTACTCCTCCTGCTCCTCGTCGGTGGGGGCAGCGCTTGGTACGTCCGCGCGCGGTCGCAGACCTCGTCGACGCATGTACCCGCGAGCTCGCCCGAGGAGCCCACCCTCTCGTCGGCAGCGCTCGGTGACGTTCCTCCGCCCGAGTCGCCGGCGGCGCTCGGCTCGACGACGCCGAACGCACGCGCCACCGCGGGTCACGCGCCTGCGCACGCCCCGACGAACGCGACGAGCGCAACGAGCGCGACGGGGCGGCGGCCGTACGATCGCAGCGCGATCTTCTGAGCCCTGGCGTGGCGAAGCTCGCCGCGAAGCCGCTGACGCATCTCCCGGCGGAGCTCCAAAAAAAGCGAACGACCGCCGTAGGGAGGCCGGGGAGCACGGCGTCCGACAGGCAAGGAGACACGATCATGCGAACGTTCACGAAGGTCCTGGTTGCTGCGATTTCCACGCTCATGCTCGCGACGAGCACCGTCGCCCTCGCCGACGGCACGCACCACGATCCGGCCGTGCTCGTTCAGCGCTTCGACGCCAACAAGGACGGCAAGCTCCAGGTGACGGAGCTCCCCGCGCGGCTGCAGCGCCACCTCGCCGGTGCCGATGCCGACAAGGACGGCGTGCTGACCCCGGCCGAGATCACGGCCTACCGTGCGCAGCGCGCGCAGGCGCACTTCACCAAGCTGGACGCGAACAAGGACGGCGCGATCGAGAGCAACGAAGCGGGCGCGCGCTGGGCGCACTTCAGCGTCGCCGACGCGAACAAGGATGGAAAGGTGACCTTCACGGAGCTTCAGGCGGCGCGCTCGGCGGGCCTCATGCACCAGGGTCACGGCGGTGGGCACGGCCAGGGCCGCGGCCACGGCCGCAAGTGACGGCGAGCGTCACTTCGCGGGAACGGCGCTGCACGCGCCGGCTTTGCAGACAGCCTTCATCGGCACCGATGCGCAGCTGACCGGACACGCGGACGCGGCGCCACAAGCCTTCCGGAACGAAGCGACGGAGGGCTTGTTGGCGGCGCGCCAGTTCGGGCAAACGGGGCAGCAGGGATCCTTCGCGCTGCCCTCCATGTAGAGCTCGCAATCCGCGTCGGCCTTGCAGGAAGGATCGAACTTCGGGATGACGACGGCGCCGCTGCCCGACGGAGCGGCGGACGCCGTCGCCGAAGCGGTCGCGGGAGCCGTCGCGGTGGCCGACGCCGTCGCCGTCGCGGTCGCGGGAGTCGAGGCGGTCGCGGCCGCCGTCGTCGTCGGGTCCGACGCGGATGCAGACGCGGACGGAACGTCGGTCGGGCCCCCCGCCGGTGCGTTCTCCTTCCCACACGCGAAGGCGAGCGCCGGAGCGACGAGAGCGAGGAGAAGAGCCGAGGACGTGCGGTTCATGATGCGACGGTACCACCGACGACGGTGACGGGAACACCGCTGAACGCCGCGGTCCCGGTGAGCGCATCGAGGAAGGCGTCGTCCGTCACGTCGTTCACGCTCGCTCCCGCGCGCTCGCGCGCGATCCGCTGCTCCGACTGCGCGTGCCCCCACCCGTGCGGCAAGCTCACCACGCCGCGCGCGATCTCGTCCGAGACCTCGAGCGGAACGGTCACGCTGCCGGTGCGCGAGTGGAGGACGACGCTCTGCCCGTCCCGCAGCGCGCGCGCCTTGGCGTCTTCCGGGTGCATGAGGAGCGTGCAACCGACCGGCCCCTTCGTGAGCCGCTCGCTGTTGTGCATCCACGAGTTGTTGCTGCGCAGCCCACGCCGGCCGACGAGCAGGAGCGCGTCCTTGGGCCGAGCGTCTTCGAGCGCGCGCTCGAGGCGCGGGAGGTCGTCGAGGAACACGCGCGGTGCCACCTGGATGGAGCGCCCTTCGAGGAAGTGATCGAGCCGCGGCTCGAGGGCACCGAGGTCCACGCCATGCGGGGACGCCTCGAGCTTCTTGAGCGTGAGCCGGTGCGGACCGATCCGGAGCAGACCATCGAGGAAGCGCTTGGGCCCCGCCGCCCGGGCGGCGCGCAGCACGGCGCGTGCGCCGAGCGCCTTCGCGCCGCGGCGCCGCCGCACGACCGAGAGCGCGAGCTCCGTCATCACGTCGAAGTCGTCGCGCGTGTCGCCCTGACGCTCGAAGACCGGCGGGGCGTAGCGCGCGAAATTCCGGACCGCGAACGCGTAGAGCAGCATGTCGTAGTGATCGCGCTCGAGCCCGAACGTCGGCGGCAGGATCAGATCGGCGTGGCGCGTCGTCTCGTTCTTGTAGATGTCGATCGACACCATGAAGTCGAGCTTCGCGAGCGCGGCGTCGATCGCGGCGCCGTTCGGCGCGCTGAGCACGGGGTTGCCCGCCATCGTGACGAGCGAGCGGATGCGCTCGCGGCCCTCGGTCGTCATCTCTTCGGCCATGACGGCGACCGGGAGCTCGCCGCCGAACTCCGGGAGCTTCCGCACCCGCGACCGGAAGCGCCCGAAGCTCCCGCGGAGGCCCATCCTGCTCGCGAAGGCGATCAAGTCGACCGCGGGCGTGGTGAACATCTTGCCGCCGGGGTTGTCGAGGTTGCCGGTGACGACGTCGAGCGCGATCGCGAGCCAGGCGACGAGGCCGCCGAACTCCTGCGTGCACGCGCCGACGCGGACGTAGCTGGCGGCGCCACGGGCGGCGGCGTGCTCGCGCGCGAGGCGCCGGATCACCTCGGCCGAGATCCCGACGCGCGAAGCCACGCGCTCGGCGGGGAACTTGCGCGCGGCGAGGCGGAGCTCCTCGATCCCGACGCTCTTCTCGGCGAGCGCGCCCGGCCGGGCGAGGCGCTCCTCGAAGATCGTGTCGAGCATCGCGAGGAGCAGGTACGCGTCGCTCCCGGGGACGACGAAGTGGTGCTCGTCCGCGGCGCGCGCGGTCTCGGTGCGGCGCGGGTCGATGACGACGACCTTGCCGCCGCGCTCGCGGATCTCTTCGATCCGGCGCTTCATGCCCGGCGCCGTCATGATGCTGCCGTTCGACACGACCGGGTTGCCGCCGATGACGAGGAAGTGCTGCGTGCGCTCGAGGTCGGGCACCGGCATCAACGCCTGGTGACCGAACATCTCCAGCGCGGCGAGCATCTGCGGGAGCTGGTCCGCGCTCGTCGCGGAGAAGCGCGAGTACGAGCCGATGCTCTGATTCAAGAGGACCGTGCCGAGGATCGCGGCGTACGAGTGGGCCATCGGGTTGCCCACGTAGGTCGCGACGGCGTGCGGGCCGTGCTCGTCGAGGATGCCCGCGAGCCGCTCGCCCGCCTCGGCGAACGCTTCGTCCCACGAGATCGGGGCGTGCGTGCCGTCCTTCGTCTTCCGGAGCGGGCGCGTCACGCGATCGGGATCGAGGCGAACGTCGTCGAGGGCGGCCGCCTTCGGGCAGATGTACCCGCGGCTGAACGGATCGTCGCGATCGCCATCGACGCGAAGGATGCGCCGCTTTCCGTCTTCCCCCGGACCGACGGTGAGCACGATCCCGCAGGTCGCCTCGCAGAGCATGCAGGTGGCGGTGCGCTTCTCGGTCATCCCGGAAGGTTCCGCGCCCCACCGCGCTGCGTCAAGTGTCCACGAGCTACTGGAAGTCCTGCACGCTCCAGAACTTGCCGTTGCCCAGGTCGTAGAAGCCGCAGAACACCTTCGTGTACTTCGTGCTCGACATGTTGATGTAGTGACCGTGGGTGTTGAAGTCCTGACCCGGACCTTCGTTCCACATCATCTGCAGGCACCCATCGAGCGACTGCTGCATGTTCGCCGTCGGCCAACCGGGGCATTCGTTCTGCGCGAACTCGCTGCAGGTGCCGAACGCGCTGTGGGCCTTGTTCGCCATCGCGTCGGTCTTCGCCTCGCCGTCGGCGCACGTCTCCTTCGCGTTCAAGCGCGCCAGCGCCGGCAAGCTCAACGTCGCGCGGTACTGGTTGATCTTGTCCACGCAGTGCTGCTGGATGGAGCTCGAGCCACCGGCGTCGACCACCGGCGGCGGCGGTGATGCGTCGGCCGTGCTCGTCGGGGGCGGCGGCGGCGTCCCGGAGTCGACGGGAGCCTTCGCGTCGGGCTTCGTGCCCGCGTCGGCCTTGGGCAGCGTCCCGGAGTCGTTCTCGGGTGTGGGATCGGTGGACGACGCCGGATCGTCCGAGCAGGCAGCCAACACGCCACACAGAGCGACCACGACGAGGGGGACGAGGCGCATGCCTCGGACGTTGCATTCCCCGCGCCACGTTGTGGTCCCGAGCAACTCTTTGATCTTCTTGGGACGAGAGCCCGGGCCACGGAGGAGAAGTTTTTCCGCCCTGGATCGGCGGTGCCCCGCCTGACGCAGCGGTCAGTTCGACCGATCCTGGCTCGGGACATCCTTCCATTCGAGCAGCGGCAGCGTGATGACCGCGGCGGGACCGCCGCCCTGCACCTTGAAGCCTGAGAGAGACGGGTTCACGCGAGGAAGGCCGACGGTGGGTAGGTCCTCTCAGGTCCGGCAGGCTCGCATCAAGCGGTCACCGTATTAGAAGCGCCTTCGGCAAGCCTCGCGCGCGCCCTCCGAGAGCGACGACGTCATCGCCACCTCACTCGGGATTGGCGTCAGCCCCGCGCGCGTCAAGGCGACGCGCGCTGCGGGTGCGTCGGCCTCCAGCACGACGAACGCGTACCAACCGCAGGTAGTCCCGTGGTCGACGAAGAGGTCCGCGCAGGTTCCGTCCTCGGCGAGCGCGATGCCACCGATCATGCCCTCGCTCGCGATGCCCGCGCCGTCGAGCACGGCCCGCGTCGCGCGGACGCGCGGGTCGTCGGCGGCGTGCTCGTAGTCCGCGAAGCCGAGGACGCGAGCGACCTCGATCCGCGTCGCGTCGCAGGAGCTCGCGCTCGACGCCGCCGGTCCCACGCTGCTCCCGGAGCAGCCCAGCGCGAACGCAATGGCCCCACGCGCGAGCCATCGAACGCACGTCCTCCGAGCTCCCATGCACCTTCCGACGGAGATGGGTGCCTGCGCCTTGGGCCGCAGATGCGTGCTCCGCGCGATGGCGGTGGTGCTCGCGTGACTCCAGGTGTAGACGTGCAGGGGCATGTACCGAGCTGGGACACGGTGGCTCGTCGCGGGCGCGCTCGTTCTGACCGCGGGCCAGGCGACTGCCGAGCCGCCGCCGGTGACGGAGCCCCCGCCTCGACCGCGCAACATCGTCCTCGCGGACCTGGGTCTCCACGTCGTTGGGCTCGGTTACGAGCGGGTGCTCCATCGCTACGTTGCGGTGCAGGCGGATGCCGAGTGGTACGTCCCCTGGACGCAGGGTGGAGATCGCGCGCTCGCGATCTGGGGCTTCGCGCTCCGAACGCGCGTCTTCATCCACCTCGGTGGGAACGCGCCCAACGGGCCATGGATCTCGCCGCTCGGAACGTTCGGCTACGGGTTCGCCGACTTCGCGGGCGTGAGCCGCGGCGGGCCGATGTGGGCGGTGGGCGCGGCCATCGGTTACGCGGGCACGCTGTTCCATCATCTGCACCTCTCGATCGGCATCGGGGGCCAGTACAACGAGGGGCGCTTCGGAGGGCAGTCGCCGCCGACGTACGCGCGGTTCTATCCCCATGTGGATGGGACGGTGGGCTGGACGTTCTAACCCCTGCGCATGCGCATGCGCCTGCCCGAAGCAGTGCGAGGAAAGCCGGCGTCTTCTCGCGGGCAAGGCAAGGGCAAGGGCAAGGAGGGAATCCGCCCCCAGTTCCGTAGAATGGGGATCATGTACCAAGCCCCGCAGCAACAACACACGCGCGCCCGCATCCCCGTGCGGATCCCCGGCGCTCTCGCGTTGCCGCTCCTCGGCGTGATGCTGGCGACGATCGTCGCCGTGGGGCCCGCCCTCCTCGGGCCGAAGATGCGCTCGTGGTTCGGGCCCACCGGTGTGAAGACGTTCACTGCGATCTTCGTCGGCGTGACGTTCGTGGCGGGGATGACGATTGGGGCGCCGATCCTCTTCGCGACCGGCGATGGGTGGTACCGCGCGAGCGTGATCGACGACGCTGGATTGTTCGCTGCGCCGCTCCTCTTCGCCTGGTGCGCGTCGGCGTTCGCTTGGGTGGAGCTCGGCTGGGTGGGCTCGATCCTGGCGGTCTGGTTCGCGCTCGTGTGGGGCGGCAAGCTCGTGTGGTGCCCGACCGTCGACGGGACGGACTTCTGGCCCGACATGAACCCGGTGATGTACGGCGGCGGGATCGCGCTCTTGGTGATCGCGCCGATCGTCGCTTGGTTCGGCCGCGCGTCGCAGACGGCAACCGCGACGCCCCCGCCCCAACCCGCGCAGGCATTCTCGCCGTACGCGGGCTACCGCTGATTCACGCAATCACTTCGCGCCGACGGCGCGCCGAACCTCCGCGAGGCGCGCCTTCATGTGTGCAATGGCGGCTTCGTCACGCGGGTGCCGCGCTTCCTCGACCGCGATGACCCCCTCCCAGAACGCGACCGGATCGGGAGGCGTCGGAGCAGGATGCGTCGCCCGCGGACCGGGCGCGAAGAGCGATTGCAGTTCCTCCAAGCGGGCAACTGGTCGCCTCCACGGTACGAGCGAAAACGCTCCGACGAGCTCGGCCGCCAACGCGTCGACCTCGCCGAGCCGTTCCGCGAACCCATAGCCCTGATCGGTGAGCTGCTCCAGGGCGAAGAAGCCGACCCACACCCCGAGCGCGAGGAAGTCTCTCAGCGTCTCGCCGACGACGACCTCTCGAGGCAGCGTCGGAACGAGCATGACGACCGGACCGTCGACGCGAGCGTCGCCCGCTCCGTCCGCAACGAAACAGAAGCACACGCCGTCGCCGCCGGTGCCTGCGAACGCACGCAAGTTGGTGGGCGCCGCGTACCCCGGATGCTCGAGCGCATCGTGCAGGAAGAGGCCGAGGGGTCCGAAGCGGGCTCTCCGATCTCCTGCCAGCGCGACCAACCTCTCATAGTCGCCCGGCGAACGGGTCACGGCCGCGGGAACCCCAGCTTCAGGAGCTCGTCGCACGCTTCCTTCTTGTCCGCCCGACACGCCTGCTCGAGGAACGGGCGCGCGTTCGCGGGATCCTTCGCGCTCCCGATCCCGTTCGCGAGCATGATGCCGTACGACCCGCAGCCCGAGGGATACCCGCCCTCGCACGCTTCGCGCGCGAGCGCCGCCCCCTTGACCGCGTCGCGCGGCACGCCGGTGCCGTTCGCGTAGATCGCGGAGAGCGCGTTGCAGCTCATCGCGTGACCCAGGTCGCAGCCCTTCTGGTACAGCGCCATCGCCTTCGCCGGATCCTTCGGGACGCCGTTGCCGTCTTCGTAGAGGAAGCCGAGCCGCGAGCACGACTCGAAGTCGTTGTGGTCGCACGACTTCGTGAGGATGTCCTTCGCCTTGCCCGCATCACGCGGACCGCCGAAGCCGTTCTGGAGAGCCTCCGCGTACGCGGGGCAGGTGCCGGCGTGACCGAGCCCGTTCGCGCACGACTTCTCGTAGAGGCGGCGCGCCTCGGCGGCGTCCTGCGCGAGCCCCCCGCTGCCGGCGGCGTAGAGATCGCCGAGCGAGTCGCACCACAGGCCCTTCTCGTCGCAGTAGCTCTTGAGCTTCGCGAGCGCCTCGCTCTTCGCGCCGCCGTCGCCGCGGTCGAGGAGGCGGAGCACGGCCACGTTCGCGCACGCGTCGAGCTCGCCGCCGTCGCACGCCTCCTTCATGAGCGTGAAGCCCTTCTTGTCGTCACGCGGCGCACCGACGCGATCCTGGAGGACGAGCGTCGCGCGCTCGCCGCAGCCACCGGGGTCGCCGCCGTCGCACGCGCGCTGGAAGAGCGACTCGGCGCGGGTTCGATCGCGCGGCCCGCCCTGACCGACGAGCGCGAGCGCGCCCTGGTTCACGCACGCGGTGAGGAGGCCCATGTCGCACGCCTTCTCGAACTGGGACGCCGCGTCGCCGAGATCGACCTTGCCGCCCGGCGTCTTCGGATCGCCCCAGCCGGAGCAACCGGCGCTGAGCGCGCCACCGCAGAAGAGCTTGTAGACGTGCGCTCCGCGCGGGCCGAAGCGATCGACGAGCGGCTGCCCCGTCTCGAGCGCGCCGAGGTCGTTGCACGCCGCCGGCTCTCCGGCGTCGCACGCCTTCCGAAAGAGGTCACGGGCGCCAGACTCGTCGCCCCCATCGACCTTCGTCTTCGCGAGGTTCACGCAGCCGAGGCTGTCGCCCCCGTCGCACGCGGTCTTGTAGGAGGTCTCGGCCTCACCTTTGGCCGAGCCCTCGACGGCGACGCCGAGGATCGCGCACGCTTCGATGTCGTGCGTGGCGCAGCGCGAGCGGAGCAACGTCGCGGCGGTCGTGGCCGCCCCCGCGTTGGCCGCCGTGCCATGGCGGACCGCCCACACGTTCCCGAACACGCACGCGGCCGAGTCGCCCGCAGCGCAGGCCTTGTCGTACACGTCGGAGGCGGTCGCCGAGCCCTGGAGCCAGCCGTACTCGATCGCGACGCCCTTCGGTGCGCAGTCCGTCGCGCTCATCGTGCACGCCTTGTCGGCGAGCGCAGCGGCGCCCTTCGGATCGCGCGGCGGCCCGCCCTTGGGCGGGAACATCCCGGCCATCGCCGCGCGCCGGCACGCCTTCGCGCTGCCTGCGTTGCAGGAGGCCTTCAACGCGTCGACGCCTTCGGTCACCTTGCTCGCGTCGCCCGAGCTCACCAGGAGCTCGCCCTTGAGCCGGCACGAGTCGTCGCTCGCGTTCTTCGCGCAGGTCGCCCGACACGCCTCGATCCGCACGGCCGGGTCCTGAGACTCGTCGGTGCAGTCCTTCGCGTTTTTACCACTTTGGTACGAGCGGAACGCGAAGAAGCCGACGACCGCGGCCAAGAGGAGAACGCCGCCGCCGAGCCCGAGGAAGAGCCCGACGCCCCCACCCCCGCTCGGCTTCGGGCGCACGCCCGGCCCCGTCGACGCGGTGGGCGGCGGGGTCGTACCGCCGCCCTGCTGTCCGTACGGGGACCACGCGGGCGACGCCATCATCGTGCCGCTCCCTTGCTGCGGCGCGGGAGCCGGTCCTGCCGGCGGCGGACCGTACGGAGAAGCCGGAGGCGTACCGTACGGCGCAGCGGGCGGCGTCCCATAAGGGGACGCCGGTGGAGTCCCGTAGGGAACCGGCGTTCCGGGGTGCGACGGGTGCGCCGCCCCGGGGAGCGACGTCGGTGCCATCGCCGCCGAAGGCAGCACCGTGGCCGCCGACGCGACCGCACCCCCGCGGAGCAGCGCAACGAGCCCGTCGCGGACCGCGTTCGCGTTCGGCTGGCGACGCTGCGGGTCGCGCTCGACGAGCTGGGCGAACCACGCGTCGAAGCCGGGCGGGAGACGGTTGGCCACGCCGAGCTGCGCCGCGCGCTGGCTCGCCGGCATGATCGGCTCGATGAGGATCTCGCGCAGCACGCCCATCGTCGAGTCGTCGCGCGACGCCGCGAGCCAGTAGTGCTGCCCCGTGAGCGCGAAGAACGCGATCAGGCCGAGCGGCCACGAGTCGGTCCAGGGCCCGATGTTCGTGCCCTTGTTCGACTGCTCCGGCGCCATCCACAGCGGCGTGCCCATCGCCTCCGTGCTCGAGACCTTCACCTCGGCCATGACGCGCGCGATGCCGAAGTCGAGCACCTTCACGAAGAAGGGCATGCCCGACCGCCGCGACTCGGCGAGGAAGATGTTCTCGGGCTTGAGATCGCGGTGGACGACGTTGACCGCGTGCGCGGCGGAGATGGCATGGCAGAGCTGGGTGAACAGCTCAGCCACGTCGGCCGGGGCCATCGGCCCCCGCGTCTGGACGAGGTCGAAGAGCGTCTGCCCCTTCAGCATCTCCATCGCGAGCCAGGGGAGCTGCGTCGGGTGGTCGATCCCCGCGGCGACGACCGAGACCACGTGATCGCTCGCGATGTTGGCCGTGACCCGCGCTTCTTGCTCGAAGCGCTGGCGGAGCCGCGGATCGTGCAGGAGCTCGCGCCGCACGATCTTGAGTGCGCGCTGGGCGCCCGTGGAGAGCTGATCGGCGACGAACACCGACCCCATCCCACCTTCGCTCAGCGGCCGCACGATCCGAAAATCGTTCGCGATGATGGTCCCCGGCTGCAGCATGTTTCTCCCTCGAATAACACATTTGACGCGCTGGCCGGCGGCATGTTTGCCTGTGATCCGCCATGCGTCGATCGCATCAACAACTGCCGCGGACGCGGCAAAACAAGCCGCTCGCCCCGTTCGCAATCAGCACCCTCGCCATCGCCGCTCTGGCGCCGGTGGTCTTCCTCGCGTGTGCTCAACCGACTCAGCGGGCACCGAAGGCCGCGACGGGAGACGTCATCGGGAACGACTCTCTGACGGCAAAGAACATCCCCGCCCTCGGCGGCGCGGGTGGCGGCAGCGGTGACGACGACGACGACGATCCGCCGGCGAGCACCACCGCCGGCAAGACCACGCCCGCGCCTTCGGGCACGGCGGCGCAGACCGAAGACCCGCGCGCGAAGTACGCGCAGTACGTCGCCGCGATCACGACCACGCTCCCGAGCTGGAAGACGGGCGCCGCCGCAGCGGTGATGCTCTACAACAAGGAGCGCAACCAATCGCTCCCGTTCCTCCTCGACAACCGCGAGCAGGCGGCGATCCCGCGCCAGGACACGCAGGGCGGTCACTACTCGTTCTACATGACCAGCGACGACGGCGGCTGGTTCGTCGTCACCATCGGCCAGTTCCGCGCCGGCCACTACGAGTGCCGCCGCGACAACGTGAACATCGCGATGGGCTTCAAGGACGACTTCGCCGGCGACGATCCCGAGGTCATGTGGGGCGACAACGACGGCGAATCCGGGACCGAGAACGGCTGGTGCAAGATCGACGTCTACCCGGGCAAGAGCGCGAACGACTGGACGATGAGCGCGAGCGGCATCCTCGTCGCCAACAACAAGCAGAAGCTCATGCGCATCTCGAATGCGTTCGTGCAGTTCCGCAACATGCCGGTCGGCCAGCCCGCGTCGACCGCCGCCGCGCCGCCGCCGCCCTCCGGCACCGGCAAGGCGACGCACGCAGGTCCGGCGCCGAAGCCCACCGCGACCTCGACCTCCACCTCGACCCCGCGCGTGAGGCTCCCCCGATGATCCGTCCGAATCGTGTACTCTACATGCTGTTCGCCGGGGCGCTCGGCTTCCTCGTCTCGAGCTGCGGCGGCGCCGCGGCCGAGGGCGGCGGCGACGACGACGCGACCAACTGGCCGCACGAGGTCAAGACGAAGGCGAAGAACTGGGGCGCCGGCGCAGCAGCGACCTTCACGATGACCAACGAGACGAGCCACAAGTCGCTCACGTTCGTGACGGCCTACCGTGAAGCGCCGCATTGGAACGACGCGATCAAGAAGTGGGTCGTGCCGATGCGCGCGATGGACAACGGCACGCCGACCGCCACGTTCCTCTTCGAGCTCCAGGATCTGAAGCCGGGGCGCTACACCGGCTCGGACACGAAGGACGGCTGCGTCCTCGGGCTCGGCGTTGGCCCAAATTGGGACAGCGGCGCGGATGCGGTGGGCTGGAGCGACAACGCCGCCGGCTACTGCGAGGTCGAGCTGAAGGCCGCGGCTCGGCCGGGTCACCTCGAGGGCGAGTTCAAGGCCAAGCTCTCGCCGAACGGCATCGACGGCGCCTACCGGATCGAGTCCGGGTACATCTACATCGCCCGATGACGAACGCTCTCTCGCGCGTCGCCGCGCTCGCCCTCGCGAGCGCGGCCGTCTTCGCTTGCGGTCACACCGAGCCCAAGCCGAAAGACCCGGAGCCGCCCAAGCCCGACCTGCTCCTCCCCGTGCTCGGTCACGACGCACAGGAGAACGAGACCCGCGCCGTGCTCAAGGAGCTGGTGAAGAACCTGCCGCCCGAGCAGAAGTCGCGCGTCGAGAAGATCCCGCTCGTGTTCGAGAAGTCGAACGAAGTGAACGCGTTCGCCGGCTGCGACGACAAGGGCCCCTTCATCGCGGGCACGACGGGCCTGCTCGACATCGCGAACGGTCTCGCGCAGACGCTCGCGACCGACGAGATGCAGGGTCCCACGAGCAAGACCTACGACGCGTACCTCAAGGTCGCGGTCGACAAGGTCCTCGACGAGAAGCCGAACCTCTTCTACGACCTCGGCAACCTCCCTCCCGATCTCGGGCTGGACAAGGCGCGCCTGTCGCGCGCGCACGAGATCTTCGACGACATCGTCGCCTTCACCTTCGGCCACGAGCTCGCGCACCACTACCTGGGCCACACCCCGTGCGCGACGAAGACGCCGCTCGAGCGCGATCTCGCGAACCTGGGGAACATCTTCACCAACTTCGCGCCGATCCTGAACCAACCCGCCGAGATCGCCGCCGATCAGAACGGGATCTTCAACGTGCTCTTCACCGGGCGCGCCCGCGGGACGCTGCACCCGCTCACCGATCGCGGCGCGAAGATGCTCCTCAGCTTCTTCGCCTCGCTCGAGGACGCGGCCGGCGGTGGCAACCGCAGCTTCCTGAAGAACTTCCTCTCGACGCACCCGCCGTCGCCGCTCCGCCTGCGCGTCCTCGACGAGGCCATCGCCCGCTGGCACCAAAGCCAGTGACCCGCGTCTTCGGGTACGGCTCGCTGATCTGGCGACCGACGTTCCCGTACGCGGAGCGCGTGCCCGCCGTGCTTCACGGGTGGGCGCGGCGCTTCTGGCAGGGCTCCACCGATCACCGCGGCGTCCCCGGCGCTCCGGGTCGCGTCGTGACGTTGACCGAAGAGCCCACCGCGCGGACCTGGGGCATGGCCTACACGCTCGAGCGCGCGACAGAGCGAGAGGTGCTCGATCACCTCGACGTGCGCGAGCAAGGCGGGTACGAGCGCCTGACGCTCACGCTCGCGAGCGAAGGCACCGCGATCGAAGCGCTCGTCTACGTCGCGCGGGCGACGAACCCCGAGTGGCTGGGGCCTGCACCGGTCGACGCGATTGCAGCGACCGTCGCGCGCGCGCGCGGGCCGAGTGGGCCGAACCTCGAGTACGTGGTGCGTCTGGCGGAAGCCATCCGCGCCGCGGGCGAGGACGATCCGCACGTCTTCGAGATCGAGCGCGCAGCGCTTCAGTTGCAGTAGGAGAGCCAGCTCGCGGTCGGCACGTTCGTGCACTTGCCGCCGTCCAGGCACTCGGAGTCGCTCCGACAGAGCTGCACGTTGAAGGACGCGCCTTTGCACTCGGCGGGGGCGCGGCAGCTGATCGTGATGCTCTGGTTTCCCCCCGCCTGCAGGCAGCAGATGGACCCGATGGTCCCGCAATGGCCGGTGAAGTCGCACGGGATCGGGCTCGCCCCGTCGCCGGTGCACGCGCCCTTGTCGACGCACGAGTACGTGCTCCCCTTGGCACAGCACGTCTGCTTCTCGAAGGCGCAGCTCGCATCGGGGCCGCAGTGCAACGCCTTCGGATCGCCCGCGTCGATGACGACGACCTCGGCCGCACCCCGATCGACGAGGGAGGTCTCGGGCTTCGCATCGACCGTTCCGTCGGACGGAACGCTCGCGTCCACGGTGCCGACGTCGAGCGAGCTCAGGCCCGAGACGAGCGCGCACGCGCCGAGGCACGCTGCCCAAGCGACTGCGAGCACGCCCCAGCGCCACCTCATGGTCCCCATCGTATCACCTTGGCGCCGGGCTCGAAGCGGGCCCATAATCCGACCGATGCGGTCGCGAATGTTCCTCCCCGCGCTTCTGCTCGCCCTCGGTGGCGCTTTGGCGTTCGCCTGCAGCGACGGCGCGCCGTTCAAGACGCCCCAGAGCGACAGCCAGTTCGACGATCCGGACGATCCGGGCTCCAGCGGCGAAGGCGATCCCTTCAAGAAGGACGCTGCGGCCGCCGACGCGGCCGGGAAGTTCTGCGTCGCGGATCGTGATTGCCCGGCATCGATGCGGTGCTCGTTCCTGGTCGCGAGCGGCTGCTCGGCCGCCGGCTCCTGCCAGCCGTTCGACGCGACCAAGTGCGTGGAGACCACCGCGTGCAGCTGCGCGAACGCGACGATCACCTACTGCCTCGGCGCGGGCCTCGCACCGATGGCGGTGAGCGGGCTCGGTGCGTGCGATGGTGGCACCCCGGTCGACGCGGGCAACGACGCGACAGCGAGCGACGCGGCCGCCGAGTAGTGCTGTCCGGCAGAACTTTCGCCGGACACTTTTTCGCCCGCTACCGCGCTCTGGCGGGACGAGCGCTTGGTGGTCGAGGTTCTCGCGCGCGGCTCGTTGTTTCGTTGACGTTGTCACAGAACCGGGTGTGAGCTGTCAGCACCGTCGTTCGGGCACGGGCACGGGCACGGGCACGGGCACGGGCACGTGAAGGCGCGTGAGCGATTGAGGGCGCTCAGCCCTTCTCTCGCACCGGCCATACCGTCGGGGTCAGCGTCCCGATCACGATCCAGATCACCTGCAGCACGTGCGCGACCAGCGCGATCGCGAGCGCGCGCGGGAGCGTCGTGTGGAGCGCGTCCGCGGCGAGCGCGAACGCTCCGTCGGTCGCGCCGATCTGACCGGGGACGAGCACGCCGACCGCCAGCGCGACCATGTTCACGCCTTGCGCGAGGAGCGCACGCCCCAGCGTCACGTCGACACCGACCGCGTGCGCGAGGATCGCGTACTGCGCGACCTGGAACGCACGCCCGATCGTGACGGACACGAGCGGCTTCGGCGGAACCAGGCTCGACTCCGTGCTCGTGCGGTGGAAGTCGCCCGCCGCTGCTTCCACGCGCCGGATCTTCCGCCCGAGGAAGTCGGTGATGCTGCGCGAGCGCGAGGCGAAGCGCACGGCGAGCCCCGTCCCGAAGACGCCGATCGCCTGCGCCCCGATGAAGAGCGTGATGCGGTCGGTGGGGCCGAGGATCGTCGCCGCCGCGATCACGCACGGGACCGAGATCACCGCGCCACCGAAGAGCGCGAGCGCCTGCATCAGCGCCGCCGCCGCGGTCGCCTCGGGCCACGAGGTGAACCGAGCGAGCATCGCAGCCTTCGTCGCCTCGGCGGCCGTGCGGCCCGCGGGCGCGAGGTACGTGACCGCGTTGGCGACGAGCTGCGCGCGCAGGAGCCGTGCGCGCGGGATGGCGGCGCCGCGTTCGCCGTAGGCGAGCAACGTGGCGTGCGCGTCCGCGCCGATGCGCAGCAGATCGAGCGCGAGCAGCGCCGGAAGCCACGGCAACGTCGGGAGGAGCGCTTCGAGGAGCGCCTCCTTCCCCGCGCTTCGCACGAGCAACACCACGACCACGACGCCGGCGATCCCGAAGCCGACGCGCACGAGCGTCTGCCAGAGCGGGCGCGGCTTCGCTTCGACCGCCGGCGGAGCTTCGGAGCCGGACGAACGGTCGCTCACGTCGTCTTGTCGAGCGTGGACCGGAGCTCGCCGGTCACGCGCTTCTTCCAGTCCGCGACGTCGGCGAGGTGGCGTCCGCTGGGCAGCACCTTGGCGTAGCGATCGAGGAGAGCGACGCCGGCGGCGACGTCGGCGGCAGCGACCTTCATCGCCGCCGAGGCCAGCGCGCTGAAGTAGGCGTCGTCGACGTCCTCGAGCGTGAGCTCCTTCGCATCGCGGTCGAGCTCGAGCGCCCGCTCGAAGTCCGCGACCGACTCTTCGTGCCGCTCGAGGAGGTCGAGCGCCGTCGCGCGATCGACGAACGTGTCGGGCGACGCACCGCCCGAGTCGATCTCCTCGGTCGTCACCTGCACTGCCTCTTCGTACTCGCCCTCTTCGATGTGCTTCTTCGCGAAGCTCATCCCGTACCGACCGGCCATGGTGGCAACCTACCTCAGCTCGGATAGGCGACGCGAAAGTTCGTGGCCGAGCCCGGCACTTGCTCGTCGAGCGGCTCGAAGCTGACGCCTGCGACCCCGCTCGCGGCGGCGCGGACGGCGTCGGTGACGAGGATCTCGTTGGCCTTCGCCGTGTCTTCGCCCAGCTTGGAGGCGGCGTTCACCTCCTGCCCGTAGACGTCGACATCGCCGATGCGGAGGATCTTGCCGTACCCGATCCCGACGCAGAGGAGCACCTGGTCCTCCGGCGCACGCGCCTTATTGTACTCTGCACATGCATGCTGCATCGCGATCGCGCACTCGAGCGCGCGCGCGGCGCGCTTGAAGATGATGAGGAGGCTGTCGGCCTCGACCTTGATCAGGATCCCGTCGTGCGCGGCGGCGACCGGGAGCAGCAGCCGCTTCTGCTCGAAGATGACCTGCAGGAAATGGATGATCCCGAACGCCGCGACGCGACGGCTGAAGCCGGAGAGGTCGGTGAAGACGACGGCCCAGTCCTCGCCGAAGAGGTCCCAGATCCGCGCGTCGATCTTGGCGACGTCGGCACCGGGGAGCGTGCGCTCTTCGATGAGCTTCCAGAGGCGGATCTCGGAGCCCTTCAAATCGCTGTCGGGATCGAACATCCGCCTAAGCTACCTCAACCCCCATCGGCAAAGAGAGCATCGATGCGGCGTTGGTAGGCCGAGCCGGGGAAGCGCTTCGCGAAGGCGTCGGCCCGGGTGTGCGCCTCGGCGCGGCGCCCCAGGTGGACGAGGGCCTCGATCGCGATGCGCTCGCGCTCCTCGGCGACGCTGCTCTTGGGAAAGAGCCGTGCATGCTCGTCGCACTTGGCGAGCGCGGTGGTCGGATCGGTCCCGACGAGACGAGCGGCCTCGTCGACGAGGGCACCGTCCAGCTTCGGATCCGGAGCAGCAACCAGCGCGCTGGCCGGAGGCCGCGTGATCGCGGGGACGGACGCGGACACGGACGCGGATGCGGCCACGGAAGCCGATGCGGGCGCAGCCACGGAAGCCGATGCGGGCGCAGCCACGGAAGCGGAAGCGGCCACGGAAGCGGACGCGGCTCCGGTGTCGCTGGGGCTTCCACCCCCGATTGCGACGGCGCCGATCCCTGCCGCCGCCGCGAGCGCGACGACGCCGAGCGCGACCTTGGCCGCGAACGGCAAGCCACCGCCGACGGCGCCAGCCGTGGCCCCGCCGGCACCGCCGCCTCCTGCACCGCCGCCCCCGCCGCCTCCGCCCCCGCCGGGCCCCGGCCCGATCGGCGGGAGCTTCGCCGCGATCGCCGCGAGCCGATCCGCGCTGGGCACCTCGCTCCGCCCCGCGTCGAGGGCGCGCCGAAGAGCGTCGTCGGTCGTCGAATCGTCGAGGAGTCGCTTCTCGTCGGTCATGACGTCCTCCCGGTCAAGGTCGCACGCCGAACGGCGGCGCTCACGCGCTCGCGCGCCGCGTGCAGGCGCGAATAGGCGGTCTGGAGCGGACAACCGACGGCTTCGGCGACGTCGGCCATCGGGAGCTCCTCGATCTCGAAGAGGACGAACACGGCGCGCTTGTCGTCGTCGAGCTCGTCGAGCGCGCGATCGAGCATCGCGCGCGCCTGCCGCGCCGCGAGCTCCTCGTCTTGTCCGCGCTCGGTCGCCCCTTCGGGCACCTCGTCTCCTCGCGCGATCTCTCGGTGCTGCGCCCGCCGGCGGTAGGCCGCCGCGACGCGCACGCAGATCCCGTAGATCCAAGTCCGGAGCGAGGAGCGACCCTCGAAGTCCGCGAGCCTCCGCAGCACCACGAGGAAGACCTCCTGGCACTGGTCGTCCACGTCGCGCTCGGGCACGCCCAGGCGCCGCAGCGCGCGGAACACGAACGGACCGTGCTCGCGGACGAGCGCCGTCGGATCGCGTGCTTGGGTGCTCGGAGCGGCTTCCATCTCCCGGTGAGTGCGCTCACCGTGCCCGAATTCTCAAGGAAAGTGCATCCCGACGAAGACGCCGCCGGTGAAGCTGAAGAGCCCCGTCCGGTACGGGGTGAGAACCGCCCCGGTCGAGTCGGTGTAGGTGACTTCCCCACGCAGCAGGTTCACGCCGAGCATCGCGCTCGCCCCGAGGACCAGCGGCCCCACGAGCCGGTACGAGGCGAGCACCTCGACGTGCCCGTCGACGATGAGCGTGTCGCCCGAGCGCGAGCTCGTCAGGCCCTCGCCGTTCGCGTGGAACACCGCGAGCGACCCGCCGATGCACGCGCGCGGGTAGAAGCGGCCCGCCTCGCCGACGAGCGGGCAATACGACGCCGCCCCCTTCGCGAGCCACACCTCGGCGCGACCGACGGGGAGATCGACGCCGTTCGGGAACACGAACTGCCCCGACACGCGGAAGCCGACGAAGCGCACCGGCGTCTGAACCGTGGCCGCCCCCGTCACCGCGAACCCGAGCTGCGGCGTGAGCCCGACGACCATCGCGATGCCCGCGGCGGGCTCGACCTCCCAGGTCGGCTTCGGCGGCGGCGGCTGCGCAGGCACCGGGACCGGCACGTACACGATCTGCTTCGGAGGGTCCTTCGGCGGATCTTTGGGCGGATCCTTCGGCGGATCCTTCGGCGGATCCTTCGGCGGATCGTCCGGCTTCCGCGAGAGCGCGTCGGGATCGATCATCAGCGCGATCGCGAGCGCGAGCTTGTCGTCCAGGCTCGCGCAGGTCGCCTCGCCGCTCTCCATCGTGCGGTTCCCGAGCGAGGCGCCGTCCTTCCCGCGCAGCGTCACGGTCGCGCGCCACTTCACGTCGCGCTCGCCGGTGACCGGCCCGATGCGCCCTTCGACCGAGAGCTCCGCCTCGGACGGCGAGACGAACGTCGCGTGGCCGAGGCGTGCCTCGACCGCGCGCGCGAGCGCCTGCGTCGCTACGCAACCTTCGGCGCCGTCGAGCCGCACCCAGCTCAACGACGCCGACTTCGCATCCGCCCGCGCGTCCGCGGCGCCGAGGAAGGCGACCGCGAAGGCGACGAGGCCCGTCCGAACGGGCTTCGAGGAGCCCTTGCCCACGTACCTCACGTCACTCCTGGAAACCGTCGACCCCTTCGAGCTCCTTCGGCAACGGGCCCGCCGTGTACGCGCACTCCATCGGGCGCACGTTCACGATCGCCGGCCAGTCGCCGGTCTTCGCCTGGAAGATCAGCGAGTGCGCCAGGTCGTCCGGGAAGACGAGCGCACCGAACTGGAAGTCGCCGTCGGCGCCGACGTCGTCGTCGTTCGCCTCGAACGCAGAGACGCAAGCGTCGCGCGGGTTCTGTCCCTGCCGCACCTTGGCGCGGCCGGTCGAGAGGATGTGACCGACGCCGTCGATGTCGACGATGACGGGACGGCGCGTGCCGTTCGTCCAGGGCGCGTCGAAGACCACCGTGCCCGGATCGTTCGTCGGCGCACCATCGCAGGGCTTCGGCGCGTCGCCGAGCAAGCGCTGGGTCGCGAGCGCGACGCTCGCGGGGAGCTCGGTGTCGTTCTTGAACCCGATCCCGAACGCACGCGACGGAGCGCGCGTCGTCGCGACGAAGATCGGCTTGCCACCGAGGGTCGCGACGGAGACCGGCGCTTCGTCCTCGTTCATGCCGCCCATGATCGTCCAGCTCAGCGTCTTCCCCTCGTTGAGGAAGTACATGTTCCACGTCTCGCTCGAGCGCGAGACGAGCGTGGCGGCGCCGTCGACCGTCACGACGCGGGCGTCGTCACCGTCGGGGTCGGTCGGGAACTTCAGCTTGTCGGTCCGGCCGTCGTCCTTGAGGAAGTAGATCGGCGTCGTGACCTTCGGCTTCGGGTTGCCGTTGTCGTCGTAGTCCTCGTCGCCGTCGTACACGAGCGGGCGGAAGTAGACGCCCTTCTCGCCGAGCGAGAGGACCTCGGGGATGGTGCGGTACGGCGGCGTGGGCCCCGTCTCGCCGGTGGGGTCCTTGTTGACGCGGAACGGCGGGTTCTTGCCGACCGCGCCGCGCAGCACCTTCCCCGTCCCGTCGCGCCACCACGCGACGCTCGCGTCGACCGGGTTGTAGCGCCCGGGTCCCTTGCGCTCGCGCGGGTAGCTGTAGCGGAGGACGACGACGCCCCCCGGCTGCATGTGCATCGTCGTGCCGGAGCCGAACTTCGGCGGCCCGGGCGCCGGCCCCATCATCGCGACCGACGTGGTCTTCGTCGCGGGGTCGCCGCGCTTGTTCACCGCGAGCGCGATCGTGCCGTCGGCGGCGCGCGTGGGCATCACCCAGCGATTCACGCCGTGATCGACCCCGTCGACGTTCGGGTACCAGCCGCCGCCGACCGCGGTCCAACGGTCCTTCGCGCTGCAGCGCAGCGGCTTCATGTAGGCGACCTTCTCGGTCTTGGCGGACGCAGCGTCGGTCGCGGCCGAGGGTGCGTCCCAACCGGCGCGCACGCCGCGATCGAGCAGGCAGCCGCGGTCGTTGCAGAAGTCGACGTCCCCGACGAACTGCGGCAGCGCGACCTTGCCCCAGGTCTTGCCGCCGTCGACGGTCTCCCAACCTTCGGTCGGCGTGGTCGAGCTCTGGGCGAGGCCGTGGATGCCGGCGAGCGCGACGCGGTTCACCTCGGGCGGGAGGTTCACCGTGCCGATGCCCGCGCCGTCCTTGAACGTGAAGCCGGCGCGCTTGTCGGAGCGGCGCACGAAGCCGCGGACGGTGCCGTCGTCGTCCTGGCTCAGCGTCGCGGCGGCGAAGTCGGTGCTCTGCCCGACCGAGCCGAGGTCCTCGGGCGTGGTGGCGCCGGCCTTGAAGCGCATGAGGCGCGCGTCGTCGTCGACGTTCTGGATGGCGAAGATCGTCGAGCTCGTCGAGCTCGTCGCAAAGCGAACCCACTTGCTGTCGGTGTCCGAGGCGACCTCGGCGAAGGGCGCGCCGAACGCACCGCGCACGCGCGCGGGGAGGCACTGCGCGGAGTAGCTCTGTCCGCAGCGCTGGCCGAGGAAGACCCAACCGCCATCGCTGATCGCGATCGGCTCCTCGCCGTTGGCGGGGATGCCGCCCTCGACGGTGGTGTCTTCCTTCCAGGACTGGCCGCCGTCGTCGCTGCGGTAGAGCTTCGTGATGAAGCCGAGCGAGCCGCCGTCGGGGGAGCCGCCCGAGCTCCGCCCGTACGGCCCGCGCACGGTGCCGCCGGCGTCCTTGTCGATCCCGCCTTGGACGGAGCCGCGCGCATCGCACGCGAGCACCACCGTCTCACCGCGGATCGCGCCGTTGACGCGGTCGCACCCGTCGAGCTGATCGAGGTGCTTCGGCGCCGGCGGCTGCCCGAAGTCGAACACGGCGACCGTGAACGAGCGCTGGTTCTTCCCGTCGTAGCCGATCTGGAGCACGCGCTTTCCGTCGGCGCGGCGCCACGGGAAGAGCTGCGCGCCGTCGGGCCAGCGCGGGCCGTGGGGCGAGCGGCCCTGGCGAACGTACTGCGTGAACGTGCCGTAGGAGGGATCGAGCTGGTACGTGTCGTTGCGGCCGTCGACGACGACGGTGCCGAGGTCGTTGCGGATGTTGGTGACGCCGTCCGGCGGCGGCTTGATCGGCGCCCACGTGACACCGTCGTCCTTCGACGCGTAGAGGTGGAGCGGCGCGGTCGAGAGGAGGCCACCGTTGTTGCCGAGCGCGATGTCGACGATGGGGCCTTCGCGCCCCGCGATCTCGATCTTCGTCCACGTCTTCGCGTCGGTCGTGCGCATCAGGTCGCCGTTCGCGTCGACCGCGACGATGCAGGACTTGCCGACCGTGACGACGCGCGCGTGCTCGACGCCCTTGCCGAGGAGCGTGAACGAACCGAGCGGCTCCTTCGCGAGGTAGACCGCGCCGCTCGCGCCGACGAATCGGATCGTCGTCCCGTCGACCTGAGCGCCCGCGATCGTCTCCGGGAGGATCGTGTCGGCGGACTCGAGGCCCTTCGCGCCTTCGAGCCAGCGCTCGCCACCCGCGCCGTACCAGAGCGTGCCGGCGGGGAGCGTGAGCGAGCCCGACGGTTGCCACCGTGACGACGGCGAGAGCGCCCAGTGCGCGGGCGACGCGAACTTCGGCGCGGGCGGCGCGGTGACGGTGGAGCCCACCACGGTCGGCACGTTCTGGGGTGCCTGGTTCGCGGGGGCGCACGCGTACGCGAGCGTGAGCAGCGGGACGGCGCACGTGGTGAGAGCGAGGGCGAAGCGGGTTCGCGGGCGAGGCATGGGATTGCGAGGGTAACTCAGAACGACGAAGGGAGAACACGGAAGGGGAGCGAGAATTGGGGGCGGAAATCCGCGCGAGCGCGGGAGGGAAGCGCGGGCGCCGGACGACCGTAGAACGCCCCATGCAGCGCTTCGAGTTTTCGATCCCCAATGATCCTCGCGCGATGCGAACCGTGAACGATGGCGCGGTCGCCGCGCTCGACGCGGCGCTCGGGTCGGCGATGCCGGGGGCGCAGGTCCTGCACGGGATCGATCCGCGGCGCATCCTCACGTTCGCCGCCGGTGGCCCGCCGGTGTGGAGCGTCGCCGTCGTGTCGCAGGGCGAGTGGCACCAGTTTTTGACCTATGGGTTGTCGCGCGCGGTGGACCCGTCGTCGCCGTTCGGCTTCGAGCTCTCGCTCCGCGTGCGCGACGCGAGCCCGTCCCCGATGTGGCCGATGATGCTGCTCCGGATGATCGCGCGCTATCACCTCGCGAGCGGGCGCGAGATCCGGCCCGGCGAGTTCATCGATGCGGGTGGACCGATCAGCCAGATGCCGGTCGCGCCGGCGGAGCGCGGCGCGATGCCGACGACGCGGATGACGACGGTGATGATCCTCCCCGGCGCGCAGCTCGCCACGCCGGCGGGGCCGATCGAGGTGCGGAACCTCTTCGGTCTCGATCCGGACGAGCGCGATCTGCTGGAGTCGTGTCGCGCGGCGCGCTTCATCGAGACGCTCGCGCAGGCGGTGCCGGGGTTCGTGGTCGCGCTCGATGGGCCGAGCCTCGCGACGAACGCGGCTTTCCGCGCGGCGATCGAAGCGCACGCGGCGAACGAGGGCAGCGACTGCAAGGCGCTCTGCATCCCCGGCCTCTCGTGGGCGGAGAGCGAGGCGGGCTACACCGTGAGCATCCCGGCTGCGGGCGCGGGCCGCTTGCGTCGCCGACTCGCGTCGCGTTTGCCGTTCGGTGAAGGCTTGCTCGTGCACGCCGAGGGTGGTGGTCGGGGCGCCGAGATCGTGTTCGTGCCCGGGAGCGGCCCGTTCGTGTCGGCGGAGGAGCGGATGACGATCGTGATCCCGCCGGATGCGCCGATCCTCGCGTTCCTGAAGGACGGAGAGCCCGTGACGTGGTCGTTCCGTAACGGCTGACGCGGCAATCGTACCAATTTGGTACCGCGAATTTCTCGAGAAATTCCGCACTCCGATTCTTCGTAAGTCTTCGTAATCCATGGATTAATTCGAGACCAATCGCCTTGCGACCGGCGCGCTCTCGACTAGAGTGAACGTGCTCGGAGGCCATTTCGGCCCGAGTCGAACGACGAAGCAACGCGCGCGGTCTCCGCAGCGCGACGGAGGGACATTCCATGCAGAGCTCCACCTACGCGGCGTCCACGATCACGGTCCTGGAGGGCCTCGAGGCCATCCGCCGGCGGCCCGCGATGTACATCGGCGATACCCGAGATGGCAGCGGGCTCCATCAGCTCGCATGGGACCTGGTCGACAGCGCGCTCGACGAGCACATGGCCGGCCACGCGACCCGGCTGCGCGTCACGCTCAGGCCAGGCTCGGTGACGGTCGAGGACGACGGACGCGGCCTGCCCACCGGCCGATCGATCGACGGGAGCTCCCAGCTCGTGAGCATGCTGACCATCTTCGGTCGGTACTGCGCGGGGAGGCACGGCTACGTCGGACCGGATCTCCGTGGGATGAGAGTGCCGGTGGTCACCGCGCTCTCGGAGCGTCTCGACGTGACGACGCACGCGGAGCGCCGCATCCGCGCGGCGTTCGAGCGCGGGCGGCTCGTCGACGGTCCGCGCGACCTCGGACCGACGGCGCACACGGGGACGACGATCACGTGCCGCCCCGATCCGAGCATCTTTCGGAGCGTGCAGCTCTCCGCCGAGCTCGTGCGCGAGCGGCTCACCGAGCTCGCGGCGACGTGCCCCGCGCTCCAGATCGACTTCGACGCCGGAGCGGGCCTGGAGCCGCTGACGAGCCGCCGTGGGCACGTCGAGCTCGTGCGGCGCGCGGCGCCGGGTACCACGCCGCAGCGGCTCCGTGGGGCGGCGCACGACGTGCTCGTCGACGTTGTGCTGGCGTGGAGAGCCAGCGGCAGGCCGCGCGTCCGCGGCTTCGCGAACTGCGCGCGCGCCGATGCGGGCACGCACGTGGACGGATTGTGGAGCGTGCTCGAGGACGCGATGCTGCAGACGCACCCCGGCGTCTCCCCCGAGGTGCGGCGCGAGCTCGTCGGCGAGGGGCTCGAAGCCGTCGTCGACGTTCGGCTCCACGACGTTTCATGGGGTTCGCCGATGCGAAAGCTCCTCGGCTCCGCGCACGCGCGCGACGCAGTGGTTCAGGTGCTCTCCCGGTGCGGGCTCGTCGGGCGCCTCGTGGCGAGCCGAGCGCGAGCGACGGGCCAGAACGGCTGAGCTGGCGCCCCTTCCCGCGCGGGGCACCTCGACGAGCCCCACCCGCTTCGTTAGGATCCTTCGATGCGCGCACCGCGGCGGATCACCTCGAGCTCGAGCACCCGCCGCGACCCCACTCCGCGCTATGGCGCGACGCTCGATCTGATCGCCGCGTTCGACGCGCTGGATCTCCCGAAGGTGCTCTCCTTCTTCCACGACGAGCTGCGCGGGAGCGAGCACTCCCCCGAAGGGACGTGCACGTTCTCGTCGCGCGCCGAGATCGTCCCTCAGCTCGTCGAGCTCTTCGAGTGGACCCGCGCGGCGGGGACGCAGATGCAGACGACGATCACGAACTACGAAGCGTCGAAGGACGCGACGTCCGTGATCGCCAGCATCGACCTGTTCCGCGCGTGGGAGGGCGCTCCCGCGCGCCCGAAGCTCCGCGGCCACGCCACCGTCGTCTGGCGGATCGCCGAAGGCGAGCCCTCGACGATCACGCACTGGCGGGTCACCTGGGAGCCCGCCTCCCCCCGCGGGACCTGACGTTTCAGTCGCGGCCGCCGTCGCTCAGCGGCCGGAGCGGCTCGGCCTCGTCGTCTTCGTGCGCGCGCAACGTGGTCGAAGGCGCCGTCGCCGGCGTGGGCTCCCCACCATCGTGCACCGCGAGCACCGGCGTGACGTGCTTCGGCGTCGTCTGATACTTGTAGATCGCAAATATCCCGATCGCGAGCCCCGCCACGACGACCGCGATCGCCAGCAGCACGCCGAACGACGTCCGCCGGGGCGGGCGCGGGTCGACGCTGGGCGGCAGCTCCTCTTCGCCGAAGCGCCCGAGCTCGGGGGACGACGCCGCCGCGGCCACGCCCTCCGGACGACTCGACGCGTCGACCGGCGCTTGCGCCACCGTCCGCGGGCCAGCCGGAGCGCCGGGGACCGTCGCGCCGGCGCCGGGCGCACCCGGGTGATCGGGCATCGTCTTGGCGACGGCGCGGTGGAGCGCGTTCGTCCGGGTTCGCGCCAAGAGCACCGTGACGTTGTCGGGACCGCCGCGCGCGTTCGCGAGATCGACGAGCTGCCCCGCGGCTTGCTCGGCGGAGCCGCCGGTCGCGATGCGGAGGATCTCGTCGGGATCGACCACGTCCGACAGGCCGTCGCTGCAGAGCACGAACACGTCGCCCGCGGCGAAGTCGGCGCTCGTGAGCTCGACCGCGATCTCCATCCGCGTGCCGAGCGCGCGCGTGATGCGGTTGGCGTCGGGGTGGACCTTCGCTTGCTCGGGCGTGAGCTGTCCCTGATCGACGAGCTCCTGGACGAGCGAGTGGTCCTTCGTCAGCGCCTCGATCGCATGCCCGCGCACGCGGTAGCAGCGGCTGTCGCCGACGTGCCCGATCTCCGCGCCGAACGGGTGGAAGAGCACGGCCACGATCGTGGACCCCGGGCGCGAGTACGCGTCGGCGCCGCTCGTCTCGGGCGCGAGCTTGTAGACCATCTCGTTCGCGTGCTCGACGGCGAGGCGCATGACGTCGCGCGGGGTGCGGCCGAGCTCGGCGGAGTCGAACGTGCGGAAGACGGCGGCGAGCGCGGCGTGCGATGCCTCGCGCCCGCCGCTGTGCCCGCCCATGCCGTCGCAGACGACGACGAGCCGACCGAACGCCGTCTTGCGCTCGCCGGCGGCGTCCTCGTTGATCTGCTTCGTCGGCTCCTTGCCCGGATCGGTGCGGAGCGCGACGTCGACGTCGACCTCAGGCTCCACGCGTCACCTCCAGCACGAACTCGATCGGTCCGAAGCGGAGCGGCGAGCCCACAGGCACGACCGTCCACGTCCCGGCAGGGATGCGCTGGCCCGAGATCCAGACGCCGTTGTTCGACGCTTCGTCGCGCACCCAGACGCCGGCACCGTCGAGCTTGATCGTGGCGTGCAGTCCACTGACCCGCGGCTCGGCGAGCAGGATCGCGACCTTCGCCGGATCGCGACCGACGCCAATCTCGCGGCCCGGCTCGAGCACGTGCTCGCCGCTGGTGCCCCGCAGCACGAAGCGCGGTGGACCGAGCGCCGGCTGCGGCGTTCCATACGGTGGTGGAGTAGCGGGGCGAACCGGGCTCATCGGCGCGGGTGTACCAGGTTGGTACGGCATGGGCGTGGAGGCGCTCGCCTGCGCCGGGAGCGGACTCCCGCACGAGAAGCAGAACGAAGCGACGCCTGGCGTGAAGGGCGTCTGACTCTTGCACGCCGGGCACTGAACCTGAGAACCGCCTTCGGCGCCGCGCCCCGCAGGTTCCACGGGGAGCGGCGCCACCTTAGGGTTTGGGTAACCGCCCCCGCCGTACGGTGGTCCCCCGTACCCGCCGCCTTGCGGTGGGCCTCCGTACCCACCTTGCGGTGGTCCCCCGTAGCCGCCTTGGGGCGGCCCGCCGTAGCCACCGCCGTAGGGCGGTGCCTGACCTGCGACGACCGGCTGCGGGGTCGGACGCCCGCCGCCCCCGCGGCCCTTGTTCCCGCCGCCGCCCATGCGGAGGAGGATCACGATGATGAGGCCGAAGAAGACGACGCCCGCGCCGATGCCGGCAAAAAGCAACCACGGGAGCGGCTTCTTCTGCGCCTTGAGCGTGAGGATGGTCTTCTCGTCGTGCCCGCTCGCGCGCTTCGCGCCGTTGTCGTAGACGATGACGTGCGCGACGGCGGAGTCGCCGTTGCCCTCGAGGAGCTTCTCCTCGTCGGGGACCTGGAACACGACGAAGCCTTCGTTGGCGTCGGTCGCGTTGCCGCGCATGTTCTGGGTGATGAGCGACTGCATCGCCTTCTTCGCCGTCTCGGGGTCGGGCGACGATGCGTTGGGATCGGGCTTGGTGCCGGCGGGGATGAAATAGGCCTCCGCGCGGCCCTTGTCGCCAGCCCAACAGAAGTTGCCGTAGACCTTCATCAGGCCGCCGGGTGTGACGGGGTTGGCGTTGGCCTCGTTCACGGTCTGCTGGACGTCGATGTCGAGCGGCCACTGCGAGGGATCGACGCCGAGCGGCACCTCTTTGAAGGTGGCGTCACCGAGGATCTGGGGCGTGGTGTTCTTGAAGTTGAGCGCGAACGTCTGCTCGACCGAGAGGTTCAAGCACGCGAGGCGCCACTTCACGAGGTACATCGAGTTGAAGCGCTTCTTGACCGCGTTGACGATCGAGGTGCCCTTCGCCTGCCCCTGCCCGCTGCGAACGACGGAGAAGAATCCCCCCATCTTGATGTTCGCGAGCTGCTGCATGAACTGGTTCTCGTTGTTCTTGTACAGGTCGCCCATGAAGGACGACGAGTTCGGGAACCAGACCGAGATGAGCGGGAGCGGCGTCTTCGGGGCGGCGGAGTTGTCGTCGGGGAAGCGGCCCTTGTTGAGGTAGTCGCTGAAGACGAGCGCGCTCGGGCCGGTGGAGGCGGCGTCGGCCTTCGACGTGCCGTTCGAGAGCACCACCATCGCCTGGTGGAGCGGGATGTTCTGAACGCCGCCGTAGTTGCCGAGGTTGCCGAACGAGTCGGAGATCATCCCCTTGATGATGCTGAAGAGGGAACGGTCGCCGCTGCTGCGGGAGAGCGTCGCCTTGTCGAGCTCGGCGACGACGGAGTTGCGCTCCTTGTAGGACTTCCACTTCGTGTCGCCGAGGTACTGGTGCTCGCGCGAGTCGAAGACGATGAGCTCCATCATGTCGCCCGGCTGCATCGCGCCGATGAAGGCGTACGCGACCTGCTTCGCGTCGTTGAGCTTGTCGCCCATGCCGGCGGACGCGTCGACCGCGACGAGCCACGCCGTGCCGACGTTGGGCTCCTTCTGTTCGATCGCCTTGCTCCAGCGGATCGGATCGCCCTCCATCTTGGCGTAGGTGTCGGAGCCGTTGACCTTGACCGTGAAGAACGCGTTCTTCTGGACGAGGCCGAAGTCGAACCCCTTCCAGAGGACGTTGTCCTTCTCGATCGTGGTGGACCAACAATCGAGCGCGGCGGTGCCGCTCAAATTGTTGCAAGGTGCAAGGGCTTCGGACGGCGAGCTGAACTCGACGATCTCGACGACGGTGCTGAGGATCGGCGAGCCGCCGTTCATGCCGGCGCGCGGATCGATGCGGAGGATGTGCGCCTCGGGGTTGGCGCTCGCGCCGCGGCTGACGAAGAGCGTCAGGAGCAGCAGCGCGAGCGCGGCGAGGATCGAAGATGCGCGGCGCATCGCCATCTGGAGATCAGCGCGTGACGATCTTGATGATGGTGGTGAAGCCGCCGAAGCGGACCTTGTCGCCATCCTTGAGATCGCGCTTCCCGTTGAGTCCGATGTGCTCCTCGTTGACGTACGTGCCGTTCGTGGAGCCGGTGTCTTCGATCGCGGCCTTGCCGGCGACGGGATCGATGTGGAACGCCGCGTGACGCGACGAGGTCGTCGCATCCGGGAGCGGGACGTCGAGCTCTCCGGACTGCGCGCGGCCGACGGTCATGCGCCCGCCCTTGAGCGGCCAGAAGTCGCCGTTGGGGTTGGCCTGGTACGAGATGAGGAACGCGCCGACGGCGGTCGGGCTGGGCTCGGCCTTCACCTCGGGAGGAGCGGTCGGTGCGCCCGCCTGGACGGGCGCGGGCGCCGGAGCGCCGAAGGGCTGAGCGGCGGGCGGTGCAGCGGCGGGCGGCGCCTGGCCGTACGCATCGAACGCCGGAGCGGGTGCGCCGGGCGGCGGACCGTACGGCGAGGCCGCGGGAGCGGGAGGCGCGGCCGCGGGCGGCGGCGCGTACTGGCCTTGCGGCGCGCCCCAACCCTGCTGCTGCGGCGGGGGCTGCTGCTGAGGAGCGCCCCAACCCTGCTGTTGCTGCGGCGGGGGCTGCTGCTGAGGAGCGCCCCAACCTTGATCCTGCGGCGGCGGCTGCTGGGGAGCGCCCCAGCCTTGCTGCTGCTGCGGCGGGGGTGCGCCGAACGGAGCGCCGGCCGGCGCGGGAGCAGGAGCGGGCGCACCCCAGCCCTGTTGGGCGGGGGCCGGAGCGGTGGGAGCGCCCCACGCGGGGGCGGGCGCGGCTTGCGGAGCGGGGGCCGGTGCGCCGTAGGGCGGCGGTTCGTACGGAGGCGGTGCGCCGTACGGCGCGGGCGCGGCGGGGGGAGCGCCCCAGGGTGCGGGAGCTGCGGGAGCCGCGCCTTGCGGCGGACCGCCATAGGGAGCGGGCGGCGGCTGGCCGAACGCGCCACCGGGCGGAGGGGCGCCGAAAGCGCCGCCGGGCGCGCCGGCAGGCGGAGCCGCGGGGAGGAGGTAACCGCACGAATTGCAGAACTTGTCAGTGGCCTTGGCCGGCGTGGCGCACTGCGGGCAGACGACGCTCATCGAGGACCCTTTCGCGCGCCGAACGGATGAGGGGCGCGCGGGGCGAGCATACACCGGTCAGGGTGGATAGGGTCCACTGGAGAAATCGCCGAACTGAGCGCGCACGACGCTGACCAGCTCGAGGAGGCGGCCCCGCTTGATCGGCAGTGGGGTCTTGAAGTCGTGGAACGTGAGCCGGGTGTTGACGTCGGGGGTGAACAGGTCCGGGCCGACGCGGTCGCGGAGCTCGCCGAACGCGCGCCGCCCGAGCTCGGTGATGGCCACGACGATCTTGCGGCGGTCGTACTCGGACCTGCGCCGCTCGATGAAGCCGCGCCGCTCGAGGCGGGCCATCATGACGGTCATGGTGGAGCGCGACACGCCGAGCCGCGCGCGGATGTCGCACTGAAACACGACGCCATGCCGCGCGATCACCTGCGCGTGAATCATGAAGATGTCGACGCGCGAGTGGGTGAACTGCCATCGCTCGAGGAGCTTGGCAGTGCGCGCCGCATAACAGACGCCAGCGCGACGGATGTCGAAGAGAGCACGGTCCATGAGATGTCCCCGAGCAAGATCGAAGCCATCAACGGAGGCTGGGTGCCCGGCCGCGGGTGCCCGCGTTTTTTTGCACGCCGGCGTACAATCGAGCGCGGACCCGGGCGGGGGGTTCTAGTGGCGCGCCGTGGCGCGGGGTGGCGCGCGCCGGTTGGTGCGCCGGTGGGGTAGAGTCGGGCCTTGCGATTCTTCCGCGCCATCCTGCCGGCGTTGGCGCTCGCGATCTTCGTTTTCACGATGAAGACGTGTTTTCGCCTCGCTCGCGAGGCCGGCCACCTCGACGTGTGGGACCAAATGGGTTGGACACCCGTCATCTCGGCCCTCGGGGAGCGCGATCCCGAGCGCGCCGTGTTTCGCGAGGGCTTCACGGCGCTCGCCGTCGTCCTCGCGCTCACCTTGTTCGCTCGCGCCGTCCAGCTCCGCGGCGACGCCTCCGTCGCGCGGGCTTGGATCCGTCGGGGCGGCGTCGTGTTCGCCGGCGTCATCGCGATCGTCGCGCTCCTCGTCATGGCTTGGATCCCCGACGACGTGAGCCCGATTCACTTCTTCGCCGCGCTCGTCACCTTCTTCTTCCTCTCCGTCTGGGAGCTCCTCGAGGCGACCCTCTTCGTCACGATGTTCCGCGCGCGCGGCATTCGCGCCCATCACGCGCTCCAACTCCTCTGGGCCTTCGCGTGCCCCGCCGCGTCGTGCACCTGCGTCGGGCTCTGGATCTCGAGCGGCGACGCCGAGCCCCAGTACGCCGCCGTCGCGCTCCAGTTCGCGTGGTTCCTCGGTGCCATCCCCGAGCTCGCGCGCGCTCTTCCCGCGCCCGCCGCCGCGTGACACGCTCCGGCCATGCTCCTCCACGGCCTGCGCGACCGCTTCGTGAAGCACCTCATCGGCGACTACGTGCCGCTCCTCAACCTGTTCCGCGATCCCGCACCGTGGCCCACGCTCGCCGACCTCGACGAGTATCCCGCCGGCTCGCTCGGGAACGAAGTCGCCACGTTCCTGCGCGCCCGCGAGCTCCCCTTCAAGGTGCGCTACGAGAACCACGACGCGATCCACGCGATCCTCGACTACGACACCACCACCGAAGGCGAGATGGAGGTCCAGGCCTTCCTCTGGGCCAACGGGAGCTCGTCGCGCGCCGGCCGCATCCTCTTCGTCGTGGGCGGCGCCCTCCTCCCCGAGCACTGGCGCGCGATGCGCGACGCCTATCGGCGCGGCAAGCTCGCCGCGCCGATCGAGGAAGCCGCGCTCCCCACGCGGTTGCTCGAGCCACTCGCCGACGTCCGCGCGAAGCTCGAGCCGCTCGCCGCGTGATCAGCTCAGCCCGAGGGCTTCCACCGCCCGGGGGTCGCTCGAGTAGATCGGATCGTACGCCGGCGGACCATCGAGCCCGAGCTCGCGCCGCACGTCGGCCAGCGGCCGCGCCAGGAGCGCCTCCCAATCGGCGCCGACCAGCCACTTCGCCTTCGCGCCGCGCGCGAAGGCCTGCGCCACCAGCTTCCGCCCGCCCGGCACGACGCCGATCTTGAGGAAGCCCGCGAACGCGATGAGCCCCACCCCCGGGTTCCGCGTCTGCGCGAACGTGAACGCGAGCACCGCCGCCTCGCCGATCAGATCGCCGCGGTAGCCCGTCACGACGTGAAAGAGGTCGTGCATGTCGCGCAGCCGATCGGCAAACAATCGGTGCGCAGGATCGAGCTCCTCGCGCATCACGCCGTCGCTCGCATCGACGAGCCCGGCCGCGGTCAGCTTCTGCGACTGCAAGAAGTCGAGGTACGCCCGGCCCACGCTCCCCTCGGGCAGCGCCTCGAGCTTGGCCGTGTCGCTCAGCGCCGCCAAGAGCGCGCGCTGCTCCTTCAACACCGCCTCGCCGAGCGAGGAGTGCGCGAAGCGTCGGTACATCCGCTCCGTCGACGGCCCCCCGAGCGCCTGGATGACGAGGAACGCCTGCTTGGTGTCGTCCGGATCCGCGAGGAGGCTGTTGAGCGCCCGGCCCGCACCAGCGAAATCATGACGAGTATCGAAGCCTTTCATCGAAGTCCTCCGTTTTCGGCGGCAGCGCCACCGTGCTGACAAGATTGTTAGGACCCCTTACAAGATTGTCAACGCCCGCTCGAACGATTAACTTCGCCCCATGAAGCGGGCCAAACCGAAGACCAAGCGAGGAACCCCTCCCCCGCCGGGCGAAGCCCGCGAGCGCATCCTCGAGGTCGCGAGCACCATGCTGCGCGACACCGGGCCCGACGCCCTCCGCCTCCAGGAGATCGCGCGCGCCGTCGGCGTCTCGCACCCCGCCATTCTCCATCACTTCGGGAGCCGCGCCGAGCTGGTCCGCGCCGTCTTCCAGCGCTCGATGCACGCGCTCGAGGCCGACATCGCACGCTCGCTCGCCTTCGGCGACGCCGAGAAGGATCCCGCCGCCCTCGTCGAGGCGTGCTTCCGCGCGCTCACCGGCCGCGGCCACGGGCGCCTCCTCGTGTGGCTCGCGCTCTCCCCCGCGGACGCCGGTTCCGAGGCGACGCTCAAGCTCCGGATCGGCGAGGTCTCCAAGCTCGTCCACACCGTCCGCGCCGCGCGCCTGCAGGAGGCCGGCAAGCGCGTCCCTCCGCTCGCCGACACCGGCCGGATCGTGATGCTCGCGAGCTTCGCGCTCCTCGGCGACGCGATCTGCGGGAGCCTCATGCGCGCCGCGATGCCGACGGAAGAGAACGACCCGAACGGTGAAGCGTACCGGCGCTGGCTCGCCACGCGACTCGTCGAGATGCTCGAGGACGACCGCGCCGCGACCTGAAGCGTGCGCTCAGACCTTCGCGAGCGCGGCGACGAGCGCCTCGGCGAGCACCGTCTTCAAGGGCACGCCGTGCGCCTTGGCCGCCGCGGCGCACGCGTCGAGCTCGGGCTTCACTTGCGGCGGCCCGAAGGGTCCCTCGGCGATCTTCACCGGGATGGGCCCGTACTTCGTCGCGACCTCGATCGTGCGCCGCGGGCGCTCGGTGCGCGTCACCATCGTGCGACGCAACCCGATGCTCGTGGTCTCGCGGAGGAGCGCGGCCTCGACCTGAGCGACGCGCCCGACCTCGGCGAGCGCCGCCAGCGTCACCGCCGGACGGCCCTTCTTCATCGTGATCGGGGTGGCCCACGCATCGAGCGCGCCGGCGAGGAGCAGCGCCTCGATCGCCGCGCCGAGCAGCTCACCGGTCGCGTCGTCGAGGTTCGCCTCGACCACGACGTGCGTGCCGGCGGCGGCCTCGGGCGTACCGAGGACGGCCCGTACCAAATTGGGACGATCGGCGAAGTCCTTCGTCCCGGCGCCCCAACCGACGGCCTCCGGCGCGAACGACGGCCACCGCGTCGCCCCGGCCGCCTGCGCCGCCACGATTGCGGCGCCGGTGGGCGTGACGAGCTCGCCGTCGATCCCGGCGTCGTAGGTGGGGAACCCGCGCAGGCACTCGACCGTGGCCGGCGCCGGGAGCGGCAGGATCCCGTGGCGCGCGTTCACGAACCCGCGCCCCATCGGGAGCGGCGAAACCCACAGCTCCGCGCCGAGGTACTCGAGCGCAGCGCACGCGCCGACGACGTCGACGATCGCATCGACGGCGCCGACCTCGTGGAAGTGGACCTCGTCGAGCGGCATCTTGTGGACCTTCGACTCGCCCTCGGCGAGCTTGCCGAACACCGCGAGCGCGCGCTTCTTGATGCCGTCGGGGAGCTTGGTGTCCTCGAGCATCTTGCGGATCGCGCCGAACGTGCGCTCGGGCTGCGCGGCTTCGACGTGGACGTCGAAGTGGGTCCCGAGGATGCCGCTCCGTTCTTTGCCGGAGAGGTGCAGGTGGTAGCCGCCGATCGGGACCATCTCGAGAGCGGCGCCGACCGCCTTGGGGGGAACGCCCAAATCGATGAGTGCCGCGATGATCATGTCGCCCGCGAGCCCCGAAGGAGCATCGAGGAACAAAATCTTTCCTTCGCCCGCGCGGTACCCCAAATCGGGGCGCATCACCTTCTTCGCGTGCCCGTGCCCGTGCTCGTGCTCGTCCCCGTGCGCGTGCTCGTGCTCGTGCTCGTGCTCGTGCTCGTGTCCCTCGTGTCCCACTAGCGCTTCTCCATCCTCAGCATCCGCAGCGCCGCAAACGCCGCGCCGAACCCATTGTCGATGTTCACGACGGTCACCCCCGACGCACAGCTCGTCAGCATCCCGAGCAACGCCGCCACTCCCCCGAACGACGCGCCGTACCCCACACTCGTCGGCACCGCGATCACCGGAATGTCGACCATCCCCCCGACCGCGCTCGCCAGCGCGCCCTCCATCCCGGCCACGACGATCGCCGCGCTCGCGCGCTCGAAGACATCCCGCTTCTGCAGGAGCCGATGAATGCCGGCCACGCCGACGTCCGTCACCCGCTCGTTCTTCACCCCCATCATGCGGAGGGTCTCGACGCACTCCTCGACGACGGGGAGGTCGCTCGTCCCCGCGCACACGACCGCGACGATCCGATCCGACACGGGCTCGATCGGGTTCACCTCGAGCGTGAGCGTGCGCGCGAGCTCGCGGTGCTCGAGCCGCGGCTCGATCGCGCGGACCGCCGCAGCCGCCTCCGGCGACACGCGCGTGACGAGCACGTTCTGCCCGCGCCGCGCGAGCTCCTGCGCAATGCGCGCGATCTGCTCCGGCGTCTTGCCTTGGCCCAGGATCACCTCGGCCATGCCCTGCCGGAGCGCGCGGTGATGATCCACCGTGGCAAACCCGAGCTCCACGAACGGGAGCTCGCGGAGCTCGCCCATCGCGTCCTCGACCGAGGCGTCTTTGCGCGACACTTTCTCGAGGAGCTCTCGGAGCCGCTTCGGATCCATGGCGGCGCGTTCTAGCAGAAACGGCAGCAAAAACCTCCAAAGGCACCGACGTGGGGCGAGGTGAGCCGCACACCGCCGAACTCCCACGAATCGCCGGGATTTCCGCGGTCGCGCGTTGTTGCGGCCGAGTTGGCTGGGCTAGAGTGAAGACATGCTGCGACAGGCTCGACCGCGGGGGTCCAGTCCGATCTTTGCCATCCTCGCCGCGCTCGCGGTGATCTTCGCCACCAGCGCTGCCCGCTCCGGGAGCTCGGTCGTGGTGGAGCTCGAGGACTTCGATCAAACGAGCGGCGACCTCTGGGGCTACCCGCAAGGGCAGAGCCAGGCCGCGCTCTTCCACCACCGCACGTCGACCGGTCACCTGGTCGGCACCGTCGGTGGGACGCAGGTGTGCCGAGCGCTCGCGACGGCGTGGAACATCCTCGCCTCGCGACCCAAGCCGCCGAGCCCCAACAAGCCACCGAGCCCGAACGACATCTTCGTCATCTTCCTCGAGGTGATGACGAAGAATCAGTGCGCCACGCGCATCGAGTCCGATCCGGCCGGCAACCTGATCACCGTTGCGCCCGCGCCCTGACGAGCCGCCGAGCCCGCCCTCCGAAACCGGGAGCGGACCTGCGAGTAGCGCTCGGTCGCCCGTCACGGGCGACCGCTACGCCACGTCCGAGTTCCTCGGGCGGGGCGGCACCGGCGAGGTGCGCGCCGCGCTCGATCGCGAGACGGGCCGCGTCGTCGCGCTGAAGACGGTCAACGCCGGCGCCGCAGCGAACCCGAAGATCACCACCCGGTTCGTCGAGGAGGCGCGCCTCACGGCGCAGCTCGAGCACCCCAACATCGTCCCGGTCTACGACCTCGGCACCTTGGCGGACGGGCAGCCGTTCTACACGATGCGCGTCGTCAAACGGAAATCGCTCCGCAACGTCCTCGACGACGCGGAGCGAGATCCGTGGCCGCTCGTCCGCGTGCTCGGCGTCCTCCTCGACGTGACCCGCGCGCTCGCCTACGCGCACACGCGCGGCGTCATCCACCGCGACATCAAGCCGGAGAACGTGCTGCTCGGCGACTTCGGCGAGGTCTACGTCGCCGATTGGGGCACGGCGCGCGTGCGCGAGACGGGCGAGCTCCCCGAGAGCGGGAGCGCCCCCGACGCGGGGAAGCGGAGCGATCCGAACGACAGCTCGTCCACCCACGGTACGGTGGGCTACATCGCGCCCGAGGTCCTGCGCGGCGAGCTCGACCGGATCGATCACCGCGCCGATCTCTTCGCGCTCGGCGTCATCCTCTACGAGATCCTCACCGGCGTTCACCCGTTCGATGCGACCCCGGCGCCGGCGATCATCCTCGCCACCTGCACGCGCGAGCCGACACCGCCGCGCGAGATCGTCGCGAGCTGTCCTCTCCTCCTCGAGGACCTGTGCCTCGCGCTCTTGGCGAAGGATCCCGAGAAGCGCCCGAAGACCGCGCAGGACGTCGCGAACGAGATCGAAGCGTTCCTCGCGGGCGCCCGCGAGACCGAGCGCCGGCGCGAAGAAGCGCGGCGCTTGTGCGACAACGCCAAACAGCCGCTCGCCCGCTTCGCCGCGCTCGAGCTCGATCGCGCGCGGCTCCGCCGCGAGGCGGAAGAGAAGCTCAAGGACGTGAAACCGTGGGAGCCGGTCGAGAAGAAGCGCGGCGGGTGGGCGCTCGAAGATCGCGCGGCCGACGCCCAGCGCGACGGCGAGCGCGCGATCGCCGAAGCGATCGAGCTCTACACGAAGGCGATCGGCTACGACGCGGAGTCGGCCGACGCGCACCGCGGCCTCGCGAACATCTACTGGCAGCGCGCGCGCGACGCGGAGGAAGAAGGCCGCCCCGCGACCCAGGCCTACTACGAGGCACTCGTGACCGAGCACGACGTCGGCGGCGTGTACGCCGAGCTGCTCAAGGCCGATGCTCGGCTCTCGCTCCGCACGAACCCACCCGGCGCCCACGTGTTCGTCCAACGTTGGGTCGAGCACGATCGCGTGCTCGTCGCGAGCCCGGAGCGCTACCTCGGGCGCACGCCGCTCGCCGATGCGCGCCTCGAGCCGGGGAGCTACCTCGTCACGATCAAGGGGCCCGGCTACCGCGACGCACGCTACCCGGTGCTCGTGAGCCGCGGTGGTCACCACGTCGCGACGGTCAACCTCTACCGCGACGAGGAGATCGGCGAGGGGTTCGTCTACCTCCCCGGCGCGAGCGCGATCTTCGGCGGCGATCCCGAAGCCGTCGAGCCGCTCGCGCGTCAGGAGCACTTCGTCGACGACTTCGCGATCATGCGGTTCCCCGTGACGCTCCGCGACTACTGCGCGTTCCTCGATCACCTCGATCAGGTCGATCCGGCCCAGGCGCTGCGGCGCGCGCACCAGAGCCGCGCCGACGACGTCACCGTGCGGCGCGGCGAGAGCGGGCGCTGGGAGCCGGATCCGAGCAACATCGAGGGCGAGGCGCGCAAGCTCTTCCCCCCCGACGAAGGCCACCTCTGGGAGGTGCCCGTGAACACGGTCGACTGGTTCGACGCAGTTGCATTCTGCAAATGGCGGAGCGAGGTCACCGGCTCCTCGATCCGGCTCCCGACCGAGCTCGAGTGGGAGAAGGCCGCGCGCGGCGTGGACGGGCGCCACTTCCCGTGGGGCAACCGCTTCGATCCGACGTTCTGCCTCAACCGCGAGGCGCGCTCGTTCATCGTGCAGCCCGAGCCGATCGGGACGTTCGCGACGGACGAGTCTCCGTACGGCGTGCGCGACATGGCGGGCGGGATGCGCGAGTGGGTCGCGGACATCTTCGGCCAAGCGAGCGCCGACGAGCTGGCGTCCGAGGCCGAGCCACCGCCGGACATGGAGCGCGGCACGTCGACCTTGCGTATGGTGCGGTCGGGAAACTGGCGCTCGGACGGGCAGTGGGCCCGTGCCGCGTCGCGCGGCGGGCAGTTCGCGCTCGTGATCGGTCCCGGGTTGGGGTTCCGCTGCGCGAAGACGCTGAAGCGCGGCGCGCGTTGATCAGTACTTCTCGGTCGTGACCGGACCGAGCTGTTTCGTCTCGAGCACCGAAGCGAGGCCCGCGGTCTCCCCGACGATCACGATTTGGGCGAGCTCGCGGCGGAGGTATTTCTGGACGACGCGCGCGACGTCGGCAGCGGTGACCTTGCCGTACTCCTCGACGCGCTGGGCGTAGTACGTGACCGGGAGCTCGAGCGCCCCCAGGAAGGCGAGGCGCTCGACCGCTCCCCGGTTCGTGCCGAAGCCGGAGTAGATGCGCGACTGAGCGAGCTCGCGATCCCGAACCACGTCTTCGTCGACGAGACGGGTCGCGCGCGCGATGGCCTCGAGCGCGCCCGTGATCCCCTGCAGCACGGACCCCGCCTCGACCGAGGTCGAGATCACGAACGACGAGAGGTAGAGCTCGACTCCCGCACCGTAGGTCACCCCGTGCGTGAGGCGGAGCGAGCGCCAGAGCGCTCCGCCGATCGCCTCGCGCGCGAGCGCGAGCGGGACGCGGTCGGGGTCTCCGATCGGTGGTGCGCGAAAGGCGATCGTGACCTCGGACTGGCGCACCTCGCGCGGGACCAGCACGACGGCGGCGGCGGGCGGGTCGCCGGGCTCGGCGACCGAGAGCGACCCGTGGGCTGGCAGGGCGCCGAGCCCCTCCTCGACGTGCTCGACGACTGCCTTCCAATCGAGATCGCCCGCCGCGGCGACGACGAGGTTGTCGCCGGTCAGCGCGCGCGCGGCGAAGCCGCGGAGCTCGCTCGCCGTGACGTGACTCAGGCGCTCGCCATCGGCGAAGCGGTGGACCCCCGTCTTCGGGAACAGCCTCTCCATCGCGACGTCGTACGCGACGTCGTCAGGGGCCCGATCGCGCCGGTTTCGCGTCGTGATTCCATCGCGCGCGCTCTCGACGTCCTCGCTGCGGAGACCGGTGTCGCCGAAGACGTCCAGCGCCGGCCCCAGCGACACGAGCGCGAGCGGACGAACGGCGGAGAGCTCGAGGAGCTCGCCGCGGTCTCCGACGCTCGTCGTGTGCCACCACACCGCGAGCTGGTCCCAACGCGAGTAGATGTCGCCCGCCTCGTGCGCCTTGGTGCTGCGGCGGATCGCATCGATCGCGAGCTCGCCGAACCCAGGCGCGTCGTCGTCCGACGCGGCGACCTTCAACGCGATGGAGAACGAGACCGTCGGCAGATCGCGGCGCTCGAGCCCGAGGATCCGCACCCCGTTCTTCGTCCGGGCCTCGAGGATCGTGGGCGCCGCGACCGCGGGCGTGGGACGCACGGCTGGGAGGCCACCGACGAACGCGGATTCGTCGATCGGCCCGGAGCCGGTGCCCGCCGCGAGCCCGGGGTGGAGAGGTTTCGCGGACGGCGCCGCGAAGGGAGTGCTCGTCGCGCAGCCGACGACGAAGAGCGCACCAAGCATCGCTCGCTTCATTTGAGCCTCCCGCAGGTCGGCGCCGAGGGGTCCTTGCGAACGCGCACGATCGCGGCACGAGAGAGCGAGAACGTCTCGCCAATCGCACGGACGACGCGGGCGCGCTCGATGGATTGGTACGCGCGAAGATCGGCCATCACGGCATCCGCCGAACCGAGCCGCTGGTCGTAGTCGATGATCTGGTCGGCGCGACCGCTGTTCGATTCGATGCCGTACAGCGCCTGGATCATGAGCGAGGACTTCTCGTTGCCGATGTCGAGCGTGTCCGACTCGCGCATCCACCGCTGCGTGTACTCGTAGGCGTCGATCAGGTCGTCGAGCGAGCCCTTCCCCGACGCCTTCATCGTGATCGTGTAGACGGTCGCGAACCGACCGCCGCTCGCGCCCCACGTCGCGCCCGACTTCGACAGGGGGTCGTCCTTCTTGAGGAGCCGTCCGCCGGTGTAGTCGGCGAGGAGGCTCGCCGCGACGTGGTGCTCGCGCCACCCGTCGTCCGACCAGCCCCCTCCGACCCAGGCGAGGACGACCCGCTCGGTGTCGACGTTCGCCAACACCTCGGTCTCGCGGACGCGCACGGCGGCGACGGGGCCGACCGCGCGCGAGGGGGGAGCCTTCGTCCCCGCGGGGATCGACGCGAAGTACTTCGCGATCTGCGGCTTCACGGCATCCTCGTCGAAGTCACCGACGAGCACGAGCACCGCATCGTTCGGCACGTAATAGGTCGCGCCGAAGTCGTGCACGTCGTCCGGGGTGATGGCGCCCGTTTCGGTGTCCCAATCGTCGACGTTCCGGAAGTAGGGGTGATCCGCGGGGAGGACGGCCTTCTTCGCGAACGCGCCCACCATGCCGTAGGCCGCGTTGAACGTGTTCTGCCGGTACTCCTCGCGCACGATCCGACGCTCGCGGTCGATCTGCGCGTCGACGACGGAGCTCGGTCCGAAACCCATCCGCTCGGCCTCGAGGAAGAGGGCAATGTCGAGCGCTCCGCGGGGGACCGTTTCGTAATAGACCGTATCTTCGTCCTCGGTCATTCCGTTGTAGGACGTCGCCCCGATCCGATCGAGAGTCGAAAGGTAGCTGTCGGCCGGGATGTGCTTCGCGGCCGCGAACATGAGGTGCTCGTAGAGGTGAGCCAGGCCGGCCCGGCCCTTCGGGTCGTCCTTGAAGCCGACGCGATAGTGGACCTGCAGGTGCACGTAAGGCTCGCGGTGGTCCGGCTGCAGGAACACCTGCAATCCGTTCGCGAGCGTGTACGAGCGCGTCGACAAGTTGATCGCCAGCTTCACGCCCCCGCCCTCGCCGCGCGGCTCGCACGCCGGTGCGGCCACCGCGAGCGCCGCGAGCGCGACGCCACCGAGGAGCGTGCGTCGCCATGACCCCTTCCCGATGAGCATTCACCCAATCTAGGTGAAAATGAGATTCCACGGGTGAGAAACCCAAGTTTCGGAACTCGGATTCGTCGAAGTCCCGGCTTCGTCCGCGGGCACCCGGGTCAGTCGGCCCACAACCCGGCGGCGTTCACCTCCACGTCCGTGATCTCCCAGCGGTAGTACTCGAAGTCGCCTCCCTGCTCGGGGGCGAGCTTCCACGTCGCCGTGCCTTTCGTGGGGATCTCGACCCCGCGGATCGTGCCCCAGTCCGTGATTGGGATCTCCCAGTCCTCGAGCGTCTTCCCGTCGAACCAGCGCTTCGCCTCGAGCTTCGTCACGCGCCCGCGATCGTCGAAGCGGAAGAGCGCGGAGGCCGTTGTCCCACGATGGGACACCGTTGCGCGCGCCGAATGCTCGTCCACCGCCTCCCAGCTCACGGCCGGGCTCAGCGCGCCCGAAGGGAACCAGACGATCTCGCCGAGCCAGCGGAGGAGCGTGCCTTGGTCGAAGCGCTCTCCGGTCCCGTCCGCCACGGTGACCAGCCCGCCCGCGCGGATGTACATGCGGCCCCGCCCGTCGACCGACGTGTCGCGCCCGACGACGGGGACGATCCCCATCATCGTGACGTCGATGGTCCAGACGAAGCCCGGTTCGTCGACGGTGAAATACTGCTCGGCGCGCGCGTCGAGGAAGCCGCCGTCACGCGCCGTGCGCATGCCGCCGCGCTGGTGGAGCCGCACCGTCCGCGCGCGCGGCCTGCCGACGGTCCCCGACGCCTCGAGCCAGTGCCTGACCGGGGGTGGGAGCGCGGCGACGTCGGCTTCGGTGACGACGGGCGGCGCGGGCTGCATCGGTGCGCGGGCGAGGAGCGCGCGCGCGGCCGCTCGGTTCTCGGAGTGGAAGCGCGCGGTCGCGAACCCGACGACGATGGGGAGCACGAGGAGCACGTTGGCGATCGTGCCCGCCTTCGCGTCCGACCATTGGCGGACGACGAGCACCTGCGAGACGACGATGCCGAGCGCGGCGGGGATCCACCACGCGTCCTCGTCGAGCAGCCGCAGGAGCGCCGCCGCGACGAGCACCAACGCGCAGGCGACCCAGATCGCGACCAGGGGCCGACTCGGCGCGAGCTTGATCCCGAGGAGGTGGATGGCGCCATGGAGGACGAGCAGCGCGGCGACCGCGAATCGCATGGCTGCCCCGGCCTGCAAAGCCCGTGCTCACGCGCGCGGCGCGAGGGGACGGTGTCAACCTTGTCAACCTTTGGCGCGGATTCTGCGCCCACCGGCGCAAAGGTTGACAAGGTTGACACCGTCCCCCCCGCCAAAGGTTGACTGCGTCCCTAGGGGCAGACCCCGTCGGAGGGATCCGGCGCCGGGATCGTCGGCGTCGCACCGGCCGCCCACTTCGAGAGGTAGCAGCGGATTTGGTACTTCGGCTCCGGCGTCTGGAAGACGATTTCGTGACCGTCCTCGAGCCCGTCCGACACGTGCTGCACGAGCACGGCGGTGGAGCTCGTGCCGTCGTCGTGCTTCACGTTCCCTGCGATCGGGTACGCGAGCGTGCCGTGGCCCACCAGCGCGAGCGCCTGCTTCGCGGTCGTGAACGGAGCGAGCTCCGGCGTCGTCTCGTCGAGCGCCACGCCACCGAGGTCCAAGCCGAACGCGACGCTCGCGGCGTTCGCCATCGGCGGCATGATGTAGTGGTCCACGATCCCCTGGAACATGAGCACGTGCCGCGCGCGCCCGCTCCCCAGACTGGTGACGATCCGGTGGCCGTAGACCGGCGGGTCCGCCGCCTCGGCCGCCCATTGCACGAGGGCGAGCGCCGGATCGCCGTGCACGAGCTGGCGCCGCTGCGAGGTGTACCCGACCAGGAGCTCGGCGAGCGGACGCACGTCGAGCGGCTTCTTCTTGTAGAGGACGTTCTCGATCCAGCTGCCGCCCGCGCCGCTCAAGATCGCGGCGCCGAAGCGCGGCTCGATCGCGAGCGCGAGCGGCGCGATGGTCGCGCCCATCGAGTGCCCGAACAGCGCGAGCTTCTGCCCGTCGATCTTGGCCTGCGAGCTCGCGGCCGAGAAGCCGGGGCACGCCGAGGCGTCGGCCGCGATCCCGTCCACCAGGTGCGCGGTGACCGCGAGCTCGAGCGCCGATTGCCGCACGTTGTCGCGGATCGCAGCAGGGTTCCCGATGTTGAAGATGAGGAACTGCTCGTCGCTGTTGTCGGGGTTTCGAACGCCGCCGAGCGGACCATCGATCGAGATCGACGCCACCCCCACCTTCGCGAAGTCGCGCGCGAGCCCGGTCCCCGGCACCGCCACGCCGTCCTTGTCGCGCACGCCGCGATCGATCGCGGCGCGGTCGGCGCCGGCCCCGGTGCGCGAGAAGACGACCGCCGGGAACCCGCCGACCGGCATCGCTCGGCGCGGCACGGTCAAGAACGCGCGGGCGGCCTCCGCCCGCTGGAAGATCGGCTTGCCCGCCGGATCGAAGGTCCAGTATCCGCCTTCGGACGCGTACGGCGGTTTACCAGTTTGGTACACCGGCATCTGCGCCGTCGCGGTGTAGACGCAGTAGTCGTCGTAGACGTCGCTCGCGCTGAACGGACCGAGCGTGGCGCGCGGGAGCGCGTCCGCGAGCGCCGCGTCGAGCGCGGGCTCCGGGTCGTCCGTTCGGAAGACGGCGATGCCGGCGAGGTCCGTCGTAGCGACGCCCATCTCGGCGAGCGCGGTGAGCGCCGCGCGATGCTCCGAGAACGCCGCGTCGCTCATGCCGGTGGGCTTGCGACCCGCGACGAGATCGGCGAGCGCGCTCGGCTGCCCCAGCGCTCGCCCGCTCGCGTCCCCGAGCTTCCGCAAGACGAGCGCGGCGTGCAGCGTTCCGCGCCGGAGCGGGATGCCCTGCCAGGGCGTGAGCCCGAGCAGGTTCGGCTGCCCGTACGGCCCGGGGTCCTCGAGGAACGAAGCGATGAACGGGTACCGCTTCCCGCGCGCGGTGGACTTCGCGTCGACGTCGATGATCTGCAGCGGCGAGTCCTTCGTCGCGGAGGCCGCCACGTCCGGGAGCGTCTTCCCCAGCGGCGCCGACGTGCGGAAGTAGATGGTCGACGTCTGCGAGAAGCCGCGCGCATCGCGCGCCGCCGTGCCCCACGCCGCCTGGACGAAGATGGCGGCGTCGAGGCTCGGGAACTTCGTGATGTCGATCGTCCCGTCCGCCTTGCGGGTGGACTCGTCGGGGAACGGCGCATCGAACAGCCCGGTCGGGCGCTCGTAGCCCATGAGGACGAGCGTATCGGGCGGAGGAGCCTCGCTCGAGCACGCGCCCGCGAGCGCGACGAGCGTGGCGAGGGCGAAGAGGGAGACGACCTTGGCGTTCGACACGATCACTCCTTCTCGTCGGTGATGCGCGGCGTCGGCGCCACGACGACGAGGCCGCTCGGCGAGATCTCGCCGTCCAACTCGAAGCTCGACGTGACCCCATCGCCGTCGAGGTCGCCGTGGGCGACCGCGGTGTACTTGTCGCCGGGGACGCTCCCGGTGCCGGTCACGCGGTAGTCGTATTGGTAGTACTGCGGCATCGTCATCTCGAACTCGAGGCACGACCAGCCGCGCCCCGGCGAGTCCGTCCAGTCGGTCATCCCAGATTGGTACTTTCGAGCGCTGACCATCGTCACCGAGACGGGGACCGGGTGGCTCGCCGAGCCGCAGAGGGCCTTGCGCGGGACGCCCGTGACCGGGTCGTCGGCATCGTACGCCGTGCTCGCGCTCCTCGAGATCTGCCCGATCGAGTTGAGCGCCTCCGCCGTCTTCGAGGCGGCGATGTAGCTCCGCACGCCCACCATCGCGAGGACCACGGCGACCACGCCGAGCAGGAGCAACGAACCGGCGGTGAGGATGAGGACGAGCGCCCACGTGGGAAACCCCCGCTCCGCTGGCGGTGGCCCCGCCGGCCCGGGGAAGTACGGCTGCTGCATCGCCCGGGCATGTTACGCCGCCCCGCTCCCCTCTCCCACTCCGGAAGCTCTGCCGTGCAAGTCCGCTTCCTCGCACCGGAAACGGGGTGGCTTCAGATCGCCCTCGAAACCGCGGTAGAATGGCCGGTTGAATGCCCCAGCTCGCCGACACCGTGGGGGGCGGGCCGCCGGAAGGCGCGCCCGAGCGCTCCTACGCGCCGGGCGAGACCATCGCCGAGCGCTACGAGCTCCTTCGCCTCGCGGGGATGGGAGGCATCGGCCAGGTCTGGATCGCGCGGAGCCAGACCCTCCAGAACGAGGTCGCCCTCAAGCTCTTCTTGCGCGGCGGTCCGGAGGACGGCGCCGAGCGTCTCCTGCGCGAGGCCCGCGCCGCGGCCGCGCTCGAGCACCCCGCGATCGTGCGCGTCTTCGACTACGGCGAGACGTCGCGCGGCGATCCGTTCCTCGTCATGGAGTTCCTCAAGGGCGAGTCGATGGAGGATCTGCTCCGCCGCGTGGGCCCGCTCTCGGCGGCGCAGGCGCTGAAGCTCCTGCTCCCGATCGTCGATGGACTGGTCGCCGCTCACGCGAAGAAGATCATCCACCGCGATCTGAAGCCCGCGAACCTGTTCCTCTCGGTCGACGAAGCACAGCGCATGCAGCCGAAGCTCATCGACTTCGGGCTCGCGCGGCTCCAGCGCGGCGGTCATCGCGTCACGCAGCAAGGCGTCCTCGTCGGGACGCCCGCGTACATGGCGCCGGAGCAGATCCGCGACGAGCCGCTCGACGGGCGCTCCGACGTGTGGTCGCTCACGGTCGTCCTCTACGAGCTCATCACGGGGCGGATCCCGTTCGACGACCCGGAGCAGTACGCGATGTTCCGATCGATCCTCGAGCGCGAGCCGGCTCCGCTCACGCTCGGCGGCGACGTGGACGCCGGGATCGCGGAGATCGTGCGGCGCGGCCTCGCGAAGGAACCGGCCGCGCGCTTCGGCTCGGCGCAGGAGCTCGGCATCGCGTTCGCGCGCTGGCTCGTCGCGCACGGCGAGGACGAAGACGTCACGGGGGCTTCGATCGAGAAGACGTGGCTCCGCCCGCGCAAGGTCTCGTCGCTCGCGCCGCCCACGCCGGGGCTCGCGTTCATGCCGGTGGGCCTCGTCGCGGCCATGACGACGCCGCGCGCGGACGAGAACGCGCCCACGGTCGCGTTGCCGGTGCCCGAAGCTCGCGCGGCGGCTCCTGCCGAGGCGCGCCCGACGCCGACCCCGACGCCCCCGGCGATCACCACGCCCCCGGCGATGTCGGCCTTCCCTCCCCCGCCGAAGCGGCGGTGGCCGCTCGTCATGCTCGTCGTCTTCGCCGTGCTCGGCGCGGGCGCCTTCTTCGTGTGGCAGACGAATGCGTTCGACGTTCACGCGTCGCTCGCCGGTGCCATGAGCGCGCCCCAGCCGGTGCCCTCGGCGAGCGCGTCCGCGAGCGCTTCGGCGAGCGCGCACGCCTCCAGTCGCGGCTCCGGCGTGGGCCGCGGCACGGCGCCGAAGCCCACGACCCCGGCGACGCACGCGACGGCGAAGCCGACGGCGACGGCGACGCATCGTTGAGCCGAGCGCGCTCCGGGTGGTTGCGGCTCGACAACGTACTACGCGCGTAGTAGAACGTCGGCATGGTACGCGCCGCCGAGCTCGGTCCGCTCGAGATGGAGGTCCTCGGCCTCTTCGACGCCGGGTCCCCCGCGTCGGTCGCCGAGCTCCGCGGCCGGCTTAAGAAGAAGCTCGCCTACACGACGGTGATGACGGTCGTCGCGCGCTTGCACGCGAAGGGTCTCCTCGTCCGCGAAAAAGAGGGCCCGCGCTTCTTGTACTCACCAGCTGCCCGCGCCCCCGCGGTGAAGGGCGGGATCTTCGCGCGCATGCGGCGCGCGCTCTTCCCCGACGGCGACGTGCGTCCGCTCGTCGCCCTGGTCGAAGAAGAGGACGCGCTCAGCGACGGCGAGCTCCGCGAGCTGCGCGCCGCGATCGACCGGCGCCTGCGCGAGGGCGGGGCGACGCGGGGAAAGAAGCCGCGATGAGCTTCGCGGGGGCCTTCGCGTGGAACGTGCTCGTGTCGGCGGCGTTCGCCTTCACGGTCGCCCTCGTGTTCGTGGCCGCCGCGCGCCGGCGTGCCTTCGCGAACCGGCGCCCGCGGATCGCGGCGGCGTTCCTCGCCCTCCCCTTCGCCAAGGCGGTGGTCGAGCTCGCACGTGGCGTCCCCTCGTCGGCGTTCTTCTGGTCGAAGCTCCACGGCGCCGTCCAGGACAAGGGCTCGTTCCAGGTCGGGCTCGGCGTGGATCGCTGGGGCCCGACGGTGCGGATCGCGCTCGGCGCGGTCCGGGGTGACACGGTCGTTCCGCAGAGCGCGGCCGACATCCTCGCGACCGGGCTCGATCGGCGCATCGGCCACGGGGCTTCGAGCATGCTCGGGATCGGGCTCGCGAGCGTGGGGCTCGTGCTCCTCGTGCTCGATCTCGCCGGGCTCGTCCGCGCACGGCGCGCGCTCGGGCGGCACGTGGCGCAAGGCACCGTCGTGGCGACGCGGAAGCTCACGGGCCGCACGGTTCGGATCGTCGTGAGCTCGACGTGGCGCGGCGTGCCGTTCGCCGGTGGGCTCGTCGCGCCGTTCGTGTGCATCGGCGCGGCGACGTGGGACGCCGCGTCGGAGGACGAGCGCGATGCGATCGTCCTTCACGAGCTCGCCCACCTCCGCTGGCTCGACGCGCCGGTCCTGGTCGCGGCGCGACTCGTCGCCCGCGTGTTGTGGTTCGTCCCTTGGAGCGGGCGGGTCGTGCGCGCGCTCGCCGCCCAGTGCGAGGTCGCCGCGGACGCCGATGCCGTCGCCCGCGGCGCCAAGCCCGAGGCGTTGGCCTCGGCGCTCGTCACGGTCGCGGCAGCGGCGCGCGGCGACGCGATGCCGCTCCTCGCGTTCGGGAAGAGCTCCACGCTCGCGCGCCGAGTCGAGTGCCTCCTCGAGGAGCCCGCTCCGCAGCGGAGCCTCCGCGCCCACGCCCCGATGCTCGCGCTCCTCGTAATCGCGACCTGGACCATCCTCCGCATGACGGCGTGCGGGAACTCGCCGTGACGGCTCCGAAGCGGCGCCGCCGCGGAGGAGCCGTCACCGAGCCTCGGCCAACCGAGGCCGAAGGCCGAAGGCGAACGGAACTCGCCGAGCCGGAATCTTCGCGCCACCTCGCGTGCTGAACGCGCACGCCTCGAATTACTACATTCGTAGTATCCAGCAGAAAGGGACCGAATGCTCTCCTCACCCGCCATCGCCCGAACGACCTTCGCCCTCGCCCTCGTGACCCTCGGCGCCGGCTGCAGCTCCGCGACGCCGCCGCCGCGCATCGTGCGCGCGACGGAGCCGAGCGGGCTCGCCGGCGTCGACCTCACCAAGGAATCCGTCGTCCTCGAGTTCCTCCCCGGCGACGTGATCCCGCTCACGCTCGTCATCGACGGCGACGTGGTCGGGACGCCGAAGGATGCGCCGCCGATCCCGCTCACGGCGAAGAGTCACTTCTTCCTGAAGGTCGGGCCCGGCGTGCTCGCGATCAGCCTGGACGCCGCGCACTGGGAGACCAAGGCCATCGCGCCGGGGCGCTTCCAGATCGGGATCGGCGTCGACCGCGCCGGTCCCCGGGCGTCGATCTCGCTCACGACCCCGAAGCACGCCGCTCCGGAGCGCGCTCCCTGAACGCCCTTCAGCGGAACCGCGTCGACGAGATCGGCCCGCTCGGCCCGAGGTTCAGCGCGCGCCGCACCAGATCGTAGTGGCGCGGGAGCGCGGGCTCGAAGCGCGACACCTGAAACAGCGCGCGGACGACCTCGGCGCCGTCGCGGTCACGATGAAGCGCGCCGAGCGCATCGCTCAGGCGATCCCGCGCCGCGCGCCCGAGCGACGCGGAAGCGCAGAGCGCGTCGGTCGGGATGGGCGGGCTCACGAGGACGGTGCGCATCGCATCGGGCCCCCCCGCGCCACCGGCCGCGTCCGCCCCACCCGGCCGCGTCCAACCGGCGTTCGCGGTCTGCCCGTCGTGGAGCTCGAGGTACGTCGCACCGCAGTCGACCTCGCCCCGCGCGACGGCTTCGACGACGGCGCCGTGCGAGCCGAGGACGACCTCCCGCGCGAAGAGCGTCGTCGGGTCGAGCCCCGTCTCCGTCAGCGCGAGGCGCGGGAACAGGTAGCCGCCACACGAGTCGGGATCGACCCACGCCACGCGGGTCCCCCGGAGATCGTGCGCGGTCCGAGCGCGGGAGCCCGGCAGGACGAAGAGCGCACCGTGGTAGAGCTTCCCTTCGCCGCGAACCGCACCGAGGAGGAGCGTCGCCCCCGCGTCGATCGCGCGCACGCAGAGGATCGGCGGGAGCCACGCGATCTGGAGCTCGTCGCGACCGAGCGAGGCGAGGAGCTCGGCGTAGGTGGAGGCCACGACGAGATCGATCCCGGTCGCGGCGACGCGCGTGAGCACGTCGGCGGCGCGGCGCAGCAGCGCGCCGTCTCCGCCTCCCACCGGACCGATCCCGAAGCGCAGCCGCGCCATGTCCAAACCTTACCCGAGCGCGACGGAACGGGCTGGTCGAACGCGCGCGTTCGCCCTAGGAATGAGGCCGTGACTCGGGCTGGGGTCATGTACACCGTAGGTGCGCCGCTCGCGCGCATCGTGCTCTTGCGTGCGGTCACGCCGGAGACCGATCTCGCTGCGCTCGCGCGCGCGGTCGGCGTGGAGGCGAAGACGCTGGAGGACCCCGACGGGCGCGTCCCCGCCGAGGCGATGGTTCGGATCTGGGACGAGGTCGCCACGCGCACCGGCGATCCGTACCTCGGTATGGAGGTCGGCCGCGCCGTGGGCGAAGCCGGGGCCACGCTCGCCGGCCACCTCGTGCGCGCGAGCCGCACGGTGGGCGAAGGCCTCGAGAGCGTGCTCCAGTTCTACCGCGTCCTCAACGACGTGCATCCACCACGGTACGAGCTCGGCGACCACGTCGCGACGCTCGCGGTGCGGACGAAGGGAACGCCTCTCCGCGTCCCGCGCCACGGGATGGAGTTCGCGTTCGTGTGGCTGGTGTGCCTCGCGCGGAAGGCGACCGGCAAGCGCCTCAAGCCCGTGCGGATCCGGTTCGAGCACTCCGCACCGAAGGACCTGCGACCGCTCGAGGAGCTCCTCGAGTGCCCGCTCGCGTTCGATCAGGACGAGAACGAGATCGTCATGTCGCGAACCGACTGGGCGACGCCCACGCTCGGCCCCGACGACGATCTCCTCGCGATGCTCGAGCACGCGGCGCGAAAGGCGCTCGCCGAGCTCCCGACGGCGCCCACGATCGAGGGTCGCGCGCGCGCCGCGCTCGTGCCGCTCCTTCCGCGCGGCGACGCGAACGTCGAGAGCGTCGCGCGCGCGTTGGAGCTCCACCCGCGGGCGCTCCAACGCTACCTGGCCGACGAGGGCACGTCGTTCGCGGAGATCCTCGAGACCACGCGCCGCCACTTGGCCGAGTCGCACCTCAAGGACGCCATCCACTCGATCGCCGAGATTGCACTGCTCGTCGGGTTCTCCGATCAGACCGCGTTCCACAAGGCGTTCGTGCGGTGGACCGGCAGCCCACCCGGCGAGTGGCGGCGGACCCGGCGCTGACTGTCGCGCGGAACCAAACGCGCTGGTCGCTGCGACCAAGCCAGCTCGGCCACTCGTCCCCAACGTTTCGGGCGGGAGGTTCGTTCATGAGCTCGCACACTTGCAGCGCTTGCCACCACCGCGTCGACCCCATCCGCACGAGCCTGCTGTGGTGGGTCGTGGCCTTCGTCGCCGCGCCCGTCGTCCTGCTCTCCTTCATGTTCCTCGCCGTCATGCAGCCGGTGGCCATCGTCGCGGCGCCGCTTTACTTCTGGGTGCTTCTCTTCCCGATCGTCGGCCTGGCGGAGAAGCTGAGCGCGAAGCCGCGCTGCCCGAAGTGCCGGAAGATCTTCGTCGAGGCCCGTCCCTCGCGGCAGGAGCGGTCCGCGAACGTGGGGAGCTCCGAGGTCCGCACGGCGTAAGAAGGAGCATGCGGCGAAGCCTGTCTCTGCTCCCGGTCCTCCCGTTCGTGGGTGCGCTACTCCTCACCGCCTGCGGTGGAGGCGCGAACGCGTCGAAGAACGAGGCCGAAGTCCCGCCGGCAGGGTCGTCCTCGACGACGGCGGCATCGACCGCACCGGCCACGACCGCCGCACCGCCGCCTTCGGCCACGGTCGCAGCCGCGCCTCCCGCGGCGCCGTTCTGTCCGGCCGTCGGGAAGATCACCTTCGAGGGCGGCCAAGGCAGCTCGATGGAGGACGCGATCCGGATCGTCGGCGCGAAGGGCGAGATGGACGGCGTGGCGTCGGAGTACGCCTGCCTCGACGCCGCGTTCGGGTCGCGCAAGTCGGGCGCGTGGAGGCTCCTCCGCCAGTCGCTGCTCGGGAAGAACGGCAAGAACTACGACCTCATGTCGATCCAGCTCGCCGACGGCTCGAAGAAGGAGATCCTCTTCGACATCTCCGATTATTTCGGAAAGTTCTGAAGTAGCGTAGCGGCGTGCCGCTCCCGCTCGCCGCGCTCGTCGCCCTCGCCCTCGGCGCCTCGTTCGCCTGGATCGCGCGGACGGATCTCGCGCAAGAGGACGGGCCGCTCGTTTCGTCACGCGCGTTCGCGGTCGTCTTCGCGTTCGCGATGTTCGTCTACGCGCCGATGCTCGGCTACTTCACCGCCTTCCACGGCGATTGGGCGTACCTCTACCTCGTGTCGTGGCGGAAGGTTCCGTCCGCCGTCGATCTCGCCGCCGTGCTCGGGTGCGGCGCGCTGATCCCGACCGCGTTCGGCCTCGCCGCGCCGTTCGCGCGCGGGCGCCACCTCACGATCACGCTCGCGCTGATCGGCCTGCCGCTCGTCGCGGCGAGCCTGCTCGCGCTCGTCTGGCAGCAGCGGCTCGGTGTCAGCGCCTCGTACGCGCAATACCAAGGTCGCTTCGGCGTCGTCTCCATCTCGGAGGCCGCGCTCGGCCGCGCAGTGCTCGTCGCGTTGACCACGTTCGGGGCCGCCACCGCGTGGTGCGCGCGCCTGCTTCGGCTCCCGCGCGGCTCGAAGCGGCTCGCACCGTAGACGGCGCGCCGTCGCTGGAGCCGGCTCGCGGACGGGGAACGTGGTACGCTGAGCGCGTGTTCACCCGTGGTGCCGCCATCCGTCCCGTGCCGCCGTTCGCCGTCGTCGAACGCCGCCACATCGACGCCGTGGAGGCCTCCCTCACCGACGAGGAGGCCGGCGCGGAGGACCGCCTCGACGCCGCGTTTCGTCGGTTCGAGGCGCGCCAACCGGCGCTCGCCGACCGCCTGAACCGCCTCCTCTCGCGCCCGCTGGACGACACGGCGCTCGCGCTCGGCTACTTCCTCGGGATCGCGATCTACCTCTCCTTCGAGCGCCAGTTCGGCGGGGAGTCTCCGTCGCTGCGGCGCGTGGACGAGACCGCCATCGCCGCGATCGAGGAGTCGATCGCGCTCGAAGAAGAGCTCCGCGCGACGCGCTCGAGCGAGCCGCTCGAGGTCGAAGACGTCGTGGCCCAGGAGCAGCCCGCGATCGTCGGGTTCCTGCACGAGCACGTCGAGGCGGCGTTGGACCTCGGCGAGGACGAACGCGAGCGCGACGTCGACGTCGACGACGTGCACGGCGTCTACCGCACGATGCTGCTCCTCACGTTGTGCCTCTCGCACGCGGTGGAGCCGCAGCCGGGCGCGGCCCCGCGGAGCGGCGAGCTCCTGGCCTGACCGGCGCGTTCCGGACGGAGGGTCAAGCGGTCCGGACGCCCGGACGATGCGTTCGCCGGGTGGGGCGCGCACGTTGATCGGGCCATGCTCGACGAACGACGAAAGCTCGCCTTCCTCCGGAGCCAAGGGCTCCCTCTCGCCTCGATCGCGTCCTTCGGGCCGATGCAGTTCCAACCGCGCGTGATCGGCGGGTGGGTGTTGCTCGCCCTCGCCCTGCGCTCGCCGATCGCGATCGGAGTCCTCGCGGTCGTGCTGGCGTGGAACGCGGTACTCCCCGCGCTCAACCCGTTCGATGTACTCTACAACCGTTGGCTCCACGCGCGCCTCGGCGGCGAGCCGCTCGGCCCGGCGCGCCCGCCGCGCCGCTTCGCGCAGGCGCTCGCGAGCCTGATGCTCGCGGCGACGGCCGGCATGATGGTCGCGGGGTGGACGTGGCTCGCGATGACGATGGCGCTCCCGTTCCTCGGTGCGGTCGCGCTGGTCACGCTCCGCGGCATCTGCGTGGGCTCGATGCTCTTCCGTCTGTTCCGGCGGCTCCATCGTTTCCGCCGCGCGCACCAGGCCCACGCGGAGGAAGAGGCCGAGGTCACGCCGCGGCTCGAAGCGTGAATCCGCTGGACGTGCGCGCGGAGCGCCGGAAGAGCGCGGGCGCGACGCCGTGCGCGCGCTTGAAGGCGCGGCTGAAGGCAAACTCCGAGTCGTAACCGACGGCGTCGGCGATCCCGACGAGCCCTTCCTCGGTCGTCGCGAGGAGCTCGCGCGCGCGGCGCATCCGCACGCGCGTGAGCGCACGAAGCGGCGGCTCGCCGAGCTCGGCGACGAAGCGGCGCGCGAGGGCGGCACGCGACAGGCCGAGCGCCTCGGCGATCGCATCGACGGTCCAACGCCGCTTCGGATCACGCTCGAACAGCTCGAGCGCGCGGCGGACGACGAGATCGCGAGGCCCGGGGGTCGGCTTCGACTCCATGCTTCGAGCGTGGCGCGGAAGCCCTCGCTCGTAAAGCGGGTGAGCGTTTCGGACATGCGAATTGGCGCGCGCGAGCGCCCTGGTCATGGCGCTCCCGAGCACGAGGAACGATGGTCGTCGGCATGAGCACCGAGAAGGAACGCCGCAAGGACGAGCCCAGCGACCCGGTCGGCGAGCGCCTGTTCACGAGCCGCACCGTGCTGCTCTTCGGAGAGATCACGATGGAGTCGGCCCACGCCGTCAGCGCGCAGCTCCTCGCGCTCGCCGCGGCGGGCAGCGCGCCGATCCGGCTCGTCGTGAACTCGCCCGGGGGGCACGTCGAGTCCGGGGACACGCTGCACGACGTCCTGCGCTTCATCGACGTGGACGTGCGGGTCCTCGGCACCGGCTGGGTCGCGAGCGCTGCGGCGCTGGTCTACTGCGCGGTCCCGCGGGAGAAGCGGTTCTGCCTGCCGAACACGCGCTTCCTCCTCCACCAGCCGCTCGGCGGCGTCGGCGGCAAGGTCAGTGACGTGGAGATCGAAGCGGCCGAGATGGTGAAGATGCGGGAGCGGCTGCAGCACATCTTCGCCGAGGCGACCGGGCAACCGGTGGAGCGGCTCGCGCGCGACATGGATCGCAACCACTGGCTCTCGGCGAGCGAGGCGCTCGCCTACGGGCTGTGCGGCGGCATCGTCCGGCGCGCGAGCGAGCTCGGCTGACGAGCGCAACGCTTCTTCACGTTCATTTCATCCGCCTGCACGGCACGGCGTGGGACGCTTCGCGGATGGCACGAGCTCGCGGAAGCACCGAGGACTGCAAGAAGGAGCCGGGGACCGTTCGCCCGCGCGTCGACCGCTCCAAGTGCGAGGGCAAGAACGACTGCGTGGAGGTCTGCCCCTACGACGTCTTCGAGGTGCGGCGCATGGAGGACACCGACTTCGCCGCGCTCGGGCTCCTCGCGAAGCTCAAGAGCATCGCGCATGGACGCAAGACGGCCTACACGCCGAACGCAGACGCCTGTCGAGGCTGCGGCCACTGCGTGAGCGCGTGCCCGGAGAAGGCGATCAAGCTCGTCGCCGGCTAGCTTTCTTCTTCGAGGGTTTGGCCTTCGGCTTGGGCTTGGCCTTCGGCTTGGGCTTGGCCTTCGGCTTGGGCTTGGCCTTCGGCTTGGGCTTGGCCTTCGGCTTGGGCTTGGCCTTCGGCTTGGGCTTGGCCTTCGGCTTGGGCTTGGCCTTCGGGCTCGGCTTCGGCTTCGCGCTCGCCTTCTTGCTCGGCGCGCCCTTGGCCATCTCCGCGAACAGCGGGCTGCACGCCACGCCGCGAAGCGCCGCATCGCGCTTGGCGAGCTCGCCGACCTGCGCGAACGCCTTCGCCAGGTTGAACGCCGCCATCGGGGCGGCCGGTCGCTTCCCGAGCGCCTTGGTCAACGGCGCGATGGCCTCCTTCCCACGGCCGAGCATGACGAGCGCGCGCCCGACGCTCTGGAGCACGAGGAACTCCTCCGGCTGATCGGCCAGCGCGCGCTTCGCCGCGGCGAGCGCATCCTTCGCCCTCCCCAACCCGAGCAGCGCATACGCGCGGCGCTCGTGGAGATCCGCATCGTCGGGGGACTCGCGGAGCGCCGCATCGAGCTCTGCGAGCGCCTCGCCGTAGAGCGCCTTGGCTTCCTTCTCGCGCCCCGCCGCCGCGAGGGTGAACGCCTTCACGTTCTTCGTCATCGCGTCCGCTTCGATCGCGAGCGCGCGATCGCACGCCGCGAGCGCGTCCCCGAAGCGCATCTGCTCCGTGAAGACGGTGGCCCGGATGAGGTGCCCGTTCCGATCGGCAGGGTCGCCGGCGAGGATCGCATCCGCGTGCCGTACCGCCGCGTCCCAACGACCGGCGTACATCGCGTTCGCGGCCGCGATGACCGGCGCCATCGAGGGCTCGCCGCCGAGCTCGAGCGCGCGCTCGGCGGCGCGGAGCGCGAGCAGCGGATCCTTCTCGTGCGCGAGCTGCGCGATCTCGAGCTGCATCGATCGATCGTCGGACCCCGCCTTGGCCGCTTCGGCCAGCTCCTTCAGACCTTCGTCGTAGTCACCGAAGATCATGTGGTGCCGGCCGCGGCTCAGGTGATTGACCGCTTTGTAGCGCTTCTCGCGCACGCCGGGCGGCAGGAGGTACTCGGCGACGAGCTCCTTCGTCAGGACGTCGCGCGGAGCGATGATCCGCGGCGGGGGTTCCCCCTTCGCGCGATCGATCGCGGCGAACACCTTCGCCAGCGCCTCGCCATCGACGACCCAATGATCGCCCTCGCGCCGCGCCCCCTCGAGCGCCGCCTCGACGACGGACCACGGCACGTGCGCGCGCGTCGTCTGGATCGAATCCACCTTGGGCACGCGGGCGGCGACTCCATCCGCCCAGGCGACGAAGGTCCCGACCCGATCGCCGCGATCCGCGAACAGGATCTGCGGGACGAAGAGCGCGTCGCCCGAAGCCTCGGCGAGCTCGTCGCGCTTCCGGTTCCAGCGAAAGACCTCGTCGAGACGGGCGCGCTCGACGACCGACCCGTAGTCGTTCCCGTTCGCGCGGAAGAAGTTCTCGTGCAGCCACCGGTTGTGCGCCTCGTGCGCGGCGGCGAGCGCCTCGCGCGTGAACGGTGCGCGCTTCGCCACGTCCTCCTTGTCGGCGAGCACCAACTCGTGCGCGCGGACGAACGCTTCGATCTCGTCGGCGACCTCTTCGATCGCGACGTGGGGGCGGAGCCGCGCGATCCAGATGCACGCCGGCGCGAGATCCGGCGCCATGTCGGACTCCCGCGTCGGGTACAACGTCGCGTTCAGCTCGACGCCCGTGAGCGGGTTCTCGTAGCTCACGTCGTTGTCGTCGAGCTTCCAGCCCGGCCGATTCGCGAACCAAGCTCGCAGGGCATCGACGGTCGGGGGTGACGCGCCGGGGCGCCCGGCGAAGTAGACGTCGTAGGAGGACACGCCGTCACACTAGCGAGGAGAAATCCCCATTCCCGTGTGCACTTGGATGACATGGCGCCGTGCCCCGCTCGCACATCCGCCTACACGTTTGGCGTGGCGAACCGGTGAATGATGGCCCTTTCCCGGCAAGGGTTGGTATGACCCGTTCCCAACATGAAGATGCGTAGGCTCGTGCAATCGCTGGCGATCGGCGCGCTCGGAGCGCTCGGCGTGGTCTCGACGGAACGCGTGGCATCCGCGCAGACGCGGGATGGCTTCCTCGTGAATCGGTTCGAGCCTGCGGAGCGTGGGAGCGACTGGTTCACGCTCGACTCCCTCGACCTCCGCGGCCAGCTCCGGCCGGCGCTCGGGATGACGCTCCAGTACAACCACGCGGGCCTCGTCACCCGCGACGCCAACGGCGACACGACCGCGCAGATCGTCCAGAACCAGGTCATCGCGCACCTCGGCGGCGCGATCAACTTGGGCAGCCGCTTCCGGGTCGGCTTCGACCTGCCGATCATGGTCTACGGCGATGGTGCAGCGGGCCGCGACGCGACACGCAGCTACCCGGCGCCCGAGCACCCCGTGGCGTTCGGCGATCTCCGTCTCGGCGTGACGATGCGCATCTTCGGCACGTACGGCGACCCGTTCACGATGGCGCTCGTCGGGCAGTTCGCGCTGCCGACCGGTGGGCAGCAGAGCTACATGAGCGACAACCACCCGCGCTTCCTGCCGCACCTCGACTTCGCGGGCGACGTCGGTGCGCTCGCATGGGCCGCGCGCGTGGGCTACCAGTCGCGCGACTTCTCGACCGGCAACACCTGGGACGGCATCGCGATCGGACCCGAGCTCAACGCCGCGGTCGCGGTCGGCGCGCGCGTCGCCAACAAGAAGATCCTGATCGGCCCGGAGTTCTTCGCCAGCACCGGCGTCGCCAACTCGGATGCGTTCTTCTCGAAGCGCATGACCGCGGCCGAGGTCCTCCTCGGGTTCCACTGGCTCAGCGACGACGGCATCCGGATCGGTGCCGGCGTCGGCACGGCGGCGATGACGCCGGCGCTCGGCGCTCCCGACGTTCGCGTTCTCTTCTCGTTCGAGTGGAAGCCGAAGTACGTCGAAGAGAAGGAGCCCGAGGCTCCGAAGGTCGCCGACAAGGACGGCGACACGATCGAGGACAAGGACGACGCGTGCCCGACCGTCGCCGGCGTGAAGGATCCGGACCCGAAGAAGAACGGCTGTCCGGTCGTGAAGCCGAAGGACAAGGACGGCGACGGCATCGTCGACGACGAGGATGCGTGCCCCGAGGTCGCCGGCGTCAAGAACGACGACCCGAAGAAGAACGGCTGCCCCTCCGATCGCGACAGCGACGGCATCGCCGACATCGACGACGCGTGCGTCGAGGTCGCCGGCGTCAAGAACGACGACCCGAAGAAGAACGGCTGCCCGCCCGACCAGGACAACGACGGCATCGCCGACGCGGACGACGCGTGCCCGACGAAGCCCGGCGTGAAGAGCACGGTGGCGAAGTTCAACGGCTGCCCGGCCGACATGGACAACGACACCGTCGCCAACGAGCAGGACGCGTGCCCCGAAGAGCCGGGCAAGCCGGACGCGGATCCGGAGAAGAACGGCTGCCCGAAGGCGTTCGTCGCCAACGGCGAGATCAAGATCACCGATCAGGTGAAGTTCAAGACCGGCAGCGCGGACATCCTGCCCGGCAAGGACAGCGAAGAGGTCCTCCAGGCGGTCCTGACGATCATCAAGGCCCACCCGGAGATCAAGCAGCTCCGCGTCGAAGGCCACACCGACAACCAAGGCACGCCGGCGATCAACAAGAAGCTCTCCGCCGATCGCGCCGCGTCCGTCGTGAAGTGGCTCATCGGGCACGGCGTCGACAAGTCGCGCCTCACGAGCGCCGGCTTCGGTCAGGACAAGCCGATCCGCGACAACTCCACCGAGGAAGGTCGCCGTCACAACCGCCGCGTCGAGTTCCACATCGAGGGAGCCGCCGCGAGCACGACGGGCGCGACGACCCCGCCGCCGCCGCCGGCGACGACCACCACGGCGAAGCCGCCCGCGCCGCCGCCGGCCACGACGACGACGGCAGCGAAGCCGCCGGCTCCGCCGCCTCCTCCGACGGCAACGGTCGCGAAGCCGCCCGCGCCTCCGGCGTCGTCCGCTGCGAAGCCGCCGGCGCCTCCGGCGAGCGGCGCGAAGCCGCCGACCGGCCACTGAGCACCTCCGGCGCGGGCTGCTAGGATGGGGGGATGCCTCCCCTCGCCCTGGCCGCCCTCGCTCTCGGTGCCTTCCTCGTCGTCCTCTTCTGGATGCGCCGCGCGAAGCGCGGTGGCGGTGACTCGATCGACGCGAAGGAGTCCGCGCTCGACGAGTGGATCGTCGGCGAGCTCGCGCACGTGCTCGGCGGCCGAGTGAAGGGCGACCTCGACGCGAAGCAGATCGCGAAGGCGCTCGGGGGCGACCCCGATCCGAGCGTCGTGTCCGTCGTCGAAGATCTCGTGCGCTCGGTCGAGGTCGAGTTCCTGAAGGACGCGCTCGACGGCGCGATCGACGTGGTGCTCCGCATCCACTTCGAGGACGGGACCGAGAAGAGCCACCGCGCCCGCCGTGCGCTGGCCGATCTCCCGGCGCGCGTCCGCGCCGACTTCGAGACGAAGGCGCTCACTCGCTCGCGCCTGGTCTGGGAGTTCCCGTGGTCGCGCGGCCACGAGCGCAGCGCGTTCCACTGACCGAGAGGTCGGCGCATCGTGGGCGAGCGCGACGGCGCTCGTCCCGAGGAGGAGTCCGTCAGCGGCCTACGCTAGAGTTCGCGAATGCGTAAGTTCTCATTCGTCGTTGCTCTCGCCGTCGTGTCGCTCGGAGCGGTCGCCGCTCATGCTCAATGGCCGAAGCCGGTCAGTCCTGCCCCGATCGCGACTACGGCGACACCGGGGACGCTCGTCGGATTGCCCACGGCGCAAGGTGCGCTCGCGTTCAACGTGCACGCGAACGCCATCCCCGAGTTCTACGGGCTCGGGCTCCTCGTCACGTGCATGAACTACCCCGAGCTGAACGGGAAGAAGAACAGCGTGATCACGGTCACATACGACGGGAACGATCCGAGCACCGGCGAGGCGGGCTCCTCCCTCCTCCTCGGTCCACCGCAATCGGTGGGTACGCAGATGGGGGCGACCTTCGTCGCGCTCGGCGCCAACTTGAACAAGACCTACGCTCGCTTGAGGGGCGCCGCGGCTCCGGCGAACTTGACGGGGATCAACGAGCAGTGGTGCATCGTCACCGCGTTTGGAGGGCCAAACCCGGCGCTGCTCGGCCGCTACAATCTGGCGCGCTTCAACGTCTTCGCCGTTCCGCGTCCCTGACGAGCGTCAACGGAACCGGCGCGGCGCCGGCGGGGCGGACTCTTCGAGCACGGCGCACACGGCCTTCGCGAGGTCGAGCGTCGTGACGTAGGGGACCGCCTCGCGCATCGCCCGCCGGCGGAGGCCGCCGCCCGGCGCCGTCGTCACGATCGCGAGCCCGACCTCACCATCGGCGAAGGGATCGTTCGTACCAGTTTGGTACGGGATCCGGACGGCATCGAGCATCTCCGTCAGCGGTCCCTGTACGTTCAGGACGTACCCGAGCGCCCGCAGGCGGCGCGCCACGTCGACCGCCTCGCTGCGCTCCGCATCGCCCACCACCAGGAGCGCGACCGGCCGCGCCGTGCTCGGCCGCCGGATCCGGATGCCCACCGCCGCGAGCGCCTTCGCGTAGGCGCGCGGCATCGTGTCGGCGCACCCGTGACCCTCGCCGGTCGAGCGCGTGGCCGTGCCCAAGCGCGGGTCGTCCGCGTCGAGCATCCGGAACGGCAGCACGCTCTCGCGCGCCACGACGACCCGCGGGACCGGCGCGTCCTCGAGCGCGGTCGACCCGCCGAGCAGGAGCTCCGCCGCCTCGCCCGCGAACGAGGTCTCCGCGACGCGCGCGTGGAGCGCGAGCGTCGCGCTCGCGCCCGCCACCGCACCGATCACGCGGACGTCCGTCCCGTGGATCGCCAGCCGCACCCGCGCCGCGCCGGGCTTCCCGAGCGCGAGCGCCTCTGCCCGCGCACGCTCTTCGGCCACGCGCTGGAGCTCGGGAGCCAGGAGCTGCGGAGGAAGGAACGCGGCCGAGTCCGCCGCCGCGACGCCGGCGCGCTCGACGTACTCCACGACGCCGCACACGACCGCGCGCTTCGCGTCGACGAGGAGATCGACGTCGACCTTGCGCGCATCGGCCGGCGCGCTCGGCTCGCCGGCCCCGCTGGCACCACCTTCGTCGGCCGGCGCGAGCGGGACGATCGGCGTTCCCCCCGTCAACCGGGAGAGCTCCGTCATCGTCTCCGTGTCGGGCGCGCCGACGCACACCGCCGCCGCCCGCTTCGCCGCCGGGCCGTGGGGAGACACGTCCACCAGGAGCGCGCGCTTGCCCATCGCGCCGAGCCGCTCGAGCGCCTCCGCGACGTTCGTGGCTGCGTCGGCCGTGCGCCCGATCCGCGTCGGACCGCCACCGGCCACGACGACCTCGAGCGCGACATCGGTCCCACCCTCGTAGGTCAGCGCGTACACGCCCTTCGCGACGACGCCGAGCTTCGGGAGCACGTCGCACGTGATGCGCGTCGTGCGCACGTCCGTCTCCGTCCGCGCCGCGAGCGCGGCCAACGCGCGATCCGAGAACCCAGCGCGCTTGGCGGCCAGCACCGCCGCGCGATCGTGCGGAGACGCGACGTACGCCCGCGCTGCGCTTGCCGCCGCGGCGAGCTCGGGAGCGACCCACGAGCGCGCCCCCGCGGCGCGCGCCGTCGCGCTCGGGTCGGCGCCGTGGAGCACGGCCGAGAGCGCATGCTCGAGGCGGCCATCGCACGGCGCGTCGAGCGACCCGGCCGGGAGCGCACGGTCGAGTGCCCCAACGGCGCGGAGCCACGCCTCGTGGAACGTGCCTCCGAACGCGAGCGCTTCGCCGGTGCTCTTCGGCACGCCGTCGAGCGTGCGGGCCCCGAACGGCTCGAAGGAGAAGCGCGGCATGCGCACGACGGTGCGATCGTGCATGACCGGCGGCGGAAGCGCCGCGGCGAGCGGCGCGCCGAGGACGAGCCGCGCCGCGACGGCGCCGAGCTCGATCCCACGGGCGCGCCCGAGGAACGCGACCCCGCGCGTGCTCCACGGTCGAACCGCGAGCACGGTGGCCTCGCTCCCCGCGAGCCCGACCCGCACCGACCCGACCGCGCCGCCTTCTCCGGAGAAAGCGCCGATCGCGACCGCCTCGGCGACCTTCTGCTCCGCTTCGGTGATGCGCGGCGGAAAGACCGCGACCGCATCGCACGCGCTGATCCCCCGTCCGCCCACGAGCTCGAGCGCTCCCACGACCGCGATCGCACCCGTCGCGTCGCGCGCGAGGACGAGCTCGAGCTCCGGACCGTCGCCTTCGTGATGGGCGTCCACCGGCTCGGCGGCCGTCGCGTCGAGCGCGAGCCGAGCGTCCTCGCCACCGAGCATCGCCACCACGTGATCGGGCTTCTCGCGCGCGATCACGGCCGCGACCGAGGCCTGCGTGAGCGGCTCGATCCAGAGCGCGATGCCTTGGAGCGTGCAGACGGGCGCTCCGAGGCGCGGCGTGAGCACGACGACCTCGTGGCCGTCGTCGCGGAGCGCACGCGCCGCTTCGTCGATCGCGACGGTGTCCGCATCCGAATCACCGAGTCGGACTGCCTGGGGTCCGAGGAGGAGAACCTTCGTGCTCATCGTGCGCCTCCGAGCCGCTCGCGCAGCCGTTCGAGCCCGAGCGCGGCGCAGGCGCCGGGCGAAACGCGCGCCGCGAGCGAGCGCTCGGGCGTCCAGGAGTCTCCCCCGCCCTTCGCCGCTTCGCGGTAGGCGTCGCGGAACGGCACGCCCGCGTTGGCGGCCGCGAGCGCGCGATCGGTCGCGTACATGTCGTCCGAGATCGCGGCGTGCATCTTCGCGCGATCGAGCTCGAGCTCGCGGACGAGCCGCGGGACGAGCGCGAGCGCGGCCAGTCCTTCGCGACAGGCCTCGAGGTAGGGGCGCTTGGTCGCCTGGAGATCGCGCTGGTAGCCCGACGGCAGCGAGAGGACGCCGGCGATCTCGGTCTGGGCGGCGAGGACGCGCGCGGCGCTCGCGCGCAGGAGCTCGACCACGTCGGGGTTGCGCTTGTTCGGCATCAACGACGATCCGGTGGTGAACACCGCCGGGAGCCTCACGAAGGCAAACTCGGGCATCGTGAACAAGGAGAGGTCCCACGCGAGGCGACGCACGTCGAGCAGCGCCTGCGCGAGCGAGCCCAACACGAGGAGCTCGAACTTGCCGCGTGCATTCTGCACATATTGCGGGTTGCGCTGCAGGCGCGCGAAGCCGAGCTGGAGCGCGACGCCATCGCGATCGAGCGGGAGGCTCACCCCGAACCCCGCGCCCGTGCCGAGCGGCGATTGATCGAGGAAGTCCGCCGTGAACGCAGCATGGTCGCGATCGTCGAGGAACGCCTCGGCGAACCCGCCGAGCCAGAGCCCGACGCTGGACGGCATCGCGCGCTGGAGGTGCGTGTAGCCGGGCATCGGCGTCGTCTCGTCGGCCTCGGCCCGCTCGAGGCAGGCCGCCGCGACGTGCGCGCAACGCTCCTCGAGCTTGGCCAGCGCGTCCTGCATGTGGAGGCGGAGCGCGACCTGGACCTGGTCGTTGCGGCTGCGGCCGGTGTGGATCCGCTTGCCGAGATCCCCGAGCTTCTCGGTGACCCACAGCTCGATCGCGGAGTGACCATCCTCGAAGCGCTCGTCGAGCACGAACGAGCCTTCGTCGAACGCCTGCGCCAGATCGCCGAGCGCGCTGCAGACCGCGTCGGCTTCCTTCTTCGCGAAGACCCCGAGCCGCTCGAGCCCGCGCACGTGGGCGTTCGTTGCCTCGATGTCGAAGCGAAGGAGCTCGCGATCGAGCAGCACGTCGCCCCCCGCGAGGAAGCGCGCGATCTCCGCGTCGATCTCGGTGTCGTCCTTCTTCCAGATGACCGTCATCGGGGTACCCCCATGAGCTCGGCCAACCCGAGCGCGAGGTTCGCGTTGCGGAGCGCCTGCGTGGCGGCCCCGCCGAGGAGATTGTCGATCGTCGCCACGATTGCGCCGTGCATCCCGTCCTCGCCGACCACGAGCCCGCCGATCCGAACGCCCTGCATCCCGGCGGCGTCGCGGACGAGCGGCGCATCCGCCGAGAGCGCGATCATCGGCTCCTTCCCCCAGCGCGCGCCGAAGCGCTCCCAGAGGGCGCTCTGCGACGAACGCTCGCGGAGCGCGAAGCTCACCGTGACGGTGATGCCGCGGAAGAACGGGGCGACGTGGGGCGTGAAGCGTACGTCGACGCCGAGCTCGTGGCGGAGCTCCCGTTCGTGCCCGTGATCGACGAGCGCGTACGGGAGGAGGTTGTCCTTCAACACCGCCGGATCGTTGCGCGGCGACGGGGTCGCGCCCGCGCCGCTGTACCCGCTCACGCCGAACGCGACGAACGCTTGGCCGACGTCGCGCAGCGGCTCGATCGCGAGCTGCGTCGCCGTCGCATAGCAACCCGGGTTCGCGATCCGCTTCGCCTTCGCGATCGCCGCGCGCTTGCGCTCGGGCTGACCGTAGACCCAGGCTGCGTCGAAGCGGTGGTCGGCGCTGAGATCGACGAGCACGGTCGGAGCCCCTTCGAACGCGCGGACCCACGCACCCGCTTCGCCGTTGGGGAGGCCGAGGAACACGACGTCGAGACCTCGCGCGGCGATCGCCGCCGGATCGGGCGCGCTGAACGCGACGTCCAGGTCGGCGCCCTCGATCACGTCGCGCACCTTCTGCCCGACCGTCTTCGACGAGGTGACGACGTCGACGGCGAGCTCGGGGTGCTTCGCGAGCAGACGCAGGAGCTCCGCGCCCACGTACCCCCGTGCTCCGACGACGCCGGCGCGCATCACTGCTCCATCGCCGCTTCGGCCGGCGCCGCCGCCGGGCCTTTGAGCGTCGCCGGCATCGCGAGCGCGTGCTCGACCGAGAGCTTGATCTCGGCGAAGTCGGTCATGCCGCACCAGAAGACCCACCACTCGTCGGTCTTGTAGAGGCCGTCCGCGTTCTGCGCGTACCAGCCGTTGACCGGGTTCGCTGCCCGCGCGCGCCAGAAGAGCTTGGGGTGCTCCTTCACGAGCCGCTGCCAGATCGATCCGCCGATACCCTCGCCTTGCGCTTCGGTCGTCACCGCGAACTTGTCGAGGTACGGGATCCCGTTCTCGAGCGTGACGATCGCCGTCGCGCGGTACGAGTCGGCCAGGTAGATCGCGTAGGGCGCCTTCTTCGTGAAGTAGTCCGGGTGGAGCTTCCGGCCGAAGCAGGTTTCGAGCAAGTTCTTCAGGCGCTCGCGATCGACGTCCTCGAACTTGGCGTAGCGACCCACGCGCTCGCCCATCCGGACGAGCGTGCCGGCGCCGCGGTGCGTGAAGAGCTCCTTCGCGAGGTTCTCGGGCGAGGTGATCGAGACCGACGTCGTGAGCGGGAGCTCCTCGAGCATCGTCTTGATCTCCTTGAGCCGATGACGCCCCTCCGCGCCGAGCTCGGGGAGTACGTCCTCGTAGTCTTCGACCAAGTTGACCGCGGAGCGCATCTCGCCGCCCGCGACGAGGCCGCCCTCTTCGGTGAGGTAGACGATTTTGTGCGGCTTCAGGCGCAGCGCGAGCGCGCGCGCCGCAGCGTCGGCGTGGACGACGACCATCTGGCCCGCGGGCGTCTCCGCGAGCGACGTGAGGATCGGGACGTAGCCCGCACGGGCGGCGGAGACGAGCGCCGTCTCACGCACGTCCGTGATCTCGCCGACGAGCCCGAGCTCCTTGTCCTTGACCGCCTTGGCCTCGAACACGCCCGAGGTGAACGGGCGCGCGCGCGTGCCCATCGCCTCGATCGCCTCGACGAGGCGCACGTTGGTGTCGTGGAGCGCCCGCCGCGCGACCTCGAGCACGGCCGGCGTCATCGGGCGAAGACCGCGCACGCGCGGCACGTCCAGCCCGGCCGACTCGATCGCGCGATCGATCTGGGCCGCGCCGCCGTGGACGACGATCGGGATGAGCCCGACCTGCGCGAGGAACGTCAGCGACGACCCGAGGGCGTCGATCGACTGCTCGACGACGCGCCCGCTCACCTTCACGACCGCGAACTTCGGCGCGTCGACGTTGGTGTAGTGGCGGAGGTACTGCTCGACCTCCTTGCGGCTGCCGATGTTCGTGAGGAGGCGAACGATGACGTCTTTCACTGAGCCGGCCCTCCGGAGGAGAGGATGCGCTGGTAGATCGCGGCGAGCTGGACGAGCTCGGATACGGGAACGAACTCGTCGGCGGCGTGGGCTTGGGCGATGCTCCCGGCGCCGAGGACGAAGGTGGGATAGCCGGCCTGGGCGAAGAGCGAGGCTTCGGTCCAGAAGTCGACCGGCTTCCCCACCGGGATGCCCCACTCCTTGGCGAAGCGGCGGGCGGCGAGCGTCTCGCGGAGCGGCGGACCTTCGAAGCCCCACTGCATCTGCGCTTCGGGCGCCAGGAGCGCGAGCTTGGCCAGTACCATTTTGGGATCCTGATCCGCCGGAGGCCGAACGCCGAACCGCGCCATGGCCTCGGCCGCGACGACGTTCGGCTTCACCCCACCGCTCACGACGCCGAGGTTGAAGCGCACGTCCGGACCGGCCGCTTCGAGCGCGGCGGCTCCCCAGCGCACCAGCGCGTGGGTGGCGCTGTCGCTCGCGACGCTGGAGGAGTGCGCCGCGCGCCCCTGGAACGTCAGCGTGCCCGTCGCGACGCCGCGGTGCTCGAAGACCGCCTTCACCGAGGTGGGCTCCGCCACGATCACGAGGTCGAACGCCGGTTTGCGCGCGCAGAAGTCGCTGACGCAGGTCGCCTGGCCCGCTTCTTCGTCCGTCGTGAACAGGAGCGCGCAGTCCGCGTCGGTCTTCAGGGCCACCGTGAGCATCGCCGCCGCCGCGCCCTTGGTGTCGGCGGTGCCGAGCCCGTACAGTCGGTCGTCGCCCCGCGCGACCCGGTGAGGCTCGGTCTGCGTCCAACCTGCCGCCGCCGGCACGGTGTCGACGTGGAAGTTGAAGAGGACCTTCGGCGCCCCGCGCGTCGCCAGGATCGCGATCGACCCGTCTCCCAGATCGCGCACGTCGACCGTGAAGCGGTCCTTCAAGAGACCGCTCAGGTGCTCGGCGATCGGCCCGCTCCGCCGCGGCGGGTTCTGCGAGTCGATCGCGACGAGGCGCTCGAGCTGAAGGAAGATGTCGCCTTCCATCACCCGCCGGATCCGGACGTGCCGTTCACCTTGGCGGAGAGCTCGGCGCTCTGGCCGAGCAGACGAATGAAGCCTTCGGCGTCCTTCGCATCCCAGTCGGCGGATTGCGCGTAGACCGCGTTCTTCGCGCGGAGGATGTGCTTGGAGTCGACCGCGACGGGGAGCAGGTTGCCGCCGAGCGCCTCGAGCGTGACCGACCCGTTCACGAAGCGCTGCGACGAGCGCAGGTAGGCCTCGATGTCGTACTTGAGCGGCTCGAAGAAGAAGCCCTTGTAGACGAGCTCGACCCACTTCTTCGCCAGCATCGGCTTGAACTGGTTCTGCTGCGCGGTGAGGATCGCTTCCTCCAGCGCGCGGTGCGCGGCGAGCAGGCCGAGGATGCCCGGTGCCTCGAACACGATCCGGCCCTTGAGCCCGATCGTGGTGTCACCCGTGTAGATCCCGCGCCCGACGCCATGGGCGCCGAGGCGCTCGTTGAGCGCGCGCAGGATCGCGGGACCACCCATCGGCTTGCCGTCGAGCGTGATCGCGACGCCGTGCTCGAAGCCGATCGTCACGCGGTGCGGCTCGCGCGGGAGCTTCTCCGGCGGCACGGTGAGCTGGTAGGTCTCCGGGCCCGGAGCCTTCCACTCGTCGATCTCCGAGCCGCTCATCGTGACGCCGAGCAGGTTCTCGTTGATCGTGTAGACGGTCTGCTTCGCCGGGACGGAGTACCCGATCTTCTCGAGGTAGGCGCGCTCGTACTCGCGCACGTTCTTGTGCTCGCTCTGGATGTCGCGGATGGGCGCGAGGATCGTGTAGTCGCCGAGCGCGCGGACGGAGAGGTCGAAGCGCACCTGGTCGTTGCCCATGCCGGTGCAGCCGTGGCCGAAGAGCTTCGTGCCCTTCTTCTTCGCGAGCTCGATCGCGCGCTTCACGATGACGTACCGGTCGCTCACGAGGAGCGGGTACTGGTCCTGGTAGAGCTGGCCGCCGATGACGAGCGGCACCACGACCTCGTCCCAGACCTCTTGGGCGCCGTCGGCGGTGACGTGCTCCTTCACCCCGAGCTTCTTGGCGCGGGCTTCGATCTCGGTGCGCTGAGCCTCGCTCACGCCGCCGGTGTCGACGAAGAGCGAGACGACCTCGTACCCCTTCTCCTTCAGGTACGGGATGCAGAAGCTCGTATCGAGGCCCCCCGAGAACGCCAGAACGACAGTACCTTTTTGGGACATGACGGCGTACCTTTCCGCCGGGCGGGGCCACGATGACGCGCCGCGGCGTAGCTCACGTGCGCCGTATATCAAACGCGGGCGACGAGACAAGGGGCGGGCGGCGACTTTTTCGAATCAATCCCGTAGGCTCGGGCACCATGGAAGGGGCTGCCGTCCGGGGTCGGTACATGCGCACCTTCGTGGCCGCGGTGGAGCGGGTGCCCGAGGGCCCACGAATCCTCGGCCCCCACGCCGACTGGACGTCCAAGATCGAGCGCGCGGGCCCGCTGGATTGGCTCCCGGGCGGGCTCGTCAGCGCGGTCGTCGCGGTGGTGGGCAACGACCCGGCTCGGTGGACTACCGCTGGCGCAAGCGGCCGAGCGACGTGGACTTCCGGCTCGTGTGGACGGTCGACGATTGAGCCTCACCGGCGGGCGGTGACGTTCACCAAGCAGCCGATCGTCCCGTGGTGCGTGTAGAGCGCTCGGACCGAGACGGGGAGCACGCGAAACCCCTGCCCCTCGTAGACCGCCCGCGCGGCGCGATCGAGCTCGGGGACGCCGAAGCTCGGGACCCACGCCGTCTTCACGGCTCCGCGCGTCTCGTAGATGCCGTTCGTGTAGGCGAAGTAGGTCCTGTCGTCGAAGACCACCGTCGGGATCCGCACGACGTGGAAGCCAGCGCTCTCGAGGTCGCGCGCCGCACGCTCGAAGCGTGCGACGGTCGCGGGCGTCACGTCGCTCGCGAGCGGCTCGCCGGTCTCGACGCTCGTCTCGCCGGGCGCGTAGCCGCGGCCCACGATCCGCGCGCCCGCCTCGGGATCGCCGACGAGCACGGTGTCGCCGCCGATCGGCGCCATGTACATCGACATGTGGTGGCGCGGGACGTCACCGAGCTCGCTTCCGAGCATCACGACGTCGCGGCCGAGGAGGGGAGCGAGCTTCGCGCGCAGCTCCGCGGGCGATGCGAAGCCGCGGCTGCGATTGCGGGCGAAGAGGTTCACGTCGAAGAGCACGCGCCGACCGCTGATCGCGAAGTCGCCGGCGTCGAACGCGACCGGAAGCACACGAACCTCGTAGTCGTTCGGCAGCTGCGCGACGACGGACGGGACGATGCCCCAGTCTTCGGGCCGTGACGACTCGCCCGGCCGTGGCCGAGGCGGCGTGAGCAGGACGGTGCGGTCGTCGGCGCGTGGGTCCAGGACCAGCGCGCGATCCTTCGCCCAGATGCCGAGCGGCCCGTCGATCTCCACGACCCGAAGCGCCCTCGTCAGGCCGATCCGGGCGAGGAATGCATCGAGCGCGGGACGTGTCCCACGTCGAATCACGACGACGACGCGGGCCTCGGGGGAGAGCGTGCCGAGGAAGTCGCGCTCGGCGTCGGCGAAGGCGGACTCGAGCTCGGGGACGAAGTGAATCCAGACTTCACCGATGGCGCCGACGTCGTCGGAGACCAGACGGAACTCGCGCGTGGGCGCGGGCGTACTCGCCGGAGGGGCGCGCCCGAACGCGAAGAGCGCAGCGAGCGCGAGGACGAGCCCCGAGAGCGCGGCGACGACCCGCATCATGGCGCGGCGACGGGCCGTGTCGGCATGGCGAGGTACGGCATCGTCGCCGGCTCGGTGACGCCGTTGTCCCATCGCTCCGCGGTCGCCCCCAGCGGGAGCGGCGTGAGGTACTCGACGCGGTAGTAGAGGTACGTCTCCCGCAAGACCGGGTTCCGGTAGTCCTCGCGCTCGAGCGCGAGCCCGCGCCGCAGCTCGATCGAGCTCTTTCGACGCAGGTTGGTCGTGATCTTCTCGCTCAGCTCGGGCGAGAGTCGAACGCCGAGCACGCGCTTCTCGTGAGGGCCGAGGGTGAGCGTGACGCTCCGCACGAGCGCGAGGCTCGGGGGCGGCTCGACGCGTGCCTCGGGCATCGTCTTCGTCTCGAGGACGCGCTCCTCCACGCGCAGGGTCTCGGGCGCGTCGCTGCGGTTCTCGACGGTGCGGCGGAGCACCCAGCCGGTCGCGTCGGGGACGAGCGCGGCGTTCACGACGACGTTGCCGAACTTGGTGCCACCCTCGTCCCACTCGCCGTAGCGCTCGGAGTCGGGGACGACCTCGGCGAAGGTGGCGCGGGGAAAGATCGTGACCGACGTGACGGCGGCGGTTCCGAGCGCGAGGGCCACGAAGGCGCGGAGACGCGAGAGACTCATGCGCGGTCTTCGCCGGAGGCGCGAGGAGTGTGACCGGCTCGGAAAGACCGGAGCGCATAACCTGACAAGAGGCTGTCAACCGCCTCCGGTAGGGTGCTTTTCATGAACCTCTACCACCACCCGTTCTCCGCCTGTTCCCGCCGCGCCGTGCTCACCGTCCTCGAGCTCGGCCTCGCCTCGCGTGTCGAGCTCGTGACGATCGACCTCCCGAAGGGCGCCCAGCGCGCCCCCTCCTACCTGAAGCTGAACCCGAACGGTCGCGTGCCCGTCCTCGAGCACGACGGCTTCGTGCTCTGGGAGTCGAACGCGATCATGCAGTACCTCGCCGACGTGACGCCGGGGCAGAAGCTCCTGCCGCTCGACCCCCGCGGGCGCGCGGACGTGACCCGCTGGATGTTCTGGACCGCGAATCACTTCTCGATCGGCGTCAGCACGCTGAACCGCGAGCACATGGTGAAGAAGGTCATCGGGCTCGGGGACGCGGACCCCAAGGAGGTCGCACGCGGCGAAGCGCTGGTCCGTCAGTTCGGCGCCGTGCTGGACGCGCACCTCGCCGGCCGCGAATGGGTCGTCGGGTCGTCGCTCACTCTCGCCGATCTCTCGATCGCAGCGGATCTCATCAGCATGGAGCGCGCGAAGCTGCCGCTCGGCGACTTCGCGAACCTGCAAGCGTGGTTCGCGCGGGTGAAGGCGCGCGACTCCTGGCGGGCGGCGGGCGGCTGACGCGAGCTCGCGACGTCAACGGTAGGGGGCCACCACCGGGTGCTCCCCGCGCGCGCGCATCTGCCAGTCCAGAAAGACGCTCAAGGTGTCCAAGAGCGGACGCGGGTCGGCGAGGACGCCGCTCGCGGTCGCCGTCACTTGCTGCGCCGAATCGACGCGAAACGTGCCGTAGGTGGGGCGAAGCTGCGACGTGAGCGGATGGTCACGTACGTCGCGAGCGAGACCGAGGAGGGCTTCGTCCGGGACCGGCGCATCGAAGGCAACCGTGACGCGCGTCTCGTTCGCTTCGAGACGACCGGAGATCGCGCACACCATGTTCCGCTCCTCGCCGCCGAGCGTGCGCGCCGTCCGGCGCACGAGCGCGAGACCGGGAAGGTGCTGGAGCAGAATCGCAGACTCGTCGGCGGCCGCGCGCGTCCATCCCTCGCGGAAGGACTCGTCCGCGAAAGGGAGCGCGCGAATCGCACCGTCGATGGACCGCGCCCGCGCGCGCGCTCCCATCGCCACTGTCACCCACTCCGCGACGTCGTCCTGATGGAGGCGATGCCACATCGTGAGATGGTCGTCGGAGAGCTCGAGGTGCGTGGCTCCATTTCCGATCAGCAGCTTCGCGACGAGGTCGCGCAGGACGTCGCCGAGACGCGCTGCGGCGGGCGAAGCCTCCACGACCCACACCGATGCAAGGAGGGGAGGCGCGAGGGTCGCGCTCGAGGGCAGCCCTTGCGGTCGCGAGCCGAGACCGAGCCGCAGTCGGGGAAAGCGATGATGCTCCACGGCGAAGATGTGCGCGCCTCGTGACTCGTCGGCGACCACGACGTCCACCATGCCTTCGCGCCCATGGGCGAGCGTGGGCCAGCTCGCGCGCGGCAATCCGGAGTGCTTCACGACGGCTTCCGTGATCGCTTCCATGCGAGGGAGCCCGACGGGCGCGAGGGATGGCGCGCTTCCGCCAGAGATCACGGTCCCGCGTGGCGCCACGGACAAGGGAATCGATTGCATGCGCTGCATGCGAGGGAGCGCGATCTCGAACCGACAGCTCAGGTTCATGATGCCGTTCCGTTGGATCGCGATCTGCCGATCGATCGGGATCCGAAACTCGATTGCATGACCCGCCCGCAGCGCGTCGAACGGGATCGAGAGCTCGCTGACGATGCTCCGATCGATGCGCGGCCAGCTCGACGGGGGAGTGAAGAGGACCTCGGCGGTCTGGACGACCGCCAAATGGACGTCTGGATAGGACGCGCGGTGTCCCGATCGGATCGCGATCGTTCCCCGGAGGGCATCTCCTTCGGCGACGGTCGCCGACGCGAGCGTGACGTCGAACGCAACGTCGCCACCGAGCTCGGGACCCGTGCGCATCGCCAGCGGCGTCGCCGCCACCGCGCCCTGCCAAGGAGCCGACGCCACGCGCACTCGTTGCGACCCCTCGACGTCGAGCGCCCAATCGACGTCGAGCTCGAAATGGACCAGATGCACGATCTCGGAGCCACCGAAGCTGAGCGACGGGGGGACCCACGAAGGCAGATCCAGCACGAGCGGGATCGGATGAGCGCCTTGCCCGAGCCCACGGAGCGGCGTCTCGAAGAAGAGACTCGCGAGAACGCGTTTGGAGACGTTCATGGCGTCCGAACCGTTGAACGTGGAGACCGCGATCGAGTCGAACCGCACGCTCAGTTGCTGCGCGCGGGGAATCGGCTCGTCTGCGACGACGTGGACGACGACGTCGTTGCGTGCGCCCGCGAAGAGCACGTCACCTCGAACCTGGAGCTCGAATCGACACGAAGGAACCAGGCTCATGCGTGGCTCAACTTAACATCCGTGCCCATCGAGGGACGTGACCAGATCGGCCATCGCCGACGCGACGACGCGTCAGCCGAGCAGACGACAGAGCATCGCCTTCTGCACGTGGAGGCGATTCTCGGCCTCGTCGATCACCATCGACTGCGGCGAGCGCACCACCTCGTCGGTGGCCTTCACGTTGCGACGCAGCGGGAGGCAGTGCGAGAAGAGGCCCTTCCCGCCATCGACCGTCTTCGCCATCTTCGCCGCGTCGACGATGAAGTGCTTGTGCGCGTCGCGGATCGGTTTCTCGTCGGCCCAGCGGCCGAAGTAGGGGAGCGCGCCCCAGCTCTTCGCATACACGACGTGCGCGCCCGCGTAGGCGGCATCGATGTCGTGGCTCACGGTGAGCGAGCGACCGTTCTCCTTCACGTAGCCGCGCGCAGCGTCCATGTAGCGCGGATCGAGCACGTACTCGGGCGTGGGGCACAGGAGCGTGACGTCGAACCCGAACTTGGCCGCGATGATGAGCGCGGAGTTCGCGACCGCCGTGTTGAGCGGCTTCGGGTGGTAGGTCCAGGTGAGGACGAACTTCTTGCCGTCGGTCGTGCCCAGGCGCTCCTTGAGCGCGAGCATGAGCGCGAGCTCCTGGCACGGGTGAGTGATGGTCTCCATGTTGAGCACGGGGACGGTGGCGAAGCGCGCGAACGAGGCGATGACCTTGTCCTGCCGATCGTCTTCCCAGCGCTGGAACTTGGGGAAGGCGCGGACGGCGATCAGATCGCAGTAGCGGGAGAGGACGCGCGCGACCTCTTCGACGTGCTCTTCGGCCTCGCCGTCCATGACGACGCCGTCCTGGAACTCGATCGGCCACGCGCCCTTGCCGGGCTCGAGGACGACGGCGTGGCCGCCGAGCTGGAAGATGCCGATCTCGAAGGACGTGCGCGTACGGAGCGAGGGGTTGAAGAAGACGAGCGCGATCGTCTTGCCCTTCAGGCGGTCCTGCTGGAGGCGGTTCTTCTTGTGCTCGCTGGCGGCGGAGAGGACGGACTCGAGCTCGGAGCGGGGCCAGTCGAGGGTGGAGAGAAAATCGCGCGGCATGTTGGGCCGTGCCTATACCACGGTGCGCCTCGCGGGATGCGTTCGAGCGTGGCGGGGGTTCGCGCGGCCGCGCGCGGGAGTCGGCGCGGGTGGGGCTTCGCGGTGCGTCGGTCGGAGCGCGGGCGACCGATCGGGATGCGCGGGAGGTTTCCCGAATCCCACCTTGGTGAACGGTGGCTCGCATTCGTCATTTGCCATCTTCACGCGACCCGTTCGATCGCGCGCCTGATAGCCTCTCCCCATGCGCCGCGCCGGATTGCTCCTTCTCGCCATCGCGTGCGGCGGGCGCCTCGATCCTTCCAGCCGTGACGCGGGCGCGAGCGATGCTACCGCCGCACCGATCGTCGTCGACTGCCCCGCCGCCGTCGGCGTCGCTCCCGAGCCGCTCTGGGCCGTCGCGCACTGGGGCGGCGTTCCGTATGGCCTCGCCGTGACCCCGACGGGGCGCGTGCTCGTCTCGGGTTCCATCCGCGGCGACGTCGATCTCGGGGGCGGCCCCCTCGCCAGCACCGACGTCCCACGCCCCTTCGTTCTGCTCCTCGACGCGAATGGCAAGTATCTCGCCAGCTCGGCGTGGAAGGCGTTCGACGGCCCGCCGAACCTCGACACCTATACCTCCGTCGCCGTGGATCGCGCGGGCGGCTTCTGGATCGGCTTCAGCGCGCTCGGCCCCCGCACGTTCGGTTCATCCGTGTTCGACGCTGGTCCCGCCGATGTCGGCGTCTACATCGTTCACCTCGACGACGACGCCATCGTGCAATCCGCCTTTCGGTTCCCCGCCACGCCCACGCCGGAGCACCGCGGCACGGTCCTCGCGCTGCGAACGAACTCGCAACCGGGGTTCACGCTCTCCGGGGCCGGGCCCGTCGATTGGGGTGCGCCGGCGGAGCCCGACACCATCTTCGTCGGACGCTACGACGGCCTCGGGAAGCTCGGCGCCCACGCAACCGTCCCCGCGAGCTACGGCCCCGCCCCCGGCATCCCCCTGGAGGATGGTGGGTTCGTCACTACGTTCGACTTCGACAAGAGCGTCGTGCTCCAAGGTCGCCTGCTCACGAGCAAGGGCGGTCCCGACATCGGCGTCGCGCGCTTCGATGCGAGCGGGAAGCTCGGCTGGGTCACGACGATCGGCGGCACCGACAACGACGTTCCACTCCCGCTGACCCGGCTCGAGAACGGCAACATCCTCGTCGGGTCCTTCGAGCTCTCCGCCGACGTGGAGCTCGGAGATGGCCGACACTCGGTGGGCCGCGACAAGGACGGCGCCCTCATCGAATTGTCCCCGAATGGGACCGTGGCTTCGATCACCCGCCTGGGGACCCAGACGGCTACGACCCACTACGCGACGCTGTTCGACACACGCTCCGCTTCCGGAGGCGACGTGCTCGTCGGGGGTCACTTCTTGTACGAGCTCGCGCTCGGGAACGTCGTTCTCCGCGCTCCCACGTTCCGCGGGTTCGTTGCCCGGCGAAGGCCGAGCGGCGAGTTCGCCTGGGCGCGATGCTTCTCCGACTCCGGGCTGACGCTCGTCTACGGCTTCGCCGAGATGCCCGACGCGGGCACCGTCGCGGCGATCTACAGTCACGAGCCGCTCGACTTCGGCAGCGGACCGATCGTCCCCGCGGAGCCGAAACCGTCGCAACCGACGACCATCTTCACGGTCGTGCGGTTCCCACGGTGATCGCGCAGAGCCCTTGCGTTGCGTTGCTCCGCGTCACGCCTCCGCGCTCGGGCGCTCCGTCACCGCCACGAGGCCGTGCTTGCGCCAGCCGGTGCTCGCGAGCCACGTCTTTGCCGGAGTGACCGGTGAAGAGGATGGCGGCTCGTCGCGCTCGAGCTGCAATGGCTGAGGGCCCGCTGGCCGTCGAATCCCATCGAACCAACGAGCGGACGAGCAAGGATCCAGGCCCGCGATCCGCGAACCGTGCTTCTTCGCGTTCATGAGGACGTAGACGATCGCGTTGCGCACTTCGCGCGGGGTCTTCAAGTCTCGCGCGTGGTAGCGCTCGCCCCAGACGCTGCCGGTCACCTTCAACTCGCGGTTGAGCGCGCGGGCCAGACGAACCGCGAGGCCGAGCATGCCCCGAGAGAGGAACGCCGTGTCGTGCGCCTCCACCATGAAGTGAAGGTGGTTCTTCTGGATCGAGAAGTGAACCACGCGGAACGACGGCCCCGTCGCGGCAGAACGCTTCCCGGCCGCGATTGCGGCCGTGAGCGCCCGCGTGAGCACCTGCTCGCGAAAGGACGGGAGGCCGGCGCGCGCGCGAAGCGTCACGTGCGCCGGGTGGTAGTTGCGATGAACCGGGCGCGCGCGATGGGCGACTCGCCGGACAGGGCCGGCTTGCGGCCTGCGCCGGGACGGGCGCCGCCGCGAGGCCCTCGCTTCTTCGGCTCGGGCCGCGGAGGGAAGAGACCGAGCTGCTTCGAGTCCTGGACCATGAATTTGATTAGGGCAATATTCTCATGCTCGATGCCCACGTCAAGTCCGCGGCGTTGCTTGGGGGGGGTACAGACCGGATAGATCCCTGACAGTTCAGACCGAGGACACTCCTGACACTTGCTCGGCGATCCGAGGACGTCCCTGACAACGCGACATGCCCTGGAAGGAGACCAAGGTCGTGAAGGAGCGCGTGAAGTTCTTGCTGGAGTGGGAGCGTCGTTGGAATGAAGGCGAAGGGCGGATGAACTTCTCGGCGCTCTGCCGCGAGTTCGGCGTGAGCCGACAGGTGGGCTACGTGTGGCTCGAGCGCTTCCGGGAGGCGCAGCACGACGTGAAGGCCGCGGAGGAGAGGTCGCGGCCCGTCTCGAGCCCAACCAAAGTCGCGACCGAGATGGAAGGCGGCGCTCGTCGCGTTTCCGGAAAAGCAGCACCGACATGGGGCCCGAAGAAGATCCACGGGTGGGTTCTCAACAACCGGCCCGACATCGGGGTGCCGGCGCCGAGCACGATCGGAGAAGATTCTCAAGCGGCGCGGGGTCACGACGAAACGCGTGCGCCGGCCGCGAGGCGCTCGTGAGGCGCGGCAGCCCTTCGCTGAGATTGCGGGGCCGAACGCGACGTGGTGCGTCGACTTCAAGGTCACTTCACGCGTGACGGCGTGAAGTGTACCCGCTCACCATCGTCGACGTACTCGCGCTTTCTCATTCCGCTGCGAGGGTGTCACCGAGCCCGATGGCCGGAGGTGCAGCGCATCTTCGATGCGGCGTTCCAGGAGTACTGCCGTGCCGCATTCGCTCCGACAACGGTCCGCCGTTCGCGACGGTAGGCGCGGGCGAAGCCTCTCACCCTTGGCGGTGTGGTGGCTTCGCCTCGGCATCACGTCGAACGCATCACCCCAGGCAAACCACAAGAGAACGGACGGCAGGAACGCTTTCACCGAACGCTCAAAGCCGAGACGCCACCGCGACCAGCGCGCGCGCAGCGAGCGTCTTCGACGTCTTTCTGACGCGAGTACAACAACGAGCGACCTCGGCAAGCCTTCGGACAGAAGACGCCGAGCTCGCACTTCGTCGCGTCACCGCGTCACTACCCGAGGCCATCGTGCGCTTCTACGCAATGCCGTGGGGACGTGTGCTCCGCGTCGACAAGGCAGGGCACATCACCACAACGGAACGCGGCTCTTCCTGTCCACCGCGCTTCGGCACGAAGACGTGGAGTTGCAGTATCTGGAGAATGAACGCGTACCGAGTTGGGACGTCGTCTTTGGCCCGCTGTCCATCGGTCGACTTGTCGAGAAGTCGAAGGCGATCGTGTTTGTCCCATCGAAGGGAAGAATGACGGATGTGAGAGAAGTGTCGGTGATGTCCCCGGACTGAAAGTGTCAGGGATGTCCTCGGACCAAAGTGTCAGGGATCTCTTCGGTTGCTCAGAGGGTATGAACCGGGAGATCCGTGCCAGCTCGGACACTCCTGACGTCACGGGCGCGGGCGTGGGCGCGGACGCGACGCGGGCGTGGAGCCGGCTTGGTGGCGGGCAGGCGCAGGCGCACGCGCACGCGCAGGGCAGGCGCGGGCGCGGGGCGGCGGGCAGCGGGAAGCTTCCGGGCACTTGGTCGCGTACGATGTACACGCACGATGCGGTCACTCGGAGCCCTCCTCATCGCCGGCGCGTTCGCTTCGTCGCTCGCTCGCACTTCCTCCGCCGAGCCCATCGACGACGCACGGTTCTGGACGCCGGAGCAACCGCCTCCTCGCGGGTACCAGGTCGAGCGCCGCGTTCACTTCGCCGACGTCGGCCTCGGCCTCGGCATCTTCGCCGCCGCGTACATCCCTTCCCTCTTCGTCGCCACCGTCGGCAGCAGCGATCCCGGCAAGGTCTGCGACGCCAACGGATGCCGAAACCCCTACTGGCCCTTCTTCATCCCCGTCGTCGGTCCCTTCATCTCGTTCGCCACCGTCGGACCGATGTCCTCGCGCGCGATGGATTGGTACATCGGTCTCGCCACGTTCGACGCTCTCACCCAAGGCGCCGGCCTCGCGCTGGCGGTCTTCGGGCTCGTACCGCGCCTCACGTTGGTGAAGAGCTCGCAGTGGAGCGCCAGCCTGCTCCCGATGCGCAACGGCCTGTCCCTGAGTGGTACGTTCTGACGGTGCCGGAAACTCCCGTCCCGATCGGCCCGCTCCTCCCCAGCGCCGGTCTCGCGCGCGTTCTCGCCGCGTGCGAGCTGCTCCGCCGCGAGCTACCGCAGCGCAGCGCCGAGCTGGGCGCTTCACCGCGTTCCTTCGGGCTCGAAGAGCTCACCGCCCTCGAGACCGAGCTCGCCGTGGTGTTTCCGAACGACGTCCTCGTGCTCGCCGGCCTTCGCATCACCGCGCTCGAGCACGCTTGCGGCGTCCGCTTCGAGAGCCTCGCCGGCAACCACTCCACCTACGCCAGCGGGTGGACGACGATCGCGAGCGCCGAGATGGGGGACATGGATCCCGAGCTCGAGTGGAGCCCCACCGACCAGGGCGTCCACGCGCTCGACGTCTGCATCTCGAACCGCGCCGCCCGGGACGAGGAGCCGAAGGTCCGCCTCTACGACGAGCAAGAGCCGGAGACGCCGCGCACCAAGTCACTCTCGTCGTTCCTCGCCGAGCGGCTCGCGCTCCGGTACCCCGAAGAGTGGCCCGCAGCGTGGCGCCGCGCCGCCAAGACGCCCCCACCGGCGGAGTGGAGCGTCGCGATCGAAGACGATCGCCCGCCGCCGCTCGCGATCCCGGTCTCGCACCCGAAGTTCGGGCCGGGGACGATCGTGAAGGAGCTCGATGGCGGCAAGGTCGAGGTGAAGTTCGCGAGCGGCACGAGCAAGACGCTCTTGCGGTCGTTCCTCCGCACCGAGGAGTGACCCGCGCACTGCCGAGCGCGCCCATTCCGGATCCGGGCGCGCCCAGCGCACGCCGGTGAGTTTCGCCGGCCGGACCAACCCCACCGAGCGGCACGGACCCTGCTCTCGGACGCCCCATGCGAACCGCACTCCTCCTCGGACTCTCGACCCTGGCCCTCTCGCTCGCGTGCGCCGTGCAACCCGCAGAGGACTCCGAAGCGAGCGGCGATCAGAGCGCCGCGATCCAGACCCAGACCGGGCCCACCCCCGTCACGACCACCGTCGACTGCACCTCGTCGGCCGACGCGACCTGCTACGAGTGCGGCAACTCCAACGGCGTGATGTGCTGCGTCGGGAAGTGCACGGTCATCAAGGTCGACGCCATCACCTCCGCGCGCGGCAAGTAAAAGCTTCAGCGTGAGGCTCCGAAGTGAGAGAAACGACGCATGCGTCGCTCTCTCCGCCGCTTCGTCCGCGAGCCGCTCGTCCACTTCCTCGTCCTCGGCAGCGTGGTGTTCGCGTTTCACCACGCGTTCGCGAAGCCCCCCGCGCGAACAATCGAGGTCACGCGCGAGGTCACCGCCGCTCTCCGCGCCGATCACGTGCGGCGCACCGGCGCGACGCCCACGCCCGAAGAAGAGCGCGCCCTCGTCGACCGCTGGATCGACGACGAGGTCCGCGTCCGCGAGGCCCAGGCCCTCGGCCTCGATCAGGGCGACGTGATCGTGCGCCGCCGGCTCGCACAGAAGCTCGACTTCGTCCTCGAAGGCGACGGCGAGGCTGCCGAGCCGACCGACGCCGAGCTCCGCGCCTGGCAGGCCGCGCATCCGAGCGAGTTTCCACGCGCGCCCAAGCTCACCGTGCAGCACGTCTTCGTCGATCGCGCGCGCCATCCCGCCGACGCCGACGCGGTCGCCGCTCACATCGCCGACGAGCTCGCCCACGGTGCCGACCCCGCCACCCTCGGCGATCCATTCCTGCGCGGAGGGAGCTTCACCGACCGCACCGAGGGCGAGCTCGCCAACGTCCTCGGCGAAGCCCCCGCCCACGCCGCTGCAAACGCGCCGCTCGACCGCTGGTCCGCGCCGATCCCCGCGAGCGCGGGCCTCCACCTCGTCCGCGTCACGGCCCGTCGTGAGGACGATGCGCTCGATCCCGCGGTCCGCGCGGAGCTCCGCGCCGCAGTCCTCGATTCACGCCGCGTCGACGCCGAGAAGCGCGCGCTCGCGGATCGCCGCCGCGGGTACGACGTGCGGATCGAGGACGGCGCGCTCGGAGGCATGCGATGAGCCCGCGCGTCCTGCGCTTCGCGGCGTTCGTCGCGCTCGTCGTCCTCCCCCTCTTCGTGACGCGGCTCGCGCAGGCTCACGCCTTCACGCCCTCCGTCCTGGAGCTCCGCGAGCTCGAGGGCGGCGCCTTCGACGCCGAGCTCCGGCGGCCGCTCGGGCAAGAGCCCGTGACGCTCGAGTTGCCTGCAGGTTGCACACTTCTCTCGGACGGCGCCGACCGGAGCGTGTCGCGTTGCCCGAAGCTCGTCGGGGCACGGTTCACGGTCCACGACCTCGGCCCGAACGAGCTCCTCGTCCGGGTCCACCGCCGCGACGGTTCGGTCACCACCGCGTCGCTCCGCCATGAGGGCGATGCCTTCGTCGTCCCCACCGTCGAAGCGCCCCACGCGAGCACGCTCGCCTTCGTCGCGCTCGGCGCCCGGCACATCCTCGGGGGGTTCGATCACCTCGCCTTCCTCGGCGCGCTCGTCGTGCTCGTCGTGACGCGCGCCCGACGGCGCGCTCCGTTCGGGCCGCTCGCCGCCGCGCTCACGGCGTTCACGCTGGCCCACAGCGTCACCCTCGCGCTCGCCGCGTTCGACGTCGTGCGCGTCCCCGCATCGCTCGCGGAGCCGCTCATCGCGCTCTCGATCGTCGTCCTCGCCGCCGAGCTCGCGCGCGGCCGCGCATCACGGAGCGCGCTCGCGCGTCACCCGGCGCTCGCCGCGTTCGCCTTCGGTCTCCTCCACGGCACCGGCTTCGCGACCGGGCTCGCCGAGGCCGGCGTCACGCGCACCGAGCTCCCGCGCGCGTTGCTCGGGTTCAACGTCGGGGTCGAGCTGGGACAACTCGCGTTCGTCGCGCTGGTGCTGGCCGCGCTCGCCCTCGCGCGCAAGCTCCCCCTGGCGTCCGCGCTCGCGCGACCACGCCTCGTCGGCTACGCGACCGGCGCGCTCGCTGCGTGCTGGACGATCGAGCGCCTGAGCGAGGTGGTGCGATGAAACGCGCGCTCGGTCTCTTGGTCGCGATCCCGTCGCTCCTCGTCGTCGCGCAGTGCGGGTTCAGCGACCCGCCGGCGGCCAACCTCCGCCCGCTCGAGGTCCATGTACCCTGCACCGATCGGGATCCGCTCCGCCGCCCGCTCTTCGGGGATCTCCACGTCCACACGACCTACTCGTTCGACGCCCACATCTTCGACGTGCGCAATCGACCCGAGGACGCCTATCGCTTCGCGCGCGGCGAGGCACTGACGCTCCCCCCGCTCGACGCGAACGGCAACGGGACCCGCACCGTCGAGCTCGACCGCCCGCTCGACTTCGCGGCCGTGACCGATCACTCCGAGTTCCTCGGAGAGGTCGAAGAGTGCACCGTCCCCTCGTCGCCCGCGTTCGACAGCGACACGTGCGTCGCCTATCGCGGCGAGCCGTACTCGGCGACCACGCGCTTCGCCTTCCCGCTCACGCTCGATCACCCGCACCGCCCGACCGACGTCTGCGGCGACGACGAAAAGGGATGCGCCCCGGCTTCGCGCTCGGTGTGGAAGCGCATCCAGAGCGCGGCCGACGGCGCGTACGATCGGAGCGCGAGCTGCCGCTTCACGAGCTTCGTCGGCTACGAGTACACGGCCGTCACCGGCGCCGCGACTCAGCACCGCAACGTCATCTTCAAGAACGAGCGCGTGCCCGAGCCCACGACCTACTTCGAGCAGCCCACCGCGACCGGCCTCTGGACCGAGCTCGATCGCACCTGCAAGAGCGCCGGCACCGGGTGCGACGTCCTCGTCATCCCGCACAACTCGAACGAGAGCAACGGCCGCATGTTCCACGTCGAAGCCGGGAACGGCCCCGACGACGAGAAGAAGAACGCCACGCTCCGGCGCACGTTCGAGCCGCTCGCGGAGGTCTATCAGCACAAGGGCGACTCCGAGTGCCGCAACGGCGTCGCGAGCGTGGGCGAGCCCGACGAGGCGTGCGACTGGGAGAAGCGCGGTCGCAAGACCGTCACCGACTGCGGTGACGGCATCGGCGGCGGCGGCGTGGCCGACAGCGGGTGCTTCTCGCGCCGCGACTTCCTGCGCGGAGCGCTCCTCGAAGGGCTGCGTCAACGCGCTCGGTTCGGCCTGAACCCGTACCAACTTGGGATGATCGCGAGCACCGACACCCACAACGGAACGCCCGGGTTCGTCGACGAGCGCACGTTCGCCGGCCACCGCGGCACCGACGACGACACGCCCGAGAAGCAGCTCGGGCCCGGGCTCCTCACGCCCGGCGGAATCGCGTTCTCCCCCGGCGGGCTCGTCGGGGTGTGGGCGGACGAGAACACGCGCGACTCGATCTTCGCCGCGCTGGCCCGGCGCGAGGCATGGGGCACCAGCGGGCCGCGGATCGTGGTGCGTTTCTTCGGCGGCGCCGCGCTCGGGGCGAGCCTCTGCAACGACCCGCAGCTCGTCGCGAAGGGCTACGCCGGCGGCGTCCCGATGGGCGGGACGTTGACGAAGCTCGGCGCGGCGCCCACCTTCGTCGTCGCCGCCGAGGCCGATCCCGGTGTCCCGTCCCGACCTGGGACACCGCTGCAGCGCGTCCAGATCGTGAAGGGTTGGCTCTCCGGCGACCAGACCCACGAAAAGGTCTACGACGTCGCGGGCTCGGCGACCGAGGGCGCCGTCGACACGCTCACCTGCCAGCGGTCGGGAGCCGACACCCGATCGCTGTGCAGCGCCTGGACCGACCCCGACTTCGATCCGACCGCGCTCGCCTTCTACTACGTGCGCGTGCTCGAGCAGCCGACGTGCCGGTGGAGCACGTGGCTCTGCAACTCGCTCCCGGCGCAGGGCCGACCCGCGTCGTGCTCCGATCCGGCGGTGCCGAAGACGGTCCAAGAGCGCGCGTGGACTTCGCCGATCTGGTACGAGCCCTGAGCTGGTTCGACTTAGGCTGGTCCATCGGCCGCTTCAACAACGCGATGGCGGGGCGGCGCGCGGACGGTGAAGAGACCGACGTCATCGCGCTGAAGCTCGGTTAGCCCGGATTCCTCACGGACCCGCGTTCGCGCACAGGATCCCCGGCCCACTCGGGGTCGTCGGGAAATCCGCCGCGAGCCGGCCGTAGCCCACGCCGTCGAACTCCTGGATGAAATAGGCGTCTTCCAAGAAGCATGTCCCGTCCGGCTTCTTGAACGCCACGATCCCAGCGATGTTCCGCCGCAGCACCACCGACGTCTTCTCGTCACGCTCGATCGTGAAGTCGCGCTCCGTCATCACGACGCGGAGCGGCGTGAACTCCGTGATCTTCTCGTCCTGGATCTTCTCCTTCACCGAGATCATCGCGAGCCCGTCGAGCATCGGCATCAGCGACGCTGGCACGCGCCGGAGCGCGATCTGTCGCTTCTCCTCCGCCTGAGCGGCGAGGTCGATCCGCGCGAGCCGCTGCGCCGTCGCCGTGCGGTCGGTGCCGTCGAGCTGGACACGCGCGTCCACGACGTCCGTCCAGCGCCCCTCGTAGCTCGCGGTGAGGTGCAGCCGGAGCGACGCCATGCCGAGCGCTCCCGTCGTCGCCTCCGAGCGAATCCACTCTTCGCAGTGCAGGACCACGTCGGCCTCGGGCGCCCCGGGGAGCGCGAAGATGGAGACCTCGAAGCTCGTCGAGACCAGCGCGCGCGCCCCCGACTTCGACGTCCCATCGATCGGGCTCCGACAGGTCTGGAGCCGCCCGTCGGGTCGCTTCCACTCGGCGACCACCGCGAACGTGACCGCCGTCGTCGACGTGCGGAGCGAATGCGGGACCGTGACGCGCGCGTAGATCGGATCGCCGGCGACGATGCGCTCGACCATCGGTCGCTTCGGATCCGGTCCCGGCACGGTCGAGAACGTCGCCGTGCCGGTCCCCAGATCGGCGAGCTGCGCCGGGAGCGGCGGCGGATGCGGAGGCTCGACCTCGTCCGCGGTCGCGGTGGCCTTCGCCGTCACGGACGGAGGAGGCGCCGGCGTCGTCGCTGCCCGGGGCGGGGGCTCTTCCACGCAACCCGCCGCGATGGCCAGGGCCACGGTCCCGAAGAGCAAGGACGACGATCGGAGCAAGCTCATCCCGGTTTGGGTACGGCACAGCTTCGGCATTGCTTCCTCGGAGGCGTAGCACGACGCCCGCACCTACATCGGCGCCGGATCCGGAGCCGTGGATCGTGTCGGATCCTCGAGCCGCGCCCGCGTTCGCGAGGGCTCACGAGGCGACGCCGGAATGAGGACGAAACACGCGCGCCCATCGCAGGGCACGTCGGTTGCAAATCCACCGGTCATGCATCGTGCGCTCGGAGTCGGGATCGCGTTCGTCCTCCTCGCCGCTTGCAGCGCGGCCCCCTCCGACGACGAAGACGTCGCCGACAGCGACGGGCTCGCGCAGAGCACCGAGTGCTCGGGGAGCGCCATCCTCGCCCGCATCCCCGAAGGTCCCCGCCACGATGCGGTGGCGCGCGCGGTCTGGCGCGTGGGAACGCAGGCACCGTACTCGCCCGCGAAGAGCTCGGGGGGCTACCGCAACGACTGCTCCGGCTTCGTCGCGATGGTGTGGCAAGACCCGAAGCAGCCCTCCACGCAGGGATATCCACCCTTCAAGGCGAACCCGGGCTTCGCCGAGATCCCGTTCGCCGAGCTCCAACCCGGCGATGCGCTCAATCGACCGACGCTGAAGCCATGCTCGATCGGCATGTGCGGCCACATCCGCCTCTTCGGCGGCTTCGTCGACGCCGAGAAGACCCGGTTCTGCGTCCTCGAGCACGCCGGACCGAGTGGAGCGCCCCCGCTCGCTCGGCTCGGGAAGAGCGAAGACGTCACCGCCTATCGGCCGATCAAGAACCTCTCCCTCCCCGACGTCGGCGGAGCGCCCCCGACGCCGCCTCCGCCACCGCCGGTCGCGGGTTGCGGCGAGCTGGGCGTGAACGAGGCCCTCGGCGTCGATCAGGCGAAGCTCTCGTGCGACGGACGCTTCGCGCTCGTCATGCAGGCCGACGGAAACCTCGTCCTGTACCAAGGTGGGACGGCGCTCTGGAGCTCGCGCACCGTCGGAGCGGGCGGAACGACGGCGATCATGCAGGGCGACGGCAACTTCGTCGTGTACCAAGATGGGATGAAGGCGGCGGTGTGGAACTCCCACACCAACGGCCACGCGGGAGCGACGCTCCGCGTCCAAGACGACGGCAACGTCGTCGTCGGCAGCGGCGGTGCCGTCTACTGGGCGTCCGGCACCGGCGGTCACTGAGCCGATCGCACCGCCCCTTCTCGTGCGATGCTCGGGGGGATGCGGCGCCGAATCCTCCCCGCTCTCGCGCTCTTGGGGCTCGCCCTCGCGTGCCACGGCCGCGCGCACTGGCCGGAGCCGCAGCGGGCGCAGCCACGCACCCGGACCGGCGGGCGATGTCCGGCGTCGGGCATTCACTCCAGCGGAAAGTGCGCGAAGATCGACGTCCCCTCCGTCGACGCGTCGTCGCCGAGCGGCTGCAAGTCCGACGCCGAATGTGGCGGGTGGGACGGGCGATGCATCGAAAACCCTTCGTACGATCCTCGCTTCGACGAGTCGCGCTCCGGGTCCGCCTCGATCCGGCGCTCCGCCGCGTTGCTCGGTGAGGCACCGCGCCCGCCCGCCCCGACCATGTGCGTGAGCGACGAGTGCCACGACGACCTCGACTGCTCGCGAGGATCGGACCGCAAGATGGGGTGCGAGTGCGGCACCGGTCGCGGCGTGGATCGCAACCGGTGCATCCGCCTCGACGCTTGCCTCGCCGACGCGGACTGCAAGCCAGGAGCGCGCTGCGAGTGCGACCACGACGGCCCCAACTACTGCCTCCCCGCGAACTGCGACTCGGACGCGGAGTGCAACGGGCTCGCGTGCGCCGACGCGCCGTCGGGTCGGTACTGCCGGACGAAGAACGATCGCTGCGCGAGGGACGCCGATTGCCCGCCGAACGGTCACTTCATCGAGCGCTGCGACTACGACGTGCCGGGCGGGATGTGGCGCTGCTTCGACGAGGAGCCACCACCGCCAGGGTGACTGTCGCTTCGGCCGATGCGCCCGGCTAGCATCGCGGCCGTGAAGGTCCGGCTCCTGTTCATCGCTCTCGTCGTGCTCTTCTGCCCGACCCCGATCGTCTTGGGTCTCCTCTCGACGTGGCTCGCGTGGGGCGCGCACCGCGACGACGTCGCTGCCGTCGAGGAGCACCGGCGCGCGGGATGGGTCGACACGGAGGCCGTCTACGGCTCGTGCATCGATCACGATCCGGCGCAGGTCACCCACGAGGTGCGCTACGAGTGGGCGGGCGAGTGGAAGGATGCGACCGGGCGAACCTTCCCCGTCCAGGGCCGCGCCCCTTCGTGCGCACCCGGGATGCGCCAGGCGATCGTCGCCAACCCGGCCAACCCCACCGAGTACGTCCTCCCGGCGGGGCCGTTCCTCCCCGTGCCGCTCTTGCTCTGCTTCATGGGCCTCGGCTTCTCCTTCATCGCCGTGAAGGAGTGGCGCAAAGGACGGCGCGTCGAAGCCGAGAAACCGCCGGAGCCACCTCGAGTCTGACGCTGCGGGGTGACCTGCGCACGATGTGCAAGTTGCGCATCGTGCGCTGCGCGCCGCGCGCAACTGCCGATTGGCCAAGTTGCATTTGTCGCAAACCCCATTCGGCCCAGTCCTTGCTGAGCGCTTCCGCTCTCGGAGGTGCTCATGTTCAAGACATCATTTCATCGATCGACTCGACTCTTCGCCGTGGCCGCCACTTGCGTCCCTCTGGCATTCGGGCTCGCAGCCTGTGGGAGCGCGGGACCCGGCACCGGCGGCGAAGAAGACGTGGGCGCCCAAGGTGCTCGGCTCTCCACGTCCGCGAGCTTCGGGTTTGGTTGGACCCGAAGCACGGTATCTGCCGCGACGTCGTACAACAGCAGCGGGCTGCCGGTCTCGGTCGCCCACGTCCCGGGCTCCGGCGTCTATCAGGTCAAGTTCCAGGGTCTCGGCGATTCGGGCGGGAACGCACAAGTCGTCGCGGTCGGGTTCACACCGGTGACGTGCACGGTCACCAGCGTCTCCGCCAGCGGACCCGATGAGCTCGTCAACGTCCGCTGCTTCACCGTTGCCGGCGGCGCCAACACGGATACCGACTTCGCCGCCTTCTTCACCAAGCGAACCGTCGCCGAGGAGACCGGCGCGACGAACGGTGCCTACCTCACCTTCGACGGCACCGGCATCGTCGCGGGCTCCGAGTGGAGCTCGACGGGCTCGGGCGCGAGCGTCACTCCCATCTCGGCTGGCCGCTATTCGGTGAAGCTCCCCGGCCAGTCAGCGACCGAGGGGAACGCGCAAGTCACGGCCTACGGCGGTGGGAATCTTCACTGCAAAGTCGAGCAGTGGTCGACGAGCGGAGGTGCGACGCAGGTCATCGTCGATTGCTTCAAGAACACGGTCGCGGACTCGTCCGGCTTCTCGCTCCTCTATGCGGCCAAGCAATTGCCGACCACCCGCACTGGCGGGTACCTCGTGGCCGAGCGACCGTTCATCGCCGGCCCCTACATCGGATTCCCGGCGGTCAACCGCGTCTTCACTCCGGCGCTCGCCGCCGGCTCGAATACGTCGGCGCGCTCCGCCGCGAGCGTGTACGCCACGACCTACCCCGGTTTCGCCACCAGCACGGGGAGCACGACCGTGCTCCTCACCGCGAACGGCTCGGGCTCCAACTTCTGTCACCCCACCAACTGGGGCGCGCTCGGGGCCGACGAGCGCGTCGACGTGAAGTGCTTCAGCCCCAGCGGCGGGGCGGGTGACACGATGTACACCCAGATGTTCCTGCGAAGCTTCTGAGCGCGACTCAGTCGACGCAGGAGCTCCCCATCGTCGTCCCGAGCTCGGTTCGCCCGAGCTCGCGGATCCCACCATCGCGTGCGACTTCGAGCTCGACGCGAGCGAGAGGGTGATGGCACCCGCAGAGCGGCGCGTGGAAGAGCTCGACCCGCCAAGGTCCCGCGCCGCTCGCTTTCCCGAGCTCACCGAACACGGCGTCGTGCCAATCCTGTCCGAGCGCGATGCGCGCGTACGCGCGCGCGGACGCCGGCGAATCGACGCCGAGGTACGCTGCGAGCTCGGCGCGCGTCGTCAGGAAGCGCATCGCCTCGCCCTGCGGTACGGCGAGGATGCGCGGCCCCGCCGACATGCAGCCGAACGCGCCGAGCTCCGTCGGCTCGGTGCTTCCCCTCCCCGGCGTGCAGTACACGAGCAGCCGCGGCTCCGTCGTGGAGCCGAAGCACTCGACCGGCGGTCCGCCGTCACGCAGGCTCGCGCACTGGAGCGGTCCGGGACCGATCGTGCACCCGGGAAAGTGCGGACGCCCCGCGTCCGCGGGGCCCGTCGAGGCCACCTGCGCGGGCGGTGTCGCAGGGGGGTCCGAGCGCACCGCGCTCTCCGGTCGCGGAGATTCGGACGCCCGCGCACAGGCAGCCGCCAGGGTCGCCGTCGCGAGCATCGCCAGCCGAGCCAGGTTCGAAGGGACGATCGTCACGCGCGCCAGACACCCGACGCAGGGCTTCTGTTCCTGGCGCTCAGAACGTTCCGTCGACCTGACGCCCGAGCCCGACCTCGAGCGAGGCTCCTGCGCACGCATCGAGCATCGCCACGACGTCCTCCCACCGCGCGTCGCGCGAGGGCGTGAGCATCACCGTCGTACGTTGGAGGACCTGCGACGCAATCATGAGCTCCGCGAGCGCCGTCAGCTCGCCCGCATCGGTCGTGGACGCTCCCGCGTCGCGTGGAGCCGGCTGAGGGCGCACGAGCACTGTCGCCAGGCAGCCGACGAACCCCGCCGTCGGCGTCCCGCGCTGCCACGTACACGCTGGCACGCCGCCGTCCGGCGAGACGACGTGCGCCCCGGTCGCGTCGACGTCGATCGTCCTCGACGGGAGGCGAGCCGAGACCGGGAACACGCGAAGCTCGCCCGCTTCGTTCGTGACGAGCACCAGCGTCGGCTGCCAGTCCGCTCGAACGAGCTGCAGGATGGCGTCGAGCACGACCCCGAAGCGAACGGACCGGTCGATCGCGAGCTCCACGGTTCGCGTCTCGCGTCCGGCGTCGATGACGACGCCGTGCGCCCACTCCGCCGGCCCCCCGAGCACGTTCGCGTCGAGCGCGGTCGCGTCCGGCGCGGGGAGCGTCCCCACCACGTCGCCGAAGAGGCGAACCTCGCGCGGGCCGATCTCGAGTCGCGGGTGCGGCTTCCGAATCCCTTCGGCGGCGTGCGCCGTCGGGAGCACGATCCCACGCGCCACCGGGGCATCGGTGTCCAGCTGCGCGAGCAGTGCCTTCGCGGGATCCTTCGCCGGCTCCCCGACCGGTGCTTCGTAGTCACCGTGCACGAGGAGCGTGCGAACGCCCCAACCCACGCCGGCGGCGACGCCACCCACGGCGGCGATCGCTGCGCCAATCAACAAGAGGCGACGAGCTGTGACTTGCCCCATGCCGGGGCGACTCTACCACCCGCCGCGATCTCGACGATCACCGCTCCGCGCTTGTGGCGGCTCTCGACCTTGCGGTGTGCGTCCGCGATGCGGGCCATCGGGAACACCTCGTCGATGACCGGGCGAATCGTGCCATCGGCCAGGAGCGCGGCGTTGGTCTCGATCGATGCGCGCGTGTTCGAGCTGATCGCGAACTTCACGCGCGGGCCGGAGCCGAAGCGCGTCAGGATCGACTGACCGATCTCGCGGAACCCCGCCGTGAGCGGGAGGTAGGTCCCATTTCGGGTCAGCGCCGGCTTCGCCTGCGCGAAGGTGGTGACGCCGAGCGTGTCGAAGATCAGATCGTACTCCGCGCCGGCGGGCAGATACGCGTCCTTCGCGTAATCGAGCGCGCGCGTCGCGCCGAGCGAACGCAGGAGCTCGAGGTTCCGCGCGCTCGCCACGCCCGTCACCTCGGCCCCGAGGTGCTTCGCGATCTGCACGGCCCAGACACCGACGCCGCCCGAAGCACCGACGACGAGCACGCGCTGTCCCGCGCGCACGCCACCGAAGTCGCGGAGGAATGCGAGCGCCGAGTTCGCCCCGAACGGGACGGCGGCAGCTTCCGCGTCGCTCAGGTTCGCCGGCGTGTGCGTGATCGCGCCGTCGGCGCGGACGGTGACGTACTCCGCGTGGGCGCCGCGGGAGGCGGAGCCGAAGACGCGGTCGCCGAGGGTGAATCCTTGTGCGCCCTCGCCGACCGCCACGACCTCACCGGCGAAGTCCATCCCGAGCACCTTGTTGCGCGGGCGGAACACGCCGAACATCAAGCGCCCCGCGAGCGCGAAACCGCCCGGGAAGCTCGCGCTCCGGAAGCGCCAGTCCGCGGTGGTGACCGACGCGGCCCCCACCTTCACCAAGAGCTCACCGGGGCCCGGGGTCGGCTTCGCCACCTCCGCCACCGTGACCACGTCCGCCGACCCGTACTGTTCGTAAACGCATGCTTTCATGATGTGTGTCCTCCGCAGCTCTTGAAATAGGTCGGGAAAACAGTTTGCGGAATTCCCCAGGTTCGTAGACAATCCATGCGTATTTGCATGGATTGGAGCCACCTTCGCTTTGACTGGAACCGCGCCCGCGCGTTCCTCGCGACCGCCGAAGAGGGCTCCCTCTCCGCGGCCGCACGCGCACTCGGGATGGCGCAGCCCACGCTCGGACGACAGGTCACGGCGCTCGAAGAAGAGCTCGGCGTCGCGCTGTTCGAGCGCGTCGGACGCGGGCTCACGTTGACCGAGAGTGGGCTCGGGCTCCTCGAGCACGTGCGCGCCATGGGCGAGGCCGCCGACCGCGTCGCGCTCGCCGCGACCGGTCGCTCGCAGAGCGTGGAAGGGCTCGTGACGATCACGGCGAGCGAGGTGATCTCCGCGTTCCTGCTCCCGCCGATCCTCGAGCGCCTCCGCGAGCGTCACCCCGGCCTCGAGCTCCGCGTCGTCGCGTCGATCGCGGTACGCGATCTGCGCCGGCGCGAGGCCGACATCGCCGTGCGGAGCGGCAATCCCGGCGACCCCGAGCTCGTCGGCAAACGCCTTCGCGACACCCCCGGTCGCTTGTACGCGTCGCCGCGCTACCTCGCGAAGCTCGGGAACCCGAAGAGCGCGGCGGAGCTCGCGCGCGCGGACTTCATCGGCTTCAGCGACGACGGCGACCGCTTCCTCGTCGGCATGCAGGCGATGGGGTTCCCGATCCAGAAGAAGAACCTGCGCCTGCACACGAGCAACCACCTCGTGCTGTGGGAGCTCGTGAAGCAGGGGCTCGGCATCGGCGTGATCATCGACGAGGTCGGCGACGCCGAGCCGCGCGTCGTGCGCGTACTCCCCGACCACCCGCCGATCCCGGTGCCGATGTGGGTCGTCGCCCACCGCGAGGTGCGGACGAGCCGCCGCGTGAGGATCGTCTTCGATGCGATCGTCGAGGAGCTCGGCAAGTGATCCGCGCGGGGGAGCGCACGCCGCACTTCGACGAGCTCCGCCGCGAGATGGCGCTTCACCACTGCAAGTGGGACGCACAGGTCGGCGACGTCGGCACCGACTCCAAAATCGACTTGAGCGAGGTGTTGAACGGCCGGCTCCTTAATCCCCGGCGTGCAACGTTGCGAGTCGCCGCCACTTGCCCGAGCCGACCCCGCCCGGCCGAGCTGGCATCTCGCACGGCGCGAAGCGGCCACCTCGAATGAGGAGAATCCTCGGGCAAAGCGCAGTCTCGCCTCCGGCATGGCGTTCGCGATGGGCCTCTGCCGATGGCCATGTCGTTGCCGAGCCCGCGAGTCCGCTACGAGCGGCGACGTCCGGAGCCGACGGCGCTCGACGGAGCGATCGAGGACGACGCGCTCGACGTGAGCTCGGGAAGCACGCGAAGAAGGAGCTGGATGCATATCTCCGGTCTCTCGTGCCGAGGTTTTCGCCGCCTGCGGTGTGAGTCGTGCGAGGAGACGCGGGTCGTCGCCCATGTCGCTCGGTCCCATTCCGCCCTTGAATCGCCTACTGCTCCTCCACCAACACGAAGCGTCTTGTCCGCGTCGATCGTGACCTCGAACGTCTCTGAAGGCGCACCGGTGGCGCGACTCGTGCTCCGCCAGTGCATCGAATTGCCGCGTTTCCACCCCCCTTCGCCTGTTGGTTCGGGCTCGACGCGTCTTCTGATGCTCGCGCCCGGCATCGGAAGATGCAGGTCTCGCCCACGGCGACCTCCGAGAACGTGATGGTCGATCCTGACGGCACGGTCGTGCTCCTCTTCCTCGACGGTCGACGACGGCCTCATCTCGACGACGTGGCTGTCCCGGAGCTCGGCACGAAGTGAGCGCCTTTGCCCCACCCTGCGACGTCTACTCCCTCGGAACGCCGCTGTTTTCGTGCAGCGCCCCGACGTCGGGCTTCGTTCCTCGTCCCGGGAATCCCCGACGATCTCGACGACTTGTGTGCGCGCACACGATGCGCGGTGACTGCACGCATGTAGGCCTACGCAGGGGAACGCAGGCTGGTATCGTCACGGTATGACGGTTCGCCTTGAGGAGGACCACCCCTCTCTGGTGGTCCTCGGCGGTTTCGACCCCCTCCTCTTCCATCCGCAATGGTTCCGCTCTGAAGGCCTCCTGGGCAAGGAGGAGACTGAGCAGGCCGAGGTGAAGGTAATCCACCCTGAGGTCGCCCACTGGTCTACGGACTGGCTTGAGGTTCAGGTGACGCCGGGACGATTCCTGGCGCGAGCGAATGTGGAATCAGCCGCCGATTCCCTCCGCGACATCGTCATGGGTACGCTCCAGGTTTTGGACAAGACTCGGACGACGGCGCTGGGTTTGAATCGATCGATGCACTTCGACGTTGGAGGGGAAGACAACTGGCATCGGGTTGGCCACACCCTTGCGCCGAAAGCCCTCTGGAGTCAGCATCTGAAGCAACGGCCAGGCATGAAGCTGCTGCAGATCGAACAAACGCAACGGGACGACGGCCTCGCTGGCAAGGTCGTTGTGAGCGTTCAGCCCTCGACCAAGTATAAGCATGGCGTCTTCTTCGACGTGAACAACGAAGTCTCGAACGCTCAGAACGAAACCGGGACCGCGGTGTTCGTGACCACCATTCGCGAGCATTGGAAGCGTCTCTTTGACGAGAGTCGATCGATGGCCGAAAGCGTACTCCGAGGCGCTCTAGCATGAGCGCAGCTCGAATGACCGCAAGTGACGCGTCGTCAGACTTCGCCGGGACCTCGGGCGCCGTAGAAACTCTCCGGCCGCAGCCCGCTACTCACGAGCTGGTTTACCTTGACGGTCCGACCGCGCTCTCGAAACCACGCACCCCATCGGCTTCTCTTGCAACGGAGGCGTCAGACCACCGCAGAACCCATCGACAAGTGATCTTGCACCACTGGGAGTGTTCGGTGGAACAGCTCCACGCCGACCGCTTCGTCGCAACGCTTCGATCTCTGCGCGACCCGAACGACGCAGAGCTAGAGGCGGACGTGCCGTTGGAGGAAGTGAGCGAGGACGACAGAGAACTACTTGCGCTCGGCGGAATCTTCTATTGGACTATTGGCTTCGACATCAACCCGGCGGGCACGAGACGGCGGTTCTCACAGATCAAGTTTCGACGGCTCCCTGCGTGGACAGCGCGTGATCTCCGGCGCGTCGAGACACGTGCGAGTGAACTCTTCGAGCGCTTCGGGACCGGGCATGCTGAGTCAACGTCCGGCTGACGATGAACTGGAGGTTTCGATCTTCGGCCCCGGTGTCGGAGAATGCGTGGTCGTCCACCTCGGGCACCAACGATGGATGGTGGTAGACTCGTGCGTGAACCCAAACTCGGGACGGCCAGCCGCCCTTAAGTACTTCGACGCGATCGGAGTTCGAGTTGGTGAAAGCGTTGCGACTGTAGTTGTGACGCACTGGCACGACGACCATACGGCCGGAGTGAGCGAGGTCCTGAAGGCCGCAACCACCGCACGGTTCTTTTGCTCGGCGGCGCTTGGAAAACGGGAGTTCATGACCCTTGTGGCAAGCGCGAGCGAGCTCAACCTCCTCGCCGACGGGGGCAGCGGCATCGACGAAATGCGTCGGGTCCTCGACGTGTTGGATACGCGGGGTAGCCGCTCACAAGGGCGGATTGCAAGCCCGGTGTATGTGACGGCGAACACGGTCTTGTACCGCGCTCCAGCGGGTGAAACACCGAGCTTCGTCGAAGCGCTGAGCCCAAGCGGAGCGTCACAGACTCGCGGATTTGTCTCGCTGGCGCCTGCTCGGAACGCGCCGAAGCGACGTCTGCCGAATCCTGGGCCAAACGAGCTATCGGTGGTGCTTCACGTGCAGCTCGGAACCGTTTCCGCCCTCCTCGGCGCGGACCTCGAGGTTGGTTCATCAGATGCTGTCGGGTGGAGGGCGGTCGTTACGGATCCCCGCAATCCGCCTGGTGAGCGTGCATCAATCGTGAAAATCCCACATCACGGCTCTAGCGGAGCGGATCATCCGCCGATGTGGAGCGCGCTAGTCGCGCCCAACCCCCACACCGGAGTGACGCCCTTTCACTCGTCCGGCCTGCCACGCGCGGACGATATCGAGCGCCTGAGAGCCCGTTCTCCCAACGTGGTCCACACATCACCCCGGCAACCGAAACTGGCCAAGCTTGACCGCGCGGCGCTGCGTACGCTCGAGGGCGTGACAATTCGCGAACGGCGGTCGTCGTTGGGTCACGTCAGGTTCCGGGCTCGCGCGTACGGGACGGTAGCGTGCGAGTGTTTTGGCGCCGCCACGCCGCTCTGAACGGTCGACCAAAGGTTCCCTCGCCGTTGTAGCGTCTTCGCGACACCCCCTGCTTGCCTCTATGGGCTACCTCGCGAAGCTCGGGACCCCGAAGACCGCGGCCGAGCCCGCGCACGCCGACTTCATCGGCTTCAGTGACGACGGCGATCGCTTCCTCGTCGGCATGCAGGCAATGGGCTTCCCATCCAGAGGAAGAACCTCCGCTTGAATACGGCTGCTCAGACCATCGGTTGCGCAGGAGCGCATCCCCCAGAAGCCCGACGGCCTCGTGCGCATCACGCTCAAAACGTGCGTACTAAGATGGGACCGTCGCGGTGCAATGGATGCCCGTCACGCTCCGTGAAGTACGCCGCCGCCCTCGCGCCGGCGAGCCCGTGTGAGGAGCCATCGCATCACCGCCGAACGACCCCACCGTCCCCGACTCAGCCGCCGCACCACGACAAGCCCCGCCGACGCTACAGGCGCTAAGCCGAGCTGCTCAAGCGCACCTTCGCGGTCGGCGTCCTCCAGTGCCCGACCTGCGAGGGCCGCATAGCGCCCGCAAGGTCATCACGGATCCGAAGTGCGCCGACGCGCTCCTCCGTGCCCTGGCCGAAAACCCAATGACGTGCCGGGTCGTTCATCGGCCGTGGGCTCATCCTTCGACCGAAATCGGCCATATCGGCAGCCAATGATCAGCGATGATTACTACTGTCGGTCGTGTCGCGTCACGATGGCTTGCTACCACCGATCTTCATCCAAATTCACCTATTCTGCCTGCTGTCGGCCTCGTATCCTCTCCGAAACCCCGCCGTCGGGTACGCTCGGAGCGCCCCATGTCCGTTGCGCTCGGTCGGATTCGCCCTTGAATCGCTTACGCGCCTCATGATCGACCGCATAGACCAGAACCAAGAGATCGTGACCCGGTACTTGAACGACCCCGCCTTCCAGGGCGCGGCGTTCAAGGCGATCGTGAAACAGGTCTACCAGCACATCCGGCGAGCGAGCACTTGCCCTCCGAGAGCACAATGAGTACACCCGCGACGACAGCCCGCCTGACGTGGCTCCATTTCTCCGACATTCACCTCAGCGAGCGCCACAGCTGGGCTCAAGACGTCGTGCTCAAGAGCCTCGCGGCGAGCGTGAAGGATCGCTACGCGGGCACCAATCGTCCAGACCTCCTCTTCCTCACCGGCGACATCGCGTTCTCTGGGCAGCCCAAGGAGTACGCCTTTGCCGAGGACTTCGTTCGAAGGCTCTGTGGATCCATCGGACTCGACCTCTCGCGCGTATGCATGATCCCCGGCAACCATGACGTGAATATCCGTTGCGCGGAAGACGCGTTCGTTGGTGCGCGAACCGTGTTGACGGACGCCGACGCCGTCGACAGCTTCTTCGGAAACGAAGGACGCAGGGCGCTCCTGTTCCTGCGCCAGGCGGCGTATCGCGACTTTGCCAATCGAATCTACGCCGGGACTTCGACGCAATACAGCCACACGAGCTATGCCCACACGCGCTTGATCACCGTCGGTTCGATCCGAGCTCGTGTCTTGCTGCTCGACTCCACATGGCTCGCTGAGGGTGGGCAAGCCGACGCCATGGGCGTTCTCCTCGGCGAGCGCCAGATTCTCGATGCTTGCACTGCTTCTCCTTCGGATGAGGGCTCCTTTACGTTCGCGCTGATGCATCACCCTTTCGCTTGGCTCCGTGAATTCGAGCAATCACCCATCGAGAACCTCCTCCTCGCGAACGCGCAGATCTGCCTCCGGGGTCACGTTCACTCCCAAGATCTCAAAGCTCTTGAAGCACTCGAGAAGCGAATGACGACCTTCACCGCGGGCGCCGTCTATCAGTCGCGCCAAAGCGACAACAGCTACATGTGGTGCTCGCTTGATCTCTCTACCGGCATGGGCGAACGGGTCGTTCACCGCTTCAATCCCGCCCAAAAGACCTGGGACGCCAGCGAGAAGACGGCTTGGCGCCTGCTCGCTGAGCCCCCCGTCGTTGCTGCAACCACTGCGCGAGCTGAGGTCACTTCGATTGGCTGCTCATTTCCGTCGTACGTGTCGTGCCTGCTTGCGGGACTAAAAAGCGAAGTTCCAGTGAAGCTTCCTGGAAGAACCACTGACTACGTCGCCATCGGCGCCGCACTTGAAGGCGTTGGAAATCCCTGTGGCGACCTCGTCACTCGCCTCCGTCATCACTTTCACTGGCGTCCGGTGTGGCTTCCAGAACAGTGGACCCACCACCTCAGCGAACTTCTCGCGGAACTTGACGCAAGCTTCCTCTCTCTGGGGGAGAGCCTGGCAACCGAACTGAGCGCACGCGAGGAGCGCTGCCGCGCTCTCTTGGAGGCGATGCTCGGACAAGCACCTTCGTCGTCTGCGTGCAACGAGGTTCGGCACCTCCTGGCAACTCAGGACCTTCCCCGTGCGAGAAGTGTCCTTGAACGATGGCTTGGTGAGGACGTCGTCACAGCCGACGAGCGCCTCGACCTGCTTCGACTTGAAGTTCATCTGCTACGCGCTGAGCGACGCCCGGCAGATGCCCTGGGTAGGAGCGAAGCACTTATCGCCGGTGACCGATCGATCGCGCAAGATCTTGTCCTCGCGGCAACGTGCGCGCACGAGGCGAGGGATCTCACAAAAGCGACGGTGTGGATAAACGCGGCTCTCGATGCAGGCGCGGAACCCGAACGCGTCCGCCCGCTCGCTTTCCAGATTGCGGGCGCTTCCGGCGACAAGAACCTCGCAGAAAGGGTTCGAGTACGACCATGAGTGAGTCCGAGGATCGAGGAGATTTCTCTGTTCGCGTCAACTTCGCGACGATGCTGGAGACCATCGCTTCGCGCATCTACACCGATCAGTACGCGTTCCTCCGCGAGAATGTTCAGAACGCTATCGATGCCCTACGCATGCAGGTAGTGCGTGATGGGGAGGCGGCCCGAGACACGGAGTATCGCGTAGACATCAAGGTGGTGGGAACTGAGTGCGCTATCTTCGACAACGGCATCGGAATGAGTCGACAGGAACTCATTCACAACTTCTGGACGATGGGCGCGAGCGGAAAGAACACCGACGAGGCACGAGCCGCTGGCTGCATCGGCACATTCGGCATCGGAGGTTTTGCCAATTTCGGAGTCTGCCAGACCCTCGAGGTCGTCTCGCGCTCTGCCTCGTCAGCGAAGGCTCACCGGACGTCGCTTTCGCAGGCGGCGTTCAGCGCAGACCCGTCGAGACTCCCCGTCGTGCGCTGCGATGAGACCACTGACCTCACGACCCGAGGAACAATCGTGAGAGGAGTCTCGGACAAGCCTTTCGACGTCGAAGGACTGAAGCGATACATTCAGCCATTTGTCCGACACGTCGCCGAGTTAATCCGCTTCAACGGCGAGAAGATCTCTCAGGTCCCATTCGGGAATGCATCAGCGACACGGCGCCCACTTGGCGGCGAAGTGACAAGGGACGGCGTCGTTTTTCGACTATTCGTCGAAGGTGAATCGACTCTTTCTGCAGACCTCATCAGAGCGCATATCGACGGCAGGGATGTTGTTTATAGAGGTTCCATCCGCCTTGCCCACGGGTCGATCGAAGCGCACAAGCGCGGTTTCCGACTCTGCGCGACCAACGTCCCTTCACGCATCGGCGTCGCCGGATGGATTGACTGTGACGCTCTACGTCCAACTGCAGGGCGGGACACGTTGGATGCTCCGTCGGTCGCTATTCTCACGCGCCTCGCACAGACGCTCGAGGTCGAAGCACGCGAACACATCCTCCGCGATGCCGCGCTGCTTGCCGGTCACATTCGCTTGCTTCCCGACTTCGTGCGCCTCGGTCTCCTCGAACGCCTTGACAAACTCACAGTGGAACTGGTCGGCGGCAAGACGATGTCGCTCGGGGAGATACGGTCTGCTGCCGCCGCTGACCAGTCTCGTCGTGTCTTCTATACCTCCTCCGCCCAGGCAACGGCTGCCACGGAGGTCCTCGCCGCGCGAGGGCACATTATCGTTCGACTCTCGGGCAACAGCGACCGTTACATCGCCGAGTCGCGGTACGTGAGCACGTTCTGCCGCGCCGAGAAGCTTGACGGGTTGATCGAGTGCCTCGACGTGTACACGGAGCTTGACCCGTTTGAACGAAGCGTCCTGTCGGAACTCGACCTATCGATTCGCAAACTGTTCAAGCCCCCCTCATTCCATCTCATCGCCGGAAAGTTGACCCTCGATACTCCAATTTACTGGTCAGGAAAGACTGAGAACGGCAAGGTCATAGTATACGTCGATACAAGACATGGCGAGTTTCAGAAGCTGAAGCCGCTCGGCTACAGCACGTTCTTCTGGTCGATGATCGAGACGTTCTGTCGCGAATACCTTGGCGAAACACTGAAGCGCGAAAGCCTGAAGTTCTTTGGTTCCGGTGCCGTCGACCTCGAGATTCTGAGCAAAGCGAACTCCGAGACGTGGGAGCTGGTTCTCGGTGACATTGAGGTCTCTCGCATTGCACTCTCCGACCAGCACGGCAAGAGCGCGGCTGCGGGCGGTGGCGGCGCGCGACGGGTCGAGGTCGTGGGACGTTCGGACATTGCCCATGTCACGATTTCGAAAGGAGGCGGCGTGGTGGAACCGCCCCCAACGAGCGATAGACCAGCGTCGAAGCTCCTTCACATTGTCGACGAATCCGGAACCACTGGGCTTGGTGGTTACTATCTTCGCATCCCGGAGTCGGCAACGTCAGCGTTCGGCGACATCATCCAAGGATTCCCGTCCTTCGCAGTCGTTTGGTTTGCGAACCGCATCACGTGGCAGGGCTCGGACCTCTCCCAGACCGCCTTCGTCTTCGACATCACCCTTGATCGGTTTCTCATCACCGACGCCTCCTACGGTGCCGAGGAGCTGACTCGGGCACAGGTTCAGAAGTACTCGAACCAACTCTACTTCTTCATCCCTAGCGCCGTCGTCGATGGCGTAGTCCCAAACTCCGCGGAGGATCTGATCCGTATCCAGATTCGCCATGAGCTGATCGATCTCAACCGTGCGCGAGCCTGGACATCAAAAGAGCCGGCAGCAACCTCTGCCCTTACCTGACGTTTGGTCGTGTGCGAATCGTCAACGACGGTGGACGTCGGCGACGTTCATCCGGGACTCCGGCAACCACCCTCCTCTCGAAAGTCCAAGCGGTGCTTGGACGGCCAATTCATGACGATTTTGACGGTGGTGTTTGCTTGCAGGATCCTTCGGCGAAGTGCAGCAGCCTCCTAACGTGCCTGAAGGAAGTCCGCCCAGTTAACGCTAGAAAGTTGACACTCTCCGCCAAGCACGGAGCGAAGCCATGCGGAAGACATCCGCCGACCTGGCGCAACCATCTCCCCGAGACGCGAGAGCCCCGAACGGTACCATTTTGGGATGGCTCGTGGGTCCTCAAGGGCACGTTCGGGAACACCGGCGACGAGGTCGCTCTCCGCTCGCTCTCGACCCGCCGCGAGTGGGTTCGCCGCGCCGCTTCGGCCGCGCTTCGGCCCCGGCGCTGGGTCGCGCAGCGGCGCTTCCGTTCGCGCGCGGTCGCGACCCCCGATGGCCTGCGCCACGCGTGCGTCGGCGTCTACACCGTCGATGGCGTCGCTTGCGGTGCGTATGCGCGACTGGCGGAGCGCGCGCGGATCGATTTTGCGTCCGCCGATGCGGCCGTCTTGGTGGAGCCATGAGCGCCGACCGTGCGTTTCGCGCGTGGGCGCCTTCCGGGGCGCGCTGGACCCCGTGGGTGAAGCCGGTTCTGTTCGCGCACCTCGAGGGCGTCGTGCCGGCGGACTCGCCTCCGCGGAGCATCGACTGGGCACCGTTCGTGCTCGCGGGCGACGACGCCCCGCGCGAGCCACACGCACCGCATCGCACCAACGCACGCCGGACCGACACGGCCGTGATCGTCGATCTCCAGGCGTCCAGGTCGCTCGCGGCGGGCTTGGCGCTCCTGTCCCTGGGTTTCTTCCCCGTCCCGCTCTTCAACGCGCTGCCCGCGATGCACGCGCTGATTCCGCTCCAAGGCACGCTCGAGCGACTCGCCGCGTCGACGGAGCTCCGCGCGAGCGCCGTGCTGCCGGCCGACGCACCGCCCGCGTTCCTCCTCGATCGGCGGCGCGATGGCTCGGCGACGAGCCCCCCTCAGGTCGAGTTCGACAACCGCTCTTTCGTCTCGGCCACGGACTTTCCGTCGCCGCAGTCGCTCGTCCGCCACGGGATCGCGCGCGTGGTCGTCGTGACCACCACCGTGGCGGACGATCTGGCCGACGTTCTCATCGCGCTCCACGACGCTGGACTGGAGCTCCTTCGGATCGATCCTGCGGCGACGGCGTCACGAGCACCGACGCCGCTGCCGCTGGTCTACCCGAGCGGGCTCCAGCGGCTCCTGCGCTACTTCTTCCGGAACGAGCTACCGAGGCGCACGGATGGATCGTTCGGGCGCACGCGGCGCACGCAGCATCACGGCTGACGAATGCGTCGGCCCCTGTCCCCCTCGCGCGATGCGCACGTGCGTCTCAGGCCAGCACTTCGGCGCCCGGCAGCGCAGCGCGGAGGCGAGCCACCTCGTCGGCGGGGACCGGCGTCCCCACGAGGTAGAGACGCACGAGCTGCGTCAGCTTCGACAGGTCGGGGTACTTTCGGAGCGGGCACTTGCCCAGCGCCAGGTACTTCAACGCGCGCAGCTCCGTGATGGCCTCCGGAAGCTCCTCGAGCGGATTGCCGCTGAGGTTCAATTGGGTGAGCTTCGTCAGCCCGCGGATGGAGTCCGGCAGATGGCGAATGCGGTTCGACAGGAGGTCGAGCTCTTGGAGCTCGGTGCAATGAACGAGCTCGCCCAGCTCGCCGAGTGCGTTCTGACCGAGCCGAACGGAGGTGAGCTTCGGCAACACCATCGAGAAGGCGGTGAGCTGGTTGGACCACAGGTTCAGTGACGCGAGCTTGGGGAGGCGCGCGAGCGCTGGTGGAAGCGACGCAAGACCATGGTTCGGCAGATCGAGCTGTTCGAGCTCGGTGAGCTGCGCGAGCGCCGAGAGATCGCCAGCCCCGCGCAACGTCAACCTCCGGACGTCGGTCGGGTTCGCAAGTGCCTCCGAGAGCTGACTGTAGTCGCCTCGCGCGTAAGAGAGGACGTCGAGGCTCGGCAGCGCCGGGTGTCGGCGATGCGCCTCGGCGATGAGGCGGAGCGGCTCGCGTCCAAGCGCCTCGTATGCGCGAACCAAGACGTCGAACGCGAGCGCATGGTGTCCGTCCCAGAGCGACCGACCGATCAAGAGCGCGGTTCCCGGACGGCCCGCAGCGATCTCGGACTCCACCGTCGCGAGGACCGCTTGCGGCGTCACGATCGCTGGCAGCGTCCACGACCCGAGCTGCTCGCGCGCGACGACGATGCCCATGCCCTCGGGCGTCTCGGCCGTGGGGAAACGCTGCGGGGGCGCGGGCAGCTGCGGCAACCGCTCGCGGAGCCGATCGAACGCGGCGACGTCACGATCGTACTCCTCGGCGTGCTCCTCGTCGTACATCCGGTTCTCGAGTGCGCCCTCGCGAGTACGCTCGATGTGCGACGCAATCGCGACGAAGAGCGATGGGTCCTCGACGAGCTCCACCGCGTCGCGGGCGTAGAAGTGCGCAACGACCGGTGGCAATCGACCTGGATCGTCGAACCAGTACCCCCAGTGCAGCCCGTCCGTATCGCCACCCATGACGGTGACGAGCTCCGGAGGGTCGTACTGGTAGCGCCAGTGCAGGAGAGCCGGATAGCGCAGGTCGCGCCCGTCGAACTTGCCGGCGAGGACGTCGAACGGCCCACAGAGACGAAGGCCGAGCCTGGCGGCGAAGGTACTGCGGTCTTCGTCGTCGAGCCCCTGGTGCCACTCCCAGACCTCGAAGAGCTCGTCAGGAAACTCGAGGGCGTAGAGCGACCCGAGCTGCTCGCGTCGTGAGGCGACCATGGGTGCATGCTAGCCCTCGCGACGCGAGCGGGTCACGAGGGACGACGCTTCCTCCTGCGCACGAGCGCGAGCCCGGAGAGTCCGAGCACGACACCGCCCATGCTCCCTACGTCGGTCGCTCCCGCCGCGTTGCAGTCGCACCCGCCGTCACTCGAACCCGGATCACCGGGGTTCGTCGTCCCACCGTCCCCGCCCACCCCTCCATCGCCTCCCGGCACGGTGCCGGTCGTCACGTCGAACGCGTAGAGCTGCCCCGGATAGAAGCTCAGCGTCACTGCGTCGCCCGCGCGCGCCACGGTCCCGTTCGTCACCAGATCGTAGACCGCGCCCGCTGCGGCCAGCGTGACCTTCACGTCCTTCTTGTCCACCATCGAGGTGCTCACCACCGCGTAGTACGTGCCGTACTTCGGCGTCTCGATCTTGCGCACGACGATCTCGGGATCGCTCGCCGCTCCGTCCACGCGCGTGCTCGGGAGCGCCGGCAGCGCCAGGTACGCCGCATCGAACGCACGCGTGTACTCCGGAAACCCCCGGTTGAAGCTCGAGCTCGCGAGGTAGCCGATGAACCGCGGATCACCGTTCGCGACCGCGCGCGCCTCCGCCAGCATCGAGTACGGGCCGGTGTGATCGACGTCGGTGACGAAGTAGCCGAGCTTCTTGCTCATCGGCCCGTCGGGCGCCGACGGATTGTCGCCGTCTTCCTCGTTCAGGTTGAAGTGGCGGACGATCGCGAGCCCCGACTTCGAGCGGAACGCATCGAGCCCCGCCGCGTTCGACGTCGTGAAGAGCCGACTGAAGGGCATCGCCATGTAGACGTCGTCGTCGTTTGCGAAGTCCTTCGGATCGGCGGGCGGCGCCGAGTGATCGTTCTCCGGTCCGTGGTTCGCGAGCACCTGCGCCGACGGCGGCGTCATCCGCAGGATCATCTCGGGGTACTTCCCGTCGGCGACGAACTTCTGCCAGTCCGTCGGGTTGAAGCGGTACTGCCATGGCAAGGTCGCGTTCACGGTCTTCCACGACGCGAGGTCGTCGGTCGGCGTCCAGACGTCGGTGGACTGGGGCACCTTCAGCGCCTCTTCGATGTAGGACGTGAAGAGGACCGCCGCGCTCGGGGACACCGTCTGCTTCAGGTAGTCGCGGATCGCGAGCAGGTACGCGCGCCGCTTGCCGAACCACCACCCGTAGTACTTCTGGAGCAGCGTACCGTCGGCCGCGAGCTGAGCGCGCGTGGGAGGGCTCGTGCCCGCGTCCTTGCCGTAGCGGGCGAGCGTCTCGTCCGCGAAGCTGATCGGCCAGTTCGAAGAGCGCGTGCGGAACCACGCGCCGACGAACGAGACCTTCGCCTTGAACTTGCCGATCGTCGCGTCGAGGAGCTTCTTCACGTCGTCGAGCGCGGCCGGATCGCTCACGTCGATGCACGCGGTCTCCGACCAGTACACGTCCGAGAACGCGTTGTTCGTGCGGTCCCCGAGCGGACGGCAGTGGCGCTGCTTCCCGTACGACGGCGTGCCGTTCACGCCGTTCCCCATCGCGCCCGCGTACTCGTAGTAGGGGAGCACATCCATGCCGCGCTTCGCGGCCAGATCCAGGATTCCCTCCCAGAGCTTCGGGCGCGGCGACGTGTAGAACCAGTCGTTCCCGCCGCCCGGCGTCGGGTCCCAGTCCTGCGTGTAGCCGAACTCGAGCAGGTCCTTCGTGAAGGTGTTCACGCCGAGGAACCGCGCCAGCTTCATCTTCGCGTCGTACCAGCCGAGCGGATCGGCGAACGCGTTCTGCGCGGGGTCCTTCGCTTGGATGATCCCGTCCGCCATCTCCTCGCGCCACATGAGGTGCCGGCGCGGCAGATCGTCGGGCGGCCAGTGCACGGCGAGATCGAGCTTCTCCGGGTTCGGCACCTCGAAGAGGCGGATGCGCGCGATCGCGGCGCCCGCATCGAGCGGAGAGTCCTTCTTGCGGAACTGCCCGATCGCCACCCAGAAGCCGTCGGCCGGACCGCCCTCCATCACGCGCTGGTCGGCGTTGCGCGCGTTCTTGATGCCCTGGAACTTCTCGTGGAGATAGAAGAGCGAGTGCAGCGTCTGCCACTTGCCGCTGAGCGGGTACTTCAGCGACTCGGGGCTCGGGTAGGTGTAGCTCTCGCGCGAGTCGCCGATCGTCTGTCCCGTCGCGTACGTGCGGACCTGCTCGCCGCCGCGGTTCACGACGACGATCTGGCGGCCGGTGTCCTCCGGGTAGTCGATCGTGAGCAGGTACGCCTTGCCGGCGACGAGCCCTTTTCCCTTCCCGAGCTTGTAGGCGAAGATCTGCGCGCCGTCCGCCTGGGTCATGACGCGCGCCTTCTCGCCGAGCAGCGTCGTCACCTTCGAGTCCCCGGGCGGGTCCTCGAACACCGGGTGCGGATCGCTCGGATCACCGGCGACCACTTCGTCGACCAAGGGGAGCACGCCGTACGGCGCACCGAGATCGACGTCGGCGGCGCGAGCGTTGCGCCCCACCAGCGCGAGGAGCCCCAGCACCATCACCCCCGTCAGTCCCGAACCCAGCCTTCGCGTGCGACGCATGAGGAGGGGTCGAGCAAGCGCCGTGCCTTCGAGACGCCGTCATCCCGCGCCGAATTCCGCGGGCCGAGCCTGCGACAATCGCGTCGCAGGCGACACGCTTGGCGCGGCCGAGCTCACGGCACGGCGTCGGACATGAACGGCGCGGTGCACTTCTTCGTCGCCGGATCGCACAGGCTCGCGTCGCCGAACGTCGTCGTCGCGGCCGCCGTCACCGTCTCGCTCCCGTTCGCACCGGGGGTGCGCGCGGTACCGCCCGAGCGCTCGACGAGCCAGGCAGCCCCGAGCGGTCGCACCAACGCCGCCGCCGTCCCCATCGTGCGCCGCCCCGCGTCGGGCATCACGACGGCGAAGCCACTCGCGCCGGGCCACTGGAGCTCGACCACTCCCGTGCGCACGCGAACGCCAGGGTCCGGCGCGAAATCGTCGGCGAGGTTCGACGTCTCGCGCTGCCGCAGCGTCGCACCGAACGCGGGCGCGCTCCCCGACCACGGCACCTCGATCGCGCCCGCGGGAACCTTCGCGCCGCGCTTCTCCAACGTCGTCGCGTTGGCATCGCGGAGCGTCTTCTCGATCGCGACCCAATCGGCGTAGCGGAGGTACGGCGCCGGGAGATCGCGGACGTCGAGCGCCCAATCGAGCGTGAGGCTCTTCAGGACGTGCGGCCCCGCGGCGTCGATCATGACGAACGCCACGCCCTTTCCGCCAGCGGCGCCGCTCGCCGCCGCGCCGCCGAAGCAGTACGCCCGCGGCGGGTCGGTCACCGCCGCGACGCACTGGAGCTCGAGCGCCGCCTCGGGGACGATGCCGCTGAGCCCGCGCGGCTTGCCGCCCGCGACGACCATGCTCGTCGGGCGCAGGACGGCTGCGTCGTCGTCGCTCTCCAGGCGCAGCTCGCGCACGGCGATCGATCCCGAGGCCGCCCTTCGCAGCGTGATCGAGAGGATCCCGCGCTCCGTCGCCTCGATCGCCACCCGCTGGAGCCCCACCGCTTGCGGATCGAGCGCGACGCGCTCCGCGAGCGTCTGCTCCGCGCCGTACTTCACGTAGGTGACACCGCTCGCGTTCGTCTCGTCGGCGCGCGGTGTCCACGTCACCTTCACCTCGGCCACGCCGGTCGCGGAGACGAGCAGCGCGTGCACGTTGGTCTTCGCGCGATCGATCGCGAAGGAGACCGTGGGCGCTGCATCGTCGGCGGCCGGCGCCCAGGACGTGGCGTCGTCGCGATCGAACATTGCGAGCGGCGACGCTGCCGCGTCGTCCGCGCGGGACGAGACCTTCACCTCGCGCGCGACGCTCTTCGCCGCTCCGCCGTCGCCGAGCGCCGGTGCGCTCGCGTCCACGAGCGTCGCGTGCACGGACGGCGGCGGCTCGGCGGTCGCGGCCGACGCGGACGCGCTCGCGGCCGTCGCGGGCGCCGATGCGCTCGTCGTCGCGTTCGTACCGATCGGAGCGGGCTTCGACTTGCAGCCCGAAGTGACGAGGAGCAGCGCGAGGCCGGCTCCGAGTGCGCGCCAATGCATGGCGCCACGCTACACCGGCTGGGATAGGATGCCGACGATGCAAGCTCCCGCCCCCGCCGGGCCGCCTTCTGCCTACCGGGGAGGCTTCGCCGCGCTCCCGATCATCTTGTGGGTGCTTCTGGCGATCTCGGCGGTCGAAGAGGTGGCGGCGTTCCGGAGCTGGCTCGCGTTCTCCTACGAGGTGACGTGCGTCCCGCCGCCGCCGACCGAGTATCGACAGCACGAGATGATCTTCTGGGCCATCGTCCACGTCGTGCTGTGGCTGCCGGCGCTCGTGCTCGCGATCACGGGCAAGCGCATCCCGGTCATCGTGGGGGTCGTGCTCGCGTCGCTCTCGGTCGGCGTCCCGATCCTCTCGATGCTGGCGCAGCTCTTCGAGGTCGGGATGTGCTGACTCAGCGCATCTGATCCGGGACTTCGGAGCTCCGCGAGAGCGTGATCGCACCGCGGACGATGTTGATCAGGCCGACGACGATGCCGCCGTACCAGATGACGCTGTCCGAACCCAGCGTGACGGCCACGCCACCGACGAACAACACGATGCCGAAGATGAGGGTGCCCATGCCAGGTTTCATGGCCCGAGTATACGGGTCCAGCCCCCGTCGTCTCCCCTGGAGCCGCCCCTGCACCTGCCCGCTCGATCCGCGGCAAACTGTGCTAAATCCGCGCACATGTACGATGTTCGCGCATTGAACGAGCTCGTGGCGAAGGAGAGCGCCTTCGTCGAGAAGATCATGGGAGAGGTCGGCAAGGTCATCGTCGGCCAGAGCTACATGCTCGAGCGGATCCTGATCGGCCTGCTCACCGGCGGTCACGTCCTGCTCGAGGGCGTCCCCGGCCTCGCGAAGACCCTCACCGTGCGCACCTTGTGCGATGCGATCTCGGCCAAGTTCGCCCGCATCCAGTTCACGCCGGATCTCCTCCCCGCCGACGTCGTCGGCACCGTCATCTACAACCAGCAGAAGGGCGAGTTCACCTCGAAGCTCGGCCCCGTCTTCGCGAACCTCGTGCTCGCCGACGAAATCAACCGCGCGCCCGCCAAGGTGCAGAGCGCGCTGCTGGAAGCCATGGCCGAGCGCCAGGTCACGATCGGCGACAAGACCTATCCGCTGCCGCAGCCCTTCATCGTCATGGCGACCCAGAACCCGATCGAGCAGGAAGGCACCTACCCGCTCCCCGAGGCGCAGGTCGACCGCTTCATGCTCATGATCAAGGTGGGCTACCCGTCCCGCGACGAAGAGCGGAAGATCATGGACCGCATGACCGCCATCACGCCGTCGAAGGCCGAGCCGGTGGTCACCCCCGCCGAGCTGATGGAGGCCAAGAGCGTCATCAGCCAGATCTACGTCGACGACAAGGTGAAGGACTACATCGTCGACGTCGTCTTCGCGACGCGCGAGCCGCAGAAGTACGCCCTCAAGGATCTCGCGCCCCTCATCGACTACGGGGCGTCCCCCCGCGCCAGCATCGCCCTCAACATGGCCGCCCGCGCCCACGCCTTCCTCCGCCACCGCGGCTACGTCACCCCCGAGGACGTGAAGGCCATCGGGCCCGACGTCCTGCGCCACCGCGTCGTCCTCAGCTACGAGGCCGATGCCGAAGAGGTCACGGTGGAGCAGGTCGTCCGCCGCGTCTTCGAAGTCGTCGAGGTGCCGTGAGCGGGGAATGAACCCGCCACGGCGTTTGTCATCCCGGGACGGTCCTTCGCCGATGATCCCCAAAGAGATCCTCGCCGCGCTCCGCACGATCGAGATCCACACGGCTCGGCTCGCGAACGAGAACCTTTCGGGGACTTATTCGTCGTCGTTCAAGGGTCAGGGCCTCGCGTTCCGTGAGGTCCGCCCGTACCAGATGGGTGACGACGTCCGCTCGATCGATTGGAATGTGTCGGCGCGCATGAACGAGCCCTTCGTGAAGGTGTTCGTCGAGGAGCGCGAGATGACGGTCATGCTCCTAGTGGACCTGTCCGCCAGCGAGCGGTTCGGGACCAAGCGCGCCCCGAAGGCGCGCGTCGCCTCCGAGGTCGCCGCCCTCCTCGCGTTCAGCGCGATCCGCAACAACGACCGCGTCGGGGCAATCCTGGCCACGAGCGAGGTCGAGCGCCTCATCGCCCCGAAGAAGGGCGAGAAGCACGTCATGCGCGTCGTGCGCGAGATCCTCGCGTTCGACGCCTCGATGCGGAAGCTCCGGCACGGGCGCGGCACCACGAAGAGCGGCAAGCTCCGCCTCGGCGCAGCGACCGACCTCAAGGGCGCGCTCGATGCGCTCGCCTCGGTCGCGCGCCGCCGCTCGATCGCGTTCGTCATCTCCGACTTCTTCGCCGACGGGTGGGAGCGCTCGCTCGCGCTCGCCTCCGCCAAGCACGACGTGATCCCCGTGACGCTCGTCGATCCGCGCGATCTGGAGCTCCCCGACATCGGGCTCGTCACGTTCGAGGACCTGGAGAGCGGCGAGGACGTCGTCGTCGACACGTCGAACGCGCGCGTCCGCGCGCACTACGCCCACGCGATGAAGGAGCTCGGCGCCGCCCGCCGCCAGGTCTTCGGCAAGCTCGGTGTCGACGCGGTCGAGGTCCGCACCGACGGCTCCTTCGTGAAGCCCCTCGCCGATCTCTTCGCGCGCCGCGCCCGGAGGGTTCGCACGCGATGAGCCGCGCCGCGCGCTCGACGACCGGGGTGCTCGTGCTCGCGCTCGCCGCGCTGGCCGCGCCCGCGCGCGCGGACGACGCCGGCATCGTGATCACCGGGGTCGACCTCGACGCGGGTCCCGAGAAGATCAACGGCTGCGTCGACACGTTCCCCTCGGGGACGATGCACCCGCTCATCACCGACACCGTCGACCCGCGCGGTCGGAGCGGGTACGCGAGCGTGCTCGTCGTGAAGGTGGAGCACGGCAAGGGCGAGCGCGTGCTCCCCACGGGCCTCGATCTCCAGGTCACCTCCGACGCAGCGAAGGAGCTCGCCGCGGCGGGCTGGGTCATCCCCGATCAGGACGGCTCCGGCGGGGCGCGCGTGACGACCGCTCCGCTCGACGCCGCCCACCCCGACCGCAGCTTGACGACGATCGAGCTTCCGCTCGTCGCGCTCCCGAAGGAAGCCGGGCGCCACGTGCTCGTCCTGCCGCCGCTCCCGATCGCGGTCTCGCGCGCGGGGGGTCAGGTGGCGAACGGCTGTACCCACGAGCACCGCGTCACGATCGACGATCCGATCGCCGAGACCAACGAGCCGGAGCCGCGCCCGAACCCGCCGCCGCGCCCGCAGCGCGAGGAGTGGACCGCGTTGAAGCGCGGCCTGATCATCGGCGGCCTCGGGAGTCTGTGCGGCGCGGTCGCGGTTCTCTTGATCCGGCGCTGGCAGCGGCGCCCGAAGCCTGCTCCGCCTCCCCCGCCGCCGCGTCCTCCGTGGGAGGTCGCCCTCGAGCGCCTCGACGAGGTCCGCCACGCGGGGCTCCTCGAGACGAAGCGTCACGCCGAGTACTTCGATCGCGTGAACGACGCGCTCCGCTGGTACCTCGGCGCGCGCTACGGCTTCGACGGGCTCGAGTCCACGACGGACGAGACCATCGGCCAGCTGAAGCGCTCCGCGCTCGTCGGCATCGCGCTCAACGACGTGTCGCGTCTGCTCCGCGACTGCGACCTCGTGAAATTCGCGAACCTGGAGCCCACGCCCGAGGAGTGCGCGAAGGTGATCGACGAATCGGAGCGGATCGTCCGCACCACGACGCCAGCGACGCGCCCGCCGCGCAAGAGCACGGGAGGCGACGCATGACGCCGCGTTCCTCGTACCGCCCGTGGCACGGCTTCCTCGCGGCCTTCGTGCACCTCGCGCTCGTCGGCGCCGGGGCGGCCTGGCTCCTCGTCGATCACTGGGACGACATGTCCGCCGTGCGGTGGACGTGGTGGTGGTTCGCCGCGCTCGCGATCCCGCTCGGCACCGCGACCACGGTGGCATCACTCGCGCTCGGCGAGCGGCGCATCCCGCGTCTTCGCATCTCCACGATCGCACCGCTCGTGACCGGCCCCCGCGGCCCGCGCGCGAGCTTCCTGCGCCACACGCCCGCGATCCTGCGCGGCGCGGCGGTGTCGCTCGCGCTCTTCGCGCTCGCCCGGCCGGAGCTGACGCTCGCGGAGGAGCAGACGACGGAGCGCGGCATCGACATCGTCCTCGTGCTCGACCTGTCCGGCTCGATGCGCGCGGTGATGGACGGCGAGGCGCCGCTCTCGAACAAGGTCGCGCCACCGAAGGGCAAGCGCCCCACCCGCCTCGACACCGCGAAGGACGTCATCCTCGACTTCATCGGGCGCCGGAAGACCGATCGCATCGGCGTCGTCGTGTTCGGGCGCGCGGCCTACGTGCTCTCGCCGCCGACGCTCGACTACACGCTGCTCACCGCGCTCGTGCAGAAGATGGAGCTCGATCTCATCGACTCCAACGGCACCGCGATCGGGGATGCCGTGGGCACCGGCGTCGCGCGCCTGCGCCGCTCCACCGCGAAGTCGAAGGCGATCATCCTCCTCACCGACGGCGACTCGAACGCCGGGGAGATTGCCCCCGAGTACGCCGCCCACCTCGCCCAGAAAGAGGGCGTCCACGTCTACACCGTCCAGATCGGCAACGGTGACGACGCAGAGATGGAGCAGGGGATCGACATCTTCGGGCAGCCCCGCTACGTGCACGCGAAGTTCCCGGTGAACCCGGAGCTGCTCAAGAAGATGGCGGCGGACACCGGTGGCGAGTCCTTCGTCGCGACCGATCGCGCCGGCCTCGAGCAGAGCATGCACAAAATCCTCGACAGCCTCGAGAAGTCGAAGATCCAAGGCCAGAACGGCACCGTGCTCGAGCTGTTCCCCTGGCTCATGTGGCCGGCGATGGCGTTCCTCGTGCTCGAGGTGCTCCTGCGCGTCCTCGTCCTCCGGAGGTTCCCGTGAACGAGTCGCACGCCGGGCTCCGCTTCGCGCACGACCTGTTCGTCTATCCGGCGATCGTGTTCTTCATCGCCGCGCTGGTGCTCCTCGTCGGGCTCGGCGCGGTCGGAACGTGGGGCTTCTTCGCGCGCGCGAAGGCGGAGCGCCGCTTCGGCGAGCCGAAGCTCGTCCATCGGCTCGTCACGTTCGATGCCTCCGATCGGCGCGCGCTGAAGGGCATCGTCCTCTTCGCCGCGCTCGCGGCGGGCCTCTTCGCGCTCGCGCGCCCGCAGTACGGGACCGGCGTGCGGCTCGTACCGGCGACGAACGTCGACGTCGTGATCACGCTCGATTTCTCGAAGAGCATGTACGCGCGCGACATCGTCCCGAACCGCATCGTGCGGGCGAAGGCGGAGATCGCGCAGCTGATCCGCGAGCTTCCGGGCGCGCGCTTCGGTGCGGTGGCGTTCGCCGGCGAGCCCATGAGCTTCCCGCTCACCTCCGACGGCGGCGCGATCGCGCAGTTCTTCCGCGGGATGGAGCCCAACGACATGCCGGTCGGCGGCACGGCGACCGCGAAGGCGATCGAGCGGGCCCGCGAGCTGCTCGCGCGCGATCCCACGTCGAAGGATCACGTCCGCCACATCCTCCTCGTGACCGACGGCGAGGATCTCGAGGGAGACCCGGTCGGCGTCGCGCAGAAGTGCGCCGCCGAGGGGACGGTCATCGACGTCGTACAGATCGGCGGGCGGGCGCCCGAGATCATCCCGGACGTCGTCGACGGGCGCGTCGTCGGCATCCGCCGCGGCGACGACGGCAAGCCCCTCACCACCGAGCTCAGCGCCGAGGGCGAGGCTCAGCTCGCCAAGATCGCCGAGACCACCGGCGGCATGATCGTCCGCTCCGACAACGGCGAGACCGGCATCCACGAGGTCTCGAACCGCCTCCAGAAGATGATGCGCGAGGAGCTCTCCGAGCGCGTCGAGACCGTGTACGCAGAGGTCTTCTGGATCCCGCTCCTCGTCTGCGTCCTGCTCCTGCTCGTCGAGGCGTTCCTCTTCGAGACCCCGCGCAAGCCGCAGAAGTCCTCGAAGCGCGAGGAGCTCGCCGATGCGTAGCCGCGTCCTCGCCGTGGTGCTCCCCGCGCTCGCGCTCGGCTTCGTCGCCTGCGGTTGGGATCCGTCGCATCCCTTCGATCGCGACGCCCCGCCGGTGAAGAGCGCGATCAAGGAGCTCGGCGACGGCGGTGATGCAGGGACCGCGGCCGACCTTCTCCAGACCTACCTCGACACCGGCGGCTGCAGCCCCGAAGGCAACATCGGCACGCCCCCGAAGGTCCGCGACAAATCCAACGCCTCGTTCGACCTCGGGCTCGCCTTGTTCCGGATCGGCGAGGCCTACGGCACCCGCTTCGGCGACGAAGAGGTCGACGCCGGCGGCACCCCCGAGCTCCGTGCGCAACGCGTCGCGCAGGTCGACTGCGCCCGGCGCGTGGTCACCGCGATCGCGGAAGACGCGTCGCAGCCGATCGATCTGCGCGCGCGCGCCCGTTACCTCGAGGGAAACCTCCACTTCCTGCTCGGCGAGTACGAAGAGGCCGTCAGCGCCTACGACAAGGCGCTGACGCTCGCCCCGGGCTTCCCCGACGGCGGCGACGAGGTCGGGCGCGACGCGGCGTGGAACCGCGCGCTCGCGCAGAAGCGGATCCAAGACAAGAAGGACGCGGGGAGCGACGGCGGGAACGACGGCGGCGGCGACGCCTCGAGCGATGGCGGCGGCAACGATGGCGGCGGCGACGCCTCCGGCGATGGCGGCGGCAACGACGGCGGCGGCGATGCGGGCGGCAACGACGGCGGCAAGGACGCTGGCGACGGCGGTGGGAACGGCGGCAACGACGGCGGGTCGGACGCGGGCCAGGACGGCGGCAACCAGGGCGACGCGGGCAACGACGACAAGCACGACGCTGGGCCTCCACCTCCACGGCAGACCCAGGACGATCGCATGCTGGACCGGCTCGAGAACGCCCCGACGTTCCAGCACGAGGCGGCGCGGAAGGCGGCCGGACAGCGGCGCGTCAGCGGGAGCCTCGACAAATGATCCGGCGGCTCGCCCTCTTCGCCGCGGTGCTCGTGGGGCTGCTCCTCGCGGCACCGCCCGCGCGGGCGACGCCGAAGCTGCGGACGACGACCGACGCGGACGTGGTCGAGGTCGGTTGGCGCTTCCAAGTCACGCTCAACGTCCTCCTCGACGACGACAGCCAGCAAGTCTCGGGTTGCAAGCTCTTCATCCCCGGCTCGTTCGAGGGCGTCGGTCCCACGATGGGACAGTCCGCGATGATGACGTTCAACGGCACCCAAGTCGTTCGGCAGAGCGGCGTGACGTGCAGTTGGGCGCTCCGCGCCAACACGGTCGGCACGTTCACCCTCGGCCCGCCGAGCGTCCGCGTGGGCGGCGTGGAGATGAAGGGGCAGCAGATCACCATTCGGGTCGCGCCCAAAGGTTCCGGCCCTCAGCCCTTCGATCCGTTCGGCGCGCTCCTCCGGGACATGCAGCGCGACATGCAGCAGGGCGATCCGGATCCCGACGAGGATCCCCGCGTCCCGCTCGACCCCAAGTTCGCGCTCGATCGCGCGCCGGACACGCTCGCGTTCGTCCACGGCACGATCGACAAGGCGAAGGCCGTCGTCGGCGAGCAGGTCACGCTCGACATGTACCTCTACCTCGACGCGACGCTCACGCGCGAGCCGGACATCTCCGACCTGCACGAGGCCGGGACGAGCGAGTTCATGCGCGAGAACCTGCTCGACCCGCAGATGAGCGCCGAGTCGGTGGGCTACGCGAAGGCGGGCGGGCGGATCTTCGTCGTGAAGCGGGTGCGTCGCTACGCGCTCTTTCCGCTCCAGACGGGGGATCTCGCGATCGAACCGATGCGGCTCACCGTCGGGCGCGGCGGAGAGCGCGCGAGCGAGCGGCTCACCGTGCACGTGACCGAGCCGCCCGTCGCGGGCCGGCCCGCGGGCTACGCGATCGGGGACGTGGGCCAGATGAGCCTCGACGCCGACGTGGCTCCCCGAACGACGCCCCGCGGCGGCGCGATCGCCGTCACGCTCACGCTCAAGGGGACGGGCAACCTTCCGACGGCGCTGACCGCCCCGACGCGGCCCGGCATCGAGTGGCTCCCGCCCGAGGTGCACTCCGAGATGAAGGGCGAGGCCGGCGTGTGGGGCGGCACGCGGACGTTCACGTTCGTCGCGCACCCCACGAAGCAGGGCAAGCTCGACCTCGGCGCCTTCGTCGTCCCTTATTGGGATCCGGGGACGAACGCGTATGCGACCGCGCGCGCGGAGCTCGGCGTGATCGACGTCACCGCGGGTGCAGGCCAGACCGACGACGCGCTGAAGCTCTTCGATGGGCTCCCCCAAGCGCGCACGGCGCTGTCGGCGCCGAAGGCAGGGCGCTACCTCGCCGACGGGACGCTCTTCTACCCCGCGCTGCTGCTCCCCACCGTGCTCTTCGGCTTCGTCGTCGGTGGGACGCGCTTGCGCGAGCGCCGGCGGCGCGTCCTCGCCGAGCGCGCGGCATCGCCCGAGACGGACCTCAAGGAGAAGCTCGCCGCGCTCGAGCGCGCGGGCCGCGAGACCGACCCGCGCGCGCTGGACGCCGCGACGATGCGCGCGCTGGAGTCCGCGACGATCGCTGCGCTCGGCGTGAACGTGCGCGGCGTGGGGCAAGAGCGCATCACCGAGGTCTGCGAGGCGGCGGGGGCTTCGAAGGAGCTCGCCAAGTCCGTGCGCGACCTCCTCACCGACTGCGCCGCGGCTCGCTTCGCACCGAGCGGCGCCGAGCTCGACGACGCGCGTGCCCGCGCGAAGCGCGCTCGCGAGGCGATCACGAAGCTCTCGAAGACGCGGAGGGCGGAGTGATCGGCGCGCTGGTGGGGGCAGGGCTCGCGCTCGCGATGAGCATGGCGAGCCCCGAGTCCGCCACGGACGACGAGGTGTTCGCGGCGGGCGTGCAGGCCTTGGCCGACGAGCGCCCGAACGACGCGATCGGCGACTTCGAGATCCTCGCCGATCGCGGGCGCGTCGATCCCGCCGTCAGCTACGACCGCGGGCTCGCCTACGCGGCGCGCGTTCGCGCCGGCGCCGAGGTCGCGGGCGATCTCGGCAAGGCAGCCCACGGCTTCGAGGAGGCGATCGCGCTCACCGACGATCCCGCGCTCGCCGCCGACGCAGCCCGTGCGCTCGAGCAAGTCCGGACGGAGGTGGGGCGCCGCCGCGCGCGCGAAGGCACCGCGGTCGAGCTCGACACCCGCCGCCCGATCTGGCGAAGCGTGGCGCATGCGCTCCCGGAGAACGGCTGGAGCGGCCTCGCCCTCGCCGCGTCGGTCCTCCTCGCGGTGGCGCTGTTCGTGCGCTGGCGGAGCACGACGGCCGGCGAGGGCTCCGCGATCGCACGCGCACGCGCGGCGGCCAACGTGGCGATCGGGGCGTTGGTGCCCGCGCTCGTCCTGACGGCCGCCCTGAGCGCGACGGCCCGTACCGACCGGCAGGGTCTGGCCGAGGCGATCGTGATCTCGCCCTCCGCGCGCCTGTCCGATGCACGGGGAATCGCCCTCGCCGGCGCCACGCCGTTGCCCGAAGGGGCCCGCGTGGAGCTGATGGGCGCGGGCGGAACGCTCACCCAAGTGCGAGCAGGTGGGACCGAAGCCTGGCTCCCGACTGCTGCGCTTCGCCCCATCGCGCGGAAGCCCTGACACGCCCCGGCGGCCATTGCAAAGCGCGGAGAGGGCTTGTAGCTTCGCGTCCATGCAAGGTTACGGTCAGCCGCAAATGCAGCAACCGCAGCAAGCGCCGCAGCAGGGTGGAATGGTCCCTGCCGGTGGCGCGCCTGCGGCGGGGAGTGGCCAGACGGTGATGGGTGTCCCGCTCGAGCCGGGAGAGCGCGTCGTCTGGTTCAAGAAGCACAGCTACATGCTCGAGAAGATCATCATGATCGTGATGGGGGTCATCTTCCTCGTCTTCATCATCGGGATCGGTCTCATCATCTACGGCATCCTGCTCGAGAAGTGGAAGCCGGCAGCCCACGCTCTGACGAACCGTCGACTCATCTACATCGACGGCAAGGGCAACGTGCAGTCGTACTACTTCGCGCAGATGGCCGACTTGGACGTCGAGCGCCAGAAGAAGAACGTCGGCGGTGGCGGCCTCCTCGGTGCCGCAATCAACGCGGCCGCCAACGCGGCGGTCAATCACTTCGCGAACCAGAACAGCAAGCTGGAGCGCAAGTTCTGGAACGGCGCCGTGGCGATCATGGTCGTGTACCAGAATGGTACGAAGGTGAAGGTCCCGACCGACACCGACTACGGTCCGGAGCTCGGGCTCCTCATGTCGCGCGCCCTCTTCGGGCGTGAGGCGGAGAGCCTGCCGCCGGTGAACGACTACCTGCCCTGAAGGCAGGCTGCGCTACGGCGCAGCGAACCGAAGCCCGGCGAGCAATCGCCGGGCTTCTTCGTTTTGTGTCAGTTGGAGGCGAGCACGCGCGTGAGCCACACGCTCGCGGACGGGTGCATGCGCCCGAACTCGACCAGGATCCGACCTTCGCCCGCACCGTCGACCTCGCACGGGAGCGAGACGGTTTCGCCGGCGGTGGTCACGATCTCCAGATCGCACGGACCCCGCAGCACGAGGTCGTCCCCGTGGACGCGGAGATCGGCTCCGACGAGACCGAGGCCGACGAGTGCGACCTCGCGCCGCCGCCCCGACCCACGCTCGACGAGCGCGGCAGGAATGGACCTCCGCAAGCTCGCGAGGAGCGAGCTGCTCGATTTGGGATAGCTCCCGCTGTCGCCGACACCTGCGCGGAACTCGCGCAGGATGGGCTGTGCGCGCTCGTCACCCTTCCTCATGGCCCCTACCCCGCTTCCACCCCCCACCGAGAACGTACCTCAACTCGGCGGGATGACAGACATTCTTTTTTCTATTTCGCGCCGGCGCCGCTGGCCAGCGCCGCTTCGAGCCCGAAGATGCGATCTTTTCCGGCAGGTACCGCGATCGTGGACCCCTTGAAGTCCTCGCCGACGGGCTGGTACGCGCCGCCGAGGCACTGGGCCAGGAAGACCTCGGTCACGGCGTTGAAGGAGAGCTTGTTCTCCGCGCGCGCGAAGCCGTGCCCCTCGTCCGAGTAGAGGACGTAGGTGACGGGGATGTTCTTGCCCTGCATCGCCTGGACGATCTGGTCCGACTCGGTCTGCTTCACGCGCGGGTCGTTCGCGCCTTGGCCGATCAGGAGCGGGCGCTTGATCGCGTCGACCTTGGTGAGCGGCGAGCGCGAGAGCAGGAACTTGCGACCGTCGTCGGTGCGGTGGTCGCCGATGCGCTTCGTGAAGTCCTCGAGCGCGGGCGCCCAGTAGGGCGGGATCGTGTTGAGCAGCGTGATCAGGTTGGAGGGGCCGACGATGTCGACGCCGCACGCGAACGCGTCGGGCGTGAACGTGAGCCCGACGAGCGTCGCGTAGCCGCCGTAGCTGCCGCCCATGATCGCGACCTTCGCCGGGTCGGAGATCTTCTTGTCCTTGGCCCACGCGACGACGTCGAGCAGGTCGTCGTGCATCTTGCCCGCCCACTCCTTGTTCGCCGCGTTGACGAACGTCTTTCCGAAGCCGGTCGAGCCCCGGTAGTTCGTCTGCAGGACCGCGTAGCCGCGGTTCGTGAGCCACTGCACCTGCGGTGCGAGGCCGAAGCTGTCACGCGCCCAGGGTCCGCCGTGGACCAGCAGCACCGTCGGGAGCGGGGCGTTCGGGATCCCGTCGCCATCCGGATCGCTCGCGGGCGGGAGCGTGACGTAGGTCGGGAGGTCCAAGCCGTCGCGCGAGCGCACGAACGACGACGTGGTCTTCCCGAGCGCGATCTTGCCCATCGCATCGTGGCTGACGAAGAGCGCCGTGGCGGTCTTCTTGTCGCGATCGTAGCGGTAGTACTTGATCGGGCCTTCGGTGTTGTAGGCGACGATCCAGGTCTTGTCGTCGAGCGAGCGCGAAGCGATGCCGAGGTCGCCCCCGGTGACGCCGCGCAGGTAGTCGAAGTCCGGCTGGAGCGCCTTGTCGATCACGTGCCAGCGCGTGTGGTCGTACTCGGCTTCCGCGGCTTGGAGCTTCTTCTCGATGGGGTGGACGAGGAGCGTCTCGAGATCGGCTTGGCCGTCGTCGACGAGCACCGTCTGCTGCTTCGACTTCACGTCGACCGTGACGAGCGCGGCCGTGTTGCGACCGCGGCTGTCGAGCATGTAGACGGTGGTGCCGGCCTTGTCGAAGTCCACGATCTGCGTGGTCAGGTGGTCCTCCATCGGGATGGAGGTCCAGTTGGCCCAGGTGGCCTTGCCGGACTTGTCGCCGGGCTTGGGCGCTTGCGGCTCGAGGATGTCGGTCCCGCCGTCCGAGCGGGGCTTGAGGGCGAAGCGCACCTTGTAGTCGTCGTCGACGACGAACCCCTCGAAGCCGTCTTCGTTCTTCTGGAGGATGGTGCGCTTGCCGGTCTTCAGATCGGCGATCCAGAGATCGTGGAACTTGGGATCGCGATCGTTGAGCCCGACGACGATCTCGCCCTTCCGCTTCGGGCTCACGGCGATGATCTCGGCGCGGACGCCGTCGATGCCGGCGAGCTCCTTGTCGTCGGGGGTCGGCAGCGTCACGTCCACGCTGTGGATGCGGAAGTTCTCGTCGCCGGCTTTGTCCTGCGTGTAGAGGACGTGCTTGCCGTCCATCGCCCAGTCGTAGTTGCGCAGGTTGCGCTTGGCCTCGTGGGTGACGGCCTTCGCCTTGGACGGATCGGCGATCGGGGCGACGAAGACGTTCATCACACCGTTCTCGCTGGCCAGGAACGAGAGCCACTTCCCGTCGGGCGAGACGCGGACGCGTGCGCGGTCGGCGTTGCCGAAGAACGTCTTCCGCGGCGTGAGCGAGGCGTCTTCCTTCGGCGGCGCAGGCGGCACCACGGTCGCCGTGCTCGCGCTCGGCAGCGGCTTGGCCGACGTCACGGGCGCGACCGGGTTCGGCTTGGCCTCGCCACCGCAAGCGAACACGACGGAGAGGACGACGGAGGAGAGCAGGAGCCTACGCATGGCCCAAGGTGTAGCGCGGGCGCCGAAAAAAAGCGCGCTCGACGTCAGCGGACGAACGCGCCCGTCGCGTCCGCGCGCCGATCGCGGGTCGTCGGCCACACCACGTACGCCGAAGCGCAGATCACGAAGTTCGCCGCGGCGATGAGCGCGAAACGCCACTCCGGGAACATGCTCGCGAACGCCCCACTGACGAAGAACGCCGCGGCGGCCCCCACGAGCCGCCGCTCGAAGAGGACCGCCGCCAGCCCGATCATGAAGGCCCAGTAGAAGGGCAACAGAAATAGAAACACCTCGCACGGGAGCGGGCCCGTCAGCCGCGACGCCGCCGCCGCGACGAGCTGCACCGACATGCCGAACGCGACGAGCGTCATGATCCCGCGCGTGATCGCCGAGGTCGTCACCATCTTCCAGTTGAGGGCGACGAGCGTGATCGCGACGACGGGCACGAAGATGGAGCCTTCGACGAGCGACTCGACCGAGCGCCGGCCCATCGCGTAGCCGACGAGCGGGGACAACGTGAACAGGAGCCCGAACGTGAGCCCGAAGAACCGCCGCTGGCGGTTGCCGGTCTGCGGATCGTGCCGGCGCTCGAGATCCCGGAGCTTCCGCGCCTTGTCGTCGGCGCTGACGATGGCGACCTCGACCTCCTTCGTCAGCGCGACGTGCGGCGACGAGAGCTCCCCGAGCAGAACTTGCGCCGCGCGCCCATCGCCGCGGGCGAGCTCGTACCGGATCATCGCCTCGACGACGCGCTCGAGGCCGCGCTTCGCGTCGCTGTTGCCGGCCCACGTCCGCAGGGCTTGCCGGTAGCCGAAGCGACACTCGGTGAACAACGCGTGGATCGCCGAGCGATCGTCGCGGCGCTGCGTGATCGCCTCGCTCAGCTCTTGCTCGCGGAGCGCCGCCTCGCGCGCCAGCCCGCGCGAGCCCTCGTGCTCGAAGAAGCGCTCGACCGCTTTGCGGACGTGCTCCGCGCTCGACGGGCGCTGCGCGGGGTTCGGCTGCATGCACGCCGTCGCGAGGAGCGCGAGCTCGAGCGGCACCTCCGGCCCGAGCTGGGGCGGTGACTTCAGGACGCTCGCGACGATGGCGTCCATCGTCTCGCCCATGTGCGGCGGTGCGCCGGTGAGGATCTCGAAGAGGATCGCCCCGAGCAGGTACACGTCCGTCGCGGTGGTCAGGCGATCGTTCGGGTGCCGCGCCAGCATCTCGGGCGCGAGGTACGCCGGCGTGCCCGCGATGCTCTTCGCCGGCTTCGGCGGCGTGGCGATGCCCCAGTCGACGACGTACACCTCGCCGAAGTACCCGACCATCACGTTGTCCGGTTTCAGGTCGCGGTGGACGATGCCGCGCGCGTGCGCGAAGTGGGTCGCGTTGCACACCTGCATGAAGACGCGCAGGTGGAACGGGAGCGGATCGCCGTCGTGCCCGAAGGGCTTGAGATCGCCGCCGCCGCGGAGGAGATCGCCCCACGTGTGACCGTCGATCTTCTTCATCACGAGGATGGGCATCCCATCTTCGTCGAGCCCGAGATCGTGAACGGGCACGATGTTCGGGTGCTCGAGCGCACCCGTGAGCCACGACTCGGCGAGGAGCGCCTCGACGTGGCGCGGCGTCCGCTTCGCCGGAGGCAGCCGCTTGACCGCGACCTCGCGGTCGAGCGCGACCTGCTTCGCGACGCGGATCGCGCTCATGCCGCCCGCGGCGAGCGGACCTTGATCGACGAGCCGCCCGGGGTCGTACTTGAGCTTGCGGAGGGCCTCGAACGCTTCGCTGCCGCGGTGCTTCTCCTCGCCGCGGACGAGGGTCTGGCGGGGCGCCTTCACGATCGTCGCGCCCTCGTCGATCGTGAATTGCTTCACGACCGCGGTGACCTCGTCGTCGAAGGACAGCTGCTGACTCATCGCCGACTCATGCCCCTCCGGCCATGGTAGCGCTCGGAGCCCCCGCTGACCAAAAGAGCGCGTCCGTCAGCTACGCCAGTTGCGGGAACGGTGCTGGGCGACCCACGGCGACGTCCTTGCGCCGCTCTCGCCTTGCTCCGCCGCGCGCACGCCGGTCGCCCGCTCGAGGCGCGAGGCGGCGATCGCGACCGCCACCGCGACCGCCTCGCGGCGATCGTCCGGCACGGTCTCGTACCCGAGCAAATCCGCCTTGTTGCGCTCGAGGAAGCCGGTGTCGTACTTGCCGGCGACGAAGTCCGGGTGGGCGAAGAGCCGCTGGTGGAACGCGAGGTTCGTGCGGATGCCCGTGACCACGTACTCCGACAGGGCACGCCGCATGCGCTGGACCGCGCGCTCGCGCGTGGGCGCCCAGACGCAGAGCTTCGAGATCAGCGGATCGTAGAAGCTCGAGATCGTGCAGCCCGGGTAGGCGCCGCCGTCGTCGCGGATCCCGGGGCCGGCGGGGACGGAGAGCTCGTGGATCGTGCCGGGCGAAGGCAAGAACCCGCTCGCGGGGTCCTCGGCGTAGACGCGGCACTGGATCGCGGCTCCGCGCCGGGTGAGGTCGTTCTGCGCGAACGAGAGCTTCTCGCCCTGCGCGACGAGCACCATCTCGCGTACCAAATCGGTACCGGTGACGAGCTCCGTCACCGGGTGCTCGACCTGGAGGCGCGTGTTCATCTCGAGGAAGTAGAAGCTGCCGTCCGGGGCGAGCAGGAACTCGAACGTCCCGGCGCTGAAGTAGCCGACGGCCTTGGCTCCCTGGACCGCGATCGCGCCCATCTTCGCGACGAGCTCGGGCGGAGCGGCGGGCGACGGCGTCTCCTCGACGACCTTCTGGTTGCGGCGCTGGATCGAGCAATCGCGCTCGAAGACGTGGACCAGGTTGCCCTCGCGATCGCCGATGACTTGGATCTCGACGTGGCGCGGGCGCTCGATCGCCTTCTCGATGTAGACGGTGTCGTCGCCGAAGAACTTCTTGGCCTCGCTCCGCGCGCGCTCCCACGCGTTGGCCATCTCGCCTTCGTTCGTGACGAGGCGCATGCCTTTGCCGCCGCCGCCGCTCGCGGCCTTGAGCATGACCGGGAAGCCGATCTTCTTCGCCGCCGCCGTAGCCTCTTCGGTGGTGTCGCACATCGCGCCGGGCGTCACGGGCACGCCGGCTTCGGCCATCCGCTTGCGCGCGGCGGTCTTGCTCCCCATCTGGCGCATCGCGCTCGCGGGGGGACCGATGAAGGTGATGCCGGCGGCCTCGCACGCCTCCGGGAGGATCGGGTTCTCGCTCAGGAAGCCGTAGCCCGGGTGGATGGCTTCGGCGCCGCAGGCCTTGGCGACGGACACGATCTTCTCGGCGCGGAGGTAGCTCTCGGCGGCCGGGGCCGGGCCGATCGGGTAGGCCTCGTCGGCCATGCGCACGTGGAGGCTCGCGCGATCCGCCTCCGAGTAGACCGCGACGGAGCCGATCCCCATCTCGCGCAGCGTCCGCATCACCCGCACTGCGATCTCGCCGCGATTGGCGACGAGCACCTTCTTGAACGCACGAGGCATGGCCCGCGATCTAGCAGGTTTCGTCGAGCGCCGCCGCGATCTCGTGGAGGAGGAGCTCGCTCGTGAACGGCTTCTGGAGCGTGCGAACGGCGCGGGGCAGCCGGCCCACGTCGTGGCCGCGGAGATCGCCCGAGATCACGACGATGGGCAGGCCGGGCCGGCGTGCGAGCGCACGCTCGGCGAGATCGATCCCCGATGCGCCGGGGAGCACGATGTCGGTCACGAGCGCGTGGAGGCCGTCGATCTCCTTCTCGAGGAGGGCCTGGGCCTCCTCGGCGGAGGCCGCCTCGAGGACGACGAGCCCGGCCGCGGCGAGCTCGCGCGAGATCGTCATGCGCACCGAGCCCATGTCCTCGACGAGGAGCACGCGGCAGCCGGGCGCAGGCCGAGAGAGCCGGCGCGGCTCCTCGCTCGGGAGGACGCCGCTCGGTGGATCGTCGACCACCGGGAGGTAGACCGCGATCGTCGTCCCCTTCCCGAGCTCGCTGTCGACGGTGACGTAGCCGCCGCTCTGCGTGACGATGCCGTACACGGTCGCCATGCCGAGCCCCGTTCCGTCGCCGGGTGCCTTGGTGGTGAACATCGGCTCGAAGATGCGCGCGCGCGTCGCTTCGTCCATGCCGACGCCCTCGTCGATGACGCGGAGGACGATGAAGCTCCGCGCCCCCTCGCTCCGCGCCGCGTGGACCGGGGGGATGCCCTCGAACGCGCTGGTCCGGATCGCGACCCGACCGCCCTTCCGCATCGCGTCGCGCGCGTTCAAGAGCAGGTTCATCAAGACTTGCTCGAGCTGACGTGGGTCGATGCGCGTCGGAGGGAGGTCCGGCGCGAGCTCGGTCGTCACGACGATGCTCTCGCCGAAGGTGCGCTGGAGCACGCCCGCGAGCTCGCTCACGACCTCGTTCAGGTCGAGCGTGCGGGGCTGCATCAGCTGACGGCGGCTGAACGCGAGGAGCTCGCGCGTGAGCTGCGCTGCGCGCTGCGCCGCGAAATGTGTATCTTGCACGAGTGGAAACAGCGCCGACGATTCGTCGACGTGACGCCGCATCACGGTCGATGCGTTGAGCATCACCGTGAGCAGGTTGTTGAACTCGTGCGCGATGCCGCCGGCCAGGCTGCCGATCGCCTCGAGCCGCTGCGACGCGCGGAGCTGCTGCTCGAGCCCATCGCGCTCCGTCACGTCGTGGATGATCGAGAAGAGCAGCCGGCGCTCGCCGATCTCGATCGGGCTCGAGTACACCTCCACCGCGCGCACCTCGCCCGAGGCGATGCGATGGCGGAAGCGGAAGTAGCCGCGCCGCCCGCTGACGGCCGCGTGCATCTCCGCGCGGAGCTCGTCCTCGGTCAGCGTGTTCAGCTCGGAGACGCGCTTGCCGCGCAGCTCGGCGAGCGTGAAGCCGTAGAACTCGACCGCCGCCCGATTCGCATCGACGATCTGGCCGGTCGACGGATCGATCAGGAGCTTGATCGCGAGGTTGAGATCGAAGATGGCGCGGTAGAAGTCCTCGCCCATCGCGGCGGTCGGCAACGGACGATCCGTGTCGGCGATCTCGACGTGCGCGACGAGCACGAAGTCGTGCCCCAGGAGTACGTTGCGAACCTCGAGCTCGAACTTCGTCCCGTCTCTCCGGATGCCCATCGTCCGATAGAGGGCGGGCACGTCGGAGCCCATGCCGCGCCGGCGCCCGAACTCGAGGATCATCTCGCGCGCGTCGGGCGCGACCAGATCGAGCGCCGAGCGCCCGAAGAGCTCCGTCGGCGCGCCGAAGCCGAAGAGCCGCGCGCACGCCGGGTTCGCGTAGACGAGCGTCATCCCGCGCGCGATCGCGATCGACTCCGGCGAGCCGTCGAAGAGCGGCCCGAAGCGATCGAAGGCGCCTGGCCGGCGCGCGAGGGTCCCCTGCGTCACCTCTCTACGATAGTGCGCCGCACGGGAGTGGCGCCACTCCTCGTGCTAACTTCGCCGCGTGAGCGAGCGCGACGAGCGGAACCTCAGCTTCGACTTCACGGCTCTGCCGTTGCCGACGCCGAACACCGCTGCGCACGAGAAGCCCTCCCCGTCCGAGTCGCAGCGCGAGCCGCGTGCGGCCGAGCCACCGGCGTCGTGGCCGCCGCCCGAGCCGGAGGATCCGGACTGGCCGCCGCGCACGGCGCCGCCTTCTCGGGAAGCGCCGAGCACGAAGCGTACGGCCGAGCCGGTCGTGCTCTCGGTCGGCGATCTCGCGCGCTCGCTCGGTGGCTCGCTCCAGCGCGCGTTCCCGCAGGCCGTCTTCGTCGAGGGCGAGGTCGTCGGCGCGCGTCCGGCCGCATCCGGCCACCTCTACTTTTCGCTCAAGGACGAGGCGGAAGACGCCTCGCTCGACGTGGTCGCCTACCGCACCCACGTGACCCCGCGCGCGCGCGCGGCGGTGAAGGACGGGGCGCGCGTCCGGTTGCGCGGGCGCCCCACGTTCTGGGCCCCGCGCGGGCGGCTCCAGTTCGTCGCCGATCGCGTCGAGCCCGCCGGCCAAGGCGCCATCCTCGAGGCGATCGAGCAGCTCAAGGAGAAGCTCGCCAAGGAGGGCCTCTTCGCGACCGCCCGCAAGCGCAAGCTCCCCGCCGACCCGCGCGTGGTCGGCGTCGTCACGAGCGCCGGGGGCGCGGTCATCCACGACGTCGTCAAGGTCGCCAAGCGCCGCGGCGGCGCTCGCATCCTCCTCGCGCCGGCGCAGGTTCAAGGGGCGGGGGCCGCGCAATCCGTCTTGCGTGCGCTCCGCGCGCTGGCGCGGGTGGAAGAGGTCGACGTGATCATCGTCGGCCGCGGGGGCGGGTCGTTCGACGAGCTCCTCACGTTCAGCGACGAGGCGCTCGTCCGCGCGATCGCGTCGTGCCGCGTCCCGGTCGTGAGCGCGGTCGGGCACGAGGTGGACGTCACGCTCTCCGATTTCGCCGCCGACGCTCGCGCCGCGACGCCCTCGCAAGCCGCGGAGATGTGCGTCCCCGATCGCGCCTCGCGCCGGCGCGAGCTTCTTCATCTTCACGAGCGGCTCGTTCGCGCGACCCGGGCGCGCCTCGGCGAGGGCCGGGCGGAGCTCGGGCACGCGCTTCGGCTCCTCGGGGACCCGCGCCTCGCGCTCGCGGCGTGGCAACAGCGCGTCGACGACCACGAGGCCCGGCTCGAGGCCACCGTCGAGCGCACGCTCGCCACGCGGCGACGCGCGCTGGCCGAGCTCCGCCACCGCCTCGTCGCGCAGAGCCCCGCCGCGGTGCTCGAGCGGGAGCGCGCGCTCGCGAATCGTCTCGACGCGCGCCTCGGCGTCGCCGTCGAGCGCCGCGTCTCGCGCGAGCGCTCGCGCTTCTCGACGCTCGCCGAGCGACTCGACGCGATGAGCCCGCTCAAGGTGCTCGGGCGCGGCTACGCGATCGCGACGAAGGAGGGTCGCGCGGTACGCCGCGCCGACGAGGTGGAGCCGGGCGACACCGTCGACGTCCGGGTGCACGAGGGCAGCTTTCGCGCGCGGGTGGAGGCGACGCGCCCGGAGGAAGAATCGTGACGAATCGTGCGCTCCGCTTCGCCCTCCTCGGCGATCCCGTGGCTCACTCGAAGAGCCCGCTCATGCACGAGGCCGCCTTCCGTGCCTTGCGCCTCCCGCACCGCTACGAGGCGATCCGTTGTCGGGACAGCGAGCTCCCGCGCTACGTGGACGCCCTCCGCCGCGGCGAGCTCGCCGGGCTCAACGTCACCATCCCCCACAAGCGCGCGGTTCTGCCGCTCGTCGACGCCGTCGACGCGAGCGCCGCTCGCGCGGGGGCGGCCAACACGCTCGTGCGCGACGGCGAGCGCGTCGTCGCGTTCAACACCGACGTCGGCGCGCTCGCCCACGAGCTCGAGCGGCTCGCGCCGGGGCAGACCGGCGGCACCGCGATCGTCCTCGGCGGCGGCGGTGCGGCGCGCTCCGCGATCGTCGCCCTCGCGGAGAACCTCGCGGTGCGGCGGATCGACGTGCGCGTCCGGCGGCCCGATCCCGAAACGGCGGACGAGCTCGCGCGCCTCGCCTCCTTCGTGGTGCCGGGTGTCGCGGTCACGCTCGGACCGCTCGAGCCCCGCCCCGACGTCGAGCGCGACGTCCTCTTCGTGGTCCAGGCCACGAGCGCCGGCATGAACGGCGCCGATCCGGGGGAGCCCGTCGCCGCGGCCGTGGCGTGGTCCGCGCTCGCGCCGCGCGCCGTCGCGCTGGACGTGGTGTACGCCCCGCCCGAGACCCCGTTCGTACGGGCCGCCACCGAGCACGGCCTCCGCGTCACGGCCGGGCTGGGCATGCTCGCCTGGCAGGGTGCCCTCGCGCTCGAGCGGTGGCTCGGCATCCCCGCCCCCTTCGACGCGATGCTGTCGGCGCTCCAGCGCGCCGCGGGTTAGACTGGGTCCGTGGCCACCTCGAAGAACCGGCAGCGCCTCGGCTATCGCCGAATCGTCCAGCTGCTGGTCTACCTCGTCATCATCCCGTCGGGCTTGCTGCTCTCGCTCGGGATCATCTCGATGATCATGGGCCAGTACGGCTTCGATCTGCTGATGGGGATCCTCATCGTCAGCTTCGTGTGCATGACGGTCACCGGCGTCGTCCTGATCCTCTTCTTCGTGCGGCGCGAGGCGAACCTCAGCGAGCTCCAGGCCGACTTCGTCTCCAAGGTCTCGCACGAGCTCCGCACGCCCCTCACGGCGATCCGATTGTTCGCCGAGACGCTCGAGCGCTCCAAGGACGACCCCGCGACGCAAGAGGAGTGCATCCGCATGCTCTCCACCGAGTCCGAGAAGCTCTCCGAGCGCATCGAGCGGCTGCTCGACTGGGGCCGCATGGAGGCGGGGCGCAAGCTCTACGACATCCAGCCCGTCGCGGTCGACGCGGTCGTGCAGGCTGCGGTCGACGCGTTCACGCCGACACGCACGGACGACAGCCTCCAGCTCGAGACGATCATCGCGCCGGACCTCCCGCCCGTCATGGCGGACGTCGGGGCCTTGATCGATGCGCTCGTCAACCTGCTCTCGAACGCGCACAAGTACGGTGGGAGCCCCGCGAAGGTGCGCCTCCGCGTCGAGCGCGATGCGAAGAACCGGATCGTCTTCGCCGTGAGCGACAACGGCGCCGGCGTGCCCGTCGGCGAGCGGCGCCGCATCTTCGAGAAGTTCTACCGGATCGACGACCGCCTCTCGCGCAACCGCGAAGGCAGCGGCCTCGGCCTGGCGATCGTGAAGCACTTCGCGCGCGCACACGGCGGCGAGATCACGGTCGAGAGCCCTGGCGAGCTGGGCCGCACCGGGTCCATGTTTCGCCTCGTCCTCAGCGCCGCGCCGAGCGAAAAAGTTTCGCGCGCCGAGAGCGCGGAGGATGACGCTAGGCCGCGCGCGGGAGTCGCGCTACACGCCAAAGAGCCATGATCGCCGTTCCCAAACGCGACGCCACGCAGACCGGCGGCGTTCGAACGGTGCTCGTCGTCGAGGACGATCCGAGCATCTCGCTCGGACTCCGCATCAACCTCGAGAAAGAGGGCTACCGCGTCCTCGTCGCGGCCGACGGGGCGCTCGGCCTCGAGACCGCGCGCACGCAAGCGCCCGACCTCGTCATCCTCGACGTGATGCTCCCGAACATGAACGGCTTCGAGGTCCTGAACACCCTCCGGACCGAGGGCTACTCGATGCCGATCATCGTCCTCTCCGCGCGCACCGGCGAGATGGACAAGGTGAGCGGCCTCGAGCTCGGCGCCGAGGACTACGTCGCCAAACCGTTCAGCCTCGCCGAGCTCCTCGCCCGCGTGCGCGCCGCGCTCCGCCGGGGGCAGGCCGTGCGCCCGGCGCCCACCCGCCAGACGAGCTTCGGCGACTGCATCGTCGATCACGACGCGCGCGAGGTGCGGCGCGCCGGGACCGTCGTCGAGATGACGGCGACCGAGTTCGACGTGCTCTCGTGCCTCCTCGCCTCGCCCGGGCGCGCGATGAGCCGCGAGACGATCTTCAAGAAGGTGTGGGGGCCCACGCACCACGGCACCCCCCGCACGATCGACAACTTCATCCAGCAGCTCCGCGCCAAGCTCGAGGACGATCCGCAGGAACCGAAATTCCTCCGCACCGTTCGCGGAGTCGGCTATCGGTTCGACGACGGCGCCAACGGCGCGCCCGAGAGCAGCAAGTAAGACCGATGGATCAGACCCTCCTCCGCCAGTACCTCGCCACCATCTACGAGCTCCCGACCTCGAGCGGACCGCTGCGCGTGTCGCTCGACGGGGACGTCGTCGCCGACCCTTCGTCGCTCCCCGACGTCCTGCGCACGCCGTTCGCGGTCCTCACCGCGTACAACCCGCGGTCGATGCTGTTGCCCCGCCGCGTGAACGAGCAGCGGCACAACGTGCTTCGGGACCTCCTGATCCTCGGCTGCTACCGGGTCGAGGCGTGCGTCGGCTACGAAGAAGAGCCCGATGGCACGTGGCGCGAGCCGTCGTGGCTCGTCCACGGCATCGAGCGCGAGGAAGCCGTCGCCGTGGGGCGCGTCTTCCGCCAGAACACGATCATCGTGAACAAAAACGGGCGCCCCGAGCTCACCGTCACCGACCCGACCTGCGACGACATCGGCAAGGTCTTCGTCGGCAACTGGCGCGTTCGGGGCTGACCCTCGACGTCGGTTCCGTTCGGCTGCGGCTCAGAAGAACGTGCCGCTGAAGCCGATGCCGGGGGCGGTGCCCGCGACCATCGTCGGCGCGATCTGGAGCGAGCCCATGTCGTTGCGGACGAGGACCGTCTTCGGGGCCGCGAAGCCGTAGATCGTGAGCGCGGCGCCGGCGGTCTGGAGCAGACCGTCGATGACGAGGAACACGTTCACCGTCGCCGACGACGCACCGTAGGTGCCGATCGCGACGAACGGACCGACGACCGGGATCCAGAGCGGCCAGGCCGGGTTGCGGCAGGAGCTCGAGGTGTCGCAGATGTCGCTCGCGATCGCGGCGACGAACACGGACGGCAGGTACGCGGCGCCGAACATGCCGAGGCCCGCGCCGATCGCCCAGCCGCGGAGCTTCGTCGACGGGTGGTAGCCGGGCGGGATGGGATCGCCGACCTGGTAGTCGTTGATGACGCGGGGGCCCGCGTACGCCATCGGCTGCTGGTAGCCGGGCGGGGGGCCCTGGTTCGGCATGGGGGCGACGTACTCACCCTGCTGCGGCGGCGGCTGTTGCGGAGGGGGCGCCCCCGTTCCGACGTTCGCGGTCGGCGCCGGGGCGACGTACACCTGCTGTGCGTGAGCATTCGTGGAGACTGCAAACAGAGCAGCGGCGGCAGCGGCTGGCGCAACGCGATAGAAGATGGAACGCATCAAATAACCCTCCAGAGGTTGTGGACGCTAGCCCAAGAGCAACGTGCGTTCCATCTCACGCGGGTGCTGCGAATGCACTTTTTCTGCGGTGCCGTCCCTCGTTCGAGGGAAGGGTGTGAACGTTCGGCCACGGGGCCGTAACCAACGCGGTCACGGATCAGGGGCTCTTCGCACAGCGGAAACCACTCATGACGAGACGAAATCGACCGGGATGGTGGACCCGGTTCGACGCGCGAAGGCCCACGGCGTCGTAGTTGTACGCCCCACCCCGGAGTACGTGCTCACACTCGGTCGGGATAGGGTTCGAACCCGTGAACCCTTGCTTGCCCTTCGAGCGCAGCTCTTGGAGCGTGACGAGGATCTGCTCGCACGTCCCCGGCTTGCCCTCCCCCGCGGTCGAGCGCCGGTAGGCGTACGGATCGTACTCGTCGTCGACCCACTCCCAGACGTTGCCGGCGAGGTCGTCGTGCCCGAACGGACCGCGACCGGCGGGGTGCGTGCCCACGTCCTCCGTGTGACCGGCGCCGTACATGCGCGCGAAGACGGCGCGCTCCGCGGTCGGTGCATCATTGCCCCACGGGAAGCGGCGGTCGTCGTCGCCGCGGATGGCGCGCTCGAACTCGGCCTCCGTCGGGAGCCGCTTGCCCTGCGCGGTGCAGTAGGTCTTCGCGTCGTCCCAGCGGACGCCGACGACGGGCTGCTTGGGCCCGGTGAAGTTCGTGTCGGGACCGGCGTGGGTCTCGCTCGCGATGTGCACGTCGTTCGACTTGCAGGCGCCGCGGGCCACGCACGCGGCGTACGCCTCGTTCGTGACCTCCGTGCGATCGAGGAAGAACGCGGGGAGCGTCACGCGGTGCGCCGGGTGCTCGTCCTCTTCGCCGCCCGAGTCCGCGCCCATCGTGAAGGAGCCGGCCGGAACGAGCAGCATCCCCTCGGGCGCAAGAAGACCGGCCTCCGCGGTCGGGGCGGCATCCGGGGTAGCGCCCGCCTCCGCGTTCGCGTCGGCCTCCGCATCGAAGGCGACGACCGCGTCCGCATCCGCGGCGCTGGCGCTCGGGCTGGGTGCGGCAGTCTCCGCGCCGACGGACCCATGGCAGGCGGCGGCCACCAGCAGGCCGAGGACCGACAGCTTCCGTTTTGCCGCACCGCGCATGGGGGATCGAGGATCCTTTAGCGCCACTCGGCGGGGGACGCGACTTTGCTGCAAATCTGCTAAAGCCGGGCGACGCCCGATGATCGAGGTTTCCCACCTGGTGAAGCGCTACGGCGCCCACACCGCCGTGGACGACGTGTCGTTCCGCGTCGGCAAGGGGGACGTCGTCGGGTTCCTCGGTCCGAACGGGGCCGGGAAGAGCACGACCCTCCGGATCCTCGCGGGGTTCCTCGGGCTGACGAGCGGCAAGGTCACCGTCGCCGGCTACGACGTGGTCGAGGAGAGCTTCGAGGCGCGAAAGCGCATCGGCTACATGCCCGAAGCCGTCCCGCTGTACCCCGAGATGCGGGTCGCCGAGTACCTGGCCTTCCGCGCCGAGCTGAAGGGCGTCGCCGGGGCCAAGCGGAAGAAGCAGGTCGACCTCGCGATGGAGAAGGCGAACGTCGTCGACCGGGCGGCGACCCTCATCGGCAACCTGTCGAAGGGCTACAAGCAGCGCGTGGGGCTGGCGGATGCGCTGGTCGCCGACCCGCCGCTCCTGGTCCTCGACGAGCCGACCGCCGGGCTCGACCCGAACCAGATCCGCGAGGTGCGCTCGGTCATCGCCGAGCTCGGGAGCGATCACACCGTGTTGCTCTCGACGCACATCCTGAGCGAGGTGGAGTCGAGCTGCAGCCGCGTCGTGGTCATCGCGAAGGGCAAGCTCGTCGCCGAGGGCAAGACGTCGGAGCTCCGGCGCCTCCAGCGGTCGCCCGCGATCGCGCTGCGCCTCACGGGCGACGCGAAGCGCGCCGAGGCGCTCGTCCGCGCGATCGAAGGCGTGACGGACGCGAAGGTGAGCGGTGAAGCGGCCGGCTTCACGCTGACGGCGCGTTGGTCGAAGAAGCTCGAGCCGGCGAAGATCGACGCCGCGACCGAGGGCGTGGTCCGCGCGCTCGTGGAGGCCGGGCTCGGCGTTCGTGGCGTCGCGCCGGTGCAGTCGACGCTGGAGGAGATCTTCGCGGAGCTGACGGAGCGGAGGCCCGACGAAGACTCGGACGACGACGAAGACTCGAACGACGACGAAGACTCGAACGACGACGAAGACTCGGACGACGACGAAGACTCGGACGACGACGAAGACTCGGACGACGAGGAGGACGCGTGAGAGCGTTCTGGCCGATCTTCAAGCGCGAGCTCTTCGCGTTCTTCGTCACTCCCCTCGCCTGGGTGCTGATCCTGGTCTTCGTCTTCATCCAGGGCATGCACTTCTACATGCTCGTCAGCCACTTCGCGGAGCAGACCTCGGTCGAGAGCGACCAGACGCCGACCCAAGCGTTCTTCGGCAACACGGTGCTCCTCTACGTGGTGCTCTTCCTGCTCGTCCCGCCGATGACGATGCGCCTCTTCGCCGAAGAGCGGCGCTCGGGCACGGTCGAGACCTTGATGACCGCGCCCGTCTCGAGCACGGCGGTCGTCCTCGCGAAGTACGCGTCGGCGGTGGTCACGTACGTCGTGATGTGGGCACCGACGGTGCTCTACCTCGTCATCCTCGCGCGCTCGGGGGACGTCGACTGGAACGCCGCGGGCGCGTGCTACCTCGGCGTCTTCCTCGTCGGTGCCGGGTACTTGTCGGTCGGGCTCATGATGAGCGCGATGACGAAGAGCCAGTTCCTCGCGCTCGTGATGAGCGCGCTCGTGATCCTCGGCCTCTTCATCATGGGCGTGGCGGAGTTCGTCACGAAAGACGGCACGCTCCTCCACGACCTCTGCGCGCACGTCTCCGTGTGGGCGCAGATGAACGACTTCGCGAGCGGCATCGTCGACTCGCGCCGGATCGTCTTCGACCTCACGCTCATCGTGCTCCCGCTCTTCGTCACCGTCCGCGCGGTGGACGCGTGGAGGTGGGGATGAGCGCACCGCGCGAGCGCGAGCGGCGCATCCCGCTCGACTCGGATCAGCTCTGGGCGCTCGTCGGCCTCGTCGCCGCGGCGGCGATCGCGATCTTCGTCAACGTCCTCGGCGCGCGCCACTACGCGCGCTGGGACTGGACGAAGCACCAGCTCTACACCCTGACGCCCGCGACCAAGGAGACGCTCCACGGCCTGCGCGATCCGGTGGAGCTCTGGGTGCTGCTCGGGCGCGGGGACCCGATGGAACAGAGCATCAAGCACCTGATGGAGAGCTACCAGGCGGAGACCTCGCAGCTCCAGATCCACTACGTCGATCCGGACGCGAACGCCCTCGCGCTCGACGAGGTCAAGAAGCGCTTCCACATCCAGACCGCGCGCACCGACGACGGGCGCCTGATCGCGGACACGATCGTGGTCGCGGCCCACGGCGATCGCCACTGGTTCCTGACCCCGAGCGACATGGTCGAGGTCGTCGGTGGCAGCGGCGCCGAGGAGCAGCGCGTGAAGCCGCGCGAGGAGCAAGCGATCACCTCGGCCATTCGGCACGTGACCGCGGGCGAGAAGACGCACCTCTGCTTCGTGACCGGGCACGGCGAGCGCTCGATCGAGGACGGGAGCGACGAGGGGCTCGGCATGCTCCGCGACGTCCTCGAGAAGGACAACTACGAGATCTCCGAGGTCGACACGACGCCCCAGAACGCGGTGGACCCGTACCACGGGTGCTCGGTCGCGATCATCGCGCCCCCGTCGGTGCGGATGGCGGAGCTCGGAGCGATGTCGGACGCCGAGGCGAGCCGGCTCCGGACGTGGCTGCTCGGCGGCGGAAGCCTCTTCGTGGCGGTCGGCGCCGAGGTCACCGAGGCCACGATCGCGCCGCTGCGGAAGGTGCTCGAGCCCTTCGGGATCGGCCTCGAGCAACGGCTCGTCCTCGATCCGGATCCGGCGATGGTGGTCCCCGACACGCACGCGATCAACTTCGTCGTCGCGGCGAAGGACCACGCCGTCACCGCGCCGCTCGTCGAGAGCGATGCCGTGAAGAGCCCGCCCCACGTCGTCCTCGACACGGTGCGCCCGTTGAAGCGGCTCGACGGCAACGGCAGCGCCACCGTCTCGGATCTCCTCGTGACGACGCGCTCGTCGTTCTCGGTCGATTTCGAGCGCACGCGCGGCATCCTCGGGTTGCCTCCGTCCGAGACGCCGCCGATGGAGGCGGGTGACGTCGCGGGGCCGTTCCCGATCGCGCTCGCGAGCGAGCTCGCGAAGAAGGACCCCAAGGCGGCGCACGGTCCGCGCGTGGTCGTCGTCGGCTCGACCTACGTGATCGCGCAGGTGAACTGGCGCGCGCCCGGCCCGTGGCGCGGCGGCGCGTTCCTCGTCGAGAACTCGATCGCGTGGCTCGGCTCCACGCCCCCGATCCTCGACGTGCCGGCGCGCCCGACGATCTCGGCGGGGCTCAAGCTCTCCCAGGACGACAAGGACGCGTTCCGCAACTACGTCCTCATCTACATGCCGCTCTCGGTCGCGATCCTGGGCGCCGCGGTCGCGCTCCGGCGCCGCCGGACGGAGGCGCGCAGCGCACCTCCGCCCAAGAAGCCGGCCAAGAAGACGAAGCGAAAGGAGCGCGCGTGAAGCTCCCGAAGAACGCCGTCAACGCCGCGATCCTCGCGGTCGCCGTGGGCCTCGGCTTCTACGTGCTCGTCGACCAAGGGAAGGTCTCGGACAGCGAGCGCTCGCTCCGCCCGAAGAACGTGTTCCCCGCCTTCCGGCGCGACGAGATCGATCGGGTCGAGCTCGTGCAGGGCCAGAAGCACCTCGTGCTCGCGCGCGACCTCCACGGCGACGCCGGCGACCCGTCCTGGAAGCTCGTCGAGCCCGAGCCGCTCGGCGCCGAGCCGGAGGCGGTCGACAAGCTCCTCGGCGTCCTCGAGTTCGCGACCTGGCTGCGCAAGGTCGATGCGGAGGCGAAGGTCGCCTTCGATGCACCGCGCCTGACCGGCTCGCTCCGGATGGGCAAGGTGACGTTCAAGTTCGTGCTCGGCGCCGCCGCGCCGACCCCCGAAGGCGCGGCGTACCTGCGCGTCGAAGGCGAAGGCGACTACGTCGTGTCGAAGGAGCTCGTCGCTGCGCTGCTCGACGACTCCACCGCCTATCGGAGCCGCAACATCGTCCCGTACCTCTCGATCGATCTCGATCGGCTCGAGCTCGTGAGCCCCGCGCAGACGTGGGCGATCGAGCGCGTGGACGAGGTCGTGTTCCGGCTGACGGACTCGAAGCTGCGCGCCGCCCGAGAGAACCTCGACAAGGTGTGGATGGCGTTCGCGGACATGCGCGCGGAGGGGTTCATCTCCGACGACGACGCGAAGGCCGCCACCGCCACCCCGGCGTTCACGATCAAGATGACGCCGAAGGACAAGACGAAGCCGATCGGCGAGCTCGTCGTGGGTGGTCCCTGCCCCGCGCTCCCGAACGACGTCGTCGTGCGCCGCGTCGCGCCGAGCCCCGCCGCCGCGTGCGTGCCCAAGCTGGTGCTCGAGGGCCTCGCGACGCCACGCACGGAGCTCGTCGACACGAAGCTCTTCGTCGCGCGACCCGACGAGGCCGAAGAGGTCCTGCTCGAGCCGCTCGACGGCCCCGGCACCAAGATCGACATGGCCCGAAAGGGCACCGGCTGGCACGTGCGGTCGCCCTTCGACCGCGATCTCGCCAGCGACGAGGTCGACATGGCGAACGCGCTGGTCGGCGCGCTCACGCGCGGGCTCGGGAACGACGTGGCCGCGATCGATCCGAAGGCGCCGTTCCACCCGAAGGCGCGTGCGTCGATCGTCCGGTTCGAGGATCAGGGGACCGAGGTCGTCGTCGTCGGCACGAACGACAAGGGGGCATGGCTGGCGCAGCGCGAGATGGACCACGCCGTGGTCGGGCTCGGCCCCGAGCTCGCGCGGAAGCTTCGCCCGAGCGCGATCGCGCTCCGCGGGCGGACGGTCGTCGCGCCGCCGTTCGATCCGAAGGACGTGAAGGCGCTCTCGCTCCGCTGCGGCACCGAGCAGGACCTCGCGCGGGGTGGTGGCGTGGGCAACACGTGGGGGTTCGCGGCGCCGGCCGGCTTCGCCGCGGACTCGGCCGCCGCGTTGGACGTGGTCGACGCGATGACCAAGCTCTCGGCGGACGGCTGGGTCGCCGACACCGACGACGGCACGTTCGGGCTCGGCGCAGGTGCATGCAAAGTACAACTTCTCGGCGAGTCCCGCGTCCTCACGCTCGCGTTCGGGCGCGAGGGCGAAGGGGGGGTCTACGCTCAAGTCGACGACGGGAAGGCGAAGTCGCCCGTCTTCGTCGCCGCGCGGCCGCTGCGCGACACCGCCGCGCGGATCCTGCTCGACCGCAGCGCCTTCGCCGTGGACGTGGGCCGCGCCGAGACGGTGACGCTCGTCCAACCGAAGAGCAAGCTGGAGCTCGTCCAACGCGGCGGAAAGCTCGAGAGCGCGGGCGGCGGGCTCCCCGGTGGGGTCGATGCGCTGCTGAGCGCGCTCCGCGCGCTCCGCGCGGACGACGTCGCCCACCTCGGCGCGCCGGACCCGGACGAAGGGTTCGCGACGCCTTCGCTCGAGCTCACCGCGAAGGTCGGGGGAGACGGCGGCACGCGCACGGTGCACCTCGTCTTCGGACGGGCCTCGCTCCGGCACAACCAATCGATGTACTTTGCGCGCATCGACGGGGTGCGCGCGACTTACCTGGTGGCGCGGGAACGCGTCGATGCGATCCTCGGAGGGTTCTGATGGCGGCCGCCTATCCGATCGTGAAGTGGGCGGGGGGCAAGACGAAGCTCCTCCCGGCGTTGCGTCGGCTGCTCCCGGCGACGATCGCGACCTACGCCGAGCCCTTCGCCGGCGGCGCGGCGCTGTTCTACGAGCTCGCGAACGCGTCCCGCTTCCGGCGTGCGATCCTGGCCGATCGGAACGAGGACCTCGTCGCGTGCTACCGCGCCGTGCGCGACGACGTCGAGCGCCTCATCCGCGCGCTGGGCGAGTACCGGTACGACAAGGACCTCTTCTACGAGGTCCGCGATCGCGACCCCTCCAAGCTCGACGACGTCGAGCGCGGCGCGCGCTTCCTGTTCCTCAACCGCACGTGCTTCAACGGGCTCTGGCGCGTGAACGCGAGCGGCAAGTTCAACGTGCCGTTCGGGCGCTACAAGAACCCGCGGATCGTGGACGAGGAGGGCCTCCGCGCCGCCTCGCTCGCGCTCGCCAAGGCCGACGTGAAGAACGCGGACTTCGCCGACGTCGTCCGCACGCTCCGCCCCGGCGACTTCGCCTACTTCGATCCCCCGTACGTCCCGCTCTCGAAGACGGCGGACTTCACCGCCTACGCCGAGGGTGGCTTCGGGGCCGAGGACCAGCGGCGCCTCGTCGAGACGTTCCGCGAGCTGAAGGCGCGCGGCGTGCCCGCGATGATCTCGAACGCGGACACCGAGGAGACACGTGAGCTCTACAAGTCGTTCGCGGCCCATCAGGTCGAGGCGCCGCGCTCGATCAACTCGGACGCCTCGAAGCGCGGGAACACGACCGAGCTCATCGTGCTGAACTGGGGGAAGCGCGGGTTCTTCCCGCTCCGCAAGGCCAAGGCCGGTTCGAGGGCGAAGAAATGAGCGACATCCCCTACGACGTCGTCGCACGGCGAGCGAAGGCCGAGCTCCGCAAGCGGCTCCGCGGGCTCCGCGCGACGCACCCCGAGAGCGCCGTCGCGGCGCGGTCGGAGAAGATCGTCGGACGGATCGAGGAGCTCCCCGTCTTCGCGAGCGCGCAGACGGTCGCGCTCTTCTGGCCGATCGTCGAACGACGCGAGGTCGACCTGCGCCCGCTCGACGCGAAGCTCCGCGCTGCGGGGAAGCGCGTGGCGTACCCGGCCATCGATCCGGAGACGCGCGTGATGACCTTTCGCTTCGCCGCGACGAGCGAGCTCGAGGAGCGCGGCCTGGGCTTCGAGGAGCCGGCGCCGAGCGCGGAAGAAGCCAAGGCGCTCGACCTGATCGTGGTCCCCGCGCTCGCGGCCGACGCGCGCGGGCACCGGCTCGGGTACGGCGCGGGCTTCTACGATCGCGCGCTGCCGCGGTTCGCTCCGCCGGCCGTGACGGCAATCGTGGTCTACGACTTCCAGCTCCTGGCGGAGGTCCCCGTCCTCGAAGGGGACGTCGCCTGCGACTTCGTGGTGACGGACTCGCGCACGCTGTCGAAGAGCGCGCGCGACGGCTCCTAGATGACCATGGAGCGCGAGCGGCGACCTCGATACCTCGACTTCGTCGACGGCAACGCGCCGATCGTGAAGACCAACTACCGCGCGATCAAGGTGGGTCACCTCACGATCGCGTGAACGCCGGGATGTTGGTGATGAAGCCTCTCACGGGCGCGGAGCTCGACGCCTTCCTTCAGAGCATCGACCTGGCAGCGCTCGCGATGATGTAGCCCGCCCCGAATCACCGCTCCGCGCACCCGCCGAGCTGCGCCGCGGGAATCCACGGGTCCACGGTGGGTGGCTCGCCGACGTCGAAGAGCTCGGCGAGCCTCTCTCGAGCGGCGGTCGGGTCGAACGCCTCGCCCGCGTCGATCGTGGCGACGTGCACGACGTCGGTTCCCACGCGCGCGAGGATGCGGACCGCATGCGCGCACTTCCTCCCGACGTGCGTCGCGCCTTGGTAGAGCCTGGGTGCGCGAGCGCGGCGGCCCCGGAGTTGCGGCGCGCTGAACTCCGCGGCGTCCACCCAGCCGACCACGAACCCACCGTCGGTCTCGATGACGACATGCAAGAGCTGCGGTCGCTTCTCGACGATCCGCGCGACGATCTCCCCGTGAAGCGTGGCGACGACCGGGCCCGCGGGCTCGACGCGGAGCTTGGGGGCCGCCACGACGGAGGCGACGTCGTCGCCCGTGTCGTTCAGGTCGAGCCCAGCGATCACGTCGTCGAGCGTCGCCTCGGGCGGATCGAGCGAGACTTTGGCGCACGGCCAGGTCGCGCCGAGCGTCGTCGTGGGAGCGACGTGCGACCCCGGATCGATCGCGACGACCACCGAGTCGCCCGTCACACGGACCACCCGCAACCGAGCATCGCCCGGGACGAAGTACCGATCGACCAACTCGAGCTGCGCGGCGTGGAACGCGAAGCCACTCGCGGCCACGATCGCGTGGACCGTCACGCCGCCGCGCGCGAGATCGAGCTCGCCGGCGCCGGTGTCGTCGAGGTGGAGTGCCGTGACGCGAGCCCCACGCCCGTCGTTCGCGCGCAGGCGACCGAAGCACGCAGCGCCCCGCTTGCCACACAGCGCGATCCCGTCGCCCGCGAGCGATGGCGTGGAGCCTCCGATGGAGCACTTCGCGGCAGGGAGGCGCGGCTCGAGCTCGGGCGAGGGCGCCACCGTCACGGGAGCGACCGTCGGAACCTCGACGCTGGGTGCGCGGGCGGCGCCGCAGCCGAGCACGAACGCGAGCACACCCGCCGTGCGAGTCGTCATCCGCGCTCCGACACCCGGGCGCTCGCTCTCCTTGGTCGCGCCCGCGCTCAGTTGCGCTTCGGCCCCTTGGCCTTCGCCTGACACGCGGGGCACACGCCGTAGAGCTCGTGCTTGTGGCTGCGAACCTCGAACCCGTGGCGCGCGGCGACCGCTTCCTGCAGCGCCTCGATCGCAGGCTCCTCGAACTCGACGATGTCCCCGCACTCGACGCAGATCAGATGGTCGTGATGCGAGTGTTCGTCGGCGAGCTCGTACCGCGCCAGCCCGTCACCGAAGCGCCGCTCGAACGCGACCCCGCACTCGGTCAGGAGCTTGAGCGTGCGGTACACGGTCGCGTAGCCCACCTTCGCGTCTTGGGCGCGGACCTGGGTCAACAGCTCCTCGATGCTGACGTGGTTCGGCGAACGAAAGAACGTCTCCACGATGAGGCGCCGCTGGTCGGTGGAGCGGAGTCCCTTCTTGGCCATGTGGGCCGCGAGGAGCGCGCGGAAGCGCTCGAGCTCGGTCGTTCGGCGTTCGATGACCTCGTTCATGGCCAGATGACCCAATGTTCTCCCCCACCCCTCCAGCGTCAAGGGGCAAAGGTGCTACGTTCGGCCACCCATCACCATGCGCTCTCCTGTCGGCGCTCGATCGCGTTCGCTCGTCCTCGTCGCGACCCTCGCGGCGACGGCGGTCCTCGTCCCGCGCCGTGCCGCGGCAGAGCCGCCGCCGCGGGAGCTCTCGGTGCAGCCGTGGGTGTCGCTCGGCGTGACCGCGTTCGGTGGGGCCGCGTGGATCGGGTCGGAGCTCGCGAAGGGCGACATCGTGGCGTCCCAGTGCCGGCTCTGTGATCGCACGATGGGCGCGGACTCGTTGAACGGCTTCGACCGCAGCGCACGAAGCGCGCTCCGCTGGGGGGATGGGGACGTCGGGACCGCGAACGCGATCTCGAACGGGCTCGGCTTCGTCGGGTTGCCGCTCTTGCTCGGGGGTGGGCTGGCGGCGTTCGCGGCGAAGGACGGAGCGTGGAGAAAGATCCCGGAAGATCTGCTGGTGGTGGCGGAGGCGACGGTGCTCGCCGCCGATCTGAATCAGGCGGTGAAGTTCTCGGTCCAGCGGGAGCGGCCGTTCGTGCACGTGCTGCCGGTGGCGGACAAGGGCGGGACGTCGCAGCCGTCGGACAACAACCTCTCCTTCTACTCGGGGCACACGACGATGGCGTTCTCGCTCGCGACGAGTACGGCGATGGTGGCGACGCTGCGGGGATACTCGCTCGCGCCGGTGCTCTGGGCCGTCGGGCTGCCGCTCGCGGCGTTCACGGGGTATCTACGCATCGCGGCGGACAAGCACTATTTGAGTGACGTGCTCGTGGGGGCGGTGATGGGGAGCGCGTTTGGGATCGTGGTGCCGTGGTTGCATCGGGCGCAGGTCGGCAGGATGGTCACCGTGGCGCCGATGGGCTTGGGCCTCTCCGTCATGCTGACGCTCTAGCGTTCTCTCTTCGCGTGCCCGTGCCCGTGCCCGAGCGGAATCGCACGGAGCTCGCACGTGAGCCGCTCCGATCGCAAAAGGGATCGAGGATCTGTTGGGTCCGGGCACGGGCACGGGCACGGGCACGGGCACGTGGAAGAAAAGAGGAGTGATCAGCCGCGTTCGATCGGGAGGCCCTCGGCCTCCCACGCGAGCAACCCGCCCTCGAGAAATGCCGCCGGCATCTCCATCTCCGCCAACCGCGCCGCGAGCTCCTTCGTCTTGTCGCCGCTCCGGCAGTAGAGCACCGGCGGCGCCGGCAACATCGCCAGCTCGGCGAGGCGCGTCTCCACCTCTTCCAGCGGAATGTTCTTCGCTCCCGGCAGGTGCGCGCGCCCGAACGCGGCCGCGTCGCGCGTGTCCACCGGTACTACTGCGCCTTCCTTGATCGCGTGGGCGACTTCGATCGCCTTCAGCGCGCCTTCCGCGCGCGGCAGGAACGGCTCCACGAGCTCCCGCAGCTTCTTCTTTCCGACCGCGCCGACCACCGCGTCCACCGGCCGCCCCTTCAGGAAGACGATGAACGTCGGGACCGACTGGATCCGGAGCTCACGCGCGATGAGCTGCGACTTGTCGATGTCGACCTTGCGGATCGAGATCTTGCCCTCGAGCTCCTTCGCGAGCGCCTCGACCTCGGGCGCGATCGTACGGCAGGGCTGGCACCAGTCGGCAGTGAAGTAGAGGAGGACGGGGAGCTGCGGACGAAGAACCTCTGCCTCGAACTCGCGCTCCGTGATGTAGGGGATCGAACCTGCGGCAGGAGCGCCGGCGCTGGGCTTCGCGCCCCCGCCGATGACGAATCCGCCGCGACCGAAGTTGGACATGAGAGAGCTCCTCGCGCGGGAACATAAGCTCACTCCGCGGCTTCCGCCACCTCTGCGTCCCCCTCGTGGACCTGGTAGGGGTCGAGCCCGTCCCGGAGCGCCTCGCCGATGGCGTTCGTCGCCACCGCGACCGTGAAAACCAGGACGCCGGGGAAGAGCAGGAGCCACCACGCCTCGAAGTGGTCGCGCGACTCGCTCAACATCTCCCCCCAGCTCGGGATCGACCCGGGCAGCCCCACCCGAAGGAAGTCCAGCGCCGACTCGAGCAGCACGACCTGCCCCACCCCGAGCACCCCCGCGACGATGGCCGGCGTCACCGCCATCGGGAGGACGTGGCGCCGCAGTACGCGCGCCGGCGACGCGCCGAGCGCCCGCGCCGCGAGGACCCAGTCCGCCGACGAGACGGAGAGGACCTCGGCGCGGACCAACCGCGCGACCTCGGTCCAGCGGAGCAGCACGATCGTCGCGAGGAAGGAGAACAACCCCGGCTTCACCACCAGCGTCTGCACCACGAGCACCACGATCGGCACCGGGAACGACGAGAGCGTCTCCACCAAGCGCGACACCAGGAAGTCGAGCCGCCGCCCGAAGAAGCCCGTCATCGCCCCGAGCAGCAACCCGAGCGAAGCGAACGCGGCGACCGCGAGCAGCGCGACACCGAGGGTCGTGCGCGTGCCGTGGACGAGGCGCGCGAAGACGTCGCGCCCGTTGCCATCGGTCCCGAGCGGGTGGGCGGCCACCCGGAGCGGCGGCAGCAGCGCGTCACCGGTCGTCTCCTCCGGCCCGTAGTGGACCAGCGGTCCGAACGCCCAATCGCCTTCGTCGCGGACGCGTGCCTGGTTCCAACCGTCGAGCTCGCGCGGGTGGGTCACGTTCGGGGCGACGAACACGTGCCCGTGCACCGAGCAGACGAGCGGAAGATCGCTCGCGAGCTCGTCCGCGAAGATCCCGACCAGGAGCATCATGCCGAGGAGCACGACGACGAACGTCGTGCGCTTGCGCGAGACGAGGAGCTTCACCGCGCGCCCGAACGAGCCGGGGCGCCGGCCCACGTCGGCCGCGAAGACCTGGCTCGGGCTCATCGTGCTCGGCGCGGCGGTCATGCCCGCACCTCGCGCCGGAGGAGCCGCTCGCGGACGCGCGGATCGAGGAGCGCGTGGACCACGTCGGACACGAGGAGGCCGAGCATCGTCGCGAGCGCCGTGAAGAGGACCGCCATGACGAGCCACGAGGCGTCGTGAGCCTCGACCGCGCGCATCGTCTCGAAGCCCGCGCCGGGCAGGCGGAAGACCTCCTCGACGACGATCGCGGCGCCGAACAGAACGGGGAGCTGGAGCCCGGCGAGCGTCACGGTCGGGATCACCGCGTTGCGCGCGGCGTGGACCACGAGCACGCGCCACGCCGGTGCACCCTTCGCGCGCGCCGTACGGACGTAGTCGGTCGAGAGCACGTCGAGGAGCGATGCGCGTTGGAACCGCGAGACGGACGCGAGCGAGCCGAGCGTCATCGTCAGCACGGCGAGCACGATCCGCGCGGCGCCGCTCGCCTCGGGGAGAGCGTGGAGCAAGAGCTGCGCGACGAAGAACGTGGGCAGGGCGTAGAAGACGAAGAGCGCCGCGGTCACCCGCACGTCGACGGGGCGCCCGCGCCGCCACCCCGAGATCGCGCCGAGCGGCACGCCCAGACAGAAGCTGAAGAGGAGGGAGGTCAACGTGAGGCCGACCGTGATCGGCGCGGTCGCGAAGAGCTTCTTCAGGATCGGCGTGCCGTCGCGCACGCTCACGCCGAACTCGCCGGTGCCGGCGCTCAGCAACCACTTGCCGTAGCGCGTCTCCGAGAGCGAGGCCGCAACGCGCTCGCCGCCGTCGACGACGGTGTAGTCGGGGCGGTGGACGTTCCACCACTGCACCCACCCGCGTGCGACGGCCTTCGCCTGCTCGCGCGGGGCGCCCTCGGGAACGCGCGCATCGCGACCGCTCACGTCGGAGGCAATCGCCGCGAGGCGCGCGATGGCCTCGGCGTCCTCCTCGTTCTTCATCGCCTCGACGAGCTGGGGGAGCGCGAACGTGTCGAGCACGCGGAGATCGCGCTCGCGCACGTCGGTCGCGCGCTGGCTGATGCGGACGACGGCGCGAGCGACGGCCGGACCGGTGAACTCGATCGCGCGGTCCTGCCAGAACTGCGTCCAGTACGCGGCGGCGGCGGACGGGTCCCGGATCCGACCGTCGTCGGAGAAGCCCATCCGATCACCGACCGGGGCGAGCGCGAGCGCGACCCGGGTTCGGGCCTGCGGCTCGAGCCGATCGAGCTCGGGGACGACGAACGGCAGCGCGGCGCCGCCGATGCGCGCCAAGCGGTGGGCCGCGATCGGCGCCTGAGCGTCGTCCTTGACGAGGTGGCCGATCGCTTCGTTCGCGATCGAGCGCACGTCGCGCGGCTGCGTGTTCACGAAGCGGGGCAGGTCGAGGTTGCGCTCGCGCCGCGACTCTTCGTACGCGTCGAACGACGCCGGATCGCGGTCGAGCATCGCGAGCTGCGACGCGAGCGACTCGGGGGGAGGCTCCGGGATGAGCGTCGTCAGGAGGAAGGCGACGAGGCTGATCCCGAACAAGGTCGGAATCGCCCACAAAATCCGCCGGATGGTGTACCGGAGCACGGGCGAAAGGGTAGCGGCGCTTTGGCGCGCGGGCCACTTGCTTGCGGCCTATACTCCCGGCCGTGATCTCCCCCGAGCTGTCGAAGCGCGTCACGCAGTGGATCGAGAACGACCCGGACCCGGCGACCCAGCGCGAGCTCCGCGCCCTGCTCGAGGCCGGCGACGACGCCGCGGCCAAGGAGCTGGGCGACCGCTTCGCCGGCGTGCTCGAGTTCGGGACGGCCGGTCTGCGCGGCGTGATCGGGGGCGGTCCGAACCGGATGAACCGAGCGGTCGTCCTCACGACGACCCACGGCTTGGCGCAGCACCTCCTCGCCGCCGTTCCCCACGCGCGCGAGCGCGGCGTGGTCGTCGGCTACGACGGGCGGCGCATGAGCCGCGAGCTCGCGGAGGACACCTGCGGCGTCCTCACCGCGAACGGGATCGTCGCGCACCTCTTCCCCACCCTCGGTCCCACGCCTCTCACGGCCTACGCGGTGAGCTCGCTCGGCGCCGCCGCCGGCGTGATGGTCACGGCGAGCCACAACCCGCCCGAGTACAACGGCTACAAGGTGTACTGGGGCAACGGCGCCCAGATCATCCCGCCGGTCGATCAGGACATCGCGCACGCGATCGCGAAGGCGCCGCCGGCGAAGGACGTCCCGCGCGACACCCTCGAGGCGGGGCGCGCGAAGAACCTCCTCAAGGACATCGGCTCGTCGACCGAGCGCGCGTATCTGGACGCGATCGCGAAGCTCCGGCCGGCTGGGAAGCCGCGCCGCGATCTCGTCGTGGTCTACACGCCGATGCACGGCGTCGGGAACCGGCTCACGCGCCTGGCGCTGGCCGAAGCGGGCTTCACCCAAGTGACCTCGGTCCCGGAGCAAGCCGAGCCCGACGGCGCGTTCCCGACCGTCGCGTTCCCCAACCCCGAAGAGAAGGGCGCGATGGATCTGTCGTTCGCGCTCGCCCGCAAGCTGAAGGCGGAGCTGGTGCTCGCGAACGATCCCGACGCCGATCGCCTCGCGGTCGCGGTGCCCGATGCCGGCTCCCCGACCGGCTACCGCCAGCTCACCGGGAACGAGGTCGGCGTGCTGCTCGGCCACTTCCTGATGACGCACGAGAACGCGCCGCACCGGCTCGTGATCGCATCGATCGTGAGCTCGCCGATGATGGGCGTGATCGCGAAGGCGCTCGACGTCCGCTACGAGGAGACGCTGACCGGCTTCAAGTGGATCGCGAACCGCGCGATGGACCTGAAGAAGGAAGGGCTGCGCTTCGTGTTCGGCTACGAAGAGGCGCTCGGCTACACGGTCGGCGAGATCGTGCGCGACAAGGACGGCGTGAGCGCCGCGCTCGTGTTCACCGAGCTCGCGGCGAAGCTCGCGAGCGACGGTCGCACGATCCCGCAGGAGCTCGAGGCCATCGCGCGCAAGTTCGGTCTCTTCGTGAGCTCGCAGGTCAACGTCACGAAGAAGGGCGCCGAGGGCGCGAAGGAGATCGCCGCGCTCATGGAGCGCCTCCGCGCGGCGAACGCGTCGGTGATCGGGCCGATGAAGGTCGTGGCGACGAGCGACTTCGTCTCGAGAAAGCGCCGGGACGCGAAGGGCACGAGCGACCTCGCGCTCCCCAAGACGAACATGATCTCGTTCGATCTGGAGGGTGGCAGCCGCATCATCGCGCGCCCGAGCGGCACCGAGCCGAAGGTGAAGTTCTACGTCGACGTGCGCGAGGCCGTGCGCGACGGGGAGCCCTACGCCGAGGCCGAGAAGCGCGCCCAAGCGACGATGAAGGAGCTCTCGGACGCGTTCGTGAAGCTCGCGGGAGTCTGACGCGGTTCAGCGGTCGCGCGCAGCCCCGCCCGGCGCGTCCCTGACCCGCGCGATCTCCGCGAGCCGCGCGGGCTCGTAGACCCACTCCTCGAGCTTGGCGTCGTCGATCCCGAGCGACGCTTCCCCCGCGCTGCGCCGAAGCCAGAGCTCGGCGCGGGCCCACACGGTGAGGATCAGTTGGCGGTGGCCCGGATCGGCGAGGATCGCCGCATAGTCGGCGGCGTGCTCCTCGCGCGCGATGAGGAGGTACGTCTCGACGTAGTACATCATCGTGAGGATCCCATCGCGCGCGCTCACGCGCATCCCGCGCGTCATCAGGTCGCGCGTGCAGTAGCGCGAGGCGAGCGAGTGCGTGTACGCGTCGTACTCGTCGAGCAGCGTGTTGAAGCCCTGCGCCCCACTCGCGCCGGACAGGTAGATCTTCGCGTAGGGGTCGTGCTCGGCGTCGAGGTGGCGCGCGACGATCGCGTCGCGGTGGAAGTTCGTCAGTCGCTTCGTCGTGATCACGAGGTCGCCGCGCACCGGGTACGGGTACGTCGCGGGATCGAAGCGCTTGGCGATCCAGAGGTGCGAGCCTTCGTGGACGGCGACGTCGAAGCGCGACGCGACCCCGCCGAAGTCGGAGGGCGCGCCCTTGTACCAAGCGTCGAGCTGCGCGTCGGTCTGGGCCTGCAGGAACGCGAGCCCCATCGGGTAGCGCGCGCGGGCGAGTCCCTCCGCCGAAGGGCGGAGCGCCCCGTGCGCGGCTTCGAGCGCGGTGACGTCGGAGAGCTCGCAGTCGGGCTCCGTGTAGCTCGCGTCGCCGAACGAGAAACGCTCCGGCGAAGGCGCCGCGCTCCCGCCGGACGCAGCGGCCGAAGCGCCGGCCGACGCGCTCGCCGATCCGCTCGCGCTCGCGCTCGGTCCCGGAGAAGCGCTCGCGACGGCCCCCGCGTCACTCTCCGCCCCGAGGCTCGAGAACGCGGCGCGGGTCTCGGCGAGGCGAAAGCGGAGCGCCACCACCATCACGACGAGCCCGAGCACGAACGTGGCGTGAATCGCCGCTTTCGCCACCGATGCCCCTTGCACGATGCGCTTCACGAGGAGCGCGAGCGCCACGGGCACCGCGACGAAGAGCACGCCAGCGAGCACGCCGCCGAAGGTCCCTCCCCGCGCGAGCGCGCTCACCACCGCGATCGTGCCGCCGCCGAGCGCGAAGAGGACGCCGAGCGCCACCCACACGCGAGCGAGCGCGTTCATCAGGAGTGGCAGCTCGTGCCCGTGAGGACGCACGGCTTGGGCGGAGCGATCAGCGGCGGCACCGACTGCGGAGGGCAGCTGAGCCCGCGCGGTACCAGGCGCGCACCGGAGCACTTGCCGGGTACGTGCGGAGTACACAGATCTTTCTCGAGCGTGACCTCGCTCCCGACCGGAGCCGCACCGAAGGACGTCGCGAGCGGGTCGGCGAGATACCAGCCGTTCTGGAAGTCGCCCCGAACGCGCGCGCACCCGGCCCAACCGCTGCACGCCTGCACCGGCACGCACTTCTCTTCGATCGTGACGATGTCGGGGCGCTTGTCGGGCGCGAGCGACGAGAACGTGCAGGTCCCCTTTCCGGCGTCCGCCCCCGCGCACACGGCGCGCGTCGCGCCCTGCGGACACGCGAGCGCGGGACAGTCGGTCGGCGGATGCGCGCCGCACCAGAGCTGGAGCTCCGCGTACCACGCCCGCGTCCCCGGCGTGGTGGCGCACCCCTGGCAGCACGCGGTCTTCCCCCGCACGTCGACCTGCGCGACGGCACAGTCCTCGTTGCGCGTGCACGCGACGACGGGAGCCGGAGGAGCGGCCCCGGAAGCGGAAGCGCTCGCGGATGCAGACGCGCTCGCGGACGCAGACGCGCTCGCGGACGCAGACGCGCTCGCGGACACGGGCACGGAGGCGGACGCGGATGCGGATGCGGAGACCGTCGCGCCCCCGTCTTCGCTCGCGCTCGTCGCCGCCGCGGGAGAACGACACGCGACGATCAGCAGCGCGAGCCCGACGTAGGCCATCCGATCCATGACCGCGAGCCTATCGCGGACCAAGGATTCTCGGCGCTCCGCGTCCATGGGGCGTGCACCGGGCCCTGGGACACCTGCGCCCCGTGCTGCGCGCGCTCGCGCCCGCAGCCGGAGGCGCGTTCGCGCTCGCCGTCCTGACGACGAGCGTGCCCGCGAGCTCGGGCGCATCGTGCCCCGAAGGGGCCGCCTTCGTCGGAGGCGCCGTCGTCACGCTCGGCCAAGGAACGACCCGCCCGTGGCCCGCGCACCGCGAGGCCATCCTTGCATTCTGCATCGATCGCGACGAGGTCAGCGGCGAACGCTTCATCGCGTGCATCGCCGCCGGCCGTTGCTTCCCGACGCGAAGCTGCCTGGCCGGCGACCCGTGGCAGCACCCGTGGCAGCCGGCTCCTCGTCCGGTCGCCTGCCTCGACGCGATCGAAGCGCGCGAGGTCTGCCGCGCCTTCGGGGGCGACCTACCGAGCGAGAGCCAGTGGGAGTACGCAGCTCGTGGGCGAATGGGTCGGGCGCAAGGGGGCGAGGGCCCGGCCCCCTTCGGGCTCCACGCGATGACGGGGATCGCATCGGAGTGGACACGCGATCCGGGTGCCTCCAGCACGCGCGAGACCGCGATCGTGAAAGGGAGCCCCGACCTCGACGCGCCGCTCTACCAACGTGCTTCGGTGGACGTTCACGAGAAGCGCCCCGACCTCGGCTTTCGCTGCGTGTACCCTCAGGCGTACCGCCCCTCCGCGAACGCGTTCCCGTAGACCGGCGGCTTCGCCAAGCGAAGGATTGCCGCGAAGAGGATGATGTTCCCGATCACCCAGATGATCGACGTGAAGATGTGGGAGAAGAAGGTGAGCCTCGCCATCTGCTCCATCATCTCCATCCCGCCGCTCGAGCCGGCCGAGCCCTTGAGCAGCGCCGGGATCGCCGTGCTCAGACCGTGGGACAGAAAGAGGTTCGCGAGCTGAATCGAGCTGGACGTGATGAGCAGCCCAAACGCATCCGGCCGGGTCTTCCGGACGATGAACGCCCCCACGAAGTACGTCACGCACATCGCAAACCCCAGGAATCCCGAGGCAATTGCCGAAAGCGTGTACCAAATCGCAATGTCTTCGTGGCTGCTCATGCGTGCAATCTACGGCGCAAACCCTCCCCGGCCCCCTCGAAATCCTCGCTCTGCCATGGACTTCCATTGACTTCCCCCTCGCTTTCGACCAGATTCCCGCGCCCCGCATCCGGGAGGCCCAAGAATCGCGAGAGCTCGCGAGCCTCACGCCGGAGCGGACCCGAGAAGGCACCATGCCCAAGATGAAGACCAACAAGGCCGCGTCAAAGCGGTTCCGCCTGAGCGGGACCGGTCGCGTCCGTCGCCCGAAAGCGGGCGGCAACCACATGATGCAGGAGAAGTCGCGCAAGCGAGTTCGCCGCCTCCGCAACAACGACATGGTCGATGGGACCCTCGAGCGCAGCATCAAGCGCTTGATCCCCTACAAGTGATCCGGAGGAAGTCATGCCCCGCGCAAAACGTGGTTTCAAAGCTCGTCGTCGTCGTAACCGGATCCTGAAGCACGCCTCCGGCTTCCACAGCGCGCGTTCGCGCCTGTTCGCCTACGCGAAGGAAGTCGTCATGAAGGCGTGGGTCTATGCCTACGCTCACCGCAAGCGCAAGAAGCGCGACTTCCGCCGCCTCTGGATCGCCCGCATCAACGCGGCCGCGCGCCAGAACGGCACCAGCTACTCGCGCCTCATGCACGGCCTCAAGAAGGCCAACGTCGCGCTCGACCGCAAGGTCCTCAGCGACATCGCGATCGTCGACGCGAAGGCGTTCGAGCAGATCGTGAAGACGTCCGGCGCGAAGTAGGCTTCGTCCGCGACATCGAGAGCGGGGCGTGGCCATCGGCCGCGCCCCGTTTCGTTTTGTCCGGGACCCGTCGTAGTCGTGCGTCCCGTCCGTCCGTGCTATCTCGACGCCCCATGTCGGATGCCCACGCCGCCATTCTGTCCGCCCTCGAAGCCCTCGCGACCGCCTACGGTCCCCGCTTCGCGGCCGCCGCGACCGAGCAGGCGCTCCGCGACGAGAACGCGAAGATCCTCGGCAAGAGCGGCGAGCTGACCGCCATCCTCAAGCAGATGGGGAAGATCCCCGGCGACCAGCGCAAAGCGGTCGGCGAGAAGGTCAACGGGCTCCGGGGCCAGGTCGAGGCCGCCTTCGAGGCCCGCCTCCGCGCCATCCACGCCGCCGCGCGCGAGAAGGAGCTCGCCGGGCCGCCGCTCGACTGGACGATCCCCGCGCGCCCGCTCGCGCCGCTCGGCCACAAGCACCCGATCAGCATCGTGCGCGAGGAGATCATCGGCATCTTCGAGCACATGGGCTTCGCCGTCTTCGACGGGCCCGAGGTCGACGTCGAAGCCAACAACTTCACGAAGCTCGGCTTCCCGCCCGACCACCCCGCGACCGACATGCAGGACAGCTTCTGGACCACGTCCGGGCACGTCCTCCGCACGCACACGAGCAACATCCAAGTGCGTGCGATGTCGTCGATCAAGCCGCCGATGGCGTTCATCGCGCCCGGCACCGTCTACCGCTGCGACGACGACATCACGCACTCGCCCATGTTCCACCAGCTCGAGGCGTTCCTCGTCGACGAGAACGTCACGCTCGCCCACCTCAAGGGCGTGCTCTCGGAGTTCGCGGAGCGTCTCTACGGCAAGGGCACGCCCGTGCGCCTCCGCCCGAGCTACTTCCCGTTCGTCGAGCCCGGCGCCGAGGTCGACATCGGCTGTGTATTCTGCAAGCGTCCCGACGGCACGCGCCCCGGCTGCAACGTCTGCAAGTACACGGGCTGGGTCGAGATCCTCGGCTGCGGCATGATCCACCCCGTCGTGTTCGAGCACTGCGGGATCGACCCGAAGAAGTGGACCGGCTTCGCGCTCGGCATGGGCCTCGAGCGCGTGGCGATGCTCCGCTACGACATCCCCGACATTCGCCTCTTCTACGAGAACGACCCCCGCTTCATCGCCCAGTTCTGAAGAACCCACATGAAGGCCTCCTACAACTGGTTGAAGAGCCTCGTCCCCGGCATCCCCGACGACCCGCGCGCGGTCGCCGAGCGCTTCACGCGCGCCGGGCTCGAGGTCGAGGGCATCTCCGAGTACGGCGCCGCGAGCCAGCACGTCGTGCTCGCGTGGGTCGTCTCCGTCCGTCCGCACCCGACGAAGAGCGGGCTCCGGCTCGTCACCGTCGACCGCGGCGAGGCCACCCAAGAGGTGATCTGCGGCGCCCCCAACGTCCCCGATGCGGGCGGAGTCGTGGTGCTCGCCCCGCTCGGCACGCACCTGCCGGCCAAGAACCTCACGATCGGCAAGCGCGACATCGGCGGCGTGTCGAGCGAAGGCATGCTCTGCAGCGAAGCGGAGCTCGGCCTCTCCGAGGACGGCTCCGGCATCCTCGTGTTCCCGCCGAACTTCGCCGCCCCGGGCACGAAGCTCAGCGAGGCGATCCCCGAGACGCACGACACCATCTTCGAGATCGGCCTCACCCCGAACCGTCCCGATGGGCTCGGCCACCTCGGTCTCGCGCGCGAGGCCGCCGCCCTCTTCGAGCTCCCCTGGTCCTTCCCCGACGCGGACGAGCCCGCTCGTACCAAGAAGGGACAAGTCTCCGAGATCGTGTCGGTCCAGATCGCCGAGGCCGAACGCTGCCCGCACTACGGCGCCGCCATCGTCGAGGGCGCCGTCACCAGCCCCTCGCCCGCCGGCGCGCGCTATCGGCTCGCCGCGCTGGGGATCCGCGCGATCTCGAACTTCGTCGACGTCACGAACGTCATCCTCCTCGAGTACGGCCACCCGATGCACGCGTTCGACGCGGACAAGGTCCGCGGCGGTACCATTTTGGTACGCCTCGCACGCGCGGGCGAAGAGCTCGTCACGCTCGACAGCGTGACGCGCAAGCTCGATCCCGACGACCTCGTCATCGCCGACGCGGAGGGCCCGATCGCGCTCGCCGGCGTCATGGGCGGCCAGAGCACGGAGATCACGCCCCAGACGACCCGCATCCTGCTCGAGTGCGCCTACTTCGACCCGCGCACCGTCCGGCGCACCGCGCGCCGCCACGGCCTGCACTCCGAGTCGAGCCATCGCTTCGAGCGCGGGGTCGATCACGGCGACACCGCGAGCGCGCTCAAGCACGCGAGCGCGCTCGTCGTCGCCCTCGGCGGCCCGGCCGCGGCTGCGCTCGCGGAGCCGTCCCTCACCGTCGCCAAGCCGCTCGCCAAGGCGACCGTCCGCCTCGCGCACGCGCACCCCGGCGCGCTCCTCGGCACCCCCGTCTCCCCGCAAGAGGCGCAGGCGATCCTCGAGCGCCTCGGCTGCGGCGTCCTCGAGCGCGGCAGCGACTACACCATCTACTCCATCCCGACCCACCGCCCCGACATCGGGCGGGACGTCGATCTCGTCGACGAGATCGCGCGCGTCCGCGGGATGGACGTCGTCCCCGCGCTCCTCCCGCCGATCCGCGCGACGGATGCGGTCGGTGGGCGCGAGGCGCTCGCCACCCGCGTGCGCGGCGCCGCCGTCGCGGTCGGCCTGTCGGAGGCGATCCCCTACGCGTTCCTCGCGCCGAAGGCGCTCGAAGCGGTCGGCGCCCCGCCGGCGACGGTCGTCCTCCGGAACCCGCTCTCCGAGAACCAGAGCGTGATGCGGACGAGCCTCCTCCCCGGCCTGCTCGACGCCGTCGCGCGCGCGCGCCGGCACGGCGAGAAGGACGCACGCCTCTTCACGATCGGCGCGACGTTCCAGGCGAGCGCGGACCCGAGCTCGAACGGGCTCCCGCGCGAGGAGCTCGGCTTCGCGGCCGTCCTCGCCGGGACGCGCACGGGCCACATGGCGAAGCCCGAGCCGCTCGATCTCTGGGACCTCAAGTCCGTCGCCGAAGGGCTCGTGACCCGCGTGCTCGGTGCGCGCCCGCGCTTCGAGCCGCTCAGCGGCGCCGCGCTTCCCGCGCGCCTGCACCCGCGTGCGGCGGCAGCGCTCGTCCACGGCGACCAGCGCATCGGGACGCTCGGGCAGCTGCACCCGAACGTCGTCGATGCGCTCGACGTCGGGGGCGAGTGCTTCGTCCTCGAGCTCGACCTCGAGAAGCTCGCGACGCTCCCGCGCCACGTGGCGCAGTACCGCGCGATCCCGAAGTTCCCGGCGAGCCCGCGCGACGTCTCGTTCCTGGTGAAGGAGGGCGTGACGATCGGCGCGATCGAAGACACCATGCGAGCCGCCGCGGGCGACATCGCCGAAGACGTCCGGCTCTTCGATCGCTTCGTCGGCCAAGGCGTGCCGGACGGCCACGTGAACCTCGCGTTCCGGATCGTCTATCGCGCGCCGGATCGCACCTTGACCGACGCGGAGATCGAGTCCCGTCACGACGCCGTGAAAGCCGCGCTCGTCGCGTTCGGCGCGAGCCTTCGCGCCTGACTTGCACGGGCGTGGGGCCCCTCTATGATGAGGGGATGCCGTCGCACGCTCGCCCGATCCTGCTCGCCGTCGCAGTCACTGGCGCTCTCGCGTGCAAGCACCTCGAAGATCCGCCGCCGCCCCCGTTCGAGGTCGACATCATCGTCTCCCAGGACAAAGACGTGCCCCTCGCCGATGCGAGCATCCAGCGGAACAACCGCGAGGTCGGGAAGAGCGACGCGAAGGGCAAGGCCGTCCTCAAGATCACCGGCGCGGAGGGCGACTCGTTCGACCTCTACGTGAAGTGCCCCACCGGCTATGCGTCGCCCGACCGCCCCGTCACGATCCGGCTCCAGCGCCTGGCCGAAGGGCGAGCGCCGGAGTACCCGGTCATGTGCCCGCCGTCCGAGCGCAAGGTCGTCGTCGTGCTTACGGCGTACGATCAGACGAGCAGCAAGCTCGATGGCGTCGGCAACATCCCCGTGATGTACCTCGGGAAACAAGTCGCGACGCTCGATCCTTCGGGAGCGACGACGTTCATGCTCACCGCGCACCCCGGCGACCACCTCGAGTTCACGCTCGACACGCACGACAAACGCTACGAGCTGTTCAAGCCCCAGAACCCGACGCTACAGCTCGACGTACAGCCGAAGGATCACATCTACCCACTGGAGCAGCCGTTCACCAAGGACAAGATCCGAACGGTCATCGTTCCGCGTCGTGGCCCGGTGCCGATCGGGAACGGTCCCCGCCCGCTCTGACGCTACCCATTCCCAAAGGTGAGCAAGCGCGGTACCTTCGTGCCTTCGCATGGATCGTCGCGCCCTCATGATTGCGCTGGTGGTCGCGCTCCTCGGCGTCGTCCTCCTGTTCCTCTACACCAAACGCTTCGAGCGAGAGGCCTCGGGCGGCGAGAAGATTCGCCTCCTGGTCGCGGTGAAGCCCATCGAGCGCGGTAAGCCGATTACCGAGGAGATGCTCTCCACCCACGAGGTCCCGCTGGCTTACGTGGAAGACCGCGCCATCAAGGAGGTCGACAAGTCCAAGATCCTCGGGATCAAGGTCGGCACGACCATCCAGGCTCAGCAGACGCTGATGTGGACGGACCTCACGACCGCCAACGAGGAGCGCCGCGATCTCAGCTCGCTCATCGTCCCCGGCAGCCGCGCCGTGACCATCCGCACGCGCCGCGAGGACGCCAGCTCGGCCATGGTCAAGCCGGGCGACTACTGCGACGTCATCGCGATCCTGCCCGACGGCAACACCGAGACGGCGATCGTGCTTCTCCAGCGCGTCCTCGTCCTGGCGTCGGGCTTCGACACCTCGCCGGACGCCATCGATCTCACCGCCAACAAGGACCGTCGTCTCACGGAGTCCGTCCTCACCCTCAGCCTCACCGTCGAGGACGCTCAGAAACTCGCCGTCGCCACGGAGCACGGGACCGTCACGGTGGTCCTCCGTAACCCGACGGACAACGCCAAGAACGACCCGGGTAAGTTCCAGGCGACGCAGCTTCTCCCGAAGGACCGCGTGCAAGCCGTCCAGACCACGGCGGCTCCGACCGCCATCCGAGGCAACCAGCAATGACTCGAAGCGTCTCGATCCGTCGTCGTACGACCTGGACCCACGCCGCGCTCACCGCGCTCGTCTTCGCCGGCACCGCGCTGGCCGGGAAGAGCGCGCTCGCGGCGCCCCCGCCGCCCGCGCCCGCCGCCGGCTCCTCGACCGACCTCCAAGAGATGTCGCTCGCCGTCAACGAGACGAAGACCATCCCGGCGAAGGGCATCCGCAACTACTCGGTCGCGGATCCTTCCACGATCGACGTGCGCTACGCCGAGAGCAGCCAGCAGTTCCTCGTCGTCGGCAAGAAGTCCGGCTCGACCACCCTGCTCTTGATCAAGGACGACGGCACGCAGACGACCTACGTCATCAGCGTCGCCACCCGCCCGCCCGAGGTCGTCTACCGCGAGCTCCAGCAGCTCCTCGAGGGCGACACCGGCGTGAAGATCCGCCGCGTCGGCGCCCGCTTCTTCCTCGAAGGCGGCGTCACGACCGAGGCCGAAGCCAAGCGCATCGGCGTCATCGCGAACCTCTACCCGGGCCAGGTCGAGAACCTCGTCAACGTGGGCTCGGGCGCCGGCGATCGCCGCACGCTCATCCGCGTCGACTTCTTCTTCGTCCAGTACGACAAGTCCTCGCGCTACGGGTTCGGCATCGGCTACCCGGCCGCGATCGGCGGCGACCAGGTCGGCTTCGGCAACCTGACCTTCGACTTCCTCCAGAGCGCGGTCACCACCGCGCAGGCCACGGTGACGAACCAGGTGCTCCCCCGCCTGGACATCGCCGCGCGCTACGGCTGGGCGAAGGTGATGAAGCAGTCGTCGATCATCACGTCGAACGGCGAGCTCGCGCTCCTCAACTCGGGCGGCGAGCTCAACTTCCGCATCAACTCGTTCGGCTCGACGTCGACCGGTCTCGCGAAGCTCCCGTTCGGGACGAACGTGACCTGCCTCCCCCGGTACGACTCCACCTCCAAGGAGATCGAGCTCAAGCTCATCGCCGAGGTCGCCGAGCTCACGAACAACCAGGGCGGCGACGTCCCGGGTCGTAACCTCAACCGCGTCGAGGTCATCCTCAACATGAAGCTCGGCCAGGCGCTCATCCTGGGCGGCTTCAAGTCGTTCTCGCAGACCCACGACATCCAGGGCCTGCCGCTCCTCAGCGCGATCCCGGTCCTCGGGATTCTGTTTGGCTCCCACTCGGACCTCAAGACCGAGGTCGAGAACGCCATGTTCGTCGTGCCGAGCGTCGTCGACACCGTCCCGAAGTCGGCGCTCGACCTCATCAAGAACGCGACGAATCAGTTCAAGGACTACTCGGGAGACATCGACGGCGTGAACACGTTCGATCGCACGCCGCCTTCCGCAAAGCAGTAACGAGAGGGTCGCGTGAACGTCCAGGTCGTGGTTCAGACGGACGACGGGCAAGAGCGAAGCGAGGTCTTCCAGCCCACCGGTCCCATCTCGATCGGCCGCCACCCGAACTGCGTCCTGCGCCTCGAGAGTGATCTCGTGTCGCGCCAGCACGCGGTCGTCGAGGTGCTGCCGCACGCGCTTCGGGTCGAGGACGTGTCGACCAACGGCACGCTCGCGGGCGAGCGGCTGCTCCGGCGCGAGGCGATCGAGGTGCCCTTCGGCACGCCGATCGTCGTCGGCAATTTCACGATCTACCTCGTCCCGGCCGACGGGCGCGGAACGGGGCGCCTCCCCTCGCGTCCCCAGCCGCCGGTCCCGCCGCAACCGACGGGCCGCGCGATGGCGCAGCCGACGACCGCGATGCCGGTCGTTCCGCCGACGGGTCAGCTCCCGAACCCGAACGCGAGCGGGCGCCTCCCGCCGCAGGCCACGAATCAGATGCCGCCGGTCGCGCCGTCGGCCCCCGACATGCGTCGGCAGACGCAGCAACAGCAGCCGCAACCGCAAGGCGCGAAGCCGACCGGGCCGCAGTCGCCGCAAGACGTCGTCGCGGCCGCCCAGGAGCGCGACGCTGCAGCGAAGGCGCGCGAGCGGGACGTCCTCCTCCGCCGCGAGTGCCACAAGATGCTCCTCGAGCACCTCGACCTCGCGACGATCGACGCGGCGAAGCTCGAAGAACCGTCCATGCGCCCGAAGGTGCTCGGCGCGCTCCGCCGCATCGTCCAGCAGCTCGACGGCGCCGGGAAGATCCCGCCCGAGACCGACCGCGATCGCCTCATCGGCGAGCTGTCGGACGAAGCCCTCGGCCTCGGCCCGCTCGAGCGCTTCCTCGCCGATCCCACCATCAGCGAGATCATGGTCGTCGATCCCGAGACGATCTACATCGAGCAAGGCGGCAAGCTGCAGCTCTCGCCGGTGAAGTTCACCGACGACGACCGCGTCCGCGGCGTCATCGAGCGCATCGTCACGCCGCTCGGTCGCCGCATCGACGAGTCTTCGCCGCTCGTCGACGCGCGCCTCAAGGACGGCTCGCGCGTGAACGCAGTCATCCGGCCGATCGCGCTCCGCGGTTCCTGCATCACGATCCGCAAGTTCTCGCGCACGCCGCTCACGCTCGAGAAGCTGATGAACTTCGGCGCGCTCACGGATCGCATGACGCGGTTCCTCGTGCGCTCCGTCATCGCGAAGCGCAACATCGTCATCTCGGGCGGCACGGGCTCCGGCAAGACCACGCTCCTGAACTGCCTGTCGGGTGCGATCCCGGCCGACGAGCGCATCGTCACGATCGAGGACGCCGCCGAGCTCCAGCTCAAGCAGCCGCACGTCGTCTCGCTCGAAACGCGCCCCGCCAACCTCGAAGGGCGCGGCGAGTACACGATCCGCGACCTCGTGAAGAACGCCCTCCGCATGCGCCCCGACCGCATCGTCGTCGGCGAGTGCCGCGGCGGCGAAGCGCTCGACATGCTCCAGGCCATGAACACCGGCCACGACGGGTCCCTCACGACGACCCACGCGAACTCCCCCGGCGAGGCGATCAGCCGCCTCGAGACCCTCGTCCTCATGGCCGGCGTCGACCTCCCGGTCCGCGCGATCCGCGACCAGATCGCCTCGTCCGTCCACGTCATCGTCCAGCAGAGTCGCCTCTCGGACGGCACCCGCAAGGTCACCGCGATCACCGAGATCACGGGCATCGGGGACGATGGGGACATCGAGATGCGGCCGATCTTCGAGTTCGTTCGTACCGGTACTGGGCCGGGCGGCAAGGTCATCGGCGATTTCCGCGCGACGGGCTACCTGCCTTCGTACCTGCAAGACTTCATCGTGATGGGTCTCGTCAAGAAGGGAGAACCGTTCCTATGAAGCGTGGGCTCCTCGATCAGCTCTACAAGTGGGGCGGCATCGGCCTCGTCGCGCTCGCGGTGTTCATCTTGGTCGCCGCGGCGTTCGGCAACCACGACAGCGAGGTCTATCGCTACTGGGCGCGCTACACGTCGAGCCTCGAGCGGAAGCTCCGCCCGATGTTCATCTTCACGCCCGGTCGCTTCATCGCGTTCGGGCAGCTCGGGTTCATGTTCCTCCTCGTGGTCGTGCACCTCACGATCATCGACCTGCCGTTCTTCCCGGCCTGGCTGATCGTCTCGGCCGTCGTCCCGGGCATCTACATCGAGCAGATGCGCAAGCAGCGCGTGGAGCAGATCGAGAAGCAGCTCGATGGCTTCATCCTCACCTTGGCCAACGCGCTCAAGGCGATCCCGAGCGTCGCCGCCGCGTTCAGCTCGGTCATCCCGATCCTCCAGCCGCCGATCCGGGACGAGGTCGAGCTCGCCTCCAAGGAGATGAAGGTCGGCAGCACGCTCGACCAGGCGCTCCTCCACATGGCCGCGCGCATCTCGAGCCGCCAGGTCGACAGCGCCCTCAGCGCGGTTCTGATTGGCCGCCAGGTCGGTGGCAACCTCGGGCGCGTGCTCGAGTCGACCGCCGCCAGCATCCGCGAGATGGCCCGCCTCGACGGTGTGGTCCGCACCAAGACCGCCGAAGGCAAGATGCAGCTCTGGGTCATCGCGCTGCTTCCGTTCGGCATGCTCATCATGCTGAGCGTCATGTCGCCCGGCTTCTTCGACCCGCTCACGGCGTCGCCGAGCGGTTACCTCATCGTCTTCGTGGCCGTCGGCTGCTGGATCGGTGCGCTCCTCTGGGCGCGCAAGATCCTCGCGGTGGACATCTGAGGAGGGAGCGGAACCGTGGCCATCAAGTCCATCATCCTCAAGTACCTGTTCCTCGGCTTCCTCGGCGTCGCCATCTTCATCGCGTTCTATGCGATCTCGTCCGCTCCGAGCCGCGTCGCGAGCCGCCTCGGTCTGCGCGGCCTCAAGCGCCAGCGCGCGATCGAGGAGCCGGGGTCCTGGTCCGCGATCGAGCCCTTCATCCGGTGGCTCGGCGTTCGCGTGAGCGGAATCCTCCCCGACGAGTACCGCAACAAGATGGAGGAGCAGATCACGCTCGCGGGCGACTACCTCGGCATCACGACCGACGAGTACCTCGCGCTCTCCATCCTCGCGTCGGTCGGCGGCTTCGTCGGCGGCGCGGCGCTCGGCGTCTTCGCCGACAACATGATCATCCCGTTCATCCTCGGTCCGGTCGGCGCGATCGTGCCGTACATGCAGATCAGCGGCGCCGCGCAGGACCGGCAGAAGGCCGTCAGCCGCGGCCTGCCCTACGTGGTCGACCTCATGTCGCTCGCGATGGGCGCCGGCCTCGACTTCCCGGGAGCCGTCCGCCAGGTCGTCGAAAAGTCGTCGAACCCGAACGACCCCATCGTCGAAGAGTTCACCCTCATCCTCCAGACCCTCAACCTCGGCCGTACACGCAAGGAAGCCCTCACGGACTTCGCCAAGCGCGTCCCGGTCGAGGCGGTGAAGGAGTTCACCGGCGCGCTCATCCAGGCGGAAGAGCGCGGCAACCCCGTCGCGGACGTTCTCTTGATCCAAGCGACGTCATCGCGTACGCGGCGCTCGGTCCGCGCCGAGGAGATGGCCGCGAAAGCGGGCGTCGCCATGGTCGGACCGCTCGTCCTCGTCTTCGCCACCGTGATGTTGCTCATCCTCACGCCGATGGCGCTGAAGATGAAGGACATCGACTGAGGAGGCCCCGTGAGCACCCTACGCTTCCAGATCCAGCACTCGAACGGCCGCCAGGAGGTCGTCACCGTCGAAGCCGAGCGTGCGCTCGTCGGCAGCGGCGCCCACTGCGAGATCCGCCTCCCGATCGACCAGGCCCAGGTCGAGCACGTCCTCGTCCAGGTCGGCGCGGGCGGCGTCTTCGTCCAGGCGCTGAGCTTCGAGCCTTCGCCGACGATCGCGAACGTCCCGTTCACCCAAGCGCCGCTCCCGCCCGATGCGGTGCTCGGCGTCAACCAGACCCAGCTCATCGTCCAGCTCGTCGGCGCGGGCGCCGCGACCGGACCCGCGCGGCCCGAGCAGAAGACCAACCCGGTGATGGTGCTCGGCGCGCTCGTCGGGCTCGCGATCGCCGGCTACATGTTCATGTTCTCGGACGAGGATCAGCAGGTGCAGGCCCCGGCCGAGGTGCCCGAGCTCTGGGATCCGGCGCCGGCGACCTGCGAGCGCTCGGGGGGCGAGGCGAAGGCCTTCGGCGACGAGAAACGAAGCCTCGCCGACTCCAAGCGCGAGCGGCGGATGTTCCACGTCAAGGACGGCGTCGACGCGGTCACCCTCTACGAGGCGGCGGCCGCTTGCTACACGAAGGGCGGCGACCCTGCGGATGCGTCGAAGGTGACGGCCACCGCGAAGGAGCTCCGCACGGAGATGAACGACGACTACCGCACGCACCGGCTCCGTTTGGAGCACGCGCGCACGGTCGGCGACAACGAGACCGCCCGGAAGGAAGTCCGGACGCTCATCGAGATGACCTCGGGGCAACAAGGTCCCTACATCGAGTACCTCAATCAGCTCGATCGCGAGCTGAAGCAGAAGCTCGGGCGAACGTCCTGATCCTTTCCTCATGCGGTCCGTGCTCGTGTCCTCTCGTGTCGTGTTCGCCTTGGGCGTGGCCTGGTTCCTCGGCTGCTCCCCCGCGGCGTCCACCTCTCCGGACAAGGCCACGGTGCTGAACACGTTCCAGAAGGAGCAAGCGCCGGACAAGCTCCTCGCCGAGGGCAAGGCGCTCGCGGCGCTCGGCGACTCCGTCCGCGCGGAGCAGTACCTCTCGGCCGCGCTCTCGGGCGGCGGGAACGACCGGGAGATCGTCCCCTTGCTCGTGCAAGTCTGCGTCAACGACGGGCGGCTCCGCAGCGCGATCGAGTACGCCGAGCCGTACGTCCAGCGCCACCCCGACGACACGCGCGCCCGGTACCTTCTTGGTACATTGTACGGCGGCATCGGCGCGTTCGACCGCGCCCGCACCGAGTACGAGGCCGTCATCGCCGCCAAGCCCGACGTGGCGGAGCCCCACTGGGCGCTCGCGCTCCTCCTGCGCGACGACGTGAACGATCCGACCAACGCCACCCTCCAGTTCCGCGAGTACCTTCGGCTCGCTCCCACCGGTCCGCACGCCGACGAAGCGCGCGCCTCCATCAAGGACATGCCATGAGTGGTGGTTCCTCGTTCATCCCGCGTGAAGTCTTCGCCGAGACGATCCTCCAGTTCTTGGAGCCGGTGCGGCGGTTCCTCGAAGACCCGTCCGTCAGCGAGGTCATGATCAACGGGCCCAACCAGATCTACATCGAGCGGAAGGGCCAGCTCATCCTCACCGACGCGAAGTTCGAGAGCCGCGAGGCGCTCACCGCCGCGCTCCGCAACATGGCCCAGTTCGTTGGCAAGCACGTCGACGAGATGCGCCCGATCCTCGAAGGTCGTCTGCCCGACGGGTCCCGCGTCGAAGCGGTCCTCCCGCCCGCCGCTCCCGACGGACCTCACGTCGCGATCCGTCGCTTCTTCCAGGAGACCCTGACGGTCGAGAAGCTCATCGGCTTCGGCGCGATGACGGAGGACTCGGCGCAAGCGCTCCACGCGTTCGTCGCCGCGAAGCTCAACATCCTCGTCGCCGGCGGAACGGGCTCCGGCAAGACGTCGATGCTCAACGCGCTCTCGTCCTTCATTCCGCAGGGCGAGCGCGTCGTCGTGCTCGAGGACTCACGCGAGCTCCAGCTCCAGCGCGACCACGTCGTCCAGCTCGAGGCGCGCCCGCCGGATCCGAAGGGCCGCGGCCAGATCACGATCCGCGACCTCTTCAAGGCGACGCTCCGCATGCGCCCCGATCGGATCGTGGTCGGCGAGATCCGCGGCGGCGAAGCGCTCGACCTCATCCAAGCGATGACGTCGGGCCACGGTGGCTGCCTCTCGACGCTTCACGCGACGTACCCGAGGGACACGCTGTCGCGCCTCGAGACGATGGCGATGATGAGCGACGTCGACATGCCGCTCCTCGCGATGCGCATCCAGCTCGCCAGCGCCGTGAACATGATCGTGCAGACCGCACGTCTCCAGGACGGCTCGCGCAAGATCACGCACATCACCGAAGTGCTCGGCTTCGATCTCCAGACCGAGACGTACACCACGCAAGACGTGTTCGTGCGCCAGTACCACGGCCTCGGTCCCAACCGCGAGGTCAAGACGAGCTTCGTTCCGTCGGGGATCATGCCTCGAGCGATCGAGGCCGTTCACGAACATGGGCTGGACCTCCCCGCGTCGATGTACGATGCTGTCAAGCGGGGACCTGTCCAATCCACGCATGGCTGATCAAACTGGAGTCCGAGTCGTCGAGATCCGAGCCGGCACGTCCCCGCGGACGGTAGTCGAGCTGCGGCCCGGTCAGACCGTCCAGCCACTGAGCATTGGTCGCGTGGGAATGTGGCCGATCGAGGCCCCTTCGGTCCTCGACGTGCACGCGTTCCTCTACTTCGACGGCCGCGCGCTCTTCTTCCAGAGCGCCGACCCGTCGCAACCTGCGCGCGGCAACGGCCAAGCGATCGGCGTCGATTGGCAGCAGGTGGAGATCCCCTGCACGATCGAGATCGGCCGAGCCCGGCTCGTGTACCGCACGCTCGAGGTCGCGAGCGAGGCGAGCGGCGAGTACGAGGAGATCGAGGCCGAAGAAGAAGACAAGACGATCGCGGCGCCGCTCCGCGCGGTGATCGGCGGTGGTGGTGGTGGTGGCGGTGGCGGCGGAGCTCCGCCTGCGCGCCCGTCGGCGCCGAACGCAGGGGCGTCGGGTCCGTTCCGGCCGGGTGAGTTCTCGAACCGCCATCAACCGGACGACGAGTCCACGCGCTTCTCGCCGATCAACAACCGCGAGCCGTCGTCGACGCTCGTGAGCCCGCTCGAAGCGCGCGGCGGCGGTGGCGGACCTCCGCGTCCGCGCCCGGCCGCAGGCGGTGCGATCCCGAACGTGACGCCGGCCGCAGGGATGCCGGCAGCACCGGCCACGGCCCCGACGCCATGGATGCCGGGCGCGGGCGGCGACGACTACGCGCCGCCTTCGTCCACGACGGTGGGGCCGCCGCCGCAAGGAGCACCCGCGCCGCCGCCGCCGCAGGCGACGGGCTACACGGACATGGGCAACGTCCAGATCGCGATGCCCGCGCCGCCGCAGCCGGGCTACGGACAGCCCGGGATGCAGCCGGGCTACGGACAGCCGGGCATGCAGCCGGGCTACGGACAGCCGGGCATGCAGCCCGGGATGCAGCAGGGCTACGGTCAACCGACGATGCCGCCGAGCGCGGCGGAGACGGGTCGCGTCCAGGCACCGCCGAACGGCAAGCCTCCCAGCGAGTGGGAGCAGATGCCGACGATGAGGAAGGTGATCCTCGCGGCGATGCCGGTGGCGATCGTCGCGGTGTACTTCCTCTTGTTCGTCGACGATCCGCAGCCGCAGCGACCGGTGAACGGGCGCGCGGATGCCGGCATGGAAGCGGGAGCGCTCGCGAGCGCGAACCCGACCGCAACGACGACGACGACCGCAACGACGCCGACCGCGACGGCAACCGACACGGGCCCCGTCCCCACCGGCACGGTGGTCGCGACGGCCCCGACAGGCACCGTCACCGCGCCGCCGACGGGAACGATGGTGGCGCCGCCGCCGACGGGAACGGCGACCGCGACCGCGCCGATCCCGACGTTGAAGAAGGGCGAAGTGACCGTCGAGCGCCGCGCGGCCGAGGCCGTGCGGAAGGGCGACAAGGCGACGGCGATTCAGCTCTACGAGCAGCTCGCGTCGGACCATCCGGACAATCCGGTCTACAAAGAGACCGTCCGCATTCTGAAGTCGGAGTGAGAAGGCACCCCGTGTCGGCGGTCCCTCTCGAGTCCGCGTAGGCGGACTCGAGAGAGTTGGGCAGTGCTTCTGATGCCCCCGACTTCAGTCCGGGGTGCCCAAAAACCCCGACGTACATAGGCCCACAGGTAGCGTGTTTGCCGATGGACCGATCCCCCCGATCCACCGACGATCCACCTGAGCCATGTCCTACATGTGTGTTCGCGAAAATCGTCGCGAATTTTTCGCGAATCCCGCTGGCCCCACACGTGCATATCCCAGAGCTACGAGGCTCACATGGCAACCAAGCTCCCCACCTCGAAGCTGACGATCCTGCTCCTGGCGCTCGCCGGCAGCGTGGTTGGTGGCGTCGCGTGTGGTCCGAGCGGGACCGGCCTCCTCCTCGGCGACGACGGCCTCGGCGGCACCGGCGGTAACGGCGGCGGCGACGGCGGCGACTGGGGCAACGGCGGCGGCGGCCCGACCTACAACGCCGAAGGCGGCGTGACCCCCGTCCAGGTCAAGCTCTGGCAGGCCCTCGAGAAGGACTTCGTCGCCAAGTGCGGCAGCTGCCACCAGAGCGGCGCCGGCGGCGTCACCAGCCAGACCTTCCTCAAGGGCCCCGACATCTACGCGACCGTCAAGGCGTACCCCGGCATCATCGTCCCGGACGACGTCTACGGCTCGAAGCTCCTGAACCGCCCGGGCAATCACCCGGTCGCTTCGCTCGTCGACCCGGGCAACGAGGCTCTCCTCGCTCAGGTCACCGCGTGGGTCTCGGCCGAGGTCGTCGCCCTCAAGGACGTCCCGCTCCCCACCACCGACGTGTTCGATCCGCTCGGCGGCTCGGTCGACCTCACGAAGGCCGGCATCGCGGGCGGCAAGATCCTCTTCAACCCGACCTCGACCGGCACCACCGTCCGTCTCAACGACGTTCGCATCCAGGCGCCGGCGACGAGCGGCGTGCACATCGCGTCGCCCACGTTCGTCATCGTCCCCCCGAAGGGCGCCGAGGCGACGAACACCACGTTCTCCACCTCCGACGTCACCGTCCCCGCGGGCGGCACCGCGACGATCGGCAGCGTGCTCTACCTCTTCAACTTCCCCACCGGCGGGAAGATTCGCATCCAGTTCCAGAAGATCGAAGCGGCCACCGTCTCCGGGACGGACGCGGGCGGCGGCGGCGGCAACGGCTGCAAGTCGCTCACCGACTTCACGACGAGCGCGAAGCCCGTCCTCCAGGCGAACTGCACGAGCTGCCACGGCGGCAACAACGGCAACGCGACCTCCGCGCTCGACATGAGCAAGGTCGGCACGGACGACTCGGCTGCGTGCACGCAGGCCCGCTTCAAGATCAACCTCACCAACAAGACCCAGAGCAACCTTCTCCTCGCGCCGCTCGCCAACAGCGGCCTCAATCACCCGGTGAAGCCCTTCGGGAATACGGGCTCGGCCGGGTACCAGAACCTTCTCACCTGGGTGAACAAGGAATGACCCCGAGGTACGCCATGACGACTCGCATGAACCGGAAAGGAAGGGAGACGATGCGCAAAGGCACCCTCGCCACTCTCGCCACCAGCCTGGCGGTGTTTGGCTTCGCGAGCGCGCTCGCCGGCTGCAGCAACGGCCCGCAGACTCTCCCCGACGATCCCCTCGGTCAGACCCCGGTCGACCCGGGCAACCCCGGCAACGGCGGCACGCCGACTCCGGGCGCGGATGGCGGCTCCGTCGATCCCACGCCGCAGGAGACCGCGGACCTCGACGCCCGCAAGGTCAACTACGGCGAGGCGCTCCGCACCGCGAGCCTGAAGCTCGTCGGCGAGCTCCCGTCGATCGACGACATCAAGGCCGTCGACAGCCCGAACGCCAAGGCGGCGTACGAGGCGAAGATCGACGCGCTCCTCGCCGACCCGCGCTTCGCGACGAAGCAGATTCAGTTCTGGCGCGACACCTTCAAGACCGGCGCGCCGGGCATGAACGGCAACAACAAGCCGGACTACGACACGGCCGCGGTCTTCGCGACCGAGGTCGTCGTGAAGGATCGCCCCTACACCGACCTCTTCACCGCGAACTCGGGCACCTGCCCCACCTTCGCGAACGGCACCTTCACCGACGCGAACTGCCCGGGCAACGCGCCGACGGCGGGCCTCCTCACGAACCCCGGCCTCCAGTCGCAGTACTTCGCGAACATGGCCTTCCGCCGCGTCCGCTTCGTCCAGGAGACGTTCGTCTGCTCGAAGTTCCCGACCGAGTTCACGTCGACCCCGAAGCAGATGGGCAACGGCGTCTACACGAGCCCCTGGGACTTCAACACCATCACGGGCAACACCAACACGCCGAACGCGCGCATCAACTTCCAGGACACCTCGTCCGTCATCTGCGCGAACTGCCACACGACGATCAATCACCAGGCGCCGCTGTTCGGTAACTTCGACGCGATGGGCGCGTACCAGAACACGATTCAGGTGAAGACGCCGTCGAACGGCAACCCGACCACGACGCTGGCCGACTGGCTCCCGCAGGGTCAGCAGACCTTCGCGTGGCGCAACGGCAAGCCCGTCACCGACCTCCCGACCCTCGGCGCCGCAATCGCCGCCGACCCGGACGTCGCGCGCTGCATCGTCACCCGCGAGTGGAACTACGCGATGTCGCGCGGCGACGTCGTGAACGACCTCGCGACGGTTCCGCCGGTCGTCAGCGATCCGCTGCTGACCGACTTCAAGAACAACGGCATGAAGGTGAAGCGCCTCCTGCGCAACATCTTCACCTCCGACGACTTCGTGAAGTTCTGAGAGGGAAAGGAGAAGGATGATCATGAACCGTCTGATTCTGACCCTCGCGAGCGCCGCAGCGCTCACCCTGTCCATCGGTGCGATGGGCTGCTCGAACACCACCGACTCGCTCGAGGGTGACGACTGGCTCCCGCCGGGCTCGACCACCGGTGGCGAAGGCAACACCTTCGACCACACGAACGACAACCCGCAGAACCCGAGCGAAGGCACGAACCCGGTCGCGGGCTCGCCCCTCGTCATCTCGAAGCTGCACTCGTGCAGCAAGATCACGTACTCGGAGCTCGGGAAGATCCTCCAGAGCCGCGGCGTGAACCCGGCCGGCAACACGCCGGCAGCGAACCTCTACAAGAACGGCCAGTCGGCGCTCGGCGTCGCGAACTACAGCGGTCGCGTCGCGGAGGCGGTCATCGCCTCCACCGCAGCGCTCTCGAAGGAGTTCGACATCCTGGTCGCTGCGGCGATCGAGATCCAGACCGCCGCCAAGGGCGGCGCCTGGAACGTCCCGGCGTGCCCCAACACCCAGCTCTTCGACGGCAGCGGCAACTTCACGAAGGACGGTCTATCCTGCGTGATGGGCAAGCCCGCGACCGCCGACCACGTCACGGTGGCCAACGACGCCATCGCGGCCGCGACGGGCAAGGGACTCACCAAGGATCAGGGTCAACAAATCGCTCTCGCCTCGCTCCTCGAGGCGGCTCACACGTGCGAGTGAAGGAGAATCGTCATGGCTGATCAGCGACTGAAAGACCTTCGCGGAAGCAGCAGGCGCGAGTTCCTCCGTTGGAGCGCAACCGTCGCCGCGGTCCTCGGGCTCGAGCGTGCGCGTTTCCTCAACGTGATCTCGGAGTCGGGCGGTTCTGCTCTCGCCGACACGGCTGCCTGCGCCGCCACGGCGAAGTCGGTCCACCTCGTCGGCGGGAACGGCGGCTTCGCCTGGTTCCAGCTCCTCTTCCCCCACACGGACGTCGCCCTCAACGGCGGCGGCAACGTGGCCTTCCACGCCATCGGCCAAGCCAAGTCGGCCGCCGGCACGGACAAGCCGCTCGTCTACGCGCCGCAGTCGCCCTTCCAGGCCCTCGGGCCGAAGAAGCAGATCTCGGCCTTCATGGCGGGCAACAACGAGACGCACACGAGCACGCCGACCTCGGCGGCGACCATCGCCACCGGCACCGGCATGATCGCGTCGATCGCCGCCATCCAGCAGGCGACCCCGACGCTCCTCCCCGTCATCGGCGTGAACCCGCTCGTGTTCGGCACCGCGCCGGGCGCACCGGGCATCGCGACGGTCGCGAACTCGGCCGGCCTCGTCGGTCTGTTCGACAGCACCGCGTCGAAGACGCTCCTCCAGAACCCCGACGCAGCGGCGCTGAACGACGCGTACTACAAGACGTTCCTCCAGCTGAACGCAGCGGCGGCGCGCAAGACGATGCTGAAGCCGGGTGACACCGGCAAGGTCGCGGCGAGCCTCCTCGGGCGCAACCTCTCCAGCGCGCTCACGCCGAACGCGCAGGACGACCAGCGTTACGGCATCCAGGGCGCGCGCACCGCGGTCCAGGAGATCGGGCGCACGCTCATCATCGCGGTGAAGGCGTTCAAGCTCGGCCTGACCTCGTCGGTCATCCTGCCCGCCATGCGCGACGATCCGCACGGCGCGTTCAACAACATGGGTGGCCTCACGGCGGACGTCACCGCCCTCGGCAAGATCTTCGACGCCTTCATGGCGGACTGCAACGCGACGGACGATCCGTCGGGCTGCGGCAAGAAGCTCGGCGACGGCGGCGTGGTCTTCACGATCCACGGCGACACCCCGAAGACGCCGACGAACCGCAACGGCTGGCCGGACGGCACGCCGGGCAACTCGAACTGGATGTACGTCTACGGCAACGGCTGGCTCAAGACCGGCTGGCACGGCGGCATCACGGCGGGCGGCGCGGTGAACGGCTTCGACCCGGCGACGGGTGGAAACGTCCCCGGCCAGAACAGCAACGTGACGACGAACGCAGCGGCCGCGGCCGCCGCCTACGCCGTCGCGAAGGGCGACCTCCGCCGCGTCCAGGACTTCTACCGTGGCGGCGCCATCACCGGGATCATCAACCCGGTCCAGGTCTGACGGTCGAACGAGTTCGAGACGGTGGGCCTCGCCCCGGGCTGCGAAAGCAGCTCGGGGCGATGTGTTTTTGGCTCAGTGGCGCGCGGTGACCCAGGCGCGCGCCGCAGCCACGTTCGAGAACGGCTTCATCGGCGTCTTCGAGACGAGCGACATCGTCGCGATCACCATGTGCCAGAGCGACTTGGTCGTGACGATGGCGACGCAGTCGATCCGGCGCCGCTCGCGGCTCAGCCATTCGGTGAACGCTTGGCGCGCCTCGGGCGTGTAGTCCTCCATCTCGCGACAATCGAGCACGAGCGCGAACGGCTTTCCGCTCGAAGCCACCGCGCACTCGGCGAAGAGGCGGTGGGCGCGCTCCAACGTGAAGAGCCCCTCCAAGGACGAGCTCACGCATTGAAGTGGGGCCGCGGCGATCGCCATCACGCTCCTCGGAGAAAGCACCCACCGTGCCGTTCGAGAAAACCGCGGAATCCACGAGGGACACGGGAAGAGCAATGTCCCAGATTGGAACATCCCCTCTGCTGAGAGCGCCTACCTCGGCCCGCGGACGGATCCATTCGAGATCTCGTACCGCGATGAATCCGTCGCCAGGCTAGAGCCCTTCGATCGCCTTGTTGCAGGCGTTGGTATCGACCGTCCCGCGGATCCACGTCGTCAGACACACCTCAGCCGGATCGTTGGTCGGCGCGAACGCCGGCCCGCCCTTGTGACCCTCGAGGTTGAGCGGCTTCTTGAGGAGCAGGAGGTCGCGCGGCTGCTTCACCCCGGCGATGACGCGGGTGAGCTGCTCGGGCTCGAGCCCGATGACCGCGCGGTAGTTCGCCGCGATCTCTTCGTCGGTCGTGTCGCCCGAGCCGGGGCCGAGCCCTGCGTCGTTCGGGAGCCGAAGGCCACGCCCGCTGTAGAGCCGGAGCGGGCGCCCGCCCTGGCCGTGACAGTCGAGCGTGCCGCAGCGGCGCTCGAGCATCGGGCTCACCGCGCTGAACTGCGCCTGGTCGGGCGCGAGGATGGTCGTCGTGCGGATGCGCCCGTCGTCGTTCGTGACGCTGGACGCGCACGCGACGACGGCGCCGAGCCCCGCGACGATGACGGCGTAGGACCACGGGCGGCTCATTTGGCGCCCCCGACGGTCGGGTTGACCGGGCAGTTCGTGGACGGCGGAGGAACCTGATCGCCGGTCTGGTAGAGGTAGATGTGACCCACGCTCGAGAGCTTGGTGATCACGCCGCGCGGATCCTTGTGGCAGTTGGCGCACGAGCGCTCGCGCCCGATCTGGCCCTGCATCGTGCGCGCCGCGTTCCCTTTGTAGACGCGGACGAAGATCGGGAACGCGGGGTCCCACTCCTCCTTCTTCACGAAGAAGTTCCCGACGCAGTTCGTCTTCACGATGAAGCTCGAGCCCGACGTGTCGGTCATGCCCACGAACGCGCCGTCGACGCCGACCGCGCCGCCGGGTTGCGCGAAGATGGTGCCGGCGACCGAGAACGGGCTGTCGCTCGCGGGGCCGTACTTCGTGTGGCACGTCACGCACGGCTGACCCGCGCGGTGGTACTCGCCCTGCGGAACGTTCGGGTCCTCGTCCCCGAGCGCCTTGATCTGCCCGTCGGGGACCGGATCGCTGCACGCGCCGACCGCGAGCGCGCCGACGAGCGTCGCCAGAAGCAGAGCGGCGGCGCGCATCAGTCGAACTCCCCGTCGATGCCGAACGTCCCGTAGAGGGCCGTGCGGGTGGTCACGTAGAGCGCGTTGAGGAAGCGCGTGTACATCACGTCGCCCTGGAGGGTCAGCCCGATCTGCGTCGGCGACTCCGGAGCGGTGAGCCCGAGCCGAATGCCACCACCCGCGGTGAGCGTGATGAGCGGGCTGAGCTCGCGATCGGTGGTGCGGAACAGCGGCACGGTGATGCTTCCATCTTGGTTCAGCGCCGCCGAGTAGGCCAGCTGGTAGAAGCTCGTCCCCGTTTGGGCGTGGAAGCGAAGGTGGGGCCACACGCGGATCCGCTTCCCGACGTCCTGCATGTAGCGCGCGTCGGTCGAGGTGGCCTTCGTGCCCCAGGTGTCGAAGTAGAGGCGCTCGTCGATGCGGAGCGTCGCGTTCGCCATGCGGTGGATGAAGCGGCCGCCGAGCGCGTAGCGATCGCGTTCGGTCGGAAGCTGCTCGGCCGGCTTGAGGGGCAGGCGGTTCGCGTTCACGCCGTCGATCGTGAACCCCACCGGAACGCGGGGGGCGACGCGCTTCGGATCGAAGAGCGGGACGTAGCGGTAGGGCTTCGATTGATCGCCGCGCTCGAACTGGAGCGTCGCGTTCACGACGATGAGCGTGGTCGGGTTGATGACGACGGTGACGCCCGCGTCGATCGTGCTCGTGTCGAGCTGGTTCGAGAAGACGTCGTACGGGGTCGTCGAGCGACCGATGATGTCGTGCGAGTAATTGAAGCCGAGGCGAGGCGTGAGGAGCTTGTCGCGCAGATCGAGCGTGAGCGCGGCGCCACCGCTGATGCTGGTGTAGTCGTTCTCGACCGAGAGCCCGCCGTTCGCGGACACGCCGAGGATGCCGACCTTGAAGCCACCGTTCGCCGTGACCGCGTGGCGGCGATCACGGAACGCGGGCGAGGCCATCGAGACCACGTCGGGCGAGGCCGCGGTCACGATGTCGAGCAGGTAGCTCGCGCCGAAATTCCAGCCCGCGGTCGGCGAGGACACCGAGCCATTGATCGAGGGCGAGAGGATGTTGACCGCGTTCGTGTCGGTGTAGCCGCTGACGTCGAGCCCTGCTTTGACGACGATGTTCTTCTTGTTCTGCGGCAGACACTTCAGGACTTCGTCCTGGCTCTTCGCGCCGAGCATGCACTTGAGCTGCCCGGGCGTGAGGTACTCCGACGCCTGCGTCTTGAGGGTGATGACGACGGTGACGAGCTCGGCCTCCTTGACGTCGTACTCCTCGTCGTAGGTCATCGACACGCCGTTGAGGATTCCCTCGGCGTGGACGGTGTGCTTTCCCGGGTCGACCGAGAAGCGCTTCGTCAGCGCCTCGCGCGGAACCGGGCGATCGTCGAAGGTGACGTTGAGATCGCTCGCGCCGGCCGGCGCTTGGAACGTGACGTGCGGGATCTTCTGGAGGAGCTCCGTGACCTTGTCGCGCGCGACGCGCATGACCGGTCCGTCCTTCTTCTTGATCCCGTCCTCGAGCGCCTTCTGCGCGTCGCGCAGCGCATCGATCAGCTTGCCCGAGCGCCGCTCGCAGGACGCGAGGTGGAGCCGCGTGCCGGGCTGCTCTTCGAGCTTGAGGGACTCCCGGTCCTTCTCGATGCAGACGTCGAGCTTGCCCGCGAGGTCCCCGGCGAGGCCGGCGCTCGCGAGCTGGAAGGCCTCCGCGCTGGTCCAGCCCTTCGGCGCACCGCCGCCGGCGGCGGGAGGCGGCGGGGGCGGAGGTGCATCGGTCGTCGCCGCGGTCGTGGCGGCCGGGGGCGGCGGCGCGGCCGTGGTCGCGGCGGGCGGCGGCGAGTCCGCGCCGACCGTCTTCTGTGCCTCGGCGAACTGGGCCTTGATCGAGGGCGACGTCCCGCGGTCCGGGAGCTTCGCGTTCGGGTCGGCGTTGAGGGCGGCGACGAAGTTCGCCTTCGCTTCGTCGATCTGGCCGACCTGGGACGAGACCATGCCGAGCGCGACGTAGACCTGCGCCTTGGTCGGGCCGGAGCACTTGCCCCGCTTGCACTTGTCGAGCGCCGCTTGGAGCTTCGTCTTGGCGGGACCGAAGGACGCGGTCGCGTAGTCCTCGTTCAGGATCTGAGCGACGGTCGCGGAGACGGTGACGTCATCCGCCGAGGCGAGCACCTGGCGCGCCGGGAGCGCCACCGCAATCGCCAAGAGTGCCGCGGCACCGAGCGACCTCAGTTGCAACCGCATCCCCCGCCGCCGCCGCCGAAGCCACCGGTCGATCCCTCGGACACCGCGCGGACGTGCTCGTCGAAGCCGGTCGACATGTCCTCGGGCGTCATCGAAGGGAGCGCGAGCACGCCGCGTTCGTACGGAGCCACGTTCGCGCAACCGGCCAGCCCCGCGGCAACGAACAACGCGCCGAAGAGGAACAGGAGCCGTTGGGGAGCGGGGATCATGGGTCGAACGAAGTGCACGGAGTGGGCCACGCCGGGCCTTGGTGGCCGCGACGACGCGCGCCGCCCATCCTAGCCAGATCCGCGTGATTTTTTGCAGCGCAAACGCTGCGGCAATCCCCCCGCCCCCAAAAGCAGCGGTGGGGTGGTGGATCGCGGCGCCCACCCGAACCGCCCGCGACAACGTGTCCTACATTGTCCTACCCAACGCGGAGAGCGTCTTTTCCCAATCGTACGCTCGGGGTTGCAGCGGCATGCGGGCTGCTTCCAGAATGCGTCATGTTCGCCCGCCCGACCCGGCGCCTCGTCCTCTCGGGGCTCGTTGCCCTCGGCATCGCGTCCGCGATCGCGCTCGGATGCAACCTCGATGCGGGCACCAAGTTCGGCGACCACGCCGGCCTCTCGAAGGAGAACCTCCCGGCGCCGCCGCAGAGCGACAGCGGGAGCAACCTCGGCTCGCTCTGCAACGGGCAGGGACCGATCGACGGCGGCGCCTGCAGCGTCAGCTGGAAGAACGACATCTGGCCGATGATGTCGTCCCCTTCGGGCGTCTGGAAGTGCGGCGACAGCAAGTGCCATGGCGCGCAGGTCAACGCGCCCTACAACTTGAACAACGAAGACAACGCCTACATGAGCCTCGTCGCGTGGCAGACCAACAGCAAGGTCTACATCAACCCGTGCACGATGGACCCGGACGCGTCGTCGTTCCTCTGCAACCTCAACACGACGTCGGCGTGCGGGACGCGCATGCCCTACACCGACAACGTCCTCGGCAGCGGCCCCGCTCAGCCCGGCGACTACGCCAAGCTCGAGACCTGGGTGAAGTGCGGCTCGCCGAAGAACTGACCGGATGGAAAAACTCCTCGCTCGCATGGAGCGCCGCTTCGGGCGCTTCGCCATCCCGAACCTCTCGTGGGTCATCGCGGGGGGCATGGCGATCACGTTCATCCTCTCGATGGGTCGCCCGCAGTTCCTCGAGCTCCTCACGCTCGACTTCGCCCGCATCCGCGAAGGTCAGATCTGGCGCGTCGTCAGTTACCTGTTTTTTCCGCCCGTTCGCACGAGCCCGATCTGGACGCTCTTCGCGATCTACTGGGTGTGGCTCGTCGGCACGAACCTCGAGAACGAGTGGGGCGCCTTCAAGCTCAACGTCTTCTACGTCGTCGGGATGCTCGGGACGACACTCGCCGCGTGGCTCACCGGCGGCGAGGCGACGAACGGCCCCCTCAATGGGTCGTTGTTCCTCGCGTTCGCGACGCTGTTCCCCGACTACGAGATGCTGATCTTCTTCATCCTGCCCGTGCGCGTGAAGTGGCTCGGGCTCCTCGCGGCGGGCGGGCTCGTGCTCTCGGCGGTCTTGGGGGATTGGGCGACGCGCGGGGCGGTCGTCGCGGGCTGCGCGAACTACCTCGTCTTCTTCGCTGGGCACTGGGCCGAGTGGTACCGGATGCGGAACATGCGCGTGCGCCAAGCCGCGCGGCGGGCGGAGCAAGTGCCGTGGCAGAGCAGCGCGACCGGCGTGCGAACGTGCGCCATCTGCGGAGCGAGCGAGGCCGACGGGGCGGACATCCGCGTGTGCTCGTGCGAGAAGTGCGGGGGCAAGGCGCGGAACTTGTGCCTCGCGCACGCGAGGAATCACTAGGGCGTGCCAGGCTCTAGACCGTCAAGACCACCTTCCCGAAGGTCTCGTTCTTCCCCACGATCTCGTGCGCTTTCGCCGCTTCTTCGAGCGGCAGCACGTGATCGACGACCGGCTTCAGCGCCCCCGATTTCACGAGCGGCACGACGTGCCGCTCGAACACCTTCGCCGCCGCGATCTTCTCTTCGAGCGGCCGCGCTCGCAGGACCGTGCCGTGGAGCTCCGCCCGCTTGAAGAGGAGCGCGCGCAGGTCGAGCTCCGTCTGCACACCCGCCATCAACCCCACGACGACGATGCGACCCTTCGGCGCGATGCAGCCGAGGTCCTCGTTCACGTACGCACCGCCGACGAGCTCGAGCACGACGTCGACACCGCCCGGCGCCGCAGCGAGAACGCCGTCGCGGAAGGCCCCCTTCTCGGCGACGACCCCGACGTCGAGGCCGAGCGCCTTCGCGCGCTCCAGCTTGTCCGCCGTGCGCGCGGTCCCGATCGAGCGCGCGCCGATCGCACGCGCGATCTGCACCGCCGCGGTCCCGACGCCGCTCCCGACGGCGGAGACGAGCACCGTCTCGCCCGCCGCCAACCTTCCGCGCGTCACCATCGCGTCGTACGCGGTGAGCGCGGCCTCCGGAATCGCCGCTGCGTCGGTGAAGGACAGCCCCGGCGGGATGCGAACGACCTCGCGCGCGTGGAGGATCACCGCCTCGGCGTAGGCGCCGCCGCCGACCAGACCGAAGACGCGCTCGCCGACGGCGACGTCGGTCACGCCCTCGCCCACCGCGTCCACCTCGCCCGCGAGCTCGAGGCCCGGGATGTCCTTCGGCACGCCGGGGGGCGCGGCGTACGCGCCGAGCCGCTGGACCAGATCGGCGCGGTTCACCGCCGTCGCCCGCACGCGCACCCGCACTTCGCCCCGCTGCGGCACCGGCGTCTCCACGTCACGGAGCTTCAAGACCTCGGGCCCGCCGAACTCGGTGATGACGATTGCCTTCATTCGATCACTCCTTTGCCGCCGTCGCGGTCACGAACGTCATGCCGATCCGCAGCCCGATGAACGACTCCGGCGCGCTGTCGAGCGGAGCGCCACCGATGCGCGCGATCGCGCTGAGCGGCGAGCCGATGTTGCTCATGATCCCGATCGTCGGCTGGAAGAAGCGCGTCGTCAGGCGCATGTTGAGGCCGACCGCGAAGTAGGCGCGGTCGACGTCGGAGATCCCCGGATCCAAGCGGTAGTACTCGATCAGCTCGGCGCCGAACGTCACCGCCTTCGTCGCCATCACGCCGACGTAGAGCGTCCCGATCGCGCTGATGCGGTAGCTCCCCACGTCGCGCACGTCGAACGCGAACTCGAGCGCCTGCCGGTACTGGAGCGTGAAGATGCCCGTGACGTCGCGCACGTCCAGGAAGGGCCGGAAGGTGAACGACGAAGGATCCCAGAGCGCGCGGTCCCACCCGCGCGCGGTGATGGCCTCGCCCGCGAGCGTGCGCGACTCCTGGCTCTCGAACGTGGTCAGCGGCGCGACCATCGCGACGCCACCGCCGAAGGAGAGGCCGTAGCTCGAGCTCCACGCGCCGCGGCCCCAGATCTCCGGGTTGCCGAACGCGGCGCGCGGGCTCCCGTCGTAGGTGTGCGTGAAGAGCGCGTCGTAGCCCGCGCCGGCGTACCAACGGTGCGGGACGATCGGGACCTCGAGCGAGAGACGCTCGATCCGCACCGTGCGTGCCGCCTTCACGGTCGGGTCCTGGAACTGGAGCGCCGCGAGGTTCGACTCCTGCGTGATCTCGAACCAGCGGTGCGTGAGCTCCGGGAGCGTGGGCGGACGCGCCGTCACGGGCTCGTCGGCGCGAGCGCCGTTCGCCCACGCCGCGCACGCGCATGCGACCAGCACGGCGGAACGGAAGCTCGAGGATCGCATCACGGGCGGCGCCGGAGGATGCCCTGCCCGATCGCCGCGCGCAACGCCGCGTGGTTCGCCGCATGTCCGGGGCGGAAGGCTCGGAGCACGCCCCGCGGCGGTCCCCCGTGCAGGTAGCAATCTCCCAACAGATCCAAGAGTTTGTGGCGGGCGGGCTCGTCGGGCTCGACCGCGCCGGCACCCCAGAGCTTCGCGCCGACCACGATCACGCTGGTGGCCTCGGCGAAGCGCGCGAGCGACGCCGCGCCGAGCGCTTCGACCTCGGCTTCGAGCGCGAAGGTGCGCGCGGGCGCGATGCGCTCGACGAAGTCGGCGGGGTCGCCTTCCCAACGCGCGCGAGGCTCGATCGGCGCGCCCGGGTAATCCAGCTCGACCTCGACGACCACCGCGGGTGCGCCCGGAGCGCTCGGCTCGAACGCGTAGCGGCTCGTACCGATGGCGACCTCGCCCGCGCGCACCACCTCCAGCGGCGGTTCGGTCGGCGACTCCCCTGCGCCGACGCTTCGGAGCGCATCCACGAACGCGCGCGCGCCCCCGTCGAGGAGCGGGAGCTCGGGCCCTTCGAGCCGGAGCTCCACCCCCCCGTGGATGCCGAGCCCGGCGAGCGCGGCGAACAGGTGCTCGACCGTCCCGATCCGGCGCCCCGCCGCCCGGACGTTCGTCGAGCGCCGATCCCGCTCGGGCTCCAGCTCGAGCTCGGCCACCGCCACCCGGGTGTCGCCGATTCGAAGGCAGACGGGTCCCCCCACCCGGACGAGCTCGAGCACGGCCCCCTCGCCGGAGTGGACGCCGGCGCCCCTCAGCGTGGTCGCGGAATCCCCCGTGAAGCTTGCAGTACGCATGCGATCCTGGCTACTGTCGTCCTCGGAAACCGCGACAATGGCCCTGAAATGCGTGCAAATCAACGTCCGCGGGCGCGTCACCGGCGTGTACTTCCGCGCCGCGACCCAGCGTGAGGCTCGGCGCCTCGGCATCAGCGGTTGGGTCCGGAACCGCAACGATGCCAGCGTCGAGATCCTGGCCGAGGGCGAGGAAGACTCGGTGAAGGAGCTCGTGAGCTGGGCGCACCACGGGCCGTCGGCGGCACGGGTCGAGTCGGTCGACGTGCGGTATCGCAGCTACACGGGCGAGCACCCCGACTTCCGCATCGTGGAGTGAGCCGGAATCGCTCCTTCTCCCGCGGCGTTGGGTTCTCCGTGACGCGCGCGCTCCCACTCGTCGTTCTCCTCGGGCTGGCCTTCGCCGCCCAACCCGCGTTCGCGGACACCGCGCCGCCACCGGCGACGGCGGACGCTGGCAGCACGGCGCGCTCGCTCCCCGCGATCGACGCGGACCTCCAAGCGCTGCGGAAGCGGAGCGACACGAAGGAGATCGACGCGCGCCTGGCGAGCGTCCGGCGCACCGCCGGGCCGAAGTACTGGGCCGACGACTTCGATCTGGACACCGCGCTGGTGGCCGCGGGGGACGGCGGGAGCGACGCCGGCAAAGAGGCCTTCACCGTCATCCGCCGGACGATCGCGCTCTTGAAGGAGCTCGCCGCGATCGGCACGCCGGACGCGGTGGTCGAGATGGCGCGCTTCGCCCCCGACCGCGGGTGGTTGCTCCAGATCGAGGTCTCGCGCCGGATCCGCGCCCTCGGCGACCACGCCATCGCCGGCTTGCTGCTCGCGCGGCGCGAGGCGGGGCTGCGCCACTTCGCGACGACCGCGCTCGAGACGATGGGCAAGCGCGTCGCGGGCGACGCGGTCCAGACGAAGGACGATCAGGTCCTCATCGACGTGCTCACCGCGTTCGGGACGATGAAGGATCCCGACGGGCTCGGGGTCGTCTTCTCGTTCGTCACGAGCGATCGTCCGCGCGTGCAGAAGGCGGCGCAGGCGTCGGTCGAGATGTACGGCGATCAAGCCCTGCCGCGTCTCCGCGACGCGTACGCGAACCTGAAGGGCAAGCCTGCGCCGTCGGAGTGGCCTGCGGCGCGGCTCTCCGCCGAGCTCTGGAGCGCGCTCGAAGCCGATCGCCTCGCGGACGTGTATGCGCTCGTGGACGAAGGGCTGAAGGAGGACGCGGCCGGAAAGCTCGACCTCGCCGTCGCCTCGTTCGACAAGGCGCTCGCGAAGCAGCCGACGATCGAGCGCCGCAAGGAGATGGTCCCGGTCTACGTCCGCTACGCGCAATCGCTCGAGGACGCGGAGCCCGACAAGGCGGCTGCGGTCTATCGGAAGGCGAAGGGGCTCGACCCGGGCGGCAACCACGACGCGCAGATCGACGGCGCGCTCGCGTACCTCGAAGGGATGGCGCTCGTCGGCAAGGGCGTCCCGGACAAGGCGCCGTTCGAGCGCGCGCTCGAGCTCGACCCGAGCAACGAGAAGGCGCGCGCCCAGATCGCGAAGATCGATCAGACGTCGAGCGAGCACGCGCACAAGGCGGAGAGCTACCAGTGGGCGGCGATCGCGGCGGCGGCGTTCCTCGCCCTCGCGATCCTGTTCGTTCGCCGCCCGCGCCGCGCCAACGCCTGACGGGTGTATGCTCCCGCCATGGCGGGACTTTGGATGATGGTCCGCGAGGGGGGCTTCGGCGCGCTCGTCGCGCTCTTCCTCGGCGTGCTCGGAGCGTTCGCCGGGTTGGGCGCCATCGCGACGCTGCTCGCGTCACGCCGCGCTGCGTACTGGGTCGGGTTCGCAGCGCTGCTGCTCGCGTTCCTCGCTGGCGGAGCCGGGCTCGGCGGAATGGCGCTCGGGTGGAGCACCACGCAACGCGCGGTCGCCGGCGGCGCGGTCGACGCGGTCCAGCGCGACCGGATCCTGCAGGAGGGCTTCAAGGAGTCGCAGGGCGCAGCGAAGATCGGGTGCGGGGCGGCGCTCCTGCCGCTCGTCCTCGGCGCGATCGCGGCGCTGGGGGCCGCCGGCGCGAAGAAGGCCGACCTCCCGCCGCCGCCCGGCGCCTGGAACCCGGCCGCGGGACCGCCTCCGATGCCGCCGGCGAGCGGCGGCGGCGGCCGCTTCGTGCTCGCGGCGATCGCGACCTTGCTCGCACTGCTGACGACCGTCGGTGGAGCCGTCGCTGCGAGCGGCGCACCGCCACCGGCGAAGTACGCGTTCGCCGAGGAGGACTCGGATGCATGGGCGCTCGCCTCGGCGCGCGAGCTCGTCGACACGGATCACGATCGCGGCTGCGACGACCTCGACGCGGCGCTGCACCGCTTCCTCCCGCCCGGCGCGGTGCCCTCGTGGCCGCGCGTGTTCGCGCGCGACCCCGACGCGCTCGTGCGTGACTGGCGCACGACCGCGACCGCGTGCGCGCGCGGGATCTGGGGTCACGTGAAGACGACCCCGGGCTGGTCGCGCTCGGGCTCCGGCGCGAGCGCGTACGGCCTCGCGCTCTCACCGACCAAGACGTGGACACGCGACGATCTCCTCGACTCGCCGCTGCTCGTGGACGAAGCGCTCCACGCCGAGATCCTCGCCGCTGCGCCGGCGGTCATGGCCTCGGCGGCGACCGACCCGCTCGCAGCGCCGACGGCGACGGGTGCGCCCATGCTCGGGCTCGGCCCGGTCGGGACGCTCGGCTCCCACGCGTCGAGCGGCGGCGGCACGATGAAGCTCGGCGCGACCACCGTCAGCGGCCGGCTGCCGCCCGAGGTCATCCAGCGCGTCGTCCGCCAGCACATGGGCGGATTTCGCATGTGCTACGAGAAGGGGCTGGTGAAGAACCCCGCCCTCGCCGGCACGGTGAAGGTGAAGTTCGTCATCGCCGCGGACGGCAAGGTCTCCACCGCGTCCGACGCGGGCTCGGACCTCCCGGACGAGACGGTGAAGACGTGCATCATCAACCAGGTCAAGTCGCTCACGTTCCCGCAGCCCGAGGGTGGGATCGTGACCGTGACCTACCCGTTCGTCTTCAGCGCGGCGAAGTGACGCGCGCGATCCGGTAGACCGTCTCTTCGAGCAGCGTCACGCCGGCCGCCTGAAGGCGCGGCGAGATCGAGCCTTGCTGCCGCTCGAGGAGGGTCACCTCCTCGCGCGCGAAGAGCTCGCACACGGTCTTCTCGTCGATGCTCCACGGCGGCCCCGGGACGGTGGGCGGCTCGTACGAGAACGAGACGAGGAGCGTCTTCCCGTTCGGCTTCAGCAGCGTACGACAGACGTCCAGGTAGGCACCGCGCGTCGACGGCTCCAACGCGACGAGCGCGGCGCGGTCGTAGACCGCGTCGAACGTGCCGAGCGCCGGGAGGTCGAGCGCGAAGATGTCCGCGCAGACCATCGTCACCGCACCGGTCGTGAACGCCTCGTTCGCGCCGAGCTCCCGCGCGTGCGCCCGGTGATCGAGGTCGCGCTCGCCGAAGAACGCATCGATCGCCTTGATGCTGAGCTCGACGCCGACGACCTCGTGACCGCGCGCGGCGATCCAGGAGACATCGACGGCTTTGCCGGCGAGCGGGACGAACACGCGCGCGCCAGGCGCGAGCCCGAGCGCGTCGAAATGCTTCACGAGGAGCTCGTTGGGCTTGCCCTCGTGGAAGCCGATCTGCCCGTCGTCCCACCGCTTCTGCCAGAAGTCCCGTCCGAGCGCGGTGAGCCGCAGCTCGAAGCCGCCCTCGTGGCGGAGCAAGACCTCGCCCCGAACCGCGCTCTGGAGCGCGCGCCGTACGGCGAACTCCGCGCCGTCGATCTGCGCGGGTGCGTTCGAGGACGAGAGCTCGCCCGAGAACGCGAACGTGAGCTTCACGCCGGCGAGCTTGGTGCCCTCGAGCAACCGATTGTCGCCCCGGCCCTCCATCGTGCGCGCGAGCGCTTCGGCCGCCGTCTTGGCGTCCGCGAACTCGAGCTCGCCTTCGAGCGTGACTCCGTAGGTCATGGCTCGTCACCATAGCGCACGAGGTCGAGGAGCTCATCGGCCGTGAGCGCCTTCGCCGTCCCCTTCCCTTCGAGGACGGCGGCCGCGAGCTCGCGCTTCCGCGCGTGGAGCTCGAGGATGCCCTCCTCGATCGTGCCCTTGCTGACGAGCCGGATGACCGTGACGGGCTCGGTCTGGCCCATGCGGTGCGCGCGCGACGTCGCTTGCTCTTCGACCGCCGGGTTCCACCACGGATCGAGGTGCACGACGTAGTTCGCCTTCGTGAGGTTGAGCCCGGTCCCGCCCGCCATGAGGGAGATGCAGAAGACGTCGAACTCGCCGCGCTGGAAGGCGTCCACGATCTCTTTGCGCGCGAGCGTGGGCGTGTCGCCGGCGAGGAACGCGACCCGGAGGCCCGCCCGCTCGAGGTACGCCTTGGCACGCAGACACAGCTCGCGGAACTGGCTGAAGACGAGCAGCCGGTTCTTCTCCGCCGCGAGCGTGAGCGCGAGCTCGGTCAGGCGAGCGAGCTTCGAGGAGCGCGCCGTCCACGTGTCGTCGACGAGCGAGACGTCGCACGCGAGCTGGCGCAACCGCGTGAGCGCGGCGAAGAGCTTGATCTTCGTCTGCGCGGCGGTCTCGCCCTTCTTCTTCTCCTTCGTGAACTCCATCTCGCACGCGCGCCGGAGCGCCGCGTAGCGCTTGGCCTCGTCGGCGGAGAGCTCGACCAGCTGCGTGAGCTCGGCGCGCGGCGGGAGCTCTTCGAGGACGTCGGCGCGAGTGCGCCGGAGCAAGAACGGCGCGACCAACCGCGAGAGCGCGGCGAGCTTGCGGTCGCCGGTACTCTTCCCCTGCTCGAGCGTGGCCGTCTCGATCGTCCGGCGGAAGCGCTCCTTGAAGTCGGCCTCGCGCCCGAGGAGGCCGGGGAAGACCTGGTCGAAGAGGCTCCAGAGATCGCCGAGGTGATTCTCGAGCGGCGTGCCGGTCAGCGCGATCGTGAAGCTGCGCTCGATCCCGCGCACCACCGCGGAGCGCTGGGCGAGCGCGTTCTTGAGGAACTGCGCCTCGTCGAGGACCATCGTCGCGAACTCGAGCTTCTTCGGGAGCTCACCCCGATCGAGCCGCGCGAGGAGCCCGTACGACACCACGACGACGTCGCCCGGACCCAGCTCGCTCGCCGGTAGCTCGCGGTCCTGGTTGAGCCACCGCACGCGCAGGCTCGGCACGAAGCGCGCGAGCTCCGCGACCCAGTTCGACGTGACGCTGGCCGGCGCCACCACCAACGCCGGACCGAGCTTTCGCCGCGCGAGCAGGACGGAGGCCGTCATGACGGTCTTCCCGAGCCCCATGTCGTCCGCGAGGATGCATCCCGGCGCCCACTCGGCGAGCCGCAGCATCCACGCGGCGCCTTGCACCTGATACGGGCGGAGGACGCCCGCCTCGATCGTGGGCGTGAGGTGCATCTTGCGCGCCTGCTCGAGCGACTTGGCGTACGCGAGCAGGTCGATGCCCTCCGAGCGCTGGAACATCTTCTCGGCTTCGACGAGCGCGTCGAAGAACGCCGAGTGGACGACCGCTTTGCCGGGCTCGCTCTGCTTGGCGAGCTCCGCCGCGGTGGCGAGCCCGAGGAGCTTCGCTTGGACGTCCTCGGGCACGTGGAGGAACGTGCCGTCGCCGACGGGGACGTACTGGCGCGCGAGGCGAGCGGCATCGAGGACCTCGCCGAGCGTGATCGACGCATCGCCGAGGCGCAGATCGCCGCGCACCGCGAACCACGACCCTTCGCGCGACACGGTGATCGATCGATCGAGCTGGCTCCAGTCGAGCGCCGTCGGCGGCTTTCCCACCTTGGACTCGACGCGCCCGACCGGCGACGTGGTCCGGAGCAGCTCGGCGAGGCGCAACGTCTCCGCGACGCTCTCGGTGCGTCCCACGCGCGCCTCCCAGAGCGCATAGTGACGCAGCACCTCGTACGCCTCCTCGATCGCGAAGACCTCGCGATCGAGATCGCGCTCGACGAACACGCGCGCGCCGTCGTGACGGAACGTGTAGAGCGTCGGGCCGACCCCCGCGGCGACGAGAGGTGCGCCGGGGTGCGGCGACGCGAGCAGCTCCAGAACCGCGGTGCCGTCGGAGCGCCACTCGATCCGGAGCGCGGCGGACAGGTCGGGCGGGAGCTCGCTCCCGAGCGTCGCGCGCGGGAGCTCCACCGCGCCGCTCGCGACGAGAGGCGCCACTTTTTCGGCGACTTGATCGAGCGCCTCGGGGGGAAACTCGATCGTGCGAGCTTCGTCGAGCCAGACCTCGACCCAGCGCTCGAGCGCGGGCGGGACCATGGCCGAGACGATGCGCCGCTCGTCGACCGCGGTGAGGAGCGCCCCGCGGTGCGCGTCGTGGCGACGCCGGAACGTCTCCGCTTCGAGCGGGAGCTCGCCGATCCAGAAGCGCGGCCGGACGAGCCCGTCCTCGCCGGGATCCAGGCTCATCCGGAGCGGGCCTGCGATCACGTCCATGGCGACGGGCTCCGCGTCCCCTGGCTCTTCCACGAACACGGGCGCGACGGCGCCGAGCGCGAGGAGCAGCTCGTGCCCGAGCGGCGTCGCCACGTCCACCCAACCGCGGCGGGCTTCGGGTGCAGACTGCACGAGTCTCGCGACGCGGCGCGCGGGCTCGCCGTCGGTGCCGCGCGCGATCGCTTCGAGGGGAGCGCGCGTCCAGCGGACCTTCCCCTTCTTGGAGAGACCGCGGTGGAGCGCTCGGACTTGGACGAGCGTGCCGTGGATGCCGGAGACGACGAAATGGAGCGTGGGCGCTCCGGTCGTGCGTTGCGCGGGCGCCGCCGGGACCAGATGATCGAGGAGGCGTGCCCACCCGGGCCGCGAGAGCTCGAGCTCGAGCTTCGCGAGTTCGGGGTCCGAGCGCTCCGCCATCGCGAGGAGCAGCGCGCGGAGCAGGAAGAGCTCGCGGATCCCTCCGCCTCCGCTCGAGGCGACGCGCCCGACGTCGTCGAGCGGAATCTGCAGGGTCAGCTCTTCCGGCCACGGGAGCAGCCGGTGCGGGTTCTCGCGGATGCGCAGCATCTGCGACGACGAGGTCCACGTGATCGTGAAGCCGGGGTGACGCTGGTCGAGCGGACCGACGGGCTCGCTCGGCTGCATCCGCCGCGCGAGATCGACCGCACGGCGAGCGAGCCGATCGTAGAGCCGACCGTAGCCGGTTCCCGGCGCAGGCGAAGGCGGCGGCTCGAACGCCTGGAGCGTGTCGATCGCGCTCTGGAGCTCGTCCCCGACGGTCTCGACCGCGTGCCGAAAGACGGACGTGCTCCCCGACGAAGCCGCCGCTCGCCACCACTCGCGGAGCCGGCGCCACGACTCGACGGGGTACGGTACCTCGCGGCCGAGGAAGAGCCCGATCCGGCCGGCCACCCCGCGCGTCGGGAGGTCGGGGTGCTCGCGCACGAGCCGCGGGACGCTCGCCATCGCAGCGGCGCCGGCCTTCGCATTGGGGTCACGCGGCGCCGGCCCGTGAGGATCGACGCCCCCCAACGCATAGGCGACGGCGACGATGTGCTTGCACCACACGGTCGACTGCGTCGCGACCGGGCAGTTGCACTGCGTGGAGAGGTGACCGTCGCTCCGCTCGATGACGACGCGGTAGGCCTCTTTCCCGAGAACGACCGCGGTGACCCCCTCTTCGGTCGGGCGCACCTCGACCACGCGATCCTCGTCCGCGTACTGCCGCCCGCGCGCGCGTGCCCCTGCGTCCGCGTAGCGCAGGATCGCCGTGAAGGCTCGCCCGAGCGGAGAGTCGGCTCGGGGGGCGTCAGAGGGGACGGAAGGCACGATGTGATCTACCTCGCCCCCCATCGGCTGTACACCGGCAGCAGTTCACGACATTCTCGGCACGGATGAGCAACCCCCACGACACGGCAGGCGAGCGCCTCTGGGCGCAGATCCCTGCTTCCTGGAAGCCGCTCCTCGAACCCGACGTTCGTCACGCGGCGTGGCTCGAGCCGCTCGCGACGTTCGTCGAAGCAGAGCGCGCCGCGGCCGAGGCAGGAGGCCCCGCGATCTTCCCGCCCGCGGCCCAGACGTTCACGGCGCTCACGCTGACCCCGCCCTCGGCGGTGAAAGCGGTGATCCTCGGGCAGGATCCCTATTTCCGCCCCGGCCAAGCCAACGGGCTCGCGTTCTCCGTGGCGAAGGGCGTCCGCGTGCCGCCGTCGCTCCGGAACGTGTTCGCGGAGATGTCGGCGGATCTGGGGAGCCCCAAACCCACCAGCGGCGATCTGACGGCGTGGGCCGAGCGCGGGGTCCTGCTCCTCAACACGATCCTCACGGTGCGGTCGGGCACACCGGCGTCCCACGCGCGCAAGGGGTGGGAGAAGCTCAGCGGCGAGGTCCTGCGCGCGCTCAGCATCGCGCACGCCACGCCGGGTTGCGTGTTCATCCTCTGGGGCAGCGCGGCGCAATCTCGACGAAAGCTGATCGAGGCCCCGCGGGAAGGTCTGACGACCCACCACGCGATCCTCGAGGCGTCCCATCCCTCCCCGCGCTCGGTGGACAAGCCGGCGCCGATCGCGTTTCAGGGCTCCAGGCCGTTCTCGAGGGCGAACGCAGCGCTGCGCGAGCGCGGCGTCCCAGAGCTCCACTGGCCGCTGGCATGAGAGCTCGGCGCTTCGTCGTCGCGGTGGCGCTGACGGCGGCGTGTGCGCGGTCGACGCCCTCCGGGGCGGGCGCGCGCGACGGGGGCGTGGCGCACCCGCCGGCGCCGGTCGCGAGCTCGACCCTGCCCGTGCTCGAGGACGCCGACCTCGTCTTCCAGACGTCGCGCTCGCCGCAGAGCCAAGCGATCCAGCTCGCGACGCACTCGAAGTTCTCTCACGTCGGCATCGTGTACCGCACGCGCGAGGCAACGATCGTCTTCGAGGCCATCGGGCCGGTGACGTCGACCCCGCTCGCCGCTTGGATCGAACGCGGCGATGGGGGTCACTACACGGTGAAGCGGCTCGCCGATCGATCGCGGCTCGATGACGCCACCTTGACCCACATGCGCACGGTGGGGAAGCGCTACGCGGGCAAGCCCTACGACTTCGCGTTCGGATGGTCCGACGACAAGCTCTACTGCTCCGAGCTCGTCTGGAAGATCTTCCACGAAGGAGCGGGCATCGACCTCGCACCGCTCGCCAAGCTGCGCGACTTCGACCTCACGAGCCCGGTGGTGAAGCAGAAGCTCTCGGAGCGGTACGGGAGCGACGTGCCCCTGGACGAGACCGTCGTCTCGCCGAGCGCGCTCGCGGAGTCGCCGCTCCTCGTCACGGTGATGGAGAAGTAGACGGCCCCGCGTAGGCGCGCCAACGCGGCAACCAGCGCGGTACTTCGCGTGCGTAGGCCTCGTACGCCGCGCCGAAGCGCCTCCGGAGCCCCGGCTCCTCGAACGCGACGAAGTAGACGTGGTTCACCGCGACGAAGGCGAGGGCCCACAGCCCGACCCGATGGGAGCCGGTCGCCACCGCCGTCCCCGCGATCGCGAACGCGACCCCCGAGATCATCGGGTTGCGCACGTGCGCGAACGGGCCTGCGACGACGAGGACCTGCGTCGGATCCCACGGTGCGAGCGTCCCCCGCCCGCGCCGCGCGAAGAGAACGACCGTCCACGCCACCATCGCCCAGCCACCGAGCGCGAGCACCGCCCCGAGGGAGGAGCGCAGCGGCGTCCCATCCAGCTCGGTGTGCGCGAGCCACCATGGGAGCACGAGCCCCGCGGTCGCCGGCATCAGGAGCGCCCGCGCGTGTGCGCCGAGCGGCGGCGTGCTCATTCGCCGTCCACCAGCGTGCGCGCGAAGGCGCGGCCCACGGTCCACGGGTGATTCAACGCCGCGGCGATCCGTCCGCCGAGCGACGTCGGGTCGCGCGCGATGCCGATCTGCCGCAGCGGCGTCATCAGGTCGAAGTACATCCGCTCCGCGACCAGCAGCTCGCCCTCGAAGACGAAGAGGTTGGCCATCCGGTACTCGACCCGCTGCTCCGTCGCCGGGAGCCCGCGCCACCACCCGCGGTGGGTCGCGGCGAACGTGGTCTCCACCCACACCGCGTCGGCGCAGGGCCGCAGGACGGTGTCGCGGAAGTCGAGGTCCGGGAACGCACGGGCGGTCTCCTCGTAGAACGCTCCGACGGCGTCCGCGCCGTCGTGAACCTCGCCCGTCGCGACGATCTCGTAGCGCGGACGGTGAAACGTCGCGCGGGCGGCGTCGAAGTCGCCCCTCCGCTCGGCCTCGATGTGGGTTTCGACCACGCGCATCCGGGCTCGGTCCAACGTGCTCATGTCCGCACCGTGCCACGCGCGATCGGTGGGTTCGACTCGCTTCGCCCGCGCGCTGGGTGCCCTTCGATCTCGCGGTGTCGGAGCGTCTCCCTGCGGGCGCTCGCATTTTCCCTCTGCACGGGGCACGCTCTCGACGATGGGACGACCCAAAGCCGCGCCGCGCAAGAAGCCGACGCAAGCGCGCGCGGGTGCCACCGTGGACGCGATCCTCGTCGCCGCCGCCGAGGCGTTCCGGAGCCGCGGCTTCGCGAAGGCGAGCGTCAACGCGATCGCCGAGCGCGCCGGCGTGAGCGTCGGCTCGCTCTACCAGTACTACCCGTCGAAGGACGCGCTCCTCGCCGCCCTCGCGATCCGCCACACGGAAGGCGTGCTGCGCGAGCTGGACGAGCTCCTCGCCGAGCATGCCGAGACGCCCCTTCCGCTCGCGGTGCAGACGATCGTGGAGCGGATGGTCGCCGCGCACGTCGATCCGCTGAACCGCGTGCTCGCGCGCGGCCTCGACGAGCTCGGCAGCGCCGTCGAGCTCCAAGCCGACGTCGATCGCCGCGCCGGAGCCGCCGTCGCGCGGTTCCTCCACGCACGTCGCGCCGCGATCCGACCGCGGAACGTGGAGCTCGCGGCGCTGCTCCTGGTCCGGTCGGTCGACCTCCTCACCCACGCGGCGCTGGAGCACCACCCCGCGAGCGTCGACGACGGAACACTCGTCGAGGAGCTGACCGCTCTCGCGCTCGGCTACCTGTCGCAAGCGCCGAACGGCGTCGCGTCCCAGCCGGCACAGCGCTCGACGCGCTCCAGATAGTCCTCGTCGGGAATGCGGAGGTAGACCGACATGGAGACGAGCGTCCCATCCGGGAGCTTCACGGCCTGGGTCGAGGTCCGACGGCGCACGAGCGAGCGGAGCTCGGTGCCCTCGCGCTCCCCGACGTCGTAGCTCCGCGGGTTGCCGACCCATCGTTGGTCGGGCTTCAGCGCCGGCGGCGCGGACACGCTCGCCGGCCACGGCAGGCTCTCGCGCGCGTAATCGAAATCGGTGAACGTCACGCGGTAGGTCTCGCGGACGAAAGGGTGAGCTCCCTCCGGCTTCAGTGCGAGCAGGCGGTCGTAGTGCTTCTTGAACGCCGGCGGGGGCGGCTTCGGGAGCGCCTCGACCGGGAAGTCGTCGGGGTAGACCCTCGGTTCCATCGGGCCGATGATCTTCACCGTGCGCCACACCTCTCCGATTCGATACGCGATGCTCGTCTCGGGCTGGTCCGTCGCGTTGCTGATCGCGACGCGCGGAGCGAGCGCGGCGAGGTCGGGCGCGATGGAGCACGCGAGCCCGGCCGGATCGGAGACTCGCCCCTCCGTGACGACCGAGTCCTCTTCGCCGCCTTGGACGACCTCGACCAGTCCGTCCTCGAAGACGGTGACCGCGGGGAGCATCTCGGCCGAACCCGTCCACGCCGAGACGGTCCACAGGACCACGATCGGGCGGTGCTGGGTCGTCGCGAGGCCGCTCACCGTGTAGGCACCGTCGACCTCGGGGTGGGGATACGCCGCGCACGTGAGGGGCGCAGCGCTCGCGGACGGCGCGGGTGGCGTGTCCGAGCTCGTTCCCCCGCAGTGGCAGCCGGGCGCTACCGCTGCGAGCACGACCACCCCGGCGAAGGCGTGCCGTTTCCCCATGAGCGAAGGATCCCCCAATCCCGACTCCCTGTCGATGGACGGTGATCCGCACCCCAAAATGACGAAAGGGCCGCAGCTCGACGCCGCGGCCCTCTCCCATCATCCCATTTTGGGACGAATCACTCGGCCTTCGCGGTCTCCGCGCCGGCCTTGGCCTTCTTGGCCTTCTTCTTCGGCTTCTCGTCCTCCGAACCTTCCGGCTCGCCGACGAGCTCGAGCATCGACATCGGCGCGCCGTCACCACGGCGGATGCCGACCTTGATGATCCGGGTGTACCCACCCGGGCGGTTCTTGAAGCGCTTCGCGAGATCGAGGAGGAGCTTCTCCACGATGTCGACACGCTTCTCCTCGCCACCCTTCTCGACGCGGGTGACGAAGCGCGGGATGTAGGCCGCGATGTTGCGCTCGGTGGCGAGACGCTTGGCCTTGTCGCCAGCAGAGAGCTTCTCCTGCTCGGTGTACGCGGTCTCACCCAGGCGGCGAGCCTTGGTGATGAGGCGCTCCGCGACGCGACGGACTTCCTTCGCCTTCGCGTCGGTCGTCTCGATCTTCTCGTGCAGGACGAGGTTCGCGGTGAGGTTCCGCAGCATCGCGCGGCGGTGGCTGGTGTTGCGGTCGAACTTACGACCTGAATTGCGGTGACGCATGACGAGTTACCTCAGGCCTGAGCCTGTTGGGCCTTCCAACGCTCGAGCATCGAGGGCCAGTTGTCGATCTTCATTCCGAGAGAGAGCCCCATGTTGGCGAGGATCTCCTTGATCTCCTTCAGGCTCTTGCGCCCGAAGTTCTTCGTCTTGAGCATGTCCTGCTCCGTGCGCTGAACGAGCTCACCGATGAGGGTGATGTTCGCGTTCTGGAGGCAGTTCGCCGAACGAACCGAGAGCTCCAGCTCGTCGACCGAGCGGAACAGGTTCTCGTTGAGCGGCTCGTCCTCGCCGGCGGTGGCGGCGTAGCTGGTCTCTTCGGTCTCCTCGAAGTTGATGAAGATCGAGAGCTGCTCCTTGAGGATCTTGGCCGCGTACGCGACCGCGTCCTGGGGCTTCACGCTGCCGTTGGTCCAAACCTCGAGCGCGAGCTTGTCGAAGTCCGTCTGCTGGCCGACGCGCGCGTTGGTCACCGTGTAGTTGACCTTGCGGATCGGCGAGTAGAGCGCGTCGATCGGGATGGTGCCGATCGACATCGTCGGGGTCTTGTTCTTCTCCGCGGGGACGTAGCCACGGCCGACGTTGACCGTGAGCTCCATCGAAAGCGGGCCCTTCTTGTCGAGGGTCGCGATGAGGTGGTCGGGGTTCAGGACCTGGAGCCCGTCGACGAGCTGGATGTCCTTCGCGTAGACCGGGCCGGGGCCTTCCTTGTCGATCCGGACCGTGTAGGTCTTCGCCGACGAGGCCTTCAGCACGACTTCCTTGAGGTTCAGGATGATGTCGGTCACGTCTTCGACGACGTCGCCGACGCTCGTGAACTCGTGGAGCGCGCCCTCGACCTTGATCGCGGTGATCGCCGCGCCCTGGAGCGAGTTGAGGAGCACGCGGCGGAGCGAGTTGCCCAGCGTGATGCCGTAGCCGCGCTCGAGCGGCTCGCAGGTGAACTTGCCGTAGAACTCCGTGAGGGACTCGTTCTCGACCGAGATGCCGCGCGGACGGATGAGGTCGCGCCAGTTACGCGTGGTGATGTTCGTGCTCATGCTTCTTCGTTCTCCTGTTTGCTTCTCGATCGTTCACGCGGCGATCCCGAGGACCGTTCGAACCCGCTCTCCGGGTCCATCCGTCGCCTGCCCGTGTTGCTGCGGAAAGTCTGCTGGACGCGCTCGGAGGAACCGAGCGCGGTGGCATCAGCGCGAGTAGTACTCGACGACGAGCTGCTCGCGGATGGCGGGCTCGTTGAGCTCCTCGCGCACCGGAGCGGCCTTGAAGACGCCGCTGAAGTTGTTCTTGTCGAGCTCGAGCCACGACAGCATCGGGCGCTTCTCGACCTGCGCGAGCGAAGCGGCAATCGCCTTGCTCTCGCGGCTCGACGGACGGACCTCGATCTTGTCCCCGACCTTGAGGAGGTAGCTGGGGATGTTGACGCGCTTGCCGTTGACGAGGATGTGGTTGTGCTTCACGAGCTGGCGCGCCTCGTAGCGCGTCGTCGCGAAGCCGATGCGGTGGACGACGTTGTCCAGGCGGCTCTCGAGGAGGCCGAGCATCTCTTCGCCGGTGCGGCCCTTGCGGCGCGTCGCGTCGAAGTAGTACGCGCGGAACTGGCGCTCGAGGACGCCGTAGATGCGGCGGACCTTCTGCTTCTCACGGAGGCGCACCGCGTACTCGGACAGCTTGATGCGGCCCTGACCGTGCTGACCCGGCGGGTACGGACGGCGGGTGTAGGAGCACTTCTCGGAGTAGCAGCGCTCGCCCTTGAGGAAGAGCTTCATGCCCTCGCGGCGGCACAGCTTGCAGACGGGACCAATGTAACGAGCCATTTTCTCTTACTTACTTTCTCGAGGTTCTCGAAAAACCGGTTTACACACGGTTCGAATCGAACCGGCTTCGTCCCGGAACGTCGTACCAAAACGGTACGACGGTTGATCAATTACACGCGGCGGCGCTTCGGGGGGCGGCAGCCGTTGTGGGGGACCGGCGTCACGTCACGGATGATCGTGACCTTGAAGCCCGCCGTCTGGAGGGCGCGGAGCGCGCTCTCGCGGCCCGCGCCGGGGCCCTTCACGAACACGGCGACCGAACGCATCCCGTGCTCCATCGCCTTGCGCGCGGCCTCTTCGGCGGCGAGCTGAGCGGCGAACGGCGTCGACTTGCGCGAGCCCTTGAAGCCGCGCGAACCGGCGCTCGACCACGCGACCGAGTTGCCGTTGATGTCGGTGATCGTGACGACCGTGTTGTTGAAGGTCGACTGGATGTGCGCGATCCCGGTCGCGATGTTCTTGCGAACCTTCTTCTTCTGCGGCTTGCCCTTGGCGGACGGCGTCGCAGTGCTCGCGGGAGCGGCGGTGGCGGAGGACTTAGCGGAGGCCATGATGCTCTATTTCCTGATTTCTCGGTTTTCCCGGATCACTTCGGCGCGACGCGCGCGGCGCCCTGACGGGTGACGGCGCCCTTACGCGGGCCCTTGCGGGTGCGCGCGTTGGTGTGGGTGCGCTGCCCGTTGACGGGCAGACCACGGCGGTGACGGAGGCCGCGGTAGCAGCCGAGGTCCATCAGGCGCTTGATGTTCATCTGGACCTCGCGACGGAGGTCACCCTCGACCTTGTAGTCGGTCTCGAGGAGGTCACGGATCTTCTTGATCTCCGCCTCGGTCAGCTCCTCGGTCTTCTTCGCCGGGTTGATGCCTGCCTTGGTGCAGATCTCGAGCGCCGTCTTCTTGCCGATCCCGTAGAGGTACGGGAGGGAGTAGGCGATGTGCTTGTGGCGCGGAAGGTCGACGCCTGCGATACGAGCCATGACGATTCCTCTTTAACCTTGCCGCTGCTTGTGGCGCGGGTTCTCACAAATGATGCGGACGACGCCCTTGCGGCGGACGACCTTGCACTTCTCACAAATCTTTTTGACCGACGGACGGACCTTCATAGCTGCCTCTGCTGGAACTCACTCAGTCACTTGTGCCGGTAGGTGATCCGGCCTCGGCTGGGGTCGTACGGGCTCACCTCGACGGTGACCCGGTCGCCCGGGAGAATGCGGATGTAGAACTGACGCATGCGTCCGCTGATGGTGGCGAGCACCGACAAGCCATTGTCACACTTGACGTTGAACATGGCGTTCGGAAGCGCTTCCTGGACGACTCCATCGAACTCGAGCTTGTCGCCCTTCGGTTCTTTGCGCTCCCGTCGTTCACTCATCACCAAAAACTACCTCTCTATCCTTACGAGCCTTCTGCTTCATCCAGTCCCGAGCGCGGCGAGCACTTGCTCGGTCACGATCGCGACATCTTTGGTCCCGTCGACTCGCTTCAGGATCCCCTTCTTGTCGTAGTAGGGGATGACTGCGGCGGTGTCCCTCGCGTACGCATCGAGGCGTTTGCGAACGACTTCCTCCGTGTCGTCGGCCCGGTGCTCGACTACGGCATCGGGGGGCGGCGGGTTATACTTCAGATGGTAAATCTGTCCAGTCCGTTTGTCGGTCCGGCGGAGCACTGTACGCTCGACCAGGAGTGCATCCGGGACCTCGAGGGCGATCGCCACGTCGAGCGGAGCGCCCTTTCCGGACAGCATGAGGTCGAGCGCCTCGGCCTGGGGGACCGTGCGGGGGAAGCCGTCGAGGAGGAAGCCGTTCTTCGCGTCCGGCTCTTGGATCCGGTCACGGATGAGCCCGATGACGACGGCGTCCGGCACGAGGGCGCCGTTGTCCATCGCCTTCACGAGCTCGGGGTCGAGCTTCCCGCTCTTCTTGGCGGCGCGGAGCATGTCCCCGGTCGAGATCTGCGGGATCGAGAACTTCTCGCAGACGATCTTCGCCTGGGTGCCCTTCCCGGCACCGGGCGGACCCATGAACACGAGTCGCTTGCTCATACGTCCCTCCGCCCGCGGATCCGAGTCGCGCGGCCGCCACCACCCGAGAGACCTTCGTAGTTGCGCGTGATGAGGTGAGCTTCGATCTGGCTCACCGTATCCAGCGCGACGCCGACCACGATCATGATCGACGTGCCGCCGAAGCGGAACGGAACGTGGAACGCCTCGGTGATGATCGTCGGGACGACGCACACCGCAGCGACGTAGAGCGCACCGCCGAGCGTGACGCGCGTGAGCACCTTGTCGATGTACTCGGCGGTCTGCTTGCCCTGGCGGATGCTCGGGATGAACGCCTGCTGCTTCTTCAGGTTGTCCGCGACGTCGACCGCTTGGAACGTGACCGCGGTGTAGAAGTAGCAGAAGAAGATGATGAGCAGGACGTAGATGAGGTTGAACAGCCAGTCGCCGCGGTTGAGGAGCGACTGGAGCGCCGTCATCCCGGGGATGTGGAAGTTCGCGAGCGTCGACGGGAAGCCGAGGAGCGACATCGCGAAGATCGGCGGGATGGTGCCGGCCGTGTTCACGCGGAGCGGGAGGTGCGCCGTCTGGCCGCCGTAGACCCTTCGCCCGACGGTTCGCCTTGCGTAGTAGATCGGGATGCGGCGCTGGGCGCGCTCGAAGAACACGATCGTCGCCACGGTCGCGAGGATGATCGCGACGACGGCAGCGAGGTTCAGCGGCTGGATGTTGCCCTTGTGCGTCTCGAAGTAGCGGAAGATGCCGCCCGGGATGTCGGTGACGATGCCGGCGAAGATGAGCAACGAGATGCCGTTGCCGATCCCGCGCTCGGTGATCTGCTCGCCGATCCACATGATGAAGGCGGTGCCGGTCGTGAGCGTGAGGACGGTCACGATGCGGAAGCCCCAACCCGGGTGCGTCACGACGTCGCCGACGTGCGCGCTGGCGAGGTCGCCGTTGTTCGCGCCTTCGACCGTGAGCGCCATCGAGAAGGCCTGGACGAAGCTCAGTACGACCGTGCCGTAGCGCGTGTACTGGTTGATCTTCCGCATCCCCTGCTCGCCCTCTTTGCGGAGCTCGTCGAGGGGCTTGTAGACCATCGTCAGGAGCTGCAGGACGATGCTCGCGCTGACGTACGGCATGATGCCGAGCGCGAAGATGGACAGATTCGAGAGCGCGCCGCCGCTGAAGAGGTTGAAGACTCCGAGGAGCCCCGCGCCCTTCGACACGACCTGCGCCATGACGTTACGGTCCACGCCCGGGATCGTCACGAAGACGCCGATGCGGTAGACCGCGAGCATGGCGAGGGTGAAGAGCACCCGCCGCCGAAGCTCGGGCACCTTACCGATGTTCGCGAAGCCGGCGAAGGCCGCCACGGCGGATCAGCCCTGCCCTTGCGTACCGGCTGCCTGGAGGACGATCGCCTTGCCGCCCGCCTTCTCGATCTTCTCGACCGCAGTCTTGGAGAACGAGTGCGCGGTCACGGTGACGTTCTTCTTGAGGTCGCCGTTGCCGAGGATCTTGATGCGGTCGAAGCGGCCCTTGATCAGGCCACGGTCGCGGAGCGCGCGCTCGTCGACCTTCGCGCCGGCGTCGAACGCCTCGAGCGCGCCGACGTTCACTTCGGCGATCTTCGCCATGAACGCGTTCTCGAAGCCGCGCTTCGGGAGACGACGCATGAGCGGCGTCTGGCCGCCTTCGAAGCCGCGCTTGACGCCGTTGCGGGCGTACTGGCCCTTCTGGCCGCGGCCGGCCGTCTTGCCGAGACCCGAGCCGACACCGCGCCCCTTGCGGAGCTTCTTCTCGGTGGCGCCGATGGGCTTCACGAGCTTGCTGAGCGTGTCCGCCATGACCGTTCTCCTCAACCCTTCTTCGCCGGCGACTTCTTCGCCGGGGCCGCGTCGACTTCCTCGACCGCGATGAGATGCATGACCTTCTTCACCGCGCCGCGGAACGACGGCGTGTTCGCGACGAACACGGTCGAGCCGGGACCACGGAGACCGAGGCCCTTGAGCGTGAGGCGAAAGCCCTCGGACTGGCCGATGGTGCTCTTCTTCTGCGTGACCTTGAGGTGCGCCTTCATGATGGACTCCGTCGGGCCGTTCAGGCCGAGGTCTCGGCGGCCTTCTTCTTCGGGCCGCTGTAGATGTCCGCCGCCTGCTTGCCGCGCTTCTTCGCGACGTCGTCGAGGCTCTTCAGCTGACGAAGCGCTGCGATGGTCGCGCGAACGACGTTGTGCGGGTTCGAGGAGCCGAGGCTCTTCGAGAGGATGTCGTGGATGCCCGCGCTCTCGACGACGGCGCGAACCGCGCCGCCGGCGATGACGCCCGTACCGGCGGAGGCCGGCTTGAGGAGCACCTTGCCGGAGCCGAAGTGACCGTTCGCCTCGTGCGGGATGGTCACGCCGTCGAGCGGCACCTTGAAGATGTTCTTGCGCGCCTGGTCGTTGCCCTTGCGGATCGCCTCGGGCACCTCGTTGGCCTTGCCCAGGCCGACGCCGACGTGACCGGACTCGTCACCCACCACCACGAGCGCCGCGAACGAGAAGCGACGGCCGCCCTTGACGACCTTCGCAACGCGGTTGATGTGGATGATGCGCTCCTTGAGCTTCTCTTCTTCGATCTCGAACGCCATTTTCGATTCCTTTAGCGCGGGTGCCGATCAGAACTTGAGGCCCGCTTCGCGGGCGCCGTCGGCCAGCGCCTTGACGCGACCGTGATAGAGGTAGCCGTTGCGGTCGAAGACGACCTTGTCGACGCCCTTCGCGAGGAGGGCCTTCGCCACCGCAGCGCCGACCTTCTTGGCAGCGTTGCTCTTGTTGTCCTCGCCGATGGCCGTCTTGACGGTCTTGGCGAGCGTCGACGAGTGAACGAGCGTCTTGCCCGCCACGTCGTCCACGATCTGGGCGTAGATGTGCTTCGCGCTGCGGAAGACGGTGAGACGCGGACGCTCCGCGGTCCCCTGGATCTTGCGGCGGATACGAAGCTTGCGGCGTTCCCGCCCGACGATTTGCATGGCCATGGTCGTTCTCTTTTCTCCGTGGCTCCCGGGGTGATCTGGTCAACCCCGAGGTCCCACGAATCCTTTCCTAGATCACTTGCCGCCCTTGGCAGCCTTGCCCGCCTTCTCGCGGACCTTCTCGCCCTGGTAACGAACGCCCTTGCCGCCGTACGGCTCCGGCGGACGGAAACCGCGGATCTTCGCGGCGGTCTGGCCCATGACTTCCTTGTCGGCGCCCGTGAGGATGATGATGGTGCCCTTGCTGTCGCCCGGGATCTCCACCTTCACGCCCTGCGGGATCGGGAAGTTCACCGGGTGCGAGAAGCCGAGCGAGAGGTTCAGGATCGGCCCCTTCACCTCGGCGCGGTAACCCGTACCGACGAGCTGGAGCGTCTTCGTGTAACCCGTCGCTGCGCCCTGGACCATGCCGTTGATGAGCGCGCGGGCGAGGCCCTGGAGGCGCGAGCCGTCGCGACCGGAGATGGTCGGGAGGATCTTGACCGCGGTGCCTTCGACCTTGACGTCGACGCTGGGCGGGAGCGCGCGCGAGAGGGTGCCCTTCGGGCCCTTGATCTCGATCTTGCCGTCCTTGAGCGCGGCCGAGACACCCTTGGGGAGCTCGACCGGGCGCTTGCCGACGCGCGACTGCTTGATGTCCGTAGTCGGAGTGTTCATGGGATCACCAGACCTCGCAGAGGAGCTCGCCGCCGACGCGCTGCTCGCGCGCCTGGCGGTCGGTCATGACACCGCGGCTCGTGGAGAGGATCGAGATGCCCATGCCCGAACGGACGCGCGGGATGCGGTCGTGGCGGACGTAGACACGGCGCCCCGGCGACGAAACGCGGGCGAGGCCGTCGATGGCGCTCTCCTTGCCGCGGCCGTAGCGGAGGACGATCGTGAGGGTGCGACGACCTTCGTCGGTGTCACCCACGCGGACGTCGTCCACGTACCCCTCGGACTTGAGCACCTTGGCGATGTGCTCCTTGACCTTGGAGTGCGGAACGTCGACGCGGTCGTGACGCGCGAGAGCGGCGTTGCGGATGCGCGCGAGGAGATCGGAGATCGGATCGGTCATCATGGGATCACCAGCTCGCCTTGATCACGCCCGGGATCTCGCCACGGAGGGCGAAGACCCGCAGGCAAACCCTGCACAACTCGAACTTGCGGTAGTAACCGCGCGCACGACCACAGACCTTGCAACGGTTGCGGTGGCGGACCGAAAACTTCGGAGCGCGGTTCAGCTTCGCAAACTGACTAGCACGAGCCATCTTTCGTCTTCTCCAAGTATCCGGTGATCAGGCAGCCCGGAACGGCATGCCGAGGTGGGTGAGGAGCGCGCGGCCCTCTTCGTCGGTGCGCGCGGACGTCACGAAGCTGATGTTGAGCCCCTTGATGACGTCGATGCGGTCGTAGTTGATCTCCGGGAAGATGATCTGCTCCTTGAGACCGAGCGTGTAGTTGCCCTTCCCGTCGAACGCCTTGCGCGAGACGCCGCGGAAGTCGCGCGTGCGCGGGAGCGCGAGGCTCACGAGACGGTCGAGGAACTCCCACATGGTGGCGCGGCGCAGGGTGACCATCACGCCGATCGGGAGACCGGCGCGGAGCTTGAAGCTCGCGATCGCCTTCTTGGAGCGGGTGACGACCGGCTTCTGACCGGAGATCGACCGCATCTCTTCGACGGCGGCGTCGATGATCTTCGGGTTGTTCACGGCCGCACCGAGGCCCATGTTCACGACGATCTTCTGGAGCTTCGGAACCTGGTTCGGGTTCTTGTACCCGAACTGCTTCGTCAGCGCCGGAATGACCTCTTCCGTGTACTTGGTGAGGAAGCGCGGGAACTCGATCTCCGCAGTGGAGACGACCTTCGCCTGCTCTTCGGTACGCTGCTCTTGGGCTTTGCCCTTCTTTGCCGCTGCCATGGTCTACCTCAGGCCTTTGCGCTCTGGCCGATGGCCTCGCCGCTCTTCGCGACGCGGATCTTCTTGCCCTTCTCGTCCTTGCCCATGCGAACCCGGGTGCCCTTGCCCGTCTTCGGGTCGATCGGCATCACCTTGCTCGCGAAGATGGGGGCTTCCTTCTCGAGGATGCCGCCCTGCGGGTTCTTCGCGTTGGGGCGGAGGTGACGCTTCACGAGGTTCACGCCCTCGACGATGACCTTGCCCTCTTCGACGAAGAGACGGGCGATCTTGCCCTTCTTGCCCTTGTCCTTGCCCGAAATGACGATGACCTCGTCACCCTTGCGGAGTCGCGCGTGCATCAGAGAACCTCCGGCGCGAGCGAGATGATCTTCATGAACTTCTTGCCGCGGAGCTCGCGAGCCACTGGGCCGAAGATGCGCGTGCCGATGGGCTCGAGCTGCGCGTTGATGAGGACGGCGCTGTTCTCGTCGAACTTGATGTAGCTGCCGTCGGGGCGCGAGTACTCGCGCTTCGTGCGAACGACGACCGCCTTCGCGGTGTCGCCCTTCTTCACCTTGGTCCCGGCCACGGCTTCCTTGATCGAGACGACGATGACGTCGCCCAGAGCCGCGTACCGACGGCGCGAGCCGCCGAGGACCTTGATGCACTGGACGCGCTTCGCGCCCGAGTTGTCTGCCACTTCGAGGATGGTGCGCATCTGGATCATGGCTTCACTCCTCGATGAACTTCTTGACGAGACGGACGACCATGAAGCGCTTGTCCTTCGAAATGGGACGGTGCTCCTGGATCTCGACCTCGTCGCCGACCTTGTACTGGTTGGTCTCGTCGTGCGCCTTGTAGCGCGAGCGGCTGCGGACGTACTTGCCGTAGAGGGAGTCGCGCGTGAAGCTCACGACCTCGACCACGACGGACTTGTGCATCTTGTCCTTGATCACGCGGCCGACCATCTTGCGACGGAAGCCGTGCGCCGCCTTGTCTGCCTCGGGGCGCGTCTGCGTCTCGGTGCTCATTCGCTCTTCTCCGCCTTCTTCTTCGTCGTCTTCTTCGCCGGCGCGGACTTCGCTGCGGCGGGCACGGCCGCGGCCTTCGCCGGGGCTGCCTTCTTCTCTGCCTTCTCGGCCTTGGCCGCGGCGGGCTTCGCCGGAGCGGCGCCCTTCGCGTTCTCGAGCAGGAGGGTCTTCACGCGCGCGAGCTCACGGCGCCCCTTGCGGAGCGAGCTCGTGTCGTCGAGCCGGTTCGTGAAGTTCTTGAAGCGCGCCTCGAAGAGATCCTTCGTCAGCGTCTTCTCGAGCTCCTTCAAGTCTTCCGGGGTACGTTCCCTGAGATCCTTCGCCTTCATCTGAAACTCCTGCTCCTCAGGTGACGGTGCCGCGGACGAGGAACTTGTAAGCGACGGGCAGCTTGTGGCCCGCGAGGCGGAAAGCCTCCTTCGCCGTCGCCTCGTCGACGCCGGAGATCTCGTACATCACGAAGCCGGGCTGCACGCGGGCCTCCCACTGCTCGACGCCACCCTTGCCGCCGCCCATGCGGACTTCGAGCGGCTTCTTGGTGACCGGGCTGTGCGGGAAGATGCGGATCCAGAGCTTGCCGACGCGCTTCACGTGGCGGGTGATCGCCATACGCGCCGCTTCGATCTGACGCGCGGTCACGCGGCCCGGCTCCGTGCACTGCATGCCGAAGTCGCCGAACGACACGTCGCTGCCGCGGTACGCGAGACCGCGGTTGTTGCCCTTCTGGGCCTTGCGGAACTTGGTTCGCTTGGGGGAAAGCATCGCTTACTCCTGAACTCAGGCAGTCTGGGGAGCCTGCGGGCGGCGCGTGCGGCGCTGCAGGACCTCGCCCTTGAAGACCCAGCACTTCACGCCGATGATCCCGTACTTGGTGCGGGCTTCGGCCATGCCGAACTCGATGTCGGCGCGGAGCGTGTGGAGCGGAACGCGCCCCTCACGGTAGGTCTCCACGCGGCTCATCTCGCTGCCGCCGAGACGGCCGGAGCAGCGGATACGGATCCCCTTGGCGCCGAACTTCATGGCGGTCGAGAGGGCCTTCTTCATCGCGCGGCGGAACGCAACGCGGCGCTCGAGCTGCGTCGCGACGTTCTCCGCCACGAGCTGCGCCGAGGTCTCCGCCTTGCGGATCTCCTGCACGTCGATGAAGACTTCGTTGCGGGTGAAGGCCTGGACGCCGGGGAACAGCGGCTCGCCCTTGGCGGCGGTGCCGATGTTGCCGTTCTTCAGCGTCTCGATGCCCTTGCCCTGCTTGCCGATGACCATGCCGGGGCGGGCCGTGAAGACGATGACCTTCGCCTTGTTCGCCGCACGCTCGACCTCGACCGAGGCGACGTTGGCGTTCATGAGGTAGTCCTTCACCGCACGCTTGATGCGGATGTCCTCATGGAGCCACTTCGCGTACGCCTTGTCCTCGAACCACTTCGAGTTCCACGTCTTGATGACGCCGAGGCGGAAGCCGTAGGGATGAACTTTCTGACCCATGTTCTCTCTTCTCTCGCTTCGTTGAAGTCGCTCAGCGCTCGCCGAGGATGACGGTGATGTGGCTCAGGCCCTTCTGGATCCGGGTCGCGCGGCCCATGGCGCGCGGGCGCCAGCGGCGCATGAACTTGTTCGGCGCCTTGTCGACGAAAGCGGTCTCGACGAAGAGCGTGTCGAGATCGACGCCCGGGCTCTGCGTGCGTGCGTTCGCGACCGCGCTCTCGATGATCTTCTTGAGGACGGGCGCACCCGACTTCTTCGTGAACTCGAGGAGCTGCAGCGCCTCCCCCGCGTGACGACCGCGGACGAGGTTGACGACGACACGAGCCTTGCGCGGGCTGATCCGCGCAAAGCGAGCAATCGCTTTGCTGACCATGAGAGGGACCTTTCGCCGTTTCGGGTCTTTCGGCGCCGTCGTATCCGCAGTGGGTCGGGGGAATCCCTAGCCTTGCTGCGGGCCGTAACGGCCGCGTCAGACCTTTCCCTACCCAGTGGGTGCTGGGTTGGGGACGCGCAACTTAGCTCCTTGTTGCGGGCGTTCAAGCAAAATGTGAGGGAAACGCCTCAAAAGAGGAGGCCGGGAGCGGGTGCCGTCCCCCCTTCCGGAACGGAAGACAGAGCGGCTCGTGGCCTGCACTGAATGGAAATCGTTGGCATTTTTGCCCAACGAGGACGTGCACGGGTACCAAAACGAGGACGACGGGTCGAGCACGGGCTACGGCGACGACTACGGCCACGAGCAGGAGGGACGGGGACGGTGGGTCGAGGACGCCGTCCTCGGGCTCGAAGAACGTCCTCGATCCGTCGTCCACGTGACCCCTACTCGTGGCCGTAGTCGTCGTCGTAGCCCGTGCACGATCCATCGTCCTCGTGCACGTCCACGTGCACGTGCACGTCCTCGTCTGGGCCGGTCTCAGGTCCCCACTGCCGTCTTCAGCTCCGCCACGTCTTCCGCGGGGACTTCGACGCCTCTCTCCTGCAAGGGCTCCACGACGTCGCGGGTCACCGCTTCCAGGAAAGCCCCATCGAACCGGGAGCACGGGAGCGACCCCAGCCCTTCGGTCTGCGCGCACTCGCGCTCGAAGAGCACCGAGAACGACTTGATCGTCGCGCCGGCGACCTTGCCCAGGTGCACCCGCTCCGCATCCGTGAGCTCCGCCCAGTCCAAGAACCACCACCCGAGCTCGGCGTGCTGCGCTTCGTCGCGAAGGATCCGCGAGATCACGGCTTCGATCGAGGGCGAGCCCGCCGCGCGACGGGACTGCTTCAAGATGGGGACCGTCAGCGACTCGCCGACGCAGCACGAACGGACCACGAGCTCGGCGGCACGGAGGAGCGCGCCCTCGCCCGAAGGCGGGCGGACCAGCTTCTCGTAGTTCACGTCGAGCGCGATCCCTCCGCCGAGCGCCATCGCCACCCGCGACGCGAGCTCGGCGTGGAACATCTCGTCGGCCACGAAATCCCCCGCGGCGGCGATCAGATCGATCGGCGCGCGCGCCACGAGCATGTGGCTCGCGATCGTGGCGAACGCAGCGCCGCTCGCGTATTCGCTGAAGGCGCTGCGCGTCCAAACGTCACGCGCGTGCACGACGAGCTCCGGCGTGGCTTCGCGTGCGATGCCACTCCAATCGATCTCTTCCAGGAGCCCGCCGCGCCGCTTGTCGAGGCGCTTCGACCAGAGTCCCCCGAGCGCCTCGAGCGTGAATTGGGTCATAGCAAGTTCTTCTCCCGCAGCGCCTGGCAGAAGGCGCTCGCGGTCGTTCCCTTCGAGTTGATGTTACCAACGAGCGGGTAGCCTTGGTCGTCGCACAAGCACCGGAAGTGCTCGTGGTTGGCGATCGCGTCGTCGAGGAGCGTGCAGCACGAGAGCTCGTCGTTCAGCGTCTTCGAGTCGCAGACCGGCGGCGGCTTCGGCGTCGGGTTCTCGATCTCGCGGACCGCAGCGCAGAACTGCGTGACGGTCGTGCCCTTCGCGTTGATGTTCCCGACGAGCGGGTAGCCCTTCGCGTCGCACAGCGGGCGGAAGTGATCCTTCCGCTCGAGCGCCATGTCCAAGGTCACGCCGGACAGCTCTTCGTTGAGGACCTCGAGCTCTCCCTTCGTGCCCGACGGCGTGGGCGACGGCTGCGGATCCGGAGCGGGCGCGGTCGCGCCGCACGCGATGGCGGTGGAGGAGATGGCTACGGCAAGGAGGGGAATGGCTTTGCGCTTCATGCCCTCCCCTTCAGCAAGCGCGATGCCACCACGAAATCATTGGGATTTCGGGCGTGCGAGAGGTCCGGTTACCGGCCCGTTGCCAGCGCGGTTACCGGCGATGGGTCACTGACGCGAGGCACGCGCGCTCCGGAAGGAAGCTCTTCGCGTCACCGCCGCACGCGATCAGGACGATCGGTGCGGCGGCAAGGGAGGCGAGGCCCGCGGAGGCGAGGCCCAATCGCATGTGCGCCTCAGTTCGGCGGCGGCGGGACCGGCGGCTTCGTGTCGTCCTGGACGCACGAGGACAGATCGAAGAAGAGGAACGCGAGCACCTTCTCCTGCGCCGTCAGCGCCGAGCTGCAGCCGCTCGGGAAGCTACCGTCGACCGAGCCCGTCCCGATGTGCATGCCGCCGAAGACGGCCTTGCCGCACTGCTGATCGGGCTTCTTGCCGACCGGCGCGTTGAACGAGAGGTAGTGCGACGTCGTCCCACTCTGCGGGTAGAGCCAGCGCAGCGTGGGGGAGTTCACCGCCCCCGCGTTGAGCGTCACCTGCGTGAGCGGCACGTTCGTCGGCTGGATGCCCTGGAAGTTCAGCCAGTCCGCCATCGCCTTCCCCTTCGGGAAGCTCTGGTCCACGAGCGCCGGGGTCGAGCCGCTACCACCCGACCAGTTCGCGGTCGGCTGCCACGCCGGGATGAGGTTCTTGAACCACGTGTAGTGGTAGTGCGAGGTGAAGAGCTTGCCGCCCGAGTCGACGTAGTCCTGGACCGCCTGCGGGTTCGTCTTGTTGGTGTTGTACTCGGAGCACTCGCAGCTGAAGATCGCGAGGTCGAACTTCTTCAGCTCCGTCGCGGAGCCCCAGAGGTTCGTCGCCGAGGTGATGCCCGCCGGGCCCGAGCCGCCGCTGCCGGCGTACATCGTGACGCGCTTCGCCGTCGCCGACGTCACGTCGTACTCGCTCGCGTCGATACCGATCTTCGGCAGCAAGCACGCGAGCGGGTCGCACCCGCCGGTGGTGACTGCGATCTTGGGGATGTTGCCCTCGGTGCGGTTCTTCGGGAGACGGGTGAGCGACGCCGGAACCGGGGTGTCGACGCACTGCGGGACCGTCGGGATCGTCACCTGGCGGCGCCACTTCCCGATCTGCATGACGAGCGGGATGTTCGAGCCGACGGGGACGTTCTCGAGGACGAACTTGCCCTCGGCGTTGGTCAGCGCCGTCACGATCGGCGAGCCCGACACCTGCGCGCCGCAGGAGTCGCACGTCGCGCCACTCGGGATCGGATCGAGCGGAGCGTTCGGCACGTAGACGATGACGTTGTAGAGCGGGAGGGTCCCGTTGGGCGCGAACACCGTCCCGCTCAACGTGGTCTTCCCGCTCGAGCACGTCACCTGCTGGCACTTGAGGCCCGTACACGGAGGCGCCGACTCGACACTGGCGTCGGGCAGGTCGATGATCGGGGTTTCGTCACCGGTCGAGGAGTCGTCCGCGTTGTTGGGGTCGGCATCGCCGAAGGTCGTGCCTCCGCCACTGCCGCACGCGAAGAGAACGGAGGCGCTCGCGATGGCGAGCAGGGCGGAGACGCGCATGGGAACCTCGAGGGTGACTAGGTCAGGTCAGGTCAGGTCAGTTCGGGACGGGCGGAACCGGCGGCTTCTGATCGTCGATGACGCAGGAGGCGAGGTCGAAGAACATGAACTCGAGCGCCGCTTCCTGCTCGGTCATGGTGGTCAGGCTGCCGTTGCCGACGTGGATGTCGGAGCCGACCGCGCGACCACACCGCTGATCGGCAGGGACGTTCGTGGGCAAGTTGATCGACACGTAGACGGTGGAGTTGCCCGACGTCGGGTAGATCCAGCGCTGGGACAGGCCGGCCTTGGTGAGGCCGATGTCGCCGACGTTGGACGTGACGATCTGACCGTTGGGCGACGTCACGAACGCGGGCCAACCGCTCGCGGTCTTCAGGTTGTGGAGCCAGTCATCCATCGCCTTCCCCTTCGGGAAGCTCGTGTCGATGAGGTACGGCGAGCTGTACGGGTAGCTGCCTCCCCAGAGCGTCCAGTTCGTGGAGGCCTGAAGCATCGGGTCCGGCACGCCCGTCGGGTTCGAGGGGTCGTTCCCGTAGAAGTTCAGGTGATAGTGCGAGTTGAAGACGCGGCCGCCGGCGCGGAGGTAGTCGCCGACGTTCGTGTACGCGGGGCCGACGGTCGAACGGAGGTGCGGGGAGCACTCGCACTCGTTGATCAAGATGTCGTGCTTGAAGAGCTCCGTCTTGTTGCCCCAGAACGCGTAGGCGTCGGTCGCCCCGCTGACGCCACCGTTGTAGCCCTGCCCAGCGTAGACGTGGACCATCCCGTTGCCCGTGCCCGGCGTGAACTCCCCCGGATCGATGCCAATCTTCTGCAGGAGCGTGTGGATCGGATCACAGCCCGCGGTGAGCGCGACGAGGGGCATGTCGCCCTCGGACTTGGTCCTCGGCAAGCGGAGCGTCTTGTTGCTACCCGAGTCGACGACCGGGTTGTCGACGCACTGCTTCACTTCGGGCAGGGTGAACTTCCGGCGCCACTTGCCGGCCTGGATCACGAGCGGGATGTTGGTGCCGACGGGGACGTTCTCGAGGACGAACTTGCCCTTCGCGTCCGTGAGCGCCGTGACGACGGGGCTACCCGAGATGTTCGCGCCACCACAGGAGTCGCACTTGGGGCCGTGCGGGATCGGGTCGAGCGCCGCGTTCGGCACGTAGACGACCACATTGTAGAGCGGGTTCTTGCCCGCCGGGTCCCACACCGTACCGGTCACGGTGGTCTTCCCGCTCTGGCAGGTCACCTGCTGGCACTTCAGCCCGACGCAGGGAGGCGCGGTCTCTGCCGACGCGTCCGGCAGGTCGATCACCGGCTCCTCGTCTTGGGTCGCAGCATCGTCCCCGCCCCCGCCGGAGTCGCTGTTGAAACCGCTGGTTCCGCCGCCGCCGCAAGCCATCAGGAGGGCTGCACCCAAAAGGCTCGCCCCAAAGAAGACACTCGTTCGCATCAGTTTGCTCATGGTTGTAGGTGGGGGTTTCCGTCAAAAAAACTTCGGACGGGATCAGTTCGGGACCGGAGGCACCGGCGGCTTCTGGTCGTCGATGACGCAGGACGCCAGGTCGAAGAACATGAACTCGAGGGCCGCCTCCTGCTCTGTCATGGTGGTCAGGCTGCCGTTGCCGACGTGGATGTCCGAGCCGACGGCGCGCCCGCAGCGCTGATCCGCAGGCACGTTGGTCGGCATGTTGATCGAGACGTAGACGGTGGACGTGTTGCTGGTCGGGTAGATCCAGCGCTGCGACAGGCCCGGCTTCGTCGTGCCGATGTCGCCGACGTTCGAGGTGTTGATCTGACCGACCGGCGAGCTCACGAACGGAGTCGGCGACGCCCAGTTGGAGACGCCGGGCTTCAGGTTGTGGAGCCACTGGTCCATCGCCTTGCCCTTCGGGAAGGTCGTGTCGATGAGGTACGGCGTCGAGTAGTAGTTCGGCGCCTGGCTCCAGAGCGTCCAGTTGGTGGAGTTCTTGAGCATGGTGTCGGCCTTGCCCGGAGCGGTCGGTTCGTCACCGTAGAAGTTCAGGTGGTAGTGCGAGTTGAACACGCGACCGCCCGCGGTGAGGAACGCGGCGACGTTCGCGTAGCCGTTGCCGGAAACGTCGCGCGGGTACGGCGAGCACTCGCACTCGTTGATGAGGATGTCGTACTTGAAGAGCTCGTTCTTGTTTCCGTAGAACGCGTACGCGTCGGTCGCGGTGGTCACGCCACCGTTCTGGCCGTTCTTGCCGGAGTAGACGCGGATCATCCCGTTCCCGGTCCCGTTCGTGAACTCCAACGGGTCGATGCCGATCTTCTGCATCAGCGTGTGGATCGGATCGCAGCCACCGGTGAGCGCGATGAGCGGCATGTCGCCCTCGCTCTTGTTGCGCGGGAGCTTCAGCGCGCGCGCCACCGGGGCGGGCGCCGCGGGCGGGGTGCCCGGCGGATCGACCATCGGGTTGTCCACGCACTGCTTGACCTCGGGGATGGTGACCTTGCGGCGCCACTTGCCGGCCTGGATGACGATCGGGATGTTCGTGCCCACGGGGACGTTCTCGAGGACGAACTTGCCGTACGGATCGGTGAGCGCCGTCACGACGGGGCTGCCCGAGATGTTGGCGCCACCGCACGAGTCGCACTTCGGTCCGTGCGGGATCGGATCGAGCGCCGCGTTCGGCACGTAGACGACGACGTTGTAGAGCGGGTTGCGACCCGCCGGATCCCACACCGTTCCGCTGACGGTCGTCTTCCCGCTCTGGCAGGTGACCTGCTGGCACTTGAGGCCGACGCAGGGCGGAGCCGTCTCCGCGCTCGCATCCGGGAGATCGATGATCGGGTCTTCGTCTTGCGTCGCGGCGTCGTCACCGCCGCCGCCCGAATCGGAGTTGAAGCCGCTGGTGTTCCCACCACCGCAACCCAGGAGCAGCGCGCCGATGGCAAAGGCGCCGGACAACGAAGAGAAGAAGGTGATCGTTCGCATGTGACCTCGGGGAGGGAGAGCGTGAATCGACAGTCGGGATCGCGCCATTGATCGGCGTCAGTTCGGCGGCGGCGGCTGGGGCACCTTGCCGTCGTCGATGACGCAGGCCGCCAGGTCGAAGAACATGAACTCGAGGGCGCCCTCCTGCTCGGACATCGTCGTACCCGACGTGCCGACGTGGAGGTCCGAGAGCACCGCGCGCCCGCAGCGCTTGTCCGCCGGCTGGGTGGTCGGGGTGTTGATCGAGATGTAGCCGGGCGGCGACGGGCTCGCCTGCTGGTAGATCCAGCGCTGCGAGATGCCGGCCTTCGTCGCGCCGATGTCCTTGACCATGCAACCGGAGGTGATCGCCACTTGCCCCGCGGTAGACGTGGGGAACGTGTTCTTCATCCAATCGGCCATCGCCTTGCCCTTCGGGAAGCTCTGGTCGATGAGGTAGGGCGCCGTTCCGCACGAGCCCCACGGCGTCCACGTGGCCGCGCTGTTGAGATCGGCCGAGGCCTTCGCGTCGCTGAACCAGTTGATGTGGTAGTGCGACCCGAACATGCGCCCACCCTCGTTGAGGTACTTGGCCATGTTCGCGTAGACCTGGTTCGCGCCGCGGTCGTACGGCGAGCACTCGCACTCGTTGATGAGGATGTCGTACTTGGACATCTTCGTGTAGTCGGCCCAGAACGCGTAGGCGTCCGTCTGGCCGGACACCACCTGCGCACCGGTCTTGCCCGAGTAGACGTGGACCATGCCGTTGCCGGTCCCGTTCGTGAACTCGGCGGGATCGATCCCGATCTTCTTCACGAGGTCTTCCATCGGATCGCAGCCGGTGGAGAGCGCGATGAGCGGCATGTCGCCCTCGCTCTTGTTCTTCGGCAGACGCGTGAGGTCCTTCGTGGTGATCGGCGTGTCGACGCACTGATCGACCTTCGGGAGCGTGATCTTGCGGCGCCACTTTCCAATCTGCATCACGAGCGGGATGTTGGAGCCGACGGGGACGTTCTCGAGGACGAACTTGCCCTTCGCGTCGGTCAGCGTCGTCACGACCGGCTTGCCGCTGATGTTCGCGCCGCCGCACGAATCACAGACGACGCCGTGGGTGATCGGATCGAGCGGAGCGTTGGGCACGTAGACTACGACGCCGAAGATCCCGTTCTTCCCCGCGGGATCGTAGACGGTACCGCTCACGGTCGTCTTGCCGCTCGAGCACGTGACCTGCTGGCACTTCAAACCCTCGCACGGTGGCGCGGCTTCGACGCTCGCATCCGGGAACTCGATGAAGCCCGAGTCGTCGCCCGGAACGCTACTATCCGAACCGGGATTGGTGGATGCGTCTCCGAATCCACCACCCGTCGTGCCCCCGCACGCGACTGCCCCCAAGAGAAGAGACACGAATCCGATCGGCGCGGCCCAACGCATGCCTGAAAAATTACAGGACTCTGGGGAAACGGCCCAGGTGCGACGCCATTTTGGTCGCCGCTTCACCCACAGAAAACCACACGCTTGCGGTGGGACAAAACACGAACGCCCGACGACCTTTCGGTCGGCGGGCGTCTTCGTGTGGTCCGAGGCTCAGTTGCCGATCACTTGCCCGCGGGCTTCGCCGCGGGAGCGGCCGGAGCGGCGCCAGCGACTTTGCCCTTCTTGTCCCCGGAGTGACCGTGGAAGGTGCGGGTCGGCGCGAACTCACCGAGCTTGTGGCCGACCATTCGCTCCGTCACGAAGACGGGGACGAACTTGCGGCCGTTGTGGACGGCGAAGGTGAGACCGACGGCGTCGGGAGTAATCGTGCTGCGGCGCGACCAGGTCTTGATGACCTTCTTGCTCTGGGTCGCCTGAGCAGCGGCGATCTTCTCGGCGAGGTGACCGTCGACGAAGGGGCCCTTCTTGATTGAACGCGGCATGGGAAACTCCTACTCAGCCCTTCTGGTTGCGGCGCTTGACGATCATGCCGTCGGTCCGCTTGTTGTTGCGGGTCTTCAAGCCCTTCGACAGCTGTCCCCACGGCGAGCATGGATGACGGCCACCGGAGCTGCGGCCTTCGCCACCGCCCATCGGGTGATCGACCGGGTTCATCGTGACGCCGCGGTTGTGCGGGCGACGACCGGCCCAGCGCGAGCGCCCGGCCTTGCCGATGGTGATGTTCGCGTGCTCGATGTTCGACACCTGGCCGATGACGGCGCGGCAGTCGAGGTGGATCATGCGAACTTCGCCCGACGGCATGCGGATCTGCGCGTAGTCGCCGTCCTTCGCCATGAGCGAAGCGCCGGAACCGGCGGAGCGAACGAGCTGGCCGCCCTTGCCGAGCTTCATCTCGATGTTGTGGATCATCGTGCCGAGCGGGATGTGGCGGAGCGCCATCGCGTTGCCCGGCTTGATGTCCGCGTTGCGGCTCGAGACGATCGGATCGCCGACGTTCATGCCGTCCGGCGCGAGGATGTAGCGCTTCTCGCCGTCCACGTACTGGAGGAGCGCGATGCGCGCGGTGCGGTTCGGGTCGTACTCGATCGAGGCGACCGTTGCCGGCACGTTCACCTTGTCGCGGCGCCAGTCGATGATGCGGTAGCGCTGCTTGTTTCCACCGCCGCGGAAGCGGGCAGTGATGCGACCGTGGTTGTTGCGGCCACCGGTGGAGGTCTGGTGGTCGAGGAGCTTCTTCTCGGGCTTCTTGCCCTTGGTGATCTCCTTGAAGTCCGCCGAGGTGTAGTAGCGGCGGGCCGGAGACGTGGGCTTGTAGGACTTGGTTCCCATGTTCGCTTCGCTCTTTCTAGCTCGCGCTCGCCGCGTTCGCGTCGCCGAAGAAGTCGATCGAGTCGCCTTCCTTCAGCGTGATGATGGCCTTCTTCCAGTTCTGGAACTTGGCGTGGCCACGGCCCATGCGGCGCTCTTTGCCGCGCATGACGAGCGTGTTCACGTCCAGAACCTTGACGCCGAACATCGACTGGATGGCGTCCTTGATCTGCGCCTTGTTGGCCGCGCGAGCGACCTCGAAGACGACCTGGTTCTTCTCGCGGAGGAGGTTGGCCTTCTCCGTGAGGACGATGGGACGGCGGAGGATGGTATCGGCTCGCATCACGCGCTCTCCTTCGACCCGAGGCAACGCTCCTCGAGCTTCTTCGCCGCATCCTTCGAGAGGATGAGCGTGTCGTGACGGAGGAGGTCGTACACGTTGACGCCCTCCGGCGGCAGGAACTGGTGATCGCGGCAGTTGCGGATCGAGACCTTGAGGTTCTCGTTGTCCGAGCTGTCGACGACCATGACCTTCTTGTCGGCCTTCAGCGTCGAGAACGCCGAGAGCAGACCCTTGGTCTTGATCTCCTTGAGCTCGAAGCGATCGACGACGAGGAGGCGACCCTCCTTCGCGAACTTCGAGAGGGCGCTCTTCAGCGCACCGGTGCGGACCTTCGCCGGCGGGCGATAGGACCAGTCACGCGGGCGCGGCGGATGCGCCTGGCCGCCGCCGACGTAAATCGGCGCGCGGATCGAGCCGTGGCGCGCGCGCCCCGTGCCCTTCTGCTTGTAGAGCTTCTTCGTGCTCCCGCTGACGGCCGAGCGCTCCTTGGCCGACGCCGTGCCCTGACGGCGCGACGCGAGCTGAGCCTTCACGACCTCGTAGAAGAGGTGCTCTTTGACTTCGCCGGCGAACACTTCGTCGGCGAGGTCGATCGAGCCGACCTTTTCTCGCTTCATGTTGAAGACGTCGATCTTTGCCATGACCTCACTCCTCAGGACTTGATTTCGACGTCGACGCCGGCCGAAAGGTCGAGCTTCATCAGCGCGTCGAGGGTCTGCTGCGTCGGCTCGAGGATGTCGAGCAGGCGCTTGTGGGTGCGGATTTCGAACTGCTCGCGCGACTTCTTGTCGACGTGCGGACCACGGAGGACCGTGTAGCGCGAGATGTGGGTCGGGAGCGGGATCGGACCGGCCACGTTGGCACCGGTGCGCTTCGCCGTCTCCACGATGTCGCTCGCCGACTTGTCGAGGAGCTGGTGATCGAACGCCTTGAGGCGGATGCGAATCTTCGTCATGGCTACTCCGAATTACTCGAGGATCTTGGTGACGATGCCGGCGCCGACGGTGCGGCCGCCTTCGCGGATGGCGAAGCGCATCTGCTCCTCGAGACCCACCGCGGTGATGAGCTCGATCGTCATCTTGATGTTGTCGCCCGGCATCACCATCTTG